>NZ_CP150235.1:0-1383472 GCF_037974355.1 Paenibacillus sp. FSL R5-0517
GTGGACAGCCATACTTCTGATTTATGGCAGCAAATTTTATCAATCATACAAAACAAACTCAGCAAACCCAGTTTTGATACCTGGTTCAAAGCAACCAAGGCTACCAAACTGAATGACCGCTCCATCGTCATTTCCGCACCAACTACGTTTGCCGTCGAATGGCTGGAGAGCCGTTACACCAAATTGGTCGGATCGACGGTATACGAGCTGCTTGGCAAGCAAGTCGATGTGAAATTTGTCATTGAAGAGAACAAGCCTGCTGAACCGGACCCGCAACTGCCGGCACCAACGCCAACCGTTGTACAGGAAGAAGCGGTACTCAGCATGCTGAATCCGAAATATACGTTCGATACATTTGTCATCGGGCCAGGCAACCGTTTTGCCCATGCCGCATCGCTGGCGGTCGCTGAAGCGCCCGCCAAAGCTTACAACCCTCTTTTTCTGTATGGAGGAGTAGGTCTCGGTAAAACACACTTGATGCATGCGATCGGACATTACATTCTAGAGCATGATCCAGGCAGCAAAGTTGTTTATTTGTCGTCTGAGAAATTCACGAACGAATTCATTAACTCGATCCGTGACAACCGCGGGGAGAGCTTCCGTAACAAATACCGGAGCGTCGACATTTTGCTCATTGATGATATTCAGTTCTTGGCGGGAAAAGAATCAACACAAGAGGAATTTTTCCATACGTTTAATGCGCTGCATGAGGAACGGAAGCAGATCATCATCTCCAGCGACAGACCACCAAAGGAAATTCCGACACTGGAAGAACGACTTCGTTCTCGATTTGAATGGGGGTTAATTACGGATATCCAGCCTCCTGATTTGGAGACAAGGATTGCAATCTTGCGTAAAAAGGCACGTGCGGAAAACTTGGATATTCCGAATGAAGCGATGATGTACATCGCCAACCAGATTGACACCAATATCCGTGAACTGGAAGGCGCCCTGATTCGGGTCGTTGCTTATTCTTCACTGACTAATCAAGATGTAACCACTCATCTGGCAGCTGAAGCACTGAAGGATATTATTCCTTCCAGTCGCCCCAAAATGATCACTATTCATGACATCCAACAAAAGGTCGGCGAGTACTATAGCCTTAAGCTTGAAGATTTCAAAGCACGGAAACGGACCAAGGCAGTTGCTTTCCCAAGACAGATTGCCATGTATCTCTCTCGTGAACTGACAGATTTTTCTCTGCCCAAAATCGGGGAAGCATTCGGAGGACGAGATCATACCACTGTCATACATGCTCACGAAAAAATCTCCCAAGCGATTAAAAACGATCAGGATCTCTATAAAGTTATCAACAACTTAACCGAAAAAATCAAGAATCCAACCTGAACAAGTCCCAAGCCTATGCACAACGTATACACATGTGGATAGGCTTGGGTGTACGGGTTTATACCCACTTATCCACATATTCAGTGCCCCTATTACTATTATTACTAAAAAGATCTTAAAGATATCATCTCCAAAATAGCCATTTCGGAGCTTAGCCTTCGGCCTTTGAAAAACACCTTTTAACACCCCAACACCCAAAAAATCAGCTAGGAGTGAAACCATGAAAATCAGCATAATGAAAAACTACTTAAACGATTCCATACAGCAAGTATCCAAAGCGATCTCAAGCCGTACAACGATTCCGATTCTGAGCGGTATCAAATTCGACGTGAATCATCAAGGTGTAACGTTGACAGCAAGCGACACCGATATATCCATTCAATCCTTCATCCCGCTTGAAGATGGAGATAAAAGCGTAGTTCAGGTAGATCAACCGGGCAGTGTAGTTCTACCAGCCAAGTTTTTCGTGGAGATCATTAAGAAGCTGCCATCCCAAGAAGTCCACATGGAAGTCAAAGAGAACTTCAACACCTTTATCTCCGCAGGTGCTACCGAGATTCAACTGGTAGGTCTTGATCCGGAAGAATTCCCGGTACTGCCAAGCATCGAGGAAAACCAAACGGTCTCCATTCCAGGAGATTTGCTGAAAAATATGATCAAACAAACCGTCTTCTCCATTTCCACACATGAAACAACTCCAATCCTGACAGGTGTACTCTGGAGTTTGGGTGACAACGAGTTGAAATTTGTGGCAACAGACCGCCACCGTCTTGCTACTCGTTCAGCAATGCTGGATAATGCAGAAGGTATCCGCTTCAACAACGTGGTCATTTCCGGTAAAACGCTGAACGAGCTCAGCAAAATTGTTCCGGATCAAAATACGCTTGTGGATATCGTTGTTGCAGACAATCAGGTTCTGTTCAAAATCGACCGTGTATTGTTCTACTCCCGTATTCTGGACGGAACATATCCCGATACTTCTAGAATTATTCCAACGTCATACAAAACAGAACTTGTTTTAGATACAAAAAAATTAAGTGAATCCATTGACCGGGCTTATTTGCTGTCGCGTGAAGAGAAAACAAACATTGTGCGTATGCAAACGATGGATTCAGGATCTGTTGAAATTTCTTCAAGCTCTTCCGAGCTAGGTAAAGTAAGAGAAGAAATCGAACCTGCCGAATTTACAGGAGATCCGTTAAAAATCTCGTTCAACTCCAAATACATGCTGGATGTGCTGAAAGTCGTTGAAAGTGAGCAGCTGATGATCGCTTTTACAGGAGTCATGAGTCCTATCATCTTGAAACCGCTGGATGACAGTCACAGCCTTTACGTGATATTGCCATATCGGACGACCAACTAACGAAAGGAAGATCAGAGTGAACCAAGTTACGATTCGAACGGAATATATTAAGCTTGATCAATTTTTGAAACTGGCTGATTGCATCCCAACTGGGGGTATGGCCAAAGCTTTGCTTCAGGAAGGACTTGTACGTGTGAATAAAGAGCCTGAGGAACGCCGGGGACGTAAGTTATACCCTGGGGATATCGTTGAAGTGGACGGAGAAGGCACATTCGAAGTTGCCGCAGAATAAGAAGACCAGTTCGATCCTGCTGCCTCCTGACGGACGGGATAAAAGGGAGGTTACCGCGTGTTTGTGAACAGCATTGATCTGCAGAATTTCCGCAATTATGAACATCTGAGACTGGACTCTTTTGGTCCCGTAAACTTGTTGATCGGGCAGAATGCCCAGGGCAAGACCAATCTTGCAGAGGCAATTTTTGTACTTGCACTCACCAAGAGCCACCGTACATCCCGTGACAAGGAGCTGATTCGTTTCGGTGAGGAACGTGCCAGACTTGCAGCAGAGGTCGACAAAAAGTACGGATCGGTCAAACTTGAGTTATCTTTGTCGCAACAAGGCAAAAAAGCAAAGATTAACGGCCTGGAGCAGCGCAAGCTAAGTGATTTTGTCGGAGCACTCAATGTCGTGATGTTTGCTCCGGAGGATCTGGAGATTGTAAAAGGCACACCGGGGGTCCGCCGCCGGTTTCTTGACATGGAGATCGGACAGGTCGCACCAGGTTACCTGTATCACCTGCAGCAATACCAAAAAGTGCTCGTCCAACGAAACAATTTGCTTAAGCAGCTTTGGGGACAAGGGGCATCAGCCCAGACCATGCTTGAGGTATGGAACGAACAACTGGTTGAGCATGGTGTTAAGATCGTCAAAAAAAGGAAACAATTCATAAAGAAACTGCAAAAGTGGGCAGAAACGATTCATCAGGGGATCACCGGAGGCGGGGAAGTCTTGCGCCTAGCCTACCTTCCGTCCTTCAGCGAAGCCGCTGAGGAAGATGAAGCTGTCTTAATGGACCAATTTATGATAAAATTATCACAAATGAAAGAGCAGGAGATTCGCCGAGGCACAACCCTTAGTGGGCCGCATCGGGATGACCTGTCCTTTTTCATTAACGATCGGGAAGTACAAACATATGGCTCGCAGGGGCAGCAGCGCACAACGGCGTTGTCCCTTAAACTTGCGGAAATCGAACTGATTCACGAAGAAATCGGAGAATATCCGGTCCTGCTGCTGGATGATGTTCTGTCAGAGCTGGACCCTTTTCGCCAGACGCAGCTGATCGAAACGTTCCAGAGCAAGGTGCAAACCTTTATTACAGCTACGGGGATCGAGAGCCTCAACGTTGACAAGCTCAAAGATGCCAGTATTTATCACGTTCATGCCGGACAGGTTGAACGCTAAGGAGTGAGGGCTTATGTACATTCATCTGGGCGGTGAGAAGATCATCCGTTCTTCCGAATTGGTCGCTATTTTTGATATATCAATTGAAAAATCCTCAAAGATCTCCAAGCAATATGTCACGCATGCCGAGCAGGAAAAAACCGTGGAACACATCGGTGAGGAGGAAGCCAAGTCCATTGTGGTGACCAAAAACATTGTGTACTACTCGCCAATTTCCTCAGCCACGCTGAAAAAGAGGGCTCACATTTTTCCTGATCTCTAGTAGTTCATTGGCATAAAGGTGTGTATTTTGCTGCTTGTCTTTATGTGGACAACTGGCGCTGAAATGAAGGACGTTGCCTATTTCAGCAAACATTATTAGTTAACGCATATTTACGATATTGAATCTATAGAAGTAGGTGAAAGCATGTCTATGAATCAACCGTCATATGGTGCAGATGAAATTCAGGTTCTTGAAGGACTGGAAGCCGTACGGAAACGTCCGGGGATGTATATCGGTTCCACCAGTTCCAAAGGTCTGCATCATCTGGTCTGGGAAGTAGTGGACAACAGTATCGATGAAGCGCTCGCAGGTTACTGTGACCATATCGAGGTTACTATCCATGAAGACAACAGTGTCACTGTTGTCGATAACGGACGTGGGATTCCTGTCGGTGAACATGCCAAAATGAAACGTCCTGCGCTTGAGGTCGTTATGACCGTCCTCCATGCAGGAGGTAAATTTGGTGGCGGCGGGTACAAAGTATCCGGTGGTTTGCACGGTGTAGGTGTATCCGTAGTTAATGCACTATCCGAAAAAGTTGTTGTCACAGTTAAGGTTGACGGGCATGTCTATCAACAGGAATACCGTCGTGGAGCTCCACAATATGACCTGAAAGTAATTGGAACAACGGAAGAAACGGGAACAACGGTTAGGTTCCACCCAGACCCTGAAATTTTCACGGAAACGAGAGTTTATGATTATGACATCTTGCTTGCCCGTATTCGTGAGCTGGCATTCCTGAACAAGGGAATTGGTCTTACACTGACGGATGAGCGTACAGGTGCAACCAACTCGTTTCTGTACGAAGGCGGCATTATCGAATACGTCTCCTTCCTCAACCAGAAGCGAGAAGTACTGCATGAAACTCCAATCTACGTTGAAGGTTCCAGAGATAATATCCAGGTGGAAGTTGCCCTGCAATACAATGACAACTACACCGAGAATATCTATTCCTTCGCCAACAATATCAACACGCATGAGGGCGGAACCCATGAATCAGGTTTCAAGAGTGCCCTTACACGGATTATCAATGACTACGCCCGTAAAGCGGGGGTAATCAAAGACAGTACGGGTAACCTTTCTGGGGACGATGTGCGTGAAGGCTTGACCGCTATTATTTCGGTCAAGATTCCGGAACCGCAATTTGAAGGACAGACAAAGACCAAGCTGGGTAACAGCGAAGTTCGTGGGATTGTCGAATCCTTGTTTGCCGAGAAACTGCAGGAATTCCTAGAAGAGAATCCTTCCGTATCCCGCCGCATTTTGGAAAAAGGACTGCAAGCAGCCCGTGCGCGTGAAGCAGCCCGTAAAGCCCGGGAACTGACACGTCGTAAAGGTGCACTCGAAGTAAGCTCACTTCCGGGTAAATTGGCAGACTGTTCATCCAAGGATGCTTCAATCAGCGAATTGTACATCGTCGAAGGTGACTCTGCCGGCGGATCAGCGAAGCAAGGACGTGATCGTCATTTCCAAGCGATTTTGCCGCTGCGTGGTAAGATTCTGAACGTGGAAAAAGCTCGTCTCGACCGGATCTTGGGTAATGCGGAGATCAGGGCTATTATTACGGCGATGGGTACAGGTATTGGTGATGACTTCGATATTGCCAAAGCCCGATATCACAAAATCATTTTGATGACGGATGCCGATGTCGATGGTGCTCATATCCGAACACTGTTGCTGACATTCCTGTATCGGTACATGCGTAAAATCATTGAGGCAGGTTACGTATATATTGCACAACCGCCATTGTTCAAGATTGAGCGTAACAAAGTGATTCGTTATGCCGGTTCCGAGCAAGAGCGCGATGAAATTATTGCCACGTTCGGAGAAAATGCGAAATTTAACGTTCAGCGTTACAAAGGTCTTGGCGAGATGAATGCCGGACAATTGTGGGAAACGACGATGGATCCGGAGAGCCGGACTATGATGCAAGTATCGATCAATGATGCCATACTTGCTGATGCGATGTTTGATACCCTGATGGGGGATAACGTTGAACCGCGTCGTGACTTTATCCAGGAAAATGCGAAATACGTGAAAAACCTCGACATTTAACGATATTCGAAGAGGCGCCTGTGAGGGCGCCTTTTTATATTATTTGAATCACGGAATAGGAGGCAGAGGACTTCCGTAACCCGTGGTTAGCGACGTACACGTTTTTTGGCAGACGAGGCCTGTGCTTTGGGGGATGGGCGAGAAGCCTTACTCTTTTTGGCGGGCAAACGGCCGTACGCAATTGCATAGCGTTTGATCTTCCGGTATGCCCCCTTGTCCGGGAGTAAACCAAAAGCATAAATGCCCGGCAATGTGTTGACTTCAAGAATCCAGGGACGTCCTTCTTCGTCTAGTGCAATATCAATACCAATCTCTTTGAGCCTTGGAAATGATGTCTGCAATTGCACAGCGGTATGGATACCTAGACGGTATAGCTCATTGCGGAGTTTTTTGAATCTATCCTGTTGAAGATGGGGCAGTACGAGTTCTTCAAACGTGGCCAATTGTCCACCACCATGAATGTTCGTGATAATTTTGCCCGGTGCAGCAACACGTCCCAGAATACCTGTTGTTTCCCAGTTATGTTGCAGATTTTTTTGAGTCAACACACGCAAGTCAAAAGGCAAATCTCCATGCTTCATCAGCGAGATTCCCTGTTGAATGATATAATCCCGTTCCTGAATGCGATCATTCAGTGCTCGTTCGAGTTCATCCAGGGAATGAAAGGATCTCTCCTCTGTACCGTATTGGAGATGATATGTTGTTATGAGCTGGGTAGCTCTGGAGGTAACAGCACTTGCTTCGAGTTCATCCGTAGGTGGGTTCCGATCATTGGTTTCTTCAGGAACATCTGCTTCTGTGGCGTAATCGTCGGAATTAACAACTGGTTCGTATAAACGGGTTGTTTTCACCCGCATGACCCCATTACCGTAAGTACCACGGTCCGGTTTGATATAGTTGGACTCGAATAATTCAGTCATTCGTTCCAAAGTTTGACGGCTATATTTTCGGGTCACTGGAATATATTCATTCACCATGCGACTGCGTTGTAACACAGCTGTTTTGGCCCATTTGCTGGAGACGCGTTGGATACCCAAGATCCATCAGTCCTTTCATGTTTTGTTCATTTCCAAAGAGGGAAAGACACGGAGAAATCAAAGGACAAGAGACGATTTCAGTGGTATAATAGAGAAATATGGCGTTTTGTGCGATGAGCTGCACAATTTGCAGTTTGATCGTAGGACGGGAATGGCTTTAGCCTCGATGGGCACAGTACATATGCCGTATTTCTAGCATTGTATGTGCAATTGAGGAGGAAGGCAGGGCGTATCCCCAGAGACGCAAAAGTTCCCGGAAGAAAGGCTATTGCCCAGCGGACGTTTAATTGTGTAACTTTTGTGAAAGTAATATAATAAAGAGTAGCGTTCTTGCGCGGTTTTAGCCTTGTTAGGCTTTTCACATATAATCAATTTTCTTGCATGACGGAATGGAACGTTTGTTGAAGGACAAGAAGGAGGTCCAGCATGGCGGAAGAAATGAACTCTCAGATTACAGATCGGGATATAGGCGTGGAGATGCGTGAATCGTTTATGGATTATGCGATGAGCATCATTGTTAGCCGTGCCTTACCTGACGTACGTGATGGATTGAAGCCGGTTCACCGGCGTATTCTGTACGCAATGTCAGAGCTCGGCATGACCCCCGATAAACCACATAAAAAATCAGCCAGAATCGTCGGCGAAGTTATCGGTAAGTATCACCCACACGGTGACTCTGCTGTATACGAGACGATGGTACGGATGGCACAGGATTTCTCCCTGCGCTATATGCATGTAGATGGACATGGTAACTTTGGATCGGTCGATGGCGACATGGCAGCAGCGATGCGTTATACGGAAGCTCGCTTGTCTAAGATTGCTATGGAAATGCTTAGAGATATCAACAAGGATACGATTGATTTCCAGGCGAACTATGACGGTGAAGAACATGAACCAATCGTTTTGCCTGCTCGTTTTCCTAACTTGCTTGTCAATGGGGTTGGCGGGATCGCGGTAGGTATGGCCACCAATATTCCTCCTCATAATCTGGGTGAGGTCATTGATGGTGTACAGGCCATGATTCAAAATCCAGACATTACATCCATGGAACTCATGGATTACATTCAAGGACCAGACTTCCCTACATCCGGTTACATTTTGGGCCGCTCAGGCATTCGCCAGGCGTATCAGACCGGACGTGGCTCAGTAACGATGCGGGCCAAAACCAACATCGAAGAGAATAACAACAAAGCGCGAATTATCGTTACAGAGCTGCCTTATCAGGTGAACAAGGCGAGACTCGTTGAGAAAATCGCCGAGTTGGTACGTGATAAAAAGATTGATGGCATTACCGACCTTCGTGATGAGTCTGACCGTAATGGTATGCGGATTGTAATTGAGCTTCGTAGAGACGTGAATCCGGGTGTTGTTCTGAACAACCTATACAAACACACATCGATGCAATCCACTTTCGGAATTAACATGCTTGCGATTGTGAATAAAGAACCTAAAATCCTGAACCTGCGTGAAGTGTTGTATCACTACCTGCAGCATCAGATTGAGGTTATTCGCAGACGTACGCAGTTTGAACTGAAGAAGGCTGAAGCTCGTGCACATATTCTAGAAGGCTTGCGCATTGCGCTGGATCATATCGACGAGATTATTACATTGATTCGTTCTTCCAGTAATGCAGATGCAGCCAGAGAAGGTTTAATTGAGCGTTTTTCACTCAGTCATGATCAGGCTCAAGCGATTCTCGATATGCGTTTGCAACGCCTCACAGGTCTGGAACGCGAACGTATTGAGAATGAATACAACGAACTGATGGTCAAAATTAGAGAGTATCGCGAAATTCTGGCCAATGAACATTTGGTGCTTGAAATTATCAGCACAGAGCTGCAAGAGATTCGCGACCGCTTTAGTGATGATCGTCGTACAGAGATCACTGTAGGTGAAGAGAGTATTCTGGATGAGGACCTGATTCCACGCGAAGAGGTTATCATTACGATTACCCATACAGGCTACGTGAAACGTCTGCCGGTATCCACATACCGCAGCCAGAAACGTGGTGGACGTGGGGTTGTGGGTATGGATACGAAAGATACTGACTTTGTTGAGCATCTGTTCGTAACCAACTCTCACAACTACCTCATGTTCTTCACCGACAAAGGTAAGGTGTATCGTCTCAAAGCGTACGAGATTCCAGAGCTTGGACGTACCGCACGGGGAACACCGATTATCAACCTGATCCAGATTGAGCAGGGTGAATCGGTTAATGCCGTGATTCCGGTTCAAGAATTTGAAAGTGACAGATTCTTGTTCTTTGCTACCCGTCAAGGGGTCGTGAAGAAAACGCCACTTGAGGATTACACCAATATCCGCAAAGGCGGCTTGATCGGTATTTCCTTGCGTGATGATGACATTCTAATTGATGTTAAGCTGACCGATGGACAGCAAGAGATCATTATGGGTACAGCTCACGGAATGTCTATTCGATTCTCCGAAAGTAATGTACGTTCCATGGGACGTAGTGCAACCGGGGTTAAAGGGATCACATTGGATGAACAGGATGCCGTTATCGGCATGGATGTAGTCGATAAAGATCTCGATGTTCTGATCGTTACAGCCAAAGGTTACGGTAAACGTACACCTGTGAGTGACTATCGAATGCAGACTCGTGGCGGTAAAGGGATTAAGACGATTAATGTCACAGAGAAGAACGGCGCAGTAGTCAGCCTCAAGATGGTTAAAACCGAAGAGGATCTGATGATTATTACGTCTAGCGGTACGTTGATCCGGATGAGCATGGAAGGCATATCCACGATGGGTCGATACACGCAGGGTGTGAAGCTGATTCATATTCGTGACGAAGATTCAGTAGCTACAGTCAGCCGGATTGACAAAAATGAAGAAGAACCAGACGATGAGTCACTTGAAGGCATGGAAGGTGGGGAAACCCAAGCTCCCGCAGTAAGCCTGGAAGAAGGAACCCTTTCTGACGCGGATGCAGATGCTGAAGTTGAGGACGACGATTCCGGTTCGGAAGCATAAACCTAGAATGTTATATAAACCGATCTCTTGGAGATTGGAAAAAGATTGCGAGGGCTCCCAGTGGGAGCCCTTTTGTTGTATAAAGGGATCTCTTCTTCTATTCTTTCGAATCTAGGATGTACAGCCTCATTTCTGAGTAATATAATGGGAAATATCATGAAAAACCGGGACTATGGTCTTGTTTGTTTTTAACATAGAAGAACGATGAGTGAGGGGAATATACATGGGACTTATCACCCTGTCAGAAGTCAAACCAGGACTCAAACTTGGGAGTGATGTGCAAACGCTTCGTGGCAACGTTTTGCTTCAGAAGGGCAAAGTCATTTTACCCAAGGATATGGAAGTGCTCAAAGCCTTTATGATTCACCAGGTGGATATTGAGCACGAGAGAATGGGATCAAGTAATACAGGAACCAAGGGTGCATCTGCGTCTGCAGGAAGTACAGCAAACGAGAAGAATGGTGAACGGACAGCGAAGACAGGGAATGTCAGCACAGCCCCTGTAACAACGTCTCTACAGGATGAGTATGAAAAGATGGTAGGACTGACCAAAAATGCGTTCTTGTCCTCTCTGGCGGCTGAATTGCCTGTATATGAGCTGCGTACACAGTTAGAGGCTGTGTTTGCACATCTCAAACAATATAATGTGCTTACCTTCAGTCCACGAGTAATGCAAGAACATGATTATGTGTATCACCATGCTGTACTGAGTGCAATCACATCCTACCAACTGGCCCAGTGGATAGATCTTCCCTCCAAGGATTGGATGCAAGTCGCGTTTGCAGGCTTGTTCCATGATATTGGTAATAACAAAGTAGATCCGCAAATTCTCCATAAGCCTTCTACGTTAACCGTTACAGAGCAGAATGAGATCCGGCAGCACACCAAATATGGTTACCAGATTCTTAAACAGGCAAAGGCTATTAATGAGGGCGCCAGACTTGCTGCTTTGCAGCATCATGAAAAAGTTGACGGATCAGGTTATCCGTTGCAGCTTAGTGGGACGCAGATTCATATTTACGCTAAAATCGTAGCTATCGCTGATATTTTCCACGCCATGACACTGGAGAAGATTTACCGTAAGGCACAATCACCGTATCTAGTTCTAGAACAGATCCAGAGTGAGGCATTTGGAAAATTGGATCCTGCAATTGTACGTGTATTTGTTCAACGATCAACCCAGATCCATAATGGCATCCGAGTAAAACTCAGCAATAACCAGATTGGAGAGATCGTATTCTCTGATCGAGATCATCCTACACGGCCTATGGTGTCAGTAGAAGGAACGATCATTAACCTAATGCAGCAAAGGCAGCTTCACATCCAAGAGGTTATCGGTTAACTATAGATATTAGGGCATTTTGAGGAGAGGGTCTTTCTTTTATAGAGAGGCCTTTTCGTTCTGAGATATATATGAATTGTAGATATACAAGAAAAGATTATTAAGAGAATGTATAATTCGATCAAAAAAAGACTTGCAATCAAAATCTGTACATGGTATATTCTAATTCCGGCCAAGAAAACACGGCTTACACAGTGCGGCAAGCAAATCAAATAAGCTTCGAAAGAAACTTAAAAAAAGAGCTTGCAAAGTTGGTTCGGATGTGATAAGATATAAAAGTTGCTGAAGAGAACAACGTTCGGTCACGAAACAAGTTTGATCTTTGAAAACTGAACAACGAGTGAGTAAACATTCTGCTTGCAGAATGAACGCGAAAGTTTGAAACAAGCCTTGGCTTGAATCGACTGGAGCACAATTGAGATTTTTAATCTCGTCAGATTCAAAATGAGCTTATCGCTCTTTTCAATACTTTATTGGAGAGTTTGATCCTGGCTCAGGACGAACGCTGGCGGCATGCCTAATACATGCAAGTCGAGCGGAGTTGATAAGAAGCTTGCTTCTTTGAGACTTAGCGGCGGACGGGTGAGTAACACGTAGGCAACCTGCCCTCAAGTTTGGGACAACTACCGGAAACGGTAGCTAATACCGAATAATTGTTTTCTTCGCCTGAAGGAAACTGGAAAGACGGAGCAATCTGTCACTTGGGGATGGGCCTGCGGCGCATTAGCTAGTTGGTGGGGTAACGGCTCACCAAGGCGACGATGCGTAGCCGACCTGAGAGGGTGATCGGCCACACTGGGACTGAGACACGGCCCAGACTCCTACGGGAGGCAGCAGTAGGGAATCTTCCGCAATGGGCGAAAGCCTGACGGAGCAATGCCGCGTGAGTGATGAAGGTTTTCGGATCGTAAAGCTCTGTTGCCAGGGAAGAACGCTTGGGAGAGTAACTGCTCTCAAGGTGACGGTACCTGAGAAGAAAGCCCCGGCTAACTACGTGCCAGCAGCCGCGGTAATACGTAGGGGGCAAGCGTTGTCCGGAATTATTGGGCGTAAAGCGCGCGCAGGCGGTCATTTAAGTCTGGTGTTTAATCCCGGGGCTCAACCCCGGATCGCACTGGAAACTGGGTGACTTGAGTGCAGAAGAGGAGAGTGGAATTCCACGTGTAGCGGTGAAATGCGTAGATATGTGGAGGAACACCAGTGGCGAAGGCGACTCTCTGGGCTGTAACTGACGCTGAGGCGCGAAAGCGTGGGGAGCAAACAGGATTAGATACCCTGGTAGTCCACGCCGTAAACGATGAGTGCTAGGTGTTAGGGGTTTCGATACCCTTGGTGCCGAAGTTAACACATTAAGCACTCCGCCTGGGGAGTACGGTCGCAAGACTGAAACTCAAAGGAATTGACGGGGACCCGCACAAGCAGTGGAGTATGTGGTTTAATTCGAAGCAACGCGAAGAACCTTACCAGGTCTTGACATCCCTCTGATCGATGCAGAGATGTATCTTTCCTTCGGGACAGAGGAGACAGGTGGTGCATGGTTGTCGTCAGCTCGTGTCGTGAGATGTTGGGTTAAGTCCCGCAACGAGCGCAACCCTTGATCTTAGTTGCCAGCATTTCGGATGGGCACTCTAAGGTGACTGCCGGTGACAAACCGGAGGAAGGTGGGGATGACGTCAAATCATCATGCCCCTTATGACCTGGGCTACACACGTACTACAATGGCCGGTACAACGGGCTGTGAAGCCGCGAGGTGGAACGAATCCTAAAAAGCCGGTCTCAGTTCGGATTGCAGGCTGCAACTCGCCTGCATGAAGTCGGAATTGCTAGTAATCGCGGATCAGCATGCCGCGGTGAATACGTTCCCGGGTCTTGTACACACCGCCCGTCACACCACGAGAGTTTATAACACCCGAAGTCGGTGGGGTAACCGCAAGGAGCCAGCCGCCGAAGGTGGGATAGATGATTGGGGTGAAGTCGTAACAAGGTAGCCGTATCGGAAGGTGCGGCTGGATCACCTCCTTTCTATGGAGAATCGTTTCCCGCGTGGAAACATTCAAATATGCAGCTCAGCTGCAAACTACTCACTCGTTGCTCAGTTTTGAGAGCTCAAACTCTCAAACAGCTTGCTTTTGCATGGAGCTTGTTCTTTGAAAACTAGATATCGAAACGAAACAAACGCGAATTAGAACATTCCTTTTTAGCTGAACTTGTGTATAACAAGTTTCAATAAAAACGGTAGTTAATTGCTGTTGCGATGGTATCGAGTGGGAGCGACTTTTGGTTTTGGACGCAGTCCAAAACAAGGGAAGCGAGCGATCGAAACCGGAGCAATTTGGTTAAGCTACTAAGAGCACACGGAGGATGCCTAGGCGCTAGGAGCCGATGAAGGACGTGGCGAACAACGAAACTGCCTCGGGGAGCTGTAAGCAAGCTTTGATCCGGGGGTGTCCGAATGGGGAAACCCAGCTGGGGTAATTTCCAGTTACTCATAACTGAATACATAGGTTATGTAGAGGCATACCAGGGGAACTGAAACATCTAAGTACCCTGAGGAAGAGAAAACAATAGTGATTCCGTCAGTAGCGGCGAGCGAACGCGGAGAAGCCCAAACCAGAGAGCTTGCTCTTTGGGGTTGTGGGACGTCTCACATGGAGTTACAAAGGAGTCAGTTAAACGAAGAGGTCTGGAAAGGCCCGCCAAAGAAGGTAAAAGCCCTGTAATTGAAAGTTGATTCTCTCCGAGACGGATCCCGAGTAGTGCGGGGCACGTGAAACCCCGTATGAATCCGGCAGGACCATCTGCCAAGGCTAAATACTTCCTAGCGACCGATAGTGAAGCAGTACCGTGAGGGAAAGGTGAAAAGCACCCCGGAAGGGGAGTGAAATAGAACCTGAAACCGTGTGCTTACAAAAAGTCAGAGCCCGTTTTAGGGGTGATGGCGTGCCTTTTGTAGAATGAACCGGCGAGTTACGTTCCCGTGCAAGGTTAAGGTGAAGAGCCGGAGCCGCAGCGAAAGCGAGTCTGAATAGGGCGATGTAGTACGTGGACGTAGACCCGAAACCGGGTGATCTACCCCTGTCCAGGGTGAAGGTGCGGTAACACGCACTGGAGGCCCGAACCCACGCACGTTGAAAAGTGCGGGGATGAGGTGGGGGTAGCGGAGAAATTCCAATCGAACTCGGAGATAGCTGGTTCTCCCCGAAATAGCTTTAGGGCTAGCCTCGGAAAACAGAGTCGTGGAGGTAGAGCACTGATTGGGTGCGGGGCCCGCAAGGGTTACCAAGCTCAGTCAAACTCCGAATGCCATAGACTTACTTCCGGGAGTCAGACAGTGAGTGCTAAGATCCATTGTCAAAAGGGAAACAGCCCAGACCATCAGCTAAGGTCCCCAAGTGTGTGTTAAGTGGGAAAGGATGTGGAGTTGCACAGACAACCAGGATGTTGGCTTAGAAGCAGCCACCATTGAAAGAGTGCGTAATAGCTCACTGGTCGAGTGACTCTGCGCCGAAAATGTAACGGGGCTAAACACACCACCGAAGCTATGGCTTGATGCTTTGCATCAGGGGTAGGGGAGCGTTGTATAAGGGTTGAAGGTGTACCGTAAGGAGCGCTGGACATTATACAAGTGAGAATGCCGGTATGAGTAACGAAAAGATCAGTGAGAATCTGATCCGCCGAAAGCCTAAGGGTTCCTGAGGAAGGCTCGTCCGCTCAGGGTAAGTCGGGACCTAAGGCGAGGCCGAAAGGCGTAGTCGAAGGACAACAGGTCGAAATTCCTGTACCACCGTAAGCCGTTATGAGCAATGGGGGGACGCAGTAGGGTAGTGACGCGGACTGATGGATGTCCGTCTAAGCAGTGAGGCTGATGTGTAGGCAAATCCGCACATCGTAAGGCTGAGCTGTGATGGGGAGCGAAAATTGTAGTAGCGAAGGTCATGATCTCACACTGCCAAGAAAAGCCTCTAGCCAGGTGAAGGTGCCCGTACCGCAAACCGACACAGGTAGGCGAGAAGAGTATTCTAAGGCGCGCGGAAGAACTCTCGTTAAGGAACTCGGCAAAATGACCCCGTAACTTCGGGAGAAGGGGTGCCCCGGTAGTGTGAATAGCACGAGGGGGCCGCAGTGAAAAGGCCCAAGCGACTGTTTAGCAAAAACACAGGTCTGTGCGAAGCCGTAAGGCGAAGTATACGGGCTGACGCCTGCCCGGTGCTGGAAGGTTAAGGGGAGTGGTTAGGAGCAATCCGAAGCTGTGAACCGAAGCCCCAGTAAACGGCGGCCGTAACTATAACGGTCCTAAGGTAGCGAAATTCCTTGTCAGGTAAATTCTGACCCGCACGAATGGCGTAACGACTTGGGCGCTGTCTCAAC
The DNA here is from genome assembly GCF_037974355.1 of Paenibacillus sp. FSL R5-0517. Lineage (NCBI taxonomy): Bacteria > Bacillati > Bacillota > Bacilli > Caryophanales > Paenibacillaceae > Paenibacillus > Paenibacillus sp. FSL R5-0517. The sequence goes on from NZ_CP150235.1 coordinate 16,168, forward strand.
GAGAGATCCGGTGAAATTTTAATACCTGTGAAGATGCAGGTTACCCGCGACAAGACGGAAAGACCCCATGGAGCTTTACTGCAGCTTGATATTGAATTTGGGTACGATCTGTACAGGATAGGTGGGAGCCTTTGAAGCGTGAGCGCCAGCTTGCGTGGAGGCAACGTTGGGATACCACCCTGATCGTATCTAGGTTCTAACCTGGTACCGTAATCCGGTGCGGGGACAGTGTCAGGTGGGCAGTTTGACTGGGGCGGTCGCCTCCTAAAGAGTAACGGAGGCGCCCAAAGGTTCCCTCAGAATGGTTGGAAATCATTCGAAGAGTGCAAAGGCATAAGGGAGCTTGACTGCGAGACCTACAAGTCGAGCAGGGACGAAAGTCGGGCTTAGTGATCCGGTGGTACCGCATGGAAGGGCCATCGCTCAACGGATAAAAGCTACCCTGGGGATAACAGGCTTATCTCCCCCAAGAGTCCACATCGACGGGGAGGTTTGGCACCTCGATGTCGGCTCATCGCATCCTGGGGCTGAAGTAGGTCCCAAGGGTTGGGCTGTTCGCCCATTAAAGCGGTACGCGAGCTGGGTTCAGAACGTCGTGAGACAGTTCGGTCCCTATCTGTCGTGGGCGTAGGAAATTTGAGAGGAGCTGTCCTTAGTACGAGAGGACCGGGATGGACGTACCGCTGGTGTACCAGTTGTTCCGCCAGGAGCACCGCTGGGTAGCTATGTACGGACGGGATAAACGCTGAAAGCATCTAAGCGTGAAGCCCCCCTCAAGATGAGATTTCCCAGTATGTAAGACCCCTTGAAGACGACGAGGTAGATAGGCTGGGGGTGGAAGTGCAGCAATGCATGGAGCTGACCAGTACTAATCGGTCGAGGGCTTATCCAATAGCAAGTGATAGTTCGCATGTTTCGTTTCGAATCTAGTTTTCAGAGAACAACCACTCTGAAATGTAAGCTACGCGTTTGGTGGCGATGGCGGAGGGGTTCCACACGTACCCATCCCGAACACGACCGTTAAGCCCTCTAGCGCCGATGGTACTTGGACCGCAGGGTCCTGGGAGAGTAGGACGCCGCCAAGCGAAGAACCACTGCCGATGTTATTCGGTGGTGGTTTTTATTTGTTTATAAGGATTAGAGATGATGAGCGGAAGCTCTAACATGATCGTCAAATGAAGGTAACATTTTTGTTACGGATAACAGCGGCAAAACCAGTATAATAGGACTATGTTAAATATGCTAAAAGTACCTGACCACAGAGCTGGAATGTGCAGCTGTGAAAAGGAGGGTGTGTGTGTTAAGTTGGCGGAGACTTGGACTACAATCAATTCTGTTGCTTTGTTTGACCGTTGTTCTGGCAGGATGCGGTGAAGCTTCAGGATCTGTATGGACTTCATATGAAGGTGCGGTGAACGAGAAGAGTTTCCCGGTGCCTAAAGTAGCGAATAAATCTGACCAGTCCGAGAACAATTCGGATATGGACTATGTTCGATATACGCTGTCTGGTATTAGTGAGAGCACTAGCTTGCCTGAGGTATATCTAGACGAGATTAAAAGCTGGGGTTGGACAGAGAGGCAAGCCAAGGGTACATCCAATGAATCCAGTACCTTGCGAGTATTTGCAAAGGAAGGACATACTGTGCATTTAGCAGTACATGATGGATCCTTTACACTAATGGTTCCTAGAAATGATGCTACTCAAACGACAGTTAAATCATTGGCTGAAGACGATTGAGCTGCTACGTGTAAGATTGGATATGAAAATTAACGCTGTGATGTTCCTTATATAGTAAAGCTCCCGTGTACATGATAGGGGGCTTTTTGTTATTTTACGAAGTAGGCTGCAATCGTGATCGGAGTACCTAGTGTGTAATGCAAGAGAAGCCATAAAGGTAAAGAGGATTAGGAGTAGATATTGTGGTACAGAAAGGCGAGTATATGCGCTTGAACTATTATAGGGGTGTGCTGAGCTTTTAAAGGTAGAGGACGAGAGATGTAGTTATATAAAGGTATGGGGTAGATTGAATGGTTAATGGAAGGCTAGGCTAGAAGGGAGATAGAGGATCGCTCATAGGAGTAAAGTATACGAGATATTTGGAGTTAAAGGATATGGAACAGCAGATGAAAAAGTGGAGAAGAATGGAGTCTGTCATGGGGATAACTAATTTAGCCATACCCAGACTGTGGATAAGGGACAGGAAGGGAACAAAACATAAAGGTTATCCACTGTGGATAACCTTTGTTTGATCATGTGAGGCTGAGCCAGCTGGACGATACGAGCTCTTTTTTAACAAATATCCGAGGGGCTCAGGCCATTATGTATTACAGGTGAATGAGATACTGCACTATTGGATGAACGAAGGGTATTATTGCAGATAATATGAGACATCTTGTTCATTTAATTTGATGAGTCCATCTTTGCGCTCGCGGGAGAGTACCATGACAACATATAAGCGAGGACCCAGCAACCACAAATGCCAGAAGATCAGCGAGAGGGTGAAGGACAATGGGGACCATATCAAACATACTGTAATGATACATAGTCCAATCCAGCTCATGTTAAGGTGTACCCGGACAAACATACGGAAGCTGAAATGCTGATCAGGGATATAACCTAACCAAGGCATACGCAGATTCCAGCGCCACCGTTTAGCGTAAGAGGTACGTACCAAAAGTAATATTGTTCTGGCAATGACATAATGAATCCAAATGGTGATTGGGCCTGCCAGTACAAAAAAGAAGAGGCCAGTCCAAGAGAATGCAAGTAGATTGAATAAAAGCATGATGACCGGCAAACAAAGATAACTATAGATGACACTGCGGGCGATAGCCTTTTTTTTCAGAAGCCGGTATTGATAAAATGTTGCTTTATTCTCCGGTTCGGCGATCATACGTTTATATATCCTCCTTCAAATTCACGTTTGTGTGGGATAGGTATTTGTTTTCTTATACGTGTAAAAGGGAATGCATTATGTATGTATATATGAACCTTGTCTATCACGCCATGACGATTGTACAAGATATTGAGATTCGACTGAGCTTATCTCAGTATACTCTCGAATGCATGGACTGTCAGGCTTTGATATCGTTATCATGTATTATATATCGGCTGAGATTCCAAGTTTTTTTAAGAAATTTGAATATAAGTTTTGAGCCATACTAAGGGATACGTGATTTTGAGGGAAATGCGATGGATGCAGGATAACAGTGTAGACATAAGTAGATGAATGCTCCTGATCAGAAGATGAATGTATTTTTCGGTACAGACACCCCGGAGGGGGTGGGCGAATATATATATTTTATAGAAAGAAAGCACTATGAAAATGTATAAAATAATAGAAACTGTGCAATACTGATAGTAAACGTAAAACAAGGTGGGATGGTTCATGGAAGAACATGCCGAACACACATGTATTATCTGCGAGCAAAGAAAAAGAGAAGGCATTTTTATTGTATCTGAATTCATATGTGACACTTGTGAAGCAGAAATGGTTCATACCGATGCGCAGGATGCCAAGTACAATTATTTTATTCATCAAATGAAGCAAATTTGGGTACAAAAAAACGCATAATGCATATTGCTAATAGAAGTAGAAGCGAAACATCACGCTGTAAAGATGCTGATGTGTATAGAGGCCCATTGGGCCTTTTTCTGTTTTTAGGAGAGAGAGTCTTGTCTGCCATTTAAGGAAGGCGTATGCTGATATAATGATATCGAAAATTTGCAGCAGCGCGTGTGGAGATGGGGAAGAATGGCGTTCCTTGGATTAAGAAGCATGTGGGAGCGCACCGGGCGCACATTATATATGTACAGGATGGTTATTTCATGGAACATAAAAATAAATCAAGTAGAGCCCCTTTATATGAAGCGTTGCTTGCGTATCGTGATTCGAAGCAGCGTTCTTTTCATGTGCCTGGGCATAAGAATGGACAAGCTTACCGACATTTGCTGAAACCAGCAGAAGAAGGACAATCCCCCGTTAAGGATATTGTTAATGAGGAACACCAGCACAACGGAGATATTCAGAGCGAAGCGGGAAGAAATGTAAATAGAAGGATAGAGCAACTTAGTTTAGTGGAGAACGATGGGGATACCATAGGGAATGGGGAACGACTCAGCGATGAAGCGACTCATTCGGAGACAGGATTAGGACCGGATCGTTCATTCCTGGAGATGATGGAGATGGATGTTACAGAGATTACGGGCACCGACGATTTGCATCATGCGGAAGGTGTGATCCAGGAAGCACAGGAGCTTGCGGCAGATTGTTTTGGTGCAGAGGAGAGTTTCTTCCTTGTGGGGGGAAGTACGGCTGGTAATCTGTCCTTACTTCTTACTGTGTGTGATGAGCCGAACAGTATTGTGCTGGTGCAGCGGAATGTACATAAATCCGTTATTCACGGGTTAATGCTAGCCGGCGCAAGAGCTGTATTTCTGGAGCCGTGGGTCGATCCAGCGTCTGGACTTGCGGTCATGCCGTCGGTTGAGACGGTTCAGGCTGCTGTCCAGTCCTATCCTGAGGCAAAGGGCGTACTTGTCACTTTGCCCAATTACTACGGCATGGGCGCTGATCTGACGCCCATTGCCGAGGTATGCCACGTTGCTGGCATGCCATTGCTCGTAGATGAAGCGCATGGCGCGCATTATGGGCAGCATCCGGAGCTGCCTGTTTCTGCACTGTCATGCGGAGCAGACGGTGTCGTGCAGTCGACGCATAAGATGCTGTCGGCCTTCACCATGGGTGCGATGCTGCACATCCAGGGACCACGATTAAACCGGTCCCTGTTAAGGCAGCGCCTGTCCATGGTGCAAAGCTCAAGCCCATCATACCCGGTGATGGCTTCGCTTGATCTGGCGCGCCGGCTCCTGCATGTGCAGGGCGTGGACACGTTCACGGCGGGGCTCGCCGCTGTGAACGCCTTTAAGCGCGGCCTCGCAGAGCTGCCGCGCTTTCAGTTGCTGCAGCCTGCACAGCCGCTGCAGCCAGAACCGCCAGCCGGAACAGCGAAGCCGGCTGGTATGTCCGTGTCCGCTGCGCAGCAGACACGGGAGGGCCTGCCCGCGGCGGCGATGCCATCTGCCGCGGGGTATACCGCTCAGGACCCATTCAAGGCCGTCATCTATGACGGCGCAGGGGTGCTGAGCGGTTATGGGCTACAGCAGCAGCTGGAAGCATGCGGCTGTGTGCCCGAGATGAGCGACGAACGGTACGTCGTCTTGCTCTTCAGCCTGGGCTCAACGGTGCAAGACGCTCAGCACCTGTTGAAGGCTTTACACCATATCAGCTCTGCCAATGGGCATGAGCAGGTCCAATCTAATGCAGAGACATCACATCAACTCGCTAAAGATTCTGCGCATTATATTTCCACGTGGAACAATTTACAAGAAAACACTTGCTACTCGGAACCGATCTCCTTCACACTGCAACCAATTGTGGAGACGGATACGATCAATGTTCCGATAGAAGAAAGTGCAGGCTGTCGATCAGCCGAGATGGTTACTCCATACCCTCCAGGGATTCCGCTTGTCTATCCGGGTGAACGCCTAAGTCCAACGATAGTGGAGCGTATACAACTCCTGCGTGATGAAGGAGCGAAGTTTCACGGGGTATCAGATGCATCACTACAGGTATTAAAGGTCATGAAGGATTGATAAATACACATATGAAGTCTGAATTACATTTACCAACGGTAGTCTGTATGACCAATACGGTTAGTGATACCGGACCCTACACATGTGAGGGTCTCTTGGTCATTAATCTAGTTGCTATCTTCCAACTCAGGCATGCAATACGTTGAAGGATGTCAGGGTCCAACATTTTGAAGTCAAGGATTGCTGATCCTGACGAATTGTCCAGACGATAATCTAAGGAACCGAGTACATCTTATTTAGCCTTCGAGTTCTCCTTTTATTTTGTAAGGAACCTGAGACTTGTTATTAACCCAAATCACCTAACAAACACGCTGTAAACGGCTGATTATTCCAATATAGCGTGTTTCAGAATCCTTAGATTGCTGCGGACGCTTCAAATTGCTGAATAAGATGTCACAGGGTCGTTAGCGCTTCCGCTCCGTGTTCTGCTCCAGACACGTTCAGTTACGTTCCAGCTTTCGACAGGTACGAAGACACGCTCTAGTTCAGCTTATACAGATAGACATAAGAAAGAAGGGAACACTTTGGGTATTCCGCTAAAAAAATATACAGGAATAGTCCTGCAAGTTTTGTTAATGTACGGTTTTTATTGGATTGGCAACCTCATTCAAACTCTATTACATCTGCCGTTAACAGGAAGTATTGTGGGTATGCTGGTTTTGTTCATTGCCATTCAACTGGGATGGGTCAAAATGAGCTGGGGAGAAGAAGGGTCAACGTGGCTTCAATCCCATTTGCAATTATTGTTCATTCCACCTACTGTTGGCATCATTAATCATTTTGATTTTTTTAGAGCTAACACATTATTTTTAGTCCTTGGTTTGATCGTCAGCACATTAATCACATGTCTGATATCTGCCAAATTAAGTGAGTGGCTCATGACATGGAGATCGTCTCATTCAGGTAAAAAGGAGGCGATCACTTGTCAGCATTCATCCTCGGAATTGGAATGATCGCGCTAACTATCGCTGTATATATTCCAGCCACTCGTCTATATAAAAGGCTGAAATGGCCGATACTTATGCCTGTACTCACAACGACTGCCATCCTGATCCTGATCTTGGTGATTTCCGGTATAAAGCTGGAAACGTATATGCTAGGTGGCAAATGGATACAGGAACTCTTGGGCCCAGCAGTTGTATCTCTCGCATTTCCCTTGTCCAGACATCTGCATGTGCTGAAGCAAAATATCATTCCAATTGTGGGCGGAACGATCGGAGGCAGTATTACAGGGGTGTCCACAGGTGCTTTAATCGCCATTCTTCTGGGGTATCCTCAAGAGATGGTTATCGCTTTATTGCCAAAATCCGTGACCACTCCTGTTGCTATTCAACTTGCTAATCAGGTTGGAGGGAATGCCTCATTCACATCGCTGTTTGTCATGATTGCAGGATTCTCAGGGATATTACTGGGGCCGATGCTCTTGAAATGGGCCAAAGTCCGCAGTAAACATGCCTACGGAATTGGATTGGGTTCAGCATCTCATGCCCTCGGCATGGCAAGGTCATTTGAATATGGAGAGAATGCCGTAGCCCTCAGTTCAGTATCCATGATTGTAAGTGCCATTGCCGGATCAATGATGCTTCCATTATGGGTATGGATCATCTACGGTTGAACGCTTTACTTTGTTGTTCATGTTGGAGTAACTGCTGACCTATAGTATTATAGTAAGAAACAAGCTTGTATGATCTTGGTGTTATTATTACGTACCGATATAGCTGTAGCTATACACCTCTGGGCGGGGGATATCATATCCTGTAGCAAGAGGGTCAAAGCATTTTCAATTACAGCAGCAATAGATGCAATTATCGACATAGAAAGCAGGGAAGCATATGCAGGGCAGAGGTAAATTCATTACGCTGGAAGGGGGAGAGGGTTCCGGTAAAACAACGATGATTGGTAGAATAGGTTCTTATTTTGAAGAACGGGGTATACCTTACGTAGTTACGCGAGAGCCTGGCGGAATTGAGATTGCGGAGAAAATACGTTCAATTATCCTGGACCCTCTTCATACGGCAATGGATGCTCGAACCGAAGCGCTATTGTATGCAGCTGCACGCAGCCAGCATCTGGCGGAGAAGGTAGAGCCTGCGCTGAAAGCTGGAAAAGCAGTCATCTGTGACCGATTTGTCGATAGCAGTCTGGTCTATCAAGGATATGCCCGTGGACTCGGGATAGAGAATGTATGGGCTATTAATCGCTTTGCGATCGGTGATCTTATGCCGGATGTGACCTTATATCTGGATATTGAGCCTGAAGTAGGGCTTGCACGGATCGACGCTCATGATGGCCGCGAGGTGAACCGTCTGGATCTGGAGAATCTGGAGTTTCACCGTAAAGTGCGAGAGGGTTACTTCCTATTAAAAGAGCAGTTCCCGGAACGAATCAGAGTTATCGATGCTTCCATGAAGCAGGAGGATGTCTTGGCAGCGATGATTTTGTCGCTGGAGACAGGGATTTTGAAGGATTTTGACGAGTAATTGTCTAATATATAGACAGGGCATTTAATAAAGGTGCTTATTCTGAAGGAGGTTATGCAGGATGAAACTGATTGTTGCGATTATACAGGATAAAGACAGCAACCGATTATCCAGCGCATTGGTCAAAGCAAACTTTCGGGCAACGAAGTTGGCCAGTACGGGTGGATTTTTGAAGGCAGGCAACACGACGTTTATGATCGGTGTCGATGATGGTCAAGTCGAGTCCGTAATGAACGTCATTCGCAGCAGCTGTAAGGTTCGTGAACAGCTCGTGACTCCGGTCACACCGATGAGTGGAACAACCGACTCTTACCTGCCGCTACCTGTTGAAGTTCAAGTAGGTGGAGCTACTGTATTTGTTCTCCCGGTAGATCGCTTCGAACACTTCTAATTTAAACGTTTTGCATGGAACCCATGAGGGTCTTTCATGATCAATAGCATGTTGGAAACGATGGATGCAAGCAGCTTTAAAAGAAGTTCGTGTGTGCCACTTATGGAACCGCCTTTCTTGATCAGAAGAATGGGCACACTCTTTTTCGAATGAACATTTTCTAGCTGGGGAATGCTCATTCGGAAAGAGGTTGACTACAAACAACAAGTCCTTAATGGTGATGTATATCTACCATTTATATAGAGTGTGATCAGCATATATAGAAGCCTCATCCTCACGCACAGGCGCAACGCGCACTGTGCTGATGGGCGATTAGCTAACTTTGATAGAAAGCGGGCGTATCCATGAAAATCAATCCTGGATTCAGACCGATTCAGAGCGGGATCAGTTCTACTGATTCAGGCTCCAAACCGGTTCAATCCAAAAATTTCTCTGATATGATGAACCACCAGGGGGAACGGGCCTCACAAGCTGAACTGAATCGCCGGTTTAGTGAAATCCAGCTTCAAGGTGATCGCCTGGCACGTTCCATGACGATTCGTGAACTGAAGGCGTATAAGCAACTTGTTAAAAGGTTCCTGGAAGAGACCGTTCGTCGCGGTGTATCCATGAAAGAGACAAGGGGTTGGGATCGTCGGGGCAGAGGCAAGCGTTATAAGCTAATTGATGAAATTGACTCCGCTCTGTTATCCATGGCAGATGAATTGCTGGATACAGAAGAAGGAAAAATCTCTCTATTGCAACAAGTAGGCGAAATTCGGGGGATGCTTATTAATTTAAGCTTCTGAGGAGGAAGTATGTCCTTTCAACAGATTATGGGTCAACAAGCGGCCAAGCAAATGTTACAAAGCAGTTTGAGACGTCAGGCAATAAGCCACGCGTATTTATTTAGCGGTCCAGCGGGAAGCGGGCAACGGAAGACGGCAATTACCTTTGCCAAGGCAATATTCTGTACAGAGCTTGAAGATGACGCGTGCGGGCAATGTCTTGAATGTCGTAAGGTGGATCATGGTAACCACCCGGATCTAACCATGCTTGCACCAGATGGAAACAATATTAAAATAGATCAAATCCGGGATCTGCAGCGTATCTTTTCATACCGATCAGAGGCAGGTCATCCCAAAGTATATATTATAGAACAAGCCGAGAAAATGACGGTTCAGGCAGCAAACAGTTTGTTGAAATTCCTGGAGGAACCGCAGGTACCGGCAGTTGGCATCCTGATTACAGATAATGGACAGGCCATGTTGCCTACGATTCGTTCACGCTCCCAATTGGTGCCGTTCAGCGCACTCAATCCGGAAGAGATGCTGCAATCACTAATTGAGGAAGGGCACCCTGCCAATCTGGCTCGCTCTGCCGTCCATTTAGCGTCAGGATTGGAAGCATGTAGAGAAATTCTCCAGCAGAATTGGTTTGCAGAAATTAGAAACGTAATGTTACAATTAGGGAAGGAGTCCCTGGGTAGAGGAAGTACATCATTGATCTCTGCACAGCAGAAGCTTTTTAAAACCGGACTCTCTGAACACCTGGACATGTTACTCAGTTTGTTCCATCTATGGTTTAGGGACATGCTGTATGTTCAGTACGATAGGCATGAACATATCGTTTTTATAGATCAGTTAGACATGCTATCTCAGTTGGCACATACCCGCAGCACAGAGCAGTGGGTCTCCTATATGGATATGGCCGCAGCATGCAGAAAAAAATTGCGTTTTAACGTCAATGGCCAGCTTTGTCTGGAGCAATTTTTGATCGGTTTGGCATAAGACTGGGAGAGGGATAAGTTAGTTCCAATCATATGCAAACGGTTATAACTTCGGCCGGTTCCCTAAGAAGACGGGGCTTCAGACGAAGTGGGGTTGGCTTACAAGGGGGTTAATTTTTTGTACAGTGTAGTGGGTGTCCGTTTCAAAAAAGCGGGCAAAATTTATTACTTCGATCCCCTGGACCTTCCCATTGAGAAAGAAAACTGCGTTATCGTGGAGACAGCGCGGGGGGTAGAGTACGGTAAGGTTGTTGTTGGTAAGAAGGAAGTGGGCGAGTCCGATGTGGTGTTGCCGCTGAAGAAAGTCATCCGCGTTGCGGGCGAGACCGATGCCCGTGTGGTTGATGAAAATAAGCGTGCAGCGAAAGAAGCATTCGGTACTTGTTTAAATAAAATCAAAGACCATGGCCTCAAAATGAAGCTGGTCGATGTGGAATTTACGTTTGATCGCAATAAAATCATATTTTATTTTACAGCTGAAGGAAGAGTTGATTTCCGGGAGCTGGTCAAGGATCTGGCAAGCATATTCCGGACACGAATCGAGCTGAGACAGATTGGTGTACGTGATGAAGCGAAGATGCTTGGCGGAATCGGACCTTGCGGCCGTGTATTGTGTTGTTCTTCCTGGCTGGGAGACTTTGAGCCGGTATCAATCAAGATGGCTAAAGATCAGAGCCTGTCACTGAATCCGACGAAAATTTCAGGGTTGTGCGGAAGACTCATGTGCTGTCTGAAATTTGAGCATGATAACTATGAAAGTGTGAGAGAAGAACTGCCAGCTGTAGGCAAATTGGTCGTCACCTCATTGGGTGAAGGAAAAGTTGTCGGAATTAATGCCGGTAGCCGCACAGTCCATGTTCAACTGTTCGACATCAGTAAAGTCAAAGAACTTCCGCTGGATGACGTCGTTATCAAGTAAACCATAAAGGTTGCTTCGGGGTGGAAACTTGGAAAAGAAAAATCTGTTTACGCACATTCATGAAATGGAAACCCAACTGGGTCAGTTGCACGGTGATTTAGGAGAGTTAAAAATGATTGTGAAGGAGCTGCTTGAGGATAATCAGCGGCTTACCATCGAGAATGAGCAATTACGCAAATTGCTCAAACGTGAGGCTCCGGCAGATCTGCCAATCTCCTCAGCACTCGCTCCCGTAGCAAGACCAGCAGGTCCGGCTACAGGTGAAGATGTTGTGGGTGAAGGCTATGATAATCTGGCCCGGTTGTATCACGAAGGCTTCCATATCTGCAACGTCTATTATGGACATCTGCGGACGGAAGGCGATTGTCTGTTCTGCCTGTCTTTTTTGAATAAATGAAGTGACCGTAGGGATCCCCTACGGTTTTTTTTCAAGGTTACAAACCTAAAAGTAACAAACATGAGATATAGAATACCGGAGGATGAGCGTAACATATGAAAGCAAATGAAGTCGCGTTACAGGAGTCAGAGCGGATTGATGATCTGCTCTCTCATGATTTAAGAATCATTCAAAGTGATGAAGTGTTCAGTTTTTCGATGGATGCGGTATTATTAGCCCGATTTGCTTCCGTACCTAAACGCGGTCGTGTACTTGATTTGTGTACAGGTAACGGGGTGGTTCCCATTTTGCTTACAACGCGTACACAGGCTAGTCTGGAGGGAATCGAAATTCAGCCTCGTTTGGCGGATATGGCTCGTCGCAGCGTTCAATTAAATGCACTGGACGAATCAATTATGATTCGTGAAGGTGATTTGCGAGAATTGGTGAAAGAAACGGGACATGCTGTATACGATGCAATAACGGTAAACCCCCCTTATATGCCCCTGAATGGCAGTGACCTCAAAATGAACACACATCAGGCAATGGCACGTCATGAGATCGGGTGTACCTTGGAAGAAGTGATCCAGGCTTGCAGTCGACTTGTACGTAATGGCGGCAAAGTATCGATGGTTCATCGTCCACAGCGACTTGCAGAGATTATCTCGCTCATGCGTGAGTATAAGCTGGAGCCGAAACGAATTCGGATGGTACATCCCCGTGCTCATCTGGAAGCCAACATGGTATTAATTGAAGGCATGAAAGATGGTAAACCGGAAGTAAGGATGCTTCCTCCACTCATTGTCTACAATGAAGAGGGGAAATACTGCGAAGAGATTATGGATATTTACTATGGCCAGCAACATGCTGAGCGTACTACGAAAGGAGGACTATAGAGATGACTTTGCATATTCAGAAAAGCTATGCGGAGCAGCTTGAAGGATCAGGCAAGCTGTATCTGGTTGGAACACCCATTGGTAATCTGGAGGATATGACCTTCCGAGCCATCAAGACATTGCAGAGTTGTGACATCATTGCAGCAGAAGACACACGACAGACCCGGAAGCTGCTCACTCATTTTGAAATTACACCTTCGATGCTGTTTAGTTATCATGAGCATAACAAGGGGGCAAGTGGACCTGAACTGATACGCTATATAATAGAAGGAAAAAATTTGGCACTCGTCAGTGATGCTGGTCTGCCAGCCATTTCGGACCCGGGATCCGACCTTGTACAGCTTGCACTGGAAGCCGGAATAACGGTCATTCCCATCCCTGGACCCAATGCTGCATTATCTGCTCTGATCGTGTCCGGATTACCGACGGAGCGTTTTACATTCGGCGGTTTTTTGCCGCGGGAGAAAAAGGACATGCGAAAAGTGCTGGAGGCTTTTGACGAATCCAACGGGACTTTGTTATTTTATGAATCACCTCACCGTATTCGGAAAACATTAGTCCACCTCGAAGAAATTCTGGGTGATCGCTCCATTGTCCTTGCTCGTGAACTAACCAAGCGTCATGAGGAATTCGCAAGGGGTACTGTGAAGGAATGCATAGACTGGCTTGAAGAGCATCCACCTCTTGGCGAGTACTGTTTGCTGGTGGAAGGTATTAAGGAAGAGGAGCGGAAGGCTGAGCGCGAAGCATGGTGGCAGCTGATGTCACTTGCGGATCATGTCAGCCATTATGAGGGTGAAGGATATAATCGCAAAGATGCGATGAAAAAAACGGCAACCGATCGTGGTCTGACGAAGCGGGATGTATATAATGCGTTAATCGAGTAGCCAATCTAACCCAATATCTTCTGTTATGGGGAACATAACCTGAAAAGAACCTTATATTCAACATTCATGTAGTTTTTGGGTAATGGAACCCATAACAGGGCAAAAAAATACCTTCCGCGGTGGGGTTCACACCGGGAAGGCCATTAAGGAATATTAAAAAGGTTAGAAATAACAATTTAGATAAGTCCAGTATACCTGGTTTTTCTTATTTTGTCACAGGTGCAGGGATTTCGGAAATACATTCGTTACAAACAATTTTACCTTTGAAGTAAGTAACGTTCTCTGCATTACCACAGAAGATACAAGCAGGCTCATATTTTTTCAACATGATGCGCTCGCCGTCAACATAGATTTCCAGAGCATCTTTTTCACCAATACCGAGCGTACGGCGCAATTCGATTGGAATAACTACCCGTCCCAGTTCGTCCACTTTTCTTACAATACCTGTTGATTTCATCATTATAATCAGTGCTCCTCTCAGCTAACTATCATTGTCATTATTCGACATTATTTTATGTTTTATGATACTCATCATACCAACGATTCCCAAAACAGTCAACCTTAAAATTAGCTTAAAATTAAGGCTGTTTTTCACAAGGTTACTGGTGGTAAGGGATTGGCAGCCATTTTTCGCATTTAAACAACAATGCCAAGTTTGTCGATTTGGAAAACGACAAAACTACGTTATTCGACAAAGTTCGTCATAACGTGTCGAATCTTAGGTGAATCGTGGAGCTCAAAGCGTTAATATAAAAGAAATTAAAGGAGTGAATCGACATGGAACAACGACTAACGGAAGAGAAAGTATTCAAAGATCCGGTACATAATTATATCCACGTGCAAGATCCGGTTATATGGCAGTTAATTAACACCCCGGAATTTCAGCGTTTACGCCGGATTCGCCAACTCGGTACTTCTTACCTTACTTTTCACGGAGCAGAGCATAGCCGGTTCTCACATTCACTAGGTGTTTATGAAATTACACGCAAGATCATCTCTCAATTTGAAAGAAGTCATTATTCAGATTGGCCGAAGGAAGAAAAGATTGTAGCTCTGTGTGCAGCTCTGCTTCATGATCTCGGGCATGGTCCATTCTCTCACTCCATCGAGGAAGCTTTTGACATGAATCACGAAGATTGGACTTGTCGCATTATTACAGGTGATACCGAAGTAGGGGCGATCTTAAGACGGTATGCTCCTGATTTTCCTGAGAAAGTGGCATCTGTCATTCAAAAAACGTACGAAAAGCCGATTGTCGTGAACTTGGTGACCAGCCCGCTTGATGCAGACCGAATGGACTATTTGCTCAGGGATGCTTATTTTACAGGTGTAAATTACGGCACGATTGACCTTGATCGCATCCTTCGGATGCTGCGTCCTTATCATGGACGGATTGTAGTCAAGGAGTCAGGTATGCATGCTGTGGAGGATTACCTCATGTCTAGGTATCAGATGTATTGGCAGATTTACTTCCATCCGGTAACTCGTAGTTCTGAAATTCTATTGCGGCAAATATTCAAGCGAGCAAAAACACTCATACAGCATGATTTTCAATTTCGCTTCATGATTGATCCACTCCCTCAATTATTTGCAGGAGAATTATCCGTGGATGAATATTTGCAGTTGGATGAAGCATTAATTCAGACGGCATTTACACAGTGGCGAAAGGAGGACGATACTGTTCTGAGTGAGTTATGCGAACGTTTTATGGATCGCAAGTTATATAAGTATGTAGAGCTTGAACAGGTCGACTTGACAATAATAGAAGAGATTCGGGAAGCTTTTGTACAGGCAGGTCTTGATCCCGAATATGATCTTGAAATTGATTTTCCTTCCGATAATCCGTATGATGTTTTTCGTCCGGATGAATCCACGGATAAGCAGATTCTTCTTCTGGATCGACAGGACAATTTACGTGAGTTGTCAGAAGTATCTGACATTGTCCGTTCCATCAGCGGGCTTCACCGGGGGAAACATCATTTGTATTACCCGCAAAACAAGGTGGATGCGATTATTCATGAATTACCGTCACATATACGCCCCTATTTCTTGTAATCGTGTGGGTATAATCCAATGAAGAATTTAGATATCAAAAGACTTTCAAAAAGAGCTATTTTTCATGATACAGTAATCTGCTTTAATGGGGAGTATATGTAGATCGACATAATTTTGTAAATGAAAGTAGGCAAAGTTAGCACAATCAGCAATATGTAGATCAGAATATCCTTATATCTTCTATATATTGTAGTTGTGAAGAAACAAACGTAATGATGTAATATACAGATTGTCCAAAATGTTTTTTTGTATGAGTCATTAAAAAATTTGAATTTCACCAATTAAATTTTCAAAAGAAGATAGTCGTTATTTCGACATGAAGGGAGATACAGACATGATGCTGTTCGACACACATACACATCTGGATGCACCACAATTCGACGAGGACCGCGAGGACATGATTCAGCGTGCTGTGGATGCAGGAGTTGGTCGCATGATCAACATTGGCTTTAACCGGGAGACAATTCCAACCACAATGAAACTCGCTGAAACGTATGACTTTATCTATGCAGCTGTAGGTTGGCATCCCGTAGATGCGATCACAATGCAGGAGGGGGATTTGGAGTGGATTGCATCTTTATGCAAGCATGAAAAAGTGGTGGCAATCGGTGAGATTGGATTGGATTATCACTGGGATACTTCACCGAAGGAAATACAGCATCGCGTATTACGACAACAAATTGCCTTGGCGCGTGAAGTGAACATGCCGATTGTCATCCATAATCGGGATGCACATGAGGATATCATAAGAATTTTGCGTGAAGAGAAGGCGAGTGAGGTTGGTGGTGTGATGCACTCGTTCTCAGGCAGCTGGGAAACAGCGAAAAGTTGTCTCGATATGGGTTTCCATCTCTCCTTCGGAGGACCGATTACCTTCAAAAACGCAAAGCAACCCAAAGAGGTGCTGGCGAAGGTTCCGATGGACCGATTTTTCATTGAAACCGATGCTCCATATTTGACACCTCACCCTTATCGCGGGAAACGAAATGAGACAGCGCATGTACGTCTGGTTGCAGAGGCAGCTGCGGAAATTAAAGGCATTTCGGTGGAGGAAATTGCTGCAATAACCACCAAAAATGCCATGGAACGATTTGGAATTCGTTAAAAAAACGAGCAAATGAGGTGAAAAAGGCAGGTAAGCGGAGTTAATTTGCCCTTTGATCCAAATAAATCAAGAATATTACAATATTTTAACCAAATATTCAGAAAAACGTACTTGATCAACGCTTTACAACATGCATCAAAACAGGATATCATCTTTTCAGTGAATTGTTGTGCGGAAAATTGGACAGATGTTCGGGGGATGAACAAAGGGACACTTTCCGATGAAACAACATTACTTTCATGAATCAGTCTCGCTGAGTCTCCGTTAACGGAGAGCGGGGGAACCAATAGGGCTTAAACATCGGTGAATTTGGCCGATGCGCAACGTTCGCTGACCCAAAAGCAGCGAAGGGAACTGCGAAGCCGTATTTGATTTCTTCTTTGGGTCTCGGGGTGAATTCAAGGGCGTCCGCCATGAGCGGGTGACCCAAGATAGGGCGGCTCTCTTTCGCCCGAACCCGACAGCTAACCTCGCAAGCGGAAAAAGAGAGGCAACCTCGTGCATGAATTTCCGATATTCAAAATCATTCGGAAGCCACGAAAGAGTTCCTCTTACACTCTTTCTTTGGCTTTTTTGTTTTTGAATAAAAGAAATGTTGTCATCATACGGTAGGTATTCAGGAGGATGACATCATGTTGCGAAGATTGATTCATGGTGCAGAACCGATCAGTTGGTTCGATCTGTGTTCTGTAGAAAATTTGGTATAGTCACGTCAAAGACATCATGCGTTACTTTAGACGGCGAGGCTATGAAGGAGGACGGAGAAGTGGGCACATTCCAACCAGAAGAGACCCATGAGTCACGATCATCCAGTAAGTCTTTCGCGTTGCGGTGGAAGCATGAGAACATGCGTCAAATGGCATTGATCGCGATTTTCTCAATTGCGCTTACAATCATGATCTTGTTAGTCGTTTACGGTCAGGCCGGGAAACAAATTTCACTGGTTATTGATGGCAAAGCTCAGGTGGTAGAGACTCGTACAGGAATGCTTCAGGAAATGTTGGAGGAGCAGTCGATCACAGTCAGCCCTCACGATAAGGTATCCATGTCCATGAACGGGGCGATTACAGATGGAGACCGAATCGTTATTGAGCGGGCCGTTCCAGTTAACATTACGGCAGACGGAGACACCAAGACTCTGTATACAACGGATTCATCGGTAGAAGATGCAATTCAAAAATCAGGTATTCAAGTTGAAAGTAATGATAAGGTGTATCCGGCGCTTGGAACTGCGATCAAAGCAGATATGAAGATCCGTGTAGTGCGCGTAACAAAGCGTACAGTGGATGTAGAACAACCAATCGCTTACAAAGTAATTAAAACGGCTGACCCTAGCTTGTACAAAGGGGATAACCGTGTCGTTGTGAACGGCAAAGAAGGCACAATTGTACAGCACATCGAAAAGGTATTTCAGGATGGAGAATTGGTCTCCAAAAAAATGGTCGGCAAATCTGTCGCGAATAATCGTGTAGATAAAGTTATTGCTGTCGGCACCAAAGCAAAACCGGTCGTGAAAAAACCAGAGATTCAGACCGTATCAGCTCAGACTTCAACAACGAAAAAAGCTACAACAACGAACTCGAAGAAAACATCTGCCTCGGGCAGCAAAGTGATTACCGTATCCGGGACTTCTTTTAAATACTCCAAAGTACTTAAGAATGTATCCATGACTGCCTACTCTTCCGAAGAGCCTGGCATTGGAACCAAAACAGCTTCTGGTACTCGTGTAACGGAAGGACGCACCATTGCGGTTGATCCCAAAGTCATACCAATTGGCTGGTGGGTATATATCGAAGGTCTGGGATTCCGTCGTGCGGAAGATACAGGCGGTGCCATTAAAGGCAACAAAATTGACGTATATTATGACAGTGTGAAGCATGCCCTGAATTTTGGACGCAAGAAAGGCAAGACGGTCTACGTGATCGGTCCGGTGAAGCCGGAAGCGAACTAAAATCGTTTTACTTTGAAATGGGAATGCTATAAAATAGTTGCATGAATGATTCATGCGGAATATGCGGCGGAGGGGTCTGAATTCAGTCTCCCCCGCCGTTTGGCAGAGAAGAGGATATTCCTCTTCTTTTTGCGTTAGAAAGGAAGAAATGGAACATGATAAAAGAAGTCATTGTGGTGGAAGGCCGTGATGATACGGTAGCCATCCGTCGGGCCGTGGAAGCCGATACCATAGAAACAGGTGGATCAGCCATCAACCAACGCATTCTGAACCGGATTGCGCTTGCTCAGGAGAGACGGGGAGTCATTGTACTGACAGATCCGGATCATGCCGGCGAACGCATTCGTAAAATCATTGCGAATAAGGTGCCTGGTTGCAAACATGCTTTCATTCCGGAAGCCGATGCCACACGCAAAGGGGATATTGGGGTGGAGAATGCCTCACCGGAGGCAATCCGTCATGCTCTGGCACGTGTACATACTTCATACGAAGGCGCTCCTAGCCTGATCGATTGGGAGGACCTGATCGCGGCAGGACTTATTGTGCATCCGCAGGCTGCTGCACGTCGCATGGAGATGGGCAATCTGCTGGGTATCGGATATTGTAACGGTAAGCAGTTCCACAAACGTCTCGGTGTATTTCAGATTACACGGGAAGAGTTCTCTACAGCATTAGCGCAAATTGAACGTGAAGGATTGTGAGCATATGAAGGATATGGAAGAGACGATAGAAATTGCAACGCCCAAGCGAACCAAAGAAATTATTCAAAGACACGGATTCTCATTTAAGAAAAGTCTAGGTCAGAACTTTTTGATCGATCAAAATATACTGAACAAAATTGTTAATGCAGCCGATTTGGACGAGTCCAAGGGCGCTTTAGAGATCGGACCGGGTATTGGAGCCCTTACGGAACGATTGGCCCGGGTAGCGGGTCCTGTCACAGCCGTAGAGATTGATCAGCGCTTGATTCCCATTCTGGGAGAAGTGATGCAGCCTTATCCGAATGTACGTGTGCATCATGGTGATGTGCTGAAGCTTGATCTGGCTGAACTGTTCCAAAGCGATTTTGCATCGGTGGACAAAGTCAGTGTTGTGGCTAACCTGCCTTATTATGTAACGACTCCAATTATGATGAAACTGTTGGAAGAGAAGCTGCCAGTGGACAGCATTGTTGTCATGATCCAAAAAGAAGTGGCTGAACGCATGGCTGCTGCACCGGGATCGAAAGACTACGGCAGTCTGAGCATCGCAGTTCAGTACTACAGTATTCCTGAGCTTGTGTGTATTGTGCCACCGACGGTCTTCATTCCCCAACCTAATGTGGAATCAGCTGTCATTAAGCTGAAGGTGCGTGAGCAACCACCAGTTGAGATTCCCGATGAAGCACACTACTTCGAAGTGGTACAGGCTTCTTTTGCCCAGCGGAGAAAAACAATCTCGAACAACCTGAAGGCTCGTTTCTTCACAAAGGAGAACCGAGAACAGGCAGACATTCTGCTGGAGCAGGCAGGTATCCAACCATCCCGACGCGGAGAGACGTTAAGTCTGCAGGAGTATGCTACACTCAGCACCGTAATGTGGGAAGCAGGGGTACGCGCAGCATTATAAAATTCGAATGAACCAAACCGGGTCTCTGCCCATACGATGGGGTAGAGGTGATTACGTTGATGAATATCGGAGACTTGGTCGTTCGGAAGTCATACGGCGGCGATGTGACTTTTCGGGTGGAAGGCCTTCAGTTGGATGCTGCGGTCATTAAAGGGACTGAGTTCCGGCTGCTTGCCGATTCCCCAGTGGACGATTTGATACAGGTTCCTTACGAACCGCAAAGCGCCAAGACCAGACAGGCGCATATTAAAGCACATCAGACCCTTTCCCGCCTGCAACAGATTCGTATGGAACAGGCTGAGCGGAATCGTGAAGGTCTGGTACAGGACTGGTCTGCTCAGCAGGAGCCGGCTTATTTTGAAATGCCGGGAAAGGTGCTTCATCTGGATGGTGATCCGAACTATTTGAAAAAAAGTATGGATCTCTATGAGCAACTTCGTGTTCCCGCAGAGGGACAATACGTTCATGAATCGGCAATGGCAGATACCTTATACCGTTTATTACCCAAAGTACGTCCAGATATCGTGGTCATTACGGGTCATGATGGGGTGTTAAAGACACGTCAGCCCTATGACTTATATAGTCTTGGTAGTTATAAGAACTCGCAAAATTTTGTGGCGGCCATTCAGGTGGCCAGACAATATGAACGCCATCTGGATGCACTCACTATTGTGGCAGGAGCCTGTCAGTCCCATTTTGAGGCACTGCTGCGCGCTGGAGCGAACTTTGCCAGTTCTCCAGGCAGAATCCTCATTCATGCACTTGACCCGGTCTACGTGGCAGCCAAGGCTTCCTTCACATCGGTACGGGAAACGGTCAACATGAATGATGTTCTGCACAATACGATCAGTGGTAGCCAAGGTGTGGGTGGTGTCGAGACACGGGGGAGCTACCGGGTAGGTCTGCCGGGGCTGAATGATTTATCTACGCTAAAAGTGAACCCGTCGGCAGTCTGATGCAGGCCATTTAAAGTCCCAATTTGGGGCTTTTTTTGTTTGCAAAAAAATTCATTGACAACAACTTTTTGATGCTGATATAATAATTAGTTTTGATTTGACAATGACTGTAAAATCCGGTATAATGGACAAGAAAAGAGGTGGTCGTCGACAATGGCTAAAAACACGCTGTTGGATATCAAACGCAATCTCGATGCACATATTGGTCAGAAAATTATGCTGCGGGCTAATGGTGGCCGCCGTAAGACCATTGAGCGTACGGGTGTATTGGAAGAAACGTACCCTTCTGTTTTTATTGTTAAGCTTGATGAGGAGCAAGAAACCTTCAAGCGAGTATCTTATAGTTATGCGGATATACTTACGGAATCGGTGGAAGTCATGGTTTTTGACCCGGGCAGCCAGACGCATAGCTCCTATATGGAGACGTAAGTATCGTTGTACAGGCGATTCACCTCACGGGTGGATCGCTTTTTTATGTCTACAAAATCAACCATTTATCTTCTAAGGTAACCCATACATACGCAGGAATGAGTGAGGAACGGTCGCGGCATACTATATGTACAGGTGAAGGGACAGTTTCTTAAGCAATACAGGAAACTTCATTTGGTCTGATGGCAATATGTCCAAAACGTGAATGAACTCATCACATTATGATGGATACTTAGGAGGAGGATGGTTCATGAGTCGCAGAAGAAGAAGTGTCATGTCAGAGGATCTGAAGAATGAGCTCGCGAAAGACCTGGGCTTCTATGATACGGTCCAACAGGAAGGTTGGGGTGGAATCAAAGCCAAGGATGCAGGAAACATGGTGAAAAGAGCCATTCAACTTGCTGAGCAGGCTGCCCGCAAATCTTAATCCGGTTAAAGCAGACTGAAAAGCGGGGAAATCCGTCAGGGACAACCCCGCTTTTTCCCCTTAGATGCGGAATAGAAATGACTTGACAGCCCCATTTTGATATAATATGTTAAGTTGTCTTAGGGAAAAGGTGAGGACGGGTGAACGCCTTGAAAATTTACGAAAAAGCGCCTGCTAAAATTAATTTGATGCTGGACGTTTTACATAAAAGAAGCGATGGATTCCATGAAGTTGAAATGATCATGACCATGGTCGATCTTGCTGATCGGCTTGAAATGTCGGAGCTGCCGCGCGATACCATTTTTATCTCCAGTCAGGCGGGTTATATCCCGCTGGACGAGAAAAATCTGGCTTTCCAGGCAGCCAGGCTGATTAAGGAGCGCTATAACGTGCATACGGGCGTCCATATTCATCTGGATAAAAAGATTCCAGTTGCAGCCGGCCTTGCCGGAGGCAGCAGTGATGCAGCAGCAGCTCTGCGTGGATTGAACCGTCTGTGGCGATTGAATATACCGGATCACGAACTGCAGGAGCTTGGAGCTGAACTCGGTTCGGATGTTCCATTCTGTATCACAGGAGGGACTGCACTCGCTACAGGCCGTGGTGAGAAGTTGACTCCTATTCCTAATCCGCCGCAATGTTGGGTAATTCTGGCCAAGCCTCCAATCAATGTGTCTACAGCCGATGTATACGGAAGGTTCCGCAGTGACAAGATTGTTCGTCATCCGAGTGCGGCTAAAATGGAACAGGCGATTCGCAACCAATCCTTTACGGAAGTCTGTGACCAGATGGGCAATGTGCTTGAAGATGTAACGTTGAAGCTGTATCCAGAAGTTCAGCATCTGAAGGATGCCATGATTCGGTTGGGCGCAGACGGTGTGTTGATGTCCGGTAGTGGTCCAACGGTATTTGGACTGGTCTCCAAAGAATCCAAGGTTGCCCGGATATACAATGGCCTGCGTGGTTTCTGTAAAGAAGTGTACGCTGTACGTATGTTGACATGAAATTCGCTTTTATAATGTACAAACACGTATAAAGGTGGTATATTTTTAAATAATTATTCGGATTTAGATGTTTCCGTGATCGTGAGGATGGATCTCTGTGAAGAAGTTAAAACGAAGCGCAAGGCTGGTTGAAATGACGCAATATTTATTGTCCAGACCGCATACGGTTATTCCGCTCACCACATTTGCCGAACGTTATGGTGCCGCAAAGTCTTCAATTAGTGAAGATTTGGCGATTATCAAGGAAGTGTTCGAAGAAGGTGGCTCAGGAGAACTGCATACACTGGCTGGAGCAGCCGGGGGAGTAAGGTGGATTCCGAAGGTATCCCGAGAACTGGCACTTGCATTTGCGGAACGGCTCTCGACCCAGCTCGCGCAACCTGATCGTATCTTGCCTGGAGAATACCTGTACATGTCCGACTTGCTTGGTCAGCCCGCATTGATGAATGAAGCCGGCAAGATCTTTGCAACGGCCTTTGGCAATATGAATATTGATGTGGTAATGACGGTAGAAACCAAAGGAATTCCACTGGCTTATGCGACCGGAGCCCAGCTCAACCTGCCTGTCGTGCTCGTACGCAGGGACCATCAGGCTACAGAAGGATCGGCCGTAAGTATCAATTATGTATCCGGGTCCCATAAAAGTCTGCATACCATGTCCCTGTCTCGTAGGGCGATGCGTGAGCATTCCAGAGTACTTATTGTGGATGACTTCATGAAGGCTGGGGGTACGGTGCAAGGAATGATCGATCTTTTGGCCGAGTTTAATGCTACAGTTGCCGGGGTAGGGGTACTGGTGGAATCTGGTTCTGTAGATTCAGAAGAACGGCTGTTAACCGATTACGTATCTCTCGCGAAGCTGACAGCGGTTGATGCCAAGAGCAGACAGATTTCCGTCAAGCCTGGCAACTATTTTGACCTGTAGAAAGATGACGAATGTTATGTCGTTAAAGGGTCTTTTCCATCGACCTAGCACTAACGTTGTCGAATTGTGTATTAAATAAAAAAATTCCTGAAATTAGGAAATTTTTATGGTTATAAAAAGAAGGAGTTCGTATATGCCGTGTGGAATTATACACCAAGTTCTGATGGAAAAAGGTGGTGAACACACACATGCAAATTACGGATGTCAGACTCCGCCGTGTTAACTCGGAGGGGAGAATGAAGGCTATCGCATCCATTACCATCGATAACGAATTCGTCGTTCATGACATTCGTGTCATTGATGGTAACAACGGAATGTTTGTTGCTATGCCGAGCAAGCGCACTCCTGATGGAGAGTTCCGTGATATCGCCCACCCGATCTCTTCCGGTACGCGTGAGAAGATTCAGGCAGCAGTTCTGACTGAATACGATCGTGCTGCAACTGAGGAAGAAGTCATTGAAGAAGGTGCCTGAGAACATTATTGGGGTTCGAAGGAAAAGAGAGCCATGTCTTATGGCTCTCTTTTCTTTTTGATCGGAATAAGATATATTCAGTATTGAGTTTATTAGCAGAGAACAAAAAGCGCATCGTGCGCTTGGTGGCAGGGCGGCATCTTAGGAATCATTGGGATTCGGTTAAGCTCGCAGGTACACGGCGTATACATATAGGTCACATTTCGTTGGTGTCCGCGTTGTTACGTGTGATTACAGAGACAGCAGGCGATGAACAAGACCGGCGTGAAGCCGGCTGAACGATACTCATTGGATATAGATAAGCAATGCATTTCAATGGGTTTTTCAGAACAGGAGGTCGTTAACTTTGAAACGAATGGCAATCGTTCTTGCCGCAGGGCAAGGCAAACGAATGAAGTCAAAATTGTACAAAGTACTGCATCCCGTATGCGGTAAACCTATGGTTGGACATGTGCTGGATGCAGCACTCAGCGCAGGCGTTGAACGCAGTGTGGTAGTTGTCGGCCATGGTGCCGAAGCGGTGCAGTCATTTTTAGGTTCCAAGGCGGAGTATGCACTCCAGGCGGAACAACTGGGCACAGGACATGCAGTACAGCAAGTTAAATCCTTGCTTGGCGGCGAAGCAGGATCCACAATTGTGGTCTGTGGGGATACACCGCTCGTGACTCGTGAGACATTGGAAGGTCTGATGAATCACAATGAGAGTCGCGGGGCGGCAGCTACAGTACTTACGGCTCAGTTGGACAATCCCAAAGGCTACGGCCGAGTAATACGTGGAGAAGATGGTTCCGTACAGCGGATCGTAGAACAAAAGGATTGCAACGAACAGGAAGATGCTGTGAATGAGATTAACACAGGCACATACTGCTTCGATAATGCAAAATTGTTCGCTGCGCTGGATAAAGTAACGAACCAGAATGCTCAGGGAGAATATTATCTCACAGACGTAATCGGCATTTTGCGTAATGATGGAGATGTGGTTGAGGCTTACATGTCGGATGACATCGCGGAATCCATCGGGGTTAACGATCGATTGGCACTTTCGCAAGCAGAAGCCTTCATGCGTGAACGTCTCGCTGTACGTCATATGTTGAACGGTGTTACAATCATTGATCCGTCATCGACATATATCGGAGCGGATGTTACGATTGGAGCAGATACAGTATTGTATCCGGGGACAATTCTCAAAGGCACAACTTCGATCGGCGAAGCATGTCATATTGGTCCTCAGGCAGATGTGGAAGACAGCGTTATTCAGGACGGAGTTACAATTAAACATTCGGTGTTATCCAATGCCGAAGTGGGTTCTGATGCAACGGTTGGTCCATTTGCTAATTTGCGTCCAGGAACTAAACTGGGTCGCAACGTAAAAATTGGTGACTTTGTTGAAGTGAAAAATGCTACAATTGACGAAGGTTCCAAAGTATCTCATCTCAGCTATATTGGGGATGCCAAAGTAGGGAAAAACGTAAATGTTGGATGCGGGGCAATAACTGTCAATTATGATGGTTATAATAAGGCTGTAACGACGATTGAAGATGATGCTTTCGTAGGTAGCAACGTCAATCTGATTGCACCAATTACGGTAGGAAAAGGCGCTTATGTCGTTGCTGGCTCTACCGTTACCCATTCCGTTCCCGAGAATGATCTGGCCATTGCTCGTCCACGTCAGGAGAATAAACCTGGTTATGCGGAGAAGATTCGCGGACGTGCCAAAGCCAAGAAACAAAATGCCAAACCCCAATAAGGGGTTTTGATAACAAGATTGCCTCCCGAAGATCCGGGAGGTGCCGACATGTCGCAGACGCTTATAGATTCCAATGAACCAGCACGGAGGGTTTTTATTTTATGACTTATTTTGATTCGAAATTAAAAATATTTACTTGCAATTCTAACCCCAAGCTTGCCCATCAAATTGCTGATTATATCGGGATCCCTATGGGTGAATCCCACACGACCAGCTTTAGTGATGGCGAGATTCAAGTGAAACTCTCCGAGAGTGTTCGGGGCTGTCACGTTTACATCGTGCAGTCCACTTGCTTGCCGGTTAATGATAACCTGATGGAAATGCTCGTGATGATTGATGCACTCAAACGGGCATCTGCCAAGACGATTAACGTTGTTATACCTTACTACGGCTATGCAAGACAGGATCGCAAGGCGCGTTCGCGTGACCCGATTACAGCGAAACTGGTTGCTAACCTGATTGAAAAAGCGGGTGCAACGCGTGTCATCGCGATGGACTTGCATGCAATGCAGATTCAGGGATTCTTCGACATTCCGGTTGACCATTTGCTCGGCGTGCCGATTTTGGCTCAATATTTCCGGTCGAAACAGATCGAAAATCCGGTTGTTGTGTCGCCTGACCACGGTGGCGTAGTGCGTGCACGTAAACTGGCTGATTTCCTGAATGCACCCCTGGCGATTATCGATAAACGTCGTCCTGAGCCAAATGTGAGCGAAGTGATGAACATTATTGGTAATATCGAGGGCAAAACAGCCATTCTGATCGATGACATTATTGACACGGCGGGAACGATTGTACTGGGAGCGAATGCTCTGATGGAAGGCGGCGTAAAAGAAGTATACGCGTGCTGTACTCACCCGGTATTGTCCGGACCTGCGATGGAACGTTTGGAGAATGCACCATTGAAGGAAGTCATCGTAACGGATACCATTCCAATTACGCATGCTAACCCGACAAGCAAACTCAAAGTGTTGTCTGTAGCGCCTTTGCTCGGAGAAGCCATTATCCGGGTTCATGAGGAATTGTCAATCAGCAAGCTGTTTGAAATTGAATAAGGACGTCTGCATAAAGTAGTAGAGGGGTTACGTTTTCCGGTTCAATGGAAAATGTAACCCCTGTCGGCGTGCCGTTTTATTAAAAGTGAAAATAGACCCTGGTCAATCCATATAAGTTGAACTACTCATTTACAACGCAAGATGTCTCTGCACACGCAATGTTCCAGTGTAAAAAGGTTCGTTCATCTTAATATGGTTAATACCCGGGGCGGGAGATAAATCGGAAACGCCGCCGATGAAAAAGTGTATCGGCAATTTCGACAAATTGATTATCAAAACGGGTGATGAGTCCAATCTCAATATGGGTGTCGCGGTCGTATACCTGTACAGGTACGTGATATTCGAGATGATAGATAAAATCGCTATGTTGAGTCAGTTGTCCGTTGTCTTCGCGCAAAACCCGCTCACCTTCCTGGGTTGATAAAATATTAACTGTGAATACTACAGTAAATCGTAACTTTACTTTCCTGATATTATATGAAATATAACATTCGAAGTCTATGCCTCACCTCAGGCTAATCCGAAGGAGGGAACAAGATGAAGTGGATTGTCGGACTTGGAAATCCAGGCTCGAACTATGCCAAAACCCGTCATAATATCGGTTTTATGGCACTCGACCGGTTGGCTGATCGTCATAGTATCTCCATTACACAGAGTAAATGTAAGGCGCTGATTGGAGAAGGCCATATTGGCGGTGTGAAAACCGTGCTGATTAAACCAATGACTTATATGAACCTATCTGGTGAATCAGTTCGGGCGTATATGGATTTTTATAAAGTTAGTCTTGAAGATCTGATTGTTGTGTACGACGACATGGATACTGAGATTGGCAAAGTCAGATTGCGTTATCAAGGCAGTGCTGGCGGGCATAATGGGATCAAGTCCATCATTCAGCACACCGGTACACAGCAGTTTAACCGGGTACGCATGGGAATATCCCGTCCTGAGCCAGGACATGCCATTGTCGATTATGTACTGTCGACTTTCATGAAGAAAGAAAAGGAAGCCCTTGATCAGACCATTGAGCAAACATGTGATGCCTTGGAGCATAGCTTGACTCATACGTTTGAACAAACGATGGCGAAGTTTAACGGATAATGTTGTAAAACAACCTGGTAAAATGATCAAAAAGACGGGTTCGATTCAGCCATACTGGACATACTGGACGTATAAACCATGTTCAGGAGGCATAAACATGTCAGTGAATTACGTATGTAGGCATTGCCGTACCTTTATCGGACGAATCGATTCTGCCCGGATAACGGAAGCAGAGCTCGGCTTTCATTTCTTGACCCCCGACGAGCGGAGGGATATAATAGCGTATAATTCCGGTGGTGACATTACCGTTCGGATTACATGTGATTATTGTAAGGAAGCACTGGAGCACAATCCGGAGCTCAGCCTGCTCGCGAGTCCGCTTCAATAGACATCGCTGTAGCAGGATCGAATGACAGTTGAGGGCGGTTGCGTAATAACGCTCCACCTTTTATAGCCTTGGCAGCCTGCTGAGGCTTCTTTTCAGTTGGCATGAAAGCCACTGCTATTTCCAAATCAGGCCCCGCCACATCAACAGATGTGGCAATGTTGCGAGTAATCCTTTATGATGAAACAGGAGAAAAAGGAATTTGTATCCATTTTAATAGTGATGCTACGCGTATGCGTGAGATAATCAAGTAAGTTATAAGAGAGGTGCCCCTTTTGTTACAAGCACTTATACAGGCTTTTTCCAAAGATCCGGACTTCGGGTCCATTACAGCCGGAATCAAGTCCGGCATGAAGGAACAATTGGTTTCGGGTCTATCCGGCTCGGCGCGTCAGATTATGCTGGCTGCTCTGCATCAGGAAATGAACCGACCATTGCTCGTAGTAACGCACAATATGTTTTCAGCTCAAAAAATTGCAGAAGATTTACAGGAAGCGCTTTCACCCGATCGGGTGTTGATCTATCCTGCCAACGAACTTGTCGCTGCTGAAGCCGCTGTTTCCAGCCCGGAAACATTGGGTCAGCGTATTGATGTGTTGGTCCGCTGCGCCCAGGGATTCAGGGGCGTTGTTGTTATTCCTTTTTCCGGGGTAAGACGTTATGTTCCGCTTCCGGAAGTGATGGCCAATGCTCGGATTTTGATTAAACAGGGCAACACACTTCAACTGGACTCTTTCCTGCTGGAGATGGTAAAGCTCGGATATGAGCGTGTGGAGCGCGTGGAATCTCGTGGTGAGATGAGTGTACGCGGAGGGATTATCGACTTCTATCCGGTTACTTCATCGATCGCATATCGAGTGGAGTTATTTGATGACGAAATCGATTCCATTCGGACATTTGACCCAGCCGATCAGCGTTCAATTGAACGAATTGAAGAGATTACGGTTTTGCCATGCAAGGAGTTAATTGCAGACCGTGAACGGATGGAAAAAGCTGCCGACGCGGCTGCTCTTTTGCTGGAGCTACAGCTGGAGAAAATGACGGATCGGCAGGCGAAGCTGCGTCTTCGTGAAGAAATTCACCGGGAGATCGAGCTTTTGCGCGAGCACGTGTATTTCTCTGAAATGTATAAATATATTTCTCCGCTCTATCCGGAGAATAAAACGATTTACGACTATATGCCAGAAGATACCCTGCTGGTCCTTGATGAGCCTGCGAGATTATCGGAGACATCGAAACAGCTGGACCGTGATGAATCGGAGTGGAACCTGCATTTGATGCAAAACGGAAAAACACTTCCGGATCTTCCATTATCCGCAGACGGTGATGAACTCTTGTATGAGCGTCCATTCCAGACGCTGTTTATGTCGATCTTTTTGCGTCAAGTTCCACACACCCAACCACAGAACATTCTGAACTTCATCAGTCGTGGCATGCAGGATTTCCATGGACAGATGAACGTACTGAAGGCAGAGATGGAGCGCTGGCAGAAGGCCGGAGTTCAAGTGCTCATGCTGGCGAACGGTGAGGAGCGACTCGAGCGGATGCGCCGGGTACTTATGGATTATGATATTCCAGAGCCAGAGATGATGATCGGTAACTTGCAAACGGGATTTGAAATGCCGTCCATTCATTTGGCTGTCGTGACCGAGGGCGAGATGTTCTCGCAAAAACAGCGTAAAGTACGCAAACCGATTCGCAATGTAGACAATGCTGAACGGATTAAATCTTACAGCGAGCTAAAAGTGGGCGATTATGTCGTTCACCAGAACCACGGGATTGGTAAGTACCTTGGGATCGGCACCCTCGAGGTTGGCGGCATTCATAAGGACTACATGCATATTCTCTATGCAGGTGGAGACAAACTGTCTGTACCTATTGAGCAGATCGATCTGATTCAGAAGTATGTGGGTTCCGAAGAAAAAGAACCGAAAATATACAAGCTGGGCGGCAATGAGTGGACACGGGTTAAAAATAAGGTCCGTACATCCGTACAGGATATTGCTGATGATCTGATCAAGCTGTATGCAGAGCGTCAGACCTCCAAAGGGTTTGGATTCGACAAGGATTCTGCAGAACAGCAGGAGTTTGAGGACATGTTCCCTTACGATGAGACACGTGATCAGGTGCGTGCGATCGAAGAAATCAAGAAGGACATGGAACAAAACCGTCCAATGGACCGTTTATTGTGTGGGGATGTAGGTTACGGCAAAACCGAGGTGGCTATTCGGGCTGCATTTAAAGCAGCTATTGAAGGCAAACAGGTGGCTGTACTCGTTCCGACAACCATTTTGGCACAGCAGCATTTTGAGACGTTCCGTGAGCGGTTCTCCGGTTATCCGTTCAACATCCATGTGCTTAGCCGGTTCCGCTCCCGTAAAGAGCAGAATGAAACTGCCAAAGGCATCAAGGCAGGCACAGTAGATATTGTCATCGGAACGCATCGATTGCTGTCGCAGGATCTGGTGTTCAAGGACCTGGGACTGCTCATTGTTGATGAAGAACAGCGCTTCGGAGTAACCCATAAGGAGAAACTGAAGAAGCTGAAAACCAATGTGGACGTGCTGACGCTAACGGCAACGCCGATTCCGCGTACGCTTCATATGTCCATGCTGGGTGTGCGTGATCTGTCCGTTATTGAGACTCCGCCAGAGAATCGTTTCCCGGTACAGACCTATGTCGTTGAACACAGCCAGGCGCTTGTTCGTGAAGCCATTGAACGTGAGCTTGCCCGTGGCGGGCAAGTGTATTACCTCTACAACCGTGTTCAGGGAATTCAGGAGATGGCTGCTGAGATTTCTGAACTTGTGCCTGAAGCCAAGGTTGGTGTGGGACATGGTCAGATGTCGGAAACAGAGCTGGAGAAGACGATTCTGGACTTCCTGGATGGTGAATATGACGTGCTTGTGAGCACAAGTATCATTGAGACCGGGGTAGATATTCCGAACGTAAATACACTAATCGTACATGATGCAGATAAAATGGGGCTCTCCCAGCTGTATCAGCTGCGCGGACGTGTGGGTCGTTCCAACCGTATTGCGTATGCCTATTTTACGTACCAACGGGACAAAGTACTTACGGAAGTTGCTGAGAAGCGTCTGCAATCCATCAAAGAATTTACCGAACTGGGTTCAGGATTCAAAATCGCCATGCGTGACTTGTCGATCCGTGGTGCAGGAAATCTGCTAGGAGCAGAGCAACATGGCTTCATCGCTTCTGTCGGGTTCGATCTGTATTCCCAGATGCTTGCGGAAGAGATCAACAAACGCAAAGTTACGATGCTTGGCGAAGAACCGGTACCTTCCGACCAGTGGAACACAACCCTGGATCTCAGTATCGATGCCTACTTGCCGTCCGATTATATTTATGACAGTATTCAGAAGATTGAGATCTACAAAAAAGTGGCGGTCATTGCATCCTTCGATGATGCGATGGAGTTGGAAGACGAATTGGTTGACCGGTTCGGTGATCTTCCGGAGGCCGTTATTAACTTGCTGGCTGTTGCGCGGATGAAAGTATACGGCAAAATTTACGGTATTGAATCCATTTCCCAACGTGGTGAGGACATTACCGTGAAGTTCTATGAGGGGCGTGAACATGCCTTTGAACTCTCGAAAATCGCGCACATTGGAAATCAGTTCGAAAGACGTGTACAATTTGAACAAGGACCCCATATGCTGATTCACGCTAAAGGCAAGGGGCTTGGGGATAAGCAACTGATGGAGCTGGTAGAGAAAATTCTGGAATCCATGAAGACGGCTTTTAAATCAAAGGGGGAACTAAAAGATGTTACCAAAGTATAAAAAAGTAGGAAAAGTACTGTCAGTGAGTATGGTTGCAGTACTTTCCTTATCACTGCTTGCTGCATGTGGCAAGAAGGAAGAAGCAAAAACACCTGAATCGACGGATACGAGTGCTGTAGTCGCAACGTATGAAGGTGGTACCATTACAGCCAATGAATTCGACATGGAGCAACGTGTCATGAAATTCCTCTATCCGGAGTATGCACAAATGATGGATATGGACGATTTCAAAGAGTATTTGGTGAAACAGGAAGTTGCTTATGAATATCTGAGTGGCAAAGCAAGTGAGGAAGCCAAAACAGCAGGTTCCAAAGCGGCAACCGAGCAATTCGATAAAATGAAAGCTTCTGTTCAGGCAGATCAATGGACAGAAATGCTCAAAGCTCAGAATTTGACAGACGATAACATTAAAGACTATATGACTCGAATCATGACAGTGATTAAAGACAAAGAAACAGGCGTTACGGACGATGCAATCAAGGCTGAGTTTGAGAAAAACAAAGATCAGTTCACAACAGCTTCCGTTCGCCACGTGTTGATTGGATTTACAGATTCCAAAACACAAAAAGAGCGTAAAAAAGAAGATGCACTGAAAATTGCAAAAGAAGTAAAAGCCAAGTTGGATGGTGGAGCGGACTTTGCTGGAGTGGTGAAGGAGTACTCTGACGATACTAAGTCGGTACCTGATGGTGGACTGTATGAAAATACACCGGTATCCACTTGGGTAGAGGCATTCAAGGAAGCTGCCAAAACATTGCCACTGAACAAAATCAGTGATCCGGTGGAGACAGAGTATGGTTACCACATCATGAAAGTGGAAGCTCGTACTGAAGCGGACTTCACCAAATTGACAGCTGAGCAAAAAGAAAGTCTGAAGAGCCAATTGGCAGCTGCTGAGATCGATACGTTCATGCAAAATGAATTGGACAAAATCGTAAAAGAAGTCAAACTGCCAAAAACAGAAAAAGCTGAAGAAGGCACAACTGAGGGTACGACTGAGGGTACAACGGGTACAGGAACTGAAGGAGAGAAAACAACCGAACCAAAAACGGATGACTCCACAGGCACAGATACCAAGACTGACCAAGGTACGACTGGAACAGATAAAGATGCAAAGACAGATGAAGGTACAAGCAGTAAATAAGCGAATAAACATGGCTGTTAGCACACGTTCAGGGTTAAATTTGCCCGAATGAATGCCTTGTACTACGTAAATATGGACAACCATACAGAGAAGCAAGGGGAGGACTTAGGACCTCCTTCTTGCTTCTTCCTGTCTATATACAAGGCGTATGGGTATATGGTCGCCTTCTTCAAAAGTTACACAACTATATTCTCCAAAGCATGTATAAGGAAATGGGAACAGATGAATACTATGGTCAAGATATCACACTAAACGTTCTGGGACTTTCCTCTACCCATTAAGGAACAGTAGTTGAAAAATCTTCTCGAGAAAGTGGGGCAACATGTGAAATGAAAGCTACTGGTATTGTCCGCCGTATAGATGACCTTGGTCGTGTGGTCATTCCAAAAGAAATTCGCCGTACGTTACGTATTCGTGAAGGTGATCCACTGGAAATTTTCGTGGATCGTGATGGAGAAGTTATTCTTAAAAAATATTCGCCAATTGGCGAACTTGGTGATTTTGCCAAAGAATATGCAGAATCCCTGTATGAGAGTACAGGTCATGTAACCATGATCTCCGACCGGGATACCATTATCACGGTGGCAGGGGGCTCCAAGAAAGAGTATCTGGACAAGCAGGTAGGTCAACTGTTAGAGGGCTGTATGGAAAACAGAAAGACCATTTTGGAAACAAACAACGGTTCCTATGAGCTTAGCAAAGATCATGACGAGACGTTATCATCATTTGTTATTGCGCCGATTATTTCAGGTGGTGACCCCATCGGAACGGTTATCCTGTTCAATAAGGATGAATCGGTGAAGATGTCTCAGATGGAAGTGAAGATGTCCGAGACAGCTGCTGGTTTCCTTGGCAAGCAAATGGAACAATAGATAGCGAATCAACTCCTGGTGCCCTGATATGGGCATGCGGGAGTTTTTGCGTTTTAAGGGAAAGGAGTTGATCGAGACGGGTGTCATGGTGCAGAGTTAGTCTGTATGCCCTCAGGCAGGTATAATAACAAGGTATGCTTAAACGGATTATGCAGGAGGGACTTATGAAACAGCCGTCTACAGGCTCGAGGCTACTACAGGGTGCATTTGTTCTTGGGCTTGCCGCCATTATCTCCAAAATCATTGGTGCTTTTCAAAAGATTCCGTTGCAGAATCTGGGGGGAGACGGTGTTTTTGGCATTTACAATACGGTGTATCCGTTATATATGCTCATTGTTACGCTTGCTGCTGCCGGGCTGCCCCTGGCCGTATCCAAATTCGTAGCAGAGCAAAATGCACTGGGGAGACAGGACGAGAGCAGAAGGATTATCCGGTTATCTTCCGTGCTGCTCGGGGGAATAGGACTTGTTATGGCGCTCTTGATGTATGCAGGCGCGCCGCTAATCGCTGACATGATTGGCAACCGACATGTCGTTCCTTCGATTCGTGCAGCTTCATGGGCGTTGTTGTTCGTTCCGGTGATGACCGGACTGCGTGGATATTTTCAGGGGTTACAGCAGATGGTCCCAACAGCGGTATCGCAAGTGGTGGAGCAGACGATACGTGTCACCGTCATGATTGTTCTGCTTGTATGGTTGATGAGACGAGACGCTTCGCTTGAGACGATTGCCGCTGGAGCCATGATGGGCTCCGTTGCTGGCGGAATGGTCGGACTGTTAACGATGTTAGGGTACATGGTCCGTCATCGGCGGAAACGTAGGGAAGTGGGAACCGGACCATTGGATTTGGGAAGAATAAGTAACGGCAGAGAGGTTGGATCAGATTCTCATGAGCATCAAGAGCATCAGGAGAATAGATCGGTTACGCCACAGATGAAAACGGTGAGTTCCATAAACCCCGCTCTGGCAGACCAATCTCGATCCAATGCCGAATGGATCAGGATGCTGCTCATGTACGCCATTCCGGTCTGTCTCGGGTCGCTTGCCGTACCACTGATGAATCTGGTGGACACCTTCACCGTGCCACGGCTTTTGCGGGGAGAAGGATTGGATGAACTCCAGTCGATGGTTTCCTTCGGCATCTACAACCGCGGATTGCCGCTAGTTCAACTGGTGACGATGCTGGCTACGTCACTGTCTGTGCTGTTTATTCCGGCGATGGCGGAAGCCCGGTTAAAGGGCGGGCCAGAAGCCGTTCGGCAGCAAGCAGGCCTCGCGCTGCGCTGGTTCTGGTTGATCGGCCTGGCGGCATCCGCGGGTCTCGCGGTGCTGGCGGAGCCGATTAACCGCATGCTGTACGGAGATGCCGCAGGCACCGAAGCACTGCGGTACATGGCGCTGACGGCTGCGGGCAGCACCGTCAGCATTATTGCGGCGGCGCTGCTGCAAGGCCTCGGCGCCGTGCGCGCACCCGCGTTCAGCATGCTGGCCGCTGCAGGCGTCAAGGCGTTGCTGAACGTTACGCTTGTGCCGGCGCTGGGCATCAGCGGCGCGGCCATGGCAGGCGCAGTCGCCTACATGCTGGCGGCTGGCCTGAATGTGGCGCTGCTGGCGCGACTTGTCGCCCTGCGCCCTGCCCCTGGCGCCGTCCTGGCGAAGCCGGCGCTGGTGATCGCCGCCATGAGTCTGGCGGCGGTAGGCATGGCCTTGGCCGCCGAAGCGGTACTCGGCGGCATGGGTATCGCGGCCGACCGCAGGCTGGCCGCAATGGGCGTGAGCCTGCTGGGCATCGCCGCAGGCTCGGCCGTGTTCTTGCTGGCGGCGGCCCGGACAGGGCTTCTGACCGCAGCGGAGCTGGCGGCTGTGCCCAAGCTGGGGCCTCGCCTGGCCAAGCTGCTGCACAGACTGCGTGTGCTGCGCTAGCTTCATGCTCAAGGTGCTTCTGCATTCAGCACAGCCAATATGCAATTATAGGATATCGAATGATTCTGGTATAATACGTGTAATTAGTCCTGATCAGGCACGCTGAATGAGTGAGCCTGGGCAGGATAGTCCGGATGGAGGTTTACGTAATGAGTGCAGCTTTAACCGTAGTGGGTCTTGGATCAGGAGATGCAGACCAACTGACCGTAGGTATTATCAAAAAAATGAAACATGCAGCTACGCTGTATGTACGTACCCTGGATCATCCTGTATTGAATGATCTGAAGCAAGAGGGGCTGGAGATGACCTCGTTTGATGCGATCTATGAGGCGAAGTCCTCCTTCCCCGAGGTGTATGATGAGATCGCGAACCAATTGATCGAGGCTGCTCGCAAGGGTGAGGCTGGAACGGAGATTGTGTATGCCGTACCCGGTCATCCCATGGTGGCAGAAGCCAGTGTGCGACTGCTCAAAGAACGCTGTCCGCAAATGGGCATTTCACTACGTGTAATGGGTGGAGAAAGCTTTCTGGACGAAGCCTTTATACGGCTTGGATTTGATCCTATTGAAGGCTTTCAACTCCTGGATGCCAGCAGCTTGAATACAGAACTGGTACAACCACAGCTACATACGTTGATCGGACAAGTCTATGATGTGTTCACTGCTTCGGACGTGAAGCTGTGCCTGATGGAAGTTTACCCGGATGACTATCCCGTATTTGTCGGTCATGCACTGGGTGTACAGGGCCAAGAGATCATTCACAAAATTCCGCTACACGAACTGGACCGGATCGAAGGGTACGGCAATCTGTCACTGATCTATGTACCGAAGAACACCGATGATGCCCTGCGTCGCCGATCCTTCGCACGTTTGCATGAGATCGTGAATATTCTTCGCAGCCCGGGTGGCTGTCCATGGGATCAGGAACAGACGCATCAGTCCATTCGCAAAAACCTGATTGAAGAGACCTATGAAGTCATTGAGACAATCGATGAGGATGACCCTGACCATATGAAAGAAGAGTTGGGTGATCTGCTGCTGCAGATTTTATTGCATTCCCAGATGGAAGAAGAAGTGGGCACATTTAATGTCTATGATGTCATCGAAGGGTTGAATGATAAGCTAATCTTCCGTCATCCCCATGTTTTTGGCGAACATCAGGCAGAAGATGCGAATGAAGCTCTTCAGAACTGGGAACAGATGAAAGCAGAGGAGAAGAAGCGCAAAGGTCAGGATCAGCAGAAGGTTTCCGTGCTGGATGGTATACCGCGTGACTTGCCTGCGCTGATGAAGGGATACAAGTTACAGAAGAAAGCAGCCAAAGTTGGCTTTGACTGGGATGATGTTGACGGTGTGTTTGCCAAGATCGAGGAAGAACTCGCAGAGTTGAAAGAAGCGGTGCAACAAGGCCAGTCTGCGGAAGAACGGAAGCTCGAACTGGGTGATTTATTATTCGCAGCCGCGAACGTTGCAAGATTCATCGATACGGACCCGGAAGAGGCACTTGCTGCGACGAACCGCAAATTCATTGGGCGTTTCCAATATATTGAGGAGCGTCTTCATGAACAGGGAAGAACACCAGCAGATAGCAATGTGGAAGAGATGGAGCAATTCTGGCAGGAAGCGAAGAAGGCAGGATTATAACGGGTTCAATTTTCTGGAAAATACCTATTAGCCTTATTCCATCATTCTATGCAGTATGTTATGATAATACGAACATGTGTTCAGCTGTAATGACTGGATTGATGTTTAGTCATGGATAGTTTCGGGTACTGGTCTTAGACTGTTCCCTGCCGACCATCGACAAAAAAGCTAAAAAAGTCGCGGACCAAGGCAGGATTTCAGATGCCAAGCCAGAATACATGTGTAGTGACCTAACGCGAATCAGCGGCAATCAATGTATTGTCAGGGATCGCAGATACTTTTTTTTCAATTTGGGAGGCTTTTAAAAATGAACAAAACAGATCTGATTAACAACATTTCAACCAAAAGTGGTTTGACTAAAAAAGACGTTGAGTCCGTATTGAACGGCTTTTTGGGAGAAATTACAGATGCACTTGCCAGCGGAGACAAAGTACAATTGATCGGCTTTGGCACTTTTGAGACCCGCAAACGTTCCGGTCGTACCGGACGTAACCCACAAACAGGGAATGAAATCGTGATTCCTGAGTCCACTGTTCCTGCATTCAAAGCAGGCAACAAACTTAAAGAAGCCGTAAAATAATGCGTCTTGATAAATTCCTGAAGGTCTCCCGGCTAATCAAACGCCGCACTGTGGCCAAGGACGTCTCTGAACAGGGACGTGTTCTGGTGAACGGACGTGAAGCAAAGCCCAGCGCCAATGTCAAAGTGGGCGATGAGCTGACGGTTCAGTTCGGTCAGAAACTGGTCACCGTGAAGGTGGAACGAATTGCCGAGAGTACCAAGAAGGATGAGGCGAGCAGCCTCTACACCTTGGTGAAGGAAGAGCCGATCGCCAAGGATAACGGGATGAACTGGTAACAGTACATCTGGTATGAACATGCATTCAATGCAAGTTGAATCGAAACGTCCTCCTGTCACAGGGAAGGGCGTTTTTGTTTTTACTGGAAGCCGGGTTATTTGTTCAACAACGCTGGTTCTATTCCGACCTCCACATCCATAAGCTAGGTGTAAGAAGGAGGGGTACATGCCATGGTTGAGCACGGTAAGGCCAAACAGCATCATCTGAGCATGCAGAATCGGAAACTGCTGGATCTGACGGGTGTCTCCAACGTGGAGAGCTTCGACAGTGAGGAATTTTTGCTGCAGACTGAACTTGGGCATCTGACCATCCGGGGGCACAATTTACATATCAAAAACCTGAGCCTGGAGGAAGGTCTCTTATCCATTGAAGGCACAGTTAGCTCTCTGCAATATCTGGACCCCGGTTCCCAGAACAAGAATAGTAAAGGCCTGTTCGGCAAGATGTTCCGATGAGTCCGGATAC
Source organism: Paenibacillus sp. FSL R5-0517 (assembly GCF_037974355.1). NCBI lineage: Bacteria > Bacillati > Bacillota > Bacilli > Caryophanales > Paenibacillaceae > Paenibacillus > Paenibacillus sp. FSL R5-0517. Next base: position 55,407 of record NZ_CP150235.1, read on the forward strand.
TCAATGGATCACATTGATGTGGATGCTTACTTCGGGGGTCGTGATGGGAATGGCCTACGACAGTTACCGGGTACTGTCCGGACAGCTGCGGTTTCCGAGATGGAGTATTCACACGCTCGATCTGTTGTATTGGGTTGCTTCCGCGCTGTTCGTTTTTCGGATGCTATACGCCGGAAACCACGGACAGTTGCGGTTTTATGTCTTTTTGGGGCTGATTATAGGGGTTTGTTTCTATTTTTGGCTTTTAAGTGTTACAACCCAGCGTTTTGTGGTAATGTTAATTAAACTCGCAAGAACGCTGATTCATTGGTGTGGACATATCCTTAACATCCTGATCGTTATGCCGGCTAAAGGAATTTATAAGTTCATTCGCGTATTATTCGGTTTTGTAATTGCGATACTATTATTCCTGGGCAGGCTGGTACTGCAATGTTTGGTACCTTTCGGCAAGTTGTTCCGCTGGATGTTTAGGCCGCTCCTGAAATATTGGGTAACGCCATGCTTCATGATCCGTGTGGGTACAAGAATTGCAGCGATATGGAAACGCTGGTTTTAAGGAGGTCCGTAATGGGTAAAACACCTGTGGGCAGATCAAAGGCTCCAACTAACCAAGGAAAATCTGCCGGTGCAAAAAGGCGCCTCATGCTTTGGATGACGTTTATGATTGTATTTGTAATATGGGCAGGATATACATTCCTTGTGCAGAATGCACAAATTTCGGACAAGAGTTCTCAGCTGGCTACTCAGCAAGCTTCAAAGGCAGATACGTTGAAGAAGCTGGAACAGTTGAAGTACGAAGTCAGCCGGTTGAATGACCCTGAATACATAGGACAGCTGGCACGGAAAAAAGGATATTATCTTCCTGAGGAAACGCCAATCCAGGTTGAAGAGTCAGGGAACTGATGGAATTCGGTCCATTACCGAGCTAGGTTTGTTATCCGTGTGTCTGAAGCCGTTAAACCGGAAAAAATAGGCTCTCTGATGGGGTAGTGTTCAGTTGACCTTGGTTTACGGCATAAGGTATAATTACATTAGCGCAGCATTGATTTTGGCATTCAAAAAATCGGGTTGTATATTTTTAAGGGAGGATCATTTTATTCTATGGCAATTGAAGTGGGCACCAAGTTAGAGGGCAAGGTGACAGGAATCACGCATTTTGGAGCATTTGTGGATCTGTCAGGAGGTGTCACGGGTCTCGTTCACATCTCGGAAATCGCCGACAATTACGTCAAAGATGTCAACGACCACCTGAAGCTGAATGACCTCGTTACAGTGAAGGTTATCAACGTTGACAAGGATGGCAAGATCGGACTTTCCATTAAGCAAGCTGTTGACAAACCGGTTGAGCAACAAACACAATCCAGACCCCCGAGAGCTCCTAGACCGGAACGCAGTGGAGGAGATCGCGAACGATTCAGCGGCGGAGGTCCAAGTGGTGGCCAAGGTCGTGGTGGCGGCGGCGGTGGATTTAACCGTGGTGACCGCGGAGGCCGTTCTTTCAAGCCCGCAGCAGGCAAACCTTCATTTGAGGATAAAATGTCACGCTTCCTGAAAGATAGTGAAGAGCGGATCTCTTCGCTTAAGAAGAACACAGAAGGCAAACGTGGAGGCCGCGGAGCCAAGCGTGTGTAATCTGTCACAACCTGATCTAAACATATAAGTAAAACCGTTAGCCCTTGGGCTAACGGTTTTTTTGCATTTCTTTCACAGATGACTTTCACAGATAAGAGCGGAATAGCTTTTTTTGTAAAGTGAATCTCCATATCCCCAGTTTTTCTGCACGACAAAATGGAACCATAAGAACATTTGTCGTCTACCATTTTTTACCGACAGGTTTCCGTGGCATTCCACAGCTATCCTGCTCAAATGATGGCGAGACCAAAGCATCTCCAGTTCAAAATCAGACATTGCCTTTGTCGGAATGAAGTAAGGGAAGGACAGAAACCACAATAAGGCCGGGGGTTTTGCTCCACCGCGCCAGGTTCGTTTCTTTTGTCGTAAACTTTTTGGACCCTGCCCACCTATTCTGACAAACTACGTCTTCTATTCTATCTATAATCAGAACCATCGAGAACGAAACACGAAAATTCAAATTAATCGAATGGGGTGCCTTGAGGATGATGGAAAAGTGGAATGTCATTCAATTTCCGGGAATGAAAGCAGGTAAAGGTGGTACGGAAGCTCGGGAGGAGTTGTCTGTACGTCTGAAACATTGGCTTGGCTCCCGCAAGGCTGTCCAAATGGTGGCTTCCCGCAAATGGGTACTGCTGCTTACGTTTATGGGATTTCTACTCGGAAAGGCGATGATCCTGAATGAGTTATCTCCTTTTGCCATTGCGTACTTCGCCGTAATTGCTTTCATGCGCAGGGATTACATAATTCCGGTAGGCGCCGCTCTACTCGCAGGTAGTCTCTTTGCACCGTTTCCCGTACCACTCATTGTTGCATCAGAGATCGCCATCTTTTATCTGCTCTTCCGCGGTCTGGAGTCATATGATCGTGCTGAATTATCTTATGCGCCGACGATGGTGTTTACCACTACATTTATGGTCAAATTATTCGCGGTTGTGATCGGGCCATCCTTCAGCTGGTACGCTATGCTGATGCTCACGATGGATTCGGTACTAAGCTTCGTGCTTACCCTTGTTTTCATACAAGCCATACCGATCTTCACCTACCGCAAAAAAAAGTTCAGCCTGAAGAACGAGGAGATCCTCTGCCTGATTATATTGCTCGCATCCGTTATGACGGGAGCTGTGGGGTGGACCATTCAATCCTTATCCGTCGAGCATATGCTCTCCCGTTATCTTATATTAATCTTTGCGCTGGTGGGCGGAGCCCCCCTCGGAGCCTCAGTTGGGGTCATTACTGGATTGATTCTGAGTCTGGCTGACATGTCAGCGGTGTATCAGATGAGCCTGCTTGCTTTTGCCGGGATGCTGGCAGGGATGCTTCGAGAGGGTAAACGTGCGGGGGTTGCACTGGGCATGCTGCTAGGTTCGTCCATTCTATCCATCTACTTGGGTGGGCCAGGTGATGTGATGAATTCATTATGGGAGACATGTGCGGCTATCGTTCTGTTTATGTTGACACCTAAGAGCTTGATGACGGCGATATCGAAATATGTACCAGGTACGCAGGACCATACCAAATCCCAGCATGAGTATGCCAAGCGGATTAGGGATATCACAGCAGAACGGGTCACTCGCTTCTCGCAGGTATTCCGTCAATTGTCACGCAGCTTTGATCAGATGTCCGGTGCGGGCGAGCCAGTACAGAAAGAAGGTGGAATGGATCATTTCATGAATGCGGTTGCCGAGGGCACATGTGCAAGCTGCTTCAAGCGTACGCAATGTTGGGATGCCAAGTTTATTCAGACCTACAAATACATGACCGATGTGATGAGTACCATTGAAGGGAACCCGGAGATTTCAGGTAAGCAGATTCCAGTGGAATGGAACAGGGTGTGTTCGAAGCCGGAAGAGGTACTTGAAGTCATGCGTGCCCAATACGGGCTGCATCAACATAACATGCAGTGGAAACGCCAGATTATTGATAGCCGGCAGCTGGTTGCAGAGCAATTGTCCGGTGTATCTCAGGTCATGGAGGACCTGGCCAAAGAAATTCAGCGGGAAAGTGAGGAGATGGTGCAACAGGAGGAACAGATTCGGGATGCACTGGAGTCACTGGGCCTGTCCATTCACTCTATTGAGATCATCAATCTGGAAGCGGGCAATGTGGAAATTGAGATCGTACATGCATATACACGGGGATTCGATGAGTGCCGGAAAATGATCGCTCCGCTGATCTCGGATGTACTGGACGAACATATCGCCGTCTTGCATGAGACAATGACCGACCCTCGCCAGGGACTGGCGACTGTTACGTTTGGTTCAGCCAAAACGTTCGAGGTAACCACCGGTGTTGCTGCTGCTGCCAAAGGGGGAGATGTGATGTCAGGCGACAGCTTTAGCACAGTTGAGTTAGGAAACGGTACATTCGCGGTTGCACTCAGTGATGGAATGGGCAATGGAGAACGGGCTCGCATGGAGAGTAGCGCGGCACTGAACATACTGGAGCAGTTGCTACAGTCAGGCATGGACGAGAAACTGGCGATCAAATCCGTGAATTCCGTTCTGATGCTGCGCTCCCCTGAAGAGATGTATGCCACAGTCGATATGGCGCTGATTGATGAGTATACGGCAGAGACAACGTTTATGAAAATCGGATCAACGCCAAGCTTTATCAAACGTGGACAGGAGGTTATTCAGGTTTCAGCCAGCAATTTGCCAATCGGTATTATTAAAGATATTGAAGTGGATTTGGTGACGGTACAGCTACAACCAGGTGATATCCTCATTATGATGACGGATGGCATCTATGATGCACCGGGGTATGCTGTTAACAAAGAGCTATGGATGAAACGGCTCATTCAAGAGATTGATACAGACGATCCACAAGATTTGGCCGATTGCCTGCTTGAAAGTGTCATAAGATATCAGCAGCATGAAATTCTGGATGATATGACCGTCGTTGTTGGAAAAGTAGAGCATTTCCGTCCTGAATGGGCCACACTGCGTGTGCCCGGCATTAATCGGATGGAGCGACCACGGACCGTCAGCTAATTGCATATTCTTCTGTTTGAAGTCTCTTCAATCTGGCAATGCTAGTCATAGAGTTGGAGAGTAACGAATAACGGAGGGATATCGGATGAAGCAAATCTTATTGATCACCGACGGTTGTTCCAATGTAGGACCAAGTCCGGTGCTGGCAGCGGCCGAAGCACAGGAAGAGGGCATTACGGTTAATGTAGTTGGCGTGATTGATTATGGAACCATTGGTGAATTGGGCAGTCGGGAGATTGAGGATATTGCCAGAGCCGGAGGTGGAATCAGCCAAATCGTAGGTACACGGCAGCTTGCCCATACCATGCAGATGATGACAAGGAAAACGGTGGTTCAGACTATTCAGCAGGCGGTTAATAGAGAGTTAACACAAATTTTGGGGGAGAAGGAGCCCAAAACGGTAACCGATCTGGAGCCTGCACAACGCGCCCGGGTCGTGGAAGTGATGGATGACATGGCTGAAACTACAGCCTTACAGGTGATATTGCTAATAGACGTCAGTGCCAGCATGAAGCCCAAACTGGCAGCGGTTGAAGAGGGCATTCGCGATTTAATGTTGAGTTTGCAGGCGCGTGTAGGTCAGAGCAAGCTTTCCGTATTTCATTTCCCGGGACGACACAGTGGAGAAGATGCGGTAATGGATATTGACTGGACAACGGATCCAGGCCGTGTTCGGTCCCTGTTTGGAAGGTTGCAGATGAAGGGCGCAACACCGACAGGTCCTGCAATTCAGAAGGTGATTGATTTTTACCGTTATGGTACACTGGAGGAACAGCAGGAAATAGAAGGGAACTATCGCATTGAAAGAGAAGGGATGCTCGGTGACAACGTTGTCTGACGCCTCTTTCCCGCCAGGAACAGTGGTTACAGGGAAATGGAATCGCAGTCGTTACACGATTCGGAAGCTACTGGGCAAAGGAGCCAATGGCATCGTTTTTCTTGTCCAACGGGGTGAAAATGGCAAACACTACGCGCTAAAAATGGGATTTGATCCGGTAGATCTACAATCGGAAGTCAATGTGCTCAAATCTTTTCAACTACAGCGTAATCATGAAGCCCTTCGGCAGAGCGGCATTCCTTCCTATCTTAAAGATGTGGATGATTATGCCGTTCGTGGCCGGGATATTCCCTTTTATGTGATGCGTTACGTTAGAGGTGAGGCTCTTCATCACTTCATTCGGCGTCAGGGGACAGACTGGACACTTCTGGTGGGACTTAGGCTCTTGCAGAAGCTGGCACAATTGCATCAGGCAGGATGGGTGTTTGGTGATCTCAAACCTCAGAATGTGCTGGTATCCGATTATGGGCAGGTAGAACTGATCGACTACGGCGGAGTTACGTCTATTGGTCGAAGCGTCAAGCAGTTCACCGAATGGTATGATCGGGGCTTCTGGAATGCAGGCAGCCGTACAGCCGATGGTACCTATGATGTGTTTGCATTTGCATTATTGTTGATTCATGTACTTGAAGCAGACGCGCTCAAGGCACTGGCAGCAGAAGGATTACCACAACTGCGAAGTGTGAATCAGCTCGTAGCGCTGGTGGAGCGCAGTGAACGACTGGGTCCTTTTCGCAATTGGACGATTCAGGCACTACGAGGTCAGTTTCGTGATGCAGGTCATGCGGCACAAGCGTGGAAGGAAATGATGGCTCGTCCCACGCCTCTACGCCGTCGTTCCAAAAGTACAACACCGCGCTGGCTTAAGAACGCATTCGCTGTATCTGTGATATTACTTATTGGAGTGCTCATCTATGCACTGCGTTTCTGATCTGTGAGAGTGCATATACATAACGCAAGGAATGAGGAACAGGTATGGAGGCTTTACGCTGGAACATGCTGGTGAAGAACGTGCTGGATGCAGCGGAAGAGCATCAGTTATGGGTTCCCGGGGATCGGATTGTCGTCGCAGTATCGGGCGGGCCGGACTCGGTGGCTTTTTTGCATATCATGCACGAGATCAGCAAGCGGCATGTCCCGCTTGAATTGATCTGTGCGCATGTGCATCATGGTTTCCGTCCCGAATCGGATGATGAAGCCGACAAAATGATGGAACTGGCACAGCAGCTTGGCATTGCATTTGAATGGACCAAGGCCGATGTTCCTTCATATATGGAGCTGACGGGTCAAGGACCACAGGAGGCTGCCCGCAACAAGCGGTATGCTTTTCTACATGAAGTAGCTACCAAGTATAATGCCGCAAGCATCGCTTTGGCACATCATGCGGATGATCAGGCGGAGACAGTCATGCTTCATTTGCTTCGTGGAACCGGCTTGTCGGGACTCTCAGGAATGAAGTTTAAAAGGCGAGAAAAAAATGTGGAACTTATTCGTCCATGCCTTCGTATAAACAAGACAGACCTTGTAGAAGCTTGTAATACCCAGGGTTTTATGTATTTTAATGATGAAAGCAACACCCTGCGTAAATATCGGCGTAATGCCATTCGCTTGGATGTGCTTCCTTTTTTGGGGCAGTATAATGGACAACTCACGCCGTCATTGAATCGGCTTGCCGAAATTGTGGGTGATGAAGACGATTTCATGGAGCAGAGTGCATATGACACATACAGGTGTCTAGTGCAGGTGAACGGCGGAAGGCAAACCTTTGAGGTGCCTTCCTTCTTGAAGTTACATGTCGCTTTACAACGAAGGTTGATTAAACTAATATTGAATTATCTGCCTTTGGACAGTGATTTTGTCGACTTTACCCGTATAGAAACCATTCGACACAAGGTCATGGAGACCGATGTGACGACCTGGAGCCTGGATATAGGACAGACACTCGCCTGCACTCGGGAGTATAATCTGATTTCTTTCGGCATACGGACGGACGTACAGGATCAATCTTACGAGTATCGTCTTGCGCAATGGAGTGGAACTTATGAGCTTTCACTCACCCCAATTAATCGATATATTCGGTTGATGACGGTGAGTCCCGAGGACTATCATGTACCAGAATCGGCGGATCAAGCCGCGTTTGATGCGGATCAACTGCTTATGCCGCTGGTTGTGCGTTCACGGTTACCTGGAGATACCATGAAAGTAATGGGATTAAACGGAAGCAAAAAGGTGAAAAATATTTTCATCGATGAGAAAATCCCCCCATCTGTCCGTCCACGTATTCCTGTGGTATGTGATGGAGCAGGTCATATCATCTGGTTACCGGGTGTTCGACGGTCCAGTGTGGCTCCTGTCAGGGAGGGCACTTCCGCAATCCTGTACATGACTGTAGGCGATTCAGCGATTCAGGGGTAGTGGTTATGGTTCAGGTAAGGCTTTCATAGTATAACTTAGGAGGTTCGCACAGTTGCAGAACGACATTCAAGAAGTATTGATCAGTGAAGAAGAAATTCAGAGTAAAGTCAAGGAATTAGGTGCAACACTAAGTGCCGAATATGCAAACCGCAATCCTTTGGTCATTTGTGTGCTCAAGGGTGCGTTTATATTTATGGCTGATTTGGTTAAAAACATAACGGTACCTGTTGAAATGGATTTTATGGCGGTATCCAGTTACGGCGCTTCCACCAAGTCATCAGGTGTTGTCAAAATCATTAAGGATCTGGATGTGTCCGTTGAAGGACGGGAAGTTTTGATTGTCGAAGATATTATCGACAGCGGACTTACACTCAGCTATCTGATTGAACTGTTAGAAAACCGCGGTGCCGAATCGGTGCGTGTGGTTACGCTGTTCGACAAGCCTTCAGGCCGTAAAGTTGAGTTGGAAGCTCATTACACAGGCTTTGACATTCCTGACGCGTTCATCGTTGGTTACGGTTTGGATTTTGCGGAGAAGTACCGGAACCTGCCCTATATCGGGATTTTGAAGCCGGAAGTCTATAGTAGCTAATATCCTGCCCGACCCAAGCCTTGAGCTGTTCTTGGCTTCTGTTGAGAAGCCATGTCGGGCTATGTTAAAATAATTAAAGTGTCTCGAGAGGAGGTAGGGGATGAATCGGTTCATCCGGAATTCTGGTTTTTATTTGATTCTTTTTTTAGTTGTGGTGGGGATAGTCCAGTTCGTCAGCAATGGCGGCGAAGCCACCGATAATCCTAGATATGATCAGTTGCGTGCAGCGATCAAAGCCAACAATGTCTCTGAATTGACGGTTCAATTCAACGGTCAAACGTATCTCGTGACCGGTCAATACAAGAAGGCACCAGATGGCGCCAAATCAGAAAATTTCTCAACGTATATTCCTCCTACGGATGAGGCAATTAGTGAGCTTGTAGCTGCAAGTGAAACTAACAATTTCCAATATCATCAGGAGCCAATGAAAGGTGACAGCATCTGGTTGACGTTGCTGACTTCCTTTATCCCTTTGATCATTATGTTCCTGCTGTTCTTCTTCCTGTTTAATCAGGCTCAAGGCGGCGGCGGTAAAGTAATGAACTTTGGTAAAAGCCGTGCTCGTCTCTATAACGAAGAGAAGAAGCGGGTTACATTTGAAGATGTTGCGGGTGCTGACGAAGAGAAACAGGAACTTGTTGAGGTTGTAGACTTCCTCAAGGACCCTCGTAAATTCGCAGCAGTAGGTGCACGGATTCCTAAGGGCGTATTGCTCGTAGGTCCTCCAGGTACAGGTAAAACGTTGCTCGCTCGTGCGGTAGCCGGTGAAGCGGGTGTACCATTCTTCAGTATTTCAGGTTCCGACTTCGTGGAAATGTTTGTCGGTGTCGGTGCATCACGTGTACGTGATTTGTTTGAAAATGCAAAGAAAAATGCGCCATGTATCATCTTTATCGATGAGATTGATGCTGTAGGACGTCAGCGTGGTGCTGGTCTTGGTGGTGGTCACGATGAGCGTGAGCAAACACTTAACCAGTTGCTCGTTGAAATGGACGGTTTCGGAGCTAACGAAGGTATTATCATCGTAGCTGCAACGAACCGTGCAGATATTTTGGACCCTGCCTTGCTGCGTCCAGGACGTTTTGACCGTCAAATTACGGTTGACCGCCCTGATGTAAAAGGTCGTGAAGCTGTCTTGAAAGTACATTCCCGTAATAAACCACTGACTAAAGACGTGAAGATGGATATTATCGCGAAACGTACAACAGGTTTCTCTGGTGCAGATTTGGAGAATCTCTTGAACGAAGCGGCATTGCTAGCAGCACGTCGTAATCGTAAAGATATTTCCATGAAAGAAGTTGACGAAGCGATTGACCGTGTCATCGTTGGTACGGAGAAGAAAAGCCGTGTCATCAGTGATCGTGAGAAACGAATCGTTGCTTATCACGAAGCAGGCCATACCATTGTAGGATACTTCCTGGAACATGCTGATATGGTACATAAAGTGACCATTATCCCGCGCGGACGTGCGGGTGGATATGTAATCATGTTGCCAAAAGAAGACCGTATGCTGGTTACCAAGCAGGAACTGTTGGATAAAGTAACCGGACTTCTCGGAGGTCGTGTAGCTGAAGAATTGTTCATCGGAGAGATTGGTACTGGTGCATACAGTGACTTCCAGCAAGCGACAGGTATTGTTCGCAGCATGGTTATGGAATACGGAATGAGTGAGAAATTGGGACCTATGCAATTCGGAAGTTCACAAGGACAGGTATTCCTTGGTCGGGATATCGGTCATGAACAGAATTACTCGGATTCCATTGCGTATGAGATTGATCAGGAAATGCAACGCTTTATCAATGAATGTTATGAGAAATGTAAGGACTTGCTTGTTAAACATTCAAAAGAGATGCATCTGATCGCTCAAACTTTGCTTGAGGTAGAGACTTTGGAAATGGATCAGATCAAGCAATTGATCGAAACAGGTTCCTTAACTCCAAAAGCAGAGAACGACAATGATGGTGAAGGCACACCAACTGAAGGCGGAGAGCCAATCATCGACAACATCGGTGATGTGCGTGTCCGTATTCAAGGTAAAGATGAAACGCCTGAGCCACCAGCAGGAGATATTCCAAACGAGTCTCCGAATCTGGAAAAAGGTAATAACAATAACCCGGATGATGGCGGAACGAAGCCAACGTCTTAATGAATAATACATCTGGCTACGCCAGCAGGTGAAATCAGGAGAGCCCTTGGGCTCTCTTTTTTTGTCCATTATTTTAAAAGGGGATAGATACAGATAAACGGGAGTTAGATGGCGAACCAGTTAGCAAACAGGTGGTTAAGGTGCTGTACCGGGCCTTTTTCATTTATTGACAGAGTCGTGAACGTTGTGTAGATTAGTTGTTAAACCGCTTGTGATTCGTTTCTCAAGCGACATTAACGACTTAGGATGGCCCTACGAAACAGCGTATGACGCTGTCCCGATAAAGGAGAGGATCACAGGTGGAAGCTCTGGCTTTAGAGCGCAAGGCTGAGATGAACCGCGAGCTGCGTGAGCGGCTGATGGAATTGAAGAAGGAACGGAATGCCATTATTCTTGCCCATTATTATCAACGTGACGAGGTACAGGAGGTTGCTGACTTCCGTGGAGATTCGTTTTTGTTAGCCCAGAAGGCAGCACAAACCGATGCCGATGTAATTGTTTTCTGTGGTGTTCATTTTATGGGTGAAAGCGCTAAAATTCTGGCGCCGAACAAAACAGTTATTATTCCGGATGAACGTGCGGGCTGCCCGATGGCAGATATGGTGAACGTGGATGGACTACGCAAATTGAAAGCACAACACCCTAACGCCAAGGTGGTTACTTATATCAATTCCTCGGCTGAGATTAAGGCTGAGACTGACATCTGTTGTACTTCAGCGAATGCAGTTCGGGTTATTCAATCGGTGGATTCCGACGAGATTATCTGGGTACCTGATAAAAACCTGGGACATTACGTGCAGCAGCATACAGACAAAAAAATGATTATCTGGGAAGGTTACTGCAACACGCATGATATGCTCACAGTCAAGGATGTGGTGGAGATGAGAGCTAAGCATCCAAATGCAGAGTTTGTTGTTCATCCAGAGTGTCGCCCTGAAGTTGTGGAAATGGGTGATTTTGTGGGCAGCACAACAGCTATTCTGGAGTATTGCAAAAATTCATCAGCGAAGGAATTTATCGTAGGTACCGAAGATGGCACAGGATATCAGCTTCGTCTGGACAGTCCGGATAAACAGTTCCACTTTGCTACCAAGTTCCTCGTATGTCCCAATATGAAGGTGAACAACTTGAAGAAACTGGTGAAATGCCTGGAAACGATGAAGCCGCAGATCTACGTGCCACCGGCTGTTGCCGACAAAGCCAGAGAATCACTAGAGCGCATGTTGTTGGTAAAATAGGATGCGCTACTCTTGCTCCAAGACAGGTGAATAACATGATACCGCAATATTTAGTTGATTTTGATCTGTCTGCGCTACCCTTGGTAGAGACGGATGTACTGGTTATAGGCTCAGGGATTGCTGGCTTGTTTACTGCTATTAAGGCCAGTGAACAACAACGTGTATTAATGATCACGAAGAAGTCATTACTTGAAAGTAACACCAGATATGCGCAGGGAGGAATCGCTGCGGTTATTGCTGAGGATGATTCACCTGCTTACCACTTGCAGGACACACTTGTTGCAGGAGCGGGCTTATGCCGCTCCGAGGCGGTAGAGGTATTGGTGAATGAGGGTCCGGACGGAGTGAAGGAACTGATTCGTCTGGGTACTTTGTTTGATCTGGAGAACGGCGAGTTGGCATTGACGCAGGAAGGTGCGCATAGCCACCGCCGTATTTTGCATGCCAACGGGGATGCCACGGGATATGAGATTGTACGTGCACTTGCTGTCGAAGTGAATGAGCATCCCGGGATTGAAGTATGGGATGAGCATTTTGTTGTTGACCTGATTACAGAGCGAGGGGAATGCATTGGCGCACTGGTTCAAAAGGATGACGGATCGCAAGTGTTCGTGAAAGCACAGGCAACCGTTCTTTGCTCTGGCGGGGCAGGGCAACTATACCGATACACAACGAACCCGGATGTAGCTACTGCCGATGGTGTAGCAATGGCCTACCGGGCTGGGGCTATCGTGCGTGACATGGAATTTATCCAATTCCACCCCACCTCTCTTTGTTACCCGGGGGCCCCGCGTTTCCTTGTGTCAGAAGCCGTACGTGGTGAAGGAGCATACTTGCGCAATGTGAAGGGCGAACGTTTCATGGATCGTTATCATGTCCAGCTTGAACTGGCCCCACGCGATATCGTGGCACGAGCGATTGTTAGTGAGATGGAGTCCACCAACAGTACGTTCGTGTATTTGGACATTACGCATGAACAGCCAGAGATGATCAAGCACCGGTTTCCTACCATATATGAGACTTGTATGCGTTATGGATTGGACATGACAACCGACTGGATTCCCGTTGCACCTGCTGCCCATTACATGATGGGTGGCGTGAAAACGGATTTAAGTGGAGAGAGCAGCATCTCCCGATTATTTGCTTGTGGCGAGGTATCTTCTACAGGAGTGCATGGAGCTAACCGACTGGCAAGCAACTCCTTATCAGAAGCGATTGTATTTGGCCGGAGAATTGTTGAGCGTATTCAATCTCTTCCTCCGCTTGGTTCATTACAAGGAAGAGCGGGTGCGCCTTCATCTGCGGGCATGAATAGCAAGATCAACAAGATCATGGAAGAGCAAAAGCCGGTATCCGAAAGACGCTTACGATTACAGAAAATGATGGTTCGTCAGGTAGGCTTGCGCCGAAAAGGTGAGGACCTGCGGAAGGCCATGGAGAAGCTGCAACAGGAATTGCAGTTTTTTGATCAGACACTTACTCATAAGGAAGAGTTGGAGTATGCCAATCTTCTGACCTGTGCCTGGTTAGTTACCGGTGGCGCATTACACCGCGAGGAGAGTCGGGGGGCTCACTATCGTGAGGATTTCCCGGTACGTGATGATATGGTGTGGCAGAAGCATAGTCTGCAGCAGCGAGAACAAGCGATTGTGGAGGAATTGATGTCATGATACTGAACGGATATAATGAAGGGCTTATCGAATCAATCAAAAACTGGCTTCGTGAAGATGTCGGTGCAGGTGACGTTACAACGAGTGTGACGATCCCAGCAGGCAACCAATCCAAGGCTATTATACACGCCAAAGACAATGGTATTATTGCAGGCATGACTGTGGCTGAACTTGTATTTCAGATCGTTGATCCTGATCTTGTTTTTACACCGAAGGTAACAGACGGAGACAAGGTTACCCACGGCACAATTTTAGCCGAGGTAGAGGGAAGTACACACTCGCTACTTACGGGGGAACGACTGGCACTCAACTTGCTGCAACGTATGTCCGGGATTGCTACGCGTACGCGTGCTTACGTTGATCTGCTGGATGGACTTGAGACCAGACTTGTGGATACACGTAAGACAACGCCGGGTCACCGATTACTTGAGAAATACGCAGTGCGCGTGGGTGGCGGAGCGAATCATCGATTTGGACTGTACGATGCCGTTATGATTAAGGATAACCACATCAAGGGTGCAGGCGGAATCACCGAGGCGGTACAGCGTGCGCGAACCGTTATTCCACATACGATGACGATTGAAGTGGAGACTGAAAATCTGGAGCAGGTGAGAGAAGCCTTGCAAGCCGGGGCAGATATCATTATGCTGGATAACATGCATCCAGAGCGGATGCGTGAAGCGGTTGAGCTTATTCGTGAACAGGCTCCTCATGTGAAGGTTGAAGCATCCGGTAACGTATCCCTCCAGACCATTCGTGGTATTGCTGAGAGTGGTGTGGATGTAATCTCGGTTGGCAGGTTAACCTATTCTTTTGAGAGCCTGGATATCAGCCTGGATTTAAATGAAAAGAAAGAGGGGTGAACCTCTTTGATTCTAGTTGTAGACGTGGGGAACAGCAATATGGTGCTCGGCGTATATCAAGGCCGGGAATTGCTGCACCACTTTCGTCTGAGTACATCCCGTCAGTCAACAGTGGATGAATACGGCGTATTGATTTATAATTTATTTCATATGTCGGGTATCAGGGCAAGTGACATCGAAGGTGTCATCATCTCATCTGTGGTTCCGCCACTGGTGAATGTCATCGAAGCGATGTGTGAGAAATATGTAGGCAAAAAAGCTTTACTCGTCGGGCCCGGCATTAAAACCGGCTTGAACTTGCGATATGAGAACCCTCGTGAAGTGGGTGCAGATCGTATTGTGAATGCAGTAGCGGCCGTTGAGAAATATGGCGGCCCTCTCGTCGTGGTCGATTTCGGTACCGCAACGACCTTTGACTGTATTGACGAGAAAGGTCACTACCTGGGTGGAGCTATTGTACCTGGCATTCAGATCGCCACGGAAGCCCTCTATGAGCGGGCATCCAAGCTGCCTCGTATAGAGCTGGAGAAACCTAAAAAGGTCATTGGCCGTAATACTATTCATGCCATGCAAGCAGGTATTATATTTGGCTATGCAGGGCAGGTAGACGGTATTGTAGAACGCATTCGCGAAGAGATGGGTGCGAAACCCAGAGTTATCGCGACAGGTGGTCTCGCTACACTTATCGCAGAAGAAACCCGTAGTATAGAGGAAGTTGATCCGCTGCTTACGCTTGAAGGGCTGCGTATTATATATGAGCGGAACCGGGAAAGGTGAGCATAGAGACGGCATACAGCGGGCTGAGATTACAGCTTAAGTGTTGTGCCGTTTTTTCTGTGTTACGACTATTATGGCGATACGCCAAAGGAGGCTGAATGACTTGGAAAACAACAACAAGCATGACCGGTTAATTCGTGGTACAGCAATGAATGGAAAGGTAAGAGCCTTTGCTATCCAGACTACGGAACTGGTTGAGGAACTACGCAGAAGACATGATACGTTTCCCACGGCTACAGCTGCCATGGGGCGTACGGTTACAACTGCAGCCATTATGGGTGCAATGCTCAAAGGTGAAGAGAAGTTAACGGTACAAGTCAACGGCGATGGTCCAATTGGACAGATTGTAGCCGATGCCAATGCCAAAGGCGAAGTACGAGGATATGTTTCTAATCCACATGTACATCTGCCAAGCAACAGTGTGGGGAAACTGGACGTTGCCGGTGCGGTTGGAACGGAAGGTTTCATTAACATAACGAAAGACCTGGGATTGAAAGAGCCATATCGTGGCAGTGTACCTATTATTTCAGGAGAACTGGGTGAAGACTTCACGTACTATTTTGCTCAATCGGAGCAAACACCTTCTGCTGTAGGCGTTGGCGTGCTCGTTGATACGGATAATTCCGTTATTGTCGCAGGCGGATTCATTATGCAGCTGTTGCCGGGATTGACAGACCAAGAGATCACGGCGATCGAAAATGCTATTAGTGCATTGCCGCCAGTGACGACTTTACTGGAGCAGGGGCTTGAATTGGAAGAGTTGCTTCGCCGATTGTTGCCAGATGTACAAGTAATGGAAGGGTTGGATATTCATTTTAGCTGTGAGTGTTCACGTGAGCGGGTAGAGAAGACGCTAATCAGCCTGGGCCAAACGGAGATGGAACAATTAATTGAAGAAGAGGGCCAAGCTGAAGTAGTTTGCCAATTCTGTAATGAAGCTTATGACTTTAATAAAGAACAACTTGAGACCATCCTAGAGCAAGCCAAGAACTGATCTATGCGGGGACGGGATGCGGAATGACAAGACAGGAAAAAGGGTTGTGGACGGCTGTCATTGTCTTGACGCTGGGCATGCTGGTCATGGGTACGGTGATGGCTATGCATGGTCTCAGACAGGGCAAAGACGAGGCAGATGCATCCCATGATGCCAATACGGAAGAAGGAAGCACCGTAGCGACGATCAACGGAGAAGTTATCACGGATAAAGAGTGGACCGATGCGCTGAAAAGACGTTACGGCAGTGAGTTATTACTCCAGATGTTAAACCGTAAAGCGGTATATGCCGAAGCAATTGAACGCAAGCTGATCGTCACTCCCCAAGAGATTGCAAGGGAGCTCGCGGCCGCGATGGATGGGTACGATTCGGAGAAAGCGTATTATGACGAAATGAAGTCTCAATTGGGCCTGTCGAAACAGGAGCTTGAATTGGAAGCCGGCTACAGGCTGCTGTTGGAGAAAATCGCAACGATCGGCATACAGATCAAGGATGCAGATATTGAGCATTACTGGACTGAACACCGTGAGGACTACGTTTCCCCCGAGAAATATGACTTGTCCATTATCGTAGTGAAGGAAGAAGAGGAAGCCGATTCCTTACTGGATGCGTTGGAGAAGGGGGAAGACTTTGAAGAAGCTGCCCGCAGGCAATCGACAGACAGCTTCTCTCGTGATGCTGGTGGCAGGCTGGGCTGGATTGAGCGGAATGATCCATTCCAGTCCGAAGAAATTCTTCAACTCGCTGCCGGACTGGATATAGGTAATATTGGTGGTCCAGTTCAAGTGGAAGAGGGCTATGCGATTATCAGACTCAATGATAAAGAAGAACAACAGGTGCAATCGGCCGAAGAGGTCCGTGAGGAGATTCGAATGCAGCTGGCTCTGAGTCAGGCGGATCCCTTGCCACAGGTCGAACAAATGCTGCGTAACAAGTATGAAGCCGTAATCCTGTCCGAGATTCCTGCCTCCTGAAATTTTATGGGAATATGGTCTCGCTCTGCAGCATCTTGATAAAAATACTCTGTCTGCGGTCTTAGGGCCGAAGGCAGAGTATTTTTTTGAGTACTCATATTGACAATAAGGGTTAACGTTGATAAGATGAAAATAATAAATACCTACTCGTTTACTCGGATATAAAAGCTTTACTTTTGAACAAAGAAACTTACGGAAACCTTCACCCTGTCTTGAAATATTAGCAGTAAGGGATGGGAGCAGCAGGATTTCCGCAGTTCTTCTATAACATCCCAGAGGCTATCGGCCGCACAAGTATAGTTAACAGGACTCAAGTTTTATTCATCCACTAAGGAGGGCATTCATATGGCTAAAGTAGTTAATAACGTAACAGAACTCATCGGAGGTACTCCGCTTGTTCGTCTGAACCGTATCGTACCTGAAGGCAGTGCTGAAGTATTCGTGAAGCTGGAGTATCAGAATCCAGGTTCAAGCGTGAAAGATCGTATCGCAATTAGCATTGTGGAAGAAGCGGAAAAAGAAGGCAAGTTGAAACCAGGTGATACCATTATCGAAGCAACAAGTGGTAACACGGGAATTGGACTCGCGATGGTGGCTGCAGCCAAAGGCTACAAGTCCGTTATTGTAATGCCTGAGACCATGAGCTTGGAGCGTCGCAACTTGCTTCGTGCGTACGGTGCTGAGCTTGTGCTTACACCTGGAGCTGAAGGTATGAACGGTGCTGTTAAAAAAGCCGAAGAACTGCTGAAAGAAAACCCATCCTATTTCATGGCTGAGCAATTTAAAAATAAAGCCAACGTGAAGATTCACCGTGAAACGACTGGCCCTGAAATTGTTGATGCAATCCAGTCTGTGGGCGGTACGTTGGATGCGTTCATTGCCGGAATTGGTACAGGCGGAACAATTACAGGTACAGGCGAAGTGCTGAAAGAAGCTTTCCCTGGTATTAAAATTGTTGCAGTTGAGCCAGCAGCTTCGCCAATTCTCGCAGGCGGCAAACCAGGACCTCATAAGATCCAAGGAATTGGTGCCAACTTTATTCCTGAGATCCTCGACCAAGAAATTTATGATGAGATCATCCACATTGAGAATGATGATGCATTCGAGACGGCTCGTCAGGTAGCGAAGGAAGAGGGCATCCTGTCCGGTATTTCTTCCGGTGCAGCGATCCGTGCAGGTCTCCAGGTTGCCAAACAGCTGGGTGCAGGCAAACGCGTTGTTGTAATCGTGCCAAGTAACGGTGAACGTTACCTCAGCACACCGCTTTACAACTTCGAAGGCTAAACCTACAAATGACAAAACCAATCCTCCTTGCCCGCTGACGGGTATGGAGGATTTTTGGTGTAATGCTTTTAAAAGGAGCGGCGCTTTAGTATACTATCAGACAATAGAACTAGCGACAGATGGAGGGCGGCAAACCGCAATGACACACCTGATGACAACATACGCCGACTGGATGGAGTGGGCTGAGCAAGGCTGGACCATGATGCCCTATATCACCAAGTCGGATGAGGGGCCGTATCATGGCGGTTTACCGTTATCTTGGGAGGCAGCCTGGGAACAGGCGTCACCCTACGCAATGGTGTTGGAGAATGGCAAAGGCGGAAGATATACTTTTCTGGGACTAGACCCCGTTTCCGTTATTTCCGGGAAGGGTCAGGAAGCGGTTATTCGTGATGTACCGGAAGAAACCACCTCGATGGACAGCGGCAAGCCGCTTGATGTATTGAAGAGATGGACAGCCCCTTATCGTGCGCCTAAGGTTACTGGGGCTCCAGACTTTGGGGGTGGATACGCAGGTTATCTCAGCTATGATGTAGCGAGATCGTTGGAGAAGCTTCCAGCCTTGGCTGAAGATAACCCGGCTCTGCCGGATTATTGGTGGATGCGTTTTGAAGAAATATGGGCGTATGACCATCAGCAACAGGCACTTTTCTGCATGGTTCATCTGGCTGTAGAGCCTAATCCGAACGAAACCGATGTGCGTGGTCTATATGCAGTAGCCGAAGCGCGGGCGATAGCGATGCAGCAACGATGGCTTCATATAATGGGGGTTGCACAGGCCGAGGAACAAATGCAGGCACTGGAACGCCGCAACAAGCAGGTCAATCGTACACCGCAGCCTGAAGATGCGAACAGGGAATCCGAAGGGTGGGCAACCTCCTTCCCACAGGAGGAATTTGAACAGGCTGTACGCACAGTACAGGAATATATCAGACAGGGCGATGTGTTCCAGGTGAATCTGTCCTTGAGACAGGAAAAACGGCTTCATTCGAGCGCTGAGCATATTTATGAATGGTTGCGCCTCGTGAATCCATCACCGTATATGGGTATGCTTCGTAGTCCAGATTTTCAACTGGTAAGCGGATCTCCCGAGCTGCTGGTCAAAGTGGAGAACGGGAAAGTCAGTGCACGTCCCATCGCAGGAACCCGAAGAAGGGGCCGTGATGAGGCAGAGGATAAGGCTATGGCGGATGAACTGCTGGGCAGTGAGAAGGAACGGGCGGAGCATATTATGCTCGTCGATCTGGAACGTAATGATATTGGACGGATTGCAGCCTACGGTTCGGTTCATGTGCCTGAATTGATGACCATCGAGAAGTATTCCCATGTCATGCATCTCGTTTCCCAGGTGGAAGGCAGACTGGCAGAAGGGTTATCCGTATTTGATGTGATTGCTGCGACATTCCCGGGTGGAACGATTACCGGAGCGCCCAAAGTCCGCACCATGGAGATTATCGAGGAGCTTGAGCCTGTGCGTCGTGGACCTTATACGGGTTCCATCGGGTGGATGGATTACAGTGGAAATATGGAATTGAACATCGTCATTCGTACACTTGCCATTAAGGATGGTATTGGTTATGTACAGGCCGGTGCAGGCATTGTCATTGATTCCGATCCATATCGGGAATACAAGGAATGTCGCAACAAGGCAAGGGCGATGATGAGAGCTGTGAATTACAGCGAAGAGGCAGAAGCAAGCAGAGTTATGGAACAGGAACAAGTAGAGCGAGCCGAAGCCATTAAAAAATAAAACGAAGCAACCGTCACTTGATTGACGGAAGATGAGGAGGAGCAGGCATATGATACTGGTTATCGATAATTACGATTCCTTCACGTACAACCTGGTTCAATATCTGGGTGAACTGGGTGAGACGGTGGAAGTTCGCCGCAACGACGAGATTGATTTGGCAGGCATAGAGACACTGGCACCTGATCATATTCTGATCTCTCCGGGTCCTTGTACACCGAATGAAGCAGGTATTAGCCTGGCAGTCATCGAGCATTTCAAGGGAAGCATTCCGATCTTTGGTGTATGTCTGGGGCATCAGTCCATTGGACAAGCGTTTGGGGGCAATGTCATTCGTGCAGAGCGCATGATGCACGGCAAAACATCCGAGATGCACCATAATGGAACATCCGTATTTGCCGGATTGCCATCCCCGTTTACAGCTACCCGTTATCACTCCCTCATTGTAGAGCGCAGCAGTCTGCCGGACTGCCTGGAGATTACAGCGGAGACAGCTGAAGGTGAAATTATGGGTTTGCGTCACAAAGAATATGCGATTGAAGGGGTTCAATTCCACCCGGAATCCATTATTACAGACCATGGGCATCAGATGCTTCGCAACTTCCTGTCCCAACAGGTGAAGGTATAATATGCAATATGCCGCGATAAACGGAGAGTTGGTCAATATGGCGGCAGCCGTGGTTCCTGTAACGGATCACGGCTTTTTGTACGGACTTGGATTGTTCGAGACGTTTCGGACCTATCGAGGCAGCCCTTTTCTGCTGGAACGGCATCTGGAGCGGATGGCTTCGGGGTGTGAAGAACTGGGCATTCCTTTTACAACGACCGCGGCAGAGGTGACAGATTGGATTCAACGTTTGATGCAGGCGAACGGACTTCAGGATGCATACGTCCGATACACGGTATCCGCAGGTGAAGCGCCGCTAGGTTTACCTTCTGGTGATTATTCGAATCCAAATCATATTTTACTGGCAAAAGCATTACCTGAGCCCACTCCCTCTTTATATGAAAGTGGCAAAATGCTTCAAAGGTTGTCTACACCACGCAACACGCCCGAAGGTGAAGTCCGATTCAAGTCACTGCATTATATGAACAGCATTCTGGCGAAACGGGAGTTGAATGCGTATGGGCAGGATGCACAGAGTGCAGAAGGTCTACAATTAACCCGTGACGGGCATGTCGCTGAGGGTATTGTCAGCAATGTATTTTGGATACGGGAAAATGTGCTCTACACGCCAGCACTCTCAACCGGCATCCTGCCTGGCATCACGAGAGCCGTGGTGCTTGAGATCGCCACGGAGCAAGGCATTCCTTGCATAGAAACGTTAGCTGCCTGGCAGGATCTCCTGCAAGCAGATGAAATATTTCTAACAGGCTCGGTTGCCGAACTGGTTCCGGTTACGACTCTGCGGGATCAGGACGGAGTCGTAACGATAATCAGCAACGGACATATAGGCCCGGTTACAACAGTCCTTCTGGGTATGTACCGGCAGAAAGCGGGGTATACTTCATGACACTTACACCTGTCATCTATGAACGGAACTATGCATGGGGGCCAGCTGAGTTGAAGCTGGGTGCAAGAACACAGATTATGGGCATTCTTAACGTCACACCTGACTCATTCTCGGATGGTGGTCGGTATACCAACGTGGAGCGGGCGGTTGCTCATGCCATGCAGATGATGGAGGACGGGGCGGACCTGATTGATATCGGCGGGGAGTCCACACGGCCAGGTTCAAATGTAGTGGGCGCCGATGAAGAGCTGAGCCGGATCATTCCGGTTATCGAAGCATTGCATCAGCAAGCCCCGCACATTCCAATATCGGTAGACACGTATAAGGCCGATGTTGCGCGTCAAGCTATTCTAGCCGGTGCCCATATCATTAATGATGTGTGGGGTGCCAAGGCAGATCCAGATATGGCACGCACGGCAGCAGCACTGGGGTGTCCCGTTATTCTGATGCATAATCGACAGGAACGAAACTATACCGATTATTTGAGTGATGTCGTCAGCGATTTGCAGGAGAGCATACAGATTGCGCTGGGATCCGGTGTAAAAGCAGATCAGATTATCCTGGACCCGGGCATTGGTTTTGTGAAGGATCTCGCAGAAAATCTGAAGCTCATGTCATCGCTCGGTTTACTCAATGAAATGGGTTATCCGGTTCTGCTAGCCACCTCACGCAAAAGATTCATCCAAAACACCCTGGATGTTGGTGCCGATGATGCGCTGGAAGGAACGGCTGCGACCGTTGCCTTCGGCATCGCCCAAGGCTGCCAGATGGTTCGGGTTCATGATGTGAAGTCGATTCGGCGGACGGCAGACATGTGTGATGCCATGTTATACGCTTCTCCAGGTATACGGAGGAAATAATTCTGGCGGGTCAGAGTGACCCGTCCAGTGGAAGCGCAGCGTTTTTATAAGGCGAAGCTAAGGAATAACTTCAAATAGATTAGAATTTCAATATATATAGAGGGCAGGCGGATCGTATGGATAGAATGGTTATGCATCGCATGGAGTATTACGGATATCACGGTGTATTTGCCGAGGAGCGGAAGCTAGGGGCACGTTACTATATTGATCTGGAGATTGACATGGACCTGAGTGAGGCTGGACGTAATGATGATCTGACCAAAACGATCAATTATGCGGAGATCCATGAGCTGGTCAAACAGATTGTAGAGAATAAATCATTCCAGTTAATTGAAGCTTTGGGCGAACATATTGCATCTTCTTTACTAGACACTTATACTATTATCAATGCATTGACAGTCAAGGTGACGAAGCCACATCCGCCATTCGATATTCATTTTGAGGGCGTAACGGTAGAGCTTCGCCGCACAAGAAAGTGAGAACCGATCATGATTGTACATTCGACCTCTGAATCTTCAGAGGCTTATATTGCTTTAGGGGCCAATTTGGGTGACCGGGAAGAGACGTTGCTTGAGGCGTTGTCTTTGCTCGATGAACACCCTCATATATCCGTTCTGCGTTGTTCTTCGCTATATGAGACGGAACCTGTAGGGTATGTAGATCAGCCTGTGTTTCTGAATATGGCAGTCGCCGTACAGGTGATGCTGACACCGGAGCAGTTGCTTACGGAATTACTGGATATCGAGAACCGGCTTGGACGTGTTCGTGATATTCGCTGGGGACCGCGCACCGTTGATCTGGATCTGCTCTGGATGCAGGGTGAGACGCGAGATACCGAATTGCTCCAATTGCCTCATCCCCGTATGGGCGAACGGGCTTTTGTACTGGTGCCACTGTCGGATATCGTACCCGAGGACGAGGTTTCAGGTTTGTATACCTTTGTACAATCATCGTTGTCTGTACTGGATGGAAAGGATGGAATACAGCTTTGGAAAACATGCAATTGGCCAATCGAATCCGGGCATTCCGGAAGCTGAAAGGTTTAACACAACATGAACTTGCTGCCGAGACCGGCATCTCGCTGGCCATTCTGGGAACCATTGAGCGGGGGAACCGTAAGGTATCACAGCAAGAACTGGATCGAATTGCTGGTGTGCTGGCAATCAGTATCGAGGAGTTGCAGGGTAACTAGGACCGTTTCGGTTTCGTCATGCTATAACAATAGAGATATCGATCGAACCATAATCGTTGATTTATTTAGAATTGTAAAAGGAGTGAAACGACTACCGTGCTTAACATTGGTGGCATTGAAATGAAAAATCAGGTCGTACTTGCGCCGATGGCTGGCGTATGTAATCCGGCTTTTCGATTAATCGCAAAAGAATTCGGAACAGGCCTCGTATGTGCGGAGATGGTGAGTGGCAAAGCCATTGTCCATGGCAACCAGCGTACACGGGAGATGTTGTTTGTAGATGAGCGTGAGAAACCGCTGAGCCTTCAGATTTTTGGAGGAGATCGTGATTCCCTCATAGAAGCAGCCAAGATTGTGGACAAGGAAACGAATGCAGACATCATCGACATTAATATGGGATGCCCTGTGCCTAAGGTAACAAAATGTGATGCAGGTGCACGTTGGTTGCTTGATCCGAACAAGATCTATGAGATGGTATCCGCTGTAGTAGATGCGGTTGAGAAGCCGGTAACGGTCAAGATGCGTATTGGCTGGGATAACGAGCATATCTTCGCGGTTGAGAATGCGCTCGCGGTTGAACGTGCAGGCGGACAGGCGGTAAGTGTACACGGCCGAACACGAGAGCAACTCTATACAGGCACTGCTGACTGGTCACACATCAAAGATGTTAAAGAGGCTGTCTCTATTCCGGTGATCGGCAACGGTGATGTCCATACACCAGAGGACGCACGCCGTATGCTGGATGAAACGGGCTGTGACGGGGTTATGATTGGTCGTGCCGCGCTGGGAAACCCATGGATGCTGTATCGTACCATTCAATACTTAAGCACGGGGGAATTGCTTCCTGACCCGAATGGCGAAGAGAAGATCCGTGTTGCCATCCTGCATATGGATCGTCTGATTGCATTGAAGAATGAGACAGTTGCCGTACGCGAGATGCGTAAACATCTGGCTTGGTATCTGAAAGGCTTGAAAGGATCTGCCCGTATCAAGGATGTTATTATGGAAGGCACCAAGCGGGATGAGATGGTACAGATTCTGGAGAACTTTGTGAGTCAGTTGAAAAGTGAAGGTAATTTGGAGTCAGAACCGGTGATTGCCGGAAGTGCATCATAATTAAGTCTGTAAAACGTTTACAGCTACAGATGACGTAACATTGACTTTTCGAGATCGTTCCCCTATACTTTCACAGTATAAATTCGCCATGTGCGTTAATTAAAGGCTAGTCATCAGGAGGAATATTCTATTTCTCTGGAGAACTTCATATAGTTTTGAAGATGTATGCGGGCGGAGCTATGTAATTACCACTGATTCCGTTGCCGTACAATCAAATTATTCCCATGACAGGAGAATCGGTTGAGATGAGCGACAAGGAAGTTATCCTTACACCAGAGGGACTTAAGAAGCTGGAAGAAGAACTGGAAACATTGAAATCAGTGAAGCGCCGCGAAGTGGCTGAACGGATTAAGGTAGCCATCGGGTATGGAGATATCAGTGAGAACTCTGAATACGAAGATGCCAAGAACGAACAGGCTTTCATTGAAGGTCGTATTATTACTTTGGAGAAAATGCTTCGGAACGCACGCATTATTAACAGTGATGAGATTGACACCGATGTCGTGAGTGTAGGTGCAACAGTTACTGTGGAAGATTTGGAATTCGGCGACATCACAGAATATACAATTGTAGGTTCTGCTGAATCAAACCCGCTTCAGAACAAGATTTCCAACGAAAGCCCTGTCGGTAAAGCGATCTTGGGCAAGAAAAATGGTACAGTTGTTGATGTAAGTGTGCCTGCTGGCGTAATTCAATATAAAATTGTAGATATTAAAAAGCTATAGTAACGAAGCAGTTGGGCACGGTAAACAAAAGCTTCCTTAGGGAAGCTTTTTCAACATTTGAGGAAGAGTGTCCTCACGCGATGCCTGCAATGTAAATAAGGAGATGAATATAGATCATGACGGATGAAGTCTTGAATCAGGAAACCGAACTTAGCGAGCTTTTACAAATTCGCCGTGACAAATTGGACGAGCTCCGCAAATTGGGAATCGATCCTTTTGGCCAAAAATACGTACGTAACGAAGAAGCCGGCTCCATTCTGAAAAAGTATGAAGAACTGACCAAGGAAGAGCTGGAAGAGAAGCACATCGAAGTCAGTATTGCCGGACGGATTATGGCGAAGCGGGGAATGGGTAAAGCAAGCTTTGCACATATTCAGGACCTGAGCGGCAGAATCCAGATCTATGTTCGTCAGGATACCGTGCCTGAGGACAAGTATGCGGCATTCAGCCTGTTGGACCTTGGCGATATCGTTGGGGTAACTGGCGTAATCTTTAAGACCAAAACAGGTGAAACTTCTGTCAAAGTTAAAGACCTTGAAGTGCTGTCCAAATCGCTCTATCCGCTTCCGGACAAATTCCATGGTCTCACTGACGTGGAGCTTCGTTATCGCCAGCGTTATGTTGACTTGATTATGAGCCCGGACGTACAACAGACCTTTATCGCACGTTCCAAAATCATTCAATCAATGCGTCGTTACCTGGATTCCCTTGGATATCTGGAAGTGGAAACACCTACGTTGCATACCATCGCAGGAGGAGCTGCAGCACGTCCGTTCATCACACATCACAATGCGCTGGATATGGAATTGTACATGCGGATTGCGATTGAGCTTCACCTGAAACGTCTGATTGTTGGCGGACTGGAGAAGGTGTATGAGATCGGCCGTGTATATCGGAATGAAGGTATGTCCACACGTCACAATCCGGAATTTACAATGATTGAATTGTATGAGGCATATGCCGACTACAAGGATATTATGCAATTGACGGAGAACCTGGTAGCTCATATTGCACAGGAAGTGCTGGGTACGCAAGTGATCCAGTATGGAGACCATGAAGTAGATCTTACGCCGCAGTGGCGTCGTGTTACGATGGTGGATGCAGTTAAGGAAGTTGTGGGCGTAGACTTCTCCGTACATATGACGGATGAGGAAGCACATAACTTGGCGAAGGAACATAAGGTTCCGGTTGAAAAACATATGACATTCGGTCATATTCTGAACGCGTTCTTTGAAGAATTTGTGGAAGAGACGTTGATTCAACCGACATTCATCACGGGACATCCTCTTGAAATCTCACCACTGGCGAAGAAAAACGATGTAGACCCGCGCTTCACGGATCGCTTCGAATTGTTCATCGTTGGACGCGAGCATGCCAATGCCTTCACAGAGCTGAATGATCCAATTGATCAACGTCAACGCTTTGAAGCACAGATGCTGGAGAAAGAGCATGGGAACGACGAAGCTCATGAGATGGATGATGACTTCATCCGTGCGCTTGAATATGGTATGCCACCGACAGGCGGATTGGGAATCGGGGTTGATCGTCTGATCATGCTGCTGACCAACTCCCCTTCGATTCGTGACGTACTGCTCTTCCCGCACATGCGTCCTCGTACGCAAGATTAAATAAGGAACGTATCATACGTTCATAATAGAAGAGGAACCTGCCGTTCAGTATGATGCTGAGGCAAGTTCCTCTTTAGGTTTACATAGGCGCCTAAAATAAAGTTCATCAGAACGCTCTGTTCAAATTACAACATTATGGTGGAACTGCGTCTTGGATTTAAGTTAGACTAACTTATTCGTATTTTGTTAAAAGAGGTGCCCTTCATGAAGTTCAGGCTTCACTTTGCCAAATTTTTATCTCCCCCGTTAATCCTGG
Source organism: Paenibacillus sp. FSL R5-0517 (assembly GCF_037974355.1). NCBI lineage: Bacteria > Bacillati > Bacillota > Bacilli > Caryophanales > Paenibacillaceae > Paenibacillus > Paenibacillus sp. FSL R5-0517. The sequence continues at coordinate 82,861 of NZ_CP150235.1, forward strand.
TCGGTGGTTTTCTGCTTATCATTGCGATTGGAACAGTGCTTCTCATGTTGCCAATCTCTAACCAAAGTGGTGAGCATTTGGCGTTTATTGACGCGCTCTTTACATCAACCTCTGCCGCATGTGTGACAGGACTTGTCGTTGTGGATGTAGGGACGACCTTTAATCTGTTTGGTCAGCTTGTCATTATGGTATTAATGCAGCTTGGTGGACTCGGTTTCATGACCATAGCTACCCTTTTTGCACTTGTCTTGGGCAGACGAATCTCACTCAAGGACAGGCTACTGCTCAAAGAAGCCATTAATGCAGACAGTATGGAAGGGATTGTACGCATTATCCGCAAGGTGTTGATCTTCTCTTTTACCATTGAAGGGGTGGCTGCTGTCATACTGGCGATGCGCTGGGCAACAGAGATGCCATTGGTTCAGGCTATATACTATGGAATATTTCATTCCGTTTCATTGTTTAATAATGGGGGATTTGATCTGTTAGGCAACAGCTTTCAATATTACACTGGAGACTGGATATTCAACCTGATTGCATCCGTGCTCGTTATCTCTGGTGGACTAGGTTTTGTGGTGTTAAATGATCTGTTTGAGTATCGCACACGCCGTCGTCTTTCCCTACAGTCGAAACTGGTGCTGTCTGTGTCGGGAGCGCTGATTGGTATAGGAGCAATTGTGTTGTTTGTTTTCGAATTTACCAATGGACATACACTGGCTTCACTCACCTGGAGCGAGAAGATCTATGCATCCTTCTTCCAGTCGGTCTCTACACGTTCGTCGGGAACAAGTACAATCGATATCACGGAGATGAGGCAGGCTACCCAATTTTTCTTCATTCTGCTGATGTTTATCGGGGCTTCCCCGGGATCGACCGGGGGCGGGATCAAGACGACTACATTCCTGATTATGATTGGTGCAGTGTATGCCATGATTCGGGGAGACAAGGATATTGTGTTTTTCCGCCAGCGTGTGCCGAAGGAATTACTGATGAGGGCGCTGACCATTATTATGGTTTCACTGATCATATTCATGATCGTGGTGATGCTTCTGCTTACGACAGAGGATGCGCCATTCCTTTCACTGATGTTTGAAGCTGCATCGGCTATTGGTACCGTGGGTCTTTCTGTCGGAGTGACGGATGAGTTGACCAATTGGGGAAAAATCATTATTACCGTTACCATGTTTGTAGGTCGTATTGGGCCATTAACCATCGCGTATGCTCTTCGTCCGCGCAAAGAGAAGAAACTGTATCGTCATCCGGAGGGCCGGATCATTATCGGATAAAAAGAAAAACCGCCAGACATTCAGAACTAACTCCCGTTATCGTAACAGGGCTTGGTCATAACGAATGTGCTGCGGTTTTTTTTGGTTTAACGGCATAAGGAGGCAAGATGCACACCAAGGATATCATCCATGAGTTTGGCATTCATCTGATCGGGTCTAAGCACCGTATGGATACCCAAGCCATCCACGAGTGCATACAATCTCTCGATCTCAAGTTTAATATCAAGATCTGGTCTCGTGAGATCATGTTCGATCAGGTGAGTGATAACATAGCCTACAGCTTGTCTGAGTGCATCATACACTGTATCGGCAAGTTCTTTGAGCGTAGCATCGGTTTTGGATCTGGCTGTAAAAGCGTACCACACCTCCATTTCGGCCAGTTTTTCATCTGTGTTTGGTAATAACTCGAGTAATAAACATTTCATATTATCCATGGGAGATCCGGTGAAGGACATGTGTTGGATTCGATTGGATACCCGCTCGGATACCAGATTCATGGCATATAGTAATAGTTCTGACTGTGTAGAAAAGTAGTGACGCATTGAACCGACCGAAATTCCTGCTTCTTCGGCGATATTCCGAACAGAGGCTTGTTCCATGCCATCTCTTCGGATGATACGCCAAGCTGCTTCGGCCACGAGCATACGCTGTTTATCATGATCAACAATTTTAGGCATATGAACATTATATCATTGTTGATTATTATGATACAAATGTGCTAAATTATATTTAATACAATCGTATTATAAAAGGGGGCTAACAGATGATTGGTTATTTCATTATAGGATGTGAGATTGCCTTTTGGGTGTTTGTGTTTGCGGGTCTAAGTGTTAGGTATCTTCTTGGCATGAAAAGGTTAGGCATCGGTTTGTTGATGGCAACACCAATAGTGGATCTGTTGTTGCTGGTTGCCACTGTGATAGATCTTCAGCGTGGAGCTACAGCGAGCATGATTCATGGTATTGCTGCGGTGTATATCGGAGTAAGTATCGCCTATGGTCATCAGATGATCGCTTGGGCGGATCGATATTTCCTGTATTGGTTCAAAGGCGGAGAGAATCCTCGTAGCAACAAGTTATATGGAAGGGAGCATGCACGTCATGAGCGTAATGGATGGTTTAGACATCTTTTGGCTTGGGCAATAGGTAGTGCATTTCTATTCGCCATGATATGGTGGATTGGGGATCCTGAACGTACAGCCGTCTTCTATAATCTGATTAAAATGTGGGGAATCATAATCGGTATCGATTTTATAATAAGCTTTAGCTATAGTTTATGGCCAAGAAAAGTTCCTGCTAGGAATGTTAAACAATAAAATCAAGTGGAACGCGCATAAGAATCTGCTACATTGGGAGGGCACTCTATATTCGTTTAGGACGTATCATTTCGGTAACTATAAAATTTGAAAAAAAGACTTGCAATCAAAATCTGTACATGGTATATTCTAATTCCGGCCAAGAAAACACGGTTTACACGGTGCGGCAAGCAAATCAAATAAGCTTCGAAAGAAACTTAAAAAAAGAGCTTGCAAAGTTGGTTCGGATGTGGTAAGATATAAAAGTTGCTGAAGAGAACGACATTCGGTAGCGAAACAAGTTTGATCTTTGAAAACTGAACAACGAGTGAGTAAACATTCTGCTTGCAGAATGAACGCGAAAGTTTGAAACAAGCCTTGGCTTGAATCGACTGGAGCACAATTGAGATTTTTAATCTCGTCAGATTCAAAATGAGCTTATCGCTCTTTTCAATACTTTATTGGAGAGTTTGATCCTGGCTCAGGACGAACGCTGGCGGCATGCCTAATACATGCAAGTCGAGCGGAGTTGATAAGAAGCTTGCTTCTTTGAGACTTAGCGGCGGACGGGTGAGTAACACGTAGGCAACCTGCCCTCAAGTTTGGGACAACTACCGGAAACGGTAGCTAATACCGAATAGTTGTTTCCTTCGCCTGAAGGAAACTGGAAAGACGGAGCAATCTGTCACTTGGGGATGGGCCTGCGGCGCATTAGCTAGTTGGTGGGGTAACGGCTCACCAAGGCGACGATGCGTAGCCGACCTGAGAGGGTGATCGGCCACACTGGGACTGAGACACGGCCCAGACTCCTACGGGAGGCAGCAGTAGGGAATCTTCCGCAATGGGCGAAAGCCTGACGGAGCAATGCCGCGTGAGTGATGAAGGTTTTCGGATCGTAAAGCTCTGTTGCCAGGGAAGAACGCTTGGGAGAGTAACTGCTCTCAAGGTGACGGTACCTGAGAAGAAAGCCCCGGCTAACTACGTGCCAGCAGCCGCGGTAATACGTAGGGGGCAAGCGTTGTCCGGAATTATTGGGCGTAAAGCGCGCGCAGGCGGTCATTTAAGTCTGGTGTTTAATCCCGGGGCTCAACCCCGGATCGCACTGGAAACTGGGTGACTTGAGTGCAGAAGAGGAGAGTGGAATTCCACGTGTAGCGGTGAAATGCGTAGATATGTGGAGGAACACCAGTGGCGAAGGCGACTCTCTGGGCTGTAACTGACGCTGAGGCGCGAAAGCGTGGGGAGCAAACAGGATTAGATACCCTGGTAGTCCACGCCGTAAACGATGAGTGCTAGGTGTTAGGGGTTTCGATACCCTTGGTGCCGAAGTTAACACATTAAGCACTCCGCCTGGGGAGTACGGTCGCAAGACTGAAACTCAAAGGAATTGACGGGGACCCGCACAAGCAGTGGAGTATGTGGTTTAATTCGAAGCAACGCGAAGAACCTTACCAGGTCTTGACATCCCTCTGATCGATGCAGAGATGTATCTTTCCTTCGGGACAGAGGAGACAGGTGGTGCATGGTTGTCGTCAGCTCGTGTCGTGAGATGTTGGGTTAAGTCCCGCAACGAGCGCAACCCTTGATCTTAGTTGCCAGCACTTCGGGTGGGCACTCTAAGGTGACTGCCGGTGACAAACCGGAGGAAGGTGGGGATGACGTCAAATCATCATGCCCCTTATGACCTGGGCTACACACGTACTACAATGGCCGGTACAACGGGCTGTGAAGCCGCGAGGTGGAACGAATCCTAAAAAGCCGGTCTCAGTTCGGATTGCAGGCTGCAACTCGCCTGCATGAAGTCGGAATTGCTAGTAATCGCGGATCAGCATGCCGCGGTGAATACGTTCCCGGGTCTTGTACACACCGCCCGTCACACCACGAGAGTTTATAACACCCGAAGTCGGTGGGGTAACCGCAAGGAGCCAGCCGCCGAAGGTGGGATAGATGATTGGGGTGAAGTCGTAACAAGGTAGCCGTATCGGAAGGTGCGGCTGGATCACCTCCTTTCTATGGAGAATCGTTTCCTGTAACGGAAACATTCAAATACGCAGCTTAGCTGCAAACTACTCACTCGTTGCTCAGTTTTGAGAGCTCAAACTCTCAAACAGCTTGCTTTTGCATGGAGCTTGTTCTTTGAAAACTAGATATCGAAACGAAAGTAAATGCGAATTAGAACATTCCTTTTTAGCTGAACTTGTGTATAACAAGTTTCAATAAAAACGGTAGATTGCTGGAGCGAGTGATCGAAATGGAGCGACTTTTGGATTTGCGCAAGCAAACCAAGCGGAGCGACAGCTCGAACACGAGCGCAATGGTTAAGCTACTAAGAGCACACGGAGGATGCCTAGGCGCTAGGAGCCGATGAAGGACGTGGCGAACAACGAAACTGCCTCGGGGAGCTGTAAGCAAGCTTTGATCCGGGGGTGTCCGAATGGGGAAACCCAGCTGGGGTAATTTCCAGTTACTCACAACTGAATACATAGGTTGTGTAGAGGCATACCAGGGGAACTGAAACATCTAAGTACCCTGAGGAAGAGAAAACAATAGTGATTCCGTCAGTAGCGGCGAGCGAACGCGGAGAAGCCCAAACCAAAGAGCTTGCTCTTTGGGGTTGTGGGACGTCTCACATGGAGTTACAAAGGAACCGGTTAAGCGAAGAGGTCTGGAAAGGCCCGCCAAAGAAGGTAAAAGCCCTGTAATTGAAAGTCTGTTCCCTCCGAGACGGATCCCGAGTAGTGCGGGGCACGTGAAACCCCGTATGAATCCGGCAGGACCATCTGCCAAGGCTAAATACTTCCTAGCGACCGATAGTGAAGCAGTACCGTGAGGGAAAGGTGAAAAGCACCCCGGAAGGGGAGTGAAATAGAACCTGAAACCGTGTGCTTACAAAAAGTCAGAGCCCGTTTTAGGGGTGATGGCGTGCCTTTTGTAGAATGAACCGGCGAGTTACGTTCCCGTGCAAGGTTAAGGTGAAGAGCCGGAGCCGCAGCGAAAGCGAGTCTGAATAGGGCGACATAGTACGTGGACGTAGACCCGAAACCGGGTGATCTACCCCTGTCCAGGGTGAAGGTGCGGTAACACGCACTGGAGGCCCGAACCCACGCACGTTGAAAAGTGCGGGGATGAGGTGGGGGTAGCGGAGAAATTCCAATCGAACTCGGAGATAGCTGGTTCTCCCCGAAATAGCTTTAGGGCTAGCCTCGGAAAACAGAGTCGTGGAGGTAGAGCACTGATTGGGTGCGGGGCCCGCAAGGGTTACCAAGCTCAGTCAAACTCCGAATGCCATAGACTTACTTCCGGGAGTCAGACAGTGAGTGCTAAGATCCATTGTCAAAAGGGAAACAGCCCAGACCATCAGCTAAGGTCCCCAAGTGTGTGTTAAGTGGGAAAGGATGTGGAGTTGCACAGACAACCAGGATGTTGGCTTAGAAGCAGCCACCATTGAAAGAGTGCGTAATAGCTCACTGGTCGAGTGACTCTGCGCCGAAAATGTAACGGGGCTAAACACACCACCGAAGCTATGGCTTGATGCTTTGCATCAGGGGTAGGGGAGCGTTGTATAAGGGTTGAAGGTGTACCGTAAGGAGCGCTGGACATTATACAAGTGAGAATGCCGGTATGAGTAACGAAAAGATCAGTGAGAATCTGATCCGCCGAAAGCCTAAGGGTTCCTGAGGAAGGCTCGTCCGCTCAGGGTAAGTCGGGACCTAAGGCGAGGCCGAAAGGCGTAGTCGAAGGACAACAGGTCGAAATTCCTGTACCACCGTAAGCCGTTATGAGCAATGGGGGGACGCAGTAGGGTAGTGACGCGGACTGATGGATGTCCGTCTAAGCAGTAAGGCTGATGTGTAGGCAAATCCGCACATCATAAGGCTGAGCTGTGATGGGGAGCGAAAATTGTAGTAGCGAAGGTCATGATCTCACACTGCCAAGAAAAGCCTCTAGCCAGGTGAAGGTGCCCGTACCGCAAACCGACACAGGTAGGCGAGAAGAGTATTCTAAGGCGCGCGGAAGAACTCTCGTTAAGGAACTCGGCAAAATGACCCCGTAACTTCGGGAGAAGGGGTGCCCCGGTAGTGTGAATAGCACGAGGGGGCCGCAGTGAAAAGGCCCAAGCGACTGTTTAGCAAAAACACAGGTCTGTGCGAAGCCGTAAGGCGAAGTATACGGGCTGACGCCTGCCCGGTGCTGGAAGGTTAAGGGGAGTGGTTAGGAGCAATCCGAAGCTGTGAACCGAAGCCCCAGTAAACGGCGGCCGTAACTATAACGGTCCTAAGGTAGCGAAATTCCTTGTCAGGTAAATTCTGACCCGCACGAATGGCGTAACGACTTGGGCGCTGTCTCAACGAGAGATCCGGTGAAATTTTAATACCTGTGAAGATGCAGGTTACCCGCGACAAGACGGAAAGACCCCATGGAGCTTTACTGCAGCTTGATATTGAATTTGGGTACGATCTGTACAGGATAGGTGGGAGCCTTTGAAGCAGGAGCGCAAGCTTCTGTGGAGGCAACGTTGGGATACCACCCTGATCGTATCTAGGTTCTAACCTGGTACCGTAATCCGGTGCGGGGACAGTGTCAGGTGGGCAGTTTGACTGGGGCGGTCGCCTCCTAAAGAGTAACGGAGGCGCCCAAAGGTTCCCTCAGAATGGTTGGAAATCATTCGAAGAGTGCAAAGGCATAAGGGAGCTTGACTGCGAGACCTACAAGTCGAGCAGGGACGAAAGTCGGGCTTAGTGATCCGGTGGTACCGCATGGAAGGGCCATCGCTCAACGGATAAAAGCTACCCTGGGGATAACAGGCTTATCTCCCCCAAGAGTCCACATCGACGGGGAGGTTTGGCACCTCGATGTCGGCTCATCGCATCCTGGGGCTGAAGTAGGTCCCAAGGGTTGGGCTGTTCGCCCATTAAAGCGGTACGCGAGCTGGGTTCAGAACGTCGTGAGACAGTTCGGTCCCTATCTGTCGTGGGCGTAGGAAATTTGAGAGGAGCTGTCCTTAGTACGAGAGGACCGGGATGGACGTACCGCTGGTGTACCAGTTGTTCCGCCAGGAGCACCGCTGGGTAGCTATGTACGGACGGGATAAACGCTGAAAGCATCTAAGCGTGAAGCCCCCCTCAAGATGAGATTTCCCAGTATGTAAGACCCCTTGAAGACGACGAGGTAGATAGGCTGGGGGTGGAAGTGCAGCAATGCATGGAGCTGACCAGTACTAATCGGTCGAGGGCTTATCCAAATATGCAAGTTGTAATTCGCACACTTTCGTTTCGAATCTAGTTTTCAGAGAACAACCACTCTGAAATGTAAGCACCGCGTTTGGTGGCGATGGCGGAGGGGTTCCACACGTACCCATCCCGAACACGACCGTTAAGCCCTCTAGCGCCGATGGTACTTGGACCGCAGGGTCCTGGGAGAGTAGGACGCCGCCAAGCAAAGAACCACTGCCGATGTTATTCGGTGGTGGTTTTTATTTATATACAAATGAGTACTTGAGGTATAAAAAAAGCCTGAAAACGGAAACTTTGTATCCTAAATGGCTCAATAGAAATAAACGTCGGTTGATTTGTGCAGACATTTATAGGTTATATTTTTTTAACTTGTCCGCACGAGAAAAACAGTTGTATTCATCAGGCAATACACCTAATATAACCAAGTACTTTTCCTTGACAGTCTAAATATCGCTTTGCTAAGATGGCAATAATAAATTTTTCAGAAAACGTATTTTCGGCGTAAAATACAGCCTGGAATCTTCGGGTTTTGGACCGTAAAGCTGAGCAACCATAAGGAGGAACACTTGCGTGTGGGAAGATAAATTTGGTAAGGAAGGCCTCACCTTTGATGATGTATTGCTAGTGCCACGGAAATCCGAGACACTGCCTAAAGAAGTAGATGTATCTATTCGTTTAAGCGACACTGTGAAGTTAAATATTCCTTTGATTAGTGCAGGAATGGATACGGTAACTGAAGCGACTTTGGCTATTGCCATTGCACGTGAAGGCGGTATCGGTATCATTCATAAAAATATGTCTGTTGAACAACAGGCTGAAGAAGTAGATCGGGTTAAACGTTCAGAGAGTGGTGTAATTACGAATCCATTCTCACTCACAGCAGATCATCTGGTATCTGATGCTGAAGAAGTTATGGCGAAATATCGGATCTCCGGCGTACCCATTATTGAAGGAGATCAGAAGCTGGTTGGTATTTTGACCAACCGTGATTTGCGTTTTATCCATGATTACGGCATCAAAATCAGCGAAGTTATGACTCGTGAGAATCTGGTTACCGCTCCTGTAGGTACTACATTGCAAGAAGCTGAAGGTATCCTTCAGAAACATAAGATTGAGAAACTTCCATTAGTTGATGAGACGAACACGTTGAAAGGTCTTATCACTATTAAAGATATTGAGAAAGCCATTCAATTCCCTCATGCAGCCAAAGATGCTCAAGGTCGTTTGTTGGTTGGTGCAGCGATTGGTATCTCCAAGGACACCTTTGAACGTGCGGATGCTTTGGTACAAGCTGGTGTTGATTTGATTACGGTAGACTCGGCTCACGGACACCACATTAATATCATTGAAGCAGTACGTCAGCTTCGCGAACGTTTCCCTAGCCTGACCATCGTTGCAGGTAACGTGGCTACTGGTGAAGCTACTCGTGACCTGATTGAAGCAGGGGCTTCGGTAGTTAAAGTGGGTATTGGTCCAGGGTCGATTTGTACAACACGTGTAATTGCTGGTATTGGTGTACCTCAAGTAACGGCAGTGTACGATTGTGCAACAGTGGCACGTGAATATGGAGTTCCGATTATTGCGGACGGCGGAATTAAATATTCTGGTGAAATTACGAAGGCACTGGCTGCAGGTGCACACGCGGTTATGTTGGGAAGTTTGTTTGCCGGTACAGCGGAAAGCCCGGGGGAAACTGAAATTTTCCAAGGACGTAGCTACAAAGTTTATCGCGGTATGGGTTCAATGGCTGCGATGAAACAAGGTAGTAAAGATCGTTATTTCCAAGATGATGACAAGAAACTGGTTCCAGAAGGAATTGAGGGTCGCGTCGCTTACAAAGGTCCATTGTCTGATACGATTCACCAACTGATTGGTGGTCTGCGTTCCGGTATGGGTTACTGCGGTACAAGCAACCTGGAGCAGCTTCGGAACGATACTGGCTTTATTCGTATTACAGGTGCAGGCCTGCGTGAAAGTCATCCACATGATGTACAGATTACAAAAGAAGCACCTAACTACTCGTTGTAATCGGAAGAGAGTTAATCATTTCCAGGACAGGCTCGGTGATTTTCACCGGGTCTGTCTTTTTTTGCAGATACCCCTGTGATAGAATAGAACAAGCGGTGACGATCCATGGATGGATTAAGGCGTTGCGGCGGCTATTTGACGTGAATCTATGAATATGGTTATGAAAAGCAAATGCAGTACAAGAAAAGGTTGCCAGCCAAACAGAAGCGCGGACGTCCTTTTACATAAGCATTCGCAAAATGCGGACTAAGTGACAATCGATAACGAACTTTAGGAGCAATAATATTGCTCGTTCGATACAGCGCATATAGCACACATCTCACACATCAAACATGCAGGTTAGGGAACAAGAAAATCGCAGCATAAGCTGCACTGAAGCAATTAACAATGCTTTGGAACGAAGGGAGTATTCATCATTGAAAGCCAAACACATGAATAAGAAGAAACGCCAAATGCTCAAAAAGAGCGTAGCCTCGGTAATGCTAATTAACATGCTTTGCATGTCTGCAGTAATGCCAGTCATGGCTGCTGCGAACGACTCCGGGCAGGTCCTGACTGCTGCAGCAACAACAACGAAGACGGAGAAAGCTGTACAGGTACCTGGGGTAGACTCATTGGGACTTGAGGTTAGGTCAGCCGTTCTCATGGAGGCATCAACGGGGCAGATTTTGCTCAATGTCGATGCGGATAAAGCCATGCCACCTGCCAGTATGACCAAAATGATGACAGAGTACATTGTCGCTGAACAAGTTAAACAAGGTAAACTCGGCTGGGACGATATTGTAACTGTTAAAAAGAATGCTGCACAAAGTGTCGGATCACGTATTTTCCTTGCTGAAGGGGACCAACACACAGTTAAGGATCTCTATATTGCTATGGCTGTAGGGTCTGCTAATGATGCTACGGTCGCTTTGGCTGAACATGTTGCAGGTTCGGAAGAAGCTTTCGTGAAAATGATGAATGATGAAGCGAAGCGTATGGGCATGAAGGATACGTTCTTCATCAACTCATCCGGTCTCGATCGAGCAGATATGCCTGCCGATTTCCGCCCAGCTGAAGACAAGGAAACAGTCATGTCCGCACTGGATGCTGCAATTCTATGCAGATATATCATCATGGATCACCCAGACTACAAAGATTTTACAACCATTCAATCCTATAAGTTCCGTCCAAATGATAAAGCACCAATTATTAATTATAACTGGATGCTGGAAGCGAATAAAAATATAACCAACTTCAAAAGCTATGCCTATGAAGGTCTGGATGGAATGAAAACAGGCCATACCACGAACGCAGGTAATAACTTTACAGGTACAGCCGAACGTAACGGTATGCGTCTAATCAGTGTCGTGATGGGCACAGATTCGGAATCCGCACGTTTCAGAGAAACTAAAAAGGTATTGGACTTTGGATTTAACAACTTTGAAGTGAAGCAGGCTGTCGCAGGCAAGACCAAAGTGACGGGCTGGGAAGCTGTACCTTTGAAAAAAGGTAAAGAAACAACCGTTCCTGTCGTAACAGATAATGCGGTAAGTTTCGTTGTACCCAAAGGTACTCAGAACCTGGATGTGACGTTCAAAGCTAACGTAACTGAGGCTGACAAGCTGGTAGCACCAATCAAGGCAGGTACGAAGGTTGGTACAGTAACGTATACGTATAAAGCAGATGGAATTGAGCCTCAGGAAAAAACAGTGAACTTGATCACAGCCGAAGAGGCCGATAAAGGCGGATGGTTCCGCTTGTTCTTCCGAGCTGTTAAAGATTTCTTCGTCGATCTCTTTGATGGGATCAAAAACCTGTTCTAGTTTATAGGATACTTCTTGTAAAAGAGTATGATCGTGAACTGGATGATATGTGGTCATATCATTGCCAAAATACAAGTTATTCGACCGGATGGATTGTATATTTACAGTTTTTCCGGTAAAATATCAAGTTAGAATTCACGTATAATGAGGCGGAAAATTCCAAGGTTTTTTTACCTGGTGGAGTGGGTTAACTGCTCTATATAAGGTAATGAACGACACATACATTACGGGCCGAAGTGTCCAAGTATCTTGGAGCACCGATGAAGGGCATAGAGATATCCAAACTTGCACCTTCCGAGCGTATGCAAGATCGCGGCTGGTATGAGAAGGGGAATGTGCAAATGAAGATCGGCGTATTAGCGCTTCAAGGGGCTGTCACAGAGCATATACGGAGTATTGAACGCGCTGGAGCAGAAGGTGTTGCTATCAAACAGGTTCAGCAATTGCATGATCTGGATGGTCTTATCCTTCCTGGCGGGGAAAGTACAACGATTGGCAAACTGATGCGTAATTATGGGTTTATGGATGCCATTCGAGCGTTTGCTGCTGAGGGCAAACCGGTATTTGGTACCTGTGCTGGCTTAATCGTTATGGCTAAGCACATCACGGGACAGGAAGAGGCCCATTTGGAGTTAATGGATATGACTGTATCCCGAAATGCATTTGGACGGCAGAGAGAAAGTTTTGAAACAGACTTGCCGGTCAAAGGCATCGAGGAAACGGTGAGAGCTGTGTTTATCCGGGCTCCCTTGATTGAGCGTGTTGGAGAGCAGGTAGAGGTACTCTCTACTTACAATGATGAGATTGTTACAGCTCGTCAGGGACATTTGCTGGCTTGCTCGTATCATCCGGAGTTAACGGATGACTATCGTCTGCATGCTTATTTTGTAGACATGGCCAAGTCCTACAAACACGCGGTAGACCCTAAATAGTGTATGATGTACAACCTATGATCTCCCGGTCATCGGATCACTTCCCCAGCAGCCTTGTAAGGCCGCTGATTGGCAGTTGCATCTGAACGGATGCCTGATGTTGCCGTATCTGCTTCATAGCGGGAATCGCAGCGGAGGGTCGCACCGGGGACATAGGTTGTTTTTGTGGTTACAGATTCCGATAAGTATATAGTAAGGTATACACAGTAGATTTTTGAGAATCGATTTAACATAAGGCTTCACTTCGTGGGGTTATTTAGGAGGGGTATATCGTGCTTGATGTGAAAATATTGCGGAATGAGTATGCACGTGTAGAGGAAGCATTGACTAAACGTGGCAAATCGTTGGATCTTATCGCGGGATTTACCGAGATGGATACCAAACGGCGGGAATTGCTTCAAGAGAGTGAGACGCTCAAGAGCCGTCGGAATACGGTCTCTGCGGAAGTTGCTAGACTGAAGAAGAATCGTGAAAATGCGGATGATCTGATTGTGGAGATGCGCGAAGTCTCTGATCGAATCAAAGCCATGGACGAAGAAGTTCGGGAACTGGAAGTGAAGATCAATGATCTCACCATGGCGATTCCGAATATTCCTAACGAAAGTGTACCTGTTGGAGCTTCTGAAGACGACAATGTTGAGATTCGCCGCTGGGAAGAGCCAAAGTCATTTACTTTTGCACCAAAAGCCCACTGGGAAGTTGCTCAAGATCTCGATATCCTTGATTTTGAAGCAGCTGCCAAAGTAACAGGATCTCGGTTTACCTTTTATAAAGGGCTGGGTGCCCGTCTGGAACGTGCATTAATCAACTTTATGATGGATCTGCACAGCGATCAGCATGGATATGAAGAGATTCTGCCCCCATACATCGTTAATCGGGATAGCTTGTTTGGAACAGGCCAACTGCCTAAGTTTGAAGAAGATCTGTTCAAGTTGAAAGATACCGAATATTATCTGATCCCTACTGCTGAAGTTCCGGTAACGAACTATCATCGCGAAGAGATTCTGAATGTAGATCAATTGCCGAAGCACTTTGTGGCATACAGCTCATGTTTCCGTTCTGAAGCTGGTTCGGCTGGACGGGATACACGCGGATTGATTCGCCAGCATCAGTTTAACAAAGTAGAGCTGCTTAAGCTCTCTACTCCGGAGACTTCGTATGAAGAGTTGGAGCAAATGACTCAAAATGCGGAGCGTGTGCTTCAATTATTGGGATTGCCGTATCGCGTTCTGACACTGTGTACCGCGGATATGGGCTTCACATCAGCTAAAACGTATGATATTGAAGTATGGTTACCTGAGAGCAACACCTATCGTGAGATTTCCTCCTGCTCCAACTGTGAGGACTTCCAGGCACGCCGTGCCAATATCCGTTTCCGCAGAGATCCAAAAGCCAAACCGGAATTTGTGCATACATTGAACGGGTCAGGATTGGCCGTTGGACGGACGGTAGCCGCTATCCTGGAGAACTATCAACAGGAAGATGGTACGGTTGTTATCCCTGAAGCATTGCGACCTTATATGGGCGGAAAAAGTGTGATTGCACGTCGCTCTTAAGCGAGAGTTAACCATCCTTATCAAGAGGAATACAAATTCAATCCGTCATTTTGAATGACGGATTGAAGTGTTTTGTATCATAGAGACATTTGTCTGATACGGATCATAAATTTTAATAATAAAAAAGGTTGCATTATGTTGTCGAGATATGGTATGATACTTTTCGTGGCAAGTTTATAAAAGTTAATTCCCTGGAGAGGTACCGAAGCGGTCATAACGGGGCGGTCTTGAAAACCGTTAGGGGGCAACTCCACGTGGGTTCGAATCCCACCCTCTCCGCCATACTACACTTATAACAAGGATTCGAGCGATCTCGCTCGGGTCCTTTTTTGCGTTATGCGATTGTTTAACGGAGTGATGGTACGGGTTGGTGACCCGTGTATACGTTGCTCAGTACAACATTATATTTTGAGTACGTCTGATATGTATAAAAACATCTTCATCGCCGCACTTTATAGGAGTGGAGGTGGTAAGATGAATCGCGAGTTAAACATCGATCAGACAGAGCTTGTAGGGGCTTGGCAAGAGCGTTTGCCTCAAGTCTTGAATGTGGGTGATCAGGCTCAAGTAATGGCGGATGAGGCCGATCAGCAGGCCATTCGGATACACATTGCGACAGCAGGTCATGAGATGTATTCTTTTGATTTCAAATGTGAGTATGTGGATTCCCGTGAAGTCAGTGTCCAGCTGATTGATGTGGAACGGGATGGACGAACAACAGATGAGCGTACAGAGCCAATTCAGGAACTGGCCCACGATTATACAAGGCACATTCACGAATGCGCTCAGTCGTTACAATCCCAGACGCGACAATAGCTTGAAATCTCAAGGAGTGAACTCAATTGACTAAAGCCAAAGCGGGAGTAGACAAAAACCTGCAAAATGTAGTTGATGATCTGGAGCAGCCAGCCGTAAACAGTCACCATGCCCAGCAAATCCAGCAAGATATCAATGATCGCCGTCATCAGGATGCACTAAATCATGATAAAACGGAAGATAGGGACCCATCCCATTCCTAACATTGATGAGGGGGCAACATTATGAGCAAACCGAAAACAATTCCTGTACCGGAAGCGCAAGCTGCCGAACAGCATCATCATTCATCCAAACGTTCTTCCATGCAGGAGCCATTATCCGGTTCCAAAAAAGTAAAAAATCAAAATCATGTGGATCATTTGAATCCTCAAGGTTAACTTAGAAGAAGATTTAAGCAAAAGTCCCTTGTTACCTAACAGGGGGCTTTTGCGTATTCATACATATACAAAGACAGGCATATGGTTATTTCCAAACCTCACGTAGGTCTTTGTAGCCATTTTAAAGAGGAAAGATCACATTTTTCCCAAATTAGGTTTCAGTATCTGGTGATATGGTATATCATTGATATTGAATTACTTTTTTTGGGGTTATCACGAGAGGAGAGAAACAAATGACTAAACGTATGGGGGCGCTTCTTCTTACGTTGCTGTTGACCGTATCCATGGCCTTGACAGCATGTAGCAGCAAGCAGGAACCAAAAGAGGCATTGAAGACGGCTGCGGCCAATGCTTCCAAATTAACTTCGTATGAAATGAGTTCCAACTTCACTATTAATGAATTGAGCTATAAACCTGGGGATGCTTCACAGACTGATCCTACTATGACTCAGTTTATGAGCATGTTGAAGGATGCTCAGTTGAATGTAACAGGTGTATACCAAAGTGAGCCAATGCAGACAGAGATGACTCTTGGCATTGAACTTAAAGGCGATATGGGTATGACCTTTACCATTCCAATGGTGATGACTGCTGAGAAACTCTATGTGAAAGTGCCAAATATTCCGTTCTTCCCGATTCCAGAGAACGTTGTTGGCAAATTCCTGGAACTTGATCTGAAAGAACTGGCTGAGCAAGAGGGTACGGAATGGAACCCGGATGCTATGGACGCAGCCAAAACTCAAAAGCTGAGCAACGAAGTCATGGACGCAGTGCTGAGCGAATACGATCAAGCTAAATTCTTCAAAAACCTGGACACCAAAGATGCACAACTTCCTGAAGGTGTAGATGCGAAGCAGGTTGTACAATTCTCGGTGAATAATGACAATGTTAAAGAAGCCGTTACTGTACTGGTAACAAAAGCTATGCCTAAAGTGTTGGATATTCTGTCCAAAGAGGAATATCGTGAAATGCTGCAAATGGATCAGGCTGATATCGACAAAGCTAAAGAAGATTTGAAAATCACTGAAGCAGATCAGGCTGAAATGGCTAAAGACTTGGATAAATTGAAAGATGTTCTGACAATTAACCAATTCAACATCGACTTCGCATTGGACAAAAACGACTTCCCTGTATATCAGAAGATGGTCGCTGATGTGTTGATCAAGCCAGAAGATACGAAAGACGAAGTGAAACTGGCATTTACCGGTTCCAATACGTACACCAAGATTAACGAAAAAGCAGCATTCAAAATTAACATCCCTACGGGCGATGACGTAATTACTATGCAAGAGTTCGAAGAACTGATGAGCGCTTCATACGGATACTAATCTCGCTGAGTTCAAACCGTCTGTGATTCAAGTGAAGGATAATCTCCTTCTGCTTGGATTCAGGCGGTTTTTTTATGCTACATAGCGTAAGAGGGTATATCCACCGAATGATTGATCTTGGATTTTGAATGGTGGCTAAGGTTACATACCAATAAAACCGTACTCTCTCCTACATAAATAGGGTAGCACGGTTTTAAAGATTGAATGTGCATCATGTTGAATTGGGGATACAGACAGCTATGTGGTGGAGCTTCTAAATTAGTTAATCCGCAAGTCCATCCAAGTCTTCAGCAAGTACAGCATAGATCTGATGATCCTGATATTTGCCGTTGATCTTGAGGTATTTGCGAGCCGTACCTTCAAACTGGAACCCGTTCTTCTCCAATACGCGCTGCGAACCTTTGTTGGTAGGCAATACCGCAGCCTGGACCCGATTTAACTTCAGCGCACGGAAGCCGTAGGCTACGGCCAGTTTAACCGCTGCTGTCATTCGTCCGCCGCCCTGATAATCCGGATGGATAAAGTAACCCATATCAGCATAATTGGCAACGCCTAATACGACATTGTTAAGACTTACTTGTCCAATCAACAGGCTGTCTTTAATGGTATAGATTCCAAATTGGTAACCTGTACCTTCTTCTGCTGCATTGACCCGATCCTCGATTCGTTGAGTCTGAGCATCCAATGTATAGAAATCATCTTCTCGCAAGGGTTCTACGGACTGGTATGGGATTCGTGTGGTCTGAATCAGATCCAGATAGGATTGTGTATCTTGGGGTGTGAGCAACCGAAGGCTTATGCCATTGGCTGTGTCATATAGGGTTAACGCCATTACAGCACACTTCCTTTCCAATTGGGATGTTTGTAGTCGGTAATTATTTTAACTTTTGACGCAGACTTCTGAAAAATTGAGTTAGCATCGTGGAGCATTCGGGCTGAAGAATATCCGGGATCACTTCGGTTCGATGGTTAAATCGAGGCTCCTGTAGCAGGTTCATCAGTGTACCTGCACAGCCTGCCTTGGGATCAGCCGTACCAAAGATTACGCGGGGAACCCTGGATTGTACAATGGCGCCTGCACACATGGGACAAGGTTCCAGTGTGACGTACAGAGAACAATCCAACAAGCGCCAAGCTCCGATGGTCTCGCTTGCCTGACGAATAGCCACCATCTCTGCATGGGCGGTAGAATCCAGTGTCGTTTCTCGCAGATTGTACCCTCGGCCAACAATTTGGTTATTTTGTACAATTACAGCTCCAATCGGCACTTCCCCAAGGGCCTCGGCTTTGTATGCCTCAGCAATGGCCTCCCGCATCCAATGCTCATGTTGAGCTTCCTCGGATAATTGTGAAAGGTCGGGCTGGAGAGAATGGTCATTCATTACAATATAACTCCTTCCAAAAAGCATTTATTCAGCGAACAGGCATTCGGGTTGTTAACATGTTGTGTATAGAAATGTGGATAACCGTATAGTTGCTCACATAGTTATAAACAAACTATCCACAAGCCTGTGGGTATGTGGACAAATACAGTGATTAATTTCATTGTAGAGTTCAAAAATGCAAAAAACAACGAATTTCGAGCTTTTCCGTCATTCGGTAACTTTTGGTCACAGGTCAATTATCCTTTTCAAAAAGACATACAAGCGTTATGATGGAGATAGGTTTTGCCATATATCGCCAGAGGGTACAAGCCGAGAGGTGAACAAAAAAACTTGTCTATTAAAACGAAATTATCCATGATTATGTCCTGCTCAGTGCTCGTTATTTTAGTGTTGAATATCGCACTGAGTTATTATACTACAGAAGAGAATCTGAGGCAGGACAGTGAAACCAAGATGGTACTCACTGCAAAGCAGATTGCAATTGCTGTCGAACAGAATCAATACAGTTCAGATTATGTAAAAAGGCAGATTGGAAACAATCTGTGGCTTGCTGCTGTCATGGCAGCGGAAGAGTTGGACCCGGATATTAATAATATCACAAATGAAGAACTTGTTCGCTTGAGTCAAAAGGTCGGCGTTTCGCATATTTCATTGATGGAACAGACGGATGATGATATTGTGGTTAGCCGCTCATCAGATCCAAGAGAGATCGGGCTGTCCACCAAATCCATGACCTATTGGTATCAGGCGTTTAAACAATTATTTGAAAAACAACAGGTAACGATTCCTCAAGGGCAGAAGCTGGAGCATTTCTGGTCCGATGGTTTCGAGTATTCGACATCCAGTCCCTCGGATATTGATATCTGGGGTTACTACCATGATGGAAAGAGAAACTACATAATCAATCCCTTCTATAATAATACGGAAGTTGATGACTATGTGAAAATTTCTAGTCCGGATGAGATTTTGAATAAAATCCGTGAGGTCAATCCCTCCATTCTGGAGATTACAGGCATCAATCCATTGACTTTTGGCAGCCCGAACATGGGTGATGACGGAAGAGATTCGAATTTTAGCAAGTTGAATAACAGACCTATTCGGTTTGGCACGTATCAGTATGGATCTACCGATGAAGATCATCGTGCTGTTGTGCGCGCCATTCGGACAGGGCAGAATGTATCTTTTGTCAGTGAAACGCACGAACAGAAGGTGCTGAAGAGTTTTATCCCTATTTTCACACCTAATCAGTCTTCATATGTCATCAGTATTGTCATGGACTATAAGCAAATATCCTCCATGGTGTCTGAGCAACTGGTGAGCCATGCCTCAATATCGTTGGTGTTGCTGGAGATCGTGATCTTTGGTAGCTATCTGCTCGCAGGTTATATTACGCGTCCGATCCAATCCATACTGGGCAAAGTGAATGATGTAGCGGATGGACACTTTGACTTCCGTCTGAAAGTACGGAGGAAGGATGAACTCGGCCAACTGGCCAATCGGATTAATGCCATGATTCGTAATCTGGGCCATTATACGAGTCGTCTGAAACAGATGTATGAAGAAAATCGCGCGGTAAAAGAGCATCTGGAGTCCATTATCAATCAGACAGCCGATGCCATTCATATTACGGATCTTGAAGGGAAAGTGCTGCGGGTTAACCGGGCATTTGAACAATTATATGGCTTTCGAAGTCGCGAGGTGGAAGGTCGTAATCTGAAAATCATCCCGCCAGAGGCAGAGGAAGAAATGAAACGTCAGCATGCCCAACTCGTTGAGGGAATGTCTATTACGTCCAATGAAACCACCTGGATGAAGAAAGATGGGACTCGTGTAGAAGTCAGTGTCAGTACGGCTCCAGTACGAGACGAAGCTGGGGAGATTACCGCACTCATTAGTGTCTCCAGAGACATTACAAGCCGTAATCGGATGGAAGAGCTGCTCAGACGCTCTGAGAAGCTAACAACCGTGGGCCAGCTTGCGGCAGGTGTCGCGCATGAAATACGTAATCCACTCACCACGTTGCGCGGATTCCTACAGTTACAGCAAGAGAGCAACAAGCTGAATCATCGTCATCTGGATCTGATGTTATCGGAGCTGGATCGCATCAACCTGATTGTTGGTGAATTCCTGATTTTGGCCAAACCGCAGGCAGTTCATTTTCAGAATCGGGATATTCGTTTTATTCTCGGCGATGTCATCTCGTTACTGGATAGTCAGGCGCACCTGCATGGTGTAGAATTTGTACTGCGTGCCTCATCCGATTCGGCTATGGTACACTGTGAAGAGAACCAGTTGAAGCAGGTATTCATCAATTTGCTGAAAAACGGTATGGAGGCCATGCCAAATGGAGGAAACATCCACATTAAGCTCAAGCATGACGAGCAGTCGAAGCGCGTCAGAATTGAGATCAGGGATGAAGGCATTGGTATCCCGGAAGAGATGATGCCTAAGCTTGGGGAGCCTTTCTTTACGAATAAGGAGTCCGGGACGGGGCTTGGTCTGATGGTCAGTCAGCGAATTATTCAATCACATAAGGGCATGATGGATATTAAAAGCGTCATGAACAAGGGAACAACGGTTATTATTGAACTGCCTGCATCCGAGCAACAACCAGAGGTTATTCAGGCAGATCAGGTAACGGATGAACCAATTACAGATGAAGAGAAATAGATGAGGTGAGATTACCTTTTGCGTATTAATAAATTTATTAGTGAAACAGGTTATTGCTCCCGGCGTGAAGCCGACAAGTTGGTGGATCGTGGGCTGGTAACCATTAATGGAGTTAAGGCTGAACTGGGCAGTCAGGCAGAAGAAGGCGACGATGTACGCATCAATGGCAAGCCGATCAATGAAAAGAGAAAACATGTATATATTGCGCTGAATAAACCGATTGGAATCACAAGTACTACTGAGCAGCATATTCAGGGGAACATTGTTGATTTTGTCGGACACGATGAACGTATCTTTCCAATTGGACGTCTGGATAAAGACTCGGAAGGTTTGATTCTGATGACCAATGACGGAGATATCGTTAACCGGATTCTTAGAGCAGAAGGACGCCATGAGAAAGAGTATATCGTCACTGTTGATCGAACGGTCACGCCGAGTTTCCTTAGAGGTATGAGCACCGGAGTTAAGATTTTGGGTGAAATGACACTGCCTTGTACCGTGACCCGGATGACGGATCGGGTATTCCGTATTATCCTGACCGAAGGAAAGAACCGTCAAATTCGGCGGATGTGTAGTGCCTTTGGCTACGAGGTTCGTAAGCTGAAGCGGATTCGGATCATGAACATCCATCTTGGAGAAATGGCAACCGGTTCTTGGAGAGAGCTCACTGCTGCTGAAAAAGCGGAGCTGGGCGGTCTGCTGGACTATTCACTGGAATAGTCGATTCGACTTTCTTCGACCCAATAAGAGCAATAATTATTGAAGAAAATATAAAAGCAAAAGACCGCTCCCTATCGTTAGATGGAGAACGGTCTTTTTGGTCATTGGCGGCCTAGTGGCCTTTAATTTCCTCCGCCAACGGCTTTTACATTGGTATTGTTACTTTGATACTTCCGAATGATAGAAACCTCTACACGGCGATTCTGTGCCCGTCCGGCATTGGTGTCATTACTGGCAACCGGGTGATACTCTCCATAACCACTTGGTGTGAATTTGGAAGGGTCCAATTGTGTGTTCAGCAACAGGATTTTCAGGAAGTTAAGCGCACGGTCTGCACTCAGATCCCAGTTATCCTTATATTGGTTGTTCGAAATGGGAATATTATCGGTATGACCGGATACAACCACTTCGTATTCAGGAAATTCTTGCAGCATGCTTGAAATGGCTTTGGCCAGGGATCGTGATTCAGGCTTCACATCTGCTCGGCCTGAGGAGAACAGGGCGTTATCACTGATGGTGATTTTCAATTCAGACTGATTCAGCTTGGTGTTCAGCTGGTCCGAAAGGCCGTTCTTCGAGATATACTGGTCAAGCCGTTTCTTGAGCTTCTCCAGATCTTCCTGCTCTTTTTGAGCCATTTGTGCATCCGTAATCTGAGCTGGTGTTTTTTTAGTGATTTCTGTAGGTTCCTGTTTGTTCTTACCCAAGTCAACACCTGGCGTATCCGGATTCATGGACGTATGATCCAGAATACCAGAGCCTCCATTCAATGCACTACTTAGTGCGGAAGCCATCTGCTCGAACTTGGCCGCATCGAGTGAACTCATGGAGAACAACGTGATAAACAGGGCAAGCAACAAGGTCATCAAGTCAGAATAGGGAAGCAACCAGCTCTCGTCTATATGTTCTTCATGTGGTTCGTGCTTTTTAGCCTTTTTCACCTGATGATCCCTCCTTCTCTTCCAGTTGTTTGCGTTCGGAAGGTGTCAGGAATACAGATAACTTTTGATTGATGGCAATGGTGGATACACCAGATTGTATGGATAACAACCCTTCAACCATCATCAGCTTGATCTCCATTTCTTGCTTGGACATCCGCTTCAGTTTGTTAGACATCGGGTGCCATAACACGTAACCACTAAATATACCAAGGAGTGTTGCGATAAATGCTGCCGCAATCGCATGGGAGAGTTTCTCCATGTCACTAAGATCGGCAAGTGCTGCGATGAGACCTACAACGGCCCCGAGAACCCCGAGCGTTGGCGCGTACATCCCCGCCTGGGCGAAGATCAAGGCACCGCCGCGGTGGCGCTCCTCTGTAGCATGAATATCTTCCATCAGTACATCACTTACAAATTCCTGATCGTTGCCGTCGATAATCATACGCATACCGCCACGAAGGAACTGATCGTCAATCTCTTCTACTTTTGATTCCAGTGCAAGCAAACCTTCACGACGGGTAGTGGAAGCCCAATCCATAAACGTGCCGATCAGAGACACTCGATCAATAAGTACTTGATTTTTGAAAATAATCGCGAAAAGCTTAGGAATTTTCTTAACTTCTGACATAGGAAATGCAATAAAAATGGTTCCTGCCGTACCAACAAAGATAATAACGTAGGCTGCCGGATTGTTAACCAGGTTGATTAAGGGCGCACCCTTCAGGAACATACCGAGTACAAGGGAGACCAGCCCAAAAACTAGTCCAATAATCGTTGAAATGTTCATCATACACCTCATCCATGAGATAAAATTGAATCCTTTCAAGCGGCTGTATTCGGGCTTCCGGACGAATTTTTGGCCGCAATCCGTTCAATGTTAGGCATTCCTTGCGGTTGCTAAAACAGTTCAAACGGTCATATATAGTATTTATCGACCAGAAGGCCTTTTTTTTTAAGGGCTATTTTCAGGTATAATAAGATCAAATCCGCTCCTTAGGGGCCGAATAGGAGTGAAAAGCCAATGGGCGTAAAGCATGGACGGGATTATGAAGGAATTTTGACAGATCTGACAACGGCAATTGGACGCATACCGGATCGGTATGTTTTCTTTGAAATGGACGCGGAAGAGTGGGAGAGACTCGCTGCACCTGAGCAACTTGAAGTGGATGAGGCGTTGGCGGAAGATTTGTTCTATGCACTGGGCGAAGAGTCTGTGATTCCGGTTGGAAGTGGCGTGGTCATCCATGATAAGGAACAGCACCGCATTCATATTCTGATCGGGGAAGAAGAGTTAACATTTGTACCTTTAATCTAGTGTATATACATGCATTTTAAGGTGTATGAATGGAACTGGAATTTTCCACAAAGCCTTATGGTTAGTGGTTCTACGCCATATAAGTTGATTGGATTTTGAAGCTTGTCCGTGGTAAGATGTTACTCGTGAAATGGGCTGATCGCATGGCGATGAGCCTGGCCTTTGAGGTTGCTGACGATAGCACCGAAGGTGTTGGTGGTTATACGGACGCACGTCTGTAATGTACCATCCTATGGGGAGGAAGATAACGCATGGTTTTTTCGCAAGAGGAAGTCGAAGCTCATCTGGGAAGGCTGGAAGGCTGGGAACTGGAAGAGGGACGGTGGATTGTACGCAAATTTGTGTTCTCCAACTACATGAAAGGGATTGCATTTGTGGATGAGGTCGCTGCGATCTCGGAAGCGTTCAATCATCATCCTTTTATTACGATTGACTATACAACGGTTACGCTGCGTCTCACGTCATGGGATGCGGGCGGTATTACATCTGTAGATATTAAGGAAGCAGGGCAGTACAACGAAGCTTATGACAAAATGAGGTCGGAATAACGAAGTTGGTTATTATCGCGCGGCCGGAAGTGAGTGAACCCATACATGTCAGACTATAATCAGGAACAACCTCTTATTGCTGTCGTAGGCAGTCTCAATATGGATCTCGTGGTGAAGACAGATACGATTCCGGAAGAGGGAGAGACAGTGAGCGGTGAGGAACTCCACTATCTCGCTGGCGGCAAAGGTGCAAATCAAGCTGTCGCTGCTGCGCGTCTGGGTGGACAGACCACAATGATTGGTGCGGTGGGATCGGATAGTTTTGGCGAACGTCTGCTGCACAGTCTGACGGAAAGTGGTGCAGATGTCTCGCAGGTTCGCAGATTGGAAGACACGGTTACAGGGACAGCTTCCATCTGGCTCTCTCGAGGAGACAATCGGATTATCGTTATTCCTGGTGCGAACGGGCAAGTAGTGCCTGAGATGCTGGAAGAAGCGGATACGGTAAAAAGCCTGACTGCAGCCGCAGCGGTGCTGCTACAGCTGGAGATCCCGCTGCCAGCGGTTACCCGCGCCGCCCAACTGGCGGCTGAAGGCAGCGCACTGGTGGTGCTCAACCCGGCTCCCGCGGTGCCGGGTCTGCCCCAGGAGCTCCTGCGGTGCGTCGACGTTGTCACGCCGAACCGCAGTGAGCTTGCCGTGCTGACCGGCCGGGATCATCTCCGGCCGGAAGACCTGGATGCGGCGGTCGCAGAGCTCGCCGCATCCCTCGGGGCGGCTGTCGTCACGACGCTTGGCCCCGAGGGGGCTGTGTACGCGGCGGCGCCTGGTGGCCGCGTACAGGCAGGGCGTGCCGGCGCATGCCGTGCGCCCGGCTACGCCGTAAGCGCCGTCGATACGACCGGCGCTGGCGATTGCTTCAACGGCGCGTTGGCGGTAGCCCTCGCGCGCGGTGAGACGTTGGACGCGGCCGTAGGCTTCGCCATGGGTGCGGCCGCGTTATCCGTGACGAAGCTCGGCGCCCAGTCCGGGATGCCGTCCGCACGTGAAGTGGAGGCCTTTCTGGCCGAGCATGCGGCAGATGCCTAATCAATAGCATAACAAAGAGGCTCTTATTCTCCCAAAAGGGGATTAAGGGCCTCTTTGTTATGCGCGTGCAGAGATTATTTCTTCTCTGACAGCCACATGGCGATATTAGCAATCTCTTCATCCTGCAGTTTGCCCTTGAAGGAAGGCATGCCGCCACCTTTACCTTTGACAATCGTAGTGTAGATCTTCTCCAGATCATCCTGGCTGCCGATGTTTGCTAGAGCAGGTCCTACACCACCCTGAAGCTGATCCCCGTGACAGGAGATACAATTGGCTTTGACCAGTGCTTCAGCCTGTCCGGCATCCAATGTGACTTCCGGCATGGTTGGCTTGGCTTCTTCAGCCACTTCTTCTTTCCCTGGAAGCGTAAACATTAAAACAATAGCTAAAGCGCATGCTGCAAAAAATACTCCGCTCATGATCCATTTGTGCATCCCTTATGTCCCCTCCAGAATGAAAGATCATCTAACCTGAAACTATCCATATCATTATAACGGAACCTGTACTGACATCATAGCATTTTGTGGGAAATTTTTGAACTAATCACATAACAAGGCGCAAATTTGGTTGTTTTGCAATGGATTTTAATCACGAGGCCCTTCATAAACCATACAGTGAAAGGGCTTCAAGCCGCTTGGGGTCTGTCGTTCGTATGTATCCTGGGTGACAAATCCACTCTTTAGATAGACTTGAATGGCACGAGCATTCCAAGTGAGCACTTCCAGATCAATCTCATTCGTGGGATTTCGGCGAATAGCTTCCTGTACAATGGCCGTGACAAAGGCTGTCCCTTGACCCTGTCCGCAAAGCTCTGGATGCATCCCGAGGCCAATCCGGGTTACCCCTTGAAGTGGGAAGTATTGAGCAAATCCACATATACGATCATTCTGATCCAGGACGATCGCATATTGCTCCTGCCGCAGTTGTGCATCTCCGAATTCCACTTCCAGCGCTTTCATCTGCTCCCAGGGGAGCCAGCTATAGATATTGTAAGGCGGATCATACTGCCAACTGCAGATGAGCTCCGCATGTTCTTCTTGCATCGGTACAACATGAAACGTCACAGGGGCTTCCTTCATACGTCTGCATGCTCCTTTCCTTGACACAGAACTCTTAGTTCACTCTACAAAAGAGATATTGATTTGGCAAGTTTCCCTTTACCAGAAAAATATGAAACAAAAGTTCCGGTAATTCCGTTTATATTATAACAGGGTGGGTAAAAACATCATAAGGGCACGGACGAACGAGGACAAAATGAGCCTGTTGATGTTGCAGGATAGCCCCGAGCGTAACTTGCAATATGAATCAGGATGGAAGCACAAAAAAACCGCCGGATACATTCCTGCGGAGAATGTACCGGGCGGTTCTGTTATGCTTCTTGCTTCGTTACAGTATGGTTCATGGTTACAGTATCATGTTGCTCAGCTTGTCCCTAGTCAAGGGCCAGTGATTCATACGCGTCCGTGCTCATAATCCGTTTAGCGCCAACATAACGATTGGCCCAATAGCTTTCACTCAATGCACTGATCGTAACGCCTTTGGAAGAAGAAGAGTGTGCGAACTTTCCATCCCCTACAAAGATTCCTACATGGGATACGCCTTTACCTGTAGTATTAAAGAATACCAGATCGCCAGCTCTCATTTCCATGCGGGATACGGAATCGCCCATGTCGAATTGGGAACTGGATTGGCGTGCCAAATCAATACCCAATTTGTCGAATACATACCGTGTAAATCCGGAGCAGTCAAAGCCGTTAAGCGTTGTTCCCCCACTTTTGTATGTAGTTCCCATTGCTGAATCAATTACTTTATCCATTTTTGAATCTGCGAATGCGCTACCTGCACCAAGCGATAATGCGAATGTGATGCTAAGTACAGCTGCGGTTAATTTCTTCTTGAACAAGAGATATTCCCCTTCCAACGCCTGCGAGGTTAGCTTAAGGATTCGGTTGAAGGTCCCCTATGATCCCTCTGTAGCAAGATCAATTCACCCATAACTGGTTCCCCCGCTTCCCAGGTGCCAGGAATTTGGCTATGCTAGTTATGCACCTGCGAAATCAAGAAATGACGATTTAATTTTAAGTAGTTACAAATATGAATGTAAAGATTACAAAGTTGTTACTAAAAACTCACTGCGATTATTGTAACAGAGGAGTACGTCTTTGGCAACGTTTAGCAACAAAATTAGCAAAAAAAACCTCGACCTTTGACGGGGAAAGGTTGAGGTTTGCCTATTTATAAGTACATAGCAAGCCATGAGTTTAACATGTGATGGTAACAATTTTTAAACTAAATGCTCTCACCTTTGGATACTTTGGACTGCCACAATCGGAAATGGCTGCATATTTTCCACAGACTCAATAGACATCTGGCAAGTGGATACGTCTGCTGTAGTATAAGTCCGGTAAGTCCCGTTAATAACCATGAGGCTGAAGTGAATGCCCCAAAGACGAGTAAGTGGACTCCGCCCAGCAGGAGAGCAATGCCGATAACGGCGATGAGATGACGCAGTGCAATCCAGAGTGCTTTGAGGGTGCCGTGAGCCCCGCCTTCTCCTTCTGGTGCCGACACACCGAACTGCATGTAGAGCATGACATGGTGGATGACCCATCCATATACAATCCAGGCAGCAACATAAGGTATACCAGGCAAAAGTAATTGAAGGGAATGAAATCCGTCCATGAGGATCGAGTAGAGCTTCGGTATGAGCCAGTAGGCGGGCAGAAGTATCAATAATGTACGTATGGTGTGCAGCAGCAGCATCGGTTTCCACAGTTTTTTGATTCCACGGACGAATGGGATGCGCTCTTCTGTAGAATTAAAGTGCTGAAGTGAGTAGAGCAGTCCTGCCTGAATAAGGGGGCTGATCAACATGCGAACCAGCAGCATGCCCCCCAGAATCCATAGATAACGATGAACCTCCGGATGGGTAGATAGGTTAAGTTGGCTTTCCATTTTGAACAAAAGTGTACTCAGTTCCCCGGCATCAGAATCTGGATAGCGCAGGAGGAGTGGGATGACTGCCGATTGTACCATTCGATAGAAGAAATATCCCCAAATGAGTTGATAAAGAAATAAGAGTGCCGCAATGAACATATGCTGACGGACGAGAAACCAGCCTTCACGTATTTTCGCTTTCACCGTATCCACCTCACCATGACAGACCTCCGAATATGGCTTCTATTAGTTTGGTTACACTCATGCTCCAGCGGGACTTCGTCTGCTCATCCAGTCCGGATTTTAGGAAATTGTTCATATGGCGGTTCTCCAGCACGATCGTGTACAGGGGATCGGTCATGGCCCAAGCTACGGGGGATGTGTGCGTTAATTTATAGGTAATTCGATCTTCTATGCCATCCCATTGCTTGGTGAGGGTATGTCCGTCTTCAAAAGCAATGCGAACAGGAACGGCGTTGTAATCACTGCCTTTTTTGACAATCGTCACGGATGACTCGTACCATGTTTGACCGTCTTTCTGTACAGGCGTAACACGAATCTTCTCTACAGCAAAGTCAGCCATTCCATTACCGTAGACGTATTGGTCAAAATAATCAGACCAGGACGTGCGGGTCACTTGTTCCACAACGTTCTGAAAATCTGCCGAAGTGGGATGTTTGAAGCGGTACTTCTTCACATAGGTAGAGAGAATGCGTTCCATCTTTTTTGTGCCGACTTGATGTTCAATACCAAGCAATACAAGCTTGCCACGTGTGTAGACATTGGCTGCATACTCATTCTGTGAATCGAACTTCCAGGATTCTTGTGTTAAGGATGAAGGAGACGTAATCAGGCCCGATTGTACCGGCAGATTCGGAATCAATCCGTATTCCTGCTCCATCAATTTGTCTTCTGCATAAGAGGTGAACCCCTCATCCAGCCAGGCTTCCTCGAATTCGTTGCTGGCAACCATGCCGTAGAAGTACTGGTGTCCGATCTCGTGGACTACGGTACGTTCCAGGTCATAACCTGGAGTAGTGTCATCGGCTCCAAAGGCCGTTACCAGCGTAGGGTATTCCATACCTCCAGCACCGTTCCCCGCTTTGGGTGGAACAACGATGGATAAGGTAGCATAAGGATACGGGCCAAACCATTTGCTATAATTGGATAGAGCGGCCTTCGCGGCGTAGAAATAACGTTCCTTCAGATCCTGATGAGCAGGATCTAAATATAATTTGATTCGTACACCAGGCACATTGGGTGCAGAGAAGGGTTCCTCGGCGTAGACAAAATTCGGTGAAGCTGCCCAGGCGAAATCATGCACATCATCGGCATAGAATTGATAGACTTTTTCTCCGTTCTTCACCACGGCTTGTTGTGTCGGAAATCCGGTAGCGGCAACTTTGTATGTTTCAGGCACCCGAATACGCACACTATATATACCGAAGTCGGCGTAAAACTCTGAATTGCCATGGTATTGGTGCAGATTCCAGCCTTCCGTTGTCCGTCCGCGCCTGCCCACAGGTTCATAGGCACTTAATTTAGGAAACCATTGACCTGCCATGACAAAATCATCAGCAGTTCCCATCCGGGCAAAAATCTTTGGCAGATTCACTTGGAATCGGGTGTGGAGTGTAATGCTTTCTCCGCCTTTGACGGGTTTGGGTAAGCGTACTTTAATGAGGGTGGTGTCCTTGATATTTCCGTCATCTGGTTGCACATACTGCATCCGGTGCAGCAGAGAGAGCCCGTCCTCCGTTTTCATTTCGGTAATATTCATGGAGCCATAACCGTTGGTAGGCATGACATCACCCCGAAGCTTTCCACCGGATTCCTTCATAAAGGTGGTGTCAGCAGAAGAGAAGGCGTTGGGATACATATGAAAGTAAAGCTCGTTGACGGTTTTTTTACCTGGATGTGTCCAGGTAATCGTCTGAGTCCCTTCCAGTACGTTCCCTTCGACCAGTTTTACATCCATGTGATATTCCACAACACGGTTGCTGTACACTTCGGCAGTAGGGGTCTGTACACTTTCTGGAGGTGCTGGGGTTGGGGCTTTTGCCTTAGGCTTGCCCGATTCCGGGGCAAGTGTTGGCAATCCGGAATGAGTTGAGTGAGTATAACCCAGAGTGATCCATATCCCTCCGGCCAGCACACACAGGGCCAGGGATGCGGTGAGCCAGCTCTTGGCGCGTCGTGGAATCATCGATAAATACCTCCCGTTGACAAGCATCTACAGCATGTATATGTTTGCAATGGGCCGATTATTAGTTAAAATATTTGTATCAACCCTTGGAGGCTATAAACATGGACCAAAACGAGCAAAACGGCAAAAAGCAGATTGCCTTGAATATCGTTAGTGCAAAGAGCAAGCATAAAGGCTTCGGTGCAGGCTCCATTGATCTGAATAACCTATCTCCGGTCATTATTGACAATGGCGAAGCCAAAATTGATATTGGTGCGATGCATGCGAAGAGTAAAGTGGAGCGCAATATCAAGTTCTCGACGAATCGTGAAGATGTGCCCAACGGACGCCAAGTATGGCTGGTGTGGGTAGCTGTGGATCGCACGGAAGAGGGACAGCTGTATGGTGGAGCAACGGCATGTGAGATGTGGATCGATACAGAAGCGAGACGCGGATGGAAACTGCTGGCTGAACATGTGAATCGCATGGATTATGCCATGAAGCGCCGTTTCATGCTGGATGAGCTGGGGCCGGAAGATCGGGCTGCACTCAAGAAGCTGTTGATCTCACACAACGAAGAATGGTGGAATGCTTCTCCGGATGAATTGAAAGAAGCACTCGCTTAAGGCAAATCAATTCAACACCGTATAAAATTAAAAAAGCAAAAGGACCCTTGACCGTAAAGTTCGGTTTGGGGTCTTTTGCTTGTGCATGATCTGTATTCATCGAACTGAATAATTATGAGTTTTCATCCGAAGTTAATTTCCAAATGCCTAATATAACGAGAGGTTACGGGTGACGCAACTAAGTCATCGTGCATTTGCGTCATTCTACCCACCAACGTTTGAAATCTCCCCACCAGGAATGTTTCTCTTCCTGTATGCCTTGTTGATTCTGTACCTCACGGGTCTTCTCATCTTCTCCAGGATCCGAATCATCCGTCGTACCGTGGCAGACCTCTGTGGGTTCAGTGCCGTCAATAAAAACTTCCAGTCGTTTCTCTTCACAACCGGTGCCTGCCAGCTTACCGGATTCCGGGTCGATATAGACACTTACGACGTGATCAGGAACAGTGAAAATTTTGGGTGGTACGCTCGCAAGCGCCTGCTCTGTGAATTGGGCAAAGATTGGTGCCGCGCGGCGGCCGTCCGAAGTCGATATGGCTTTGCCTTGGTCATATCCAACCCATACGGCGGTAGAAAGCTCTGGTGTGAATCCAACGAGCCAGGCATCCGTGTTGGTTGTGCCTGTCTTTCCGGCTACCGGACGTTTAATTGTGGCAGATACCCGGTTACCGGTTCCTCCATTTTCGAATACACTTTCCATTAATCGAGTTAGTACATAAGCTGCCGCAGGTTCCACAACGGTCTCAGCCTTGGTTTGAGGCGATTCATAGAGTACACGTCCTGCTGCATCCGTCACTTGCAGAATGGCGACAGGCGGCGTTCGTTGTCCACCAGCAGCAATGACGGAAAAGGCCGACGCCATCTCCAGCGGGCTGACAGGTGACGTTCCCAGTGCGAGAGAAGGTACGGCGCTCAGGTTGCTCGTAATACCGAGGTTTTTCGCCATACTCACAACCTGCTCAGGACCGATCTGCATAATGGTGTTCACCGCATAGATATTGTCTGAAGCGGCGATCGCTTGTCTAAGGTCAATCTCACCCAGATATTTGTCTCCGAAGTTGCCGGGTTTATAGGTCTTGCGGTCATTGTCGTAGTGAAATAGGGTAGGTTCACTATTAAATATGGATGCACTGGTGAGTTGCTTGGACTCCAGGGCAGCCAGATACATAATAGGTTTAAACGCCGAACCTGGCTGGCGCGTTGTCGCCAGTACATGGTTAATCTGATTGGTGCGGTAATTCTTGCCGCCCACCATGGCTTTAATGTAACCTGTCCGAGGGTCGATGGACACCAGAGCCGTCTCCAGCTCACTTTTGGCATCCATACCTTTCGCTATGGCGTCTTCCGCTGCTTTTTGTACACGCAGATCCAGTGTGGTGTAGATGTTCAATCCTCCGTGATCCAGCATCGCTTCACTGATGCCCAGCTCTTTGATGGCCAGATTCCGGATATAGTCACGGAAATACGGGGCGCTTTCCACCGTTTTACGCTCACTTTCCGGTTTGAACACCAGCATTTGCTCATAAGCTTTATCCGCTTCAGCTTGGGTGATCTTGCCGATATCAGCCATAGCATTCAGCACGATCTTCTGCCGGTCTTTGGCGTTTTTCATATGATTATAGGGTGAATAGTAGGTCGGTCCTTTTGGGATGCCTGCCAGCATGGCGCTCTCTGCGAGATCCAGCTGTTTGGCGGATTTGCCAAAATACATTCGCGAAGCTGCTTCGATTCCGTATGCACCATGCCCATAATAGATTTCATTCAGATACATCTGTAGGATTTCATCCTTGCTGTATTTCATCTCCAATTGCGCCGTGTACATGGCTTCTTTTGCTTTGCGAGTCCATGTTTTCTCATGAGATAGATATAGATTGCGCGCCAGTTGCTGGGTCAATGTACTCGCGCCTTGCGACATCTGCATATGTTCGAGGTTAACGAGCACGGCCCGTCCCATTCCCTGAACGTCAAAACCGTAGTGATTATAGAACTTGCGATCCTCTACAGCCAGAGTGGCATTGACGAGATTCGGAGCGATATCCTCCAGTTGAACCGGAACAGAGTCTTTGCCACCGGCGGAGAAGGTAGCGATCACTTCCCCTTGACTGTCCAGCAATCGGGAATTCCGATCAGAGTCTGCGAGGGGCAGGCTGGTTGCGTATAGGTAGACCAATCCTGCAGCGGTAGCAAGCATGGCGAGCACGGCGAGCAGAGACAGGTTTTTAATGAATTTACGTACACGGAACCCGCGTTTGCGGGTCTTTTGATTTGGCTTGGTCATGGAACGGGCTCCTCTCTTTTCTTCCAGTATGGGACTTCATTGGCAGGGATATTCAATCAGGTGCATAAGCAGACAAAATGTAGCGTTTTCGCCGGAAAAACCGTTTTGCAGTATAAACGTCAATCGCGTATAATGCAAAAGGGTAATGAAAAGGTAAGATTCGGCACAAGATACTAAAGCGCGTAAGGACGAACAGACGAATGGTCATTGATTCATTGATTAGTCAGACGCTCTGCACGCTCTGGTCAATTTAATCTATATAATGAAGTGAACCGCGGACTTTTCCCGCAGGCCAGCAATCATAACGTGATATGGCGCCGAACGCTGGACGTGCTTGGGCGAACCGATTATAGTGCATCGCACTTGATCGGGTATGGCTGATCATTAACTTTACGGAAAGAAGGTAGAGATTATGGAATTGTGGTTTACGGAGAAACAGACCCCGGTATTCGGGATCACCGCGAAGATTAAGCAGACCTATGTCACAGAGAAAACCGATTTTCAAGATTTGGCCATGGTAGAAACCGAGGAATTCGGTAACATGTTGCTTCTTGATGGCATGGTGATGACGACCGTAAAAGACGAATTCGTATATCACGAAATGGCGGCACATCCTGCGCTGAACACTCACCCGAATCCGAAAAAAGTTCTGGTTGTCGGTGGTGGCGATGGCGGGGTCATTCGTGAAGTGATCAAGCATGCTGCTGTAGAAAAAGCAGTTCTCGTCGAGATCGACGGAAAAGTCATTGAATACTCCAAAAAATATTTGCCTGAAATCGCCGGCAAGTTGGACGAGCCTAATGTTGAAGTGCTTGTCAACGACGGCTACATGCATATTATTGAACATAAAAATGAATACGATGTGATCATCGTAGACTCTACAGAGCCTGTAGGTCCGGCTGCTCCATTGTTTGAGCGCGGTTTCTACCAAGGTATCTATGAAGCGTTAAAAGAAGACGGAATCTTCGTTGCCCAAACGGACAACCCGTGGTTCAAGGCGGATCTGATCCAGAAGGTGAACAAAGACGTCAAAGAAATCTTCCCGATCGTACATGTGTACGGCTGTAATATTCCAACCTATCCAAGTGGTTTGTGGACATTCACGATGGGTAGCAAGAAACATGACCCGCTCAAAGTGGATGAGACCCAAATCCCGGAGATGGATACCAAGTATTACTCTCCGCGTCTGCATAAAGCAGCATTTGTACTTCCTAAATTCGTGGAAGATTTAACGAAATAAAGGGGAAATCATTAATGAAACTGGATCAAGCTTATTCAGGAAACGTATTTATTTGCAGCTCTGAGGATTATGAGAACTCGAAAGCAGTTATCTATGGTATGCCCATGGATTATACTGTCAGCTTCCGTCCGGGTTCCCGTTTTGGCCCATCTCATATCCGTCAAGCATCTGTTGGACTCGAAGAGTACAGCCCATATCTCGACAAAAGCATCGTAGACATGACGTACTTTGACGCTGGAGACTTGCTACTGCCTTTCGGTAACGCGGGACGCAGCCTTGATGTAATTCATGAATACATCGGCAGTCTGCTTGCTGATGACAAGTTCCCAGTTGGTCTCGGTGGCGAGCATCTGGTTACTTGGCCAGTCATCCAACAAATGTACAAGAAATACCCGGATCTTATCCTGATTCATATTGATGCACACGCAGACCTTCGTGAAAATTATGAAGGCGAGCCATTGTCTCACTCCACGCCAGTGCGTAAAGCAGCTGAGTTGATGGGTGGCCAAAACATCTATCAGTTCGGTATCCGTTCTGGTTCCCGTGAGGAGTTCCAGTATGGTCGTGAGAACATCAACTTCTACCCATTTGAAGTGGCAGCTCCGATGAAGGAAGCTCTTCCGAAGATGGGCAACCGTCCAGTATATGTGACCATCGACATCGATGTGCTTGATCCGTCAGCAGCTCCAGGAACAGGTACAGCAGAAGCGGGCGGCATTACGTCCAAAGAACTGCTGGAAGCCATCCATATGATCGCCGGATCTGATGTAAATGTAGTTGGTTGTGACCTGGTTGAAGTAGCACCAATCTATGATCCCACACAACAGACACAGATTGTAGCTGCGAAGCTGATTCGCGAAATGCTGCTTGGATTCGTGAAATAACACAGAATAATTGATAAAGATAACGCTCTCTGTCTGCGCTGTTTCAAATTAGCGCAGGGAGGGCGTTTTTTTTGTTCACGTTTATCCCTGTGCCCTCAACTATTCTAGCTTAAGGAACGGAATTGATTGTTGGACCAAAAGTATTCTGGCAAACCAAATAATGAAGTTAACTTAACTTAACTTAATTTAACTTTTGGAAAGAGCTATGCTATACTGACTACATAAGTATTCAGTAGTATATTAATTGATATATTACATTCGTGAAGTATATGGTGATCGGGTTCGACCATATACTAAAAAAGAGTCTTCACCGCGCCAACGGCAAAGACTCTTAGGACCCGAAAGGCTGTGGATTGCCACGGCGCGCATGAACTAAATAATGCTATTCAAGCGAAACCCACCGTCAGGCTTCCGACCTTATGAGGTGGGTTTTCGCTTGCTACGAAACTTTTTGCGTAACCAACGGTAAAGCTTTCGTCCACTCAGTACAATACTGAGGATCGCCGCAATCCATCGGATCACATCAAGCAACGCCACAAGTTTGACCATCGACGTCACCCCCTCTCGGGAAGCTGCGCCGTGATCTGGAAAACATCCACCGTTATTCAAGAGTCCATAAAATCAATTATAGCACGTATGTTCCTATGTCTCTACCATTTATTGCTTGTATCAGTACAGGCTCGCACATGCAGATATCTTGCCTTGGCATGAATCTATCACCACACTTATGTATAATATGGAAGTAGAGGAAGGTGAATATGTATGCGTGTGATTCGATCTCAATTGAGTATGTATCCCAAATGGTTTCCTGTAGTTTTTATAGTTTTTTTCATCAATTTTGTATTAGCAGTGACGGTATTTCTTAACTTCACGTTGATGTTGGCTAGCCTCGCGATGCTTTTTGCTGCATATAGTATTCGGGAATATAAATACAACAAAATATACTTTAGTTTATGCCTGTTCTTAAGTGTCAGTTTTGTTATCCTTGGTATAAGAACATTTCCCATGTAACTTAGAGTGCACAACGTTTAGTGATCAACCACCTCTGCCCGCATGATACCAATCATGGGTAAAGGTGGTTTTTTTCTTGCGAAATTGTCATCCAAGTGCACCAGATTGTTACGTTATAACCAAACAAATTGGGTAAAACCATAGAAGGAGGTGTTACGATGACAACTAAGAGTACAGTGACATGGAAACGGATTGGTGCACTCGCATTATCGTTAACGCTGGCTTGGGGGATGGGACCGGTACATATGCTTTCAGGCGCAAACGCTGAATCCTCGCAGGATTGTGGAAAGGGAGATCACGGACTAGCTACTACACTGAAAAAGGGTAGCGGCGTGGAAGAGCAGCACCTGCAATTTACAGACATTGATTTTCTTAATGATACGACTGGACGAGCTGGGGGTGAAGGCTTCCTGATCGGAACCTCAAATGCAGGATGTACGTGGCAGTCCATATATACCGGACAGTGGCAATTTACACAGCTTGATTTTCCGAATAATGTGAATGGATATGCGTTGGCACAAGTGAAAAATTCACCTGCAACCTATCTGATTCGTACCCATGATGGGGGATCGCACTGGACACGACTCGATACGCCGGGCATTCAATTCAAGCGAATCGATTTTCGCAATAAAGATGTAGGATATGGTTACACCTATAATGGTGCATATCAGACGAAGGATGGCGGGGTAACCTGGAGCAAAATAAATACGCCTGCCAACACACGTGCAGCTGCTTTTGCGACAGAGAAGCAAGGGTATGCTGTCGTGGTTGTACCTGGATCGGGATATCATCTGAAGCAAACGAGTGATGGCGGCAAGAACTGGACAACCTCTCTTCGAGTTGTCTCAGACACATGGAGTGGAGCGGATCTGTATGCACACGGTCAGCAAGTGTGGGCCCTTCTGTATGGTGATGCAGGCATGTCCCAACAATCGTACTCCCTCTATGCGAGCGGCAATCAAGGTAAGAACTGGACCCAAGTATTTGCGCAATCCACAGCAGGAGGAGGTCCTGCGCCAGGTACAAACAGTACGGGGAAAGGAACCGGACCTGCCAATCCAGGTGGTCATCCAGGTAACATGGCGTTGATTGGTAATCAGACAGCTTATCTGTCTGCAGGTTCACCAGCAGCTGGTAAAGTGGGTATCGGACGTTCTTATAATACAGGTTCCACGTGGAAAAACGTTGACTTGAAAGATCCGGGGTACAGTTCCCGTATCTCTTTCCCATCGGCCAAGACGGGTTGGCTCGTCGTAACAAGTGATAACTCCCCTGCGATCTATCAGACTACTGATGGCGGAACAACGTGGACACAAAAAATGTTGTTGCCTTCAGAGCAGGATTAAATAGCCTGTTAATCTGAAATAACAACAGAGCAAATCCAAATTAGAAATGAATGATAATCAATCTGGTATGTCTCTGCATGGATATCTATAATGAATAAGCCTCTTCCTGGCTAATGATGTGGGAAGGGGCTTGTTTGTGTAGAAATAAAAACGGTTGAAACCTGCTTTAAAACAAGTTATTGTAAGCGATAACAATACATTATATGGAGGTTGAAATCATGGTTGATGTTATTCTAAAGGCAGATTCAGACCAAGGATTAATAAATCGCAATATATATGGTCACTTTTCCGAACACTTGGGACGTTGTATTTATGAGGGGCTGTGGGTAGGAGAAGATTCACCTATTCCGAATACGGATGGAATTCGAAATGATGTATTGACGGCCTTGCAGAAGCTTAATGTTCCAGTCCTTCGTTGGCCGGGCGGTTGTTTTGCCGATGAATATCACTGGAAAGACGGTGTGGGTCCGAAGAGTGAGCGTGCTCGTATGATCAATACGCACTGGGGTGGTGTGGAAGAGAACAATCACTTTGGTACGCATGAATTCTTGAGATTATGTGAGTTGCTCGGCACCGAGCCATATATCAGTGGCAACCTGGGTAGCGGAACCGTGCAGGAAATGCAGGAATGGGTGGAATACATTACGTTTGATGGCGAGTCTCCTATGGCGAACTGGCGGAAACAGAATGGCCGGGAAGAACCGTGGAAGCTGAAGTATTTTGGCGTGGGAAATGAGAACTGGGGATGCGGCGGGAATATGCGTCCTGAATATTATGCGGATGAATATCGTCGGTATGCTACATATGTACGTAATTATTCCGGGAACGAGATTTATAAAATCGCTTGTGGCCCGAACGATAGTAACTATGAATGGATGGAAGTGTTGATGCGGGAAGCTGCCCGTTTCATGGATGGCATCAGTCTTCATTATTATACAATTCCGACAGGTGTGTGGGAAGACAAAGGCAACGCTACCGGTTTTGGAGAGGCTGAATGGTTTACCACGTTGAAGAAAACGCTGTTTATGGATGAATTGCTTGTGAAGCACTCCGAAATTATGGACAAATATGATCCAGATGGCCGGGTTGGGATCATTGTAGACGAGTGGGGAACGTGGTATAACGTTGAGCCGGGAACCAATCCGGGCTTCCTCTACCAGCAAAATACGATGCGGGATGCAGTTCTTGCAGCGGTTAACCTGAATATTTTTAACCAACATAATAAACGGGTACAGATGGCGAATCTTGCACAGATCGTCAATGTGCTTCAATCGCTTGTGCTCACGGAAGGGGACAAAATGCTCCTGACACCTACGTATCATGTATTTGATATGTATCAGGTTCATATGGATGCGCAGCGGCTGGATTTGAATTATGATAGCCCTGGGTATACCTTCGGTGAAGACACCATTCCTCAGCTCAGCTTATCAGCGTCCCGCAACAAGGATGGGGTCATTCATGTGACAGCTTGTAATCTGAGCCACATCGATGAATTGGAAGTTGTCTGTCAGCTGGACGCAGCTCAAGCGGCTAAAGTATCCGGGCAGATTCTGCACCATACTGATTTTGGCGCATTCAATACCTTTGAACAGCCGAATCATGTTCAGCCTGTGGCGTGGGAGGGACTCACACTGGAGAATAACACCTTGCGTTTTGTTCTTCCTCCAGCATCGGTTGGGGTCATCGCTATAGAGGGATAATGATGAAAAGGCAGGAACCATGCAAGGGTTGCAATGATCAGTATGATGTGAAGATTAGCGATGCCAAAATGGCCAGACTTGTTGAGATTGCTTCACGCTCGCGTCCGACGGTACAGGATGAGGAATACGAGCGGCGGCTATCCATCTGCTCTGCCTGTCCGGGATTGCAATATGGCACGACTTGTCGGCACTGTGGCTGTCTTGTACAGGTGCGAGCGAAGCTGAGCGAGTCGACATGTCCTTTTCCTTATGAATCACAATGGGCCTGATCGGATGAATGAATATTATTATAATGAAGCAAAAGGGAGCTGCACTTTACAGGTGTAGCTCTTCTTTTTTGGCTTGATGAGGAAAAAACTCTGAATTTGGATTTGAATTGAGCGAGGGAACTGGATATAGTTATACAGTAGAGTGTAGGATAGCGAGCTATCCGGGAATATGAGCGCGTATAGCGACACAACAATACGGGAAGGGCTGTTCTCACCGGCCGTGCCTGATTTTGCGTCGCCTCGAATATAATGGAGGTTAACATTCATGTCGAACATGCGACCGGTACACATCCGGCTGCACAGCCGTTATGAAGGTGAAGATGTGCTGCAGGAAATGCAGGGTGAAGCCGTATTGAAAGGGTCTGTTCTTTATGTTCGTTACGAAGAACCGGAGGTTGGACCCGAGGGAGGCACAACTCGTACCACATTGAAGCTGGGTGGACAATCCATCAAGATTATACGTCATGGTGAAGTGGAATCGGAGCAGACTTTTGAATTGAATCGGAAGCTTCCTGGTTTCTACCGATCACCATACATGTCGTTTGCCCTGTCCACGCATACACAGAAGCTGGAACTTTCCATTCAGGGATTGAGCGCACGCGCAGCGTGGAGCTACGACTTTTACCGCTTTGATGAAGAATCCGGACATTTCGCGATTAGTTTGCATATACAGGAGGAACCAATTTCATGACACGTAATCCATTAGATACGATTAACGAACGGGTAAGCACGGCCATCGGCAACGCCATTGTGGCGGCCGGAATTGTTACACAGGAAGAATTGCCAGCCATTACATTGGAAGTACCGCGTGAGAAGACACACGGGGACCTGGCTACCAATGCTGCCATGCAGCTGACCAAGATTGCCAAGCGCAATCCGCGCCAGATTGCTGAAGAGATCATTGCCAATCTGAATCTGGCTGAAGCAGGAATCGAGAAGGCTGAGATTGCCGGTCCAGGATTTATTAACTTTAAGTTGGACAAGAGTTACCTTTATCCAGTGCTTGCACTTGTGCAGGAGCAGGGCAAAGACTACGGAAGAATTAGCATCGGAGAAGGGCGCAAAGTCGAGATGGAGTTCGTCAGTGCCAACCCAACAGGCAGTCTGCATCTGGGTCATGCCCGTGGAGCAGCTGTAGGTGATGCTCTA
Organism: Paenibacillus sp. FSL R5-0517; assembly: GCF_037974355.1. Taxonomy (NCBI): domain Bacteria; kingdom Bacillati; phylum Bacillota; class Bacilli; order Caryophanales; family Paenibacillaceae; genus Paenibacillus; species Paenibacillus sp. FSL R5-0517. The sequence continues at coordinate 123,750 of NZ_CP150235.1, forward strand.
TGTAACATCCTTGACTACGCTGGATATGAAGTAACCCGTGAATACTACATTAATGATGCAGGTAATCAGGTGTTTAATCTGGCTCGTTCCATTGAAGCTCGTTATCTGCAAGAGCTGGGTCAGGATGCTGAGATGCCTGAAGATGGTTATCACGGTGAAGATATTAAAGGATTTGCCAAGCAACTCGTTGCTGAAAAGGGTGATGAATTGCTGTCCATGCACCCGGGTGACCGTGCAGCTTATTTCCGTGACTTTGGACTGGAGAAGGAACTGGACAAGATCAAACGTGACTTGAATCGCTTCCGTGTTAACTTTGACATCTGGTTCAGCGAGACCTCCCTGTATGACAACGGAGAAGTTCTGCGAGTGCTTGATGAATTGCGTGACCGCAATGAGATCTATGAGCAAGATGGAGCAACTTGGCTGAAAACGATGCAATACGGTGACGACAAAGAACGTGTGTTAATCAAGAACGATGGCACGTATACTTACCTGACGCCAGACATTGCTTATCACCGCGACAAATATGCGCGTGGATACGACACGATGATCAACATCTGGGGTGCGGATCACCATGGTTATATCCCCCGGATGAAAGCTGCGATGCAAGCACTGGGCAATGACCCTGAGAAACTGGTCGTTTTGATTGCACAGATGGTGAGCTTGTTCCAGAACGGCGAGAAAGTGAAAATGTCCAAACGTACAGGTAAAGCGGTAACGATGGAAGATCTGATGGATGAAGTGGGTATTGATGCCATCCGTTATTTCTTCACGATGCGCAGCATGGACTCCCACCTGGACTTTGACATGGACCTTGCAATTTCGACATCCAATGAAAATCCGGTATTTTATGTACAATATGCGCATGCACGTGTATGTAGCGTATACCGTCAGGCTGAAGAACAAGGTATTGAACTGCTGCCACTGGCACAGATCGACCTGTCCAAGCTGACAACAGAGCACGAGTATGACCTTCTTCGCAAAATGGGAGAACTGCCTGAAGAAATCTCGGCAGCGGCAACAGGATATGCGCCTCATCGTATCATCCGTTATGTATACGAGCTGGCATCCCTGTTCCACAGCTACTACCGTGCAGAACGTGTCATTACGGAAGATGCGCAGCAAACTCAGGCACGTCTTGCACTGATCGGTGCTGTGCGTACCGTTATTGCAACGGCGCTTCGTCTGGTAGGCGTAAGCGCACCAGATAAAATGTAAATTCCAGGCTTGCGGCCTGCCGCCGCTCCGCCTCAATTAAAAAGTCTCCATGTCCGCGTTGTGTCTTCAACGTGGTACATGGAGACTTTTTTTGTTTTGTACCCAGAGCTGAAGAAAACGAATTTGCCTATCTAAGGTACGCTAGCCTCCCCAGACATCACAGCGGGTGCCACTTGAGGATTCAGCCGCAAGCAAGATCCCTTCGCACATTCAAGTCGGGGGTGGGTTACTGTGATTCGCCAAACATCAATCAAACGAGTTCTGCTAATGGTTAGCATAGCCTACTCACTCTTCGCCCTCCTGCATTAGCTTCAGGGCGTCAATCTCACCGCCACGTATTTTGGTTTTCGCTGTGGTAGTCTTGCGGGCTCGCAGTGGGATCGTAGCACGTTTGACGAGGGTCTTGATTTCACTGGGGGATAATCCCGGATGCTTAGCAAGCAGCAAGGCGATAGCACCGCTCACATGCGAGGTTGCCATGGAAGTGCCGCTCATCTCGTGATGCTTGCCTTGCACCCATGAGGAGACAATCTTATCACCAGGTGCATAGACATCCACATATGCGCCACGATTGCTGAAGGAAGCAATACGTCTGTTTTTGTCAGTTGCTCCGACGGATATGGTCTGCGGATAACGTGCTGGATAATCAATACTGCGTCGTTTGCCATCGTTTCCTGACGAAGCAACAATGACAATTCCGGCATGGTACGCACGATTGACAACATCAAGCAGCGCCTTGCTGCGTGTTTTCATGCCAAAGCTCATGTTGATGATATCGACCCTGTTACGCACACACCAATCGATGCCAAGCACAATGTCGGATACATAAGCCGATCCGTTGTGGTCGAATGCCTTCACGGGATAGATCAGGGACCGTGGAGCTACACCAATCATGCCTGCGGTGCTGTTGGCTGCGGCGATGGTCCCCGCAATGTGGGTGCCGTGTCCATTATCATCATGAGGAAGCAGGCTGCGGTTTAACAGATTGATTCCGCGTGCCAGGGAATATCGAAGATCAGGATGGTGATAATCAGCACCTGTATCAATTACACCGATTTTGATCCGGTGCCCGGTAGATACAGACCATACTTTGGGTGCCCGAATCTGCTTCACTCCCCAGGGTATGCCTTGGGCATTGCTCGGTTTGCTGTGGAGCGCGGTGGCGTGAAGGGAGATGGGGGTGTCTTCTTCAATCGTAATCTCATCCCCATAGCGGTATAAATCCTCCGGGCGTTGTACTGTAGCGATAATGGAACGAGCTAGTCGCGAGGAGCGGACGGCCCCAAGGTCGGTAAATTCATTCCGCATTCGGGATAATTCCACGAGGCAGGCCTCGTACTGCTGCGGTTTGGCAAATCTGATCAAATATCGCCCTCCCTGTTCTGGTTCAGGGCGTCTCATTCCGTCAATTAATTGATGCAATAAACCAGTATAGTCCATAATGGGCAGCCCCCTTCGGGATGAACATGCTGAGGTATTCTATGAATGCGCTCATCCCGCCGCATGGGGAACTTGCCCTTTTTTTATAAAAACACATTCACTTCGTGTCAAAACGGGCGCAGGGACATATGATGGATGGAGAGCTAGAGGGCTCTTGCGGGGAACCTGGTGAGGAGCAATCCTTCAAGGGTATACAGTCAAAAGGCGGAGGGGACTCCGTCTTTTTTATTATGGAGTTGTCTCTTTTGCAATGAAGGACACGTATGAGTTTAATGTCGTATCGCGTTGAATATATTGGACAGATTGGAGCTGCTCTCCGTATTTGCGTCACATCCGTACATAAAAACTTGCTTTTTAACGCTAAATAGGTTTTACTTAGGTTTGTTAATGGATATGTTATACGTAACAGTCCAGTTCGTAGGGGTTAAAAAGTGAATTTTGTGTGAGAGGAAGTGTCTGCAGTGAGTACCTCGCTCAATTTGAAAATTGATAAAGAAAAGGTAAAAGAGATCCCTTTGGTGGACCTTGCCTTTATGGTGCTGAAAGCGGCTAATACGCCGTATTACTATCGTGACTTGATGAATGAGGTAGCGAAGCAGCGCGGAATGACTGATGAAGAAATCAACGAGTTTATCGCCCAGCTATATACCGAGATTAATATCGATGGCCGTTTTGCTTGTGTCGGTACAAGTCTGTGGGGCTTGAAGCGCTGGTATCCGGTAGCTGGAACAGAAGATTCCATGACGGGTGCGAAGCGTCCGCGTATCATCAACGATGAAGATGATGATCTGGAAGATGAAGACTTCGGTGAAGAAGAAGATAGCTATAACAGCGATGAAGACTTCGACAGCACGGATAAAGACGAAGATGAAGACGAAGAAGATGAAGACGAAGATGACATCTTTGATGAAGAAGACAGCGAAGAAGAAGTGCTGGTCGAAGATGACGATCTGGAAGATGAAGACCTCGAAGAAGACGAAGAAGAGTCTGAAAACGAGGATGAATTTGACGACGATTCTGATAATCGGTAGTCATTTTTGACGTCTATAATTTACCCGTTTCCCCGGAATAGTCAGCCTTGACAGCAGACGGGGTAACGGGTAAACTATTGCATGGGCTTATGAATGAGCGACAATATATTTATGTTTTTTATAGAAGGTGCCCCGTCCTGCGGGAGTACTTTTTTTTGTATTTTTAGAGGCATAATTTTGCAAAATAATTTCCTTTCCGTATGCTCCCGGCCAACATTTCGTGGCCCGTTTTTGTATATCAAAAACACCAAATGAAATGAAGGCTACCGGAATATTTGCACCATTTTTTTGCTGTAAAACAACGTGTATTTAAACCGTCTTCGCAGAAAGAGCAGTTCGCAGATGCAGGGAATTTCTGCCATTGCTCTTTTTAACGATGATTACCTGGGAAACAGGTTACGATAATACCATATATCGCCTGAATTTCTGTACTTATATTAGGAGGGTAATAACAGTGACAAAGTATATTTTCGTGACGGGCGGAGTTGTGTCCTCCCTGGGCAAAGGGATTACAGCTGCTTCGCTGGGCAGATTGCTGAAAAACAGAGGGCTTAAAGTAACCATCCAGAAATTTGATCCGTATATCAACATTGACCCGGGGACTATGAGCCCTTATCAGCACGGCGAGGTTTTTGTAACGGATGATGGCGCGGAAACGGATCTGGACCTTGGCCACTATGAACGTTTTATTGATATCAATCTCTCCAAAAACAGCAACGTCACGACTGGTAAAGTATACTCTTCCGTCATCAGCAAAGAGCGACGCGGGGAATATCTGGGCGGAACGGTACAAGTTATTCCACACATTACGAACGAGATCAAAGAGCGTGTATTCCGCGCTGGACGTGAAGCTGGTTCAGATGTGGTTATTACGGAAATTGGCGGAACAGTGGGCGACATTGAGAGTTTGCCTTTCCTGGAAGCCATTCGTCAGATCAAGAGTGATGTAGGTCGCGACAATGTGATGTACATTCACGTAACACTTATTCCTTATATCAAAGCAGCGGGTGAAGTGAAAACAAAACCAACACAGCATAGTGTTAAGGAACTGCGCAGCATCGGTATTCAACCGAATGTGATTGTCTGCCGTACGGAGTATGAATTGTCTGACGACATGAAAGCCAAGATCGCTCTCTTCTGCGACATTGATGAGAATGCCGTGGTTGAATGTCGCGATGCAGACACCTTGTATCAAGTGCCTTTGAACCTGCGTGAAGAAGGCTTGGATGAGATTGTGGTAAATCACCTGAAACTGACTACTCCTGCACCGGATATGAGCGAGTGGGAAGGGCTGGTTGACCGGATCAACAAGTTGGAGCATACGGTTGAGATCGCTATTGTTGGTAAGTATGTAGCGTTGCACGATGCATACCTGAGTGTTGTTGAGTCGTTGTCTCATGCTGGATTCGCATCGAATGCGGATGTGAAAATTCGCTGGGTTCCTTCTGAAGATATTACGGATGAGAATGTAGGCGACCTGTTACATGGTATTGGCGGTATCCTTGTTCCTGGCGGATTCGGAGATCGTGGTATTGAAGGTAAAGTATCGGCAATCCGTTATGCTCGTGAGAAACAAATTCCGTTCTTCGGTATTTGCCTGGGTATGCAGGTTTCCGTTATTGAATATGCACGTTCCATTGTTGGTTTGAATGGTGCGAACAGCTCCGAGATTAATCCGGCTACCGAATTCCCTGTAATCGATCTGTTGCCTGAGCAAAAAGATATCGAAAATCTGGGCGGTACGATGCGTCTGGGTCTGTATCCTTGTAAGCTTCAAGAAGGTTCTTTGGCGATGGCTTGTTATGATGACGAGCTGGTGTATGAGAGACACCGTCACCGGTATGAGTTCAACAACGAATACCGTGAAGCGATCGAAAAAGCAGGACTGGTTATCTCGGGTACATCCCCGGATGGACGTCTGGTTGAGATCGTGGAACTTCCAGGACACCCATGGTTCCTGGCGGTACAATTCCATCCGGAATTCACTTCCCGTCCGAACCGTCCGCAACCATTGTTCCGTGAATTCGTGAAAGCTTCATTGGAGAATGCAAAGAAATAATCATGTTTTAGAGTTGACGTAATAGATATTGGAGGATGTTCATGGCAACCGCAGAGGTTGCCGTGAACATCCCTTTTTTTTGCGTAAAAAGCAGGCTGAAATGCTTTTTGTCATTTTGTGAAAGTAGCAGGATTTTAATGGAAGAGGTAGAATACTTATCATGACGACTATGGGATAGTTATCCAGATTCAAAGACGTATATGCTTTCCTAATTCTAGGGGGTTACAGAGTGGAAGATAAAAAAGTTTTGATTGTTGATGACCAGAACGGAATCCGAATCCTATTAATGGAAGTGTTCAGCAGTGAAGGGTATAACACCTTTCAAGCACCCAACGGCAAGGTTGCTCTGGAGATTGTAAATAATGACAAGCCTGACCTGGTATTGCTCGATATGAAGATTCCCGGGATGGACGGTTTGGAAATCCTGAAGCATATTAAAGAAATTGATCCGGGGATCAAAGTGATCATGATGACCGCTTATGGTGAACTGGACATGATTAAGGAAGCCACGGATCTCGGAGCGCTCATGCACTTCACGAAACCGTTTGATATCGACGAGATGCGAGTGGCTGTGAATATGCAGCTTCGCAATGGTACTGTCAATAAATGCAGTTGAATCCTGTTGATACAGGATTTTTTTGTATGCGGACAATATAGATGGTACTTGGTGGGGAGAATGGGGTATTTCACCGCTTTATCCGGGGAATATTGGAAATGGGAAAGTTATAAAGCGGTGTCTATGAAAACTGTGCTGCAAAGCACAGCATTTTTGCAAATGCTTGTTTAGTATTTGACATGGGATGTGGTATAATAAGGCCGTATGTGATTTCGGCTAAAAACCATAGACACAACCCAAACCCCTAGGAGGATTGAAACCATGCCATTAGTATCTATGACAGACATGTTGAACAAAGCACTTGAAGGAAAATATGCAGTTGGTCAATACAACATCAATAACCTTGAGTGGACTCAAGCGATTCTTGGTGCAGCTGAAGAAGAAAAATCCCCAGTAATCCTGGGTGTATCCGAAGGCGCAGCACGTCACATGGGCGGCTTCTACACTGTAGTTAAAATGGTAGAAGGACTCATTCACGACATGAAAATCTCCGTACCAGTTGCGATCCACTTGGACCACGGTTCAAGCTTCGACAAGTGTAAAGAAGCGATCGATGCTGGATTTACATCCGTTATGATCGACGGTTCCCACCACTCTATCGATGAAAATATCGAAATGACTAAAAAAGTTGTTGAATATGCACACGCTAAAGGCGTTTCTGTAGAAGCTGAAGTAGGTACTGTAGGCGGACAAGAAGACGACGTTATCGGCGGAATCATGTACGCTGACCTGAACGAGTGTATCCGTATCGTTAAAGAAACAGGTATCGACACATTGGCACCGGCTCTTGGTTCCGTACACGGTCCTTACCATGGCGAGCCTAACCTGGGCTTCAAAGAGATGGAAGAAGTTCGTGACGCGGTACAAGTTCCACTCGTATTGCACGGTGGTACAGGTATTCCTAAACACGACATCGACAAAGCCATTTCCCTGGGTACATCCAAAATTAACGTAAACACAGAGAACCAAATTGCTTTCTCGAAAGTGGTTCGTGAAGTGCTTGCAGCTAAACCAGATGCTTACGATCCACGTACATTCATCGTACCAGGCCGTGATGCAATCAAAGAAACCGTTAAAGGTAAAATCCGCGAGTTTGGTTCCAACAACAAAGCGTAATTTATCTTTGCCAGTTCCATACTGTGAAATGGAAGAACACCGCCTAGCCGGTGTCTTTCCATTTTCACACCTTATTTCTACATCGGAAGCCAACAGCACGTATTGCCGTTCATCGGCTGCAAAACACGTAGGGGGACATTAAGCTTTATGGAAAAATTGATGATTAGTGGCGGACGTCCGTTACAGGGAACTGTAACTATAAGCGGCGCCAAGAACAGCGCCATTGCGCTTATTCCTGCAGCATTGCTTGCCGAGTCAGAAGTCGTGTTGGACAACCTGCCGCTTTTGAGTGATGTGGCGGTTTATGCAGAAATTTTGGAGGAACTCGGAGCACGTGTAACTTGGGAAGGCAGTCAGATGAAAATTGACCCTTCTGAGATCAAATCCATTCCTATGCCGAATGGTCCCGTGAAGAAGCTTCGCGCCTCGTATTATATGATGGGTGCATTACTGGGACGTTTCAAAGAAGCAACGATAGGTTTACCAGGGGGCTGTAATTTTGAGCCTCGTCCAATTGATCAGCATATCAAAGGTTTTGAAGCGCTTGGCGCAACCGTAACGAACGAACATGGCTCCATTCATTTGCATGCCAAAGAGCTTCGCGGCGCAAAAATTTATCTTGATGTAAGCAGTGTGGGCGCAACCATTAATATTATGCTGGCGGCTACTCGTGCCAAAGGCTCTACAATTATCGAAAACGCGGCTAAAGAGCCTGAGATTATAGATGTAGCAACACTTCTGAATTCCATGGGTGCCAGCATCAAGGGTGCAGGTACCGAAACGATCCGTATTGAAGGGGTCTCGGAGCTGAAAGGCTGCCGTCATTCCATCATTCCGGACCGTATACAAGCGGGAACGTATATGATCGCTGCAGCGGCGACGCGTGGAGATGTTCTGATTGACAATGTGATTCCCAAACATCTGGAAGCTTTAACGGCAAAGCTGTTGGAGATGGGTGTTGGCATTGAGGAATTGGATGAAAGTATACGTGTTATTGGCAAACCGAACTATAATCATGTTGACGTGAAGGCACTGGTGTATCCTGGTTTTCCGACGGATCTTCAGTCACCAATGACCAGTGTATTAACACAGGCAACCGGTGTAAGTGTCCTGAGCGACTTTGTATACAGCAATCGGTTCAAGCATGTGCCTGAGTTGGTACGGATGGGCGCAAAGATTCGAGTAGAAGGACGGTCAGCGATTATTGAAGGCAGTGCATTAAACGCGGCCAAAGTAAAAGCATCCGATCTTCGCGCTGGTGCAGCGCTGGTGATTGCAGGTCTCACCGTCAGTGAAGGTGTGACTGAAGTAACTGGGGTTGAATATATTGACCGTGGTTATGATCATCTGGTGACTAATCTTCGTTTGCTCGGTGCAGATGTATGGCGGGAAACGGATTAATTAATAGGAAGCATGATGCATGATTCAGTCCTACACATGTTTATTTTAACTGAACTGCATATCTTTTCGGTGATTAGGTAAACCTGTTTTAATAGAGTTCTCAGTCTCTCCGGCATAAGACGAAATGTTACTGTTTCCTTTACCGGAGGGTCTTTTTTTGAATTAAACTTCATATGGCTGTAAGAACATCATTTCTCATCCCCAACCCCCGGTTTTGTTTGAACTGCGCTCCATAGCCGGTCTATCCGGATTGATCGCCTCAATGCATCGTTCACTCAATAGCGGATCATGCCGAATGTTGGCCATCCCACCCGGAAACTTACACTCAAAGACAAGTATTTGCATTATAACGGTTACATTCCGTACAATGGACAGAAGAGATTGTGGCAGATGCTGCGCTCTATAGCCGGAACATCTAGCGAAACTATCCATTTCACACGGACTTATTAATTGAATAGGTGGTTATTATATGGATCTACAAATTTCCGATTTGGAAGAAATGAAACTAACGGACCTCTACAAACTGGCCAAAAAATATCAGATACCTTACTATGGTACGTTAAAAAAGAAAGAATTAATCTTTGCTATACTGCGCGCACAAGCCGAACAGAGCGGTCTGATGTTCATGCAAGGCGTACTCGAGATTTTACCTGAAGGTTACGGATTCCTTCGGCCGATTAACTACTTGCCAAGTACGGAAGACATCTACATCTCAGCTTCTCAGATTCGCAAGTTTGACCTAAGAACAGGTGACCTCGTATCAGGTAAATGTAGAACGCCTAAGGAAAACGAGAGATACTTCGGTTTGTTGCAAGTCAACGCTGTAAATGGTGAGAATCCATCGGCGGCTGCAGAGCGACTTCACTTCCCGGCACTAACCCCACTGTATCCGCAGAAAAAACTGGTTCTCGAAACATCCCCCAACCATTTGTCCACACGAATTATGGATGTGCTCGCCCCGGTAGGATTGGGACAGCGCGGATTGATCGTAGCACCTCCCAAAGCGGGTAAAACGCTTCTCCTCAAAGAAATTGCCAACAGCATCTCAACTAACAATCCTGAAATTGAACTGTTTGTCCTGTTGATTGATGAACGTCCAGAGGAAGTAACGGATATGTCGCGTTCGGTAAAAGGGGAAGTTGTGGCTTCGACATTTGATGAACTGCCTGAGAATCATATTAAAGTGGCGGAATTGGTACTTGAGCGTGCGCTTCGTCTCGTTGAGGCCAAAAAGGATGTTGTTATCCTGCTGGATAGCATTACGCGTCTTGCCCGTGCATATAACCTGGTTATTCCCCCATCCGGTCGTACACTTAGTGGTGGTATTGATCCGGCTGCATTCCATCGTCCGAAACGTTTCTTCGGTTCTGCCCGAAATGTGGAAGAAGGTGGAAGCTTGACCATCCTGGCAACGGCATTGATTGATACCGGATCACGTATGGATGACGTCATTTATGAAGAATTTAAGGGTACAGGTAATATGGAGCTTCATCTGGATCGTCGTCTGGCAGAGCGCCGCATATTCCCGGCAATCGACATTCGTCGTTCAGGCACACGTCGTGAAGAAGTATTGCTTAGCAAGGAAGAGTTGGATACAATCTGGGCGATTCGTAAAAACATGAATGATTCCCATGACTTTGTCGAAGGATTCCTGAAGAAACTTCGTAACAGCAAGACAAATGCAGAGTTTTTGGCGGCATTTGATTCGGCTGGTAATAGCCCGACAAGCAATTCCGGGACAACAACTACCCGTCGCTCACCTAGACAGACAGCTACATCAGGTACATCGACGTAAGTGTCGTTCGACTAATCATTTTCTTTTTGCAGCACTGCTGTGAATGTTACAATATACCCGTCGTTAGGTTTAACCCATTAGATGTGAGGAGAACATCATGTATTTAGTATACGCAGATGAAAAAGGTAATGTATTTGATCATCCTTCCCTGTACGGGCTTGCCCGCAGTGGAGATATGATCGTGGAGATTATGGAAGACGAACTTATCCCTTTGCCAGAGGGTGCGACGTTGGTTGGACTCCCGAGCACCCGGCCCATTGGTATGGATCCGGACACTGGTGAGATGCTGCCAATGCCAACGGACACACAGGCTGTAGGTGCTTTGCTTCCGCAAGGATTTACTCGTTTGTGTCTCCCTGGATATGTGAAGACGGATAAGGAGTATAAGTTGCCGTTGTTCGGTTATTCCGCAGTAGTCTGGAAAGATGGCGGTTTTTATGTCACCGCTTCGAAGTCGGATAGTCCTGACAAGTGGAATCCGCTCAACTGTGACCGTGACGATGTGCGTTCCGGGGTTAAACGATTGACAGAGCAATACCCCGAGAACCGTCTCTACACCCATCTATCCAACTGTGCGCTTGGATATGAATGTCTGACTTCATCGAACACGTTCCTGAATCGTTGGGAAGGTGGAGTACCAGTATCCTATTCTTGCAATGCAGGTTGTTTCGGGTGTATCTCCGAGCAACCGGATGATAGCGGCTTTGTTTCCCCGCAGACACGTATGAACTTCCGACCACGTGTGGATGAGATTGTGGAGGTTATGCTGGAGCACCTGAAGACCCCAGAGTCCATCATTAGCTTTGGACAAGGTTGTGAAGGGGAGCCTTCCACGCAGGCCAAGTTGATTATTGAAGCGATTCGCGAAGTGCGTTCTGTAACGGACATGGGGTATATCAACATTAATACCAATGCCGGTCTGAACGATCATATTAGAGGTATTGTGGATGCTGGATTGGATCTGATGCGCGTAAGTACAATCAGCGCACTGGATGACCATTATAACGCCTACTATAAACCACGTGGTTATACCTTAGCCAATGTTGAAAAGTCGATGAAATATGCGGCGCAGCAGGGTGTATACACCTCGATTAACTATTTGATCTTCCCAGGTGTAACGGATCGTGAAGAAGAGATTGAGGCGATGATTGAGTTTGCGAGAAGAACCGATCTACGCTTGATTCAGATGCGTAACCTCAATATTGATCCGGAGAGTTATCTGGAATTAATCCCTCCTGCTCAAGGAGATATCTTGGGCATGAAGCAGATGATTGAGATCTTTGAAGACGAGTTGCCTGATGTTGTGATCGGATCGTATACCCATGTTCCACCAGCTGGAATGGCACGTCCCAAACGGTTGATTACCTCTTAACAATAATGGATTGCAACAGGCACAAGGCCGTGTTATAATCTCAGAGTTGTGCCATTTACTCTGGGTCCGCTTGAGGCTCAGGGCGGAAAGAGGTGAAAGGTAATGAAAGAAGCAATTCATCCTAAATACACGATTGGTCAAGTATCTTGCGCTTGCGGGAATACTTTTGAGACAGGTTCGGTTAAAGACGGACTTCGTGTAGAGATTTGCTCCGCGTGCCACCCGTTCTTCACAGGTAAACAGAAGTTTATCGATGCTGGCGGCCGTGTTGATCGTTTCAAGAAGAAATACGGAATCTAATAGGACAATTCTTGGAGTTGTCTGCTAATTGCATCCAACACACCCCTGCTGATCTGGCAGGGGTTTTTATATGTTATATGTAAGCATAGTTGCTTCTGCTTTCCTTTCCTCTAGTTGCAATTTGGATGACCTTACGTTATACTATTTCTTACCGTGCTAGATGGGGAGGTAGCGGTGCCCTGTAACTCGCAATCCGCTATAGCGAGGTTGAATTCCTGCTAGAGGTTTTGCCGATGTGAGGTTTGGTCCCTAAACGTGGTGTTGACGGTTGGGTCCTCCGCAATGAGTACTCATGAACCTGGTCAGGTCCGGAAGGAAGCAGCCATAAGTGAGATCACTCTTGTGCCGGAGGGTTGCCTAGCCCGAGCTATTGTTCAGGGGTGCCACTTGGATCGCAAATATCGATAGCAGGTGCACGGCTTACCATTTAAATGTAGAGACCTTTGCAGTTGTATGTATGCAGGGGTCTTTTTGATATGTCTTAAAAAACCACGCATGAATGAGTCAGATAAAGTTTGGATTCACCCTGGAATATAGTATAATGGGGGAACGACAAAGGACTCGAATGCGAAGTGGAAGGAAGGTAACGCATCATGGAGCATATCGCGTTATACCGGGCTTGGCGTCCCCAGTCGTTTCAAGATATGGTGGGGCAACAGCATATTATTCAGACCTTGCAGAATGCGATTCGTGAACAGCGGACTTCCCATGCCTACTTATTTAGCGGGCCCAGAGGAACGGGGAAGACAAGTGCCGCCAAGATTTTGGCCAAAGCTGTGAACTGCGAACGTGGGCCTGCGCCTGAACCTTGTAACGAGTGTGAAGCTTGCCGCAGGATTACGACTGGCGCTGTGATGGATGTGCAGGAGATTGATGCTGCATCCAATCGGGGCGTTGAAGAAATCCGTGATCTTCGGGAAAAGGTTAAATATGCGCCAACCGAAGTCCGGCAGAAAGTCTATATTATTGATGAAGTGCACATGCTGACGACGGAGGCATTCAATGCTTTGCTCAAAACATTGGAAGAGCCACCGCCACATGTGATGTTTATTTTGGCAACAACAGAACCACACCGCCTTCCGGCAACAATTATATCGCGCTGTCAGCGATTTGATTTTCGTCGGGTTTCCCTGGAAGAGCAGACAGCAAGACTTACCTTGATCTGTGAACAGGAAGGTATGGAAGCGGACCAGGATGCGCTCCAATACATTGCCCGTTTATCAGACGGTGGAATGAGGGATGCACTCAGTGTGCTGGATCAGATCTCTTCATTTACAGATGGGCGAGTAACGTACCAGCAGGTCATGGACATGACGGGTGGAATTGCTTCAGAACAATTTGCCAAACTGGCTGCTTCGCTACTCAAGGGTGATGTTGGTCATATTCTGCAGATGATTGAAGGTTTCATGCATGAAGGAAAGAGCGCAGACAAGTGCATGGAGAATTTGCTGTATTATTTCCGCGATTTGCTTATGATTAAGATGGTACCTGATGCAGATAAACTGACGGACCGGGTACTTAATCCGGAATCTTTCCGTGATATGGCAGAGTCATTTACCAGGGAACAACTGTTCCACATGATTGATACTCTTAATCGGTACCAGAGTGAAATGAAGTATGCAGTACAACCACAGACATTATTTGAAGTTGCATTGCTTAAACTGTGTAGTATTCCAGCTCAAGTCGAAGCTTCTGTTCAGATGGGAGCTTCAGCTCATGCAGCACCTGCTGATGGGGGAGAGATCAATCGCTTGAAGCAGCAGCTTGCTGAGTTGGAGAAGAAGTTGGATCGTGCATTAAAGAGTGGATTGTCTGGTGGCGAAGGTACATCGAGCGCTCCGTCGCGTCCGGCAACAAGAGCTCCTGTATCGAGAGGGAACTCGCCTGCGAAGCTTCCTGCACAGTTGGATCAGTATGTTGCGCGCAAGGGAGCCCCTGAGTTCGCAGAGATCAGCAAAAAATGGAGTCAGATCCTGCAAAGGGTGAAGGAAGAGAGGGTTACCGTTCACGCCTGGTTCGTGGATGGTGAGCCGGTATCATTGCTTGAGGACAATGTGTTGGTTGCTTTTAAAAACAACATTCACCGTGAAACAACGGAGAAGCAGGCTAACCGTGAAGTCATTGAGCGGGTGTTGTCCGAGCAGCTTGGGCGTCCTGCGCGATTGGTGACGATGATGCTCAAAGATTGGACCGGAGCAACGGAGGGAGCTTCTGAAACGCCAAAGGAGGACTTTAAGCTTGAACCCGAGCATGAAGACGATGGTTCAAGCAGTAAACAGCCTTGGATAGATGAAGCCATTCAACTCTTTGGTGAGGACCTAGTAGTGATCAAAGAATAATGCGCATAGCGCGATAACCATAACAAAGGAGATGAACAATTATGAACAACATGAACCAAATGATGAAACAAGTGAAGAAAATGCAGGAGCAAATGCTGAAAGCACAAGAGGAATTGGCGGACAAAACAGTCCAAGGTACATCCGGTGGCGGTGTAGTGACGGCTGAAGTTAACGGACACAAGAAATTGCTTGCTATCACGATCAAACCTGAAGCGGTAGATCCGGAAGATGTTGAAATGTTGCAGGATCTCGTTATGACAGCTGTTAATGATGCAATGGCCAAAGCTGATGAAATTGCCAACAAGGATATGGGCAAGTTCACTGGCGGCATGAATATTCCGGGATTATTTTAATTAAAAATTGATCCTGTCAAAGGAGACACAATCGATTGTATTATCCCGAACCAATAGCCAAGCTAATTGATGCCTTCACCCGATTGCCGGGTGTTGGCCCCAAGACGGCAGCTCGTTTAGCTTTTCATGTGCTTAACATGAAGGAAGATGACGTTATTGATTTTGCCAAAGCACTCGTAAGTGTGAAGCGTAATCTTCATTACTGTTCTGTATGTTGTAATATTACCGATACCGACCCGTGTCGCATCTGTCAGGATAAGTCCAGGGATGTCTCTGTAATCTGTGTAGTTCAGGATTCGAAAGATCTGGTGGCCATGGAGCGCACCAAGGAATTCGATGGATACTATCATGTGTTACAGGGTGCGATCTCACCTATGGAGGGAATTGGACCAGATGATATTCGTTTGAAGGAACTCCTGATTCGATTAAGTGATGAACGTATTAAAGAGATCATCTTGGCGACAAACCCCAATATTGAGGGTGAGGCTACAGCGATGTACATCTCCCGTTTGGTACGTCCATTTGAGATCAGTGTGACCCGGATTGCGCATGGATTGCCTGTAGGTGGCGATCTTGAATATGCAGATGAAGTGACCCTTTCCAAGGCGTTAGAAGGGCGCAGAGAGATGCGTTAGTGTTTTCAGTTTGAATTAAACAATGAACTTCCTTGGAAACTTCGGAAGCTAAATAAGTTTCGGTGTGCAAAGAGAGCCCTAGGGCTCTCTTTTTTTGTGGAGAAAATAAATGCTCGGGTTCTAAGTTTGTCCTTTCCTTGATAAGTATGAGAATATGCTGTGCTGATCAGGAGGAGGAGAGTTTATGTTTTTATGGCGAAATACACGGAACTCAATAGAGAAACAGAACAGAATGTTGAAGGAGCTTGAGGAGGATCAGATCTATGCAGATGTACAGACGGCTAAGCAGGAGTGGGAACGGGCTATGAGACAGTTTGAAGATGCGCAGGGGCAGGATGAGATTGATTATGCCATCTATGTATTGGAGGCAGCTGAGCGAAAGTACCAGATTCATTTGAGAAGAGCAAAGCGAGCCAGAGCTAATAATGATGTTGCATCACAGCGAGGATTGAGTATGTAGAGCTGAGATTACATTAAACATGGAGGTGTACCATATGAAGAGTATTATACTGGGGAGCGTACTAGTTGTATCTTTACTGGGACTTATTGTGGTTTTATTCAGAAAGCGGATAGGGTTGTCGGTATTTACGTCATTTGGAATCCATCTGGTGCTTGCTGCAGTAGGGATATACATCGTGAATTATTCCGGCTGGATTATAGGAACCTACATCCCGTTGAACCCTGCAACGATAGGGACAGTGACTGTTTTGGGATTGCCAGGTGTGGGCCTATTATTAGGGTTGAAATTTTCTTTGTTTGGATAGTTGACTCCCAGGATATTTATATGGTACATTATATCTCGTTGCTTTGCTTGCTTGGTTACATGCTTTCGATGAAATGAAGAAGTTCATTACGAGCTTCGAAAAAGAATTTCAAAAAAACACTTGACCAAAACGAACGAAGTATGATATATTATAAAAGTCGCCGCTGAGAGAAAATGGTGACAAAAAACAAGTTTGATCTTTGAAAACTGAACAACGAGTGAGTAAACATTCTGCTTGCAGAATGAACGCGAAAGTTTGAAACAAGCCTTGGCTTGAATCGACTAGAGCACAAATGAGATTTTTAATCTCGTCAGATTCAAAATGAGCTTATCGCTCTTTTCAATACTTTATTGGAGAGTTTGATCCTGGCTCAGGACGAACGCTGGCGGCATGCCTAATACATGCAAGTCGAGCGGAGTTGATAAGAAGCTTGCTTCTTTGATGCTTAGCGGCGGACGGGTGAGTAACACGTAGGCAACCTGCCCTCAAGTTTGGGACAACTACCGGAAACGGTAGCTAATACCGAATAATTGTTTTCTTCGCCTGAAGGAAACTGGAAAGACGGAGCAATCTGTCACTTGGGGATGGGCCTGCGGCGCATTAGCTAGTTGGTGGGGTAACGGCTCACCAAGGCGACGATGCGTAGCCGACCTGAGAGGGTGATCGGCCACACTGGGACTGAGACACGGCCCAGACTCCTACGGGAGGCAGCAGTAGGGAATCTTCCGCAATGGGCGAAAGCCTGACGGAGCAATGCCGCGTGAGTGATGAAGGTTTTCGGATCGTAAAGCTCTGTTGCCAGGGAAGAACGCTTGGGAGAGTAACTGCTCTCAAGGTGACGGTACCTGAGAAGAAAGCCCCGGCTAACTACGTGCCAGCAGCCGCGGTAATACGTAGGGGGCAAGCGTTGTCCGGAATTATTGGGCGTAAAGCGCGCGCAGGCGGTCATTTAAGTCTGGTGTTTAATCCCGGGGCTCAACCCCGGATCGCACTGGAAACTGGGTGACTTGAGTGCAGAAGAGGAGAGTGGAATTCCACGTGTAGCGGTGAAATGCGTAGATATGTGGAGGAACACCAGTGGCGAAGGCGACTCTCTGGGCTGTAACTGACGCTGAGGCGCGAAAGCGTGGGGAGCAAACAGGATTAGATACCCTGGTAGTCCACGCCGTAAACGATGAGTGCTAGGTGTTAGGGGTTTCGATACCCTTGGTGCCGAAGTTAACACATTAAGCACTCCGCCTGGGGAGTACGGTCGCAAGACTGAAACTCAAAGGAATTGACGGGGACCCGCACAAGCAGTGGAGTATGTGGTTTAATTCGAAGCAACGCGAAGAACCTTACCAGGTCTTGACATCCCTCTGATCGATGCAGAGATGTATCTTTCCTTCGGGACAGAGGAGACAGGTGGTGCATGGTTGTCGTCAGCTCGTGTCGTGAGATGTTGGGTTAAGTCCCGCAACGAGCGCAACCCTTGATCTTAGTTGCCAGCACTTCGGGTGGGCACTCTAAGGTGACTGCCGGTGACAAACCGGAGGAAGGTGGGGATGACGTCAAATCATCATGCCCCTTATGACCTGGGCTACACACGTACTACAATGGCCGGTACAACGGGCTGTGAAGCCGCGAGGTGGAACGAATCCTAAAAAGCCGGTCTCAGTTCGGATTGCAGGCTGCAACTCGCCTGCATGAAGTCGGAATTGCTAGTAATCGCGGATCAGCATGCCGCGGTGAATACGTTCCCGGGTCTTGTACACACCGCCCGTCACACCACGAGAGTTTATAACACCCGAAGTCGGTGGGGTAACCGCAAGGAGCCAGCCGCCGAAGGTGGGATAGATGATTGGGGTGAAGTCGTAACAAGGTAGCCGTATCGGAAGGTGCGGCTGGATCACCTCCTTTCTATGGAGAATCGTTTCCCGCGTGGAAACATTCAAATATGCAGCTTAGCTGCAAAACACTCACTCGTTGCTCAGTTTTGAGAGCTCAAACTCTCAAACGTTTGGTGGCGATAGCGAAGGGGTTCCACACGTTCCCATCCCGAACACGACCGTTAAGCCCTTCAGCGTCAATGGTACTTGGACCGCAGGGTCCTGGGAGAGTAGAACGCCGCCAAGCGTAACCCATTCTGGGTTCAAAAAAAGTATATATAATGTGGGCCCTTAGCTCAGTTGGTTAGAGCGCACCTCTGATAAGGGTGAGGCCGGTGGTTCGAGTCCACCAGGGCCCACCATCTATACCTTTAAAATTTTATATGGGGCCATAGCTCAGCTGGGAGAGCGCCTGCCTTGCAAGCAGGAGGTCAGCGGTTCGATCCCGCTTGGCTCCACCAAAAATGTTTTACAAGTTTGTTCTTTGAAAACTAGATATCGAAACGAAAGTAAATGCGAATTAGAACATTCCTTTTTAGCTGAACTTGTGTATAACAAGTTTCAATAAAAACGGTAGATTGCTGGAGCGAGTGATCGAAATGGAGCGACTTTTGGATTTGCGCAAGCAAACCAAGCGGAGCGACAGCTCGAACACGAGCGCAATGGTTAAGCTACTAAGAGCACACGGAGGATGCCTAGGCGCTAGGAGCCGATGAAGGACGTGGCGAACAACGAAACTGCCTCGGGGAGCTGTAAGCAAGCTTTGATCCGGGGGTGTCCGAATGGGGAAACCCAGCTGGGGTAATTTCCAGTTACTCATAACTGAATACATAGGTTATGTAGAGGCATACCAGGGGAACTGAAACATCTAAGTACCCTGAGGAAGAGAAAACAATAGTGATTCCGTCAGTAGCGGCGAGCGAACGCGGAGAAGCCCAAACCAGAGAGCTTGCTCTTTGGGGTTGTGGGACGTCTCACATGGAGTTACAAAGGAGTCAGTTAAACGAAGAGGTCTGGAAAGGCCCGCCAAAGAAGGTAAAAGCCCTGTAATTGAAAGTTGATTCTCTCCGAGACGGATCCCGAGTAGTGCGGGGCACGTGAAACCCCGTATGAATCCGGCAGGACCATCTGCCAAGGCTAAATACTTCCTAGCGACCGATAGTGAAGCAGTACCGTGAGGGAAAGGTGAAAAGCACCCCGGAAGGGGAGTGAAATAGAACCTGAAACCGTGTGCTTACAAAAAGTCAGAGCCCGTTTTAGGGGTGATGGCGTGCCTTTTGTAGAATGAACCGGCGAGTTACGTTCCCGTGCAAGGTTAAGGTGAAGAGCCGGAGCCGCAGCGAAAGCGAGTCTGAATAGGGCGACATAGTACGTGGACGTAGACCCGAAACCGGGTGATCTACCCCTGTCCAGGGTGAAGGTGCGGTAACACGCACTGGAGGCCCGAACCCACGCACGTTGAAAAGTGCGGGGATGAGGTGGGGGTAGCGGAGAAATTCCAATCGAACTCGGAGATAGCTGGTTCTCCCCGAAATAGCTTTAGGGCTAGCCTCGGAAAACAGAGTCGTGGAGGTAGAGCACTGATTGGGTGCGGGGCCCGCAAGGGTTACCAAGCTCAGTCAAACTCCGAATGCCATAGACTTACTTCCGGGAGTCAGACAGTGAGTGCTAAGATCCATTGTCAAAAGGGAAACAGCCCAGACCATCAGCTAAGGTCCCCAAGTGTGTGTTAAGTGGGAAAGGATGTGGAGTTGCACAGACAACCAGGATGTTGGCTTAGAAGCAGCCACCATTGAAAGAGTGCGTAATAGCTCACTGGTCGAGTGACTCTGCGCCGAAAATGTAACGGGGCTAAACACACCACCGAAGCTATGGCTTGATGCTTTGCATCAGGGGTAGGGGAGCGTTGTATAAGGGTTGAAGGTGTACCGTAAGGAGCGCTGGACATTATACAAGTGAGAATGCCGGTATGAGTAACGAAAAGATCAGTGAGAATCTGATCCGCCGAAAGCCTAAGGGTTCCTGAGGAAGGCTCGTCCGCTCAGGGTAAGTCGGGACCTAAGGCGAGGCCGAAAGGCGTAGTCGAAGGACAACAGGTCGAAATTCCTGTACCACCGTAAGCCGTTATGAGCAATGGGGGGACGCAGTAGGGTAGTGACGCGGACTGATGGATGTCCGTCTAAGCAGTGAGGCTGATGTGTAGGCAAATCCGCACATCGTAAGGCTGAGCTGTGATGGGGAGCGAAAATTGTAGTAGCGAAGGTCATGATCTCACACTGCCAAGAAAAGCCTCTAGCCAGGTGAAGGTGCCCGTACCGCAAACCGACACAGGTAGGCGAGAAGAGTATTCTAAGGCGCGCGGAAGAACTCTCGTTAAGGAACTCGGCAAAATGACCCCGTAACTTCGGGAGAAGGGGTGCCCCGGTAGTGTGAATAGCACGAGGGGGCCGCAGTGAAAAGGCCCAAGCGACTGTTTAGCAAAAACACAGGTCTGTGCGAAGCCGTAAGGCGAAGTATACGGGCTGACGCCTGCCCGGTGCTGGAAGGTTAAGGGGAGTGGTTAGGAGCAATCCGAAGCTGTGAACCGAAGCCCCAGTAAACGGCGGCCGTAACTATAACGGTCCTAAGGTAGCGAAATTCCTTGTCAGGTAAATTCTGACCCGCACGAATGGCGTAACGACTTGGGCGCTGTCTCAACGAGAGATCCGGTGAAATTTTAATACCTGTGAAGATGCAGGTTACCCGCGACAAGACGGAAAGACCCCATGGAGCTTTACTGCAGCTTGATATTGAATTTGGGTACGATCTGTACAGGATAGGTGGGAGCCTTTGAAGCAGGAGCGCAAGCTTCTGTGGAGGCAACGTTGGGATACCACCCTGATCGTATCTAGGTTCTAACCTGGTACCGTAATCCGGTGCGGGGACAGTGTCAGGTGGGCAGTTTGACTGGGGCGGTCGCCTCCTAAAGAGTAACGGAGGCGCCCAAAGGTTCCCTCAGAATGGTTGGAAATCATTCGAAGAGTGCAAAGGCATAAGGGAGCTTGACTGCGAGACCTACAAGTCGAGCAGGGACGAAAGTCGGGCTTAGTGATCCGGTGGTACCGCATGGAAGGGCCATCGCTCAACGGATAAAAGCTACCCTGGGGATAACAGGCTTATCTCCCCCAAGAGTCCACATCGACGGGGAGGTTTGGCACCTCGATGTCGGCTCATCGCATCCTGGGGCTGAAGTAGGTCCCAAGGGTTGGGCTGTTCGCCCATTAAAGCGGTACGCGAGCTGGGTTCAGAACGTCGTGAGACAGTTCGGTCCCTATCTGTCGTGGGCGTAGGAAATTTGAGAGGAGCTGTCCTTAGTACGAGAGGACCGGGATGGACGTACCGCTGGTGTACCAGTTGTTCCGCCAGGAGCACCGCTGGGTAGCTATGTACGGACGGGATAAACGCTGAAAGCATCTAAGCGTGAAGCCCCCCTCAAGATGAGATTTCCCAGTATGTAAGACCCCTTGAAGACGACGAGGTAGATAGGCTGGGGGTGGAAGTGCAGCAATGCATGGAGCTGACCAGTACTAATCGGTCGAGGGCTTATCCAAATATGCAAGTTGTAATTCGCACACTTTCGTTTCGAATCTAGTTTTCAGGGAGCAATCCTTGAATGATGTTGAAGATTGTTATTTGGAGAGATACCCAAGTGGCTATAAGGGGACCCTCTGCTAAGGGGTTAGACTGCGTAAGCGGTGCGAGGGTTCGAATCCCTCTCTCTCCGCCATCTTTACCTTAAGATGGACAAGCAATCAAGACACAACTAATATGGCGGTGTAGCTCAGCTGGCTAGAGCGTACGGTTCATACCCGTAAGGTCGGGGGTTCGATCCCCTCCGCCGCTACCATATTACCCAGGAGGCTTAGCTCAGCTGGGAGAGCATCTGCCTTACAAGCAGAGGGTCGGGGGTTCGATCCCCTCAGCCTCCACCATATACGCCGGTGTAGCTCAACTGGTAGAGCAACTGACTTGTAATCAGTAGGTTGGGGGTTCAAGTCCTCTCGCCGGCACCATTAATGCCTGGAACCGTGGTGTAGTTGGCCTAACATGCCTGCCTGTCACGCAGGAGATCGCGGGTTCGAATCCCGTCGGTTCCGCCATTAATCCTAAAAATTAAATATGGCTCGGTAGCTCAGTCGGTAGAGCAGAGGACTGAAAATCCTCGTGTCGGCGGTTCGATTCCGTCCCGAGCCACCTTTAATCCCTGGAGGATTAGCGAAGTGGCCAAACGCATCAGACTGTAAATCTGCTCCCGTACGGGTTCGGTGGTTCGAATCCATCATCCTCCACCAGTTTTATGAGTCATTAGCTCAGTTGGTAGAGCACCTGACTTTTAATCAGGGTGTCGAAGGTTCGAGCCCTTCATGACTCATCTTTAAAAAAAGAGTGATTAATCATTAATTTGATTAGTCGCTCTTTTTTATTATGTACTTTTAACGGATTATGGATATTTATTAATGCTGTGCAAGATATGATAAACTAATAGAAAACATGCAGAGTGGTGACGTTCATTATATGAAATTCATACCTGATCTAAAACAGCAAATTGAAGTCATTATAGGCACAACTTTGGACGAATATGAAATTACAATAGAGGAATGGACGCAATCCGTTACGAATCTGGTGGGTCTTCATGAAAATTCAGAGACCTATGGTGATAAAGGTGAAAGTCTGGAGCTATTTGAACAAGCTACATCTCCAAGCTCATCCGATGTGATCAGTCTGAATACGGGAGAACGCATATTTTTTAAGGTTCGGATGAATGAGAAAGAAGAGACCGTGGTATGTTGGGGATGCGCTGCAAGATCCATCACTGTGGAGAGACGGAGATTTATTGAGCTTTTGATCCGTTCCAACACAGAATTACCCGATGAGACACAGCCTGTTGTATATGAGAATGATAGGGAGCAGTATTTGACTGAATTGGGTCTCTGGCTTAGAGAGCAGATCGAAGAACCATCCAAGCAGGAATCTCAAACGGTTCCTGATCACTTTGTGGTGCCTGCTGGATTGAATGCTGAGAAGATTCTGTTCTTGCTGCAAGGGGATACACCGGATGCACATCGTCTACGATCCAAGGAACTCAACAAGCTGCTTGAGAGTTATTTTGGCGAGGAGATTGTATTGATTCCCTTAGGGGAGCAAGAGTGGGTTTTCATGGGTGATAAAGAAATCGTTACAGAAGAAGCCGAGGAAGATACACCGGATGCCCAAAAGGATTCACTGAACGCTTTTTGTCTGGGGTTACATGAACTGGTAGCCAGTGAATGGGCTGGGGTGTTCCATCTGTCTGCATCTCTGCCATGCATACCCGCAGAACAATTAGTATCAGTTACAGCGCTTCTTAAAGAAAGTGTGCAATTGGGGAGAGCATTCCATGTTACGCAGCATATTCATCTCCCATGGGATCTTCATCTGGAACGGTTGGTAGCGAGCATTCCAGATGAACAACGGATACGATTTATACAGGAAACAGGCAAGGACACGTTAATCTTAAATGATAGTGAGACTCTTGCTACGTTAGAAACCTTTTTTAGCCTGGACTGTAATGTGAGCGAGACAGCCAAACGGCTTTTTATTCATCGTAATACGTTGGTTTATCGTCTGGACAAGATCAAACAGGAGATTGGATACGATGTAAGGCACTTCGAAAGTGCTGTTCTAGTGCAGTTTTTACTGCTTATGTACAAAGTGACGAAAAAGCATTGATATTTTTGTGCAGTTTGCGAATAGTCAAACCTCATACAGATAGGGTAATATAAAAATACAAATTGTATTCGATTACAAAATGATCTCTGAGGAGGCAACAATCATGGCTGGAGTACGTTTAGAGCATATTTTCAAAAAATACCCGGGTTCTGATAAAGCAACTGTAGTTGACATTAACCTGGACATTAAAGATAAAGAATTTCTGGTATTGGTAGGTCCGTCCGGTTGTGGTAAATCAACAACACTGCGTATGATCGCAGGCCTTGAGGAAATTTCTGAAGGTAAACTCTATATCGGTGACCGTGTCGTTAATGATGTTGCACCTAAAGACCGCGATATCGCGATGGTATTCCAATCCTATGCCTTGTATCCGCATATGAGCGTATATCAAAACATGGCGTTTGGTTTGAAATTGCGTAAGGTTAAAAAAGACGAGATCGACAAACGTGTACGTGAAGCAGCTAAAATCCTGGATATCGAGCATTTGCTTGAGCGTAAACCTAAGGCATTGTCCGGTGGTCAACGTCAGCGTGTCGCTCTAGGACGTGCGATTGTCCGTGATCCACAAGTCTTCTTGATGGATGAGCCTCTCTCCAACTTGGATGCTAAACTTCGTGGTCAGATGCGTGCGGAAATCACTAAACTGGCTAAACGTTTGGAAACAACAGTTATCTACGTAACGCATGACCAGATCGAAGCAATGACGATGGGTGACCGGATCGTAGTTATGAAGGATGGTATCATCCAACAAGCAGCTTCTCCGGAAGAGTTGTATAACCTGCCGGCTAACCTGTTCGTAGCTGGTTTCATCGGTTCCCCGACAATGAACTTTATCTCGGGTAAACTGGCTGAGCAAGGTGCTAACCTGCACTTCGTAGCTCCAGGCGTGGACGTTGAAATCCCGCAAGGTAAAGCACAAGTGTTGAAATCTAGAGGATACATTGGCAAAGAAGTCATTCTGGGTGTTCGTCCAGAAGACATTCACGAAGAGCCAGTATTCCTGGAAGCATCCCCGAACTCTGTATTCTCTACTCACGTAGATGTAACAGAGAACCTGGGTCACGAAATGCTCCTCTACTTGAGCGGTGTAGGTAACGATACTACAATCGCACGTGTAGATGGACGTTCTAACACTCGTGATGGTTCCACAGTTAAAATGGCCATCGACATGAACAAAGTTCATATCTTTGACAAAGAGACTGAAGTGAACGTACTTCTTCAAGACTAATATTACTGGGATTCATCGGTGACGATGGAATCTGACAGTTAACGCAATTATACATTGTAATGAGAGCCCCTTCCGTTATTGCTGGAAGGGGCTTTTTTTAAAAAATTAATGAACTCTATAATATTCAGCGGGGCAAGGATTAACAATTACCTGATAAACAACCGCTAAACCATCCATGTAGTATCCCCAATGGGTGCTTGATCAGAAGGTTTTTTCTTACTAATGGTTGTCGGAGGCTACGATTGCATTCATCCCGGAATTCATTTAAGATTATTTGAAGGTCTGTCTTCATATATCTGAGAGAACCGACTGTTGGAAGGGTATGCATTCTGTACCCCATGTTGTGAATGCGCTAATAATGGAAAGAACTGATACACGATCTGAATTACATAGAGGTACAGCGAATGCTGAAAGGAAGAGACAAATGGCGAAAAAAGTGAAAGTATCCGAATTGGTACAGCAGTTTCAGTTGGAGGTTGTTTCTGGATCTCACGGATTGAAAAGAGTCATTACGGTAGATGATCTGAACCGTCCTGGTCTGGAAATGGCCGGTTATTTTGAATACCATCCTCAAGAACGGGTACAGCTACTTGGAAGAACGGAGTTAGCTTTCTTTGCAATGTTACCCGAGCAAGAGCGGCGTGATCGTATGCAACGTCTTTGTACAGAAGAGACGCCTTGTATCGTTGTAACGCGCGGACTTGAAGTCCCGCAAGAGCTGATTGATATCAGTGAAGAACGGGATCTGGCTGTATTACGCAGTAATATGGCAACAACAATTCTGTCCAGCCGGATTACCGGATTTTTGGAGGGGAAATTAGCACCTACTGCCACGATTCATGGTGTACTGTGTGATGTATACGGGGTTGGTATGTTGATTACAGGTAGTAGCGGTATTGGTAAGAGTGAAACAGCACTTGAACTGGTTAAACGTGGACACCGACTGATTGCCGATGATGCGGTAGAGATCCGCCAAACGTCAGATTTTCAGCTTCACGGTACTGCACCTGAATTGATCCGCCACTTGCTCGAAATTCGAGGTGTCGGTATTATCAACGTCATGACATTATTCGGAGCCGGTGCCGTTCGGAATAACAAACGGATTACCCTGGTTGTACGTCTGGAAGCATGGCAGCAGGATAAACAATACGATCGTCTGGGTCTGGACGAAGAGACTACACGTATCATTGATACCGATGTGCCTCTCGTTACGATTCCTGTTCGTCCGGGACGGAACTTGGCGGTTATTATTGAAGTAGCCGGAATGAACTATCGTCTGAAACAGATGGGTCTTAATGCTGCACTGCAATTCACGAACAAGCTGACAGCAACCATCTCGGAAGATATGGAAGACATGGATTAAGAAACATTTTATACAAGGAAATGAAGATAAATGGTTGACGTGTACTGCTTCTCTGGAGCGCAGGGCATGCCAACCATTCGTCATGCGTGTGATTGATCGAATAAATAGGAGTGTGAATGAATGGATACATTATTACTGTTGAACCCGATTGCGTTCTCTATTGGAGCGTTAAAGGTTCACTGGTACGGGCTTATTCTTGGTACCGCGGCACTTATAGGACTGCTGCTCGTGATCCGGGAGGGCAAACGCTACAATATCCCACAGGAAGTGTTCATGGACATGGTTCTGCTGGGTGTGCCTTCTGCCATCATTGGTGCCCGCATCTACTATGTCGCATTTAAGTGGGAAGATTACAAGGATAATTTCTGGGATGTCTTTAAAATATGGAATGGCGGTATCGCCATCTATGGTGCCCTTATTGGTGCAATCATCTGTGCAGTTATTTTCTTCCGTCGTAAAGGCTATAACTTCTGGCGTATGGCCGATATCTGTGCGCCTGGACTGATTGTTGGACAGATGATCGGACGTTGGGGGAACTTTGTGAATCAGGAAGCCTATGGCGGTCCTGTGGAAGAATCATTTTTGAGAGACAAGCTTCATCTGCCGGACTTTATTGTGAATCAAATGAACGTAGAAGGTGTATTCCATCATCCTGCGTTTTTGTATGAATCAGTATGGAGTCTTGCTGGTCTAATCTTGCTGCTGATTCTGCGTCGTCAGAAATTCCTGCGTTCAGGTGAACTGTTCATGTCCTATTTCATCTGGTACTCTATCGGTCGTTTCTTCATTGAAGCTTTGCGTACGGACAGTCTGGGCTTCCAGGCTCCGCAATGGGTCGCTTCATTAGTGAACGGGCTGTGGTCTCCAATGACTGTGATGGGCTTCGAACAAGGATATCTTGATCCTGCTTATGGCAACGTAAGAATCTCGCAACTGCTCGCTATTGGTATCATTATTGTTGCTGTTGTATTCATAGTGGTGAGAAGAGTGACAGGTAAAGCCGATGTTCGTTACAGTGATCCGATTGTATCGTCCAAAGTTACCTCTGATGATATGGAACATACAGGAACAGTTGTTGGCAAAGAGAGCAAGGTAACACCTCCAGCCAAAGATGACCCGAAGCAAGTTGATGATAAAAAGGAGTAATGCAACATGATTGACACGGTATTGTTCGATCTGGACGGAACCATTATTGATACCAATGAGCTGATTATCAGCTCATTCCAGCATGTCATGGGGGGATGGGAGCATTCAGCTCCATGGACACGAGAACAGATCATTCCGCATATGGGTGGCACACTGGAGCAGCAAATGCGTACCTTTTCTGGACAAGAGGAAGTCTCTGAGTACGTGAAAGGTTATCGTGCCTATAATGATATCCATCATGAAGCGATGGTTAGACCTTTTCCACATGTCATTGAGGTAGTAGAGGCGTTGCATCAGGCTGGCATTGTGATGGGTGTGGTCACAACTAAAATTCGTCCATCTACATTAAAGGTGCTGGAACGTTTTGACCTACTGAAATATATGAAGACGATTGTGACCGTGACTGATGTGACGAATCCGAAGCCACATGCTGAGCCTGTGTTGAAAGCAATGACGGAACTGGGTGCAGATCCTGCTAAAACGTTGATGGTTGGTGATAGTCCGGTGGATATCCAATCGGCTCAAAATGCGGGTGCACTCTCGGCGGGGGTTGCATGGTCTCTTAAAGGAGAAACAATCCTGAACGGATATGGCCCCGATCACATGTTGCACGACATGAGAGACTTGTTAGAACTCATCCGTATTGAAACGGGTCGTTCATGAGAAAAGTAACCCGCTATCCGGTAGAGGACCAGAATGCACTTTGGCATATCTACAAGACAGTGAGTCCGTGGAAGGGCGTTCGTAATTTTATCTGGATCCAGTTGTCACGTTACTGTCCGATCCTATCGGTGAAGAACTGGATTTATCGCCGAATGCTGGGGATGAAGGTGGGAAAACACACGGCCTTTGGCCTGATGGTGATGGTGGATGTGTTTTTTCCGGAGAAAATAACGGTCGGCGAAAACTCGGTCATCGGTTACAACACAACAATTCTCGCTCATGAGTATCTCATTAAGGAGTACAGGCTCGGTGAGGTGATTATCGGGGAAAATGTACTGATTGGTGCCAATACAACGATTCTGCCTGGGGTAACCATAGGGGATGGAGCGGTTGTAGCTGCTGGAGCTGTCGTACATAAGGATGTTGCACCAGGAGCTTTTGTTGGAGGTAATCCACTACGTGACTTATCCCGTGCGGCAGCTTCTACGGAAGAGACTGTCTTTAACACGGATAATTCTTCTCAGGGTAGTGTGCATTAAGTCCACAACGTAATGAAAGAAGATGGGTTGAAGTAAAAAGCTGCTTATGGCAGCTTTTTTCGTATATAAATACCGATGGGTGAGGGTAACGGTGCGAATATAAAACGAGATGCCGATCCAAGGGCAATCAAGCTTCGGTATTGTTGACGGTAGTGCGGATTTCATGTTATCATATCCCATATCCTTTAGTTTGTTAGCACTTTACCATGTGAAAGTATTGTTGGAGAAATTAAACGTGATAAAGGTTGAACTAAACCAATAGTTAAAGGCTTGTGCAGCAATACGTTGATTCAGGGTTACAAGATAGAATGGGGATTTACACTACATAAATCCTGTTGAAATAGAATGAGCACCACTCTTAAATTACTGACTCGGGGTGAATAATACCAATGTCCAAACCAAAAGGATTTGAAAAACCGACCGGATTTCGCGACTATACACCACATGTTGTATCCAAGCTGCGTACGATTGAGCGGAATGTACTAGAATGTATGGAACGCTGGGGTTACCGTCAGATCATCACACCAACGATTGAATATTACGATACGGTAGGTGTAGCCAGCTCTACATCGGATCGCAAATTGTTTAAATTATTGAACAGCCGGGGAACCACCCTGGTGCTCCGATCGGATCTAACGGCTCCGATTGCACGTGTCGTTTCGTCCATGCTCAAAGATGAGCAATTGCCACTGCGTCTGTCCTATCATGCGAACGTATTTCGTTCGATTGAAGAGGAAGCTGGACGGGAGGCGGAGTTCTTCCAGACAGGGGTGGAGCTGGTTGGAGATGACTCACCTGAGGCGGATGCAGAAGTTGTTGCGCTTGCGATTGCCTCTTTGCAGGCAGCGGGCGTGTCTTCTTTTAAAATAGCGATGGGTCATATGGGATTCCTGAACGGATTACTGGAGGAAGTGATTCCAGGCCAGACAACGGAACAGGAGCAATTGAAGGAAGGGCTGCTCGGACGTGATTATGTTGGCTATCGCCAGTCGATCGAAGCATTGAACCTGGAACCCAAGTTGAAAGAACAGCTTGAAGCGATCCTGCGTCTGCGCGGTGGCAAGGAAGTCTGCACACATGCGGTAGAGCTAAGTTCAAGCGCTGAAGCAGCACAGTCGATTGCGCATCTGTGTGCAGTATTCGAAGTGTTGGAAGCGTACGGCGTATCCGAACATGTACTGATTGATCTGACGATGATCGGGGATTTCTCCTATTATACGGGCATGACGTTTGAAGGATATGCAGCAGAACTGGGATCTCCGGTATGCAGCGGCGGGCGGTATGACAATCTGTTACAACAATTCGGGCGTTCGTTGCCAGCTACAGGGTTTGCACTGAAAACCAACCGGATTATTGATGGCGTTCACGGTATTACCATTGAAGAGAAGAAACCGATACTTATCCAATATAGCCCGAAACGTCGGGCCGAGGCACTGACAGAAGCGGCAAGATTACGCAGTCTGGGACAAAATGTAGTGACACTCCTTCTTCCTGAAGACGGGGCTGGAGCAAGTGCTGTATCTGTTGGAGCAACAACCGTTCAGGCTGAGCAGGTTATTACTTACGGATCTGAAGAAGGAGGACGCTGAGATGTCGGATATTCTGAAGGTGGCCATGCCGAAGGGCCGAATCTATAAAAAAGCCTCCAAATTGTTCCGTGAAGCGGGGCTGGATATTCCAGAAGACGTGGATGATACACGCAGATTGGTTATTGAAGTACCGGAAGCGGGAATGGAATTCATCATGGCGAAGCCAGTAGATGTTCCAACCTACGTGGAGTACGGTGTTGCTGATATCGGAATTGTTGGTAAAGACGTGCTGCTGGAGGAAAATCGGGATGTGTACGAACTATTGAATCTGGGAATCGCCCAGTGCCGTATGTCTGTAATTGGACTTCCCGACTGGAAGCCAGGCATTCAGCAACGTGTTGCAACGAAGTATCCGAGGATCGCTTCACAGTATTTTCGGGAGCAGGGGCAGCAGGTTGAGGTGATCAAGCTGAATGGTTCCATTGAGCTTGCGCCCTTAATTGGTCTGGCAGACCGGATCGTCGATCTGGTGGAGACTGGTCAGACGCTGCGCGAGAACGGATTGGTGGAGATGACAGGTATTCTGGACATCACCAGCCGTCTTATCGCCAACCGGGTAAGTTATCGAATGAAAAACGCACGAATCCAGGCTTTGTGTGATGCACTTCAGCAGGTTATTCCGGCATCGAATGAGATATCGGCGGGAAGCCTTCGGGGATAAATTACTGATAAGCAAGGACTGCAAGGCAGCAAGGAACGGGAAATATACAAACGGAATAACCAAAGAATGAAACGATAGAAGTAAGGAACGAGGAAAACGAGAAACAAATCGGCCATATAAGGTAGGTATTACAGGGGATGAGGAGGTTGTACGTATGAAAATTGTACCTGCACGGGAGTTTGATCTGAAGCGTGAAGTGGAGTATGGCACGCCAGAGCAAAATGAAACGGTACGGCGTATTGTCAGCGACATTCGCCGTGAGGGTGATGCGGCACTGCTGCGTTACACGGAGCAGCTGGACCGCACGAAGCTGACGGCCGCGGAATTGCGCGTGCCGCAGGAAGAGCTGCAGGCGGCTTATGCAGCCGTGGAGCCATCCTTTGTGACGGCGATTCGGCAAGCCGCCGCCAACATTCGTGCGTTTCACGAGAAGCAGAAACGAAACTCGTGGATGGATTGGCAGCCGGACGGCAGCCTGCTGGGCCAGGTCATCCGACCGCTGAAGCGGGTCGGGGTCTATGTACCTGGCGGTAAAGCAGCGTATCCATCGTCTGTGCTGATGAATGTGATTCCGGCACAGGTGGCAGGCGTGCCGGAGATTGTTCTCGTGACGCCGCCGTCTACCAACGGTGGCGAAGGCATTAACCCGTACATTCTCGTGGCTGCTGCGGAAGCAGGCGTAAGCGAGATGTACCGGGTTGGCGGCGCTCAAGCCATCGCCGCCCTCGCTTACGGCACGGAGAGTATTGCCCCGGTCGACAAGATCTGTGGACCGGGCAATATTTACGTGGCGCTCGCGAAGCGCGAGGTGTACGGTGCGGTCGATATCGATAGTATCGCCGGGCCGAGTGAGATTGTGGTACTCGCCGATGATACGGCGAATCCGGTGTATGTCGCCGCCGACCTGTTGTCGCAGGCGGAACATGACGAGATGGCATCGGCCATTCTCGTCACGAATTCGGCCGCGCTGGCGGAAGCCGTGCAGGGCGAAGTGCAGCGGCAACTTGAAGTGCTGCCGCGGCGTGATATCGCTGCTGCTTCGGTAGAGCAGTATGGCGCGATTATTGTGGTCGATTCCATCGATGAGGGAATCGATGTGGTGAACCGGCTCGCACCGGAGCATCTGGAGATCATGGTGCAGGAGCCGATGACTTACGCTGGCCGGATTGAGAATGCCGGTGCGATCTTCCTCGGCCCGTACAGCTCGGAGCCGGTAGGGGATTATTTTGCCGGACCGAATCATATTATTCCGACTAATGGAACGGCGCGATTCAGTTCGCCAGTGGACGTGGACGATTTTATCAAGAAATCCAGTCTGATCTATTATAGTAAAGAAGCGCTGCTGCAGAACGGAGCGGCTATTATAGAGTTGGCCCGCCATGAGGGTCTTGAAGGTCATGCCCGTGCAATCGCTGTACGGTTAGAACAGGAAGGAAAGGCGGAATCGGACAATGGATAAGCAACATAACGGTGTGGAACTTGAAAACAAAGGTGCAGTGCGCCAAGCAGAGGTTGACCGCAAAACGAACGAGACCAATATTCAATTGGCCTTTAATGTAGATGGAACAGGACAATCCACGATTGAAACGGATGTACCTTTTCTGAACCATATGCTGGATCTGTTCACGAAGCACGGACAATTCGACCTGAACGTACAGGCCCGTGGAGATATTGATATCGACGATCATCACACGGTTGAAGACATCGGCATCTGTCTGGGACAGACGTTGCGAGAAGCATTGGGTGACAAACGCGGGATTAAGCGCTACGCCAGTGTTTTTGTACCGATGGATGAGGCACTCGCTCAGGTTATTATTGATGTGAGCAACCGACCTCACTTTGAATACCGTGCAGAATATCCTTCCCAACAGGTAGGCAGTTTCTCCACGGAGCTGGTACATGAATTCCTATGGAAATTGGCGCTGGAAGCCCGGATTACGTTGCATGTCATTGTGCACTATGGTCAGAACACCCACCACATGATTGAAGCGATCTTTAAGGCATTGGGACGTGCACTGGATGAAGCAACGTTGATTGATCCACGTGTAACGGGTGTGCCTTCCACGAAGGGAGTGCTGTAGACGATGGCGATTGCAATTGTCGATTACGGTATGGGTAACCTGCACAGCGTCGGCAAAGCGGTCGAACGTCTTGGCTACGAGGCGCTGGTCACGGGTGACCGGGAAGAGATTCTTGGCGCAGATGGTGTGATTCTGCCAGGCGTAGGTGCTTTTGGTGATGCGATGGTTCATCTGCGGGAGAGTGGACTGGATACGGTGGTGAAAGAAGCGGCTGCGGGGTCCAAGCCACTTCTCGGGATCTGTCTGGGGATGCAGTTGTTGTTCAGCTCAAGTGAAGAGCATGGCGAGCATGAGGGACTGGATATTTTGCCAGGTAAAGTAGTGCGATTTGCACCAGGAGAACTGAAGGTTCCTCATATGGGATGGAACCGTCTGGAATTCCTCCACGCGGAGAACCCGCTGTTTACGGGACTTGAGGGAGGACACGTCTATTTCGTGCATTCCTATCATGCGCTTACGGACAACAGGGACGATCTGCTGGCGGTAACGGATTACGGACATCCGGTGACAGCCATTGTAGGCAGCGGATCCAACTTCGGTATGCAATTCCACCCGGAGAAAAGCGGAGAGCTTGGCATGAAGCTGCTCGGCAACTTTTTGGCTCTGACAGGAGCGCCTGTACAACGGTAAAACAATCATCTCTTCTTAACTATAGAAAGCGTACAAATCTAATTCATATTCAGGAGGCCTTGTATGTCATCTTTTATCCTATATCCGGCAATTGATATCCGGGACGGCAAATGTGTAAGACTGGTGCAGGGAGATTATAATCAGGAGACCGTGTACAACGATGACCCTGTTCAAGTGGCTCTATCCTGGGAGAAGCAAGGCGGTACATATGTGCATCTGGTGGATCTGGATGGTGCCAAAGCAGGTCATCCTGTTAACGATGAGCTGATCGGTCGCATTGCCTCGGCTGTGAACGTACCTGTTCAGGTGGGGGGCGGACTTCGTACAGTAGCGGATGTAGAGCGATTGCTAGGTCTGGGTGTTAGCCGGCTGATCATTGGAACAGCGGCCATTGAGGATCGTGCTTTTACAGAGGAAGTACTGGGACGTTACGGCGACAAAGTGGCAATTGGCATCGACGCTCGTAATGGTTACGTGGCAACCCGCGGATGGCTTGAAACATCGGAAGTACAGGCAGAGGTACTCGCGAAGGAATTGGCGGCGTATGGGGCAGAAACGTTTATCTTTACGGATATTTCCCGTGATGGTATGATGCAGGGTCCTAATGTGGAAGCGATTGTGTCTCTAGCCAAGGCAAGCGGACGGACCGTTATTGCTTCCGGTGGTGTGAGTGTAATGGATGATCTGCTTCGTCTGAGTCGTCACGCCGATGATGGTGTTGGTGGAGCGATCGTGGGTAAAGCACTGTATACAGGAAGCATCGATCTGTCTGAAGCGGTACGTGCAGTAAATAAGTAAGGGATATTCGGATAGAGAGGAAGAGGTAGCATGCTGGCAAAAAGAATCATCCCCTGTCTGGACGTGAAGGACGGCCGGGTCGTCAAAGGCGTCAACTTCGTCAATCTCCGCGATGCGGGTGATCCGGTAGAGCTGGCGGCGCTATATGACCGCGAAGGCGCGGACGAATTGGTATTTCTCGATATCTCCGCTTCGGTAGAAGGTCGCGAAACGATGGAAGAAGTCGTGCGGCAGACGGCTGGCGAGATTGCTATTCCCTTTACGGTAGGTGGAGGCATCTCCAAGGTGGAGGACATGAAGCGGATTCTCCGGGCAGGAGCGGACAAAATTGCAGTGAATACAGCCGCGGTACTTAATCCGCAGTTGATTGCCGATGGTGCACGTCGCTTTGGCTCGCAGTGTATCGTGGTAGCGATCGATGCCAAGTATAACGAAACTTGGGGCGAGTGGGAGGTCTATACACATGGTGGACGTAAACCCTCCGGCATCAAGGCGTTGGAATGGGTTAAACAGGCTGAGAGCTTGGGCGCGGGAGAGATTCTGCTAACCAGTATGGACGCGGACGGAACAAAAGACGGTTTCGATCTGAAGCTGACGGCAGCGGTATCCGAATCTGTGCGTATACCAGTCATCGCATCGGGCGGTGCGGGCAAGGAATCTCATTTCTATGATGTATTCACCACGGGCAAAGCGGATGCAGGTCTGGCCGCAACGATTTTCCATTACAAAGAAATCGCCGTACCGGCGTTAAAACAACATTTGAGAGAACAAGGGGTGGAGATCCGTGACTAAAGTGAGCGATGAAATCAAGGAACAGTTGTCCTTGGAACAGGTTGTGGAACACATTCGTTGGAGTGACGGTTTGGTCCCTGCCATCGTGCAGGATGTGGATACTCGGAAAGTCTTAATGATGGCTTATATGAATCGCGAATCTCTGAAGTTGTCGCTTGAATCCGGTGAAGCCTGGTTCTGGTCACGCTCTCGTCAAGAGCTGTGGCATAAAGGGGCGACATCTGGCAACGTGCAGACCATTACTTCCCTGAAATATGATTGTGATGGTGATACCTTGTTGGTTGAGGTCAAACCGAACGGTCCTGCCTGCCATACAGGTGCGGTAACATGTTTCCATAATGAGATCATTGGTTTGCCAGAGAAATCGACAGACAAGGCTCCGGATAAAGCCGGTGAGGCATCTGCTTCTGCGAATTCGGATTCCGAAAGTCGCTTTGAGGTATTGGCTGAACTGGAATCCGTTATTGCAGAGCGTGAACGTGAACGCCCTGAGGGTGCATATACAACCTATTTGTTTGATAAAGGTGTAGATAAAATATTGAAAAAAATCGGTGAAGAAGCGTCCGAGACGATTATCGCCGCCAAAAATAAAGATAATGACGAGCTTCGCCTGGAAGTCAGTGACCTGATGTATCACCTGCTCGTCCTGTTACAAGAGCGCAAGCTGCCACTGGACGACATTATGTCAGAGCTGAGCCGCCGTCATGAACGGCCTCGCCGCGATTAGGAGGCGAGTTTCGTGCGTATAGACTACCATACACACCATGAGCGGTGTGGACATGCCGTTGGCAAACTGGAAGAGTATGTACAGCGTGGTGTGGAGATTGGACTATCCCAGATTGGATTGTCCGATCACATGCCATTGCTGCATGTCGATCCAGCTCAATATTATCCGGAAATGGCGATGCCTATGGATGAACTGCCGCGTTATGTAGAGGAGTGTTTCTCCCTGAAAGAACGTTACCGTGGGCAGATTGACGTACGTGTTGGTCTGGAAGGTGACTATATTGAAGGCTGGGAAACAGAGATTCGTGCAATCATTGAGCGTTATCCTTGGGATTATGTGATTGGCTCCGTTCATTTCCTCGGGGAATGGGACATTACGGATTTTCGCCAGACCCATCACTGGGAGGGCAAAGACATCCTTGAAGTATATCGTCAGTACTATAATGCCGTGAGTAAGGCAGCTGCGACGGGCCTGTACGATATTATGGGTCATACGGATGTCATTAAACGGTTTGGCTATGTTCCTTCAGAGGAGCAGACGGCGGAACGTAGCTCACTAGAGAATGCAGCGCTGCAGGCTATTGCCAAAAGTGGCTGCGCCATGGAACTGAATGCTTCCGGGTTATCGAAGCCTTGCGCCGAGATGTTCCCTAGTCGTAGAATGCTGACGGAGGCTATTCGATTGGGCATTCCTTTAACGATGGGTTCTGATGCGCATGATCCACTGAAGCTGGGGGATTATTTGCCTGAAGCTGAAGCACTTTTACATGAGTTGGGCTGTACGGAAGTCGCTGTTTTTGAAGGCCGTCATCGCTCGTTCATTCCTTTAAATGTAGAAGCCAGTGGAGTATAATGAGGGTAGGAAATAACCTTTTAGATAAGGGATTATATAGGGGCTTCAACCCTCGGGAGGGCATTATGCAGCATTCGTTACGTATTTTTTCCGGTTCATCGAACCCTAAGCTGGCAGAACAAGTATGTGACAAGCTGGGTGTACAACTGGGCAAGATCAAGCTGTCCAGGTTCAAGAGCGGAGAAATATACGTTCATTATGAAGAAACGATCCGTAATTGTGATGTGTTTCTGGTACAGTCGTTGTCTCATCCGATCAATGAGCTGTTTGTCGAGCTGTTGGTGATGATTGATGCCGCAAAGAGGGCTTCAGCACGCACTGTGAACATCATTGTTCCGTATTATGGTTATGCGCGTCAAGAGCGTAAATCTGCTCCACGGGAGCCGATCTCGGCCAAGATGGTAGCCGATGTATTAACTACGGCTGGCGCCAATCGCGTGGTAACGATCGACCTGCACGCAGCGGCCATTCAGGGATTCTTCAACATTCCAGTTGATCACATGACATCGCTGGATCTGATTAGTGATTATCTGTTGAGCAAAGGTATTGAGAACCCTGTCGTTGTGTCCCCTGATGCGGGACGAGCATCAATGGCAGAGAAGCTGGCCAATCGTCTGGATTCCCCGTTTGCCATTATGATCAAGAAACGTCCAAGCCATAATGAATCCGTGATTACCCATGTCATTGGTGATGTAGAAGGACGGACCCCGATTATTATTGAGGATCTGATCGACACCGGAACAACCATTCTGAATGTGGTGGAAGGGTTGAAGGAACGCGGGTCCAAAAACGTATATGTATGTGCAACTCACGGATTGTTCTCCGATGGAGCAGTAAGTAAGTTGAATCACCCGTCAATTGAAGAGGTGGTAGTTACGGATTCGATCGCACTGCCAGATGACCACCCCGAATGCTTCAAAGTGTTACCTGTTGCGCCAATGCTGGCTCGCGCCGTACGCATTATTGTGGATGGTGGCTCCATGGCCACATTGTTTAAGGATTCTGGCATTTAGTGCATCGAGGATATAACGGTGTGCTGCCAGATGAAGTGTTCCGTGTCTGAGTTGTTGTCTGCTCAGCACGGTTTTTTTGTTTTGGCTCTTGGAATTCAATTCTTGCATTGCTGCTCCGAGGCATGTGCTATAATAACATAAAATCAGTTATGATAGCGTTATCATTATAGTATTCAGCCCTCAAGGTGAGATGGATGCTGAACAGTAGAACCACGGCTGAGAACATTGGCATCGTGGAGTGAGGAGTGGGGTCTATTGTCTCGTAATTGGTACTACCGGTTACTGTTCTCTTATTTCCCAATTTTTTTTCTTACGGTGACCATACTCATTTTCATCGCGTTTGTTTTCATCAATGACATCTCTAAAGAGGAAACAAAAAAAGCAGACCGGATCTCCTCCAGTTATATGATAGACACGGTGGATCGTACAATCAGGGGGATTGAACTATCCATTTTGGAAACGGTACAGAGTCAGCAGGCATACAGACTCTATTTTAGTAACAGAAACCAGAACAGCTCGGACACAGTGTATGCAATTGCACAGAGTTTACGGGAGCTAACGAATTCGTCCTCATGGATTCAATCCATCTATCTATATGACAAGCGAAATAAACATGTTCTGACCGTAAGTGGCTCCAGAGAAGCGGAAGGTTTCTCGGATAAGGCATGGATTGACCAGATGGGTACCGGTTCTATCGGTTCAGGGTGGCAACCTGTCCGGGAATTCGATACGGACTCTTCTCAACGTACCCCGATTCGCGTATTAACCGTGAACAAGGACATGCCTTTGCCTTTTGGCTCTCAGGGCACATTGGTCATTAATATCAAGATGAGCAGTATTGAACAGAGCGTAGATAGTATGGTTAATGGTCAGCTCTCATTCCTGACGATTACTGATCGGGAAGGTAAGGTTGTGTATAATGCACACTCGGACCAAGAGGGCTCGATAGATGGTCAGGAACTGAACAGGCTATCATTAGAAAGACTGGGATGGACCATATCCAGTGGAATCAAGGCCGGTAACTTATTTGGCTGGGTATCTGTCGTGTCTTATGTATGGGTAATCATTGCGATTGTGACGGTTATCTGTGCAATTGTGTATATCGTGTATATTACTCGTCGTAACTATAAGCCTATTCAGATCATCATGAACCGAATTGAGTCTCATCAGATTCGAGCGTTTGAACACTCGGGGGCTCGTACGGATGAGATGAAGATGATTGACGGTGTACTTGAGAATCTGATTAATCACATGATGGATTATGACAAGAAAAGCAGGGAAAATATACTCATGCAGCGCAGTAAGTTGTTCAATGCCTTATTGCACGGTGAACACATCGAAAATGCAGAAGAGCAATTAACAGAGCTCTCTCCACTGAATGACGTGCATGAATCGTCACGCTTTATCGTTGTTGTTGGAGAGATTAATCGTTATGAGAAGGGGTTCCAGGAGAGGTATACGAGAGGTGAACAAAATACGCTGAAGTTTGCCTTGATGAATGTTTTGCAAGAGCTGTCACGTAATACCGGAGTACAATGCTGGACGGAATGGATTAGTGTAGATCAAATTGCAATCCTTTTTGTGTTCAAAGAACAGAGTAATAACAACTTGGACATGTCTGGTCAGATTCGGGTTGTAGCTGAGGAATGCAAATCTTGGGTGGAACAAAATCTACGCATTTCCTTAAGCTTTGGCATTGGACCTATTGCTCAGGGAATCGGTGCGATACGAAGTTCTTATGCGGCAGCAGAAGCGGTAATGCAACGTAAACTTTTGATGAACGGAGATGTCGGCCAAGCCGACTGCGGTGAACCACAGCATCCTTTGCTGGATACCTATACTTATCTGCAGATGATTGCGGACTTTGTTAAGCGGTTCCGGATGTCGAGTGGACAGTGGCGGGAACAGTTGGAGGAGATCTTTACCGCATTTGAACAGAACAAATTGCCGGATGACGAGATTCGTTCTCTGATTCAAGCCATGTTACAGATGCTCAGCCGAGAGGTGGCTATGATGTCGGAAGGGCTTCAGGAGGAGCTGTCTGAAGAAAACATCAACAGATGGTTAAGCGCTGTGGAAGAGGCAGAGACGCTTACGGATGTGAAAAGTCTTTTGTTCGATGGTCTGACGGACTTGTTCCGAACGTATGTAGCGGTAACGGAAACCAAGAGTTACAAAGCCATGGTCAACGAAATGAAAAATTATATTGAAGAACAGTTTGCGAATCCTGATCTTTCCTTGAAACATCTGAGCGACCGATTCCAGATTACGGGCAAACATGCGAGTTATTTGTTCAAGACAGAATTCAACATGAAGTTTGTTGATTTTGTTACAGAGCTTCGCATGAAGGAGACGGAGCAGCTTCTGCTCAATACCGATTACTCTTTGCAGGATATTGCCCTGAAGGTTGGGTATGCGAATGGAATTACATTAGGACGTGTATTTAAACGGGTAACGGGTATCACACCAGGAGATTATCGTCGTTTGAAACGAGAACATCGAGAACCCGAAGAGTAACGCAATGATGATCTTATTCTGAGATCTATAGATCAGGATAGCACAGGGTGAATTTCATGCAGTCACTTTCCACCAGGAGAGCAGGCTTGCAGAGGTTCGCCCTGTTTTCGTTGAACAGCTCTCTGCTGGGAGAAATAAATTGATGCAACTGTTTTCGCAGGATAACAAGCTAATATTCCTGATTATCCCCCGTTTACGAATATAGGCAGTGTGTGAAAATGGTTTATCCGAATGGGGACAGGCAGTTCTGAGTCGTAAGGTGTTGAGAGCCATCAAAGCCTAGAGCAGCATAGCTTTGGGAAAATAATCAGTCTGCGAAAATAGGCGTAGCATATAAACCATAATCCGTTTGTAAGCGCTTCCGAAACTGGTTTATTGCTAGAGTCCGCGAAGATGTGGAATACTCGGAGCAAGCCTTAAACATTCACGCAAAGTAAAAGGGGATGACAAAATGATTGGAAAAGCAACCAAGGGGAGTAAGAAGAAATGGATGGGTCTGGCACTTACAATGGTAATGGGAGTGTCCTTACTTGCGGGGTGCTCGTCTGCATCAGACAAAGAATCAGCAGAAGGCGGGGCAACAACGAATGGTGAGCGTGTTACTTTGAAAGTGGAGGTTTTCGATCGTGGTAACAGTCCTTCTCCACATACGATCACTAACAACTATTTAACTAAATTTGTTCAAGAGAAATTCGGCGATCCGAATAACATTGATGTGCAATTCGTACCTGTTCAACGTTCAGAAGAAACAACGAAGCTCAACGTGTTAATGGCCAGCCCCAGCGACGTTCCAGATATTGTGTTTGTATACGACTCCAGTGTGTTCTACCGTTATGCTCAGCAAGGTGGTCTAACTGAAGTGGGTGAACTTCTTAATGAACATGCGCCTAACTTAAAAGAATATCTTGGCGAAGACCTATTGAAATTTGGTCAGCTTGAAGGTCAGCAATTCGCTATTCCGGGTAAACGTGCCATTACTTCCCGCTACAATTCTTATATCCGTCAGGATTGGCTCGACAAGGTTGGAATGAAGGCTCCAACGACAACAGATGAGCTTTATGAAACGCTGAAAGCGTTTAAAGAGAAAGATCCGGGTAATCTGGGCAGCAAAAACATCCCAATGGGTATGGCACTTGCCCCAGCCCAGTATGAAACATTGATTTACTCATTTATTAAACCCGTACAAGATGGACTTACGTACAGTCAGCGTTACGAGCTACCATTGCATGATGGGTTCAAAGATGCGATGCAGTTCCTTAACAAACTTTACAATGAAGGTCTGATCAGCAAAGACTTCAGTCTTGATGAAGAAAAAACGCAATTGGTCAAAGATTTCCAGAACGGTAATATCGGCTACATGTCTGAGGACGTAGGTCAGATTCTGTATGCAGATGGTATGCTTGATAATTTATCCAAAAATGTACCGGATAGCAAAGTTGTAGCAGTTGACGCTTACACCAACCCGAATGTGGACAATAAACACATCAAATCACGCTATGGTAGCAACGGTATGTACATCATGATTCCAAAAAGCAGCAAACGTTCGGTTGAAGCAGTGAAATACCTGGACTGGATGGCTTCTGGAACGAACTTGCTAGAGATAAACACAGGTGTCGAAGGTGAAAATTTCGATATGGTTGATGGTGTTCCAGTTGTTAAAGATGATGCACCACAGGATGTCAAAGATCGTGTCTACAACGGTGGTGACATGGCCATTATTGCTAACGGTAAAGTTGTTGGAGATCAGGCAGCCAATGAAGCCGCATGGATTGCAGGCTTCCCAGAACGTAACCAAGAGCTGATGAGACAGTCCATTGATATTGCTAATACGGATACGATCGGCCCGGTTATCTTCAGCAAACCAATCGAAGCAGAATCTAAATATGGTACAGCGCTAAATGATAAGTTGAAAGTGCTTATTGTGAAAACTGCGATGGCTAAACCGGCAGACTTCGAAGCGGTATATGAAAAAGAAATGAATGATTTCATGTCACTGGGTGGCACAGAACTGAAGAAAGAGCTTGAAGCAGCACTTCAGTAAGCGCTATTAAATAAACAGATTCATCTTCTAATTACTAAATAAATATGTAATTCACTGCATAACTTTGGAAGGAACGTGTGCCGCCAGTATGGGCGGCACAGCCGTTTCTTGTTGATAGGAGGAAACCGATTTGACCATCACATACTTGAAAAGGTATTGGCAATTATACGCGCTCATCTCACTGCCCCTGATCTACTTCTTGATCTTTCGTTACGGCCCAATGTACGGGGTTCAGATCGCTTTTAAGGATTTCAACTTGTTTCAGGGCATTAACGGGAGTGAGTGGATCGGTTTCGATGCTTTCCGTGAAGTATTTGGAATGCGGGACTTCTACACCACATTACGAAATAC
Organism: Paenibacillus sp. FSL R5-0517; assembly: GCF_037974355.1. Taxonomy (NCBI): domain Bacteria; kingdom Bacillati; phylum Bacillota; class Bacilli; order Caryophanales; family Paenibacillaceae; genus Paenibacillus; species Paenibacillus sp. FSL R5-0517. Next base: position 166,796 of record NZ_CP150235.1, read on the forward strand.
CTTCATGTTAAATTTCCTCGACTTGCTTGTTTCGTTCCCTGCTCCAATTTTATTGGCCATCATGCTCTATGAAGTTCGTTTTAAATGGTTTAAAAAACTATCGCAAACGATTCTATACATTCCTCACTTTATCTCCTGGGTTATCATTGGGGGGATTGTATACCAATTGTTCGGCAATCAATCCGGTATGGTTAACGGTGTATTGGAGAGTTTGGGCTTAAATTCAATACCATTTTTGACAGAAAAAAATCCATGGCTTGTGACATATCTGTTCACAGGTGTCTGGCAGAGTGCAGGATGGGGTACCATTCTATATTTGGCGGCATTAACTGGCGTGAACAAGGAATTGTTTGAGGCTGCAGAGATTGACGGAGCTTCAAGACTGAAGAGAATCTGGCATATTACGTTGCCAAGTATTAAACCAACCATTGTGACCTTGCTCATTCTTAATCTCGGACATATGGTCAGCATCGGTTTTGATCGGCCTTATATCATTGGTAATACGGCCGTGCGAGAATATTCCGATGTACTCAGTACCTTTGTATACAGAGTTGGTCTTGAATCAGGACAATACACGCTGGCAACTGTCGTTGGACTGTTCCAGGCAGTGGTAGGGCTCATATTCGTGCTAGGATCTAATTATATTTCAAAGAAAGCAACGGGTGAAGGTATTTTGTAGGTTGTAGATAAACGGAAGAGACGCCAATCGGCTTGTATGTATAGACCATCAGTAAAGGAGCTGTGCGCATATGAGTGAACGCACCTCAAATCGGATTTTTGATATCGTTAATATCTCCTTTATCAGTTTGTTTGTTATATTCTGTCTAGCTCCATTTTTGCATACCATTGCGATATCTCTAAGTTCTAACCGGGCTATTACTTCGGGAGAAGTGACCATTTTTCCTAAAGAATTTAACTGGAATGCGTATGTTCAAGTATTCTCTGATCAATCCATGCTATATTCACTGGGTTTTACGACTATTCTGACAGTGGTAACCACAGTGTTGTGCATGTTATTCACACTTGCTGCTGCATATCCGTTAACCAAGAAAAAATTGAAAGGGCGCAAGCTCTTCATGTATGTCATCATCATTACGATGTTCTTCAGTGGCGGGATGATTCCCGAGTATTTGCTCATTCGTGATCTCAATATGCTTAATTCAGTGTGGGCACTGATTCTGCCTGGACTGGTCAGCCCTTTTAACCTGATTATCCTGATCTCATTCTTCAGAGGTATTCCAGAAAGTCTGGAAGAATCAGCAGAAATTGACGGTAGCTCACATGTACACACGCTATTCAAAATCATACTCCCATTATCCATGCCTGTACTGGCCACATTAGCTCTATTCTATGCGGTTGGTCGCTGGAATGGATTCCAGGATTCCCTGTTGTATATTAATGATCCCAAGTTGTATCCGTTACAACTGAAGCTCTTCCAAATGGTTCAAAACAACATGGTGAGTGAGCTTACATTAATGGAAGGCGCTAACCGCACACCACTGACTCCGGAAAGTCTCAAGGCAGCTACAGTTGTTTTTGCAACGGTACCCATTCTGCTTGTTTATCCGTGGCTGCAAAAGTATTTTGTCAGCGGTGCGATGCTTGGCGCGGTAAAAGGTTGAGTTAAGGCTGGTGTAAAAGTTTAGCCAGAGGGAGGAGAAGGAAAACAGATGCAGCACATAGATAAGGGAATATATTCGTTCTCCACATGCTGGAATATCCGAAAACATGATGTCGGGGAAAATATGATTCGGGAGATTGCAGATCTCGGCTTTCGCCGGGTGGAGCTAAATTATAATGTAACGAAAGAGATGCTCACGACGATTGAGCCCATGATTGAGCGTGGAGAGATCGGAATTTCTAGTGTCCACAATACCTTTCCACATGACCCTGATCCCGATTATGGTACGGATTCCATCCTGCTCGGCTTCGAAGATGAAGTGAAACGTAAGCGGGCGATCGAATTGCTGGTAGAGTCGGCTGAATATGCCCAGCGTTATGGGGGAGAAGCTGTTGTTGTACACCCCGGAGAGGTACCTTTCCCTGAGGATATCAGCAAAGATCTTGGAAAGATCTATAACGAGGAAGGCCCGGATTCACCGAAGTATCGCAGCAAATGGGCGGAATTGATGGAGCGGCGGCAAGCTCTCAGTTCAGGGTATGTGGAGAAAATTATCGCCAGTCTGGATGAAGTGTGCAATCGGGCGGCAGCCAAAGGTCTGGATGTCCGTTTTGGCATCGAGACGAGATCCAGACCACAACAGATTCCTACCCTTGCTGAAGCCAAGACCATCATTACGGCCCTCAAAGGGGCCCCGGTTGGCATCTGGTACGATACAGGTCATGCCATCATGATGGATCGAATGGGCCTATATGACAGTGTGGGAGAAATGCAGGGGCTGATGGATGATATCGTAGGGGTGCATATTCATGAGACTCTCGGTCTCTCTGATCACTGGTGCCCGTATGTACACAGTAAGGATATGAATTTCTATGATGCCTATCTGCCGATGATCCGTCGTGCACAAGTGAAGGTGTATGAGTTGAAGTCTGCCTGTACGGCAGAAGAGATTCACGAGAGTCATGATTTGCTTATGAAGAAGCTTGGAGTGACAGAGTAGGCGTGGTGATGGGGGAAACAGTTGGCGTGTTCACAGCGTGTGTTCAACGACTTTTTCCTCAGTGACAAAGACCCGTAAATATGAAGTAAAACAAGCACGTATTTTCTAGCGACTTTAATCGGTATATGGTATATACTGACGAGAAAAAATGAACTCACCTACGGGCGGTGTGAGTATGCTTCCGTTCTGAATTGAAGGCGCTGAAGCAACATACTCCGCACATCGGGAGAATGCATTGGTATGGAGGGACTGCACATGTACAAACAGCTGGTGGAGAGTAATGACAGAGCGGTAGAAAGAGGCATATCCCGGCAGATGCTTGACCCTGAAAGCCGTTATTATGGAGGCACCATCGATCCCTATACAGGTGTTGCCTGGGTCAACCACACAACGGGAACGCCCACGGATATGTGTTACTGGGGGGCTGCGATCTCCAATCCGGACTCCATCTATTATCGGGATGAGGCGTTGTTAGATCGACTGCTGATAGCTACGGAATATGTACTCCGCTTCCAGCATGAAGATGGTTCAATATCTCCGGGCTGGACTAATTACCACTCCCCTCCAGACACTGCATTTGTCGTTGTGGGATATTCACAGTTGTATCAGTTACTTCAGCAACAGGAATGGGAGCCATTGCAACCTGTACTGACCAACATGAGGCTGTTTCTGGAACGCACGATTCCAACGATGCTTACAGGTGGTTGTCATACGCCGAATCATCGCTGGGTGCTATGCGCGGCGCTCGGTTTCCTGCATCAAATCTTTGGTCTGGAGGAAGCTGTGCAGCGCGCAGAGCAGTGGCTGGCAGAAGGCATGGATATTACACCCGATGGGGAGTGGACCGAACGAAGCAACGGAATATACAGCGCAGTTAGCGACATCATGTTAATTCATGCCGCGCGCCTGCTCAATCGTCCTGAACTGCTGGAACCGGTGAGGCTTAATCTCCGCATGATGGTGTACCTGGTGCATCCTTCAGGTGAGATTGTTACAGATTATTCAGGGCGACAGGATCTGGGCAGTGTTCATGATCTGTCACCCTATTACCTACCGTATGCCATTCTGGCGCGGTTGGATGGTGATCCACTCTTTGCGGGGATGGCAGCCTGGGCGGGAGATACATTGACTGATCCGGGAGGGTGCTCGGTGAATACACTCATTCGGTTAATGCTTGAGCCTGAGCTTCAGCATCCGGATGAGGAACGTGATGCATTACCGAAGCAATACGAAGTTATGCTGAATGAACATTTTGTACGGGGAGACTATCTGGGACAGATGGATTCAGCAGGGCATCACGGACGGATCTCTCACAGTCGGATGCATACGGATTTTGGTGCTCCGGTAGCCCGAATTCGGGATGGTGCTACTAGCGTGACCGTGATGACAGAAGTTCCTTCTTTCTTCGCGCTTCGTCATGGTGAGGTGCGTCTGCTGGCTGTGCAACTGGCTTCATACTTTAATCCGGGTTATGTCCCTATGCAGCACATGACCAGATTATCCGAAGGGTACCGTTTGACTGGTGAGCAGAAGAAAGGCTACTATGGTCCAGTTCCTGCGAATCTGTTACCGGAATCTGCTGCATCAGATATAAGTCCATGGTATTTGCTACCTCATCAGAATCGTCAGCTTACTCATGAGCAGACATTCCGTGTAGGCGCAGAAGTGCAACCAACTGAAAATGGATGGACCATGCATCTATCCGGGCAAGAACCGGAGGACATTATGATGCAGTTGTCCTTTGTATTCGGAAGCGAAGGTGAGTTGACCTGTGAGGACGCGATGGAAACAAGTGAGGGTCACTATTTGTGGAAAGGCGGTACGTTACGCTATACCTGCGGAGAAGACTGGCTGGAGATTACAGGGGGCGAACTTGGGCATCTGGCGGCAACGGTTCGTGAGGCCAAACTGCCGGACAAGTGCAAGGTTGTGCTGGTCAATTTCATGACACCGTTTGATAAAACCATTCATATTTCACTTTCGCCTTCGATGGCGTTGAGTAATGAGTCATAACTTTAGAAGACCGAGCCTGCGGGCTTGGTCTTCTTTTTTTACGAATGATTACGGCGAACCGTTCGTTACATCCCCAATGATGTGCTCAATCCATGGAACTTCATGAATTTTGATATTTCAGGATGCGTCTCATACTGTAAACTTGAACTATCATTGCAGTTGCTCCAACGCAGTGTCGATGGATTTGGTGAACAGAGGATTATCTTTGGTATTGCTCCAGTAGACGATAAGGGCATTTCCTTTCTCATATAGAAAGGGGAACGTTGTGAAATGGGCATTTTCCATGTGCTTATTGAATTCTTTGGTCCCGTTAATGCGATCTTTCTCTGAATTGAAAATATAGAAATGTAAAAATTCAGGGCTATAAGGCTCTTCTTCCACTGGTACTTCAACGGAGTACACCTCAGGCACAACATCATTTAATTTCAAAGGATACCCGGTTATACCAAAGGACACTAAATTCAAGTTTTGAGACTCAAGCGCTGTTACTACTTCATCAAGTGTAAAATGATTTTCATCATTTTTTATCTCTTCCGAACATCCATTCAAAGCAAATAAGCAGATTAAGATGAATATAAGTGGTTTAATTTTCGAGATCATCAATATAACATCTCCTAAAAAAATAATGATGTACCTTTATTTTTATAATTACACACGACATCCCGTGACCGACGGGATTGGACTAATGCAATACTGCAAAGAGATCTTGTGGCAAGTGAGTGATGGAGTCTCTAGGCAAAAAAGGTATCCTTTTAATAAACAACGCTCCAAGGTGATATGTTTCCTGCAAAATGGAATATCACTTTTCTTTTGCATTTTTTTCATAAACGACATGAAACTACATATTGAGAAGTGGGCCTTAAGATGTGGTATACTGGAGAGTATGAATGAAATGCAAAGAGGAGGTGCCTTGGAAGATGAAGGGCAAGCTAGTGCGGGCTGAGGGACACCTTGCCAATATTATACCGATTCACTTGGATGCTTCTTTCTTTTTTGAAAGAGCTGTCCGCTCGCTGGACCGTAATCATGTTGACAAGGCATTAAAATATTTTCGCAAAGCTGTTGAATACGAACCGGAAAATCCGGTAAATCATTGTAATATGGCGGGTATATTATCGGAGAAGGGGGATTACGAAGCCTCCAATGCCATCCTGGCTAACGTGCTGGAAGTGGTAGATCCGTCGATGACGGAATGTTATTTCTATATGGCGAACAATTATGCAAATATGGATCGGTTTGAGGAAGCCGAGCAAGCACTTGTTACCTATCTGGAGGAGGACACCCAGGGTCAGTTCATGACGGAGGCCGAAGAGATGATGGAGCTTCTGTACTATGAGCTGGATCGTCCGACCAAACTGAATCGAATCAAATCACGCAAAGGTGTAGTGGAGCACGATCAGGCACGGGAACTGTTGGAAGAAGGGAAATTTGCACAGGCTGCTGAATTGCTCGAAGGCATGTCTTCTGATTATCCTGATTACTTGGCTGCCCGTAACAATCTGGCACTCGCCTACTATTATATGGGTCTGTTTTCCAAAGCAAAAGAGACCATTGCCGAAGTGCTTGAACAGGAACCAGGTAATCTGCATGCACTCTGTAATCTGGCCATTTTCCATCAAAACGAGAACCGGGCCGATCAAGTGCTGCTTCTGATCAAAAAATTGCGGGTCATCGTGCCATTCCAGCACGAACAAGTCTACAAACTCGCGACAACGATGGGAATTCTGGGCCAACACGATACGGCTTATGTTCACTTCCGGCGTTTGCTCAAGGATGAAGAGACAGCTGCTGATCCGGCACTTGCTCATTATGCAGCAGTGGCGGCTTATAATACAGAACGTTATGATGCTGCTGAGCGTCTATGGCATCATGTGTCCAAGCTTGATCCGGGTTCCGAAGTATCCCGTTATTATCTGTCAGGTCTTGAAGCTGTAAAACAAGGCGAGCAAGAACCAGAGAAGCTAAGTTATCACTATCATCTGCCTTTCGACGAGCAGTTCAGACAGTGGGAGAACTATGGTAACGGCATTCCTGAAGAAATGAAGAATGATCCACTGATTCGGTCATCGTTCTTCTGGGCATTGCGGCATGGTGATCGGGCAACGAAGTTGCAGGTTATTCATGCGCTCGGAATGATCGGTGATTATGAGGTGCAGCAGGCTCTGCAATCCTTCATTGAAGAGCCGGGAGAAGAACAGGATCTGCTTGAGGCAGCACAAGCTGTACTGAACGGATTGAAATCGGCTGAACATGAGGAGGGGAATACTCAGGTGGTTCGTCCCTTTTCTCCTGTTGCCTTGAAGTCCATTGGGAAGGTTCAATCCACATCAGAACCATCGGACACTAGCTCGACCTCTCATTGGCAGGCTGTTGTTGATCGTGCATTACAGATGTCTGAAGCAAAGGCTGAGTTGCAGCAAGAGATGGAACGGCTCTGGACGGATTATGTATCCCGTGTACATCCAGAGGTTCCGGGCACGAAACAAATTGAGGGTTGGGCTGCTGGACTTGAATATTTGGCAGCGAAGAATCATAGTCGTCCCGTTACCTATCAAAGCATTGCTGAGCGGTATGGGATATCGGCATCAACGGTTAGCAAGTATGCTAAACAGATTCATGCGGTGTGTAACAGCAATCCACCACTTGTATAGAAAGTTGGCCCTCACTCGTTTTCAGAAAGACATCATGAGGTGAAGGATACAACAACCGGGAAAACGGGTAAACTTAACGAATGGGCCTTGTAAATGCCTGTAGGATATCATCTTGGCAAGTTCATCGCTAGTACAACACATTCTCACCTTAATTAAGGAGGCTGTATCTATATGTCTAAATACAGAACGATTGTGATCGGAACGGGACCTGCGGGTCTGACAGCAGCGATATATCTGGCTCGTGCTAATCTGAAACCACTGGTTATCGAAGGTCTTCAGCCGGGTGGTCAATTGACGACGACAACGGAAGTTGAGAATTTCCCCGGTTTCCCGCAAGGTATCATGGGTCCGGAACTGATGGACAACATGCGTAAGCAAGCTGAGCGTTTTGGAGCCGAATTCAAAAATGGTTGGGTGGAAGAAGTGGATTTCAGCAAACCGCCTTTCAAGGTCAAAGTTGGAGGAATCGGTGAACTGGAAGCTGAATCGATCATTATCTCCACAGGTGCTTCCGCTCGTTATCTCGGTATTCCGGGTGAGCAGGAAAATGTGGGACGTGGTGTAAGTACATGCGCGACATGTGACGGTTTCTTCTTCCGGGGCAAAAAAATCGTGGTTGTGGGCGGTGGTGACTCCGCCATGGAGGAAGCAAGCTTCCTGACTCGTTTTGCAACAGACGTCACATTGGTTCACCGTCGGGATGAGTTGCGTGCATCCAAGATTATGCAGGATCGGGCTCGCAGCAATGAGAAGGTGAAGTGGGCGCTGAACCGTACTCCACTCGAAGTCGTACCGGAAGCTATGGGTGTCAAAGGACTGAAGGTGCGCAACAATGAGACGGGGCAGGAAGAGTTGCTCGAAGCAGATGGCGTATTCGTTGCCATTGGTCACACGCCAAATACCGGATTTCTGGGTAATGCGATCACACTGGACGAACATGGCTATGTTGTGGTTAAACCAGGAACGACGGAGACCAATATACCGGGTGTATTTGCCTGTGGTGATGTTCAGGATACGAAGTATCGCCAAGCTATTACGGCTGCAGGATCCGGATGTATGGCCGCGATGGATTGTGAGAAGTTCCTTGAAGGAAGCATTATCCATGATTGGAGCGAAACGTTGGATAAATAAGCATGACATGCGTGAGGTTGGGCATATGCTAGGAATAAGAGACAACGGGAAGTCTCATGTAATGAGAGAAGCCGGAAGGCTTCTCTTTTTTTGAAACTACAGTGGGCATGAGTTCGTATACATATGGGGCATATTAGCTGTGAGGTGAAGATTTTGGGGGAAATGATAAAAGATTGGCTACAGAATGCGACAGTGAGACGATTTTTGATCCTGCTCTTGTTCTGTTTGGTTTTGTTCAGTATGGGGAGTATGCTGCACATGATTCTGCTGTTGTTCCTGGTGACGTATGTCATGAACAGATTACAGCATTTCATTACAGGTGGTTTGAATCGGTTGTTTCCGATCAATTATAAAGTTGTGGTCATTCTGCTCTATATGATTGTTATCGCAGTAATTGTGCTCGGTATCTCCAGATATTCACCACGGATCGTGGATCAGGTCGTTCAGTTAACGAACGAGATTATGAAATTTTTGGATAGTGCAGATGGAGATAATTTTGCTTCCAAGATTGCGGGTTACCTTCAGTCCTTCGATATCAAAAATTACACCAATGATGCATTGAAATATATTTTCGCTTTGAGCAAATGGTTGGAGTTTATTCTGCTCGTTATCATTCTGAGTCTGTTCTTCTTGTTGCAGAAGCAGGAGATATCCAAGTTCACGTCCAAGTTCAAAACAAGTAAAATTGGATGGTTCTATAATGAAGTAGCTTATCTGGGAGACAAGTTCGTCTCTTCTTTTGGTAAAGTCATTGAGGCACAGCTTCTGATTGCGGTGTTCAATACAGTGCTGACCATTCTGGGCTTATGGATTCTGGGTTTCCCATATCTGTTCGCGCTGACCATTCTGGTGTTCCTGCTCAGTCTGGTGCCCGTTGCGGGGGTTATCATCTCGCTGGTACCGCTCTGTCTGATTGGGTATCAGATGGGTGGACTGAAATTAAGCATTATTGTGATCATCATGATTATTGTAATTCATGCTTTGGAGACGTACTTCCTGAATCCAAAATTGATGGCGCACAAGACCAAATTGCCAATGTTCTACACCTTTATCGTACTGATTCTGTCGCAACACTTCCTGGGAATCTGGGGACTGATCATTGGTATTCCGATCTTTGTCTTCCTGCTCGATATTCTGGATGTGAACAAGATGGAGAAGACAGAAGAGCCGGTACGTGTGGAGTCGAAGTTGTGACGTATAGCTGAAGAACGGCTGAGTGCAATCCAATTGAAAAACATTGATTTTATAAAAGTAAGGCGCCTTCCATCTGTATCTGTGGAAGGCGCTTTTGTGTTGGCTGTGACGTCATTCAATGGTCCTCTGCGTGAGAATGACTGGTGGTTAGTGGAGTGAAATGGGACACCACGTTGAGGGGACGATGATCATCTTTTATGAATGGAACGAGGGGAGATGCAATATCATGAGTTGAGGCTTCCTCTGCTATCGAGGAAGGAACAAAGCGTGCGTTCATAAATGAAGGTGATGAGATTGTATACGTATTCATAAATGCTATGTGATGTGGTTCACAACCCTGTCAAAGCAAGATGTATCCGAGGTCTTATCGTCTTGACCCAGGCGTATCCTTCAATTATAGTTGGTACGTAGGACTTAAACTATTTTAGATAGATAAAGGTGGCTTGCAGCATGTCTGAGAAAATCTACGTTGGGGTCGATCTCGGCGGAACAGCAATCAAGGTCGGTATATGCGATGAACAAGGTCAGCTAATGCATACGTATGAAGGACCGACTGAAGTGGATAAGGGCGTAGACACGGTCATCGCCAACATCGAGAAGTATGTCCGACATATCGTAGCCGAATCACCATACAGTTGGGAACAGCTTGAGGGTGTGGGTGCTGGAGTGGCCGGTTTCACGAATGTACGCGAGGGAATTATCGTTCATGCCCCTAACATCGGATTTCGGAATGTGGCCATTCGTTCGATTCTGGAAGAACGTCTGGGCAAGCCAATCAAAATAGATAACGATGCAAACGTGGCAGCACTGGGTGAAGTATGGGCAGGAGCCGGCAAAGGCGTAGACAATTGTGTATGTTATACACTCGGTACAGGCGTCGGCGGAGGCTTGATCTTGAATGGTAACATCTATCAAGGCTTCTCCGGTATGGCGGGAGAGCTGGGTCATATCAGTGTAGTACCTGATCTGGAGGCCATCAAGTGCGGCTGTGGTAAAATGGGATGTGTAGAAACGGTATCGTCTGCAACGGGTATTATCCGTATGGCGAAGGATGCCGTAGAACGTGGTGATCATACGTCACTGGCACTCGTCGACAAGATTGCAGCCAAGGAAGTATTCGATGCTGCTAAGGCAGGCGATGAAGTAGCACAGCGTATTGTAAACCGTGCAGCATTCTACCTGGGCAAGTCCATGGCGACTGTAGCGGCTGTCATTAACCCGGAGATGTTCATCATTGGTGGCGGTGTGTCCAAAGCGGGCAATTTCTTGTTCGATGAAATACGTACCGTATTTGCTAAGCTGACACCGGAACCGTTGCAAGATGGGGTTCAGATTCTGGAAGCTACACTTGGGAATAATGCAGGTATTGTGGGTGCGGCAGGTCTTCTCTTGCGTTCCTAGTAACCTCGTAACAATATATGAAGACAGCAATATGATAAGGAGGGGACATTTATGCTTGAAGGTGAAGGCTCACCAGGCACAGGCGCCACGCTCATTATCATTACGGGCATGTCCGGGGCAGGTAAAACCATTGCAGTACAAAGCCTGGAGGATCTGGGTTTCTTCTGTGTGGATAATCTGCCACCGGTATTGATTCCGAAATTTGCGGAACTAATTGAACAGTCTAACGGCAAGATTGGTAAGGTTGCATTGGTTATCGATCTGCGCGGGCGTGAATTCTTTACGGCTCTGTCCGAGTCTTTGAACTATATTAAAGATCATTTTACCATTCATTGCGAAATTTTATTCTTGGATGCTACAGATTCTGTGCTTGTTCAGCGTTATAAAGAAAGCAGGCGCAGACATCCTCTGGCTCCTGAGGGCATGCCGCTGGACGGCATCCGACTGGAACGCAAGATGTTGGAGGAACTCAAAAACTCCGCTACTCAGGTACTGAATACAAGTACAATGAAGCCTGCCCAACTGAAAGAACGCATCATATCCCGCTTTTCTCATCTGGAAAGCCAAATGCTGTCAGTGAATATTACGTCGTTCGGATTCAAATATGGCATTCCAATTGATGCTGATCTGGTGTTTGATGTACGTTTTTTACCGAATCCGCATTATATTGATCATTTACGACCGAATACGGGACAGAATAGTGATGTGTACGAATATGTTATGAAGTGGCCAGAGACTCAGGCGTTTCTGACCAAGCTGCTGGATATGCTGCATTTCCTGATTCCGCAATACCGGAAGGAAGGCAAAAGCCAGGTTATTATTGGAATCGGCTGTACCGGAGGCAAGCATCGTTCGGTAGCGATATCGGAATATTTGGGCAAGATGTTGGGAAGCAGCGAGACAGAAGCTGTCACCGTAAGCCATCGCGACGCCGACCGGGACCGTCATTGAAGAGGGTGAAGGGATGAAAGAGGCCGGACCACGAAGAGAACGTCCGAGAATAGTTGTAATGGGCGGCGGAACCGGATTATCCGTGATGTTACGAGGTTTGAAAGAGAAGCCGCTGGATATCACGGCCATCGTCACGGTTGCAGATGACGGTGGAAGTTCAGGCATCCTGCGCAATGAGCTACAGATGCCGCCTCCGGGCGACATTCGCAACGTGCTTACGGCACTGGCTGATGTAGAACCATTGCTTTCAGATATGTTGAAGTACCGTTTCAATACAGGCGCGGGGCTTGCAGGCCACAGCTTGGGAAATTTGATTTTGGCTGCAATGACGGATATTTCGGGCGACTTTGTGACCGCAGTGCGGGAGCTTAGCCGCGTGTTTGCCGTTCGAGGTGAGGTATTGCCAGCAGCCGGGCAGGCCGTTGTGTTGCATGCCGAGATGGAAGATGGCACAATTATTACAGGTGAGTCCAAAATCCCTGAGGCAGGCGGACGCATCAAACGTGTTTTCCTTGAACCGGATCACGTGGAGCCGTTGCCAGAGGCAGTAGAGGCTATTCGTCAAGCTGACGCCATTCTGATCGGGCCAGGCAGCCTATATACAAGCATTCTTCCCAATCTGCTTGTACCTAAGCTTGCAGAAGCTGTGGTAGAGGCTGATGCGGTGAAGATGTTTATCTGTAATGTTATGACACAGCCGGGAGAAACGGATAACTATACGGTAAGTGACCACCTTAAGGCGGTACACGAGCATATAGGTCATCAGCTCTTCGACTATGTTATCGTAAATAATGGTGATATTCCGCTGCAAGTGCAGAATAAGTATGCGGAAAAAGGAGCAAAACCGGTTGTACTGGATATGAACGTACTCGAAAGTGCCGGCTATCAGGTGGTTGCAGATACCCTTGTTCTGTTCAAGACTTATCTGCGTCATGATGCCGACAAGTTAAGTCATCACATCTACCAGCTGGTACAAAATTGGATGTTACGGAAGAGGTGAAGTCCCATGTCGTTTGCAGCACAGACCAAAAAAGAGTTAACCATGATCGAGAGCGAACCGTGCTGCGAAAAGGCGGAACTTTCAGCCCTCATCCGTATGCTTGGTGCAGTGCAGTTATCGAATAAAAAAGTGATCTTGGATATTTCGACGGAGAATGCCGCCATTGCAAGACGGGCATACTCTCTGCTTAAAAAGCATTTTCAAGTGCATACGGAATTACTGGTCCGCAAAAAAATGCGGCTGAAAAAGAACAATGTATATATTGTTCGTATTCCAACTATGGTACAGGAGATTCTCAAGAGTCTTCATATTGTATCGGAAGGTTTTCTGTTTACACCAGGGATTAATACGGAGTTGTTTCAGCAGAACTGTTGTAAACGGGCCTATCTTCGCGGTGCATTTCTGGCCGGTGGATCGGTTAATAATCCGGAAGGCTCCTCGTACCATCTGGAGATTGCGTCCATGTATGAGGAGCACTGTCAGGCACTCGTTGATCTCGCCAATGAATTTCATCTGAATGCCCGGTGTATAGAACGGAAAAAAGGATTCATCCTATACATTAAGGAAGGCGAGAAAATCATTGAGCTGCTCAGCATCATTGGTGCTCATCAGGCCTTGTTCAAGTTTGAAGATGTACGGATTATGCGAGACATGCGTAACTCCGTTAACCGGATTGTCAATTGTGAAACTGCCAACCTGAATAAAACCATTGGAGCGGCTGTAAGACAAATCGATAATATCCGTTTGTTGCAAAAAGAAGTTGGTCTGGAGTCACTGCCTGAGAAACTTCGCGAGGTGGCGGAGGTTCGACTGGCTCATCCAGATATCAATTTGAAGGAAGTGGGCGAACTCCTTAAAGGTACAGTTAGCAAGTCTGGAGTAAACCATCGGCTTCGTAAAATTGATGAGCTGGCTGAGAAAGTGCGCACAGAACGTTATGGTTAAGACGTCGTAGGGTAAGTAACAAAGTCGGCTGTTTCTACTGAACAGAAACGGTCGGGAAGGTCAGCCGTTAAGGATCTGGGAGAACTCACTTAGGTCATTGAATGCGCTCTGCAAAAGATGAAATAGGGCAAGATAATGTCCTAGAAAAGACCCTGAGTTTTTTCTTCTAGTGTCCTGCACGGGTTAATGGTATAATGTTGTATAAATATAATTGTGTATTTAATGTCCAGATTTCATAATAGGGGGTAAGTTTCCATGACAAAGCACCCGGTAGTTGTCCGTTTGAAAACGGGTCTCCATGCCAGACCTGCGGCACTGTTCGTTCAAGAAGCGAATAAGTACTCGTCTGAAGTGTTCGTCGAGAAGGACGACAAAAAAGTTAATGCAAAAAGTATTATGGGGATCATGAGCCTTGCGATTAGCACAGGTACGGAAATCCAGATTAGTGCAGAAGGCGCGGATGCCGAACAGGCTGTAAACGCTTTAGTTAGTCTGGTAAGCAAGGAAGAGCTCGAAAACCAATAAGATATGATCAATCCAATGAAGAAGTCCCGAAAGGGGCTTTTTTGCGTTATTGAGGTATTTGCTATCGTCAAGTGCAACATTATGGAATTTGTCCCGTCTGTTAAGGTATCAAATCGATTAAAGTTTGAGATGTTAACACATAAGGAGGCTATCGTGATGGGTAAACAATGGATGAAACCGTTTGGTGCAGTGCTAGTGGCAAGTACGTTGCTTGTAGGAGGAACCGCTTGGGTTGCGCCAGGGAGCTATGCTTATGCTGCAGAGGTTCAAGGCGTACAACAGAATGTGATTAATGTCGTGGGTAAAGGTGAGATTCAGGTGAAGCCTGATATTGCTTATCTGTCCATTGGTGTGAACAGTACTGCAGAGACAGCTGCATCTGCTCAAAAAGCGAATGCTGCCAAAGTTCAAAAAGTATCCAACTTGCTGAAGAATACGTGGAAGATCAGTGCAGACGACATTCAAACCAGTCAGTTCTCTGTACAACCCAACTATACGTATAGCGAAAAAGACGGACAACAAATTAAAGGATACACAGCCCATCATACACTGACAGTCACGTATCGTCAGATGGACAAGATCGGCGAACTGCTTGATGCTGCTTCAGGTGCGGGTGCGAACAATATTGAGAACGTGCGCTTTACTGTAGAAAATCCGGAAACTTATGAGTCCCAAGTGATTGAGAAAGCTGTTGCCAATGCAGATGTGAAAGCTGGCGCCATTGCAAAAGCGGTTAAACGTCAACTGGGTGCTGTTCTTTCCGTAAGCCAAGGCGATGCGAATGTACCTGTGTTCTATGCAAGTGAGTCATTGATGTCCAAAACAGCAGATACAGCAGGTGGCACTGAGATTGAAACAGGCCAGGTTAAAGTAAGCACAATCCTGAATATCACGTATGAAATGAAATAAATAAGATCGAACTAATGATTGTAAACTCAAGTAACCTTTATAAGTGTCATTTAAAGGGTACAACGAAATAATGACAAAGACTTTGTCCTGTGGACAGAGTCTTTTTTTGTTGGAAAAGCAAACTTTAATGAAGTTAGATAGAAGTGTACCTTTTTGAAGCAACGTGAAATGCTGTTTATTGGTATCTTTTTTGTATAGTTGTTCGTGACAAAAAGGTCATATCCCCTTATATTTTGCGTCTGATATTCATCAACATTGTAACTCGAGCTGTAAACCTTTCCGAAATTGGGTTAATTATAATAGAGAGGTGAGCGTATGAGATATGCGATCAGGTCAGGATTACATACGCAATGATACCTAATTGTGAATTCAGAGAGGAGTTTTATATATGACATCATGGAAAAAATGGACAAGTGCGTTGCTTGCAGCAGGAATTATTGTAGGTAGTGGTTCGGTATGGCAGGAGAGTTCGGTACAGGCGGCTTCTGTATCCTCGAAAGTGACAACCCCAGCTGAGGTAACGCTGAAATCGGGTGGGAAAACACTGACTCAAAAAGGACTTCTTCAAGGTGGATCGACTTGGGTCTCGCTGACAGCAGTCAAAGATGTAGCGGGTGGAACGTTGAAATATGATGCTAAAACGAAGTCATATACGGTAACAGCAGCCAACAATGCGATGACCGTTAGCCTGATGGATGGACAGCCAAACGTCTATATTAACGGGTATTACCCTCAGGTGGAAGCGAAATTGATTCAGGGTCGATTATATATTCCATTCTCGGCAATGCGAGATTATCTGGGTGTACAGGGAAATTGGGATGGCAAAACCAAAACGTTGACACTCAGCAAGGTGAAACAAAATAGCGTGAAAGTTAAGGCGGCCACAGTTAATGTCACTGTGAAAAATGCTGAAGTAGATGTACAATATCCGCAGGTGAGTGGACTTGCCAGCAAAGAAGCTGAAACGGCAATCAACAAAGTGCTCAAAGATGAAGTGGATACGGCTGTTGCTGCCTTCAAAAAACAAACCACTGAATTCGGCGGGGCAACAGCCAACCGTCCATATGCTTTTGAAACTTCGTATGTCGTGACCTACAATGAGAACGGCGTGCTAGGTTTGATCACTCAACGTTATGAGGACTATGCAGGAGCACACGGCATGACAACCCGCACGGGACACACCTTTGCACTGGACACAGGCAAGGAGCTTACGTTAGATGATGTGCTGCAAAATAACAAAACCATGCGCGAGACGTTGGGTAAAAAAGTGGGCGAGCAACTGAAAGCCCGCGGTGGATACCTGGAAGGTTACAAAGGGTTAAATAAAGACCAGGATTTCTATGTGACACCAACAGGTGCAGTTGTGTTCTTCCAGTTGTATGAATATACAGCTTACGCGGAAGGCTTCCCTGAAATGAAGTTCACTTACAAGGAAATTCTGCCTAAGGGCACGGAACCGTTTAGCAACGTAACATCAGACAAGTAAGTTCGCGTAGGGTAACTTTTAAGCAAGAGCACTTATATCACATTCTTCTCATGAAAAATAATAACAAGAATCCCCCGTCATCCTGCTTTGACGGGGGATTCTTGTTTATCCAGGCAACGCACTCCACTAACGGGTGTGATATTTGCCTGTTTAGTTGGAAATAGCACAGGGCGGGCTCACCTATATATCGGTGAAGCCCGCCCTGTGAAGTTACCGCTAGTCTCCAGGCAGCATATTAGATGCCTTGGGAACCCACGTTTTCAATAACTTTATCAATGATACCGTAATCGGCAGCTTCAGCAGCACTCATGAAGTAGTCACGATCTGTATCTTTCTCGATCCGCTCCAGAGGTTGACCTGAACGCTCAGAGATGATGCGGTTCAAGGTATCACGCATTTTCAGGATGCGGCGAGCACGAATTTCGATGTCCGAAGCTTGACCTTGAGCACCACCAAGCGGTTGGTGAATCATGATTTCACTGTTAGGCAACGCAAAACGTTTCCCTTTTGCACCAGCATTCAGCAAGAATGCACCCATGGAAGCCGCCATACCTACACAGATGGTAGATACATCCGGTTTGATGAATTGCATTGTATCGTAAATGGCCATACCGGCTGTAATCGATCCGCCTGGGCTGTTGATGTATAAGTGAATGTCTTTCTCCGGATCTTCCGCAGCCAGGAACAACATCTGTGCCATAATGGCATTAGCCACTACATCATTAACATCGCTACCAAGGAAAATAATACGATCCTTCAGCAATCTGGAGTAGATGTCATAGGCGCGCTCACCCCGGTTGCTCTGTTCAACGACCATTGGAATAAAACTCACGTGAAAAACCTCCTCGGAATGTAAATGTTATTGGTGCTTATATTTAAACTGTTACCGTATTACCCACATAATAAACAATTCCAAACAAAAAGTCAAAGAAAGTCAAACTAACTTGCAAAAAAAAGAAACCTTTCCGGTTTCATTGGTTAAAAGGGTTATGAGCTGTTAAATAAAAGTGGCGCGCCCGCCAAGAATCGAACTTGGATCTCAGGCTTCGGAGGCCTACGTCATATCCATTGGACCACGGGCGCACATTATGTGACAGCAATAATGATTATAGCTCATGAAATATTTAATTGCAAGCAATTCGTGATGTGTATTGGTTTGGATCAACCTAAAAATGATCATGATGAAGAAGAGTGGATAAAGAGTGCATTTAAGTAAATGCTATTAGAGGTTTTGGACATGCCCGATGAAATGTATTCTGAGCGATATGTAGATGGAATATGGTATGCGTGAGCTAGTCCTTGATCATGGAAGTCTAGGATTGTGAAAATAGGCGCGTACAATCGCTGAATGAGTGTCGAAATAACACGTTGAAACACTTGCATGTCACGTCAGTTTTAGGTAGAATAGACGTGGGACTTAAAAAGTTAACCCGGGACGTTTTAGGGCCACGAAAGAGAGCTTGGAACGAGAACTTGCGGGAGTGGAAAGCATGCGAACGATTTTAGAAGTACAAAAGCAGCTTCTGCCTGATCTCATGGATGTCTTGAAAAAGAGGTATACGATTCTGCAGCAGATCATGTTATCGGATGTGATCGGACGGAGAACGTTAGCTAATTCCATGCAGATGACCGAGCGGGTTCTGAGGGCTGAGACCGATCTGTTAAAGGCTCAGGGACTTATTGAAATTGACAGTGCAGGAATGAAGATCAGCGAGGCAGGGTATGATTTGCTGCAGCAGTTAGAGCCCGTAGCCAAAGAGTTGTTCGGATTATCCGAGCTGGAAGAGCGCATCAAGCAAGCCTACGGTCTGCAAAAGGTAGTTGTGGTTCCTGGTGATTCGGACGTATCTCCATTTGCCAAAAGGGAACTGGGCAGAGCCGGAGCGAAGGCTCTCGGCAATATCATGAGTGACAACGACGTTGTCGCCGTTACTGGCGGATCAACAACGGCCGAAGTCGCAGAGCAACTGACTCCGCCAACATCGCTCAAAGGTGTCTGGTTCGTACCGGCACGCGGTGGACTTGGAGAAAGCCTTGAAATTCAGGCAAATACGATTGCATCCACGATGGCAAAACGGGTAGGAGCGCAATATAAACTCCTGCATGTACCGGATTTGCTTAGTGATCATGCCTATGAATCATTAATCCAGGACCCCAGTGTTCAGGAGATTCTGCAGCTGATTCGAAAATCGCGGATTGTTATTCATGGAATTGGTGATGCCGTGGAGATGGCGACAAGACGTAAACTTGCGACGGAGATCATAGATGAACTTCAGGAGCAAGGAGCGGTATCTGAATCTTTCGGTTATTACTTTAACGATCAGGGTAAGGTGGTACATACCATGCTTACACTGGGGATGCGACTACAGGATATTGAACGAACCGATGTTGTGATTGGAATCGCAGGTGGCAAAAGCAAAGCTGCTGCTATACATTCCGTGTTACGATTTGGTCAGGAAGATATTCTGATTATTGATGAGGCAGCTGCCGAAGTCATCGTTGCTGAAATGGAATAAGGTTTTACTCTGCAACACAACTATTGTTGTCTTGACGGACTTCACCGTCTGTCTTGAATATATAAGTTTCATAAAAAATTAATCAAAACTTGGGAGGAACTTACTCATGATTAAAGTAGGTATTAACGGTTTTGGACGTATTGGACGCTTGGCATTCCGCCGTATTCAAAATGTAGAGGGCATTGAAGTAGTAGCAATCAACGACTTGACTGACGCTAAAATGCTGGCTCATTTGCTCAAATATGATACAACTCAAGGTCGCTTCGATGGCGATGTTGAAGTACACGATGGCTTCTTCAAAGTGAACGGCAAAGAAGTTAAAGTATTGGCTAACCGTAACCCGGAAGAACTTCCTTGGGGCGACCTGGGCGTAGATATCGTTCTGGAATGTACTGGTTTCTTCACAACGAAAGAAGCAGCTGAGAAACACTTGAAAGGTGGAGCTAAGAAAGTTGTTATCTCCGCACCAGCTACTGGCGACATGAAAACCATCGTTTACAACGTAAACCATGAAATCCTCGACGGTACTGAAACTGTAATCTCCGGCGCATCTTGCACAACGAACTGCCTGGCACCTATGGCAAAAACACTGCAAGACAAATTCGGAATCGTTCAAGGTTTGATGACTACAATTCACGCTTACACTGGCGACCAAAACACATTGGATGCTCCACACCCTAAAGGTGACTTCCGTCGTGCTCGCGCAGCAGCTGAAAACATCATCCCTAACACAACGGGTGCTGCTAAAGCAATCGGTCTGGTAATTCCAGAACTGCAAGGCAAATTGGATGGTGCAGCTCAACGTGTACCAGTAGCTACTGGTTCCCTGACTGAGCTCGTAACTGTTCTGGGTAAAAAAGTTACTGCTGAAGAAGTTAACGCAGTAATGAAAGAAGCTTCCGACCCACAAACTTTCGGATACACTGAAGACGAAATCGTATCTTCCGACATCCAAGGTATCACTTTCGGTTCCCTGTTTGATGCAACTCAAACTAAAGTTCTGACTGTTGGCGACCAACAATTGGTTAAAACTGTAGCTTGGTATGACAATGAAATGTCCTACACTGCACAATTGGTTCGCACTTTGGAGCACTTTGCAAAAATGATTAAGTAATATCTGCAATAACATAGAGCGGAAACAGATGCTATATTGTTTCCGCTCTTTATATATCAATATTTTGCAAATTTCTCAAAAACACCAGGATTGACAAGGGATTTCAGCCCTTGATCGGTCCACCAAATACATGGGTGCGGAGGAAATACAGATGAACAAAAAAAGTGTACGCGATATCGAATTGACAGGAAAACGGGCTTTTGTCCGTGTAGATTTCAATGTGCCGCTCGAAGATGGTAAAATTACAGATGACAAACGTATTCGTGCAACGCTTCCTACAATCAACTTCTTGATTGAAAAAGGCGCTAAAGTCATTTTGGCAAGCCACATGGGTCGTCCTAAAGGCGAAGTGGTTGAATCCTTGCGTTTGACTCCAGCAGCTGAGCGTTTGTCCGAATTGTTGGGTAAAACAGTTGTTAAAGCTGACGATTCTGTTGGTGACGCTGTTAAAGCTCAAATCGCTGAACTGAACAACGGCGACGTATTGTTGCTTGAAAACGTTCGTTTCCACGCAGGCGAAGAGAAAAATGATCCGGAACTGGCAAAACAATTTGCTGAACTGGCTGACGTTTTCGTTAACGATGCGTTTGGCGCGGCTCACAGAGCACACGCTTCGACTGAAGGAATCGCTCACTTGCTTCCAGCAGTGTCCGGTTTGTTAATGGAAAAAGAACTTGAAGTGTTGGGTAAAGCCATTTCCAACCCTGAGCGTCCTTTCACAGCCATCATTGGCGGATCCAAAGTTAAAGACAAAATCGATGTAATCGACAACCTGCTGAACATTGCAGACAACGTGATCATCGGTGGCGGTCTGACTTACACGTTCCTCAAAGCACAAGGACATGAAATTGGACAGTCCTTGCTGGATGACTCCAAACTTGATGTTGCGCTCGGTTTCATCGAAAAAGCGAAAAAATTGGGCAAAAACTTCTACCTGCCGGTAGATATCGTAGTGTCTGACGATTTCAGCGCAAAAGCAAACACACAAATCGTTGATATCGATGGCATCCCAGCAGATTGGGAAGGAATCGACATCGGTCCTAAAACACGTGAGATCTATGCTGACGTAATCAAAAACTCCAAATTGGTTGTATGGAACGGACCAATGGGCGTATTTGAAATCGAGCCATTCTCCCACGGTACTCGTGCAGTAGCAGAAGCTTGCGCTGAGACAGAAGCTTACACTGTAATTGGTGGCGGTGACTCCGCAGCAGCAGCTGAGAAATTCAAATTGGCTGACAAGATGAACCACATCTCTACAGGTGGCGGTGCATCGCTCGAGTTCATGGAAGGTAAAGTACTTCCAGGCGTAGTGGCATTGAACGACAAGTAAGTTTTAGTAGTCTATAGCATGAAGGAGTTGAAACCCATGAGAACACCGATTATCGCAGGTAACTGGAAAATGTTCAAAACGGTTTCCGAATCCAATGACTTCATTCAGGAAGTTAAAGGAAAAGCGGAAGTTGAAGGCGTGGAAACTGTAATCTGCGCACCGTTTACGAATCTGCCATCCCTGGTAGAAGCCGTTAAAGGCACAAACATCAAAATTGGTGCACAAAATCTTCATTTTGAAGACAATGGTGCATTCACAGGTGAAATCAGCGGTGTAATGCTGAAAGACCTGGGTGTGGATTATGTCATCGTTGGTCACTCGGAGCGCCGTCAATATTTTGCGGAAACCGATGAGACTGTTAATAAAAAGTTACATGCAGCATTCCGTCACGGATTGACTCCAATCTTCTGCCTTGGTGAAACGCTTGAAGAGCGTGAAGCGAACCAAACAAAAGACGTATGCAAAGTGCAAACAGAAGCTGCTTTGGCAGGTCTGTCTGCAGAGCAAGCGGCACAAGTCGTTATCGCTTATGAGCCAATCTGGGCGATTGGTACAGGCAAATCCTCCACTTCCCAAGATGCGAATGAAGTTATTGCTTACATCCGTACATTGGTGAAGGATCTGTACAACGAGACGGTTGCGAGTGCAGTTCGTATTCAATACGGCGGCAGTGTTAAACCGGAGAACGTAACAGAATACCTCGGACAAAGCGACATCGACGGCGCGCTTGTTGGCGGTGCCAGCTTGCAGCCGGCTTCGTTCATCGCGCTTGTTGAGGGGGCGAAGTAAGATGACAGCTCCAAAACCTGTAGCATTGATCATCATGGACGGCTTTGGTCTGCGTAACACGGTGGAAGGCAATGCGGTAGCGCAAGCCAAGAAACCGAACTACGACCGTTTTATGAGCCAATTCCCACATACAACACTCACTGCTTGCGGTGAAGCTGTAGGTTTGCCAGAAGGGCAAATGGGAAATTCCGAGGTAGGTCACCTGAACATCGGTGCCGGCCGGATCGTATACCAGGATTTGACCCGTATCTCCAAATCCATTCGTGACGGCGAGTTCTACGACAATGAAACACTTGTCAAAGCTGTGCGCGAAGCGAAACAAAACGGTAAAAAGCTTCATCTCTACGGCTTGTTGTCCGATGGCGGCGTACATAGTCACATCGACCACCTGTTCGCTATGCTGGATCTGGCCAAAAAAGAAGAAATGAACGATGTATATATTCATGCCTTCATGGATGGCCGTGATGTTATGCCCGACAGTGGTAAAGACTTCATGCAGAAGCTGATCGCTAAAATTGAAGAAGTTGGTGTGGGACAAATCGCTACGGTACAAGGTCGCTATTACGCGATGGACCGTGATAAACGTTGGGAACGGGTGGAGAAATCATACCGCGCCATCGTTTATGGAGATGGACCGAAATACACTGACCCACTCAAAGCGGTTGAAGAATCGTATGAGAAATCCGTATTTGATGAATTCGTTGAACCAACGGTTATCGTCAAAGCGGATGGTGAGCCGGTAGGTTTGGTAGAAAGCGGCGATTCCGTTATCTTCCTTAACTTCCGTCCTGACCGTGCAATCCAGTTGTCGCAAGTGTTCACGAACCAGGATTTCCGCGGTTTCGATCGTGGTCCGAAGTTCCCTGTGGGCTTGCACTTTGTTTGCTTGACTTTGTTCAGTGAAACGGTTGAAGGTTATGTGGCTTATTCGCCGAAGAACCTCGACAACACCCTGGGTGAAGTTCTGGTACAGAACAATAAAAAACAACTGCGTATTGCAGAAACGGAGAAATACCCGCACGTTACCTTCTTCTTCAGCGGCGGTCGTGATGTGGAGCTTCCGGGCGAAACTCGTGTACTGATCAACTCACCAAAAGTTGCGACATATGATCTGCAACCAGAGATGAGCGCGTATGAAGTGGCTGACGCATGTGTTCGCGAGATCGAAGCAGACAAACATGACGCCATCATTCTGAACTTCGCTAACCCTGACATGGTTGGACACTCCGGCATGCTGGAGCCTACCATCAAAGCGGTTGAAGTAACAGATGAATGCATGGGCCGTGTTGTGGATGCAGTACTTGCCAAAGGCGGCGTTGTACTGATCACTGCGGATCATGGTAACGCGGATATGGTGTTCGATGAGCAAGGACGTCCGTTCACAGCTCATACAACGAACCCGGTTCCATTTATCGTTACAGATGCTAACGTTACCTTGCGTGAAGGCGGAATCCTGGCAGATATCGCGCCAACGATCCTTGACCTGATGCAGTTGCCTAAACCGGAAGAAATGACAGGTACATCTGTTATTGCTACTCGTAAATAAGTTACACAGCCAACATATATGAAATTGGGAAGTTTGGCGTTTACCTCTGAACGGAGGCAGCAGAAATGGTCTGAAGAAGCGAAGCGTTCGCCTTTATCACAGGATTCCAACTTATGAGAATAAGTTCAAAGGAATCCGGGGATAACAGCGATCGGAAGACGATTCTGCTGACGAAGTGGATAAGGGGAAACACAAGGAGTCCTAATTTTCAATAAATTCAAATTTAAAGGAGATTATCACAAATGACTATTATTTCTGACGTGTACGCTCGCGAAGTCCTCGACTCCCGCGGTAACCCTACAGTAGAAGTTGAAGTATACCTGGAGTCCGGCGCAATCGGACGTGCAATCGTTCCATCCGGTGCATCCACTGGTGCCCACGAAGCAGTTGAGCTTCGCGATGGCGACAAATCCCGTTACCTCGGTAAAGGCGTTCTGCAAGCTGTTAAAAACGTAAACGAAACAATCGCTCCAGAAGTTATCGGTATGGATGCATTGGATCAATTGGGTATCGACAAATTGATGATCACTTTGGATGGTACGCCAAACAAAGGTAAACTGGGTGCTAACGCAATCCTGGCTGTATCCATGGCAGTAGCTCGCGCAGCTGCTGACGCTCTGGACCTGCCATTGTACGTTTACCTGGGCGGATTCAACGCTAAAGCATTGCCAGTTCCAATGATGAACATCATCAACGGTGGTGAGCATGCAGACAACAACATTGACGTTCAAGAGTTCATGGTTCTTCCAGTTGGAGCACCAAGCTTCAAAGAAGCTCTTCGCGTAGGTGCGGAAATCTTCCACAACCTGAAATCCGTATTGAGCTCCAAAGGCTTGAACACAGCTGTAGGTGACGAAGGTGGTTTCGCACCGAACCTTGGTTCGAACGAAGAAGCAATCACTACAATCATCGAAGCGATTGAAAAAGCGGGTTACAAACCAGGTGTTGACGTATTCCTCGGTATGGACGTAGCTTCCACTGAGTTCTACAAAGATGGTAAGTACACTCTTGCTGGCGAAGGTAAATCTTACACTTCCGCTGAGTATGTTGACCTCTTGGCTTCATGGGTTGAGAAATACCCAATCATCACAATCGAAGACGGTATGTCTGAAGATGACTGGGATGGTTGGAAATTGCTCACTGAGAAATTGGGAGACAAAGTACAACTCGTTGGTGACGACTTGTTCGTAACGAACACTGAGCGTCTTGGCAGAGGTATCGAAGAAGGTATCGGTAACTCCATCCTGATCAAAGTTAACCAAATCGGTACATTGACTGAAACATTCGATGCAATCGAAATGGCTAAACGTGCAGGATACACAGCTGTAATCTCCCACCGTTCCGGTGAGTCCGAAGACAGCACAATCGCTGATATCGCTGTTGCAACAAACGCTGGTCAAATCAAAACGGGTGCTCCTTCCCGTACAGACCGTATCGCGAAGTACAACCAATTGCTCCGCATTGAGGATCAACTGGGTGAACTGGCTCAATACAATGGTCTTAAAGGATTCTACAACCTTAAAAAATAAGCTGGATATCCAGCTTTTACGGGCAAGCCGGGTAACCGGCTTGTCTTTTTTATTGATGCGGATTAATCGTATAATGTATGGAGTATGTAGATGGTCAAATTTAGGGTATTGTATGAACTGCACTACTTGTATCACAACAATAGCTATGTTACAATTAAAGTAACTGTTTTTATGGTGAGATGTTATGCCCACATGGGTAGGAGGTGGAAAGAATGGATATTGCTTTGAAATTGCTGCTCGTTGTCTTCTCGATCGGTCTAATCACTGTAGTATTGCTGCAGCACGGGAAAAGCGCTGGTTTGGCGGGTGCCATCTCCGGTGGTGCGGAACATCTTTTCGGTAAAACGAAAGCGCGCGGATTGGATCTCTTCCTGCAACGTGCAACGGTGGTACTTGGTGCAGGATTTATGATTTTGTCTATTATTGTTACGGTGTTTTCCAAGTAAAATTGGAACTGCTGGGCAATGAATAGCTTAAGCTAATGGCTTAATTGATGAACCTTCGTTTCGTGGAGAAACGGGGGTTTTTTAATAAATTTTTACGCGTCCAAACTTTACCAACAATAATCTAATCTATAGACTCCATGATTTCGGTCTTCTTCTCACTTCTGTTCGGTTTTCCTTCCTTAACATGCAACACAACCCCTATCATGTATGGATATGTCCCTCGCTTATTCGTTACGCGCGAACGCACTCCCTATAATGAATGTCATGTGTACAGAAAATTTTCGGATGTAGTCCTTTTCCAGATGCGTACAGCATGGGTATCGCATAAAATGTCTGTAGAGATACGTGAAAGCGTGATTTTAGAGGAGCGCCCGGCAACAGTGGTTTTTTTACGAGGTACGGATGGGCTGGATTGAATTCGTGTATACTAGGGTATGAGATAGTATGGGTGCGCGACTATACTCTTCCCGACAGTGATTGCAAGAAAATGGTAAGAATTCCGATACATAAACAGATGAGATCCGATTACACTTTTATGTTTCCCGAGGTGAATATATTAATGATAACAGAACAACAATTGCTCGACTTCATGCGGGAGACCGCTTATAAACCGATGACTTATCAGGAGTTGGAACAGCACTTCGAGATCGAAGACGCAGCTGATTTCAAAGCCTTTTTGATTATGCTGAATACGCTGGAGGAATCCGGAAAAGTTCTGCTGACCCGAAACAATCGTTATGGCATGCCAGAGCGCATGGATTTGGTTCGCGGACGTCTACAGGCTCATGCCAAAGGATTTGCTTTCCTTATTCCTGAGGATCGAGAGCACCCGGATGTGTACATTCACGCCAATGACATGAAGAGTGCGATGAATGGTGACACGGTATTGGTTAAAGTCACGTCCCAAGGCCCTTCTGGCGGTCGCCTGGAGGGTGAGATTGTCCGTATTGTTACTCGTGCGGTGACACAAGTTGTAGGGGTGTTCCAAAGCCATGAGGTGTACGGCTTCGTAATTCCGGATGATAAACGGATTAATCGCGATATTTTCATCCCGCGTACCAATTTTGCTGGGGCGGTTGATGGACAGAAGGTTGTAGCAAAGATCGTCAGCTATCCGGAGGGCCGTGCGGCAGCCGAGGGTGAAGTGATCGAGATTCTCGGTCATAAGGATGAGCCGGGTATTGATATTTTGTCCGTCATTCGCAAGCATCAGCTTCCTGAAGCTTTCCCGGATGAAGTTGTAGAAGAAGCGGAGAAAGCACCTGACTCCATCACGGATGAAGAGATTGTTCAACAGGGTCGCCGTGATCTGCGCGGACTGAACATTGTCACGATTGATGGTGAAGATGCCAAGGATCTGGACGATGCTGTAAATGTAGAGAAACTGCCTAATGGTAATTACCGTTTGGGTGTTCACATTGCCGACGTCGGCTACTATGTACAGGAGAATTCCAAGCTGGATCAGGAAGCCTACAACCGTGGATGCAGTGTATATCTGGTGGACCGGGTTATTCCGATGTTGCCTCAGCGCCTATCCAACGGAATCTGTAGTTTGAACCCGCAAGTAGATCGCTTGACCCTGTCTTGTGAGATGGAATTCAACGATCAGATGAAAGTTGTGAAACATGACATTTTCACGAGTGTAATCAAAACCAAAGAGCGGATGACATATTCCAACGTCCGTAAAATCCTTGAAGGTGAAGAGCCGGAATTGCTTGAGCGTTATAAGGATCTGGTAGATGATTTTCATCTGATGAAAGAAATTGCCTTGAAACTGCGTGCTATGCGTATGCGTCGTGGAGCGGTTGACTTTGATTTTGAAGAATCCAAAATCATTGTGGATGCAGAGTGCAAACCGATCGATATCGTGAAACGGGAGCGTTCGATTGCAGAGCAGATCATTGAGGAATTCATGTTGGCAGCGAACGAAACAGTGGCAGAGCATTTTCACTGGTTGAAGGTTCCGTTCATTTATCGTGTGCACGAAGACCCGGATCAGGAAAAACTGCAAAATTTTCTCGCCTTTGCGGCGAATTTCGGACACCAGGTCAAAGGACGTGGCAATGCAATTCATCCACGGGCCCTTCAATCGTTGCTTGAGGATATCAAGGAAACAAAAGAACAAACCGTGATCAGTACGATGATGCTTCGTTCCATGAAACAGGCAAAGTATGATTCTGAAATGTCAGGTCACTTTGGCCTCGCGGCAGAATTCTATAGTCACTTCACGTCTCCAATTCGTCGTTATCCCGATCTCGTCATTCACCGGGTGATTCGTGAAGTCATTGAAAATAATGGCGCTTTGCCGGAGAACCGTCAGGAGTATTTGGCAGCACGTATGGCCGATATTGCCCAGCAGTCTTCGGAACGTGAACGTGTGGCGGTAGAAGCTGAGCGGGATACGGAGAAAATGAAGAAAGCCGAGTACATGCTCGATAAAGTAGGCGAAGAGTTCGAAGGCATGATCAGCAGTGTGACCAGCTTCGGTATGTTCATTGAACTGGAGAACACGGTTGAAGGTCTGATTCGTCTGAGCGCGCTTACGGACGACTATTACCATTTTGATGATCAGCATATGGCTCTGATTGGTGAACGGACTTCAAAAGTCTTCCGTATCGGGGATGAAGTGAAGATCCGTGTGGCACGTGTCAGCATGGAAGAGTATACGATTGATTTTGAAATGGTGGATATGAAACCTCGTGCTGAACGTCCTGGCGGCTTCGGTGGCGGACGTGGCGGCAAAGGTGGACGTCCAGGTAGCGGAGGCGGACGCGGCGGTGCCAAGGGTGGACCGGGTGGATTCAGCGGATCGCGTGGCGGCAAAGGCAGCTCAGCCAGTGCTGGAGGCAACCGTGGTGGCCGATCAACGGAAGAGAGCGGCAAAGGTGGACGTGGCGGTCGCAGCGGAGCAGCGAGTGCAGGTACGGGCGCAGGCTCATCCGGTGGATACGGAGGTAAAGGCGGCGGCAAACCGAAAGGTGAGCGTCGTGCTGGTGATGCTGGCGGATCGACGGGTCGGGGTAAAGGCGCGGTGAGCTTTGGTTTTGGCTCAGGTAAAGGCGGTTATAGCTCTACATCGGGTGGTTCGGATAGTAATTCAACTGGTGGACAAGGAAGTGGACTGAACAGCGGCAGCGGTCGCGGTGAAGGAAGCTTTAAGTCCGGCAAGGGCGGCGGTAAAGGTGGCAAGGGCGGAAGTGGACGTAAAAACACTTCGCCGAGCGGCGTATTTATCGGAGAAGCTGCAACACCTGGTGGCACTCAGGAAGGCGGAGCACCACGTCGCAAGCGGAAGAAGAGCAAAGGCGCAACTGGTAACGGCACGGCAGCTTTTGTGCGGAAAAAGAAAAAATAAAGCTAACGTTACCTGAAGATATGGATAACCATTCGTTCCTCTAGGTTAAGCGTTGGAGAGATAGTCACTTTCTGCGGTGTGTTGTTTCGCACTGTCTGGAAGTGGTGTAATGAGGAGGGGCGGCAGAGGTCGCCTCTTTCTTGATTTTAACAGCCGTACTTGCTACAATTAAGGTCTGGCACGTGGTACCTTGGTGCAACAATGGGTGCGTTGCTACAGAGCATGGTACCGGCTTATTTTACGGAGAAGGAGTGAGGACATGGGCAAGAATGATGGACAGAGTAAAGTGCTCGCACAGAATAAAAAGGCTTCCCATGACTACTTCATTGAAGATACGTATGAAGCGGGCATGGTGCTTACCGGAACGGAGATCAAATCTCTTCGTAACGGCCGTGCGAATATTGGTGATGCATTTGCCACGATTCGGAACGGTGAGATTCATATTCATAATATGCATATTAGTCCTTTTGAACAAGGGAACCGAAATAATCCGCTCGATCCGACACGTACGCGTAAGTTGTTAATGCATAAAGTACAGATTCACAAGTTGCTCGGGCTGTCGAAACAGGATGGGTACAGCATTGTGCCACTGAAAATCTATATCCGCAATGGTTACGCAAAGCTCTTGCTTGGACTGGGTAAAGGTAAGAAGCAGTTTGATAAGCGTGAGACTGCAGCCAAGCGGGATGCACAACGTGATATTCAACGGGCAATGCGCGAGAAGCAGAAGGTTGCACGATAAGTGGAGCGCTGGGTGTGAAAGTTTTACTTTAGGTGTATAAGGTAGTTTCTAGTGATGGAGTTAGGAAAGTTGATTTACGAGTTAAGGAGTCTCAGTGTTTGTCCTGTATTGGGCAAGATTGAGGCTTTTTATTTGAATTAGCGAAGGTAATAGATGAGGTTGTTGAAATGTGCTATGAACTTAATTTTTGTGATATGTGTAAAAGAAGTAATTAGGAGCATGGAATATGGCGTAGTGATGAGTCAAAATTACTCGCTCTTGCGTAGTTTGCCTGATTCGTGGGTAAAATACTTAGGTGCCGATGTTTGTGATCTGATCTGGGTAAACTTTACTTCCGATTGGTGACGCGGTATAATATGTAGACGATTGAGCCTGTTATATTGGATAACCTTGTATCTGTGCTCAGCCTGTTGGAACGTTTTCCAGCAATCTGTACTATATCGGCTTGCTGCTCTATGTTATGATTACTCATGTAGCAGACAGGAATGCCGAGTTTGAAAGAAGCATCTTTTTACCTTGGAGGAAAAAGATGTGCAGCACCTTTGCTCCGTATTCACGGATTAATCCTGGAGCCCTTCTTATATGAGGGGGCGTTTATGGATTCGACGGGGATAGTTCGAGCATGGGTAGCGGGTAGTGGGGACGCGTCCGCTTCATCAACGCTAAAGCCTATTAAACGGCAAACAACAAACAAACTACGCTTTCGCAGCCTAAGAAACTGTGTGCGTGCTTCTAACCTGCATCGCCCATGTGACAGGATTAGGGGCTAACAAGTAGTGGGATACGCTGTCACATCTCCGCCTGGGGTGTGCTGAAGAAGACAATCAGGCTGACCCAACGTATAGCCGGTTACGGGGCGATACTCGGGTGACATCAAAACTGTGACTACACCCGTAGAAGCTTATGTGTCGTTATCTTCGGACAGGGGTTCGACTCCCCTCGCCTCCATTAGTAGCATAGCAAAAACAGCCACCATTTGGTGGCTGTTTTTGTTATGCTATCGTGTTAAAAGTAAAGGCGTAATAATGTACTAGATTTGATGAAAAATATTCTAATATAATAATAGGAATGTATCTTTTTAATATTATGTTAAGTCAATTTGCTTGTAAATGAATTAGCGTTGGAGGCGGATTCAATTCAATTTGCGTAGAACTAAAATAAAGTTAGCTAAATAGAATCAATTGTTGTTAAAATTAAAGACGAAATAGCTGGGTAACTATAATTAAGTAAATCAATATCATTAAATAATACAGAAAGGATATTATTGTGATTTTAGCTTATTAACTTCAATGATAGGAGATATTCAAAATGATTATTGTAGATGATATTATTGTTTCGGGACTAGTAAATGTGACATGTACTTTTATTACTGATATTTTTAAATCATATAATAAACGACCGTGGGATAAGACTATAATTAAAGATGTTAATACATTTATACATAAATACACGGATACCGAGTTAGATAGTGGAGCTTTCTGTGATTATCTAATGAGAACTGAAACTACTATGAACTTAAAAGAATATATAAAGTATTCAGCAACTTCAAGAATTTATAAGGTCAGGATAGTTAAGAAAAATTATAGAACAAATTTAAATAAACAAGATTTTCTTGGAATGCTAAGTTCTTCAGCAATCAATTATGTCAAAGAAGTGAATGGGAAGGTTTTATCTTCAGAAATAGTGACCTCTTATTTTAAAGATCTTATGGATATTTTAGAGAATAAACTCATAGAAAAACTTGATACCCCGCAATTAGGAAGCTTATATTTTTTGAATCAAAGCATGCAGGAAATGGAATTAAGGATAATTAATAGTTTAAATAGAGATATTTATATAGATAATTCACAAAACTATGAAAAAACTCGAGAAAAATATATAAGACTTATAAAACTTAAAAACAAAAAAAGTCATGTTTATGGACTTAAAGAGCTCGAAATGTACTCTTTTTATGTATTTCCAGAATTTGAACTCCACACTGAAGAACTTTCTACTAAACATAAAATTAATGTTTCTTGGGAAGAAATTTTTAAGGAGTCAAACGAGATATCAATTATTGGGGGAGCTGGACTTGGTAAAAGCTTGTTTCTAAAAAATTTAATGAATAAGTACGAAGAGCTTAATATTTTAAATTCAAAAGATGTACTCCCTATCTATTGTGACTTGAAGCAATATAAACAATTTGGTAAAAATAGTTCTTCGTATTCTATTGATGACTATCTAGTCGATAGTATTATTAACCATACAGGTATAGATAGAAGAGAGATAACTAAAGATTTTATTAATTATTTTATGAATGCCGGAAGATGTCTAATTTTATTTGATGCATTAGATGAAGTTGACTCACATGATCGAAATGATTTAAATAGTATGATTATGAGCTACTTCCAAGAAACAAATAAGCACAATAAGATTTGTCTTACTTCTCGTGCACAAGGATTTATTTCAAAGACAAGAATTACTTATAGTGTTTCCTCAGTAACTCCAACACAAATTTATGATTATTTGGATAACATGTGTAAGTTAGGACTATTTAGTGAAGATTATATTGAAGGATTTATGGAGAAATGTAATACACTTATTAGAAGTAGGTTTTTGTTAAGTCTTCTTCAGGTATCACTATTAATAAATATTTATAAAGCTGAATTAGAATTACCTGAGAATAAGATAGATTTATATGATAAATGTATAGAATATATATCTAAAAAAAGGGAATTTGAAAAGAAAAAAACAGAATTTGATTTTGGACTAATAAGTAGTATTTTAGATAGTAGTTCTAGTTTTGAAAAATTAGCTTCTCTAGCAAAACCTAATAATATTGAAATTCATGAAAGTACTATACATGATGTGTTTAGTAAGATGTTTCAAAGATCATATGGAAATAACAGCAATAGTGCCTTAAATGCAACTAAGGAATTTTTAAAGTTTTGCTCTCTTAGAACTGAATTATATGTAGTAGGAAGCCAAGATTACCATTATAAATTTTTTCATAGATCCTTTTTTGAATATTTTTATTCTAAACATCTCATTAAAGTTTTTCCTGAAAACGAAAATTTAATCGAGGAACTATATATATATGATATTGATTCTGAGGTATTTGAATTAACAGCTGCTATATTAAAAAAACATGATTATGATAGATACACTCAGCTTATGGACTTGGCATTAGTAAGAGTTAAGGAATGCTTAAATAATATAAATTCTGAAAATGAGAGTAAAATACTAAAACTTTGCCTATTAATTAATGCATCTGTTGAGAAATATTATTTAGGAGAAATTCAAAAATTGTTATTTAGCGAGAAAAGAGAGTTAAAAGATTTCAAAAATGAGAAAGCTTCCGATGTTATCGTTCCTATAGTTCTAAAAAATGAAAAGGAGGAAGCTATTAAGAATATTTTAAAATATTATAATGAAGAGATATTTGCAGGTAAATTTATGAATTATATGATTGATAAAATAATATCCAGTAGAGACTGGGATAAGAATTTAAATTTCTCTGTTGAGTTAAATAGTTTATTTATTCGTCTTTCAATGTTTTTTCAAGAAGAGGAGATTGTAAGAGCAACAAAATCTAATGATTTGAGTTTTATAGAATCACTAGTATATCGTTATATAAAATTCTCTGAAGGGCAATCTCCTAAATATGTAGATAAGTCTATAAAGAGTTATTTTCAAAAAATCAATAAACCTAAGAGATTAAAAAGTTAAAGGATTGATTCTTCTAATAGCCTTTTTAGATCAACAGTATTTGATGGTTCAATGATATTATTAAAATGTTCCATAATAAAAAATGCTCTATAATATGATTCATAGGAATAAGTTTTATTGAAAATGGTTTATAGATTGTGACAGATAAAGAGCCGTTATACATGATAATAAAGTGGTCAAGACCCCATTTAATAGACACTATAAAAAGACCCTAGGCTGCAAACTGGCGGTCGGTACTCTACCGGCGTCAGTTTTTTTTAGTTTCCGTTTTGGTCGTTTTCGGTTGTAAACGGATATACTTTCCGATTAGACTTGGTGCTTCGGTAAGCGTTCGGATATGATAAGGATAGATTCCAGATTACCAAGCACTTTTTTAGCAACGCATTCTCCCGCTTCAGTTTTTGCACATAGCGTTCTTGATCCAAGTATTCTTTACGTCGACCTCGCTGATCCATCAGTCCAAACTCGCCATTTTCCCGGTGTTTTAGCATCAAGCACTCATTCGTCCCGGGTCATGAATTCCCAAATGTTCATTGATCTTTCGGTAAGTCCAGCCCTCAACCGTATGCAGACGAATAGCCTCTTTTTTATCTTCTCCGAATACGTATATACTTTTGTCCTTTAATCGCCATAAAAAATGCACCCCCTAGGATTTCATCAGCTAACCCCAGGGGTTTTTCCAATGTCTATTCTAAGGGGGGCACTCCAAGTTCTGGTTGGTGTTTTTTTGTTTATGATATAATCTTTGTGAAATAAGCTGATGCAGGCCCGATATACTCTGTAATCTCCCAAAGGAGGCAAAAACATGAGCCAAACGCAGCAACAGATCCGTGAGTTTGTTGCAGGGATACAAGCATATGTCTCGCCCGTAAATGTGATTAATCCTTGGAGAGATTATGTGAAGGGCTATGATATCGGCCCAGAAGCGGTAAAGATTCGGTCGGAACATTTGGTCAGGTATTTTGAACCAAGAATGTGCAAGGCTCGGTACATTTTTATTGCGGAAGCGGTGGGATATCAAGGGGCGAGGTTCTCCGGTGTACCCTTGACGTCTGAGCGAATGGTTATCGGGAATCACTCGCTGGTGGATCACCAGATGATTTTTCCAGGTGAGCCGGGTGTCCGAACCAGCTTGCCCAATATTGCCAAACCTAACCGGAGTCAGGCAATGTATGGATTCACAGAACCGACAGCATCCATCATATGGGGCGAAGTGTTATCCAGTTCAAGGTGGAAACCAACGGACTTTATATTTTGGAACATCTATCCCTTTCATCCTTATCAATCTTCTGAAAACAAGATGACGAATCGTACGCCGACTTTGGTAGAGTTGGAGGATGGTGTGTTATTTGCCAGACAGCTAATGCAACTGAATCCTGATGCCCAGATCGTGGCGATTGGCAGAAAGTCAGCAGACACGTTAAGCTCACATCTCATTAAACATCACCATGTTCCCCACCCTGCGAATGGAAGGGCAGTACAATTTCAAAAAGCAGTAAGGTCAATAATCTAGCCCAGTTTGAAACTTGAGAAATGTAAGCCTGACATATGCACCTTATCGTTCAAGTGACCACATATAACGTAATGCCCCTATCCTATATAAATTGGTTGGTGAAGCTAAATGATTGAAAAATACTGGCTTGTGGTGCAATATCCGCTGAAGAGCGCGCAGGGCAGCAAACGAGATCATTGGTTGAAGGAAAAGGTAATGGAATATCTGGAAACCGTTCTGACCCAGGCGGAGTTGGGAGAGGTGGATGGATGTGATATGGGTAGCCGTGTAGCTGATCCGAAGGAATATGTAATGAACATTTTCTGTGTGGTAACGGATGAAGATCGGAGCATGGCGCTAATTAAAAAAGTGCTGAGGGAGAGCCTCCTGGATTACACCCGCATCCAAATCGCTACGATGCCATATGGCATAGAAGGAAACTACACGCTGAAATATGCCTCCAAAAAAGGCGTTACCGAATTCTCGCTTTGATCACGATTCGCTGTGGTTGTTTACCATAACGAACTCTGTACTTGTCCTGCCCGAGGGCGTTTTGCCTCCGAAAAATTCCCCACTTAATTTCATTATACGAGAAAATGATGATTGGACTTCCCAACCTAAACCACTCGATCAACGCACGGTCAGCAGTAAGAATTATGCTCTTACACATCGTAATCTTGCTCAAAAGTATGTGCATCTCAAGCTAGTTGTTTACCGCCGTCTTTTGTGTATCAAGATCCTCCGCGAACCCGCTTCACTCTCCATTCTGCACAAACCACAACTTATTATCTGTACCTCCAGAATTTTATAAAGCAGTGCTCCTTGGGTTTCAAGTCAGGGGGCCCCATACCCGAAGTATTCACAACCATTTGCTCCCCTAATCCTCATTCTACTTCACGCAGTCATACCATCCCCAAGCGATAAAAAGAATTGAGCCTCCTCCATACACCGTCCTATAATATACAATTGTATACAATCCAAGAGAGTGGTGGATAACACAACCGGTCATCCGATCCAAACCGTTAAACCCATCACACTTCGGAACCAAAGGAGGGTCAGAGTGAAAAACAGAGCAAAGGATGCAACAACAGATGCAGGAGCAACAACAGAAGGTGATGCAACAATTGAAGCGAAAGTAACAGCAACAGCATCAGATGTCGAGACCAATGCAGAAGCAAACGAAAATACGAAAGCAAACACAAGAGCAAACCCCAGTGCAATGAAGAAGAAGTGGACTCCCCGTTTCAAAGAGTTCATTCAACGCATGCCCAAGACGTTGGCTTTTAAAATTCCGTTTGCCTACTTTGTCATTATTCTGCTAACGGTGGCGTTCAGTGCGTTGGTGTTGAATCGAATCTCGGAAAATGACGCGCAGCGAAAAATTAATGAAGCATCACTGCAGACAATCACATCCATTGAGACCAATGTTAATCTGATGATCGGGAACGTGAACAATTATTCGAAGATGATTTTCTCCGATCCCAACTTGCAGAACCTGCTGCGGCAGGGCAATGTGTACTCCAATTTACAGACACAGTCCAAGGTTAGCGCGTATTTGACCAATCTCATGCAAGCGATTCCAATTATTGATTCAGTCTATATTTATGATAATTCGGGTCACCGATTCTCTGTCGGTACACAGGAGTGGCCCACGTTTATGGAAGCGAATGTGAAGGAAGCGCCGTGGTACGAACAGGCTTTGAAGCACAACGGACGATATCTGCTCAGGCTGAATGGTAGCAGCAACGATAGCGGAGTCTCGGCCATGGGGGAAAATGATGGGCAAGAGGTGGTCTCATTTATTCGCCTCATTCGGGATCTGGATGATACGTCTCCACTTGGCTTTCTGGTCATGAACATCAAGGGGGCATCCATCGCGCAAGCCTACGCCAACCTGTCTGCACCGGATTCATTTCAGGTGGCCATTCTGGATGAGCATCAGCGGGTGATCGCAACCAACGCAACCGATGGGAAGAAGGGCGTGCCTGCGGTATCCGACGCATCCATGTCTGCGGCTTCTGGACAGGAAGGCATGCACGAGATGTTAGAGGCCAATCAGGCCAAGTTAAAACAAACATTTCAAGAGCAGCCCTCCGGCTTCATCACCTTGCAATCGGGTGGTCAGGAGTATGCGCTAACCTATCGTTCGGCTGGTGATGATCAGTGGAAATTCATCAGCATGAGTCCATACCGGGCTACTGATACCCGTAATAAATCCATGGTACTGCTCGCGTTGATCCTGCTGGCGGTGAACGGGACTGTCTTTTTTGTAAGTTCATTCATCATCTCGCGCAGTGTCATCAAGCCGATTCACAAGCTGCTTCGCGCCATGCAGAAAGCGCCAAGTGGCAACTTCCGCAAAGTGACGGTTGAGCTGAACAGCTACGAGTTCGAGCAGTTATATGGAGGATACAACCAGATGATTGAGCAGATTGACCAGATGCTGAAACGAATCATTCAGGAGCAGCAGACGCTCCGCCGTGCAGAGCTGAATACACTTCAGGCGCAGATCAAGCCGCATTTTTTATACAACACACTGGATTCCATCACCTCCCTGGCCATGTCGGGCATGAACGATAAGGTATGTGAGCTGTTAGAAGCGCTCGGAAGTTACTATCGACTGAGTGTCAGCAAAGGCCGTGAACTGATTACACTGCACGAGGAGGTTGAGATTGTACGAAATTATCTGACGATCCAGCAGGTGCGCTACCCCGGTGTGTTTGAGGTGCAGTACGATATTGCTCCAGATTGTGAGCGAGTGATGATTCCCAAGCTCGTACTCCAGCCGCTGGTGGAAAATTCACTGTATCATGGCATTCGTTCCAAAGGCAGCCCAGGCACGATACGCATTCAAGCACATCGCTCCAAGGAAGGGGTACTTCTAACGATTACTGACGACGGAGTTGGCATGTCCGAGGAAGAGATACAGCAGGTTCAACGCAAAGAAATAAACCGTTCTAACCGTTTTGACTCAACTAACTCAACCAACTCATCTAATTCAACTAATCCTTCCAATCCTTCCGATCTTTCTAATCTTTCTAAGATTACCTATAACTCTAAACACAATCCAAGCTTTGGCTTATGGGGAACGATGGAGCGACTTCGTATTTTCTACGAAAGAGAGGATGGACTCAAGCTGGTGAGCGAGGTTGGAAAAGGAACCACCATTATGATAACGATCCCGAAGGGAGCCGATGAATCGTGGAATTAACTATGAAACCATTCAAGGTATTGATTGTGGACGACGAATATCTCATCCGAAATCTGCTGCGTATGCGTATCGATTGGGAGCAGCAAGGCATGGTCATCGTTGGCGAGGCCTCCGATGCCGCGGAGGCTTTGGATCAGGTGGAGCTGTTGCGTCCAGACATCGTCTTCACGGACATATACATGCCGAAGATGGACGGCATTGAACTGAGCCGTATCCTCATGGAGCGTTACCCGAACCTAAAAATCGTGGTTGTGACGGGACATGATGAATTTGAGTATGCTCGTCAGAGTGTGAAGCTGGGCATATCCGATTTTATTTTGAAACCCATTCGTGCTTCTGAGTTATTACAGGTTACGGCGAAGCTGCGAACGGCGATCGAACAGGAGGTCGGACGTGAGTACGAGCTGATGAAGTTGCGGGAGGAAATGAAGCAGAGCTTGCCTTATCTCAGGGAGAGGTTTGTGAATCAATGGTTAAGTCATGTGGTGCCTGAGGATGAACTACAGGAGAAGGCGCGATTCTTCGGCATTCCTATCTCGTCTGGTGAACCGGGATTACGCATCGCAGTAATAGAGGTGGAGGTTGCTGTACCGCAAGCGAAGATAGCTGCACCAGAGGTTTATCCATATCTACCCGACATATCTCATCAAGTTCATGCAGCTCATCAAGCCCGTCAACCGCACCAACTCAGCCAAGTTCAAGGAGAGCCCCAACACGATCAAACGCATTTAAGCCAGCATCAGACAGAAGCCCATCCACAACCCGCTGAGGAAATACATATTCTGCTGCGAATGGTAGGCATGAAGCAGGTGCAGGCTTTTTATGCGCAGGATTCACAAACCGTTATTGTCATGGACCCGCATAACCGAGTCGTTGTGCTCTCGCTTGGTGCGGATACGGAATTTGCCAATCAGGTACAGCAGCTTCAGGAAGAACTTCAACAGACGCTTAAGCTCGAAGGGTGCGAAGTGGATGTGACTGTAGGGATTGGGCAATGGCAATCAAGATGGGAAAAGGCCTGTGTGGGATACCGGGAAGCCTGTCGTGCACTCGACTATCAGGCGTTTGTGGGGAAAAATCAGGTCATTTGCTTCGAGGATCTGGTCATTGAAAGCGGGAATAGGCCCTATCACTCGGATGCTCAGCTGCTCCAACAACTACAATTTAATGTCAGTGTTGGTGCGGGAGAAGAAGGGGTATTATTGCTGGAGCGTATACTGTCTGTGCCATTCTCGGACGTTTCACAGTTTCGGATGGCAGCCTTGGATGTGGTTACGGAGTGCCAGCGTGCTGCCATAGAGCAGCAGCTTGAGGGAGAGCATGCATTGAACAAGGAGGCCGTTGCGGCCATTTTTACAGCAAATCATCTGCCCGAACTAAAAAGTATGCTAGAGCAGCATGTCCGCACCGTATCGGATGTCATACAAGCCAAGCGACAGGCCAATGAAGGCAATCTGATCGACCGGGTGAAGGCTTATCTTGAAGAGAACATGGGCAATGCGGAAGTGGGGCTTTCCAGCACGGCGGCTGCTTTTTACGTAAGCTCGGGCCATCTGGGGCGGCTGATGAAAAAAGAAACCGGGCAGACATTTGTGGAATATCTCACCCAACTCCGCATGAAGAAGGCTGAACTGCTGCTGAAACAGACGGATCTGAAAGGATATGAGATTGGGGAGCTGGTAGGCATCCCGGACCCACACTATTTCAGCGTCTTGTTCAAAAAACATATCGGCCGATCCATGAATGAATATCGAAATGTAAAAACCTGAAAAATGAGAATGTAGTCGGGCGTGTTGGGGAGTGTGGGGAGTGCGGCGAAGGTCTGAGTGTAAACCCGCTTCGGTTGTAATTCCACATATGTTCGAAAATTACAAATCGATGCCTGTTTTCTAAATGGAGAACAAAGCACAGTTTGCCTAAAATATGGGCTAGAACCAACGAAAACACATAGGGAGGTCTGTAGATATGAAAGCGCTATTAAAAAAATCAGCAAGTCTAATTCTGACATTGGGCATTGTAAGTAGTCTGGCGGCATGTTCATCTGGCTCGTCCGGCGGCGCACAGGGGGAAAGTAATGGCAAGATCAAGCTGACGCTATGGGATCAATCGGTCGGCAATACCGATCCTTCGGCCAAGCTGCTGCCCGAGATTGTGGAGAAATGGAACAGCGAGCATCCAGACATTCAGGTTGAACGTACGGGCACGACAGGAGAACAGTACAAAACCAAAGTCAAAACATCGATTGCAGCTGGTGAAGCGCCGGACCTGTTCTATGGCATGGGAGGCGGCAGCTTCATGCAGCCGTACATCAAATCCGGTAATGTGCTGGAAATCTCAAGCTACCTGACGGACGATATCAAAGAACGGATGGGCCCGGGTATGGCTGAGGCGATCAATATGGACGGCAAAATCTACACGTTGCCCGTGTACACTCATATCGCCAACCTTTACGTGAACACGGAATTGTTCGAGCAGGCGGGTGCCAAGATTCCGACCACCTATAACGAACTGCTGGATGCAATCGAAAAGCTGAAAGCGGCAGGAATTACTCCGGCTGTGATTGGGGAAAAAGACCGCTGGCCGGGCATGTACTGGTACGACATTATTGCGATGCGCCAAGCAGGCAATGCTGCGGTGATGGAA
Source organism: Paenibacillus sp. FSL R5-0517 (assembly GCF_037974355.1). Lineage (NCBI taxonomy): Bacteria > Bacillati > Bacillota > Bacilli > Caryophanales > Paenibacillaceae > Paenibacillus > Paenibacillus sp. FSL R5-0517. Next base: position 208,047 of record NZ_CP150235.1, read on the forward strand.
GCCTTTAAAGATCCGTCAAAGTGGGATTCGACCGACTTTGTTGCCGCCGCGACTAAGATGCAGCAGCTTGCGCAAGCAGGAGCTTTCAACAGCAGCATGTTCAGCATGAGCTATGACGAGATGCTTGGGGCTTTCAATGCAGGCAACGGGGCGATGATGTTCCAGGCCAACTGGGTAAATGCAGGAATTGAGGATCCGTCCTCCGCAGTCAAAGGCAAAGTGAAAGTGATTCCGTTCCCGGTGTTTGAGGATGGAAAAGGCACAAATACCGAAATCTTCGGCGGAGCTGTCGATGGTTTCTACATCAATCAGAATACCAAACATCCGAAAGAAGCCGTGGAATTCCTCATGTATCTGAGCGAACAGCTCGGTACGCAAGGTTTCCTGGCCGGAGCCGGTCTGCCAAGCTGGAAAACAGATGCACTCGACACGTCCAGTCTGTCCTCCCTGGATCTGTCTGCGGCAGACATTATGAAAACGGCGACCTCATTCATCGCGTGGTGGGATAACATTCTGCCAGCGGAGTCTGCCGAAGCGCACAAAAACCTGATTGCCCAGCTGCTTGCCGGCGATATAACACCTGAGGAGTTCTGCAAACAAATGGCACAGCTCAAACCAACAGAACTGAGCTTGTAGATCGCGCAGGCTAATATGCGCATAATCCATACACGTGTAAGCTCGTGTTGAGCTTGCCAAACTGAAGCCTGCTAACAATGAAGATGAGCCCAAACAAGGCGTGGTCCGGTATATCCCGGTCACGCCTTTGAGAGGAGAACAACAATGAACTCTGTATTTTCCAATAAAGGCACCATAGCTGTCTTCGTACTGCCCACACTGATTCTGTTCTGCGGAATTGTGCTTATTCCAATCTTTGTCTCCAGTTATTACAGTCTGTTGGACTGGAATGGCGTAGGCAGGGGGACATTTATCGGTCTGGACAACTATGTGGAGATGTTTAAGGATACGCGTGTACTGAATTCGATCAAAAACTCCCTGTTATTCGCGGGAGCTTCGGTGTTCATTCAACTGCCGATCTCGCTCGTGCTCGCGCTGATTCTGGCGTCCAACGCCAAGGGGGAAGGGTTCTACCGGACCGTGTATTTCATCCCGGTATTGATCTCAACGGTGGTTATTGCCCAGTTGTGGTCAAAAATCTACAATGCCGATTACGGTCTGCTGAACGTGCTGCTGCAAAATATCGGCTTAGCCCATTGGGCGCAAGATTGGCTGGGTCAGAAGCACACGGCACTTGCGGCTTCTTTTATCCCAACCCTATGGCAGTACGTAGGGTATCACATGCTGCTGATGTACGCAGGAGCGAAATCCGTCTCGCAGGATGTGCTTGAAGCAGCAAGAATGGATGGTGCTTCACGTCTTCGCACGGCTTGGTCCATTATGATTCCTTTAATGAAGCCGATCCTGAAGGTAAGCCTTGTATTTTCGGTTATTGGCGCATTCAAGGTGTTTGACCTGATCTATGTGCTGACGGGCGGCGGGCCGTTCTATACCACTGAAGTGCCGAGCACGCTGATGTACGCCACCATTTTTGATACGTTCCGGTACGGATATGGCAGTGCAATCTCGGTATTTATCATTGTGGAGTGTCTGGTATGTACGATCCTCATTAATTCATTGTTCAAAACGGAATAGAAGGAGGCATGAGGCATGAGTACCGTAGAAGTCATGTTGCAAAAAAAGCCCAAGCCAAGGTCCATCTCCGGACCAATCGGGAAAGTGTTCCTGCAAGCGTTTCTGATCCTCGTCGCAATTGTGCAGATCTACCCGCTCATCTGGCTGGCGCTGTTTTCCCTGAAGGATAACAGTGAAATCTTTAGCGGTGATGTAGCCGGGTTGCCGAAGGCGTTTCTGTGGAGCAACTATACCAAAGCCATGTCCGACGGCCATGTGCTGACCTATTTTATGAATAGCGTGCTGGTCACAGCTGCCTCCATTGTCTTGGTACTGATCTTGTCTTCGATGACGGGATACGCAATCACAAGAATGAACTGGAAGCTCAGCGGGCTCACGATGACGATTATTTTGCTGGGCATGATGGTGCCGATTCATGCGGCGCTGCTGCCATTGTTTATTATTTTGAAGAATCTGAGCCTGCTCAACAGTTATTGGTCACTGATCATTCCCTATGTGGCGTTTGGCATTCCGATGGCGGTATTCATTCTGGGCAGCTTTTTCAAAGGTATCCCGCGAGAGATGGAGGAGTCGGCGGTGATCGACGGCTGCGGTATCTACCGGACGTTTTTCTCTATTATTCTGCCTCTGGTAACCCCGGCTATATCAACGGTAGCCATCTTCACGTTTTTGTCGTGTTGGAATGAGCTGATGTTTGCGGTCACGTTTATCAATAACACGGCTTATCAGACATTGACGGTGGGCATGATGTCGATGGTGGGAACGTACATTACGCAATGGGGCATCATTGGTGCGGGACTGATGATTACGACGGTGCCAACGGTGATCATCTATCTGCTGTTGAATAAACAGGTGCAGAAGAGCATGATCGCAGGTGCGATCAAAGGTTAGTTGGAGGCTGGACTAGACCGCGGTCTATGAACATGGAATAATAAGGGGTATGTAGCCAGTCAGTTGCAGAGAGGGGTCATTATTTATGGTCAATATCGCGATGGTAGAGCAAGAGTCTGTTCGGGAAAAGGTTGTGGCGTTTACGTTTGATGATGGGCCGCATCCGGTGTATACACCTCAAGTTCTTGAGATATTCCGTCGTGCCGGTGGGCAGGCGACGTTTTTCATGATTGGCCAAGAGATAGAGGCTCATTCGGAGATTGCGGCGGAGGTACACCGTGAAGGGCATGAGATCGCAAACCATACATACACGCATCCGGACCTGACCAAGCTGACGCTGGAGGAAGCCGGGGAAGAGTTGCAACGCGCAGAACATCTTGTTCAAGAAGTTACGGGGCAACCTGCCCGCAGCTTCCGACCGCCGTATTTTGGCGTAAACGATGATATATTGTCTCTGGCAGCGGAACGCGGATATCGCATGATTGGTGCGGTCAACGGTGATGCGAAAGATTGGGATAATCCTGGCGTTGAGCATATCGTGGAGCATACCCGGTCTGCGGTGAAACCCGGCAGTGTGCTGATATTCCATGACGGGTACGGAGACCGTTCCCAGACGGTGGAGGCGGTACGTGTTCTGGTGGAGGAACTGGTCACAGAAGGGTATCGATTGGTGACGGTGAGTGAGCTGCTGGACATTTCTCGTGAACAGGATGAAAAGATAACATAATCAAGTGGACCCATCATTCTTTGAATGACTGGGTCCTTTTTTATATATAATTTGTATAGGAAGAACGGAGCAGAGGTATAAACTTTGCTTGCCCTCTCAAACTACTTTATAATAATAGGCTAAACTAGATTATGTCAGGAGGAAACAATGGACTTTATCAAAAATCAACTAGAAGAACTCGGCATGAGTGGACCCTCCATTGGTTATCTTTCAAACATCATTATGATTATTTTTATCGCACTAATCTCGATATTGGCGAATGTGATTGCCAAGCGAGTGGTACTGAAGACGGTGCATCGTATTGTAAGTAATAACCGTTTCAAGTGGGGCCACATCGTGGTTCAGAAAAATTTATTTCAGAAGCTGTCGCATCTTGTGCCGGCTATTATTATCTATTATTCGGCTTATATTTTCCCGTCTTATCAGACCATAATTGAAAAAGCAGCAATGACCTACATGATTGTCATCATGATCACGGTAATGAATGCATTGCTTAATGTATTCGATGATATCTATCGTACCTATGAGGTGTCGAAGATTCGCCCAATCAAGAGCTACATTCAGGTAGCCAAGATCGTTCTGTTCATTATCGGGGGCATTATCGTCATCTCCAGCCTGATTGGACAAAATCCGCTCATTATCCTCAGTGGACTTGGTGCATTATCGGCGGTATTGATGCTCGTATTCAAAGACTCGATCCTTGGCCTCGTGGCTGGTGTACAGCTATCGTCGAACGATATGGTGCGTGTTGGTGACTGGATCGAGATGCCAAAGTATAATGCAGACGGGGACGTTATCGACATTACACTGAACACAGTGAAAGTGATGAATTTTGATAAAACGATTACGATGATTCCAAGCTATGCCCTCATATCGGACTCGTTCCGGAACTGGAGAGGCATGCAGGTGTCCGGTGGCAGAAGAATTAAGCGGAGCATCTATATCGACATCAGCAGTATTCGTTTTTGTACGGAAGAGATGGTGGCTGAATTTGAGAAGATTCATTACCTGACGGATTATGTCACTTCCAAACTTAAAGAAATTCAAGCGTACAACATGGAGCATCAGGTGAATACTGAAAGCAACGTGAACGGCAGACAGCTCACAAATATCGGTGTATTCCGGGAATATATCCATCAATATTTGAGGAACCATCCGAAGATCAATAAAGATATGACGATGATTGTGCGACAATTAGCACCGGAAGATCGCGGGCTGCCTCTGGAAATCTATGCATTCAGCAATGATATCAACTGGGGTGTATATGAGAACGTTCAGGCGGATATCTTTGACCATATCTTCGCGGTGGCGTCAACTTTTGGACTGCGGGCCTTCCAGAATCCAACTGGACATGACATTGTGCAACTGAAAGAGGATAAACAATTGGTGCGAGAGTACTAGGGGCTCATAACAGCTCTATCCTTTTCCAATATACTATTCATTCATAAGCCATTAACTCATCTGGGTTGATGGCTTTTTGTCTGTGATATAATAGGCATATTTTAAGAACGAAGAAGTAGGGGGAACGTGTATGGATTGGGAAGCTCATATCGAACAGTGGAGCCGAACGGCCGTTAGATTACTGGATATTCGGTATTATCGTGCGGAGCATGGAACGGTTCCTGATCACGATGTGGCGCATAACAGCTTCTTCTTAATCACTACTCATGGAGAGGCTAGGATAAGGATATCAGGCGAGGTCTACCAGACTCATTCAGCATACATATTGCACGGGGGAGCAGATGCTGGGCTAAGTATTACACCGTTGGAACAGGACTTTGCCTGTTATCTGATTTTATATACAGCCGAGTGTGCATCGCCGGAAGATCGAAAGGGTTTCCAGATGACGTATGGGTTTGCACCGTATGCATTACTCCCTGTTCAGGAAAAGTGTGAAGCCATGAACCGTCTGTGGCAAGAACCCGCCTCCATAGATAAGCTACAGGCACAGTCGTTTTTTCTTCCGTTGGTGTACGAGATCATGCGGCAGCAGATTCAGACATGGGCTAAAAAGGAAAACAGCAAACCCAATATCGTCACTGACGCAATCCACTATATTCACGATCACTATAGCGAGCTGATTACAGCCGAGGAACTAGCCAAGAGATACCATTGCAGCGCCAGCTATTTATCCCGTTTGTTCAAAAACCAGATTGGACTAGGACCGATTGAATATCTTATTCATGTGCGGGTTCACAGATCCAAGCAGTACCTTCTAAGATCCGAAGCCCGGATCCAGGAAATCGCGAGCAATGTGGGTTATGCGGATATGTATTATTTCAGTCGCTTGTTCAAAAAGCATACCGGCTTATCGCCAGTACAATTTCGTACACAATATCGGAAACAGGTTCAAGTTCAGTATAATCCATTACGTGGGTTAGAATCGTCTATTGTAACCTCTAACTCCGGTTCTCATAATGAGAATGAGACTTATTATCAACGGATTGGGGAAGGGGACACATCCATGTTTAGATTTTCAAGACCAGCCTTTGGGGCGATGATGTTATTATGCACATCCTTGCTTCTAAGTGCTTGCCAGACCAGCAGTACTCCAGGAGCAACGGCTTCCCAGCCAGCTTCATCAGATACGAATACTGCTGTAGCTACAGACAGCGCAGCTGTGGAAACGCGGATATATAAACATCTGAAAGGCTCAACCGAGATTCCTGTGAACCCTCAGCGAGTCGTCAGCTTCTATCACTTGGGCGAATTGATGGCGCTGGGGGTGAAGCCGGTTGGCACAACGACATATATTTTGGATAACCCACTTATAGATGATACTTCCGGTATTTCAGATGTGGGCGTTCCGCCAGATGCCGAGAAAATCCTGTCACTGGAGCCAGATCTGATTGTGACAACGGCAGCATTCGCAGAAGCTGTGGAAGGCGGGTATGATGCACTGAGCCAGATCGCTCCGACCATTGTTGTCGAGCAGTATAATGACCCGATTAAAGATGTGGAGATGTTTGGGGATATTCTCGGGAAACAAGAGGAAGCACGGTTATGGAATGAGCAATTCAAAGCCAAAATCGCAGCGTACAAAACGAAAATTAGCCCTTATGTTCGTGCGGATGAAACGTATTCTATATTAAACGTGCGTCCAGATGCTCTTTTTGTATACGGAGATACCAATATGGGGGGCAACATTATTTATAAATATCTTGGGTTGAAGCCAGCGCCCAAGGTAGAGTCGGACGTCATCCATGGAGAAACGTGGGAGATTTCCACCGAGGTCATTCCCGAATTTATCGGTGACCGTCTGTTCCTGGCCGTCAATGAGGGAGCTGAGGACAAGCTCAAGGATGTGCAAAAGTTGATTGATGCCTCACCAGCCGGGAAAGCGGGTCACGTATACTCCATTAACTTTGATCAGTTCCTTCCGAGTGACCCTATTGCAGTAGAGAAACAGTTAGACATCATCACAGATATAATTGTAGGAGATGGCAAATAGATGTGTATGTCTGTGATAGGTCTACCGAGTTGAAGTGTTATTGATGGCTTAGATGTAGAGGAGTTCGCATTGATTCAAGCCGGCGTGAAGGGGTAGAATAACGAGAGGACGTTTATTTTCTAACAATCTAATCTCGGAACGAAAATCTAACCTTTTGGCAAAGGAGAGTTCTCACATGAACCATCAGATTCCGGAATATACATTGAACGATGGCTTGAAAGTACCTGCAATTGGATTTGGTACCTACAGTCTGAAAGGTGAAGAAGGCGTTAAATCGATCGCGTCTGCCATGGATGCGGGTTATCGATTAATTGATACGGCGTATAACTATGAGAATGAGGCAACCGTGGGCAGAGCAATCAAGCAAAGCTCCATCGCCAGAGAAGACCTGCTGATTTCCTCGAAGCTGCCGGGGCGTTATCACGCTCAGGATAAAGCACTCGTGGCGATTCAGGAATCATTGTACAGAGCGGATCTGGACTATTATGACCTGTATCTGATCCACTGGCCCAATCCGAAGAAGGACATGTATGTCGAGGCATGGCAAGCACTGATCGAAGCCAAAAAGCGTGGATATATCCGATCCATCGGCGTCAGCAACTTCCTGCCTGAGCACAATGAACGCCTGATTAAGGAGACGGGGGTAGCGCCGAGCCTGAATCAGATTGAGCTGCATCCGTTCTTTGACCAAGCTGGTCAGCGGGAACAGGATGCGAAGCATGGCATCGTTAACGAATCCTGGAGTCCGATTGGACGTGGCAATGATGCTGTACAGGATATTCTGAAGGATGAGAATATTCTTCGGATCGCGGAAACGCATGGCAAAACACCGACCCAGATCATTCTGCGCTGGCATGTTCAGCTGGGCTCCATTCCAATTCCGAAAGCGGGCTCCTTACAGCATCAGCAGGAAAATATCAATATATTTGATTTTGAGTTGAGCACAGAAGAGATGCAGGTCATTTCTGCATTTAATCGTCCGGATGGACGGTTGTGGGATCAGGACCCAAGTGAGTACGAAGAGTTTTAAAGAAGGACAAGCAATATCTGCCCAACTTTACGAAGCAATATGAAAAACTGTTCGTGTCACTTGCTGCCAAGTATGGATCAATATGAAATTAAATGTGATCCAGACTGTAAGTACGATGTGATTAAATGCCATTATAACCTGCGCACCTTTTGGAATAATTATTGGTCCCTCTGGGTTACCAGTGAAATTCCAAAGGGTGTTTTTGAGTGAATTGTATCTAGTCATAGCCTGCCTTATCGGGCTATATTAATAACGATAAGAGCATACATCTGTGGAATTCTGGATGGCAAGCAGCATAGCAATGGGGTCATAAGCAGGTTGTTCAGGGGAGGGCGATGTTTAGTGGTGGCTAACTGGTGGTTCGCGCTGATTATTATGGTTGTGGTGAATGGGATTGTAGCCTGGAGTTTATGGACGGGGGAACAAACAAGTAGAAGGGCGAAAAAGTGGTTTTTTATTGTGGCTAATCTTATCGGGGTAGGGCTTGCCATCTCTCAATTTTTCTGGATGGACTTCAACTAGGATGCAGTGGTGGTATGAGAATATAACGTGTAATACATAGAAAATAAGGAAGGGCTGCTCCCATGTCAGATATGACAGGAGGCAGCCTTTCCTTATTGGAGCATTTTAAGGGTTGTTGCAGTTTTCCGCGTTGCGTAAGTTCTGCTAGTGTCTCGCAGGAATACGGAAAGTTAGAATCTCATACGGTTTGATATCAAAAGAAATCCGACCATTTTCCACAGCGCATTCCGCTTCGTTATTCTCAAGCAAATCACACGTGTACGCCGTGGCACCTGCTCCTTCAGGCAATTGCAGGGAAGCACGGCTGCGGCGGCCATGTGCTTCATAGAGACGGATGATCATATCATCGTTATTCTCGGCTTTTTTGATAACCTCCAGCACGACATTATCCTGATCAACCGATGCGAGTGACCACAACCCAGGTAACGTGCCGGTTTGCGATGCAATCTCACGAGCAACCAGCGGACGGTTGAGATCATAAGCAGCTTGGATGACACGTCCTTCACGGAAATCGCCCTGATGCGGATAGAGCGCGTAGGTGAATACGTGCTGCTCTTTGTCAGCATTTTCATTCGGGTACGTTGCGCTCTTGATCAGCGACAATCGCATCACCGAGTTATGAATATCATATCCATATTTGCAGTCGTTCAGCAGAGCAGCGCCGTACCCGTTCTCCGCCAGATCGGCCCACTTCTGTCCGCATACTTCGAACCTGGCTTGATCCCAGCTTGTATTCCGGTGAGTAGCACGCTCCACGTTGCCGTACTGGATCTCGTAGACCGCTTTTTCACTCCAGATATCCAGCGGGAAGGCTGCTTTCAGCAGCAAATGCTCCTGTTTCCAATCCACTAACGTGCGGAAATCAATTCGGCGTGTATGCGCGTAGAAGATAATCGTTTGTTCAACGACAGAGTCCAGGAACTGTCGCTTCACTTGCAACACGGAACGCACCGGCCCGCTTTCAACCCACTCCAGTGACTGCAGGTTGTTAATCTCCCACATATGCTGTTCATAATAGTCGTCAATGTTCCATGCCTCATATTCCGCAGGTCGATCCTCGAACACTTGCAGCACATTACCACGCTTGCCAGACTGAAGCAGCTCACGCCCCTCCAGCTTGTCCCATACGGATATGAACTCGGCACGTTCATTCAGTTGAATATCGAACCAAGGTGTATGGATGTGACGCTGATTGGCTTCCCACTGTGCAACCGATACGCTCGCGACAAGTTCGTCTGTCAGATCCGGTGTGATTCGGAAGGATTTATACCCGGATGCCGGCACGTTCTCTGCAAGGAACACAAGTCCGCCTTCAGGAGTACGCTGGCTTGGTACAGGGCGATCTCCATCATGGACGGTCACTTTTCTCGCAAAAGCAGGCAGTTCAACCACATCTGTTCGTACGAATCCGGTGGTGTTGAATACGACAATGGCTTCGCCATCAGATGTAATTTGGCTTGCAATGCCGTTCAGTGCGCTGTCTTTCAGCTCATCCGTGACACGCAGCACTTCTTCATATTGCTCTTTGGAATCCACATATACCTGCTCAATGGAGCTGCCCGGCAGAATATCATGGAACTGGTTCAGCATCGTCAGCTTCCATGCGTGCTCCAGTGCATCGGTTGGATAGGCTGCCTGGGCATTCGCCTGACGATGAATCATGGCATACAGCTCGGCATCAGCCAACGCAAATTCGCTATGACGGTTGTACCGTTTGTTGCGGGCCATGGAAGTGTAGGTACCGCGGTGATACTCCAGATACAGCTCACCCGACCAGCGGGGAACGGAAGGCACATCCACCAGATTTTGCTCCAACTTCTCGAAAAACTCGCGTACAAAGGTACGTTTCACCGCAGGCACACCCGGCAATCCAACATCAAGTCGTCTGCCATGCTCCAGCATCTCTCCGGTTGGTCCGCCGCCGCCATCCCCGAATCCGAAACATTGCAGAACATCTGCATTAATGTTTTTGTTCTGGTATCGCTGCCACGTGCCTTTGACTTGGGAGGCGTTGAATCGTCCATTATAAGTCGTCTCGAAGCGGCGTTGTCTGAAATCGGGATGCTTGTCATAGTCTGTCGCTGTGATGAAATGAGTTAGAACTTCAGAGCCGTCAATACCTCTCCAGTACATCGTGTCGTTCGGAATTTGGTTCGTATCATTCCAGGCAATTTTGGTGGTCATAAAATAATCAATGCCACTCTTGCGCATAATCTGCGGCATCGCTGCACTATAACCAAATACATCCGGCAGCCAGAGCACACGGTTCTCTACGCCGAACTCTTCCTTGAAGAAACGTTTGCCGTATATAATCTGACGGATCATGGATTCGCCGGAGATCAGGTTACAATCGGCTTCCAGCCACATCGAACCTTCGGCTTCCCAGCGGCCTTCGGCTACCTTTTCCTTGATTTTTTCATAGAGAGACGGGTAGTCTGCTTTCAGGTACGCATATAACTGCGGTTGCGAGGACATGAACGTGTATTCTGGGAACTTGTCCATGAGATATAATACACTCGCGAAGCTGCGAATGACCTTCTCCCGGGTCTGATCCAATGTCCATAGCCATGCCACATCGATATGCGTGTGTCCGATACAGTGAACGGTTGGGATGTGATCACCCGCAGGGCGAGCTTCACCATAGACATGGTCTTGCAGATATCGACGCGCTTCCAGCACCGAAGCATGGAATTCTGCGCTGTTCTCTTGACGCAAATCCAGCAGATTCACGGCTTTATTCAGATGTTCGACCAAATTCAGCCGCTCCAGATCATCCTCACGCAGCAGATCCGCCGCATCGAGCGCAGCCTTAAGATCGTAATATAGATCGGTTACAGGCTGATGATGCTCAGCTACATAGACATTGAGAAAGACATCGGCTGCCGAAGTACTACAGTACGCATATAAAGCCAGTTCGAATTCTTCCCCTTTTGCCGCAGCAGGTGTCAGGTCAATTTCCGTATGGTTCACATCCAAACCACAGATCAGTTCCCCATTGAGGAATGCCAGAAATTGTGGATTATCATAGTTCCAGATATCATCCGCACCGGTGACGATGGTACATACGACTTTTTTTCCTTCCATATGATCCGGGATGCGAATCCGGGTTTTGAAGCAGCTGTGTACATCTTTACCACCCCAGCCATCCCCTTTACGAAATACGTTCCAGGAGGAAGGGTCTTCATGCACCAGTTCCCAGGAGTGGTAACCACTTTCTTTATGATAAAGCTCCGGTATATATGTCTTTGAGGTCAGTCGTGCACGTTCCAAGTGTTTAACTATGGTATGGATCCGAGTATACAAGGAATTCATTTTCATGTTGGTTTCCCACCTTGGTTTGTAGTAAGTACAGGCTGTAGTCGTCGTTGGAGCAAGTATACTGCAAGCGCTAACATATCAACTCTATCATAACAAAGGGGAAAGGGAGCAAACTACGTAATGTATGCTGAAAAAGACGTATTTTTATTGCATTTCATGCTAAAATAAAATCATTAGTATCGGGATAGGAGGCATGTCCATGACAACATCCGTTTTGACATACGAGCAGGGATATGTAATCCATGTCAATCAGCCTGGAGACGAACTCTTTTATCATTTGGACTACGACGAACGCTCCCATGATTTGAATATGGAGTTTCAGCACTTTCATGATTTCTATGAAGTCTGTATTCTTCTGGATCGTACGGCTGCGCATATTATTGAAGGCAGTTTATATGAGATTCAGCCAATGGATATCGTGCTGCTGCGACCTTCTTTGCTGCATAAGACGCAGTATCCGAAAGGTACACCGCCAAAACGGTTGATGATTAATTTTGCGATGCCTCGCCATATGCCCGGACTTGAGAACGGTTACAATGAACTATTCTCCATTTTTGATGAAGAGGTTCCGATTTTCCGCTTTCCGGAAGAAAGGCGCAAAGAAATCCTCGCGCCCATCAATGATATTTTTGCCATATCCCAGCAGCGCTCTACACTTCAACCGGTTGTGATCCATCATAAATTTGTAGAGTTTCTGTGTGCCATTCATCGTTACGCGGCAGAGAACGGGTATGTGCGAGAAGAGACAGGATCATCGATGTCCCGGCGCATGTATGCCATTGCATCCTATATTCACAGCCATTATCAGCAGGATTTATCTTTGGAAGAGGTATCCAGGCGGTTTTATGTAAGTGCCCACCACTTGTCCCGCCAATTCAACAGGGTCACTGGTTTTACCTTCACGGAGTATGTGCAGATGACCCGTATTCGAAATGCCCAGCAATTGCTGCTGAATTCAAGTGAAAAAATTACGGATATTGCTGCACAGTGTGGGTTCGCCAGCTTTTCCCAGTTCAATCGCATCTTCAACAAACAGAGCGGTATGTCACCAAGTGCCTATCGACGGAGCAGACCATCGCAGAGCAAACATGAAAGGATGCTTGTGGGTGAAAGACACGAGTGACGATGGCGCCTAGCGTGAGATAACAAGCGGAGTGATGGACAGGCTTAAATTGCTAGTTAACGGGCTATTTTTCTGGACAGGAGATTTTCATGAAAATAATAGTTAACGACACGGATAGGATTCAGTCCATATATTTATGATTTGGCTAGGGACAGACCGCCATCATACATCCGATAGACCTTGTCACAATATTCAAGCATACGCTCATCATGGGTAACCATAATGGCCGCTTTTTGGCGTGATTTCACTTCTTGCGCGATTAGACTAACCACTTCATGGGCTCGTTTGGTGTCCAAACTGGCGGTTGGTTCATCGGCCAAGATGATGTTGGGATTATTCATTAAAGAACGCGCAATGGCTGTCCGTTGTTTCTCACCACCGGATAACTCTTCGGGAAAACTTTTTAACTTCAAACCCAGCCCCAGTTCTTCCAGCAGCTTGGTGGCAAATGCCTTATCCTCTTTTTTGACCGTTCCCGCCATTCTTTTTACAACTAACAGTTGATCGAGAACATTTAGATAGGGAACTAGATTGGAAGATTGCATAATAAATCCAACTTCTTGCAGCCGTATAGTAGATAGCTCTTTCTCCGTAAGCTTCGAAATATGATTTCCGTTTAGTTGAATATCTCCTTCGGAGGCTTTCAGCATGGCCCCAGCAATAGACAAGAATGTACTTTTACCAGAACCAGAAGGTCCAACGACAGCAACAAATTCCCCCGGTTCCACGGATATGGATACATGATCGAGCGCGGTGATCCGATTATTTCCTTCGGCATAATACATGGTGACTTCCCGCATGTGCAATCCCTTACTCATTATTCAACCCTCCCGAGCGCCTTAAGCGGATCAATCTTCGTAATTTTGCGAACAGATACCAGTGAACTTAACATAGCGATAACCAGCAGGATAATAGAATAATTGAAGACAAGACTGGTCTCCAGCTTAAATGGCATTCCTTTTGGCATAATTGCTGCTGTCCCATAAGTCAGCAAGATTCCAACAACAATACTAGTCAGGGAAAGGACAAACACTTGCGAGATAATGGCTTTTCCCAAGAAACGGTTGCTGGCACCGATCGCTTTCATAATGCCAAACTGGTTGGTCTTTTGCATCGTAATGACATAGAAGAATACCCCGAGTACAAATGCAGAGATCGCGAGCAGAAAGGCAAGCATCATCAGAATCGTTCCGTTCTCTTCTTTGTATCCTGGCATGCCTTGCACAGCTTCCGACCGGGTAACGGTATCCGTACTGGATAACTCTTTATTTATAGCTTCTGGATCAATATTCTCGCCTTGTAACATGATCGCATTAACCGGTCCGGCAATTCCTTTATCTGAACCTGGAGCCGCAAAGGCAATCTTCCGCCATTCAGCCATTGGCGTAAATACGGATGCAACGTGGTTATAAGTCTGATTCTCCACAAATCCGATAATGGTCAATGATTCCGTCGTACCATCCAGTTGAAAGGTGTCCCCGATATTATAGCCCTCATCTTTTAGGGTCGAATTCACAACTACCCCGGTGGGATTCTCGGAAGACAGGCTTTCACCTTCTACAATTGCTGGCTCCAGGAAGCTTCCTGGGTTAATTCCTATAATCGCTATATCGACTTTATCTTCATTCTTGGTACTTGTTTCTTTCATTGCTGTTGCCATTGAACTACCCATAGGTGATGCAGCATCCACATTAGGAAGTTGTTCCGCCTTCGCCACCACTTGATCTGACAGCAGTGACTTGCTCATGGAAGACTGAGCCCCTTCTTCAAAGATGACATAATCAGCCTTCATGGTCTTGAATGTTGATGCGGCTAGTGTAGACAATCCATTTCCCAGACCGGATAAAATAAATACCAACCATGCCATAAGTACGAAGATAATGATAATCATCAAAAACTTCATTTTACTATGCATTAGCTCCTTCATCGCTAAAAACATGATCTGTTCAACTCCTTTTCTTTTTTTGACACATGTGTCAAATTAGATGCGCGGCCACGCGGTCTTCATCATTAAACGACATAAATGACACTTGTGTCAAATTGAATCCAAGAACAAAGTTAGCTCTTGGCTCCTCCGATCCACATTTGGAACAGTAGCTTTCCCCAATCAGGCGTAGGGATATTCATCATATTAGGCGTATTAATCAAGTTGAAGAATACACCAACAAGTACAGGTAGAGGGATATCTTGCCGGAGGGCCTGATCCTGCTGTGCGCGTTCAAATAAGCGTGATAATTGAATTTTGAGGGTCTGATGTGCTTCCTCAATGAATTCAAGATCTCTCGCTGCCGCAGCAGAATTAGTCGTATTAATTTTGCTGGCATCTCCCAGAAGTTGATGGAGCGTCGATTCTTCTGCGTAGATCAGAAGCAGTTGCTCAAGAGCATCCATGGGATCAGTCTCATCAACGGCCAATGAATTCTCCAACACGGTTGCTATTACACGCTTCATACAAGCAGCAACAATCTCTTCTTTATTAGCGTAATATTGATATATCGTGCTTCGGGCTCCGGAGAGATGCTGTGAGAGCAGCTTGAGGTGAAAACCGTCGTAGCCATGCTCCAGAATTAATTTCTTGGTCGTATCCAGTAGCTCTGTTTCGGTAAAAGATTGTTTTCTTCCCATTGAATCTCTTCCTTTTTCTCATCTATAAAATCTGTATTGTATTCATAATACCTTATATATGTGATGCTTTGGATTTCGCTGATATATATTCAGTTTAGCATAACATAACATAAGCTCCTATGTGAGCTGTTGAACATAGATTCACCCCTGTCCCTGTCAGGGTAAAAATAATCACTTCCCATAATGCTTGTAACTTGTAACAAAGGAGTGAAGATAAATCGTTTATAAAGCAGCACCTTATCTACTTATGTTAGGTATTTTTATCGTCATTTTGGATGGGTTGTGGATCGTGGATGTAGCTGACTCTTATGATCTCTACCCTGGATCAGCATGGGCCCTTTTGGCAATCGGATTATGCATGATGATATTCGCTTATATCATGATTCAGCATAAACGGAAGCAAGAAGCTCCAATGAAGGATGAAGTTCAAGAAATACATGCTGAGAGGGTGCCTGCACAGCAATTCGTGAATCGAATGTGGAAAGACCGAGAGGCTGTAGGCGGCAGACTGATTTTGTCTCTCCTAATCATCCATGCAATTATCGCTGTCTTTCACCTCGGTCTGGCTTTACGTATGGTACAGATCACTATATTCGTGGGCATCATTTGCTTCTCGTTTTTCTACATTATGAATGATGACAGGGGAGACCTGAAGGAGCAAGAGGAGGATTTAAAGCCTGAAAGTCATTTTATGCAAACCTTTATGCGTCTGATTGATTACAGGCAACACCCTTTTAGTCTAGGATTTCTTGTGTTTCTACTCATTGTGCTTACATTCCTGATTTCAAAATGGTTCGGGTGGGAGATCAGCTTTGATACAGGTGGGAATCCGCTCTATGTCATGAGTCTACCGACTTCTGCCGTTATATTATCAGGTCTAGCCTTTGCTTGCGGACTGATTTATATCAATCAGCATTGTGATTTCTTCGGGCTTCGCCAAACAGATCAGGGTGCGTACAGGCTGTTTCAGATTCATTTCTATGAAATTATTGCTTGCGGGGCTTCCTTTTTCATCTGGCTGGGAATTATTATTCTAAGTTGGTTTTTTGCCTAGATGGCTGGGTTGGATACGGTGAGTGATAGAAATAAGCGTATGTTCCCTTGAGATAGGTTGGCGTGGATGACACATACAAAAAGGCAAACCCTTGAACTAACAAAGGGTTTGCCTTTTTCTTTCTGATCTTACGATCAGACTCACGCATGTACGAGATGAATCTTGGTGTTATCCCTGATCCTTCGGTGCCAGCTCGATGGCGGAGCGGATGGCAGCCAGCATGCTTTTGTCATCGGCGATGTTCTTACCCGCGATGTCGAAGGCTGTACCGTGGTCAACCGACGTACGAATGATTCCGCCCTTCAGACCAACGGTGATGTTCACGCCTTCCTCGATGCCCATTACCTTAATTGGCGCATGGCCTTGGTCGTGATAGCAAGCTACAACAATATCGAAGTCGCCGCGGCCAGCGCGGAAGAAGAGTGTGTCCGCCGGGAGTGGACCAACAACGTTAATGCCTTCCTTCTGCGCACGCTCAATGCCGGGCTGCAGCTTCTCTTCTTCTTCTCCGTTGCCGAACAGTCCGTTCTCTCCGGCATGAGGATTGATTCCGCATACGGCTACGCGCGGATTCTCAAAGCCTGCTTTTTTCAACGTATCATGGGCAAGCTTCACAACGGTGTAGGTTCTTTCCGGGTTGATACTCGCGATGGCATCAATCAGACCCATGTGTGTCGTCAGGTGAATGACTCTCAGATTAGGCGTCGTCAGCATCATCGAGAAGTCCTGCGTATCCGTCAGGTCCGCCAGAATTTCGGTGTGTCCTGGATACAGGTGCCCTCCTTGATGCAGGGCTTCCTTGTTCAAAGGTGCTGTGCAGATGGAGTGAATCTGGTGTTTTTTGGCCAGATCAATGGCTTTGGCGAGAAACTGGAATGCTGCATCCCCAGCCACGGCAGATACTTTGCCGTATTCCAAGTCCGCAGGGACAAGGTTCAAATCAATCACATCTACAGTACCGAATTCATACTTGGCTTCGGAAGGCTCTTGAATCGCGTTAACGTTCAGACTTGAGCCGATGATCGGCAGTACGCGCTCCAGAATCTTCGCATCACCAATCACGAGTGGATTGCACTGATCATACATCTCTTGATGACCCAGTGCTTTCATAATAATCTCCGGTCCAATACCTGCTGCGTCGCCCATCGTAATTCCGATTGTAGGTTTCATACGAGAATACCTCCTTTTAATTTTTGAATCGCATGGATAAAGACATCTGGTTTGCCGAATCCGCCTGCTTTGGTAATCACATGCAGATCATCAATGCCTATAAACTTGGAGATCGGTACGCCGATTTCAAGCTCATCCAGCAGCTCGAAGCCGCTAATATTCCATTTCAGACAGATTTGTTTTGCCGTATCGCCACCAGTCATGGAGACACCCTTGAACAGTCCCTCTTCCAATAGTCTGGCACAGATCTCACCCATCGCGAGTACAATTTCATTGCTAACTTCGGTGTGATTAAGTCCCCGAACTTCGCCCGTGGCACGAGCCAATTCAATATCAATCTGTTCAGCGGTGGAGTAAAGGACGACATCTTGTCCTTCCAGCGCTTTGTCGCGGACCTCGTTATAGACACGTTCCATCTCTTCTGCACGGTCTGCGGTCGCGGATACCGCTTTGAAGGAGTGGAAGGAGACAGAAGCCACGCGGGATTTGCGCAGCAAGCGACTCAACTGCTCGCGCGAATTTTTGTTTACACTGCCCACCACCGTCAGGATTGGACCCGGATTCTCGGGTATGGTTAGCGCGGTAGACTTGGATTCAAGTGCAAAGTGAGCAGGGAGGTAGTTGGCAATACCCGCTGAGCCTGCCCAGGCAAAGGTATAATCCAACTCGCGAGTCATCTGTAGTACCAGCTCCAGATGGCTTTCCTCGGTGGAGTCCACCAGGACGTAAGGAGTATTGTTTTCCTTCAACTGTTTCAGCTTGGCACAAAGATGATGCTGGCCGGCTTCCAGATCGGCGACGGTGATCTCGCCAACTTCGTACTTGGTTTGAAGTTTCAATAAGTCCGGAAGGTAGGAAATCGTTACAGGTGTCTTCGGATCATGGGCAATTTCAGTATCTGCCAGTGGAACGCCATTCAGGTAATGAATTCCGTCCAGAATAGTCCGGTTATTTTTCGGATATCCTGGAGCAATCATCATAAAATCAGGCTTAACTACATCATACACAGCATCAATCTCGATGCCGATATTGCCGCGCATGGTGGAGTCCATCTTTTTGAAAATCGTCTCAAATCCATTATTCGTTAGCAACTCAGCAGCCCGATATACACGTTCATACGCTTCCTGCGGAGATATGGAACGACTATCTGTATCAAAGACGACAGCATCGTATTGTGTAAGAGGTTCTTCATTCATATTAAAAAGAACACTGGTTTTCAAGCCATGGCGGGCAAGCTGCACCCCGCTGTCATTGGCACCGGTCAAATCATCTGCAATAATGGCTAATTTCATGCAGTCATCCCTCCTTGTAAGCACAATTTTATAAAAAGTCCGTTCGGATTAGATTGTCAATTAAATTCATCAGATCAGATCAAAATCATTTATGTGGTTGGTCGTTGATTGTATTTCTCGACGCCACCTGATTTCTCCAGTCGTTTGGAGAGGAACCCGATGAAGATCGGTAACAGGATAGCTGTCGTTACAACGCTCGCCGCAATTTGCACCGTAGCAATCTCCGCAATCGGGCCAAATGAAGCATTAGCAGCCACGATGGCAGCAGGTGTACCTACCGCATTGCCGGCTGTTGAACCTTCGGAAGCACCAACAATCGGGTTCCAGCCAATGGCTTTGAACAAGAAGTATCCGATTCCGCCTGTGAGAAGCACGGTTAGAACACCAAGCAGAATGCCACCTAGACCACCTTGAATGATGGAGGAGAAGTTGATTCCCATACCCAGGGAGAATGCAAAGAACGGAACAAGTTTGTCACTGCCTTTGTAAAGCCAATCCCCCAGATTACGGTCCAGATTACCAATAATGACACCAACGATGAGTGGAAGCAATACAGCAACGAATGCCATCGGGGAGAACATGCCGTTCGCAAAGCCCATTGCACCAAAGATCGAGAGCGCTACCATGGTCAGGAATGGACCATCACTGAGCGCGAGAAAAGGGTAAGCTGCCTTGTCATCTTCTTTACCGTATTGACCAGCGAGTGCGATGTAAAGACCACCGTTAGAGTTGGTCATCGCAGCGATAATGGCAAGTGGGGCCAGACCCAGGAATAAACCGCTTGAATCCGCAAACAAAATAGCGATAAAACCAAGGCCTGCACCAATCACCCATTTGAACGTAAGCAGGGTCAAACCTTTGCCGACAGATGAACCTGCCGTTTTGAACGTAATCTGTGTACCGGCAATTAACAGGAACAGCGCAATCAGCGTACTGGCACTATTAACGAAGAGAGCTTCCGTGAATCCACCAATGCGCAGAGCATTCGGGAAGAATGTATTGATCGTTGCACCAAGCAGCAGGGGGACAACCATCATACCGCCAGGGATGCGATCTAAAGTTGCTTTAATGTTCATAGTAGTTAGCTCCTTATGAAGTAATCGTTTTTATGAAGCGCTTGCAGGGATTATATTATCCCATATCGTTTAATATAGCAACAATAAATTATTGTAAATTTTAAATAAGTATTATAGTGTTTAAAAATGCAACACAACAAGGCGATAAAAAAGACGCAAACTTAAAGTTAATCTTTAAGTTTACGCCATAATGTGGCCCGGTTAATCCCCAGACGCTCCGCAGCCTTCGATTGATTGTTGTTTTCCTCCTGAAGCACAATCTGAATCACTTCTTTTTCGATCTCCTTCAGCGTACCGTTCAACTTCATTGGGCTAGAAGAAGGTTGCTGATCCAGCAAGCGGGATAAGGTAGCGGTGGAGATGACATACTCCTGCTCATTGAGTGCAGCCTGCTTGATCAGATGTTTCAGTTGGTTGACATTCATATGTGTGATCTGTTCTTGGATCAGCTGCAGTGCATCTTCTTTTATTCTAACCGCAGTAGTTCCGTACTTCTGGTAATATCCCGTAAGAAAATGCTGCATCAGTGGAGCCAGATCTTCTGGTCTATCCGCAAGATTTGGCATCATGATCGTATTAAGCTCCAGATCGAGTGACCAATGTGGGTTCAATGCCTGCTCCCCGAGTATAAACACCCCAATCCGGTTATGAAGGCAGCTCTGGATAAAGGAGAGCAACTCCGGATCTTCCATACGTGTCTCCATGTGGTTAATCTCTACATTTCGAACCTTGGCGAGTGGTATCTTGTGCAAATGACCTGAAGGCACTTGTGAGAGATCGATCTGTAATAACAGTCCGCCGGCAGAGTACATCTGATGAATATGTTTGACTAGAAAAGATTTACCGGAATCCGCTTCACCCAGCAGATAGATCGGTTCATGATTCTCGTAAAGTGCCCGAATGTTCTTTAATACCGCCTGCATGGTAGGGGATTCGGCAACGATAGGCTCCATCGATGCGTCCGTGAACGTTGTTATGCCGAATTGTGCAAAGGCATAGGGTTGTCCTTTTTCCAGCATGTATACCTTGTAGTTCTTGTTGTCCAAGGTCGTTTCATAGGCGTTAACCGTGAGCTGGTAATCGTCCACCATGAACACATTTTGGACCTGGGATTGGTGGAATTCCAGACTCGTGTTGGTCAAATACATGTGATTTTCGGTCAGCGGATTGTTCTCAAAGTCGGTCAGGCTCTCGAATACGACTTCATTCCGTTCATTTAAAATAAGCAAATTCGGATGTTCCCGTGTAACCAGGTCATTCAGTATGATCGATATCGCATGATTTTTGCTCAAATAACGGTAGACCAACTGCGCATCTGCCATTGCTCTAAGGATGGATTCCTGACCGGATTGGATTAACAATCCCTCCAGACCATAGGTCTTCGCGGTGTTGACGGTGATCACATCCCCGACAATCTGGCGGTACCCGGAAGCTTTCAACTCCAGGAGCAATCGTGCCACATCTTCCGAGCTATGTATGGTATAGACCTTGAGAGGCAGATCCATCAGATCAATAATCGATTGTGCACCAGAGGTGATGTTGGAGAAACCAACAATCGCTGTCTGACCGTTAAACTGGCTTGCCAGGGTGAGTGAACGAATCATATCATAACCCGATAACTGCACATCAATGACGGGAATGGTGACTGCTTTTTTAATCAATTGGGCGGTACCGCCGCGGCTAATGATAATCTCTGCCCCATTTTTCTCAGCTTGGATTGCTAGCTCCACGCCTTTCGCCAAGTCGCCCACGTCTGTCTGAATGGTTAACTGGGGAAAACGGGGAATGCACTCTTGTATAATAGGAATCATCGATTCGTAGGGAGCAATAAAGTGAACTCGTGTACGCATAATTTTCCTGCCTTTATCGAAAACTTTGATCCCCTTATTATAGCCAACTTGCGAAGGAATGGCACCTATGGGGGGAATCAACACGGCTACATCCGAAAAATGGATATGGATATGGCTTAACTCACCAAGTGAAATGTGATGAAGTGCACTGAATCGAATCCTTAACTATTTCAAAATTAATGGATCATTGCACACGCTAAGTATAGAGAAATGAGGAGTTTTATATGGGAGACATTCATAAAGTAGCTGAGCCAGATCACATCATTAAGAATGTTGTCGCAAAGTTCCCGTGCAGAGTCCTGTGGAGTGAAGGCCGTCCATGTCTGGAGTATCAACGTGAAGAGGATTTAGCCCAGATCGAAGAATACATTCGTACAGTGTACAATGTTGAGCTGTTGGATGTGTTTTTCACCGCGGTGGAGAGCCTTCCGGTTGAGCTATAGGCTAGTTCTGAAGTTAGGGCGTGAGACGACACTACAGGTGCTCGTCTTTTCTTATTTTGCGCTATGATCGTGTGAATTTGGTCGTATGGACTCCACTTGCCATCGTGAAATGTGAAACGTATGTGGGCGTATTCATGTATTATAGTATACATATGAACTTTTCGGAGGAGGAACACGTAATGGGAATCTTATCGAGGTTTAGAGACGTGATGAAAGCGAATGTGAACAACATGCTGTCTCGGGCAGAAGACCCGGAGAAGAGCGTGAATGAGTATATGCGCAACCTGAGCAGTGATCTGGGGCAGGTGAAGGCCGAGACGACGGCGGTGTTGTCGGATGAGAGCCGGGCGAAGCGAGCACTGGATGAGTGCAGCGCCGAGGTCAAGAAGTTACAGCGGTACGCAGAGAAATCGGCGGAGTCCGGAGACGAAGACAAGGCACGTAATTTTCTGGAGAAGAAAGTGAAGCTGGCTGACAAATTAAACGAATTACAGGCTGCCTATGAACGTGCTTCCGCCAAAGCCAAGATGATGAAGCATATGAACGATAAGCTGGTTGCCGATCTGGGGCAACTGGAAGCGCGGCATGCCGAACTGAAAGGACGCATGACAGATGCGAAGGCGCAGCAACAGACCAATGAACGGAATGCATCTGCGGGCAAGGCTGATGCCGCATTGAAGGCCATGGAAGACAAGGCCAACCAGGCATTGAACGAAGCAGAAGCGTTGGCAGAACTGCGTGCTGGAGCACAGGAAGATGATCTGGACGAATTAATCGCCCAGCTTGAGAGGGACATGAACGCAGATGCGGGTAATAATGAACATGCTTCGCCAAGTGCGGATGAAGAACTCGCAGCGATTCAGGAGAAGCTGAAGAATAAATAATACGTTACACCATTTCGTTAACATTGAGGTGAGCAGATGCCGGTTATTGAATATAAATGTCCCAACTGCGGCAGTGGTATGATCTTTGACAGTGTGTCAGGTGCACTATCCTGTCCCAGCTGCGGCCGCCAGGACAACATAGAGCAGATCCCCGATCCATTGAAGAGACAGGTATTCACCGAAGATGAGGTCAAGGAATACCACTGTAACAGCTGCGGAGCTGACATTGTGACAGAGCCGGAGACGAGTGCGACGACATGCAGTTTCTGCGGTGCAGCGGTTGTACTCAGTGATCGGCTGACGGGCAATCTTGCCCCTGCGATGGTGATTCCCTTTTCGATCAACAAGGATCAAGCCAAACAGGCTTTCAAAAAGTGGTGCAAAAACGGCTTGTTAACGCCAACTGGCTTCATGTCCGCCGATCGAATTCAGAGCATTACCGGCATGTACGTACCGTTCTGGTTGTATGAGTTACATAACAAGATCGAAGTGCATGGCCGTGGCACCAAGGTCAGATCCTACACCCAGGGCGACTACCATTACACGGAAACACAGCATTTCGATATATATCGCAGAATTCGGCTGAATTACGTGAATCTGCCCATCGATGCATCGGAGAAAATGAAGGATGAACTGATGGATAAGCTGGAGCCTTTTCCATATAATCAGCTGAAATCGTTCAAGACCCCGTATCTAGCGGGGTATATTGCGGAAAAGTATAGCTATACGGACGAGGAACTTTTTCCACGGGCCAAGGATAAGACGAGATCTTACATTGATTCTTATATTGCCTCAACCGTATCTGGTTATAGCAGCGTGAGCTATACAGATAAACAGATTGATACCACGCTCAAACATGCGGACTATGTGCTGCTCCCGGTGTGGATGGTCAACTATGACTACAATCGGGCACAGTATACCTTTGCCATGAATGGACAGACAGGTAAAGTGGTCGGTAAACCGCCGATCAGCAAAGCCAAAGTGGCCGGATGGTTCGCAGGAGTATCTGCCGTCTCGTTGCTGTCACTGAAGCTGGTTTCCTGGATGATGGGAGGTGGATTCTTATGAGAAAAAGAACCCCTCTGGTTGTCGTGATGGCTACACTCATTTTACTAATGGTAACGCTTGTTGCTCCGTTGATTCCCATGTCATCGGCATCCGCAGCGGAGAGCAAAAATCTCATCTACGATGAGGCCAACCTGCTAAGTGAACAGGATAAGGTTGAGCTGAATGCACTTGCGAATCAGTATGGCGCGGAACGGCAGACGGACTTTGTTATTTTGACAACAAATAATATAGAGAATCAGGATGTTGTGCTTTTAACAGAAGATTTTTATGATAAGCAGGGGCTAGGGTACGATAAGAAATTTGGTAATGCTGTCATATTGACGATGGATATGAATAATCGCGAAGTGTACCTGGCTGGATTTTATAAGGCAAAAGAATATCTGAGTGATCAGCGGCTGGATTCTATCCGTAACCGGATTACCTCTGAATTGTCCAGTGGGGATTATAAACTTGCATTTGAGAAATATATTGAGCTCTCATACAAATATATGGGGTATGAACCTGGTGTGAATCCGAACAATATTTTGTTTAACGGATGGTTTCAGTTAGGAGTCTCGGTCGTTCTTGGGGGGATTGTTGTTGGTATTATGACCTATCGTTCCGGCGGACGTGTCACAGTCAATCGTGCGACTTATGAGGATTCAAGCAATTCCAGTGTAATAGATCGTCAGGATCGTTATATCCGTACAACCGTAACCAAGCGCAAAATCGAGAAGAACAATAACAACGGTGGCGGAGGCGGCGGAGGAGGTACATCGCGAGGTGGCCACTCACATAGTGGAAGTAGAGGATCATTTTAATAACTACTTAGTATACGGATTTTCTAATAGAAGGGATGGGGACAAGTATGGGATTTTTCAGAAATCAGTTTTCGAATGTGGTGGAATGGGAAGAGTTTAGAGATGACATGATATTTTGGAAGTGGAGCAACCGGGAGATCAAGAAGGGGAGTAAACTTATCATCCGTTCTGGTCAGGACGCCATTTTCCTGAATAACGGTAAAGTGGAAGGGATTTTTGAGGACGAAGGATCATTTAATATCGATTCCGAGATCATTCCGTTTCTTTCTACCTTAAAAGGGTTCAAGTTCGGATTCAACAGCGGTATGCGGGTGGAGGTATTGTTTGTAAATACCAAAGAGTTTACCGTGCGCTGGGGCACGCAAAGTCCGGTATTAATTCCGACACCACAACTCCCGGGTGGAATGCCGATTCGGGCCAACGGTACGTTTAACTTCAAAGTGAGTGACTACGTGACCCTGATCGATAAGATTGCAGGCATCAAGCAGAGTTATCTGGTGGAGGATGTCAAAATCCGAATCACTTCCGTGCTGGATCAGCTTCTAATGAAGTGGATTAGCCGTGAAGGAAAGGATATGTTCAACCTGCAGGCCAATGCATCGGATATTGCCAAAGGGATTCAGGAAGATCTGGATATGCAGATGATGGACATCGGCATTGGGATTACCGGTTTCCAGGTAATGAGCTTCAATTATCCAAAAGAGATTCAGGATATGATTACGAAGACCGCTTCGCATGAGATGATTGGTAATCTGCAAAAGTATCAGCAGGTCAGCATGACAGACGGTATCTCATCCGGTAAAGTACAGGGCGGCGGCGCGGCCTCGGATATGGCAGGCATGATGATGGGCATGAACATGGCCAATGAAATGATGAAGAACATGAACCAGAACCAGAACAACAATAATGCCAATTCGTCTCAGAATCAGAACGCGGACCAGAAGCCAGCGGGCAATAGCAACGGTGATGCAGGTAACTCTCCATCTACAGAGGGCAACAAGAAGCCTAACTTCTGTCCGAACTGTGGAGCTAAAAATGAAGGAGCCAACTTCTGTCCAAACTGTGGTCAGAAGCTGGGCTAATAAAATAAACACAGGTAGGGGTTAGGTTCGCAGGAAGTGAAATTACTGCGGAGCTAGCCCTTTTTTTTGTTGGGATGCATAGTTATTACAACAGGGTGATGAGCGGCAAGCCAATTCATTTATTGTAGTTTAGATAAAACAGTTGACAACTAATAACAAATCATTTATCTTTAAATTAAGATATTTAATTTGAGTATAAAACCCAACACAAACAAATATCTTTAATCCATTACATGAGGAGAGATCAAGATGATGATCCCAACATTGACCAGAATTAATGAACTTGCAAGAAAAGCCAAAGAGGGCGGATTGACGGAGATGGAGAAAGAGGAACAGGTTAATCTTCGCCAGGAATATCTGCAAACTTTTCGCGGTTCGGTCAACGACATTCTCTTGAATGCAACCATCTATGATCCGAACGGCGATGACGTGACTCCTGATAAATTGAAACAAGAACAGGCCAATCAAAATAACAAATAGAAATCATTCACCAGACCATATATCTTAATTTAAAGATAATACAAACTTACTATAAATGAATCAACGATCTAAACTATCTCATTTATCAAATGATCTCTAACACCTAGCAGATTCCAAACATGCTTACCAAACCAAGGAGGAATTAATCATGACTATTCAAACAGCAGGTATCCACCATATTACAGCTTTCGCAGGAGATCCACAGGCCAACGTTGACTTTTATGCCGGAGTTCTGGGACTGCGTCTCGTGAAAAAAACAATCAATTTCGATGCACCTGATGTATACCACCTGTATTTTGGAGACGAACATGGAAGCCCAGGTACCATCATTACCTTCTTCCCATCCGCTGGATCACCACGGGGCAAAATTGGCGGAGGACAGGTCGGTATCACTTCCTATGTCATTCCTCCTGGGTCGATTGGCTTCTGGCAGAACCGGCTGGAACAGTATAACATTGAGGTAACTCAGACAACTCGCTTCAATGAAGAGCTGCTTCAATTCGAAGATAGTGAAGGCCTGCGGCTTGAGCTTGTTGAACGGGAAGAGGGAGCAACCAGCACTTGGGCACACGAAGGAATTCCAACAGATAAAGCCATCAAAGGCTTTGGCGGTGCTGTTCTGTTCAGTGTAAACCCGCAGAGAACGATGGATGCGCTTGAGAAAATTTTGGGATTTGTCAAAGTGGGTGAAAATGAAGAGTATGCCCGTTTCCGGTCGAGTGGAGACATCGGTAATGTTGTGGATGTTCCGGTGACCCGTATACCTCTGGGCATGGGTGGAGCTGGAACGGTGCATCATATTGCATGGCGCGCCACTGATGACGTGGAGCATGCACAGTGGAGTGAAGCTGTACGTGATTACGGGTATCAACCGACTCCAGTTCGGGATCGTCAGTACTTTAACGCGATCTACTTCAGAGAAGCTGGCGGTATCCTGTTCGAGATTGCTACCGATCCTCCGGGCTTTGCCAAAGATGAACCTGCAGATTCGCTCGGACAAAAATTGATGCTGCCAGAGTGGTTCGAGAAATACCGCGCTCAAATCGAGGACAATCTGCAACCAATCGTGGTAAGAACACTCGAACCTGCTACAACTGCGAAATAAGAAGAGTTCTATTACTATAAAATCTAAGGAGCAACGAAGGATGATGGAGAAAAAGGTTACATGGCTGGAGCTGTTTTACGATCTGCTCTTCGTAGCTGCGGTCTCCAAGGCGGGTCATGTCTTGTTACATGCCGAACACGGAGTAATTACGTTTGAATACTTAATGAAGTTTGTGCTTATTTTCATCCCTGTTTGGTGGGCATGGGTTGGTCAGACCTTGTTTATTAACCGCTATGGTCAAGACATCCTGATTCATAGAATATTTCTCATCCTTCAACTCCTGTCCGTGATGGTCATGACGGCGAGCCTGTCTACCCATTTTGACCAATACTACCTGTCCTTCTTCGTGGGTTATATCGGTTCACGGGCGTTTACGGCGATACAGTATCTGACGGTTCACAAGTCGAAAAGTGAGCATCAACAGCAAGCCGCCCGGTACTTGGGCACATGTTTCCTCATTGGTATATTGATCTCATCAGGTTCACTATTCTTCGATTCCTGGCTGCGCTACTTGATTTTGTATGCAGGAATTGCAGTGGACATTGTGCTTCCGTTGATCGGACGTAAAAATCTGGTGAAAGTACCTGTTCAGACTCATCATTTGTTGGAACGTTTTGCGTTATTTACACTCATCCTGCTGGGTGAATCGGTAGTTAGTATTATCGCTGTGCTGCAAGCCGATCATTGGGATATGAAATCTATCCTGTTTGCCGCATTTACGTCCATCTTTGTCATTGCGATATGGTGGCAGTACTTTGACAACGTGGAGAAAAAGGTCAGCAAAGAGATTCAGACTGCCGGACAAGCGATCATATACGGCCATCTGTTCATCTACATCTCCATGAGTATGATCGCTGCTTCAATTCAGCTGTTATATCAGAACCAGTTAAACTATGTGTTCATGCTAGGGTTTGTGTTTGGATCGGCGCTACTGTATTTCTTGTCGACCTCACTTGTGTTCCATCGTTATAGACACGCACATCTGCGACTGGGTCCGCGTCATCTGGCGTTCATGGTAGGGTTACTGGTGGCATTTGTCCTTGTGGATCTGGTCTACCGGGTTCCGGGTTATGTCATCATGGGCGAAGACATGTTATTCTTCCTGGTGTATGCGAAACTTACGACTTGATACGAGTCATCTCAACTGAAGAAAAGTCACGGACAACAGGCGTCCGTGGCTTTTTGTTATGCAGCAAATTCCGGGCAAGACTTAATAATATAAATAAAGCACAAATCTAATTTAATTTCTTCTATGGAATCTGTTAATATGAGACTATGTACAAGTGAATCTACCAGATCATATGGAATGGTCTTATTCGTTCGTAGATATGGGGATGACAATCAGGAGGGAAATCATTGAGCACACATCAAATCGGAGTTCCATTGGAAGGGTTTGCAGAGTTTAGTCGTACGGTTGCCGCTGAAGGAGCCGTTTTACTCAAAAATGAAGGGCAAGTGCTTCCACTTCGTGAAAACGAAAACGTTTCAGTTTTTGGACGAATTCAAGTGAATTATTATCGCAGCGGCACGGGTTCAGGCGGTAGTGTACATGTAGCCTACACAACCAATCTGCTCGATGGTCTGCGCAGCAAAAAGAATATAACGGTGAACGAAGAGCTGGCAGCTGTCTATGAGAAGTGGATTGAAGAGAATCCATTTGATGATGGCGGAAAAGTATGGGCGGCCGAGCCATGGAATCAGAAAGAAATGCCTTTGACGGATGAACTGGTTGCACAGGCAAGAAGCAAATCCAGCAAAGCCATTATCGTAATTGGACGTACAGCAGGAGAAGATCAGGATAATGCGGATGCGCCAGGAAGTTACCAACTGACCGAAGATGAGAAAGCGATGCTGAAGCAAGTCACTGCGCAGTTTGAACATACAATCGTAGTGCTGAATGTCTCGAATATCATCGACATGAGCTGGTTAAACGAAACGTATCTACATCCAATCCAAGGCGTAATTTACTCCTGGCATGGCGGTATGGAGGGTGGGAACGCGATTGCTGATGTGCTGGCGGGCGACGTTACACCAAGCGGTAAACTGACAGATACGATTGCATATTCCATCGAAGATTATCCTTCGACAAGCAACTACGGCAATGAGTTCAAGAACCTGTATCAGGAAGATATCTATGTAGGTTATCGTTATTTCGAAACGTTTCGACCTGAGCGTGTTCAGTTTGAATTCGGTTACGGCCTGTCTTATACGACGTTTTTGGCCCAGCATGAAGAAGCGAAATCTGTGTCCAAAGACGGCGAAACCTACATTGAAGTTCGTGTCAATGTGACCAACTCAGGTACAACATATGCGGGCAAAGAGGTTGTACAAGTCTATTATGAAGCACCACAAGGCAAACTGGGACAACCGGTGAAGGCTTTGGTTGCTTTTGGCAAGACAGGATTGTTACAGCCGGGTGAGTCAGAAATTCTGACGATCAGCTTCCCGATCCATGACATGGCATCCTACGATGATGCGGGTGTTACAGGTCATGCTTCCGCATACGTTCTGGAAGAAGGCACATATCGACTGCATGTAGGAACCAGTGTGAAACAAGTGCAGCACGTTAGCATCGATGGTCAGGATGGATATGTGATTGAATCCCTTCAATTGGTGGAGCAGCTGCAAGAAGCGATGGCCCCAACGGAAGATTTTACACGGATGAAACCAGGTGCGCGCAAGGGAGATGGATCATATGAACTGACTTATGCAGAAGTACCGAAACGTAAGATATCCATGGCGAACCGGATCGAGCAGAATCTCCCGCAAACGCTGGAGCAGACGGGGAACCAGGGCCACAAGCTGAGTGACGTTAAAGCTGGCAAAGTGAGTCTGGAAGCCTTCATCGCTCAATTGAGTGATCAGGATCTGGCAGCGATTATCCGTGGCGAAGGCATGAGCAGTCCACTCGTTACTTCGGGAACGGCATCTGCATTTGGGGGTGTCAGCGACAGCCTGTTCAACTACGGTATTCCGGTAGCATGTACGGCAGATGGCCCGTCCGGTATTCGTATGGATAGTGGCGAGAAGGCAACACAGGTATCCATTGGTACGTTGCTTGCGGCGACATGGAACAAGGAGCTTGTTGAAGAGTTGTATGTGATGGAAGGACAGGAACTGCTCAGAAATCAGGTGGATACCCTGCTCGGACCTGGCCTGAATATCCGCCGGAGCCCGCTTAATGGCCGGAACTTTGAGTACTTCTCTGAAGATCCTCTGATCTCGGGTGTATTTGCCGCAGCGTGTACGAAAGGCATTATGAAGGGTGGTTCCAATGCCACACTGAAACACTTTGCCTGCAACAACCAGGAGAAACACCGCAGTAAAGTGGATGCTGTTGTCTCCGAACGTGCACTGCGTGAAATTTACCTGAAAGGGTTCGAAATCGCTGTAAAAGAAGGCGGAGCGAACTCCATCATGACCTCCTACAACCCGATTAACGGACACTGGGCGGCATCGAACTACGACCTGAATACCACAATTTTGCGCGGCGAGTGGAATTTTGAGGGTATCGTCATGACCGACTGGTGGGCCATTATGAACGATGTGACCGAAGGTGGAGAGGCGGATCGCAAATACACGAACTGGATGATTCGTGCGCAGAATGATCTCTACATGGTTGTACCGAACTACGGCGCAGAGATCAACGGCTGGGACGATAACACGATTGAATCCTTGGAAAATGGAACATTGACGCGTGGAGAGTTGCAACGCTCGGCAATCAACATCTGCAAATTCATCATGAATGCACCGGTGTCCGATCGAAAACACGAGATCGTGGAGAACGTAGCTTCGTTCCAAGCGAATGCTTCCCTATCGGCTGAACAGGCCCAGGTTCTGGTTGAGAACGCACAGGTGAAACCTGCGGTAGCTGAACCGGTCTACATGAAAGTGGATGAGGCTGGCCATTATCGAATTATTGTACAGATCATGTCCCCTGAGCCGGAACTGGCTCAAAGTGCATGTAACCTGCTCCTGAATGACCAGTTGGTAACCACCATTCAAACGAATGGTACGGAAGGCAAATGGATCAGACAGAAGCTTGTCAAAGTAGACCTTGAAGCAGGTCTGTATGAATTGAAACTGGACTTCACCAAACCAGGTCTCCAGATTGATTGGATCGAATTCAAGCAGGTATAGAGGTAATCAGAAATATCTTGTGATAGCAGCAATTATAAGATTGTTCTTCATCCAAAGCAGAATACGTGGGTACATGACAAAGGACACTGTTTGCGGGTGTCTTTTGTTGTAACACGGAATAGCTGCTGTTATGATAGTGTTATG
The DNA here is from genome assembly GCF_037974355.1 of Paenibacillus sp. FSL R5-0517. Classification (NCBI taxonomy): domain Bacteria; kingdom Bacillati; phylum Bacillota; class Bacilli; order Caryophanales; family Paenibacillaceae; genus Paenibacillus; species Paenibacillus sp. FSL R5-0517. The sequence goes on from NZ_CP150235.1 coordinate 239,972, forward strand.
GGATTTTGAAGTTCTGAACAATGGGGTCAGGGGTGTTGCGAAGAATGAGAAATTATAATTTTATGAGTCCGATCCTGTTAGTTGTGGTGGCGCTGATTGTAAGAGGTCTGGTGACTAACTTGGGTGTTCTTTTTGGCTTATCACAAGAAGTGGCAAGTAATATTGCCATGATTGCCATGATCATTGCGGCACTGATTATGTTTAATCGAATGACGAAGGCTCGGCGTAAAAAATAGAAAAGCTCGGATAATCTTAAGTTTATCCGAGACATGAAGACACCCTAAGGGTGTCTTTTTTTGTATTGACGTTCTGAACCTAACGTTTTAGACTATTGCTAATTGATAATAACGTTGTAAATAACAAAAATAACAAAAATAACAAAACGATTCGACAAAGCACATAAAATACGTTGCACTCTCTATTTGCTAACCCATTCCGGTCCCCCAAAGGAGAATCCATTCATGAAGATCATTGGCGACAAACAATTTATCTTTCAGGAAGGTCAGCCTTTTCAGAGCAGTCATGCGTCCACGGTTGCTGTGTTACCAGATGGTGATCTGCTGGCTGCTTGGTTTGCAGGTCAGCATGAGAAGGCGAGTGATGTAGCGATTTGGCTCGCAAGGCAGAGTGATAACGGAGCGTGGTCTGTTCCATGCAAAGTTGCAGATGAGGAAGGTATAGCTCACTGGAACCCGGTGCTATATGCACAGAATGATTCACTGATGCTCTTTTATAAAGTAGGGCATGAAATTACGGACTGGCATACCCGCTTCATTCAATCAGTAGACGGTGGGTACACGTGGACAGCTTCTCGGGAGCTGGTGTCCGGAGATATTGGTGGCCGTGGGCCGGTTCGGAACAAACCTATTCAGTTGGCGGATGGAACAATACTGGCTCCTGCATCGATTGAACGATTGGACCCTGAGGTATCAGGCAAGCAGATCTGGGAGTCATTTGTCGATATCTCTACAGATCACGGGGGAACATGGACGAAGAGTGCGCATGTGCCGATGGATCTGTCCACCTATGTTGGGTCTGAGCATTGGTTTGCCAAGGGGCTGATCCAGCCTGCATTATGGTCTTCTGGTGGAGAGCGCGTTCACATGCTTCTGCGCAGTACGGAAGGGGTTATTTATCGCAGTGATTCGCTAGATGGTGGACGCACATGGTGCGAAGCTTACGCTACAGAACTACCCAATAACAATAGTGGGATTGATGCCATACGCATGGAGTATGGCTTGCTTGCGCTTGTCTACAATCCAATCCGTGGATACACAACGGAGAGTCCTCGAACCCCGCTGGTGATTACTTTTTCAAGGGACAATGGTCAGACCTGGAGTGATGAATATGTGCTGGAGAATGAACCGGGGGAATACTCGTATCCGGCAATCGTATCCAAGGGGAAGGTTCTATATGTCACCTATACATGGAAAAGGGATCGGATTGCATGTTGGAAGCTGACCGTCACTCATAACGATGAAGAAGGGCCGCAGGAGCGCTGATGATGCACTTTGTCGGTCCTATATGTCATAGAGAGATGCAATGTACCCGTACAATAATGTTCATGAATGGTGGAACGGTCAGATGAGAAAGAGGGCTAACCATTTCCAATGTGCGAATGTCCTACGAATAATTATCATCCCTACATTTTATATGAAAGAAGGGAGTGAACTTTATGAGCAGACAGCCTGTATTGGAAGTCATTGCTGTGGATGTGGAAGATGCCAAGGCAGCTGAGGAGGGAGGCGCCGATCGGATTGAGCTGGTGTCTGCGATGTCTGAAGGGGGACTTACCCCCAGTTATGGCGTTATGGCGCATGTGTTGTCCCAGGTATCCATTCCGGTGTATGTGATGATTCGTCCCCATAGCCGCTCGTTCCGCTATAGTGCAGATGACATGCACGCCATGACCCGCGATGTTCGGGTGGCGAAGGAACTGGGAGCCGCTGGCATCGTGATTGGTGCTCTTACAGAAGAAGGTGAGGTGGACCTTCTATCCGTGCAATCCTGCATGGCCGAAGCTGAAGGGTTGGGCGTTACATTTCATCGGGCGATTGATGTGAGTGCAAGCCTGACTGAGGCGCTCAAGGTCATCAACACATGGGGCAACGTGGAACGTGTGCTTACATCGGGAGGGAGACGGACGGCGCCTGAAGCCATACTGGAACTAAAACGGCTTCAGGAACTGGGGCAAACCTTGAACATCGCTGTCATGGCAGGGTCGGGGATAACCGTAGATGGCATTCAGGCCCTCGTCCAAAAAACAAATATCACAGAGATACATATGGGATCAGGCGTGCGGTATGAAGGCAGCTTTAATTGTCCCATCGATCCACATTTGGTTGAAGAAGCCAAGCAACAGTTATGGCTTGCATCAACAGCAATTCACGGACAGGAGTGTAATGAGTAGCGGTCCAAGCGATGGTGGTCCAGTGACATAGAAACGCAACGAAATAAAAGGAGTGATATGCCATGAATCATGGACTGGAGCCAGCCGAATGGATCAAATCCGCAGCAGAGGTTAGCCCATCCGAACGCCAGTTGAGATGGCAGGAGATGGAGTTTTACGCGTTTATTCATTTTACGGTAAATACATTCACGGATCGGGAATGGGGCACTGGGCAGGAAGACCCGTTGATCTTCAATCCTTCTGAACTGAGCGCAGCGCAATGGGTGCAGGCATGCAAGGCTGCCGGGATGAAGGGGCTGATTTTGACGTGTAAGCATCATGATGGATTTTGTTTGTGGCCGAGTGAGTTTACAGCGCACACGGTCGCAGCCAGTCCGTGGAGGAATGGAGCGGGGGATTTGGTTCAGGAAGTCGCGGATGCCTGCCGTGAGGGTGGATTAAAGTTTGGCGTGTACCTGTCTCCTTGGGATCGGCATGAAGAATCCTACGGGGATTCCGAGAGGTATAACCAGTTTTTCCTCCATCAGTTACGAGAGCTGCTCACGAATTACGGGGACATCTTCTGTGTGTGGTTTGACGGCGCGTGTGGTGAGGGTCCGAATGGCAAAAGACAGATCTATGACTGGGACGCCTATTATGCGCTCATTCGTGAACTCCAGCCCGAAGCTGTCATCTCGGTATGTGGACCGGATGTTCGTTGGTGCGGCAATGAGGCGGGGCATACGCGGGAATCGGAATGGAGCGTTGTGCCTGCGCATATGCAGGATAATGAGAAGATTCAGGAGCAATCGCAGCAGGTGGATGATGGCGAGTTTGCCACAAGGATCGATACACAGGACCGTGATTTGGGAAGCCGAGAGGTCATTCGTTCCCAAGGTGAGCAATTGATCTGGTACCCTGCTGAGGTGAATACTTCGATTCGTCCGGGATGGTTCTATCATGCCAGTGAAGATGATCAGGTCAAAACATTGGAAGAACTGCTCGCCGTCTATTACGGCGCAGTGGGAGGCAATGCCACCTTTTTGCTCAATCTGCCACCGGATACGCGTGGTCTCATTCATGAACGGGATGTAGAGCGACTACAGGAATTGGGAGATTCACTACGTGCCATTTTTCAGGAAAATTTGGCCTTGCAGGCGCTGGTAAAAGCATCGGAGACGATGGATGAACAACATGCCGCATCAGAGGTGCTGACGGAACGACGGGATACGTATTGGTGTCCTCATGAAGGAACGGAGCAGGCTTGGATCGAGCTGGATTTGCAGGAGGAAACGACGTTTGACCGGGTGGTGCTGATGGAACATATCGAGACAGGCCAACGGATTGAGCGTTTTACACTGGAGTCACAGAGGGCAGATGGGGGTTGGGAGGCGTTCTACACGGGGACTGTGGTGGGGTATAAACGAATTTGCTGTTTCCCCCAGGTCACATTGAGAAGCATGCGATTAACCATTCATGAATCCAGATGGTATCCTACGTTGTCCGGGTTAGGCATATATCTGAGCGAGCAGGGAGGGATGCGAAATGCCGCTGCTAACGTATAAAGGTTCACAATTCATGTATGATGGCGAGCCCATTCGGATTTTGTCGGGTGCCATTCATTATTTTAGAGTGGTCCCTGAGTATTGGGAGGATCGGCTACTCAAGTTGAAAGCCTGCGGCTTCAACACAGTAGAAACGTATGTGCCGTGGAATGTTCATGAGCCGCAGCCGGGGCAGTACTGTTTTGAAGGCATGGCTGATCTGGAACGTTTTATTCGTATTGCGGGAGATGTGGGTCTGCATGTGATTGTACGCCCAAGTCCTTATATATGTGCGGAGTGGGAGTTTGGCGGATTGCCTTCCTGGCTGCTTGCAGCTGATGATGTCCGTCTTCGGTGTAATGATGTAACATTTCTGGCGAATGTGGATCGTTATTATGATGTGCTTTTGCCCAAATTGAAACCCCTTCTTAGCACGCATGGTGGGCCGATCATCGCGATGCAAATTGAAAATGAGTACGGCAGTTTCGGCAATGACGCGAGTTATCTGCAATATTTACGGGATGGCATGGTAGAGCGGGGGATGGATGTGTTGTTATTTACCTCCGACGGACCGACAGACCCTATGTTGCAAGCAGGATCGGTGTCAGGGCATCTGGCTACAGTCAACTTTGGATCAGGGACGCAAGGAGCGTTCGCCAAGCTGCGTGAATATCAGGCAGAAGAACCTTTGATGTGCATGGAGTATTGGAACGGCTGGTTCGATCATTGGGGTGAGTCGCATCATACCCGGGAAGCCGCAGATGTAGCAGATGTATTTGAAGAGATGCTTCGGGCAGGTGCTTCGGTTAATTTTTATATGTTCCACGGGGGAACGAACTTTGGATTTTATAACGGAGCGAACTGTCAGCAGAAAGATCAATATGAACCCACCATTACAAGTTACGATTACGATTCACTGCTCAGTGAATCTGGGGAGCCAACAGCAAAATTCCATGCCGTACGTGATCTTATTGCTCGGTATAACGATGAAGATCTGGGTGAGCTCGTGTTGCCAGAATCGAAGGGGACATTCGCCTATGGGCGCGTGGAGTTGAACCAGCAGGCGTTATTACTGCCACAGTTGGACCGGTTATCAGCCCCGGTGCAACGCACGAATCCGGAACCGATGGAGAAACTGGGTCAGGATTATGGATTTATTTGTTATCAAACCCGAATATCCGGGCCTAGGGAGCGACAGGAATTGGCGGTTCAGGAGGTGCGTGACCGTGCGCTTGTGTTTGTTGATGGGCAATTTCAGGGCGTGCTGGAACGGGGGAATACAGCAGTATCGATTTCGTTTGAAGTGCCGCCAGAGGGCGCAGATCTATTGATCCTTGTTGAAAATATGGGGCGAATCAACTATGGCCCGTATTTGAGAGATCCAAAGGGGATTACGGAGGGAGTGCGACATGGCTTTCAATTTTTATTCGATTGGACGATTCATTGTCTGCCATTAACCGATCTGTCGGGTTTGCAATTTAGTAAGAAATTTTCGGCAGGGGATGAAGAAGGAGAGAGAGTGGGGGGAGGGCCAGCCTTTTACCGGGGAAGTTTTCAAGTAACGGGTGCAAGAGATACTTTTCTGCGTCTGGATAACTGGACCAAAGGTGTTGTCTTTGTAAACGGATTCAATCTGGGTCGCTACTGGAATATAGGACCGCAAAAAACATTGTACGTACCTGCCCCACTCCTTCGCGAAGGTGAGAATGAAATTACTGTATTTGAACTCCACGAGACGGCTGATCTGGCCGTTACGTTCGTGGATACACCGGATTTGGGCTAGGAAAAGGAAAATAGGTGAGCCATACGATTATTGGCAATTGTCGTGTCTGCCGGAAAAAGGTATACGTTGGGTATGGACAGCAACTACAGGAGAGGATGAGGAAAAATGAAAGTTGGACTCAGCACCTACAGTCTGCAACAAGCACTGGATCGTAAAGAATTAACCGTACCGGATGCCATTCGCTGGATCGCCGATCAGGGCGGGGAACATGTGGAGATTGTTCCGATGGGATTCAGTCTGATCGAACATCCGGAGTTGATTGATGAGATTAAAGCTGTCGCAAAAGAGGTAGGAATCGATATTTCCAATTATGCTATCGGCGCTAACTTTGCTGTACAGGAGGACGCCGAAGCATTAGAGCAAGAGATCCAGAATGTGATGCGACATGTGGATGTGGCTGCTGCATTGGGTGTAAAACTGATGCGGCATGACGTGGCTTTCCGTCCCTCACCGGAAGGAACCGTAGCACAGTTCGAGATCGACCTGCCTGTACTGGTGAAGGCTTGTCAGCGGATAGCCGATTATGCAGCGGATTTTGGGATTACAACAAGTGTGGAGAACCATGGGTACTATGTGCAGTCGAGTGAGCGAATTCAACGTTTGCTCCACGAAACGGCGCGGAATAACTTCAAAACCACCCTGGATGTCGGGAATTTCCTCTGTGTGGATGAAGATCCGGTGAGTGCGGTGAAAAATAATATTCCGTACGCGTCGATTGTGCATGCCAAAGACTTCTATTGGAGACCTTCCTACCGGAACCCCGGTGAAGGCTGGTTCCAAACCTCGCATGGCAATTACCTGCGTGGTGCCATTGTGGGCCATGGCGATATCAACATGCCTGAAGTTATGCGTGTGTTAAAACAATCCGGGTATGACGGATATATCTCGGTCGAATTTGAAGGCATGGAGGATTGCAAAACTGCCTCACGCATTGCCATGGATAACGTCCGCCGCCTATGGGAAGAGGCATAGGGCTGAGTACTTGTTTTAAATGAAATATGACTTGTTATGTATGGCTCAAAAAGAAAGTTAATTCATTCAGAAAAAGTAGTGGAGGGGGCGAAATCGATTCTGAAGAAGCGAAGCGTGCGCCTTTATCCCCGGATTTCCCCTTTGCAAAAAGGTGAGTGAAGAAATCTGGGGATAAGAGTGATCGGAAGAACGATTCGCAACCGGAACGTCTACTCTGCAGAACTTTAATTTTATTTATGGAGGAATCAACACTATGTCCAAATTGAAAGTCGCCGTGATCGGTGCCGGATCCATATCCGATTGCCACTTGCAAGCCTATGCCAGTAATCCTGACGTTGAGATATACGCTATCTGCGACCTGAATGCAGAACGTGCCGCAGAAGTGGCGAAGCAATATAATGCACCTCATGTGTTTACCGACTACAAGGAACTGCTCGCAATGCCCGAGATTCATTCCGTTAGCATCTGTACATGGAACGACTCCCATGCCGAGATTAGCATTGCTGCGCTGGACGCAGGCAAAAACGTGTTATGTGAGAAACCACTCTGCCAAACGGTGGAGGATGCCCTTGAGGTAGAGAAGGCCGTTCATCGCAGCGGAAAACTGCTGCAAGTTGGTTTTGTTCGCCGCTATAGTGACAATGCACAGATTCTGAAGAGGTTCATCGACGAGGGTGAACTGGGCGAGATCTATTATGCCAAAGCCTCAAGTCTGCGCCGTCTGGGTAATCCGGGTGGCTGGTTCTCCGATATCAACCGCTCCGGCGGTGGACCCCTGATCGATATCGGGGTGCATGTGATCGATATTTGCTGGTATCTGATGGGCAGACCGAAGGTGAAATCCGTCTCCGCTAACGTGTCCAATCGATTGGGGAACCGCTCGAACATTAACAATCTGTCGTTCTACAAAGCGGCGGACTATGACGCGCAGCAGAATACTGTTGAGGATATGGCAAATGCCCTGATTCGTTTCGAGAATGGTGCGAGCCTGCTCGTGGATGTCAGCTTCACGCTCCATGCCAAAGCAGATGAGACCTCAGTCAAGCTATATGGTGACAAAGGCGGTGCCGAGCTGGAGCCGGAAATTTCGATTATTGGCGAGAAATTTAACACCATTTTGAACATGACTCCACAGGTGGATTTCAAATCATTCGACTTTATGGGCTCGTTCCGCAATGAAATCAACCATTTTATCGATAGTACACAGGGCCGCAAAGAAACACTTAGCCCAGTTGAAGATGGCGTCGAAGTAATGAAAATGCTCTGTGCCATCTACGAATCAGCCCGTCAGGGACGTGAAATTACGTTGTAGGTGCTAGCATTGTATCGCGTGGATGTGGGTGCTCCATGTAGCTACTTCACGTTGATACTTAATTACTCCCATGGCATTAAAGGTTATGAGCATTTCGCTCCCTTCTCAATGAAAAGCTCCACTCCGGGCGAGATTCGGAGTCGTCCTATCCGCTTGCATTTGGAGGAGAGCAGAGTAGGGAGCGAGTACTAACGAATCTGATCCGTCTTATTTAAGGATATGGAGCGCGAGCAGAAATTTAAAGAACCTGAGACACGCTATATGAGAATAAACAGCAGTTTACAGCATTATTATCAGCTAATTTCGGGAAATAACGTGTCTAAAGTTCCTTACGATTTAAAAAGAGGATCAAAAGGCTGAATAAGGCGCCCTGAGTTCCTTAGAAAATTTCCTGCTGATTCGCGAAGGTCAGCCAGTTTATATTCCTCTGGAGGCAAGCGGAGAATGTGGGATTCATAGGAATTGAAGATGGCACCGCAATCGAAATAACAAAGTTACTACGCCCCATAATAGTTAAACATACCGTTTAAGCCATAACGAAGAGTGCAGAACCAATCTGAAGAAGCGAAAACAAAAGCTTCGGAAAATCCTACCACACTAAAAATGACAGGATTTAATATGTCCTTTTTAGTTGAACTAAACGTTTACACGATAACGGAGAGGGCAGAAAAAATCTGAAGAAGCGGAGCGCTCGCCTTTATCCCCGGATTTTCCCTCTAGGAAAATAATCAAAGAAATCTGGGGATAACAGCGATCGGAAGATTATTCTGACCGCGTAGTGGCCGAGTGTAAACCTATGTGTTCAGCGTTTGACATGAAATCCAAAGGAGATGAATCAGGATGAGCGAAACCAAAGAAACCGTAATGGAGCAGGAAGAGCAGATTGTTGAAGCCGGGGTGCACAATTTTAGCAAAGAGGAAGAGTGGATCAGACCGGAGGACCCGCTGCTGAATGAACGGCTGGAGTGGTTCAAGGACCAGAAGCTGGGGCTGATGATGCATTGGGGACCGTATTCCCAGCTTGGTCTCGTCGAGTCCTGGGCGCTGAGTGATGAGGATGGCGATTGGTCGCGTGATGACATTGACTGGACGGATGACATGGAAGACTTCAAACGGGAATACTTCGATCTCAACAAAACCTTCAATCCGATTCGTTTCCAGCCTGAGGAATGGGCACAGATGGCGGCAGATAACGGGTTCAAATATTTCCTGTTCACCACCAAGCACCATGACGGCTTCTGCATGTGGGATACCAAAACGACGGATTATCGGATTACGGGCAAGGATACCCCTTTTCATACCCATAAGTATGCGGACATCTGTCGAGCATTATTTGACGCTTTTCGGGCTAAAGGGCTGGGCATCTCAGCGTATTTCTCCAAAGCGGACTGGCATACCCCGTATTACTGGGCACCCGGTATGGAGCGTGGGCGCCATATGTGGCGCGGTCCCTCGTATGATCCCCATAAGTATCCATGGCTGTGGGAGGAATTCGTAGAGTTCACACATGAGCAGATCATGGAGCTGCTGACGAATTACGGACGGATCGAGTGTCTGTGGCTGGATGCCGGCTGGGTGCGCGAAGGTCGCCATGGGCAGGATATTAGGCTTGGAGAAGTTGTGGAGCGGGCACGTCAGACCACACAACCGTGGCTCCTGTCCGCAGATCGCACCGTGGGTGGGCCGTATGAGAATATCGTTACCCCCGAGCAGACCATACCGGAACATCCGATGAACATTCCATGGGAGAGCTGTATTACCGTGGGCAACTCTTTTGCCTTCGGATTCGATGATCAGTATAAAACGGGAAGACAGCTGGCACATATTCTACTTGAAGTCGTGTCCAAGGGTGGTAACCTGGCGCTGAATATAGGACCACAACCCGATGGGCGTTTGCCCAAAGGGGCAATTCGAGGCATCAAGGGCCTCGGTGAATGGCTGGGTACTCATGGAGAAGGGGTCTATGGAACCCGGATCTGCGGGCCATATTTTACGAAAGATTGGGCCTTCACACAGAAGGAAGAGATCAACACCGTATATGCCTTCCGTTTATACCGAAACGAACATGAGAGCGTACAACCACAGCTAGTCATTCCTTATCTGGAAAAGGTAGAGCGGGTCGAACTCATCGGTAGCGATGACGTACTTACGTATCAGCATACGGAAGACGGACTTCTCGTGGAACTTCCACAATCGGTTACAACCAGTGCATTACCCATCACACATACGTTCAGATTGATCACAAGCGCATAGAGATTGTTCCCGTGTGTTCCCCTTCTCGGTGCTGAATCGGTAACTTTTTGAACATGCATGTACAGAACGCCATGTCAATTCCGGGGGAGATCTAACCACCTCCGGGATTTTTTTATTCATACATAAGGAACATAATTTCCACCCAAAACAGCTCGTAATCGCTTGCTATACAAGGGTTTATGGAATAAAGAGAAGTCGGAGAAAATTGCAAATTGATAAAAGTTTACCGTGCGATGTACTATCAAATCAAGAAAGCGCTACCTGATATGAATGTTTACATCAATTATGTTTTACAAGGAAATAAGATCAGGAAAAAGGATGTTTAAGGGATGTAAATGTAATGTATTATTACACTTGAGGTGTAGAAGGAGTGACGCAAATGAGTCGAGTTACGGAAAGCATACCCGCTAAGTTGGAACTCCAGCAGAGGAAACATGTGGAGCCCAAGCGGCAGCATCCATTCATCAAAAGCCTCAAGAAGCACTGGGAGCTCTACCTGCTCGTGCTGCCTCCCGTGTTGTATCTGTTGATCTTCAAGTACATCCCTATGGTGGGTGTCCAGATCGCCTTCAAGGACTTCAGTGTAGTCAAAGGAATCTGGGGAAGCCCCTGGGTTGGCTTCAAACACTTCGAAGCCTTCTTCCAGTCTCCAAACTTCTGGCTGTTGATCAAGAACACGATAGGCATCAGTTTCTATTCCTTAATCGCGGGTTTCCCCATTCCAATCCTGCTGGCGCTGGCGCTGAATGAGATTCGTACGGGTTACTTCAAGAAGACCGTGCAGATGGTCACTTACGCTCCGCATTTTATCTCCACCGTTGTCATGGTATCCATTATCATTCTGATGCTCTCCCCACATGTGGGCGTGGTAGACAAGCTGTTCACGCTGCTCGGCTTCCCAATGACCAACTTCATGGGCATTCCGGAATACTTCAAATCGATCTACGTCTGGTCAGGTGTGTGGCAGGGCATGGGGTATTCATCCATCATATATATCGCAGCTCTTGCTGGTGTTGACCCATCCCTGTATGAAGCAGCGAAGATGGACGGCGCATCAAGACTTCGGAAAATCTGGCACATTGACCTTCCGACACTTGTTCCAGTCACCGTCATCATGCTGATTCTGAGTCTGGGCAGCATTATGGGCGTGGGCTTCGAGAAAATATACCTGATGCAGAATCCGCTCAACACAAGCGCTTCAGAGGTCATCTCCACGTATGTGTACAAGGTGGGTCTGATTGGTGCGAATTTCAGTTTCTCCTCGGCAGTAGGGTTATTCAACTCCATTATCAACCTGATTCTGCTGGTTATCGTCAACGGCATATCGCGCAAAGTATCCCAGAACAGCTTGTGGTAAAGGAGGAGCTTATTCATGTTCAACCTGATTAATCGGAACCGGATCAAGGACCCGCTCGGTGACCGCATTTTTATGACACTTAACTATATCTTTCTGTTTGCCATACTGCTTACGGTGTTTTATCCGCTCTTGTATATCATCAGTTCTTCGTTCAGCTCTTCACGGGCCGTCACATCCGGTCAGGTGTGGCTGTTCCCGGTCGATTTTAACATCAAGGCTTATATTTCCATATTCAAAAGCCAACAGCTGATGCTCGGTTTCTACAACACAATCATCTACACCGTGGTGGGCACGTTCATTAACGTGGCACTGACCGTCATGCTGGCGTATCCCTTGTCACGCAAGTCATTCTATGGACGAGGTGCCATTATCATTTTCATGATGATCACGATGTTCTTTGATGGCGGTCTGATTCCCACCTACCTTCTGATGAAGGACTTGCACCTGCTGGATACACGTTGGGCGATGTGGCTGCCCGGGGCGCTCGCGGTGTTCCAAGTCATTGTAGCAAGGACGTTCTTCCAATCTTCCATCCCGGAAGAGCTTGGAGAGGCCGCAGAGATGGATGGTTGCCGGGATATCCGGTATCTGATCAGCGTGGTTCTTCCTTTATCAAAGCCTATTCTGGCGGTCATGACACTCATGTATGCCGTAGGTCACTGGAATGCGTACTTTGATGCACTGATCTACCTGCGTTCTGAGAAATTGTTCCCTCTCCAGTACGTGCTGCGCAATCTGCTTATCCTGAACGCGGCTGATCCGGCGATGCTTGCCAATACCAGCCAACAGTTGCGGGATCAAGGGTTTGAGCAGGTGTTGAAATATGCACTGATCGTTGTCGCGAGTATCCCCATTCTGATCATGTATCCATTTGTACAGAAGCATTTTGTTAAAGGAGTCATGGTTGGTTCCCTCAAAGGTTAATCCTTGTGAGTTAAGCCCGGTTGCCTCTTGAAAGGAGGTGGAAGGAACACGCCGGCTTCCGGGAGTGATTGGATACGTGTGCACTACAACCAATGGTTTGCCGTTATGAACAAAAAGGAGGAGTCAGATTGAGAAAATCTTGGATTTCGATGTTGTTTCTGGTCTTTGCTTCGATGGCTTTGTTGTCCGCATGTAGTTCATCCGAGGAATCGGGTGGAAGTAGCGACGGTAGCGGGGAGAGCGGCGGTCCTGTAACCATGACCTTCTTTGCTCCGCAAGGCAAAGCGTCCATGGAAGAGAATGAATTTACTCAATTTATCGAAGACAAGTTCGACGTTACCCTAAAATGGGATCTGGCCCCTACAGACGCCTTGCAGGATCGCAGACAATTGCTGCTGGCCAGTGGTGATTATCCGGAAGTGTTTCTTCACGGCAAGTTCACCACTTCAGACCTTCAAACCTATGGAAAACAGGGCGTGTTCCTTCCGCTACAAGATCTGATTAAGGAGTATGGTCCGAACCTGACCAAGATTATGGAAGAGAAGCCATATTTCAAAGAAGCCATTACAGCACCGGATGGCAACATCTATGCACTGCCGATCTTCAATGAATGTTACCACTGTACGTATGCACAGAAATACTGGATCAACACAGAGTGGCTCGATAATCTGGGTCTGAAAATGCCAACAACAACCGATGAACTGTATACCGTTCTGAAGGCGTTTAAGACACAGGATCCCAACGGTAACGGGAAAGCGGACGAGATTCCACTTACGGGTGCACCGAACAAGTATGTATGGAATGGCAACATTGATGCCTATCTGATGAATAGTTTCATATACAATGACAACGACAAATACCTGATCGTGAACGATGGCAAGGTGAGTTTTGCCGCCAATCAGGAAGGGTGGAAGAAAGGGCTGGAGTACATGAACAAGCTGTATGCAGATGGCCTGATTGATCCAGCTTCCTTCACGCAGAACGATCAGGCGATTGGACAACTGGGCAACAAAGAAGGCGATGAGGTAGTCGGCTCCATTACAACGGCGCTGGTCAGCTATCTCGTAAATACCTATGACAAAGACATCACTCGTCACCAGCACTGGGATATTGTCCCTCCATTGAAAGGGCCGGATGGCGTGCAGACAACAGGCGCCACGCAGAGCGTCGGTGAGTTTGAGTTTGCCATTACCAACAAAGCGACAGAAGCACAGCAGATTGCCGCTATCAAAATTGTGGACTACATGTTCAGTGAAGAAGGTGCACTATACGCGGAGTATGGACCAACCGAAGGCAAGGGCTGGAAAAAGGCAGATGCCGATGAGAAAAACATCAATGGCGAGCCTGCCAAATATAGTTACTACAACCTGCCTGAGCGTGATCCAAACGTTGTTGTGAATGAGAGCTGGTCACAGATCGGAGCGCATGACTTGTCCAACACATTCCGTAATCTGTTTGCCGAAGGGCAGAACCCTTTGGAAGCAGAGGGTTATGGTACACGTCTGGCTCAAGCTACCAATGTGTATGAACCCTATGCACCAAAAGAAGTATATCCTGCGAACGTGTTTATCCGTCCAGAGGATACGGAATCAGCTGCACAATTGACTACGGCCATCAAGGATTATGTGCAGACGAATATGGCACAGTTCATTATCGGTAGCAAGAGCATTGATAAGGAATGGGATGCATATGTCAAAGGCTTCGATGGTCTTGGGCTGAGTAATTACCTTGAGATCTACCAGCGCGCCATTGAGAAGAATCAATAATTGTTGAAGGATTCCATATAGAGGCTGTCCCGTCTGTCACCCGTGACCGGGACAGTCTTCTCCTATGACAACCCCACGTCATCCGATATAATGTACTGAATATTTATGGGAAATTAGCGATCAGCACAAATGATTGTCGTCATTCAGCATGAACAGTAATGGTGGGGGGATCTCGGAGATGAACAACAATTGGTTTAGACGTTTGCTGTTATCGTATCTGCCTGTTTTCTTTATTGTGACGACCATTCTATTCTTTATTTTTTTCCAGGTCTTCAATGAACAGAACCGTAGAGAAGCGCTTAAGGCCAATGAATTCCTGGCCTCACAGGTCACACAATATCTGGACAACTCTTTGCGCTCCATTGATTTTAAGGTACTGCGTGAGATTTTGACCAACCCTAACTTGAAGAATTATTTCTCGGTATCTGGCAGCGATGATGTGTATGCCGGCATTCAGGCGGTCCAGGTGGTTGATGAATTGAAAATAGAGTATCCGCTGATTGATTCGATATATCTCGTTCGATATGGAGATGGCACGGTCTTCAGTAACGGGAAGGCTGTTCCGATTGAAGAGTTCCCGGATGCAGACTTTATTGCAGATAGCCGGACGAGGGATGAACAAAAGTGGGCAGGGGCACGAGCATTCCGGGCTTTCCCTTCACAAGCAACGGAGCAGGTAATTACAATTGTGCGAAGTGTAGGGAACGGCAAAGGACTTGTAGTCACCAACGTAGATCTGAGTACCCTGAGGAAGTCCATCATGCAGATGTATGATCCGGAATTTACGTTTGTGAACATCTTCAACCGTTCGGGCGGCAATCTTTGGGATAGCAGCAGACCAGAAGGGATTACAGCTTCCACTAAAACCACGTCGGGAGAAGTCTTTTCTGAATTTACGTCGAGTTATAGCGGCTGGAAGGTGCAGACGGGACTCAATAACGGCAAAATCGTCAAATGGGCTCTGCAATTTTATAATATCTGGTTTGCCTTTGCTGTAGTGGTTGTGTTGATTGGCGTGGTGTGGGTGATCTATGTGACCCGCAGAAACTACAAGCCGATTCAGCAGATTGTCACGTTAATTCAGACCGTCTCTTCGCAGAAGCAATCCGGACTGAACTATGGCAAAGAGAATGAGTTCCGCTTCATCCATACCACGCTGGAACGCATGATTGATCAGACGAGACAATATCAGGAGGAGCATGAAGAGAATCTGATTTTGCAGAAAAGGATGTTCTTTCAGGAGTTGCTGGAAGGCACACGAGACTTTACGAGCACGGAACTGACAGCAGAGATGAAGAAGTTCAAACTGCCTGAGCTGGAGCATCGTTGGGCCGTCATGGTAATTGAAATGGATCGGTATGATGCATTTGCGACGGAGTATCATCATCAGGACCAATCCCTCCTGAAATTTGTGTTGTCCAGTATTCTGCAAGAGAGTGCACGCCATGAAGGAACGGAAGTATGGGCTGAATGGATCTCCGATCAGCGTCTGTACGCCATCCTCTGGATGCCGGATATGGAACAGGCCGAGGAGATGGAGCATCGATTGCTGGCTGGTTATCTGGATAGAATCGATCAGTATCTCAACTTCACCGTAACCATTGGGGTGGGTCGAGTTGCTGTCGATATTCGGGGATTGAGAGCTTCATTGAAAGAAGCGGTGCACGCGCTGGAGTACAAGGCTGTACTGGGGATAAATCGCATCATTCCGTGTAGCGATGTGCCGAATTCGACCAATGATGTGTATGAGTTCCTGAAAACCATCTCACTGCTGGTACAGGCAATGCGTTTATCGGACGATGTCTGGGAAAAGCATTTTGAAAGACTGTTTGAACAAATCAGTGAGTCCGTCTTGTCCCGCCAGGAGATTATGAATACGATCCAATTGTTATTTCAACATTACAATCGGGAGTTCGCCGAACTTCCACGGGAGTACCAGGATTCGTGGGCCGCTATATTCACCCCGCTTCTCCCAAGGCTTGAGGGCTGGGAGACGTTAGACGATTTGCGTGAGCTGTGCTGGGAAGGGTTCCGGGAACTGGCCCTACAGATGAAGACGTTGCAATGTTCGCGTAAACACAGATCTCATATTCTAGAGATTCGCAAATACATCGAAGAGCATTACAATAATCCCGATCTGTCGCTGAACTACCTTAGTGATCGATTCGATATTAATCCGAAGTATCTGAGCAAGCTTTTCAAGGATGAGATTGGGGAGAAGTTCGTGGATCTGCTCATTAGTCATCGCATCGAAAAAGCCAAATTGCTCATGCAGGAGACCGATAAGGCCATTCAGGAAATCAGTGAAGAAGTGGGATATACCAACTATAATTCCTTCAATCGGGCTTTCAAAAACGTGGTGGGTGTAGCGCCAAGTGACTACCGTAAGGCCATGTGATGTAAGCGCACGAGCCTAACTAATTCCGAACGCATAAGGAGAATGTGCATATGGACTACAAAGATGCTTCGCTTCCCATTCAGGAGCGGATTCAGGATCTGATCGGACGGATGACAACGGCAGAGAAGATTGGACAACTCATACAGCCGATGGGCTGGAAGACGTATGTGAAGGCAGCAGATGGCACAGTACAGGTCACGGAAGAGTTCGAAGCGGACATGGAACAGGGCGGAGTCGGTTCTCTGTATGGTGTGCTTCGGGCCGATCCATGGACTGAAGTAACGCTGGAGACAGGTCTGACACCACGACAAGGAGCCGTTGCCACGAATGTCATCCAGCAGTATGCCTTGGAGCATTCCCGACTGGGCATTCCCATTCTGTTCGGGGAAGAGTGCTCCCACGGTCATATGGCGATTGGGGCGACTGTATTTCCGGTACCTTTAACCGTGGGCAGCACGTGGAATATGGAATTATACCGCAAGATGTGTGAAGCCATCGCTGTGGAGACCCGGAGCCAGGGGGGAGCGGCAACGTATTCCCCGGTGCTTGATGTCGTGCGTGACCCGAGATGGGGGCGGACGGAGGAATGTTTTGCCGAAGATCCATACCTGATTGGTGAATTCGCAGTAGAAGCCATGAAGGGACTACAGGGTGACCGCCTCGATTCCAACCAGACGATTGTAGCTACACTCAAGCATTTTGCGGCTTATGGCAGTTCAGAGGGTGGGCGCAATGCCGCACCAGTGCATATGGGATTACGTGAATTGCATGAAATAGATCTATTGCCGTTCAAAAAGGCAGTGGAAGCCGGGGCTTGCTCCGTGATGACCGCTTATAACGAGATTGATGGCGTACCGTGTACGTCCAGTACGTATCTACTGAATGACCTGCTGCGCGAGGAGTGGGGTTTTGATGGATTCGTCATTACTGATTTTGGCGCCATTCAGATGCTGGTCCATGGACATAACACAGCCGAGAACGGGGAGCAGGCCGTAGCGCAGTCCCTTCAGGCAGGTGTGGACATGGAGATGTCCGGTTACATGTACCGCAAACATCTCGGTCAGGCGCTGGAGCAGGGACTGATCGAAGAGAAAGATCTGGACTTGGCTGTGTGGCGGGTGCTGGAGATGAAATTCAGACTCGGGTTATTCGAACAGCCTTTTGTAGATCCTGACTTTGCAGAACGGGTCATCGGATGTGAAGATCATGTGCGGCTGGCGAGGGAAGTTGCGCAAGAGGGGATTATTTTACTGAAAAATGAAGGGGCGACATTGCCACTCTCCAAAACTGGCACGAAGCTGGCTGTCATTGGTCCGAATGCGAACCATATCTATAACCAGCTTGGGGACTACACCTCGCCACAGCCGAGAGAACAGATCGTCACCGTACTGGATGGCATTACGCGCAAGCTTGGCGCGGAATCGGGTCAGGTGCTGTACGCACCGGGTTGCCGGATTAAAGGCGATTCCAGAGAGGGCTTTGCACAAGCGCTCGCCTGTGCGGAACAGGCCGATGTCATCGTGATGGTGATGGGTGGTTCCAGCGCCCGCGATTTTGGTGAAGGCACGATCGACTTGCGGACAGGAGCGTCTGTGGTAACGGATGACCCATGGAATGATATGGAGTGCGGCGAGGGCATTGACCGGGCTTCCCTGAATCTCATGGGTGTTCAATTGGAGCTGGTGCAGGAGGTACATAAGCTGGGTAAACCGGTTATCGTAGTGTATATCAACGGTCGTCCCATTGCTGAACCTTGGATTGATGAGCATGTTCATGCCATTGTGGAGGCTTGGTACCCAGGACAGGAAGGTGGTAACGCGATCGCAGATATTCTGTTTGGCGATGTGAATCCATCTGGCCGTCTTACGGTTTCCATTCCCAAGCATGTTGGGCAACTTCCGGTCTATTATCATGCCAAACGCACGCGTGGCAAGCGGTATCTGGAGATGGATCTTGCGCCACAGTATCCGTTCGGATATGGACTGAGCTACACCGAATTCACATATGAGCATGTACGGGTAGTGCCGGAAGTGATTGGTCCGGAAGATGAAGCACAAGTGATGGTTGAAGTCACAAATACCGGAGCGGCTGCGGGAAGTGAGGTTGTACAGTTGTATATCACGGATGTGTCGGCTTCAGTCACTCGGGCTGAAATGTCGTTGAAGGGTTTTCGTAAAATCCATCTGGAGCCAGGACAGACCCAGACCGTGACATTCCCTGTGCAAAAAGAACACCTCGCACTGATCGACTCCCGTCTCCAGTCTGTTGTGGAACCAGGTGAATTCAGACTCATGGTTGGCCGCAATTCTGCTGACTGGACCGCTTGCAGTCTGCACATTCAGAAGGTGGGGGTGGAGGTATGATTCGAATTCAACGATTCATTGAGGATATGAACCGGTCGCAGTGGCTGGATACGATCGAGCTTCCAACGTGGGAGATGCAGAAGGCCAGATACATTCGGCCAGGGGAATACGAGTATGAGCAGGCGGACAAGGCAATGCAGAGCTTGAATCCGCTGAACAGCGTACACGGAACGACGTATTTTCTGAGTAAATGTGTGGAGATTCCAGACAGTTGGCAGAATCAAGCCATTGGGTTGATTTTTGAGACTGGAGGAGAAGGGCTGCTGAAGGTGAATGGCTTGCCTTATCACGGACTGGATCGGAATCACGGATTCGTACCTCTTCCGAGAAGTCGAGTAGGCAGTGCGCCGCAGTTGGAGATTGAACTCTACGACCCGATCCCGGAGCCACATGATCCACTCAATCGACAAGCTGTGATTCAGCCGCCTATTCAGGGCATCCGTACAGCCCTGGTTCATATCAATCAGCCATTGCAGAGCCTGATGTACAGCGTGACTGTACTCGCCGAGTCACTCCGGGCATATAACGAGAAGGAGCCCAAGCGGATGGCACTTGTTCAGGCCATTCACCAGGTGATGGATGAGATGTACAATAATCCGGACCGCTGGACGGATGCGGCATGGATACAGAATTTTGAACATGGACTGGTACAGTCAGTGCAGCAGGAAGACCCGGAGGAGTATCGAAGTGGCTTCATGCATCTGGTTGGACAATCCCACATTGATATTGCCTGGCTGTGGCCTGTGCGAGAGACGGTTCGCAAGTCCAGTCGT
The DNA here is from genome assembly GCF_037974355.1 of Paenibacillus sp. FSL R5-0517. Lineage (NCBI taxonomy): Bacteria > Bacillati > Bacillota > Bacilli > Caryophanales > Paenibacillaceae > Paenibacillus > Paenibacillus sp. FSL R5-0517. The sequence continues at coordinate 259,806 of NZ_CP150235.1, forward strand.
ACGTTCTCGACCATGTGTACCTTGATGGACACGTATCCGGATTTTGTGTATTCCCAGAGCCAGCCGCAGCTGTATGCCTTCGTCAAGGAGCATTACCCGGAGCTGTACGAGCGAGTTAAAGCACGCATTGCTGAAGGTCGCTGGGAGTTGGTCGGGGGCATGTGGGTGGAGCCGGATCTGAACATTCCGAGTGGGGAGTCGTTGGTTCGGCAGATTCTGTATGGACAGAACTTCTACCAGGCGGAGTTTGGCAGACGCTCCAACATCGAGTGGCTGCCCGATACCTTTGGCTACTGTGCTTCCTTGCCGCAGATGTTAAAGCTTGCGAATATTCCTTATTTTATGACGACCAAGCTGAATTGGAATGACACCAACGCGTTTCCTTATGACCTCTTCGACTGGGTAGGCATTGATGGAACTTCAGTGCTGGCCTATCTGAATCATGGTGTGAATGAGCATACGCGGCCCAAAGATGTGGATGAACATTGGCAATCGTACAAGCAGAAGGATGTGCATCCTGAGCAGATGTTGCTCTACGGACATGGCGATGGTGGCGGCGGTGTGACGAATGAGATGGTGGAGTTTGCGGAGCGATCCCATTTGATGGTCGGGCAGCCAATCAGCAAATTCAGCACGGCAGGTGCTTTTTTTGAAGACATATCGTCCAATAATCCAACGTTGCCGAAGTGGCACGGGGACTTGTACCTGGAGTTACACCGGGGAACCTATACGACCCATGCGAGGAACAAACGTAGCAATCGAAAGGCAGAGGTATTGTACCGGGAAGCGGAGATCTGGGGGCAATTTGCCGGAGCTTGCGCTGCACACACGAAGAATGATCTGGATGAAGGCTGGAAGCTGATCATGCTTAACCAGTTTCATGATATTATTCCGGGAACATCGATTCCTGAAGTATATGTAACGTCCACCGAGGAGTACACGAAGGTATTTTCACTCGGTACATCCGCACTGCGAGAAACGCTGGATATCCTTGCGGAGAACATTGTAACCGATGAAGTTGATGGTCTTCCATACATTATATTTAACAGCCTCGGCTGGGAACGTGGAGAAAATATCACCATTACAGGCGATGCATACCTCGCCGGGATGGCTGCATTCGATCGTCAAGGAAACCGTCTGGCCAGTGATCTGGAGCAAAAAGAAGACAAGTATACGCTGCTTGTGCATGTTCCATCGATTCCTGCTTTTGGGTATACAACCATATGGCTGCGCGAGGCACCGGATGTTATCCTTCCAGGAAGGGAAGAAGAACCCTTCCCTTCAACATGGGAAACTGAATTTTACACACTTGAGTTCAATGGCTTGGGAGAGATCACCAAGTGGTATGACAAAACGGTAGGACGCGACTGGCTGAAGCCCGGTGATCGGGCGAATGAGTGGCAGTTTTTCCACGATAAGCCGACGTACTGGGATGCCTGGGATATCGATCCACGGTTTGAATCCCAGCGGGCAGGTGCGGTGCAGTTGGTCTCCAGAGAGGTTGTACAGCGCGGAGCTACGCGAGATGTGCTGCGTTATGTGTGGAAGCTGAATCAATCGGAGATCAGCCAGGATATCATTTTGCATCACCACCAGCGGCGTGTTGATTTCCATACGAAAGTGAACTGGAATGAGAGTCATAAGCTGCTCAAGGTGGCATTTCCGGTGGATCTGGTGGCAGCGAAAGCAGCCTATGAGATTCCGTTTGGAGCATTGGAGCGTCCAACCCATAACAACACCAGTTGGGAGAAGGCGCAGTTCGAGGTCTGCGGACATCGTTGGGCGAATATCGCAGAGGGTAACAGTGGTGTCAGTTTGTTGAATGATTGTAAATACGGATACGACATCAAGGATCGGACGATCCGCCTGTCCCTGCTTCGTGCCCCGAAATGGCCGGATGAACATGCTGATCAGGGCAACCATGAATTCACATATTCGTTCCTGCCACATCAGGGGGATTGGCGACAAGCTGCTGTCGTTCACCGCGCAATGGAGCTTAATCATCCGGTGGAAGTTGTTGCAGTGAGTCCGTCTTCGGGTCACTTGCCGTCTGAACACGCTTGGGTTCAGTTCCATAGTGAGCATGTCATTCTGGATGCAATCAAGCCCGCTGAAGATGGCTCGGGAACGGTGCTGCGTTTCTACGAATCTTCAGGAGGTCGGGAAACGGTACATGTCGAATGGGTTAAAAGGGAAATTAAGGCGTCTGTCATTAATCTGCTGGAGGATGAGATCCATCCGTTGGCTTGTCCGAACGGTACATTCGAACTGACATTTAAACCGTATGAAATTAAGTCAGTGAAACTTGTTCCAGTGAATCCAAATACGTAATCTTCAGGAGGTATGACATGAAATTAACGAATAGGATCGGTGTCATCGTGGATAGCTTTGGCGTAGGTGTACGGGAAGGGTTGAACAAGGCGAAGGATGTAGGTGCAGAAGGTGTGCAGATATACGCCGTCAAGGGAGAGATGGATCCTGAAAATTTGTCACCTGCGGCGCGCAAGGAGCTGAAGAGTTACATCGATTCGTTGGGCCTCGAAATTTCAGCACTGGTTGGTGACCTAGGCGGACATGGTTTTCAGGTCAAGGAAGATAATCCGTGGAAAGTGGAGAAATCGAAGCGGATCGTGGATCTGGCCCTCGATCTGGGTACCAACATCGTCACGACACATATCGGCATTGTTCCACATGACCCTTCATCGGAAGTCTACGCTACGCTGCATGCTTCTTGTGAGGAACTGGGCCAGTACGCCAAAAGTGTTGGCGCATATTTTGCCATTGAGACAGGTCCGGAAACGGCAGCTGACTTGAAAGGATTCCTGGATACACTGTCGACCAACGGGGTATCGGTGAATTTTGACCCGGCAAATATGGTGATGGTGACTGGAGATGATCCGGCGCAGGGCGTTCGTCTGCTTAAGGATTACATCGTACATACCCATGTGAAGGATGGTGTGCGGTTGAAGGAAGTCGACCCACGAGACGTATACGGAGCGGTCGGTTATGCGCCTATGGATCACGAAAAAATTGCCGAGATGGTCTCATCCGGGACGTTCTTCCGTGAAGTGCCACTGGGCGAAGGTGGTGTTGATTTTGACGGATACTTTGCAGCGCTTCAGGAGATTGGTTACACCGGTTATCTGACGATTGAGCGCGAGGTAGGCAATCAGCCGGAGGAGGATATTCGCAAGGCGGTTCGATTCATTCAACAATATCGATAGGGAGCTGAGCAGATGAAAGTGGGCCTGAGCACGTACAGTTTGTTGAACGATTTGAATTCCGGTGAGATGACGGTGCTGGATGTGATTGACTGGATTGCGGCAAACGGCGGAGAGCATATGGAGATGGTACCTTACGGTTACACCGTGGAGGACAATCACGATCTGGCGGATGCGATTCGGGAACGGGCAGCGTCCGCAGGTATTGAACTGTCCAACTATTCGATGCCAGCCAATTTCGTGCAGGAGACGGAAAAGGCGTTTGAAGAAGAGATGGCTCGGGTCAAAAGGCATGTGGATGTCGTACACCGGATGGGTGTACAACATATGCGTCATGACGTCACGGCGTTTACTCTGCCAAAGGAGAAAATGACCATCGCCTGGTTCGAGGAGCATCTGCCTCTGATGGTACGGGGAAGCCAGATCATTGCGGACTATGCAGCGCAGTTTGGTATCACCACAACCATTGAGAACCATGGCTTCAGTGTACAGGCGAGTGACCGGGTGCAGCGTGTACTGCATGCGGTGGATCGTCCCAACTTCAAGACAACACTCGATATTGGTAACTTCATGTGTGTGGATGAGAACCCGATCATTGGCGTCATGAAAAATCTGCCGTACGCTTCTCTGGTTCATTTCAAAGATTTCTACTTCCGTCCTTATGATGAGCATCCGGGTGAGGGGGAATGGTTCACGACAGCTTACGGCAACTTCCTGCGTGGGGCCATCGTTGGGCAAGGGGATATTCCGATCCGCAAAATTGTAAAGCTGATCAAAGACTCCGGTTATGATGGCCACATTACAGTGGAATTCGAGGGCATGGAGGAATGCAAATCTGCATCCAAAATTGCCATGGACAACCTGCGTCGCTTCTGGGAAGAGGCGTAACGAACATCATGGAGAGCAATCAAGGGCCGCGTCCAGACGTGGCTCTTTTTTTCATACTACAGCAAGTGAAAAAGCCTATCAGAATATGGTTCTGCGCAAGGATTAAGTTACGAGCATCCCAAGTGTGGTATACTGGATATATTCAGCCTGATAATAACTGGCTATGGATAGGAGAGGTCACTGATCTATGCAGGTATTCGAGGACTGGAATCAGAAGGTAAAGAAGACGTTTAATGCTACGAACCCAGAGGTAGTATTGACGGTATCGGAAGCTGGAAGTTTGCTTGGATTGACCAAAGACCAGATGAAACTGTACGTGGACAAGAACAAACTTACGAAGGTCCCGATCATGAGAAGTGTTCACCGATACCTCTTATTGAAAAGTGAAATAGATAACATCGTTCAAGCACGATAACTTCATAGGATTGAACACAACCATTTGACCGACAGGCTTCGGGAGAGTGGTCTTTTTTTTATCGGAAAGGGGACAGAACGTGCTCAAGAAAGTGTCAGACTGGTTCTATCAAAGGGTAAACTGGTTTTGGGTTGTAGCTGCGGTTGTTGTATTTGCCTGCTTTATTGCATTTATACTGCCTTGGCAGGCGGCAAAGTCGGAGGAAGCCACAGGTGGCGGGCAGTCCCCGGATTCCTCTTTTTTGTACACTGCGGATGATCTATATCAGATGGCTGAGCAGTATGGTGAAGCAGGGCGGAGCGCCTATATCCATGCACGGTTCACATTTGACCTCATATGGCCGTTGGCCTATCTGTTGTTATTGGTTGTTCTCTTATCCGTACTCTATCGGGTGCTTCCGGTAAAGAGTCGCTGGCGCTGGGTGAATCTCATTCCAGTCTTGGGTTGGGCTATGGACATGTTTGAAAATGTAGGTGCATCCCTGATCATGTATCGTTATCCTGAACGTACGCCTGTGCTTGCTGAACTCACTCCGATATTTACCTTGTTGAAATGGTGTCTGATCTATGCCAGTTTTGCAGCACTGGTTCCGGGTGTTCTGATCCGTGTTCTCTACTATATACGCAAGCGAAAGAACTAGTGGAGAGAGGGATGGATTAAGAATATGTTGGTAACCCTAATCGTGTAAAAGTCGCCAGAGATGAGTGCAGAAATATACGCTTGTCAAAGGACAACCTGTTCATATATACTCATGTCGCAAGTGGCGTGAATTGTATAATTACATGAGCCCAAGGAGATGAAGAACGCATGTCGATCAGCTTGAATGTGTATGTGATAACAGACGGTAATGGACGTGAAGCGGTAGATTTTTATCAAAAGGCATTTGGAGCGGAAGTGCTCGCACTTCAAACATTTGGTGACGGTCCATCTGACCCGAATCATCCCATCCCGCCAGAAGCGAAAGACCGTATTATGCATGCTTCTTTGCAGATTGGCAGCTCGGTATTAATGTTGTCCGACACATTTCCAGGCATGCCGTACACTATAGGCAATCATGTTAGTATTACTGTGAACACGGATACTGTGGATGAAGCCAAAACTATTTTCAGCCAACTGGAAGATGGCGGCGTAGTGGAAATGGCGATACAAGAGACGTTCTGGAGTCCAGCCTACGGCACGGTTGTCGACAAATTCGGCGTACATTTTCAAGTCAGTGCTAAACCGGGACAAGCTTAAGGGCGTACTCTTCGCTAATATAGCCAACAAACGGCAAAACCTCCGCGATCTGCTTTGAGCAGTTCTGGAGGTTTTTTGTTTTTCCCTATACGGCGTGGGATCAGCCTTCCTTCTGGATCTTGGAAGGGTTGTTGATTTTATAAGGAACCGGGTTACGAGTCAGCTTTTTCTTGATGATTTTGGCTTCAAACGTGATAACGTCTCCCACTTCGAGTTCTTGTTTCTTAACGGTGGCACTGTGGCTCGACCAGGCTTCCCCAACGTCAATGACGTCTGGCTCCGTGATGGTAACTGCTTCATAGATGATGACTTCATCGTCATTGTCAGAGAAGTGATTCGGCACAGTGGTGAATTCTTTGACAACGGCGCTCATCTTCACTTTGCCTTCTGGCAGATCAATCTTAACGGTCTTGGCCTTGCTCGCTGTTTTGGCTTTGGGTTTGGCTTCACCGGATGCCCCGGACTGAGGTCCAACATATGCTTCTACTAATCCATCCGGATCACCCTTCATCCCCGAGGAGAAATCATCGGTGTCCGTGTCGTCCGAATCATCCAGATTAGCCGGAATTTCATCCGGGTTATCCAGCGTATCTTCTGGAGTTGGCGTAACATCAGCAGAGACTGGTGCGATTGTATCCGAAGTTGACGATTCTGTGCTGCGATCTGACCCCGCATTACTTACGCTTCTGGCGCTGTAACTGGACGCTTGCATTTCCTTTAGATACGACGGGTGAATGCAATGTTTTTGTCCATTATCCAGTTGAATGACGGCTGCCATGTGATCGACATATCCAATGATGGTGCACGGCATATTTAATCCGTTTCCTTTATAATAGAACGTTTTGAGTTTGGTTGCTTTACCGGAAAGCAGGCCCCACTCCTGACATTTCTCAATCAGTTCATCTTCATTATCCAGCGTGATAAAATCCTGTGGTTCAATCATAAACGCGTATGTCATATGGAATTTCCGCCCTTCCAATCCATTCTTCATGTTCATCGTTTCCAAATTACAACCAGTGTATCACAAATGAGCATTTTGCTTAAATCCAATCACTGAAATCTGTACCTCGGAGACGAAGATTATCTACGCCTGCTCACAGAGGCCTATGCTATAATTTGATCAGAATGTAAGGTGGGAAGGTATAGCCTTGATATACATATTTCGTGAAGGGAAGATCTGTATGGATAAAAAGGTAAATCATCAAGCCGTATGGCTTGCTATAGGTGTTGCCCTGGGAGTCAGCATTGGTACGGCTACACAGCAACTTGGACTTGGGATTGCTTTTGGCTTGGCGCTTGGCATTGTCATTGGTTCGGTGGTTAGCAAACGTGCGGGTTCGGACCAGGAAGATATGCTCAGCGAACATGTTCGAGAATTGCACAAACCGGGTGATTGGCAAGAGGCCCTTCAACGCTCGCAGGATCATCCGGTGCTTATCCTGAAGCACAGCACAACGTGTCCGATAAGTGCGAGAGCGTACAGAGAATTTATCGCGTTTGTAGGCACCAATGCGTCAGATCCCAAACATCCCATGGATTACCGCATCGTCAAAGTGATTGAAAATCGCTCTTTGTCCCGCCATATTGCGGAAGAGACAGAGATTCACCATGAGTCACCACAGGTGCTTCTGCTCGATCAGGGGCAAGTTGTTAAACATACATCCCATGGCAAAATCACGAAAAAGAGATTATTGCAGTGGGCACAGCATCCGTTTGGATAAATAGATACCCTTCAAAGACCCGTTCTTTTCAGCCCATAGCTGAGAAGTGCGGGTCTTTTTTTACGCTTTTTTTACACCTGTGAAGGCAATTCTTTACCCCTTTTTTACAGCGTTTCATATTACGATTTTACATGTAGCAGGTGCAGAGAACGGTAGAGAGAGGGAGGAAGGGCGCATGGTGAATGATGCCACGATGATTGGATTGGTTGTGCTGCTGTTTGCGGTGTTTTGGGGATTTGTGAAATTCTGCGAAAAGGCTTGAGGGTAGAGAGGGGGAGCAGAATGATTGCCATCGGCATGATTGTACTCGCACTGGTGATTTATCTCGGTTATGTGCTGGTGAAGCCAGAGAAATTCTGATGCTGACACTGTACGTAATGCGGAACAAGCGGACGTCGAATAGGGAGGAAATACGAATATGGGTATCGGTGTAGTGCAAGTAGCGGTAACGCTGCTGATCATCCTGCTGTTGGTGAAGCCGGTGGGAAAATATGTAGTAAACGTGTTCGATGGACAGCGAACGGGACTGGATCGGTTTTTTGGCCGGCCGGAGCGATTGCTCTATCGCGTGATGGGGGTACGGGAGAATGAGTCCATGGGGTGGAAAAAATATCTCACGGCCGTTCTCCTCTCCAACTTCGTAATGTTGATATTGATGTTTTTGGTACTGCGACTGCAAAAATATTTACCGCTCAATCCGGATGGGATTGACAATATGCCAGCGGCGCAGGCATTTAATACAGCCGTTTCGTTCATGACCAATACGAACTGGCAGTCTTATACGGGCGAGAACGCCATGTCGTACCTGTCACAGATGCTGGCCGTGACATTCCCGATGTTTACGTCGGCAGCGACGGGATTCGCGGTAGCCATTGCGTTCATTCGCGGGCTGGTAGGCCGCCGGGATGAACTGGGGAACTTTTACGTCGACCTTGTACGGTCGATTACACGTATTTTTTTACCGCTGAGCTTCATCGTGGCCTTGTTCCTCGTGTTCCAGGGTGTGCCTCAGACGCTCGCGGGAGCGGTGAACGCAACAACGCTTGAAGGCGCGCAGCAGACGATCACACGTGGACTGGTCGCCTCACTGGAGTCGATCAAACACATTGGCACCAACGGTGGTGGCTGGTTTGGAACCAATGCTGCACATCCATTCGAGAATCCAACGGCTCTGAGCAATCTGGTGCATATCGTCTGTATGATGCTGCTGCCAACGGCACTGGTATACGCCTTTGGCTTGATGGTCAATAACCGGAAGCAGGGTTGGGCCTTGTTCGCAGCGATGAGTTTTCTTTTCCTTGTGATGCTGACCACGGTATTTGTCTCGGAATATCGCGGTGTACCTGCGCTGGATGCAACGGGTCTGCAGGGCAATATGGAAGGCAAAGAGGTCAGGTTCGGCATACCCGAGTCTGCTTTATTTACGGCAGTAACGACAGCGGCTACTACAGGTTCAGTCAACAATATGCACGAATCGCTCACTCCACTTGGAGGCATGGTATCGCTGGCCCAGATGATGCTCAATAACGTGTTTGGCGGTAAAGGGGTAGGGCTAATCAACGGACTGTTGTATGTGATTCTGGCTGTGTTTATCTGTGGATTGATGGTGGGGCGTACACCGGAGTTCCTGGGCAAAAAAATCGAGGGCAAAGAAGTGAAGCTCGCATCCATCGCCTTGCTCATTCATCCTTTGATTATTCTTGCGCCAACGGCAATCGCGCTTATGCGGCCTGAAGCCATTGTGTCCATCTCGAACGGGGGCATGCATGGCCTGACCGAAGTTCTCTATGCTTTTGCCTCGGGTGCAGCCAATAATGGATCGGCCTTTGCCGGACTGAATGCCAATACAGACTTTTACAACATCGCGATTGGTATCGTTATGCTGCTGGGAAGGTACGTTTCCATGATCGCCATGCTCGCTATTGCCGGTTCGCTTGCCACCAAACGAGTTGTACCGGTAACCACAGGTACATTGCGGACACACACACCTCTCTTTGCGGGCATTCTGGTCATGATGATTGTTGTTGTCGGCGCACTCACGTTCTTTCCGTCGCTTGCCCTTGGACCGATTGCAGAGCATCTGGCGATGATTCAATGAGGGATATGACAGAGGGATTACAGCGGAATTGGTGTAAGGACGTAACGTATGGAGGTGGCAATGCACGATGAATGCAGTCGAACGAAAGAAGGAGCAGAAGATGCAACACATGGATACAGAAATGCTTAGATCGAAGGGCAATGAGCCGGATAACAATCGCGGTCATATTCAACGTGATCCCGGATCGAAACGGTCGCTAAGCAAGGATATGATACTTCAGGCTTCACGGGATGCGTTCAAGAAGCTTAATCCAGTGGTCATGATCAAAAATCCGGTCATGTTCATTGTGGAGGTTGGCACGTTCATCACGCTCTTATTGTGTATCAATCCGGATCTCTTCACCGCATCCGAGGCGGGGCGCGGGTACAACATCGCCGTGTTTTTCATTTTGCTGTTCACGCTGCTGTTTGCCAACTTCGCGGAGGCACTAGCTGAAGGTAGAGGTAAAGCCCAGGCGGATACGTTACGCAAGACGAAGTCGGACACCATGGCCAATCTGGTACAGAAGGATGGAGCCATCCGACACGTGTCTTCGACCCAATTGAAAAAAGGCGATATGGTACGTGTGGAATCTGGTGAACTAATCCCGACGGACGGTGAGATTATAGAGGGCTTGGCCTCCATTGATGAATCGGCTATTACGGGAGAATCTGCCCCGGTCATCAAGGAAGCGGGAGGCGATTTTTCATCGGTTACCGGAGGTACACGTGTCGTATCGGATTACATCGTCATGCGTGTTCAGACCGATCCGGGGGAGTCATTCCTTGACCGGATGATCTCTCTGGTTGAGGGTGCACAGCGCCAGAAAACACCTAATGAAATCGCGCTGACAACCCTGCTCGCCGTATTAACCCTGAACTTTCTGATCGTTATTCTGACAATGGTTCCGATGGCGAATTACTTGGGTATTCGACTGGATATGGCGACCCTGATCGCACTGCTCGTCTGCCTGATCCCAACCACCATTGGTGGGTTACTGTCTGCCATTGGTATTGCCGGGATGGACCGTGTGACGCAGTTCAATGTGCTCGCCATGTCGGGTAAAGCGGTGGAAGCGGCAGGGGATATCGACACGTTGATTCTGGACAAAACAGGAACGATCACCTACGGCAACCGCATGGCATCTGAGTTTATTCCCGTTCAGGGCATTACTTCGTCAGAGATGACGCAAGCTGCTTTACAGGCCTCTGTGCGAGATGAGACCCCGGAAGGGCGTTCTGTTGTAGAACTGGCAGGCAGACAAGGCCAGAGCTGGCCGGAGACGGAGTATGCACACGCGGAAAATGTGGAATTTACGGCAGAGACCCGGATGTCCGGTCTCAATCTGAGTAGCGGAATGAAGATACGCAAAGGCGCGGTAGATGCGATCAAAAGATATATCGCTTCCGAAGGAGGCCGTATACCGGGGGATCTGGATGAGATCGCAAATCGAATTGCAAAGGCCGGAGGTACGCCGCTTGCTGTAGCCATCGATGATCGCATCTATGGTGTGATCTATCTGAAAGACACTGTGAAGCCAGGGCTGAAAGAGAAGTTCGCTGAGATGCGCGCCATGGGCATCAAGACCATTATGTGTACAGGAGACAATCCGTTAACCGCAGCGACCATCGCCCTGGAAGCGGGTGTGGATGATTTTATTGCCGAAGCGAAGCCCGAGGATAAGATTGCGGCGATCAAAAAAGAGCAGCATGAGGGCAAACTCGTCGCCATGACCGGCGACGGTACGAACGATGCTCCTGCTCTGGCGCAGGCCGATGTGGGCCTGGCGATGAATTCGGGCACCATGGCGGCCAAGGAAGCGGCTAACATGATTGACCTGGATTCCGACCCGACCAAGCTATTGTCGGTCGTCTCCATTGGCAAGCAGCTGCTGATTACACGCGGTGCACTTACAACCTTTTCGATATCCAATGATATCGCGAAATATTTTGCCATCATCCCAGCCATGTTTATTCTCGCCATGCCGCAGCTTCAGGCGTTAAATATTATGAATCTGGCTTCACCGCAGTCCGCAATCCTGTCGGCGCTCATCTTCAACGCCATTATCATCCCGCTACTCATTCCTATCGCAATGAAAGGGGTCAAGTATCGGGCAATGTCAGCCGAACGGCTGCTTGGGCGCAATGTGTTCATCTATGGTGTAGGTGGTGTAATTGTCCCTTTTATCGGCATTAAGCTCATTGATATGGTTCTGTCGGGGATTCTTTGAGAAACGATGTGATCTCGCATTGAAACTTTGAACTAAAGCTTGATACACCGCAATGTTTAGCGAAATTGTCCTTTTATCCTAATGAATTCAGGAAGTGATCTGTATGAACATGTTCTTACATGCCTTACGGCTATCCGTCGTGCTGATGCTGATCTGCGGTCTAATCTACCCGCTTGTAACGACTGGCGTAGCCCAACTTCTCTTCCCTGCGCAGGCGAATGGCAGTCTGATTACGCAAAATGAGAAAATTATCGGCTCGTCACTGCTGGCGCAGGAAATCCAATCGCCGGGGCTGTTCCAGCCCCGGGCATCAAATGCCGGTTATGACCCAACGGCTTCAGCCGGTTCGAATCGTGCCGTAGCTTCGGATGAGTATATCAGTGAGATGAAGGAAAAGATGGCTCAGCTCCAGCAGGAGAACCCGGGATTGCAGCAAATCCCTGCTGATCTCGTGACAGGTTCAGGTTCGGGACTTGACCCGGATCTCTCTCCCGAAGCCGCTGAGGCACAGATCCCGCGTATTAGCGAAGCTACTGGGCTTAGTGAACAGCAGCTTGTGCAACTTGTACATGAGTATACGGAAGGTCGTCAGATGGGTATATTCGGGGAACCGCGTGTGAATGTAACAGCTCTGAATCTGGCACTGACAGCTGAACTGAACTAACGAGTTAACATATTAGCCTGCTCACGACATATCGTGAGGGGCTTTCTCCGTTTTTTTTAATCCTATTATAAAGGGAAGGGGAAGAGAGACGGATGGAAGACAGCTTCAAGCGCAAGTCACCGGAAGAGATGCTGAAGATGATTAAGAAGCTGCAGCAGGGTACGCTCAAAATCTACATCGGACCCGTCAGTGGATCGGGCAAAACGTATCACATGTTACGTGAAGGAAATGCGTTGCGCGAGCAGGGCATTGATGTGGTCATCTGTGCCGTATCAACGATGCGCAGACCGGAAACGGTAGAGCAGCTTGGCGCACTCGAACGAATTCCAAGCATTCACTGGTTGCGCCAGAGTGATGATGCAGAGATGAAGGATCTGAACCTGGATGCACTGTTGGTGCGTAATCCTGAGGTTGTGCTGGTAGATGGTTTGGCACATCACAACCGGGAAGGCGCCCGGCATGCTACCCGGCTGGAGGACATTCAGTTTTTGCTCCGACACAATATCAGTGTCATGACAACGGTGAATGTGTATGAGCTGGAAGGGTATACCGAGCTGGCACGGCAGCTCACAGGTATCGCAGCAGAACATACCGTACCCGCGGATACACTGGAACTTGCGGATGAGGTCAAGCTGATTGACGTCACGCCGGAAACCATACTGAGCCGTCTGGCAGAAGGTCATTTGAAGGGGCATGAGGGAGAAGCTGTATTTCGCCAAGGCAATCTGGGTATTCTGCGCGAACTGGCCCTGAGACTGGTTGCAGAAGGGGTGAATGAATCCCTGCGTGAGCATCGGGAGGAGATGGGAATTACCGTCACAACAGGCATTCTGGAACGGATTCTGGTGTCCACGCAATATCATTGGAACGGCTCCATCTATATCCGGCGTGGGCAACAGATTGCCAAACGGCTGAATGGTGATCTGTCCGCGGTGGTTTTTCGGAATATGAAGCAGCCATTAACCAAGGAGGCAATCGTATTTCGGCGCAATATGATCAAGCTGGTGGAGAAGTTTGGCGGCCATATGGAGGAGTTGTCTATATTACACCGTCGCAACATCCCATCTACGCTGGCGCGTTACGCAATGGAGCACCAGATTACCCGGATTGTGATGGGACATTCCCGGCATACGCGCTGGCAGGAATTGTGGCAAGGGTCCGTTGTTAACTCACTGCTACGCAGATTACGTGGTGTGGATCTGTTTCTGGTTGCTGATCGAGCGGCCCGGGAGGGTGAACGTGTGGTCCCGGCCAAAGTAAACGAAGTGGAGTCACTGACATATCGCAGACTAAGTGAGCAGGAAATGAAGGAACAGATTGGCCAGATTCAGCGCGGCACATTCAAAATATATATTGGAGCCGCACCAGGTGTAGGCAAAACCTACATGATGCTGCGGGAAGGCAATGATTTGCTCCGTAAGGGCATCGATGTGCAAATCGGTTTGCTGGAGACACATGGACGGGCAGAAACCGTGGAGCAGATAGGTCATTTATCTGTGATCCCCCGCGTGCAGCGAGTTTATCAGGAGGCTCGGCTGGAAGAGATGGACACGGAGAGAATTCTGCGTCTTTGTCCGGAAGTGGTGCTTGTGGATGAACTGGCGCATACGAATGTGCCCGGAAGTGTCCGGCAAAAGCGTTATGAAGATGTCCTTATCCTGCTGAATGCAGGCATCTCAGTGATTACCACAATGAATGTACAGCATCTCGAAAGTCTGAATGATGCCGTTGAACATATTACCGGTGTTCGTGTCCGCGAGACCGTACCCGATCGGATCATTCAGATGGCGGATGAGGTGCAGCTGATTGATGTGGCGCCCCAGGCCTTGCGGCAGCGCATGAGGGAGGGTAAAATCTATGCAACTGCCAAGGTCGAGCAAGCTCTTGCGAATTTCTTCAAAATCGGTAATCTGATTGCCTTGCGTGAACTTGCCCTGCGCGAACTGGCGGATGACGTGGATGAAAGGCTTGAAGCACAACAGGCCAAATTCACACTTCGAGGACCTTGGCGCAGACAGGAAGCGGTCTTTGTATGTGTAAGCAGTGATCGTCATGCCGAGCGGCTAATTCGGCGTGGATTCCGCATGGCTTATCGTCTAAAAGCCATCTGGCACGTACATCATATCCACATCGGTGAATCCATGAGTGCCGAAGTGAAGTGCCATCTGGACGCGTTGGAGCAACTGACGATTCGGCTTGGCGGTCAATTTCATATCCATCACAGTCCAAGGTTGCGCGAAGTACCTGAGATTTTGGCAAGAAAGGCATCGGAGGCGAGAGCAACCCAGTTGGTGGTCGGGCAGGCAAGACGGGTGTGGTGGCTGAATGGCTACCGCGGCTCAGGTTCGGTGGTCAACCGACTTGTACGGTTGTCGCGGCATCTGGATGTATTAATCGTTGCAGATTACGATGAGGAACGGAGCGGGATGTGAATAGATGATGTCTGAACGAATAAAAAAAGAAATGCAGGCATCCCATGGAAAACGGGTTCCGGCATATGTATGGGTGACCCTCGGGGTGACGCTGCTAACTTTGCTGCTTCATGCCATTGGCATGAGTGTTGATCTGGTTAACGTAGCGCTTGTATACCTGTTCCCCGTTCTGGTGAGTGCTGTGTATTGGGGAATGGGTCCCGCTGTATATGCCGCGAGTTTTAGTGTCATTATGTTTGACTTCTTTTTTGTACCGCCATATCTGAGCTTTACGGTCGAGGATTTGAGATATCTCATCTCTTTTGTCGTGTATCTTGCGGTGGCGATCCTGACAGCAAGTCTTGCAGGTCGGTTGCGACAACAACTGGAGATGGTAAAAGCACGTGAAGCCACAACTAACTCCCTGTACGCATTGAGTCGTCAGATGACAGCCATTACCGATCTGAATACGCTACAGGTGAATATAGCAACCCAGGTTTCGCTCACCTTGGGCAAACCAGCAGCGGTGTATCTTCCCGATGGTCAGGGGGACCTACTGGTTACAAGCTCTTCTTCACCCGTATCAGAAGGGGAGAAGGATAACTGGGGGGATGGAGAGTCGGAGATTGCCATTGCAAAATGGGTGTATCATCACGGACAGATCGCAGGTAAGGGATCATCCACTTTGCGGGAATCTCCCGGGCTATATGTACCTCTGCGCACAGAGGAGCAGATACATGGCGTGCTCGCCGTGAGCATGGAAGCTGGTGAGGTTCATGAGCAACAAGAACAGCTTCTTTTGTTGGAGGCATGCGGTGGACTGGCCGCAGGTGCCATTGCTCGAGTGAAGCTGGCGGAAGAGGCCCGGTTGGCGCAGATCACTGCCGAATCGGAGCGCATACGTACAGCGCTACTGGACTCTGTCTCTCATGAATTGCGTACGCCCTTAACTGCCATTATCGGCTCGGCTACGGGATTGTTGGAGAATGATACTCTTTTTACACCCGAGGATCGGAGAGAATTAACAGGCAACATTCGGGATGGGGCCTTGCGCATGAATCGTCTCGTCACGAATCTGCTGGGTATGGTTCGGCTGGAGAGCGGCATGTTGCAACTGAACCGGAAATGGTGTGACGTGGGAGACATAATTAGCGTTGTACTGACACAAGTTCGGGAATTCAGTCCGCATCACAACATTCAAGTTGAACTGCCTGATGATCCGGCCTTCATCTACGGAGATGAAGTCTTGCTGGAGCAGGTGCTGGTCAATATCGTCAGCAACGCCATCAAATATTCGCCTGATGAGAGCCAGATTATCATCACTGTGACGAGTAATAAGAGTCCAAGTCAATTGACGATCCAGGTAGATGATCAAGGTGTCGGTATACCGGAAGCGGAAAGAATACGTATATTTGATAAGTTCTATCGCTCAGAGTCTACTCGGCATGTGACAGGAACAGGGCTTGGTCTGGCGATCTGCAAAGGCATTGTGGAAGTCCACGGAGGTACCATTGTGGCAGAGCCGAATCCGGGCGGGGGAACGAGAATGCGCATAGAACTCCCCATGGAGGCCCACGGATCGCGGTTTCCCTATTCAGAACAAGGAGAGGTTGAAGAATAAGATGAATGCACCACTAGGGGCTCGCATACTGGTGATCGATGATGAGCCGCAGATTCGCAAATTGCTCAAGGTCACTCTTCAGGCACATCAATTCGAACTCCACGAGTGTGGGGAGGGCGCAGAGGGTGTTATTCAGGCGAGTATTGTACATCCGGATCTGATCATCCTTGATCTGGGTTTGCCAGGCATGTCTGGTATGGAGGTACTTCGCCGCATTCGCGAATGGTCACAAGTGCCCATTATCGTGCTGACAGCGAAGGATCAGGAGGGAGACAAAATTGCCGCGTTGGATGGTGGTGCAGATGATTATGTGACCAAACCATTCGGGATGGGTGAGTTGGTCGCCCGTATTCGGGTGGCGCTGCGTCATGTAGCCAAAACGACGGATGAGCCGATACTGCGCTTCGGATCACTCACAATTGATCTGGCCCAAAGGCAAGTCGAACTGGAGGGGACTTTGGTCAAATTAACACCAACGGAATATGAGATGCTGAAGGTGCTCGCCTCGAATGCGGGGAAGATCATCACCCAGCGTCAGCTTTTGCAGCAAGTATGGGGAGGGCATCATCATGAGTCCGACAGCCATTATCTTCGGGTATATGTGGGGCATCTGCGCAAGAAATTAAATGAAGATCCAACCAAGCCCCGATTTATTCAGACGGAGCCTGGCATTGGTTATCGCTTTTTGCTTCCTGCCGAATAAGGTTTAAGGGAGCGAGACATTTCATAATAGTGATGTGATGCACGCCTCAGCGAATGAGCGTTATTGAAGAGCAAAACACCGTCCCCTTTGGCTGCAAAGGAACGGTGCTTTTATATTATGACGTGTATTTTGGCAACCAATCGCCGTGAGCTTCAATCAGCTCATCACACATCGCTACGATGTCATCGATAGACAGCTCAGCAGCCGTGTGTGGATCAAGCATGGCCGCATGATAGATATGTTCCTTTTTGCTGGTGATTGCCGCTTCAATGGTCAGCAGTTGCGTGTTGATGTTTGTCCGGTTCAATGCCGCGAGTTGTGGAGGCAGATCCCCAATGTAGGTAGGACTGATTCCTGATCCATCGACCAGACAAGGTACTTCGACACATGCCTCACGCGGCAGGTTCGTAATCAGTCCGTTGTTCATGACGTTGCCGCCAATCTTGTACGGGTTATTCGTCTCCATGGCTTCAATAATATGCGATGCGTATTCACGGCTGCGGGTATGTTCAATATTTTCGCTGGCAAACAGCTTGGTACGCATTTCTTTCCAGCCTTCAATCTGGTTCACACAGCGGCGTGGATACTCATCCAGTGGAATGTTGAAGCGTTCAATCAGCTCCGGGTAATTCCGCTTGATGAAATAAGGGTGGTATTCGGCATTGTGTTCGGAGGATTCCGTTACATAATAGCCAAAACGCTGCATCAGTTCATAACGAACCATGTCATCATGCTGTTCTTGCTGTTTTTCCTTCGCCAGTCGTTTAATCTCAGGGTACAGGTCCTGCCCGTCTTTTGTAACTTCGAGCAACCACGCCATGTGGTTGATCCCTGCAATTTTAGCCACAACACCTGTCTGATCAATCCCCAGTGCATCAAACAGATGTGGTACACATACCTGCACACTATGACACAAACCTACGGTTTTGATCCCACCATGCACATTCATGACATTGGTAAGCACGGCCATCGGGTTGGTATAGTTCAGGAACCATGCATCCGGACACACTTCCTGCATATCCCGGGCAAAATCCAGCATGACCGGAATCGTCCGCAAATTACGGAAAATTCCACCGATACCTAGGGTATCTGCAATCGTTTGACGTAGTCCGTATTTTTTCGGAATCTCAAAGTCCGTAATGGTACATGGATCATATCCACCGACCTGGATGGCGTTGATGACATATTTGGCCCCGCGCAGCGCTTCTTTGCGGTCCTGATATACGTTCACGACGCAACGACTTCCGAGTGAACGGGCCAGACTGGTCAGCAAACGCTCTGAATCGCTCAGACGTTCAGCATCGATATCGAACAATGCCAGCTCAAAATCCTGAAGTGCTTCGGTCATCATGACATCACCCAATACATTTTTGACAAAGACGGTGCTTCCCGCACCGAGAAACGTAATTTTGTTCATCTTAAATTCAGCCTCCCTGAAAAATGTTGTACCCCAACTATAGGCCGATTCGGCACATATAACTATGGCTCAACCCCTCTCAAACATGGCATAATCCCATTTTTGTTTCCGTTTTCAACTAATATGTATGTCCTTTAGCTGTTATAATTTAATTAGACATACAGATGGTGAGCCTCGGAAGGAAACAAGGAGGGAGGGCATAAAATGAGAAAAATAGAGATGAATGTGGTAGCCACGGACTGGACACAGATGGAACTTGTCTTGTTGTTCTTCGGGTGGGAGGCGTGTGAACCCGCCCATTATTGGGGACCGGGTGTACGTGATTCCTATATTGTGCATTACATCCATGAAGGACGGGGCATCGTGTACATGGGGGACCAGGAATACAAGCTTAGCGAGGGACAGGGTTTTATCATTTTCCCGGATACGCTTATTCATTATGAGGCAGATCCCAAGGAGCCCTGGACGTATTCGTGGTTCGGCTTCAAAGGGGTACAAGCCAAAGCATTCATGCAACGTGCCCAACTGAGCCCGGAGCGCCCGATATATGATGTCCATGATACGATTACGATGGAACAGTTGTATACGGAGATGGTCCAAGCTTCCACGCGACCGGAAGGTGATGTGTTGAACCAGAGTCTCTTGTACCGCTTGATGGCAGAATTAATCTCTTCTTCACCTGTGAAGGAAGAGGTCGGGCAGCTCCTTTCAAACAAAGAAACATACATCCGGCAGGCGGTGCAATTTATGGAGAACAGGTACAGTCAGCGAACCTCCATACTGGATATTGCCCAAGCCGTGGGGCTGGATCGCACATATCTATCGGGATTATTCAAAGAGCGATATGGCATGTCGCTACAGTCATTTTTTCTGGAGTACCGTATGAATCGTGCTGCCGAACTTCTTCAGAATCCAGGGCTGTCGGTCAGTGAAGTGGCCCATTCTGTCGGTTATACGGACCCATTATTGTTTTCCAAGATGTTTAAGCGTGTGACGGGCGTATCTCCGAAGGGGTCGAGAATTCGCGATTAGACGCACCTAGTGTTTCAAATTTGAAAGAAAAGTTTTGATCATTAAACGTTGTCCCGCTATACTGATACAGAAGTGTAATTGAATATGTGGAACTTGGTGCTTTGCCCGTCAGGGTGAAAGCTTAATAGGGAAGTCCGGTGTAATACCGGCGCGGTCCCGCCACTGTAACAGAGGAGTTAGGTAGCGATAATCCACTGGTTTAGACCGGGAAGGAGCTGCAAGTGACGATGATTCTGGAGCCAGGAGACCTGCCAGGTTTAACAAACACAGTAGTACCCTACGGGAGATAGGAAGGTGTTTAGAGAGCATGATTTTTTCTGAAAATCTGTTTATTTAAGGCGTCCTCATCCAGTAACACGGAGAGGGACGCCTTTTTTGCTATGGACGGAGAACATCATGGCATATACATAAAGTTTTGGGGAAGGACGTTTGAACACGTGAGCAGATATATCATTAAACGATTAATGCAACTGGTAGTCGTATTGTTCGGCATCACGTTCCTGACGTTCCTGCTAACCTACCTGTCTCCTGGAGATCCAGCCAGACTTATGCTTATGTCTACAGGGGTAACGCCATCTGATGAGCTGGTCAGGCAGGTGAGGTCGGAGCTTGGATTGGACGAGCCCTTTCTCTATCGGTACGGGACTTGGTTGGGACAGGTGATGACTGGGGACTTCGGTACATCATATAAATACAATCGTCCAGTGCTGGACGTGCTGATGGCACGGCTCCCGGCAACGCTTTGGCTAACAGGAAGCGCCATGTTTCTGGTTATACTGGTTTCCTTTCCATTGGGGATGCTGTCGGCTGTCTATCGTAACCAATGGCTTGATCACGTCATTCGTCTGTTCTCTTTTGCCGGATTATCGATGCCCAGCTTCTGGTTGGGTATGTTGCTCATGTTGGTCTTCGGCGTACAGCTGAAGCTGCTGCCGGTGATGGGCAATTCCGGATGGTACAGCCTGATTCTACCTGCATGTACACTCGCGATTCCACTTGTTGCCCAGTACAGCAGACAGATTCGTGCGATCCTGCTTGAGGAGACAAGCCAGAACTATGTGATCGGAGCCAGATCCAGAGGTGTGAAGGAATCGATCATTATTTTTCGTCATATTCTTCCCAATGCCCTGCTGCCGATCGTTACCCTTATGGGTATGACAACAGGTGCTTTGTTAGGTGGTGCAGCGATTGTGGAAAGTTTATTTGTGTGGCCGGGTGTTGGACAGATGGCTGTAGATGCGATTTTCACAAGGGATTAT
The DNA here is from genome assembly GCF_037974355.1 of Paenibacillus sp. FSL R5-0517. Lineage (NCBI taxonomy): Bacteria > Bacillati > Bacillota > Bacilli > Caryophanales > Paenibacillaceae > Paenibacillus > Paenibacillus sp. FSL R5-0517. The sequence continues at coordinate 280,701 of NZ_CP150235.1, forward strand.
CCGCTGATTCAGGGATATGTCATCTGGATGGCGATCATATATGTCGCCCTGAATCTGCTGGTTGATATATGGACTCATCTTCGTGATCCCCGAATCCGACTGGATGTGGATATATAGATGAGAGCCTTCAGACTGGTATTACTGCAGAATCGCTGGTTCACCTTCCTGCTGTCTCTGACCGCCTTCTGGATTATTCTTGCCATGGTTGCACCGCTGCTTGCACCACACGACCCACTTGCAACGAACTTTGCCAAAGTGTTGCAGCCATCCAGCGCCGAGTATCCTCTTGGAACCGATCAACTGGGCCGCTGTGTATTATCTCGTCTTCTGTACGGTGCACGTACCTCGCTGCTGCTCACCTTTATGATGATTGGCATCGTGTTTGTGTTAGGTGTAACGATTGGAGTCATCGCCGGTTTCGCTCGGGGGGTGACGGATATGGTGCTCATGCGCCTGTCTGATACATTAATGGCATTTCCGGGGCTTATTTTTGCGATCGCTGTGGTGGGGATGCTTGGGCCGGGATTGTTCAATACGGTTCTGGCACTGTCGGTTGTCTGGTGGGCGAAGTATGCAAGGATGGCCAGAAGCCTGGTGATTTCCCTTCAGCAAAAGGAGTATGTCGCTGCCGCTGCTTTCAGCGGAGCACGTAAAATACAGATCATCGGCAGGACGATCCTGCCCAATATGATGTCTCCAATCATCGTCATGGCGATGATGGATGTGGGAGGCATGATGCTGTCCATCTCGGGGTTGTCCTTTCTTGGGCTTGGCGCGCAGCCACCGAACCCCGAGTGGGGGGCCATGTTAAATGAAGGCAGAAGATATCTGCAGACTGCACCATGGCTGTTGGTTTATCCAGGTCTGGCGATATTCAGCACCGTCATTATTTTTAATTTACTGGGAGACAGTCTGCGAGATGTGCTTGATCCCAAGAAAAATACTGCTTAACTGGAGGAACCAGAATGAAGAGGAATTTTCAAAAATCAATGTTGCTCACCCTCATATCCATGTTGGTTGTGTTCTTGCTTGCAGCTTGTGGCACCGCCAATAATCCATCGACCTCGTCTGGTGCAATGGAGAAGTCGGCGGGTACGGACAAGGGTTCGACAAGTACACCAACTCATTTGAATGTGGCTCTGTTCTGGCTTGGCAGCAGTCTGGACCCGGCAGAAGAATGGAATGGCTGGACGCTGACGCGTGCAGCGATTGGGGAGACACTGATCCAGTTTGACGAGAATATGAAGCTGGTCCCTAAAATTGCAGATTCTTGGGAACGAGTGGATGACATGACTTGGCACTTTCATATTCGAGAAGGTGTAACTTTTCATAACGGAAATAAGGTAACTGCCGACGCGGTGAAAAAATCGATAGAACGTTCCATCGCGTTAAATGAAAGAGGACAAGCAACTGTGCCCGTAGCCTCAATGACTGCTGAAGGACAAGATCTGACGATTAGAACGAAAGAGCCTTATGCGTCCCTGCTTGGTAATATTGCCGAGCCACTGTTTGTCATTGTGGATACGAGTGCAGATACATCCAAATTCAAGATCAAGCCTATCGCCACGGGGCCATTTATGGTGACAGGTTATACGCCGGATCAGGAGATCCAGGTGAAAAAGTATGACGGGTACTGGGGCGGTGCGGCAGATGTAGACACATTGACGTTGAAATATATTAAGGATGATAGCACACGTGCCCTTGCCCTGCAGTCTGGAGAGATTGATGTAGCCAGTAACGTGGGACGTAGCAATTTGACGTTATTCCAGGACAAGAGTCAATACACCATTGATGAAATTCCTAGCCTGCGTACCCAGTTTGTATGGTTTAACACAACCAAACCGCTACTGAGTGATCCGGAGGTTCGCCGAGCGATTTCTTATGGTGTAGACCGGGAGATGTATGCCAATACGCTGGTGGGAGGTCAGGCGGCTAAAGGTCCATTTACCTCGGCGCTGCCTTTTGGATATGACAAGATCAAAGGGTATGGTTACGAACCGGAGAAAGCCAAACAGTTGCTGGATGGGGCTGGCTACAGGGATGCAGATGGCGATGGCATTCGTGAAAAAGATGGCAAGAAGCTGTCGCTACAGCTGATTCTGAACTCCGCTTACGAGTCTGATTCGATTGTGGCTGCTGCAATGCAGTCCCAGCTTAAAGAGATTGGCGTTCAAGTGGAGATGACCTCCTATGAGGATCTAACCGATCATCAGAAGAGCGGAAATTACGACCTCGCTTTGACCAGTATTAATACAGGCATCACGGGTGACCCGCAGTATATTCTGGATTTCTACTTCATGACGGGTGCGGAATGGAATGTGGGCGGATATAGCAATCCGAAGCTGGATGAGGTAATTACTCGTCTTCATTCCGAGTTTGACGTGGAGAAAAGGTATGCCCTTGCAGCAGAGGCACAGCAGATGATTCTGGATGATGCAGCCTATATGTTTTTGACCTATACCCCGATTAATATTGTAAGTAAAAGTACCGTGCAAGGCGCGACGATGTATCCCATCGACTTCTACCTGCTGGATCGTAATATTAAGGTTGGGCAGTAATGGAGCCCTTGCTTAGTGTCAATCATCTGTCCATAACCTACAAGGGGGATTCTCTGGCTCTACGGGACCTGTCCTTCTCCATGAATAAGGGAGAGATTATCGGGATTGTAGGTGAAAGTGGTAGCGGAAAGTCGACCCTTATTCGGGCTTTGCTTGGCTTGTTACCTGAAGGTGGTCAATACACCGGGGGAGTGATCTCTTTTCAGGATAAAGTGCTATTGCGTGATTCACAGTCTGATTGGGGCGGAGTACGCGGAAAGCGGATTGCTATGGTGTTTCAGGACAGTGGTTCCTATCTTAATCCCATTCGCAGCATCGGCAGTCAGTATATTGAAGCGATTCGAACTCATTTTACCTTGTCCAAAAAAGCAGCTTATACTCTGGCTGAGAGTATGCTCGCGGACATGGGACTGGATGATCCCGAACGGATTATGCGTTCCTACCCTTCGCAGCTTAGTGGAGGCATGAAACAGCGCACAGCGATTGCCATGGCGGTTACGATGGAACCAGAGCTTCTGCTTGCGGACGAGCCGACGAGTTCGCTGGATGTGACGACACAGAATGAAGTGATGAACCGATTGAGCGAACTTCGTTCCCGTCAAGGGACAGGCATGATTATCGTAACACATAACATTGCCGTTGCAGCGCATATGGCAGACCGAATTGGTGTGATGCAGGACGGTATATTGGTTGAGATGGGAGATACTTTCCGCGTCATATCCGATCCTCAGCATGAATACACTCGCAAGCTGCTGAGTGCTGTACCTGAATTGGAGGGAAATGTTCATGGCTCATAAGGGGTTACCGATTCTGGAACTGAGAAATCTGTGCAAAACCTATGAGTTAAAGGGACACAGGGCAGTGGATGCACTGAAATCTGTTCATTTGCAGCTGTATCCCGGGGAATGTCTGGGGATTGTCGGGGAGAGTGGTAGCGGGAAGAGCACACTGGCGAGATGTGTAACCCATTTGGAGCGAGTGACTTCAGGGCAGATTCAATATCGTCAACAGGATATTACTCGATTGAATGGGAATGTGTTACGCCAGCAACGAAAGCAGATTCAGATGGTCTTTCAGGAGCCTTCGGCTATCTTTAATCCGCGAATGAAGATTGGAGCTTTTATTCGGGAGCCACTCATTAATTATAAAGTAATGAAGGGCCAACAAGCGGATCGGGAAGTGTTCAGGCTGTTGGAACGGGTAGGATTATCTGCCGCTACGGCGGATAAATATCCGCATGAACTGAGCGGGGGAGAGCAGCAAAGAGCAGTCATTGCTCGTGCGATTGGAGTAGAGCCGGACATCATCCTGTTCGATGAAGCCACCTCGGCACTGGATGTTTCCATTCAGCAGCAGATCCTGGATTTGTTGGTGGAGTTGAGAAAGGAAACAGGAATCTCATCTATTTTCATATCGCATGATCTTGCAGTGGTCCAGCAAGTGAGCGACCGAATTGCCGTCATGTACCAGGGTGAGGTGGTCGAAGTTGTAGAGAGTTCACAGCTGGCTAGTTCAACGAATCATCCCTATACCCAGAGCCTGATGGCCTCGGTGTTGTCCGTGAGAGAAATGAAGTTTAAGATGCAGGAGCGGGACGAGGAACGGGAGCAAGAACAAGAGCAGGAGAAGGAGAAGGTTTTTCAGAAGGTTCTTTCAGGATAATACCAATGGCGGCTTTTCGTCATGGTCTGATTAGATTATATCAATAGAATGATGCGAAAAGGGTTACCCCAGAAGTTCACAGATGACTTTTAGGGTAACCCTTTTGTGGTATAACAGGAACGTTGTGTGTAGTTGGGACGTGATTGTTTTTTATTGGGTGATCCCGAACTAGTGTGGTACCTGGGATTGGAAATCATTCCGGCTGGACTGATCAGCATGGTAAAAGACAATATCACCATCCTTCAGAGGCCAGGTTCTGCCTTGGACGTCTGATGGCGTTTTGTTGAAACCTTCCATCTGCCACTGATTCATCAATGGTGCATGAATGTATTGCAGATGGGGTGTCTCTGTAGTTCCATTCCGCAAGCTCTCCATATTGAAGTTCACCACGATATAACCATTCTTCAGAAAAATATTCGATTTCTCATCCAGCTGATTCTGTCGGGCGAGGGGCTCCAGATCAATACCTTTTGGTACGGCATATACATCCGCAGGCAAGCTGTACTCCCCGTACCAGCGCTGGATTGCTGCATTAGCCCGGTCTACATTGACCCCGGAAGGAATGTCCGTTTTGGGTCCAATGAGTGTCCGAATTGGAGCAGACAGGATCATCCAGTCATAACGACCCACCCATGTTTTTTGATGGGAAGTCTGATCGACCAGGTGAACCATATGTTCCGCCAACGTACGCTGGTTGCGTTCTTCCGCTGACAGTTCATAAGTATACTGATAACGTGCGGTATCGCCTAACTCTGTGCCGGGAACATTCCGAAGACGTGAGTTCAGGACAACAAATCGTTTCTCCAGATCCTGTGCCGATCCAATGCGAATCAGGCGTTCCTGGCCTCGATGATAGTACAGATCTACTTCTTGCCGGGAAGAACCGTCTTTACTCACAAAAGCAAAAGTGGGTGTAATTCGAATACCATCCTGTTTGCCAAACATATTGCCCTTGGTCTTCAGATCGAACTTGAAATGGTACCCTGTCTTTACAGTTGCGTTAGCGAATCCCTGCACTGGATGGATTCCTGGTCGAATGGGTAATACAAATGGAGCCAGGTTACCCCGCGGATCACCATCGATGCTATTCATTCCAGCCCAGTAGCTAAGGCCCGTTGATTCGGGACTGCCCAGTCGCTTGCGAAATACATTTTCCCAGTTGTAATCAGAGATATCCGTGACGTGAAAATCATATAACCTTCCGATGACATCTACCGGCACGGTGTCTGCTGCAACATGATGCGCCAGATTAGTATTGGCATCCTGTTGCTCGGTAAAGTTTGCAGGCGCATTCTCTGCAATATTGCGGAATGTAATATGATATTTCCCTTCGTCTACCCACACAGGGAGATAGAATGTGGTATCCAGTTGATTGACCGGAATATCGACCCATGTCTTGGCGGGAATAAACTGACTCCGGTCTGCGTTGTAGACATCAAACGGGAATTGCACCTGTTTAATTCGAAAATATTTGGCATAGTCCCGATTCCCATAACCGGGATAACTTGCTGCATCCAAGTGCTGTCCTGATGTAGGGATTCGCACAATGAATGGACGTTCCAAAATGAGTGCGGCGCTGGTTGCGTCCGGTATCGTTTTCTGATTATGTGGCTGATCATCCGACACCCAGGCGTAGTTAACAACAGGGGTGTGAACTGTAACGGTGTTGATACCATTAATCGGCAATATTTTATTGGCACCACCGTTCACGTTACCGGGTAGCAAATCATAATAGATCTCGCCCGAACTCGTTGTGCTGGCTTTATTCAACAGGGAATTGCTGATCATGTTCCCCGGTTTGTACAAGACATCGCGACCAATCGTCGTTGGATTGGGAATGTTGGATGGCGTTGGTCCATCCTTGGTTGCTTCTACATCATTCATAATGGTTGTGTTGTTGAACTTCACCAAATCATTATTCACTTTACTTTGAGGTGTGTTTGTTTCAGCCATCCCTTTTAACCGTGATGTATCATCAGGTACACTGGGTGGAGAGTTCAAGCCTCCTGTAAGTTTGGGTGGAGCATATGAGATTGAAGTGGTTTGCCCTGGTCGTACATGGCTTTCTACGGATTCATCATTTTTAGACTCCAGTGTTGGTGGTGTGTAACCTGATGGATTCATCGTAACGGTCTCACCGGGCAAAGCGTAATTGTTCATGGTTGCTTTAGCGATCTTGTATACTTCCAAGTTATTAATTTTCCAGTAGGAGTAGTCTCTTGTGATTTGGAAGTTGTATGGCTTGGGTACCGTGTCGTTCGCAGGTACAGGTGTCCCTGGTCTACAACCATCATCATCACATTCCTCTGGTCCAGGTACTGTCCACTCTCTGTCGTACGAGATGGTGACATTACAGTTGTATGTAACTTTACCGCTCATTTTCGCCCAGGCATGTTTAAATAGATAATTGTCAGCAAAGGCATTTGTGTAGAGTGATTCGGAAGTAGGGATTCCTTTTAATACATTGAATGTCTCATTATCTCTGTTATCTGACTTAATAACTCCGTTGGCATTTGGATCGAGATCATTCATGCTCATGATGGTTCCACCTGAAGGTGGTCCAATCGTTGGTGTGCAACCTCCACCACCGCCCCCGTTACCGTCACCATCACCTCCAGGGCCCGGATCTTCTTCAACGCCAATGTTGGTTGTGGTAGTTAGCTCAAAATCATCCTTCTTCCACAATACGGTGATAGTTGTTGTTCCTCTGCTGACGGCTTGAACTAATCCGGAGTTACTAACCGTAGCGACACCAGGATTGGAAGATTCCCAAGTCGTTGTACCACCGCTGCCGGTATTCACATTGGTCTCTGCTCCAAAGTTTCCATCTCCATTTTTGGTTTTGACGGTTGCATTCAATTGTTTGGACTGGTTCAAGCTAAGTTGACCTCCAGCGGAGAGGTTGATCTCTTTGGTTATTTCAGCAACGGCCCGCCAATATAAATCTGTGTTGAATTGATAGTCAGCATTCCATTTGGAAGGGTAATATTCTTCCGTTTTGATAGGTGGAATAGCACCACCAATTTGAGTGGTGAATTTTGTGTTACGACCTGTAAATGATTCAACAGAAACCAAGATGGGCAGCCCTGGCTCATAGTAAGCTGTATTATCCATGTAGTGAGGTTCTTTAGATTTATCAGTTATTTCCGTAGAAGAATGTGCTTCACCTCCTTTATCAAAGTACTCAGTCGGAATATAAACATCTTTATTCAAATCAAGGTCAACACAGATTGTTGAAGATACCGGAAGATTTTTGGTGGGATCGTTTTCTAGCTCGATGTTATTGCACTGGCCATCAACCTTCCATTTTAGATTGTCAATTTGGTAAATATATACACCTATATTGGTTTTCTTTTTCCCTTCAACAGGGATCACCTTTTTTTGTGACTTCGCTGGTGTAGAAGGCTCCATATGGGATGTGTTTATTTCCGGTTTAATTCCAGGTCCTCCACCTGCAGAGGCCTGAGTTACTGATGATACAAGTAATACGAGTGATAACACGAACAACGCCATTTTTTTAACAGCTTTTTTTCCCTTCAAATATAATCCCTCTAATCTGTGGCTATTACGCTGTAAGCGGGTCCTTCTTTGGTCACAAGACTGACAGCAAAAGTAAGTTCTTTATCAAAATGTAAGAGTCCTCTACTCCAGTAGACTGGATTATTAACAGCGAATACACCTCTAGTTTTTGTGAAATCATTAATTACGGGACCAGCATATGCAGCAAAGGCTTTCGAAGTTGGAGAATTCATAGGATTAATTGTTGCTGAATTAAGTAAACTTCCCGCTTGTAGTGCATTCATGGTAGTACTTTTCACGTTCAATTCAAGTTCCGCAAAAGAATAATAAGCTCCTCGTACCAAGGTGTATCCCTCATCTACAAAAACCGGGTAATAAATACTCCTTTCAGAACCCTTTGCAAAGGTATTAACAATAATCCAATTTTTTATCTTGAGATCGGCATATTTAGTATCTGTAATAATATTTTTATTACGAACTTTCGAGAAGTCGTCTGTAACCTCACTGTAGTCAACGTCGGGTCCAACCTTTTTCTCAGGCGTTTTTTTGTAAGATGGCGCAATAATACTCAGATTCGTTCCCGTCAAGCCCACCGCTCGCAGCTCATTCAGCCCCTGAAAATCAGCAGGTTTTGTCTTCGCAACTGCTGCATAACGGGCGATCAATACAGCTACTTCAGCTCTTGTTGTCGTACGATCGACACCAAATGTTTTATCGTTTGCTACACTCATCAGTCCCGTTCCCAGTGCAACAGCGACTGCATTTTTTTGTGCGCTTGCGAGTTTACCTGTGAAATATTCCTTTGCAGGCACAACGGTGTTGGTCACATCAGAGAGTGCTTGTTTGTACTCAGGATCAACCACGGTTAGCCCTTGCGTCAGCCAAGTAGCCATCTCGCCTCGTTGAAGAGCACCTTGTGCATCCAATTTTCCCTTGTAATGAGAAGGGCTGATAAAACCTTTTGCAATAGCCGTAGAGACACCACTTTTTGCCCACTCAGGTATGTCCGTGAAATTATTTTGTTCCTGAGTCAATGCATTGGGCTGGTCGGATAAACGGCCCAGGATACTTGCCATTTCAGCTTTGGTAACCGGTGAACTTGGTTTAAATGTCCCGTCAGCATACCCCTTGAAATAACCTTGTTCCACGGCCGAATTAATCGCTGACGATGCCCAGTGTGTAGCCGGAACGTCTTTGAATGTAGTTGTAGCTTGTGCAGCTTCTACAGGATTGCCAATGGCTCCAAAACCTACGATCCCCCCTGTTAATATAGCCAATGCCGTTGCGCCGGAAATCATCATTTTTTTCATGAATCTTACTCCTCTCCATTGTCGTTTGTTGTATTTGGTATGTACGATTTAGGTTACTAGATACTAAATTTGTGATATTAATGAATATTCTACCATGTAATACTAGGCTGTTGGTATGATTTATCAATATGTTTTCTCCCCTCCACACCACTCTTACTAATTCTCCAGACCTATATTCCCTCAAAAAAACACAAAAAAAGGCCACGAATCCGCAGATTCATAGCCTTATGCTTTAAGGTCTTTAACATATGTAGTTCCTTCATAAACCATCAATACATCAAGAATACTCGATTTCCAAACATTTGAAAAGCCCATATCTTCTTATTCAATATAAAGTCAGGCTATCGGTGTTCCATTAGGCAATGTGCTATCTGGTGTGAGCAAGACTACATCGCCTTCACCCGGCACGCCGCCCAGCACAAGTACTTCAGAGACAAAACCCGCAATCCGGCGAGGTGGGAAATTAACTACAGCAACAACTTGTTTGCCGATGATCATGTCAGGCGTATATCGTTGGGTAATCTGAGCACTGGAGCGTTTAAGACCAAGTGGTCCGAAGTCAATTGTCATTTTAATAGCGGGTATGCGAGCTTTGGGGAAGGGTTCGGCTTCCACCACTGTACCAACCCGGATGTCATGCTGCATGAACTCTTCAAAAGTAGCCATAGGGAGAGATCTCCTTTCAATTATGGGATTATTATAAATGAATAATTAACAAAAAATCCAGATTACGCGGTATCGTAACCTGGATTTCTGTTGTGCTGCTTTGCAGCAAATTAAGCGCCGTTCCAATTTTCCCCGGTGAGATATTTCTCGGTGAGGATGGATAACATCTGAATACCTACTTCATTATGTCCGCCTTCTGGAATAATGATATCGGCATACTTTTTGGATGGCTCGATAAAAGCATCGTGCATCGGTTTTACCGTTTCGAGATATTGTTTGTACACGGATTGGATCGTGCGTCCGCGCTCTTCAATGTCCCGCAGTACTCTGCGCAGGATGCGCACATCGGAGTCGGTATCAACAAATACTTTGATGTCCATCAGACTGCGAAGATGTTCGTCAATCAGCACATGCAATCCTTCTACAATGACAATATGGTTCGGTGCCAGTTCAACCGTCTCATTGGCAGCACGATTATCTATGGTGAAGTCATATACGGGAGCATACGCCGCTTGGCCTTTTTTCAACAAAGTGAGATGCTCAATCAACAGATCATTATCGAATGCAAATGGGTGATCGTAATTGGTGAGTCGGCGTTGCTCAGGTGTGAGCTGCGACTGGTCTTTGTAATAATTGTCTTGGGATATAAACGTGACTTTACCTGATCCCAGACGGTCGATGACGGAGCGAGCTACCGTCGTTTTACCGGAGCCGGTTCCTCCGGCGATACCAATAATGAGCATGGTTGTTCCATAAGCCTCCCTAAAATGGCAGCATGATGAATGGATAAAAGCGCATCAGAAATCCTTCGTTCATGGCCTTTATCCACATGTCTGTCTCTGAATACACAATTCCTTCATTGTACCATAGCAGACGGCTTTTTTCATCTTGGTGCATGGACCATGTTTTGCCTTCAGGGGCTTTATGCTTGTTCATATTCATTTTACTGCATATCTTTGGATGATACTCCCCGTGGTGACTCCCATAGGGCCAGCAGGCGCTGTCCGATGGAACTTTTTGTGAACATATTCAGGATGACATAACCAAGAACACATCCTGTTGTATTGGCTATCAAATCGTTCAGATCGGTGCTGCGACCGTTGCCTAAGGTTGCTCGGAGCAGCAACTGTGTTATTTCGATGAGGAAACTTACGCTCAATCCTGCGAATGCTGCTGTTCGTATCGAGTGAATCCAAGGCTTGATGAAAGGAAGCATGAACCCCAGTGGCATAAACAGCACAATGTTGAGGAGAAAGCTTGGTGCATCTGCAGTCAGAAGCGGAATCCATTGAATGCTTTGATACCATGGGGTCTGATTGGCATAGATTCCGATGTTCACGTCGATAGGGAAAAATACAAAGTGCATAACGCTCAACATATATATGGAAAATGTGAGCATCGACACATATTGTCTGACCGTATATCTGGTTTTGCTCACCCTGGCATGGAGCATCAGGGCGAGCAGGACCAGAACGAATAATGGACCAAGTACGATGGGAGATGAGATTGAATATTGGATGGACATGCGATGGCTCCTTCACCAGGAAATGAGATCAGGCTATTGAAGCTGAATCTTCATTTCCATTCCCTTGATGAATTGAGTGTCTTTAACCTCTTCCGTAAAATCATCCTTGATCTTGAAAGGTTTCACTATCAGATATTTTACATCCTTGGCAGTTGTGGCATATATGCGTTCCGATTTCAGTTGGTTCCCCTCGTATAGACCTTCGCCGCTGAGAGCGGTTAGCTGCCGCCCCTGATCATCATAGACGGCGAATCCGATGTGACGCAGCTGTTCTTCCTCTTTTGCCGTAAGTGTACTCTTATCGTTCAACCCAATCACGGTAGTTAAGCGGGTGGTGACAGGGGTAACCTCCGCTTCCGTAACAGCGGCTGTATACACATCGTTGGTCATGGCTGTGTTAGGCAGAACCTGATGAACGTTTTCTGTTGATTTGGCAAAAGGAACCGTCAACTCGAACTCATGATCGATGCCTTGCAACGTCAATTGAACCTTCGCCTCGAACTGATCCGGCAATTGTGCCGTTCCCTGATCGGAGGAAATGACCTGCTCAAAGAGCAGTGTATTCGGCTGCGTTTCTCCTACCGAACTATAGAACATACCGCTATCCGAGAGGGACCCGTCGACTTTGAAAAAGACATTCTCAATACCACTGCTCAGTTTCACAATGTCCTTGCCATTGTCATATTCACCCTGATTCAGATTCGGCGCAGTGAAATGAACCAGGAATGCAGCACGGGTACCATCATAAACCGTTTCAAGGACTTCCAGCTTCACATCCTGGTAAGCGACCTTGCTGTTAACAGGGGTAGTCAAGCCGTCGTTGCCCGCCGTTCGCAGACCCATATCGGCTTCGATTGAGCTGAAGAGGCTTCCTACAAGTGGGATGTTGCGCAAGGAGGCGGCCATGGCCGGTGACACAAAGCCGGATGCAAATACGGTCACGCCCAATACTCCGGCTGCGATCGTCGCAGCTGCAGCCTTGTTCCATCGCTTGTTCCGGCGACTGGAGCGCAAATTTTGTTCGGTTTTTAATGTGTTTGGGGAAGCCGGCAGAGAGTCCAGTGTGGCATCAATCCGGTTACGCACAAGTTCAGACATCAGAGGACGCTCCTTCGCTTGGTTCTTTAATTCCTGATCGATATTAAACGGGTTTGACATGTAAGTTTACCTCCCGAAAATTTTTGAATTTTTGATATAACTCCTGCCTTGCCCGAGTAAGTCTCATTTTCACTGCACTTTCGGAAATATTCAGCGCATCGGCGACTTGACGCAGGGATAGGTCCTCAAAATAATGCAAAACGACTACAATTCGTTTCGATTCCTCCAGTCGGTCTACTGCTTCTCGCATATCGACCTCATCGTAGGGACTAGAATGCTCCCGCTTTTCTGAAGGTACCTCCGCATAAGCGGTGGATAGAGAGCGGCGGGACAGGATCGTGTTGCATTCATTGATGAGGATCCGAAACAGCCAGGTTTTGAAATACCGGGGTTCCCGGAGCGTGGGCACCGATTTATATGCGTTCAGAATGGTCTCCTGAATGGCATCGGCCACGTCCTCCTCTTTTCGCAGCATGGATTTTGCTGTATTGTACAAAGCGTTCTCAATGTCTCGAATAAGCCGGATAAAGGCTTCACGATCTCCTTGGATGGCCTGGTTAACGAGATCGGTTGAATCCATGGATAACAGCTCCTTTCGTATTGGGAGGAATGAAGTCAGCACTTGGCTGGTTTTGATATGAATTAGACTGGCGGGCGGGGCATATGGTCACATTTTCTTTTTATAATTTTTAAAAAAGAGCGTTGTTATATATGACGTATCGGTTCTCTACGATCCCTTCAATGCTAAGAAAGGTTGATTTATCCTGAAGATTGCATGATTGACTTTTTCAAAAACAGCACTATAATAAACTTATATTCATAACACGGACTGTTACTGGGGAAACCAGGCATGACCGAATTCGATTGCTTAACTGTAATCGCTTTCGGTCTTTTTTTATTTTTGTTGGGGGGTGAGAACATTGAAGGTTATCAAGAAAGTAAACAATAACGTGGCCATTGCTATTAATGAACATAACGAAGAGGTATTTGTTGTAGGTAAGGGTGTAGGATTTCTGAAAACGCCTTATGAGCTGACGGAGACGGACTTGGTGGAAAAAATATTCGTAGCTCCGAAGAACATTCGGATGTATGATCTGCTGAACAGTATTCCAATTGAGGATATTTATCTCGCGGAGGAAGTCATCAAGCTGGGCAGTCAGATCCTGAATAAAACATTTAACCCGAATCTGCTTCTCACCCTGTCTGACCATATCAGTTTTGCATTAACCCGAACCAAAGAAGGCATCCGTATCAAAAATCCGCTGGAATGGGAAGTGCGGACACTCTATCCGGACGAGACCCGGGTGGGGGAGGCTGCGCTGAAGCTGATTCAGGAAAAAACGGATATCGCTCTGCCGACAGCCGAAACAACACTGATTGCTCTGCATTTTGTTAATGCCCAGGTGGGCTCTGGAGAGATGAGTGATACCACCAAGGTAACCACAGTTACGGGCGAGATCCTGTCCGTGATCAAGTATGCGCTCAAAATTGACTTTCAAGAGGATTCCATCCATTTCATGCGTTTTGCCACACATATTCGGTATTTCATTCTGAGGCAGATGAGCGGTAAATCGCTCAAAGACGAGAATGAATCGCTTTTCCTGATGGTGAAGGAGAAGTTTCCGAAGGAACTCGCTTGTGTGGAGAAGATTGCGGATTTCCTGAAAAATAACTATGGCTGGACCTGTTCGGATGATGAAAAATTATATTTGATTTTGCATATTCAACGATTGATCTCAAATGAACCAACGGAATGAACTAGTGAAGGAACTAACCGAATAATCCATATTGGACTGTTACTGATTCGATCAGGCATGACCAAGCGTAGGGAATGACGATTCCCCGGCTTGGTCATTTTTTATATATCCAATTTATTGATGTAGAGGAGAAGAGTCATGAACAACAAAGAATTGGCTAAAAACGTACTTGATCTCGTTGGCGGCGAGCAAAATATATCGGGTCTGACACACTGTGCAACCCGTTTGAGATTTGTACTGAAGGATGATCACAAAGCAGACCTCAAGGCGCTGGATCAGCTCGAAGGCGTGCTTAAGGCACAGAATTCCGGGGGGCAGATTCAGGTTGTCATCGGTGCCAGGGTAGATGCAGTCTACAGTGAAATGAAAAATCTTACCTCTGACCATATTGGCGAACTTATGGAGTCTGCAGATAGTGGACCGAAAAAGAGACGTAACCCCGTCAATGTCGTGCTTGAAACCATTGCAGGTATCTTCACGCCTGTTCTGCCAGCACTCGTTGGTTGCGGGATGATCAAATGTTTAGCCACCGTTATAACTGCCATGGGTTACTTGGAAGGCTCTGGATTCCTAACGATCATTAACATGATCGGGGACTGTATTTTCTACTTCATGCCATTCTTCCTGGCAGTTAGTGCAGCAAACCGTTTCAAAACGAATCCCTATTTGGCGGTAGCTCTCGCTGCGGGACTCATGCATCCAACCATTTTGAACGCTGCGGCTCAGATTGCTGAGACGGGTGTAAACCGTATTGATTTTCTCGGCTTGCCGATTCTGTTGATGAAATATTCCTCTTCCGTCATTCCAATCATTTTGGCGGTATGGATTATGAGTTATGTGTATCCAATCGTCAATCGAGTGATTCCCAAGTTTCTACAGGTCCTGCTTACCCCAATGATTGTTTTGTTCATTATGATTCCAGTGGAACTAATCGTGCTTGGTCCAGTAGGTTCATATATCGGTGACTGGTTGACCAATGGCATTAATTCATTGTTCTCAACCGCAGGTGTCCTTGCTGGTGCGATTCTTGGATTTTTCAAACCGATTATGGTCATGTTCGGTATGCACTATGCCATCATGCCTATTCAGGTTCAACAAGTGGCTACACTGGGTGCAACCGTGCTGTTACCAACGGCACTGGCAGCGAATTTGGCTCAGGCTGGAGCAGCCTTCGGTGTGTTTGTACTGACAAAGAGCAAAACGATGAAATCAGCGGCTGCTTCGAGTGGATTCACCGCGTTGTTCGGGATCACCGAGCCGGCGATCTATGGTGTAACACTCAAATATAAACGTCCTTTTTTCGCAGGTTGTCTTGCAGGTGGATTAGTCGGTGGATTCTACAGCTTGGTGCATACCACAGCGAACGCTATTTCACTTCCAGGTGTATTGGCAATTGGTACGTATTCATCTGATCGTTACATGTATGTTGTTATTGGTTGTATTGCCGCCGTTGTACTCGGTTTTGTCTTCACGCTGATGGCAGGCATCAAGGAAGATGCAGAAGGAGCCAAGTTGAAGCAGCAAACCACTGGTGGAGTAAATAGCAATCCAACCGTTGCTGCCACAGAGGTAACTCCAGCATCCGCATCAACACAGACATCCACATCTGCTGACATGCTTATCGTTAGTCCGATGACAGGGGAGATCAAACCGATCTCTGAAGTGGAAGATCAGGCATTTGCCCAAGAGTTAATGGGTAAAGGTATTGCGATTGTTCCGACAGATGGCAAGGTATATGCTCCATTTGACGGAGTAGTCGAGGCCCTTTATCGTACCAAACATGCCATCGGATTGAAGGCGGCGAATGGTGTCGAGATCCTCATTCATATCGGGGTAGACACCGTCAGCCTCAAAGGCAAATATTTTACCGCCCATATCGAACAGGGACAGACCATCAAGGCTGGCGATTTATTGGTAGAGTTTGATCCAGAGGGCATTACGACAGCAGGTTATAACACCATTACATCCATTGTGGTGACCAACATGCAACAGTATGGGGACGTGCTGACTACAGCGACCAGCGGCCCGATCCGGGAGAGTGAGGCGCTGATCAAGCTAATCCCCTAGAACGTTAAATAAACCATTTAAACAACACGTAATAACAGGAGGAAACTAAAATGACTCATTCTAATTTTCCAAAAGATTTTTTGTGGGGCGGGGCGCTTTCTGCCTGTCAGGCTGAAGGTGCTTATAATGTTGATGGCAAGAGCCTAACCATTCCAGAAGTGATGAAGTTTAATGAGAAGAACGACCGCAAGGTGACCAAGCAGATCAGGGTGAATTGGGAGATGATTGAAGAGGCCAGGAATGACCCGGATACGATTAAATATCCAAAGCGCCGGGGGATTGATTTCTATCATTCTTTCCGTGAAGATATCGCCTTGTTCGCCGAGATGGGCTTCAAAGTATTCCGTTATTCCATTTCATGGGCCAGAGTATTTCCAGGTGGCGACGATGCTGCTCCGAATGAAAAGGCACTGGAGTTCTATGATCAGGTTATTGATGAATGTCTAAAACAGGGCATGGAGCCCCTGATTACCATCAGCCACTTTGATACACCGATTGTACTGATGGACAAGTTCGGAGGATGGTACAACCGCAAGTTGATTGATCTATATGTAAACTATTGTGATGTGCTGTTCAAGCGCTACAAGGGCAAAGTGAAATATTGGGTGACGTTCAACGAGATCAACATGAGCGTGAAGGCATCGGCCAAGACGCTGGGAATCATTGATTATGATGCGCCGAATTATGAGGAAATGCTGTTCCAAGGGCTGCACCATCAATTTGTAGCAGCGTCCAGAGCAACCAAGATGGCTCATGAGATTGATCCGAATAACCAGATCGGAAGTATGGTGGCTTATTTTACAACGTACCCGTACACATGCAAGCCGGAGGATGCACTTCAGATGCAGCAGGATGATCAGATGAAAAATCAATTCTATCTGGATGTGCTCAATAAAGGCGAGTATCCTTATTATAGTAAAACGTATTTCAAAAATAAGCAGATCCAGTTGAACATCGAGGACGGTGATCTGGATAATATTCGCGCACATACAGCTGACTTCGTGGGGATGTCGTATTACAACTCCATGATATCCAGTAGTGATACCGAACAACTTGAATTAACAGCCGGGAACGTACACAGTGTCTACAAAAACCCGCATTTGCCTGCAAACGAGTGGGGTTGGCAGATTGATCCCATTGGCCTGCGGTATACGTTGAATCTCGTCTATGATCGATATCAAAAACCGGTCTTCATTCTGGAGAACAGCTCAGGCTTCTACGACAAGCTGAATGAGGACGGAACGATCAACGACCCCTACCGAATTGATTTTCTGAGCAAACATATTGAACAGATGGGACTCGCCATTGCGGATGGGGTCGAAGTATTGGGTTACACGATGTGGGGACCCATTGACATGATCAGTTCAGGGACTTCCGAGATGAGCAAACGGTACGGATTTATCTACGTGGATCAGGATGATTACGGTAATGGTACGCTGCAAAGATATCGGAAGGATTCGTTCTTCTGGTATCAGAATGTGATCCGTACCAACGGAGCAGAACTGTAACAGGTCATGAATATTCTGGGCCGAATCAAAAAAATTCCCGGCGGCTTGCTGATTGTTCCCATGCTTGCCGCCGCGGTCGTCAACACGGTGTTTCCATCGTTGTTTCAGATCGGAGATCCAACGACAGCACTATTCACATCGAAAGGTACCATGGTGCTGATTGGCATGATTTTGCTCGTGTCCGGAACACAGCTCAATCTGTCACAGCTTCTGGTGACCTTGAAAAGAGCAGGGGTACTTTGTATTTCACGTATTCTTATCAGCTGTCTGTTCGGCTGGGCGTTTGTACACTTTTTTGGCATTAGTGGGGTTGGAGGCGTGTCTGCGGTAGCTTTCATTGCTGTTCTGACCAGTTGTAATCCGGGTTTATATCTGGCCTTGATGAATACGTATGGAGATGATGTGGATCGTGCCGCGTTTGGCATTCTGAATCTGATTGCCGTACCGGTTATTCCGGTTATGATATTGAATTCGGCAAGTGGGGTCGGTATCGATTACCTCAGTGTCCTTGCTACCCTGGTGCCTTTCTTCATCGGCATATTGCTTGGCAATCTGGACAGTAATATACAGAAGATGTTCGCTCCGGGAACACTGATTCTGCTGCCTTTCCTGGGCACAAGCTTTGGGTCCAATATTGATCTGCGCATTGCATTTCAATCCAGTCTATCCGGTTTGCTGGTCACGGTGTTATTTTTGCTGATCTGCATGCTGCCGCTCATTGGAATCGATCGTGCGTTATTAAGGCGGCCCGGTTATGCAGCAGCTGCGACATGTTCGGTTGCTGGATTGTCTATGGTGGTACCTTCAATGGCTGCCGGGTTCAATCCGGCATATGCGCCCTATGTGGACACAGCCATCGCTCAGATTGCGTTTGCCGTGATCCTGACATCGGTGACCGTGCCTTATATCGTGAAGCGACTGGCTACAGGAACAGTGACGGAAGCTTCGACAAAAGCAAATCATTAAAAAACAGCATGTGTTCTGTCAGGTCATGACGGATCACATGCTGTTTTGCTTTTACATCTATATGATCTCCTGGGGGGAGGAGAGGGATCGATCGGTTTATTTTACAGACCCAGCAATTGTTTAACACTTTCAGCTACTGCTTTGCTAGATTGCGGATTCTGTCCTGTGACCACGCGGCCATCTGTTGTGACATAAGAGCTGAAGGCAGCAGCTTTATCGTACTGTGCGGCACGTTCTCTCAAAGCATCTTCCAGCAGGAAAGGAACATATTCGGTTTGTTGTGCCAATGCTTCCTCTTCATTCGTGAAGCCGGAGACGGTTTTGTCTTTGATCAAGAGCAAGCCGTTGGACAACTTCACGTTCAGCAGGGCTGTAACCCCGTGGCACACACCGGACACAACGCCACCTTTTTCATAGATTTCACGAGAAAGCTCTTGAAGTTCCGCATTGTCCGGGAAATCCCACATTGTACCGTGACCCCCTGTGAAGTAGATCGCATCATAATCACTTGCATTCACTTCGCCAGGTTTCAACGTGTTCTTCAATTGGTTCATGAATGTTTCGTTCTCGAAATAGGCTTTGGTGCTCTCATCCAGGGAGTCACCGAGACTTTTCGGATCAAGAGGTACGTTACCCCCTTTAGGGCTAACCAGATCGATCTGAACATTGTCATTATGGTCAAACTCTTCAATAAAGTGAGTTGCTTCGCTCAGCCACAAGCCGGTAGGTTCGTCCTTCGTTGCGTATTTATCTACGTTTGTTAGTACAACCAGTATCTTTTTCATATAAAAACCTCCCGTAAAGTGTATAACATCATTTATATTAAATATCACAAAATTAAATTGTGTAAAATATATTATTAAACATAACATAATCATGTTCTAAAGTAAAATCATGAACGTATCTTCGATCTCCATTGTTACTTTCAAGCGTAGGCGTAAAGAACAATCTAGTCGTAGTTAATATGCTCTCAAGAATGCACGTTTACTTATAATGTTCTTTTTAATTTACTCAATTTGTAAGCGGAGGTAGGCATGTGTAAGGGTTATCAAAATTAATTCAAATTTGATGATAATTTGATTGAACAACTAGTTCTTTTGATTTAGAATGGCGGAAGATACCAACAAAAAACTGGTACATATTACATAGGGACTCGGAGGAACACAAATGAAACGTTCAGGTAAATTTTTCGCTTCAACAGCAGTTGCTGTTGTCGCTGCAGTCTCCATCGTCTCTTCAGCCTCGGCAAGCACAATCTCTAATTCGAATATCTCTAGTATTTCTATGGCTAATATTCAAAGTATGGATATCGAAACTGCTTTGATGTTGGTTCAACAAGAACGCACCAAATTATTGGATGCCCAATTGCAGACACAAATTCAGGAAGTACAGAACCGTAACAATTATATTGCAGATTTGAATGCACAATTGTCGATAGCTCAACAAAACGGGGATGAAGCAGCTATTCAGAAGCTGAAAGGCCAAATTGATGCTGCAAGCAATTCCCAACAGATGGACATGCTTCGTCTGCAGTCCCTGTCCAACAAGCGTAATGAAGCATTTGACGTAATGACAAACTTTATCAAAAAAATGCAGGATTCAAGATCATCCATCATCGGTAACATGCGTTAAGAACGGATGATTAACTGCAACAATACAAAAAGAGCGGAGCCGGAATTTTAATTCCGAAACTTCGCTCTTTTTGTGTTTTTTATTTGTTTTATCTCTCTGAAATCCGGGTTTGGCCTGTACTATAAATCTTCTGCCAGGTTACCCCGACCAGTCACGACGCCGAGTGAACAGATCCTTCAGCTCGTCCGTCGACAGTTCCGTAATCCAGTTCTCGGAGCTTGTGATGATGTTATCGCTAAGTTGTTGTTTGCTCTCCAACATCTCGTCGATCCGCTCCTCCAATGTACCGAGAGAGATGAACTTATGCACCTGTACATCTTTGGTCTGACCCATCCGATAAGCCCGGTCGGTGGCTTGATTCTCCACAGCAGGGTTCCACCAGCGGTCAAAGTGGAAGACATGATTGGCTGCGGTCAGATTCAATCCCACGCCGCCTGCCTTGATGGACAGAATGAAGACGGACGGCTGCTTGTCCTCAGGCAGTGTTCGGGATTGGAATTCCTCAATCATGCGGTCCCTTGCCGTCTTAGAGGTGCCCCCGTGCAGATACAGCACAGGTTCCTGCAACTCCTGACGCAGTACCTGTTGCAGCATCTGTCCCATACCGATGTATTGGGTGAAGATCAGGCATCGCTCGCCCTCATCCCGCAATTCACGGACAAGCTCCATCAGTCGTTCCAGCTTCGCGGAACGGCTGATCAGCATCGCCATATCCTGCGGGCTGTACACATCATAAGAAGATGTTAATGTGCCGTCCTCGGGCAGTTCCTCCGGCAAAGCTTCTTTTGTCAGCAGCAGAGGGTGGTCACACAATTGTTTAAGCTGAGTTAGTGCCGACAGAATCGCACCTTTGCGTTTGATACCTTCCAGCTCTTTCATTTTATCCATCAGGGCTTGCACGGACTGGTCATATAATGCACTCTGCTCACCCGTAAGGTGAATGTATGTCTTCATCTCGTTTTTGTCTGGCAGATCAAGCTGGATATTCGGATCTTTTTTCTTGCGGCGCAGCATGAACGGTTTCACGAGCTGTTGAAGATCTTGCATCCGCTGCTCATCCTTGTCTTTCTCGATGGCACTGATAAAGCGAGTCTGGAATGCTCGGGCACTGCCCAGATATCCTGGATTCGTAAAATCATAGATCGACCACAGCTCGGACAACCGATTCTCGATTGGTGTGCCTGTCATGGCAATGCGGTGTTTTGCCGGGAAGCTGCGGACGGCCAGGGACTGTTTGGTCTGGGCGTTTTTGATATTCTGCGCTTCATCGAGGCAGATGCATGACCACGTATATGTCTGCAACATTTCCTGATCGAGTGTAGCCGTAGCAAAGGACGTGATGATAATGTCCACTTGTTCCGTTTGCTCCCGGAATTCTTCCCCGCTTAATCGGCGTGCTCCGTAATGCAGGCTGACATGAATGGAGGGTGCGAAGCGGCTAATCTCCTTTTGCCAGTTGCCCAATACAGAAGTTGGACAGATCAGAAGTGCCGGAGCCTGTCCTGGCTTACGTGGTTCATGTTCTTTGATGTGTAATAGATACGTAATGAACTGTATGGTTTTCCCGAGACCCATATCATCGGCAAGACATGCCCCAAGGCCGAATCTGCGCAGGAAACCAAGCCATGCAAAACCTTCCTTCTGATACGATCGCAGCTCGGCATGAAGCCCTGTAGGAATGGGCAGGGAAGGCGCACCGCCTTGTCCGCCTCCCAGTTGTGCAATGACCCGATTCAGGTGCTCATTCAGTTCTACTTCCAGCCGAATGTTCTGATCATCCTGTGGTTGCTGCTCTTCCTCGGCTTGTTGTCCTTCCTTCCATTTCTGGTTGCGATATTCCCGCTGTTCATTGTGCAGCAGATGCAGGTGCAGAATATCCTGAAATGAGAGTCCTTGTTCCCGATCTACACCGCCCATGGCACGACGTATCTGTTCCAGCAGGTCGGGGTCGAGAGGAACCCATTCTCCACGGAAGCGAACCAATCGTTCATTACGGGCCACAAGATCGGCGAACTCATCTTCGCTGAGATCCGTATCACCAATCGCAATGCGCCAGTCAAAATGAATAATTGAGTCCAGTCCGAAGAAGGACTGTCCCCGCTCACTGCCTTCCTCTGGCTTCACCTTGGCGCGCAGCTTAGGTTTCTTCTTCCGGGCTGCTTCCCACCAACCCGGGAGCAAGACTTGCCAACCTGCTGCCAGCAACCTGCCGCTATCCTGTGTAAGGAACTGCCAGGCTTCCTGATCTTCCAAAGGATCACTCAGCACATCCCGTCTGCCGCTAATAGAGCTTGCAAGACGTGGCAGATGTGCACGAAGCTGATCCAGCCATCCGGCGGAGCGATCCAGAATGAACGGTGTCCATACCTCTGGCCATTCGCCTTCAAGTCTGCCGCGTGAATCCAGCATGACGGGCACCAAGATGGCGGCATCCAGCTTGTTCTGCAACACCAGTCGCAGCCGCCAAGCTGGCTCATCCTCGTCCGGCTCCTGCAATTGCAGCATAGGTCTGAATGGTGCGGCATCCGCTTTCCAGCCAATGGATACAAGCCAGGACTGAGCGTCCATTCCGGCTGTCTTGGGTAGAGTACCGCGCTCTGGGAACAACTGCGGAAATTCACGCCGCAGATCGGTCGCAGCTTCCTCCGAACTGTACCAGCGTTGGAATACGAAGGCAGAGTAAGCCGCCCCGAGCCCTTCCGCGTAGCTCTCGTCCGTCTGTTGAATCGCTTTGGTAAGCGATGCCCGATCCTGCTTTTTCAAGCTGTCCGGGTCCCAGGTCCACTGAAGTTGTCCTGCGCGATAGGCCTCAAAGCTGGGTACGTATTTGCGTTTCTCAACAGATGCTGCGAGTGCAGGAGCCAGTCGAATCAGATGTTCCGCTTGCTCGTCCCACTTCCATTCAATATGAAGCAGCGTGTGCATCTCGGCAAAGAAGGGAATGACTTCTTCTGCAGGCAGAACAACCAACTCAATCTCCTCGATCTGCCGAACTTCCAGTTCGGTACCGTAGAAGGAAGGTGCATGCCAAGCGAACAATCGCTGCTTAAGCGACTGTCCCGATACAAAGTGGTGTGTGTTGAGTGCTCCGTAAAACAAAGCATCGCCATATCCGGTTAAAGCGACGTGAACCTCAATCGTTTCAGTGTATGGATGAATTAAGCTCATGAGATCAGTTTACCTTTCCGAAGCTCTTCCTGCAGGGCGCGCAGCCGACTGTTACGAACGGCGAGTGTGGTGATGAATTGCTCCCAGTGCGCTTCTTGCTTCAACTTTTTATAGATTTTGGACAGGCGTTTCAGCAGCTTCACCGCGGCCTTGTATCCGTCCCTGTTCTTATGTCCGATATAACGCTCCACCGCCTGATGATAGAAGGGCAGCAACAGTTCAGGTGCATCTTTTTCAATCGGTTGCAGCACCGCTACGCGGAATTCGAGAGGTTCTGTCCCTGTACTTAGCTGAAAATCAATCCACCTGCGCCACTGACCACGAGAATGCATGGCATCCTCATAGGCTGGGCGAGAGTGGGGGAGCATGCTGACAAGTGTGTCCCACATGCGGTTCTCTGTATCCGGCAGATGTTGAATGGCCGTGTCCCACAGATGCATGTAATCATTCAAAGGTGTGTTACGCCGATTCGCCAGCAGGGGACCAAGTTGTACCAACCAATCTCCGAGCCGCTTCCATTCAGCTGCATCTGTGAGCACGTGGAGAAAATGCAACAGATGTTCTGGCGGGATACCATAGGCCGAGCTTCCATGGATGAGTCGCTGCCATGCCTGATCGTCTTGCCCTACATGGAAATACATCCAGCTCTGCGCGAGTACGAGTGGTAAAGGCAGGGATACGGCTTTGCTTGGTCTATCACTACTACTTCCATTACTCTGAGCGCTGCCCAAGACACTCCCACCTGACTGGGAAGGTGCTGAAGTCGCTGTTAGATTGCGCTCTATATCATTTAAGATGGTCTGTTCCGACACTAACATGTCCCGCGACCCTTGAAGCTCAGGTACGATCCAGTTCAACCACAGTTGTCGATAGATCGGAGTGAAGAACATCATGCTTGCTGTCTCAGGCATCATCTGTTTACGTAAATAAGCTGAGGTTTCAGACAATCTGTTCCAAAGTTGCTCAAGCTTGTTTCCCTTTAGACCGGACAAGTCTAGCGGATGGCTAAAGATCCGTTCAATGTCTTTCAAAAGTGCATCAACCGCGAGCTGGGCAGGGTAGCTCATGTACACGGGGGTATGCGTAATTGAGTTACGAGCCGGCGGTACGCAGAATCGTATGAGGTGCAGCTGCACATGTAGTTCAAAAAGTTGGTCCATCGCAGCGGTCAGCCTTGGCTTAATGGCATATAACTCGTCCGTTGCTTCCTGCACGTAGGATGTGCTTGCTGTGCCGGTACCCAGCCGTCTCAGACAGGAGTGGAATAGCTCATGCCATTCCGAGATTTCGAGAGCGGCAAGCTCTGTTGCACGCTCCTTGATCTGACTGTATTGGTTGTCCTGAATGTCCATATCCTGTTGTTCATCAGCTTCGGCGTAGCTGGATCGTCCTGCGGACATGGCCCCGACGGGTTTAGTCGTTTGTTTGAGCGCAGTACTGGAGTGTGCATTCACAATCGCATGTACAGGTCGCTCCAGTTGCTCGGCATAACTCATCAAGACTGCCGTCATGTGTTTGCATACGGAACTCACCGGGCAGGTACAATGACTGGTAGACAGGGATTGCATGCTCAGGGTGACCTCATATTCTTCCGATCCTTGTACAACGGCCGAGATCCCTTGTTGTTCGGAATAGGTTAATGGTCCGACACGTTTCTGTTTATAATATTGGAATCCGCGCATGATCGTCAGGTTATTAAAATGCTCTGCAACCTGCCTGATCAACTGTTGCCACTGCGCATCATCCATCCTCATGTTATTCGGTATGTTCATCATTCCATCTCCTGGGGTAAACATAGGTTCAGTAATCACCACGTCGATGACGTGATGTTGTAAAATCGTTGTATCCATCATATCAGTTATGAGCCAATCCGTGCATGGGTTATAAGAATATGAAGTTCTTTTTGGACAAACATGAATTTGGATGAATACGCAGGTGCCGTGAGCGAGTGGCATGCATGATTGCCTCATATTGTGTATGCTTATCGTATGTATTCCTTTCAGGAACGATGCAGGCCGGGGAAACGGTCATATTACAAACAACAGGAGAGAGCATATGAAAATACTGACGTTAAACACACACGCTTGGGCGGAAGAGGATCAACTGAACAAGATCGGTCAGCTGGCTGATTTTATAAATACACATCAATTTGATGTAATCTCCATGCAGGAGGTTAACCAGTCCATGCAGGAAGCGGCGCTTTCTGAAGAAGAACTGAGGCGGTATTATGCGACTGAATCGGATGCTGTGATTAAAAAAGACAACTACGCCTACGTCCTGCTTCAGCAGCTGACAGAGCAATATTACTGGACGTGGATTCCCGCACATGTCGGGTTCCAAAAATACGATGAAGGACTGGCGATCCTTAGCCGGACGCCGATCACACAGGCTTTTGGAGAATACGTGTCCCACATGCGTGATTATAACAATTACCGGACCCGTAAGATTGTGGGAATCCAGACGGTCGTCCAAGGTGAAGCAACCTGGTTTGTGAACGGACACTATAACTGGTGGGATGATGCGCAGGAACCGTTCAAGGGACAGTGGGAGTTGACAGAGAGCAAGCTTGCCCCCTACATGGATCAGCCGTTATATATAATGGGTGATTTCAACAATGTCGCGGAAGTGCGTGGAGAAGGCTATGACTATATGATGAGCAAAGGCTGGAACGACCTGTACACCACAGCATTGCAAAAGGATGAAGGAGCAACCGTGGTGAAGGCCATTGCCGGCTGGGCAGACAACAAACGCGATTTGCGAATCGACTATATCTTCTCCAATCGTCCCATTCAGGCCAAGTCTTCCACTGTGGTTTTGAACGGTAAAAACGGGCCGGTCGTGTCCGACCATTTTGGCGTTGCTGTAGAGATCTAACAGCCATGCGGCTATAAATGGGATATCCTCTCAATTAAAGAAACAAAGCCTCCGCTGACTTCCTGTTAAGGGAAGTGTAGCCGGAGGCTTTGTTGCATTCAAACATCATTTCCTATGTACATGTAGTATGGTTGTTCTTCATTTTGTTGCGGGACTGGCCTACTATTCTAACGCCAGCATCTGATGTACGAACTTTTTCAGATTCTCGCTTGTCTCGCTAAGCTGTTCAATGCTTTCCATAAACTCGCTAACGAGCTTGGCTTGATCTACTGTTGCGGTTGTAATCTGACCGATCTCCTGCTCCATATGTTTCATGGAATCCTGTACACTACCGAGAGAGGTTTCGATATCAGCCGCTGCTTGTTTCGTATGATCGGACAGTTTGCGTACTTCACTGGCAACCACACCGAATCCGGCTCCCTGATCGCCCACACGAGCTGCCTCGATCATGGCGTTCAGTCCAAGCAGATTGGTTTGTTCCGATACTTCACGAATGACGTTTGTTACTTTAGACACACTAACCGAGTTCTCTGAAGCTTTTTTGGAGTTGCGCAGAATCTCCTCTGAGGTTGCAGAGAGTTCTTCCGAATGTGCCGCAATCTGCTGAATGCCACCGACAAGCGCATGAATAGTTGTTTCATTTTCACGGATCAGCGTCTCCAGTGTCATATGACTATCCAATGCGTAGTTCACACCCAATATGCCCACGACCTGATCGTTTTCCTTGATGGGAATAAGGATGGCGTCGAAAGGTCTGCCTTGCAGATCACCAGGCATGCGTGCCACGGTACGCGTATCCTTGTTGGTGAGCATTTTGAAATCTTTGTAATCGTCATGCAGCTCATCTCCGACCTTCACGCCAATCTCCAGACTTTTTGCTTCGGAAAAATACAAAACTTTCTCATGATCATTAATGGATATGGATATGTCGTCACGGAACATTTGGCTAACAAAAGGCATAGCATTTACCAGAGATTCAAGAGTATTCAATGTGCATCTTTCCTTCCCGATACAAAAAGTGGAATTTTTCGACCTACTATCTATATCGGTAACGGTTTCTGTTTTTTTAAACGAATGTTCAAATATAAGTTCAACGGACGAGACATAAAGTAGCGCTTCGAATTTATTTGTAAGCGTAAACAAAAATCTGTAGCCACCATAGAACATGTCAGTTATACTGGGATTATTAATTGGTGCCTGAGTAAAATAGAATATATTAACGTTCAGGGCAAGGGCGTTCCTTACGAAGGTTAAGCGCTATATCTCTAGATCCTGCCACAGCAGAATATGGGTCTGAGCTGCCCGGTTGGACGTTTTATTTCGGATAAGATTTTATTTCAATGTGAGAGGGATGTGTGCGATCAATGACAACCTATTTCAGCGAACCGCAGAGCATGTATTACCGATTTGGAGAAGATCAGGATCAGGTGTTGAAAGTGCTGGCCGAGAGGTATATTGGGGCCAATGCGCAGGCTGATTTTGTATATCGGGTATTCCAGAAGTCTGGTATTTTGCAAAATGAGAAAGGGCTTTATGATCTGAATTTAGGTAAACGCTTTCCTGACGCTCCCAAAGATCATATATCTTACGCAGCTGCGCTGGTCTGGGGGGATGAGGATCGGAATCTGGATGTGTTGGTTCGCTGTTATGGACCTGTTCGCTTTTATTTTAATGAGCAGTTGGTTTATCGCTCTACCGTAATGGATGAGATCAGTCCTGATGCAACGGTGAAGCTCAGCATCGATATCAAGCCCGGTTGGAACACCATTTGGCTGGAAATGAAAAATACCCCTGCCGGCTTCGGTTGCCAGTTCGGCTCAGATGAAGGTAAAGTGCGTATTCTGAACGTATTTGCGCCGTTTCAGGAGAGACAGGGACAAGCGGGTTGGGTGTTCTCCCAACCAAACCTTGCTGCGAGTAAGCAACCAGACCTGCTTGGAAAAGAAGCAGATTACAGTTTGAAGTGGCTGCCTGAGACAGGCTGGTCTAATGAAGAGATAACCAAGCCGGCTCTCGAACGAATATACGGACATCTCCCTGGACGGCATGTGTATGCTTGGACGCATCTGAACAATACCGATTCAACCGGGAGTCAGGTACGATTGTCAGGTCAATCCTCCGGTTCTTTAAGCATATGGATTAGCGGCAAACCTGTGGCACAAGTGAAGGAGGCAGGTCCGTTTGAGGTGGAGGTAGCAGCCTCTTTTGGGCGGAGTGACCTGCTCGTCCGAAGTGAATGCAATGATGCGGCAGGACCGTGGCATTTTAATTTGAATGCAACCGTTTCGGGTAAGCCACTTTCATTGGAACTTCCTCAGCGTGTCCACGGTGCTTCCGGAGAGTCCTGGTTATATGTCGGTCCCTTTGAGTCGGAGATTGAACCGGATGTGCAGGATCTTACCCGAACAGACCGAGTGTACCAAACGGGGCAAGAACAGACATATTGGCGTTTGGATCGACCGGATGCCTGGATTAGACCTTATTATGAAAACGCCATGTTAAGCAACAAATGGACTGTGGGTAGTGTGACCAATTATGGTCGCTGGGATTATCCATTAGGTGTCACTGTCTATGGTCTATTACGGACGGGGCGTTATTTGCAGAGACCGGATATTACACGTTATGCGGCGGAGCATGTGCAGGCATGTACCCAGATGTATGAGTACTCATTATGGGATCGGGAGCAGTATGGTTTCCCGGCAGTCAATCAACAATTGGTCATGCTGAAAATGCTGGATAACTGCGGTTCTTTTGGTTCGGCCATGATGGAAGCGTATTCAGAGTGTCATGAACCGACGTTTCTTCCGATTGCTGAACGGATTGCAGATTTTATGCTCTCCCGCCTGGAACGGCAGGAAGATGGGGCATTTTATCGCACATGTGTAGGGGAGTATGCTGAGAATACCATGTGGGCAGATGATCTATATATGAGCACGCCGTTTCTCGTTCGTTATGCACGGGTGACAGGCAACTCCGCCGCATTGGATGAAGCCGCCAGACAATTTTCACTGTATCGGAAGTATCTGTTCATGCCTGAGTTCAAGATCATGTCCCATGTGTATGATTTCAAATACGGACAGGCCACGCAGATTCCATGGGGACGGGGCAATGGCTGGACATTATTCTCCTTGACGGAGGTATTGGAAGCTTTGCCGGCAGAGCATCCCGAGCGCCCGACTCTAATTAATTTCTTCAACGAATTGTGTGAAGGATATGCGGCGCTTCAAGGGGAAAGTGGGTTGTGGCATCAGGTGTTGAACGAACCGCAGACGTATGAAGAAGCCTCCTGCACGGCGATGTTTGCCTATGGTTTTGCGAGAGGGGTACGTTTTGGCTGGTTCAAAGACCCTGAAGTTTACGTCACGGCCGCCGAACGGGCCTGGAAGGGACTCATCTGTAAAGCGATTGATCGTCAAGGTAATGTCCATGGCGTGTGCAGTGGATCACGATATGCATTTACGGCAGAGTATTACGATCAGGACTTGCGTACCGTCACCAATGACAATCACGGAATAGGCATTATGATGCTGGCAGGAACCGAGGTGGCCAAAATGAAGAAACATCTGGCCGAACACATGGTGTCTTCACCTGCAGTCTCACATTCCTGACACACCATATCTGAGACGGGAACACGACCGCCGGGAATGTTATTCCCGGTGGTTTGTGATTCTTTCAACTCCTTACTTTTTTGACAGGAAAGCTTACTTTTGTTTATGTCATGTCCAGCAATGGACCGATACAATAGGTTTTGTAAGCGATTCCACAGAAGTGAAAAGGGGAGGAAATTCATTCATGATGATCACGAAAAAGTGGGTAACCCTGTTCTGCCTGTCCCTGTTATTGTTCGCTACAGCCTGTTCGGGAGGAGCCACGGATAAGCCAGCTTCTTCTGGCGAAGCAAGTGAAAGTGAAGGAGACTCTTCAGGCAAGATTGAACTGCGCATGACCTGGTGGGGATCACAGACCAGACATGATCTGACGACCAAAGTCATTCAACTATTTGAAGAAAAACATCCGGGAATCACCATTAAACCTGAATACTCCGGTTGGGATGGTTATTTTGACAAATTAACGACACAGGTAGCCGGTTCAAATGCACCGGATATCATCCAGATGGATTACGCATTTCTGACTGACTTTGCCCGGCGTGGTGCCTTGCTTGATCTGACCCCATTTGCAGAGAGCAAAGAGCTGCGAACAGAGGATCATGATCAGAGCATGATTACAGCCGGATCCATTGACGATAAATTATATGCAATTACCCTCGGAGTAAACGCACCAGGTGTCATCTATGACGCCACCGTATTTCAGGAATTAGGGATTGAAGAACCGCAAGAGAGCTGGACATGGAAGGATTTTGGGGATATTGCGACCAAGATTGCCGCAGCCAAAGGTGATGGGTTCTATGGATCTGCAGACATTTCCGGTACAACCAACATGTTTGAAGTATTTATCCGACAATCCGGAAAAGGTTTGTTCGACGGTGGCACAATGACCGCTACCAGCGAGGAGCTCCAGCAGTGGTTCGATATGTGGGGCGCACTGCGCGAGAATGGTGGAGTGACCACAGCGGAGATCACGGCATCCACAACCAATGCACTGGAGACCCGCCCGATCTCACTGGGTACAGCTGCCATGGATTTTGCATGGTCCAATCAATTGCTGACATTCCAGCAGGTGAACAAAAACCAGGATCATAAGCTTGGGATACAAGTACTCCCGCATGGTGTCAACGAGCAGCAAATTGGCGAATACCTGAAACCAGGCCAGTTCCTCTCTGGTTATGGCAAAACCAAACATCCGAAGGAAGTTGCCATGTTCATTGATTTCATGGTCAATGATCCAGAAGCAACCGCTATTCTTGGTTCTGAACGTGGTGTGCCGGTTAACTCAAGCATTCGTGAGCAGATGCAGCCAACGCTGCCGGAAGCGGAGCAAGTCATTTTCCAATTTATCGATACCGTATCGAAGCATTCCAGTGAGATCGATCCACCATACCCGCAAGGATTTGCTGAAGTGGACACAAGTTTCAAGAGCGCAAGCGAGCAGATTGCCTTCGGTCAAGGCGATACTCCAGATGTCATTGCCCAGTTTATTGAAGGAGCCAAGGCTACACTTGGATCAAGTCAATAACGATTGGAACTGTCTCAGACTTCTAATACTGCGGGGAGGTTGCGAAGATGAACACATCACAGGTCAGTCAAGCCCGAATCGAGCGTGTAGCTGCCCGGCGGGTCAAACGGAGATATGCGCATAATGGAGCCGCGCTTCTGTTCCTCGCCCCATGGCTTGTGGGATTGTTATTTCTCACCTTGGGTCCAATGTTGGTATCGTTATACATCTCATTCACTGATTACAGTATCCTGGCCGCCCCTTCTTGGGTCGGTCTGGATAACTACACCACGATGTTTACATCGGATAAACTGTTTACCCAGTCGCTCAAAGTCACCTTCACGTATGTCGCTGTATCGGTACCGGTCAAGCTGATCTTTGCCCTGCTGGTAGCCATGCTGCTCAATAAAGGGATTCGAGGACTTGGTATTTACCGGACCGTGTATTACATTCCGACATTGCTTGGAGGCAGCGTTGCGATTGCAATGCTGTGGCGTAAAATGCTGGGCGGTGACGGGCTGCTCAATAGTGTGCTTGCCATGGTGGGCATTAAGGCGCCCGATTGGGTTGCTAATCCGAAGTATGCCCTGTACTCCATCGTGCTTTTATCGGTATGGCAGTTTGGATCATCCATGATTATTTTCCTGGCAGGCTTGAAGCAGATTCCACCTGAATATGATGAAGCCTCAGCGGTAGATGGAGCAGGTCCTCTGCGGAGATTCTTCTATATCACGTTGCCGATTCTGTCACCCGTCATTTTTTTCAATCTCGTGATGCAACTGATTACGTCCTTTCAATCGTTCACACAGGCTTTTGTTATCAGTAATGGTAGCGGAGGACCAGTGAATTCAACCTTAATGTACTCTCTGTATCTGTACAAAAAAGGATTCTCTTTCTTTCAGATGGGCTATGCTTCCGCGATGGCCTGGGTGCTGGTCATCCTGATTGGCGTATTTACATTGCTCGTATTCCGCAGCAGCAAGCTGTGGGTGCACTATGAGGATGGTGGGAAATCATGATTGGACAACGAAACTCTAAAACATGGGTCGTCAGCAAACATATGTTGATCTCAGGCATCGCCTTTGTCATGCTCTACCCGATCCTCTGGATGTTGGGCAGTTCATTCAAACCGGGACATATGATCTTTACAGAGACCTGGTTCTGGCCACAGGAATGGAATTGGCAAAATTACATGAATGGCTGGTCTGGAATTCAGGGCAACCCGTTCTCCCGGTTCCTGACCAACTCTGTCATCCTGTCGCTTGGTGCCGTGCTGGGCAATGTCATCTCCTGCTCTATGGCGGCATATGCCTTCGCCCGACTGAATTTTCGCTTCAAAGCCATCTGTTTCGGCCTGATGCTCATGACGATTATGCTGCCCCATCATGTAACGCTGATCCCGCAGTATATTCTCTTCAACCACCTGGAGTGGGTGAATACGTATCTGCCGCTTGTGGTGCCAAAATGGCTCGCGACCGACGCCTTTTTCATTTTTCTCATGGTACAGTTCTTCCGGGGATTGCCCAAAGAGTTGGATGAGGCGGCTACCATTGATGGTTGCGGTCCTGTGAAAATTTACACCAAAATCATCATTCCACTTGCGTTTCCAGCACTGGTTACCACGATGATCTTTACGTTCTTGTGGACATGGGACGATTTCTTCAGTCAGTTGATCTACTTGAGTGACGTTAGCAAATACACCGTGCCGCTAGGTCTGCGTCTGTTCCTTGATTCGAGTTCTCAATCCGATTGGGGTCCGATGTTTGCCATGTCGGTGTTGTCGTTGGTGCCATGTTTCATTGTATTTATCGTGTGTCAAAAGTACTTCGTGGAAGGAATCGCGACCTCTGGGCTCAAAGGGTAATTCCAAGACGAAACGAGTTGATTTTTCCATGGGGAAAGGCAGATGGTCTTCATTCATTAATCAAAAGCTGCAACAAAGCAAGCTCTCCACGTTGATGGTGACTTGCTTTATTGCGTTTAACCTGTTGCTCGTCTCGGTTGTTGTCTGGTTGGCATATCAGTCTTTCTCCGCGGTCACATTTGCCGAGATTAGCAAAGCACGTCTGGCTCTTCTGAACGAGAGCACACGTCGGGGATTTGATTTCATTACAGGGATAACAGGAACCGCCTATGGTTTGGCAAGCAATCGGGAACTGTCCCATCTGCTCGAAACGGCCGATACGGGCAGACTTGCACAGATTCACCAGCGGAGAGAGGTCTCTCGAATCCTGGATCATACCATGGTCGTGAGTGACGGCATTACTTCCATTGAACTGTATACGGATGTCTTTAATGAAGTGACAGTGACGATGGCTGATCGCATATTTCCGGTGGACACCATCGCACATGACTCTTGGTTTGCTACGCTGGAAAAGGCTGATGCGGCTTGGGTACCGCTGCGTGAGAACGAATCGGGCCAATCTCTGGTCGGATACGCCCAGCGGATTTTCGACAGTCATGGCGGAACGGTTGCCTATGTGCTCATTCGACTGAGTAGAGCGGACATCGTACGCAGGTTCGCTGATGTACCCATGGTGCTTGATGGAAAAGTCTTGTTGGTAGATACGGCGGGTAATGTCGTAATGGAGATGGGGAAAGCTGATCCAGCAGGGGAGAATGTACAATCCGATCATGCTGAAGGTGATGCATTGGACGAACAGGAACGATCGAATAGGAGTAATGAAGTGAGTACAGCTCCAGAAATGGATGATGCCGTAAACGCATCTTCTTCTATTATAGATAGTGCATGGATTCAGGAGCATGTCCGGCCTGGCGCAGACGGATATGAAGTCGTTTCCGGCCAATCAGGAGGTGCGCAATTGGTGCTCTACTCCAGACCAGCCATGCTCCAGTGGCGCCTCGTACAGACTATTCCGGTGTACACACTGCTATCTCCGGTCAGACATGCGGGCTGGCAGATTCTCGGTATCGCCATACTGGGACTGTTATGTTCCGCTGTGCTTGCGTACCTGTTCGTGAGGCAGATCATCCGGCCTCTGCGACAATTGATCAAGCGAATGAGACAACTGGAGAAAGGGGACTTCGATACCCGGGTGCACCTTTCGTTTACGGAGGAATACGCCCACTTGGCTTATGGCTTTAATCATATGGCTTCACAACTCACAACGCTGATGGAACAGGTGAAGGAGGAGAGCCGGGCCAAGCGTGAAGCCCAAACGGGCTTGCTTGAGGCCCAGATCAAACCCCATTTTTTATACAACACCCTCGACATGATCCACTGGCGTGCACTCGATTATGAAGCCAAGGATATCAGCCGCATGATTGTGCAGCTTAGCAAGCTGTTACGGATTGGACTGAGTGGAGGAAGATTGTTTATTCGGGTTCGAGATGAGTTGGAGCATGCCCGTTGCTACGTTAATATACAGTCAGAGCGGTTACCGTTCTCCATTCATTATCAGGAGCAGATCGATCCACGTATTCGCGGTTGTTACATTCCGAAGATCATTTTGCAGCCCTTTATCGAAAACGCAGTTATGCACGGGCACCCTGAAGAGGGTACACTTCGAATTCAAGTGTATATGCACGAAGAGGTTGGCCCGCATGAGGATATCGTCATTCGTATTACGGATAATGGACAAGGTTTGCCGGAGGGATGGGAACTCGAAGAGACATGTGGCATCGGTGTACGGAATGTGCATCAACGGATTCAGTTGTATTGTGGAAAGAGGTATGGCGTTCAACTGAGCAATAGAGATTCAGGTGGCGTGGAAGTGACCATTACGCTGCCGCGTATTGAGACCGACGAGCAATTAAATCTATGGTTGGACGGTGAAAAATGATGAAGACCATTATGCTTGTTGATGACGATCCTCATATTGTAAAGGCATTAACTGATCATATCGATTGGTCTTCACTGGGCCTCAGCATTGCAGGTACGGCTTCCAATGGCTTGGATGCGCTGGAACTGTTCCACCGTATGAATCCCGATGTCGTTATGACTGACGTCTATCTACCGGGGATGACGGGGCTTGAGATCACCCAGACGTTGCGACGTGATCATCCCAACCTGCCGATTATCATTCTTAGTGGATATGACGAATTCGAGAACGCCAGGGCAGCCATGCGCTGGGGGGTGAATCACTTTTTGCTGAAGCCGGCTGAGGTTGAGGAGATTGAGTCTGTGCTGCGAGAGGTACTACTGGAACAAGATGTGCGAGAGCGGCATGAGCGGCTGGAGCGGACGTATAAGCAGGAAGTTGGACGGGTACTTCCGTATTTGCGCAAACAGTTTCTTCACGAACTGCTGACTACGCGATATCGGGCAGATGAACTACCTAAAGAACGCATGGACTATATAGGCATTCATATGTCCTCACAGACACGTGCGATTAGTCTGCAGCTGAATCGCCCCGTATTTTTGACACGGATGAAAGAACGAGATTGGCAGCTTCTCCGCTATGGGGCGGCTGATATTATTCAGGAGACGGTGAAGGATCAGGCAGCGCGCATGAATGGTCAGGTAGAGATTGTTGATTATTCGGATCAGGTATTTGTGTTACTTCTATTAGGTGATAAAGATATATTGGAGGAATGCCTGCCACTCATAGAGCGGATGATTGATCAGATCTTTACGTATCTGAAAATTGAAGTGAGTGCTGGAATCGGAAGATCCAAAAGTCACCCATGTGAGGCAATAGATTCTTATCTTGAGAGCAGAGAGGCAGTGGAAACAGCAGAGTTTCAGGGTGGAAGTCGTATCTACCACTACGAGGCATCTGAGGATACAGAAGCAAGTGTGACTGATTATTCATTATTACTTCGTCAATGGAATGAGGCTTGGGCGGATATTCGACCTGATCTGGCGGAAGAGCTATGGCAGGACATTCACCTTTTGCTGAAAGAGGGTAACTGTGTTGGGATACAGGATGTACAGGTGGTGGCCGTCAGTCTGTTTGACACGTTGATTCATAGCTGGAACCGACTTCATCCCATGTTAACGCCACCGCTGGCGATGAGTGATTTTTTGCGTGAAATTCAATCGAAGTATGCGTTGCATGATCTGGTAAACTGGATGGACCGTATTATCTGCAACTGGCTGGAACAGATACGCAAGGAGATGGGCGAGAAAAAAAGCAATAAACTCATCGAGCAGGTGAAACAGTATGTGGAGCTTCATTACGCTGAAGAGATTAGTTTTGAAGCGATAGCCAAGGGACTATTCGTACACCCGAAGTATTTGAGTCAACTGTTCAAAAGGGTGACAGGTGAGAATTTCGTGAGTTATTTGAACGGGTACCGAATTCAGAGAGCGCTGGAACTATTGCAGTCGGGACATTACATGGTATATGAGGTGAGTGAGATGACGGGGTTCCGTAATGCGACGTATTTCAGCCAGGTATTCAAAATGCTTACGGGCAAGAGTCCGTCTGAGGTGGGGTAAGCGATAAGGGTAAAGTATTTTAACAAAGTGAAGAGGCGGAATGGTTCTTATGATTATCGATCAACAGGAATATTACATTAAAGGCTTATCTTACTCAATTCGATCCGCAGAGGAGACAGATGCTGAGGCCTTGTCTTCACTTCGTGTACAAATGGACGGGGAAACCGAGAACATGGATCGGGAAGAGGGCGAAGCGTATATCGACGCAGCCGGGTTTAGGCGGATCATCCATTTGGATACTGATAAGTCACGGAATCTGTTCCTTGTTGCTGTAGTTGCGGGCGAAATTGTGGGGTATTCCCGATGTGAAGGCAGAGAGTTGAAGCGCTTTTGGCATAAGGTTGAGTTCGGCGTGTGTGTAGCCAGAGCGTACTGGGGACATGGGATTGGCAAGAACTTGTTAGCGCAGTCGATTGAATGGGCAGACCAGACAGGGGTAGAGAAGATGACGTTAAACGTAGTGGCATCCAACGAAAAGGCAATTGAGTTATACCAAAAGAGTGGCTTCGAGATCGAAGGTATTTTGAAAAAGGATCGGCGAAACGTTAATGGAAAGTATCACGACACGATAGTGATGGGCAGGTTCAAAGACTAATAGTAAAAAAGTGAAGATCACAATTCTATCTTGTATACAACCCATGGAGTTCAATTATTAGATTCGGTATCCACATAATAGATAGCAGTGTTATAGAATAGAGATATTGTGTTTCGTATTTTATATAACGAATGTAATGATGCTGGTTGATTAGTTCACAACCTATATTGAGAGAGATTCGACCGGTGAGCGTATATAGGATATAGTAAGAGGATATTGCCATAGGAAAAAGAGATTAATAAAAGATTGAATTAAGTTA
The DNA here is from genome assembly GCF_037974355.1 of Paenibacillus sp. FSL R5-0517. Lineage (NCBI taxonomy): Bacteria > Bacillati > Bacillota > Bacilli > Caryophanales > Paenibacillaceae > Paenibacillus > Paenibacillus sp. FSL R5-0517. Next base: position 318,381 of record NZ_CP150235.1, read on the forward strand.
AACCATTCGTTTGCTGATGGGATATTTTACAAGTAGTAATTGTGTTGTGTATATGATATATTCTATTTCGGCCAAAAAACACGAGAAACAAAGTGTCGCAGGCAAATCAAATAAGCTTCGAAAGAAACTTGAAAAAAAGGCTTGCTAAGTTGGTTCGGAAGTGTTATGATATAAAAGTTGCTGAGGAGAACAACGTTCGGTAACGAAACAAGTTTGATCTTTGAAAACTGAACAACGAGTGAGTAAACATTCTGCTTGCAGAATGAACGCGAAAGTTGAAACAAGCCTTGGCTTGGATCGACTGGAGCACAAATGAGATGTTTAATCTCGTCAGATTCAAAATGAGCTTATCGCTCTTTTCAATACTTTATTGGAGAGTTTGATCCTGGCTCAGGACGAACGCTGGCGGCATGCCTAATACATGCAAGTCGAGCGGAGTTGATAAGAAGCTTGCTTCTTTGATGCTTAGCGGCGGACGGGTGAGTAACACGTAGGCAACCTGCCCTCAAGTTTGGGACAACTACCGGAAACGGTAGCTAATACCGAATAGTTGTTTCCTTCGCCTGAAGGAAACTGGAAAGACGGAGCAATCTGTCACTTGGGGATGGGCCTGCGGCGCATTAGCTAGTTGGTGGGGTAACGGCTCACCAAGGCGACGATGCGTAGCCGACCTGAGAGGGTGATCGGCCACACTGGGACTGAGACACGGCCCAGACTCCTACGGGAGGCAGCAGTAGGGAATCTTCCGCAATGGGCGAAAGCCTGACGGAGCAATGCCGCGTGAGTGATGAAGGTTTTCGGATCGTAAAGCTCTGTTGCCAGGGAAGAACGCTTGGGAGAGTAACTGCTCTCAAGGTGACGGTACCTGAGAAGAAAGCCCCGGCTAACTACGTGCCAGCAGCCGCGGTAATACGTAGGGGGCAAGCGTTGTCCGGAATTATTGGGCGTAAAGCGCGCGCAGGCGGTCATTTAAGTCTGGTGTTTAATCCCGGGGCTCAACCCCGGATCGCACTGGAAACTGGGTGACTTGAGTGCAGAAGAGGAGAGTGGAATTCCACGTGTAGCGGTGAAATGCGTAGATATGTGGAGGAACACCAGTGGCGAAGGCGACTCTCTGGGCTGTAACTGACGCTGAGGCGCGAAAGCGTGGGGAGCAAACAGGATTAGATACCCTGGTAGTCCACGCCGTAAACGATGAGTGCTAGGTGTTAGGGGTTTCGATACCCTTGGTGCCGAAGTTAACACATTAAGCACTCCGCCTGGGGAGTACGGTCGCAAGACTGAAACTCAAAGGAATTGACGGGGACCCGCACAAGCAGTGGAGTATGTGGTTTAATTCGAAGCAACGCGAAGAACCTTACCAGGTCTTGACATCCCTCTGATCGATGCAGAGATGTATCTTTCCTTCGGGACAGAGGAGACAGGTGGTGCATGGTTGTCGTCAGCTCGTGTCGTGAGATGTTGGGTTAAGTCCCGCAACGAGCGCAACCCTTGATCTTAGTTGCCAGCACTTCGGGTGGGCACTCTAAGGTGACTGCCGGTGACAAACCGGAGGAAGGTGGGGATGACGTCAAATCATCATGCCCCTTATGACCTGGGCTACACACGTACTACAATGGCCGGTACAACGGGCTGTGAAGCCGCGAGGTGGAACGAATCCTAAAAAGCCGGTCTCAGTTCGGATTGCAGGCTGCAACTCGCCTGCATGAAGTCGGAATTGCTAGTAATCGCGGATCAGCATGCCGCGGTGAATACGTTCCCGGGTCTTGTACACACCGCCCGTCACACCACGAGAGTTTATAACACCCGAAGTCGGTGGGGTAACCGCAAGGAGCCAGCCGCCGAAGGTGGGATAGATGATTGGGGTGAAGTCGTAACAAGGTAGCCGTATCGGAAGGTGCGGCTGGATCACCTCCTTTCTATGGAGAATCGTTTCCCGAGTGGAAACATTCAAATACAAAATCTAGCCAGGTCGGCTAGTTACTCACTCGTTGCTCAGTTTTGAGAGCTCAAACTCTCAAACAGCTTGCTTTTGCATGGAGCTTGTTCTTTGAAAACTAGATATCGAAACGAAACAAACGCGAATTAGAACATTCCTTTTTAGCTGAACTTGTGTTAAACAAGTTTCAATAAAAACGGTAGATTGCTGGAGCGAGTGATCGAAATGGAGCGACTTTTGGATTTGCGCAAGCAAACCAAGCGGAGCGACAGCTCGAACACGAGCGCAATGGTTAAGCTACTAAGAGCACACGGAGGATGCCTAGGCGCTAGGAGCCGATGAAGGACGTGGCGAACAACGAAACTGCCTCGGGGAGCTGTAAGCAAGCTTTGATCCGGGGGTGTCCGAATGGGGAAACCCAGCTGGGGTAATTTCCAGTTACTCATAACTGAATACATAGGTTATGTAGAGGCATACCAGGGGAACTGAAACATCTAAGTACCCTGAGGAAGAGAAAACAATAGTGATTCCGTCAGTAGCGGCGAGCGAACGCGGAGAAGCCCAAACCAGAGAGCTTGCTCTTTGGGGTTGTGGGACGTCTCACATGGAGTTACAAAGGAACCGGTTAAGCGAAGAGGTCTGGAAAGGCCTGCCAAAGAAGGTAAAAGCCCTGTAGTTGAAAGTCTGTTCCCTCCGAGACGGATCCCGAGTAGTGCGGGGCACGTGAAACCCCGTATGAATCCGGCAGGACCATCTGCCAAGGCTAAATACTTCCTAGCGACCGATAGTGAAGCAGTACCGTGAGGGAAAGGTGAAAAGCACCCCGGAAGGGGAGTGAAATAGAACCTGAAACCGTGTGCTTACAAAAAGTCAGAGCCCGTTTTAGGGGTGATGGCGTGCCTTTTGTAGAATGAACCGGCGAGTTACGTTCCCGTGCAAGGTTAAGGTGAAGAGCCGGAGCCGCAGCGAAAGCGAGTCTGAATAGGGCGACATAGTACGTGGACGTAGACCCGAAACCGGGTGATCTACCCCTGTCCAGGGTGAAGGTGCGGTAACACGCACTGGAGGCCCGAACCCACGCACGTTGAAAAGTGCGGGGATGAGGTGGGGGTAGCGGAGAAATTCCAATCGAACTCGGAGATAGCTGGTTCTCCCCGAAATAGCTTTAGGGCTAGCCTCGGAAAACAGAGTCGTGGAGGTAGAGCACTGATTGGGTGCGGGGCCCGCAAGGGTTACCAAGCTCAGTCAAACTCCGAATGCCATAGACTTACTTCCGGGAGTCAGACAGTGAGTGCTAAGATCCATTGTCAAAAGGGAAACAGCCCAGACCATCAGCTAAGGTCCCCAAGTGTGTGTTAAGTGGGAAAGGATGTGGAGTTGCACAGACAACCAGGATGTTGGCTTAGAAGCAGCCACCATTGAAAGAGTGCGTAATAGCTCACTGGTCGAGTGACTCTGCGCCGAAAATGTAACGGGGCTAAACACACCACCGAAGCTATGGCTTGATGCTTTGCATCAGGGGTAGGGGAGCGTTGTATAAGGGTTGAAGGTGTACCGTAAGGAGCGCTGGACATTATACAAGTGAGAATGCCGGTATGAGTAACGAAAAGATCAGTGAGAATCTGATCCGCCGAAAGCCTAAGGGTTCCTGAGGAAGGCTCGTCCGCTCAGGGTAAGTCGGGACCTAAGGCGAGGCCGAAAGGCGTAGTCGAAGGACAACAGGTCGAAATTCCTGTACCACCGTAAGCCGTTATGAGCAATGGGGGGACGCAGTAGGGTAGTGACGCGGACTGATGGATGTCCGTCTAAGCAGTGAGGCTGATGTGTAGGCAAATCCGCACATCATTAAGGCTGAGCTGTGATGGGGAGCGAAAATTGTAGTAGCGAAGGTCATGATCTCACACTGCCAAGAAAAGCCTCTAGCCAGGTGAAGGTGCCCGTACCGCAAACCGACACAGGTAGGCGAGAAGAGTATTCTAAGGCGCGCGGAAGAACTCTCGTTAAGGAACTCGGCAAAATGACCCCGTAACTTCGGGAGAAGGGGTGCCCCGGTAGTGTGAATAGCACGAGGGGGCCGCAGTGAAAAGGCCCAAGCGACTGTTTAGCAAAAACACAGGTCTGTGCGAAGCCGTAAGGCGAAGTATACGGGCTGACGCCTGCCCGGTGCTGGAAGGTTAAGGGGAGTGGTTAGGAGCAATCCGAAGCTGTGAACCGAAGCCCCAGTAAACGGCGGCCGTAACTATAACGGTCCTAAGGTAGCGAAATTCCTTGTCAGGTAAATTCTGACCCGCACGAATGGCGTAACGACTTGGGCGCTGTCTCAACGAGAGATCCGGTGAAATTTTAATACCTGTGAAGATGCAGGTTACCCGCGACAAGACGGAAAGACCCCATGGAGCTTTACTGCAGCTTGATATTGAATTTGGGTACGATCTGTACAGGATAGGTGGGAGCCTGAGAGACATGAGCGCCAGCTTGTGTGGAGGCAACGTTGGGATACCACCCTGATCGTATCTAGGTTCTAACCTGGTACCGTAATCCGGTGCGGGGACAGTGTCAGGTGGGCAGTTTGACTGGGGCGGTCGCCTCCTAAAGAGTAACGGAGGCGCCCAAAGGTTCCCTCAGAATGGTTGGAAATCATTCGAAGAGTGCAAAGGCATAAGGGAGCTTGACTGCGAGACCTACAAGTCGAGCAGGGACGAAAGTCGGGCTTAGTGATCCGGTGGTACCGCATGGAAGGGCCATCGCTCAACGGATAAAAGCTACCCTGGGGATAACAGGCTTATCTCCCCCAAGAGTCCACATCGACGGGGAGGTTTGGCACCTCGATGTCGGCTCATCGCATCCTGGGGCTGAAGTAGGTCCCAAGGGTTGGGCTGTTCGCCCATTAAAGCGGTACGCGAGCTGGGTTCAGAACGTCGTGAGACAGTTCGGTCCCTATCTGTCGTGGGCGTAGGAAATTTGAGAGGAGCTGTCCTTAGTACGAGAGGACCGGGATGGACGTACCGCTGGTGTACCAGTTGTTCCGCCAGGAGCACCGCTGGGTAGCTATGTACGGACGGGATAAACGCTGAAAGCATCTAAGCGTGAAGCCCCCCTCAAGATGAGATTTCCCAGTATGTAAGACCCCTTGAAGACGACGAGGTAGATAGGCTGGGGGTGGAAGTGCAGCAATGCATGGAGCTGACCAGTACTAATCGGTCGAGGGCTTATCCAAATATGCAAGTGATAGTTCGCATGTTTCGTTTCGAATCTAGTTTTCAGAGAATAACAACTCTGAAATGTAAGCTATGCGTTTGGTGGCGATGGCGGAGGGGTTCCACACGTACCCATCCCGAACACGACCGTTAAGCCCTCTAGCGCCGATGGTACTTGGACCGCAGGGTCCTGGGAGAGTAGGACGCCGCCAAGCGAAACCCCACTGGGGTATTTTTTTTCGAAAATTGATAAGGGCCCTTAGCTCAGTTGGTTAGAGCGCACCTCTGATAAGGGTGAGGCCGGTGGTTCGAGTCCACCAGGGCCCATAGCAAGACCACTACAAGAAAAGAAACAAACCAGAGTATGGGGCCATAGCTCAGCTGGGAGAGCGCCTGCCTTGCAAGCAGGAGGTCAGCGGTTCGATCCCGCTTGGCTCCACCATTCCCTGATAGCTCAGTTGGTAGAGCACTCGACTGTTAATCGAGTTGTCACAGGTTCGAGTCCTGTTCGGGGAGCCATTAAGGCCCGTTGGTCAAGGGGTTAAGACACCTCCCTTTCACGGAGGTAACAGGGGTTCGAATCCCCTACGGGTCATAGCAATACCTATTGCTTTAACAAGGGATGAGAATCCCAAAGGTTCGTCGGAGGATATACCTCGTGAGCAACTGCTTCGCAGTCTCGAACGAAGTGAGAGTATCCCCTACGGGTCATATTATGGAGGCTTAGCTCAGCTGGGAGAGCATCTGCCTTACAAGCAGAGGGTCGGGGGTTCGATCCCCTCAGCCTCCACCATATAATCTTTTAACGACGCGGGGTGGAGCAGCCCGGTAGCTCGTCGGGCTCATAACCCGAAGGCCGCAGGTTCAAATCCTGCCCCCGCAATTAACTTTCCTTGAGAAAGTATTATGGAACCGTGGTGTAGTTGGCCTAACATGCCTGCCTGTCACGCAGGAGATCGCGGGTTCGAATCCCGTCGGTTCCGCCATTTTTTTAATGTAGTAAGGCTCGGTAGCTCAGTCGGTAGAGCAGAGGACTGAAAATCCTCGTGTCGGCGGTTCGATTCCGTCCCGAGCCACCATTTTTCACACCATGTAATACGCCGGTGTAGCTCAACTGGTAGAGCAACTGACTTGTAATCAGTAGGTTGGGGGTTCAAGTCCTCTCGCCGGCACCATGTAATCCTGGAGGATTAGCGAAGTGGCCAAACGCATCAGACTGTAAATCTGCTCCCGTACGGGTTCGGTGGTTCGAATCCATCATCCTCCACCAGTTTTTCTATGAGTCATTAGCTCAGTTGGTAGAGCACCTGACTTTTAATCAGGGTGTCGAAGGTTCGAGCCCTTCATGACTCACCATTATATGCGCGTGTGGCGGAATTGGCAGACGCACTAGACTTAGGATCTAGCGTCTTTGACGTGGGGGTTCAAGTCCCTCCACGCGCATTCTTTATTTGCGGAAGTGGCTCAGCGGTAGAGCATCGCCTTGCCAAGGCGAGGGTCGCGGGTTCGATTCCCGTCTTCCGCTCCAATATTTGCGCCCTTAGCTCAGCTGGATAGAGCGTTTGACTACGAATCAAAAGGCCGGGAGTTCGAATCTCTCAGGGCGCGCCATTATAACTTCATATTTTGCCGGCGTGGCGGAATGGCAGACGCGCTCGACTCAAAATCGAGTGGGAAACCGTGGAGGTTCGAGTCCTCTCGCCGGTATAGATAACGGGATGTAGCTCAGCTTGGTAGAGCACCTGGTTTGGGACCAGGGGGTCGCATGTTCAAATCGTGTCATCCCGATTTTTTTATTTGCGGGTGTAGTTCAATGGTAGAACTTTAGCCTTCCAAGCTAATAGCGTGGGTTCGATTCCCATCACCCGCTTACATATTGAAAAGAAAGAGATGGTATTCACCATCTCTTTCTTTTTTGCATTTATAGGCATATGGATCATGAATATATACAGAGATTTCAGATGATATGAGTATGTATCCCAACCTCTTGATACATTCCCCACATTTTTAGACCTGTTCTTAGTAATTCTTGAGGTGTTCCAATGAAGAAGGTTTAGTGCATTTTCGAACACTTGAATATTTTTTCTGCATCACATTTATAAAAACGCTTACAAAAATAGCTTGCGTAAATCATTAACCTGTAATACCATATCAATTAAGCGCTTAACCTTTAGGTGTAAGGCGCTTAAACTTAACGTAGATTAAGCGCTTAACCCGTAAAGGAAAGGAAGGCGATCAAATTCATGAATACAATTAGATTAACGATGGCTCAGGCACTGCTTCGATATCTGGATCAGCAATATATCTCGGTTGACGGGGTGGAAACCAAGTTCGTGAAGGGAATCATCGGTATTTTTGGACATGGCAACGTAACAGGCATTGGAGAAGCGCTGGAGCGCAGTCCGGGAAGCCTGAGGTATATGCAAGGCAAGAACGAACAAGGTATGGTGCATACGGCAGCAGCCTATGCCAAGCAGAAGAACCGTAGACAGATCTATGCATGTACAACATCCATTGGACCTGGTGCTTTAAATATGATTACAGCGGCAGCTACTGCAACGGTGAACCGGATTCCGGTTTTATTGCTGCCTGGAGATAACTTTGCTACGCGGGAACCGGACCCGGTACTTCAGCAGTTGGAAGTGAGCAGTGATTACACGATCTCAGCCACTGATCCATTCAAAGCCGTCAGCAAGTACTGGGATCGTATTGTTCGTCCCGAACAGTTGATGATTGCTGCTACACAGGCCATGCGTGTACTAACTGATCCAGCAGAGACAGGAGCGGTAACACTCGCACTGCCGCAGGACGTACAGGCAGAAGCGTACGATTACCCGGAATCATTCTTTGCACGCAAAGTGCATTATCTGGACCGTCGCCCCCCCGTACAAGCAGCGATTGAACGGGCAACGGAGCAGATTGCCCGTGGCAGAAAGCCGCTTCTCGTTGCAGGCGGCGGTGTGTTGTACTCTGAGGCGTCTGTTCAACTCGTGGAGTTCGCCGAGGCATTTGGCATTCCGATCGCCGAGACGCAGGCGGGCAAGAGCGCAGTCTCTTGGGACCACCCACTGAATGTGGGGGCCATCGGGGTTACCGGCTCTCTGGCAGCTAACAGGCTGGCGAGAGAAGCGGATGTGGTGATCGGCGTCGGTACTCGTTTCTCCGATTTTACGACGGCGTCCCGCTCTGCTTTTCAGCATCCGGAAGCTTCATTCATCAACATCAACCTGAACGGTATGGACGCCGCCAAGTTAGGCGGAGAAGCCATTCTGGCAGATGCACGCGAAGGATTGCAGGCTTTACAGAAGGAATTGCAGGAAAGACAATACCGCAGTGCATATGGCGCATCCGAAATCGCTGATCTCCGTACTGAGTGGAATGCAGAAGTAGATCGGCTGTATGGAGCACAGCATGAAGCAGGGCTGGCACAGACCACGGCAGTTGGCATAGTTAATCGGACCATTGATCCATCTTCCGTTATTGTGTGTGCGGCAGGCAGTCTACCAGGAGACCTTCATCGTCTGTGGCGTGCGGCTGAACCAAAGACGTATCACATGGAGTATGGATTCTCCTGCATGGGGTACGAGGTAAGTGGAGCGTTCGGAGCAGCACTTGCCGAGCCAGATCGTGAAGTGTACGCCATGGTCGGTGATGGCAGTTATCTGATGTTGCATTCAGAGTTTGTGACCAGCTTGCAGGAACAGAAGAAGATGACCGTTCTATTATTCAACAACAATGGTTTCCAGTGTATTCATAATTTGCAGCGGGAACATGGTAGTGATGGTTTCGGCAATGAGTTCCGTTATCGGGAATCCGAGAGTGGACGACTAACGGGGGATTACATGCCAATAGACTTTGCTGCACATGCCCGAAGCATGGGAGCCAAATCCTATAGAGCGGAGACAGCAGAACAGCTGGAACAGGCACTTCGAGATGCGAAGAACGAAACGGTGAGTACGTTGATTGAGATTCCGGTCGTGCCTGGAACCAACGCAAGTGGATACGAGTCTTGGTGGAATGTAGGAGTGCCAGAAGTATCTGCCGAAGAAAAAGTAGTTCATGCTCATCACACCATGCAAGCCAACCGAGCCAAAGCAAGACTTATTTAATCGGATTTAATAGAGCATTTTTCAAAAAATAAAGCATTATTTGTACTCCTCACGGTATAAATCGGTGGACGTATTTATCTATATATTGAAACTAAGAGCACTGCATTCCAAGTGAACCATACATGCTGAACGACAAAGGAGACGTGGAGCAATGAGCAAGCTGCCATTCCAGCTTGGGATACATCCGATCAATTGGGTCGGTGAAGATGTGAAAGAGCATGGTGATACGACAACGTGTGCGCAGATTCTGGATGACATTCAGCGCCTTGGGCTGACAGGTACAGAGATGGGACGTAAATATCCAACTGATCCCGCCATACTGCGTGAGGAGTTGAGCAAAAGGAATATCAAGCTGGTCTCTCAGTGGAAATCCGTACTGTTCTCCGACCCGGCATATCGTCAGTCGGAGCTGGACAGTTATCGCAGACATGCGGAATTTCTTCAATCTATGGGCAGTAAGGTGATCAGTACGGCAGAGGTAGGTGGGTCACTTCATTTTGATCCAAGACGAACTCCGCATGAAAAAGAAGTGCTTAGACTCAGCGAATCGGAATGGCATATTCTTGCTGAAGGGTTGAACGAGGCAGGAGCTATCGCCCATGAACACGGGTTGAAGCTTACGTACCATCATCATGGAGGCACAGTGGTCGAGCAACCGGATGAGATTGATCGACTGATGGAGTTGACGGACCCTTCTCTCGTATATCTGCTCTATGATACAGGTCATGCCTACTATGGCGGAGCCAATCCGCTGGAACTGCTGCGCAAACATTATGATCGGATTGCCTATATCCATCTGAAAGATATCCGCCCTCATGTGCTGGATGAAGCACGCGCGGAGCAGTCTGACTTTGTCGGTTGTATTCGCAGAGGCGTGTTCACCGTACCAGGGGATGGATGCATTGATTTCGAGCCAATTCTGCAAGAACTGATCACACGAGGGTACGATGGTTGGGCGATGCTTGAAGGAGAGCAGGACCCTGCGATTCATAACCCGTATGAGTATGCCAAGCGATCTTTGAGCTATATGGAGTCCTTATACCAACACAGCTAATACAGAAGTAGCGATGGGGAGAGGACCATACTCATGAAGTGAAGAGGAAGAAGGCAGCAAGAGTATAACGTTCCAATTGGAAAACAAACCTGACCTATTCTAGACGTTTACGAGTCCTCACCAATGGAATGAGTAACGAGTCTAGATATCCATATATAACATGTAAAATCTCAACACAGAAAGGGGCTCACATGCAATGACTTATGTATCCTTTCCAGAATCAAGGAAGAAGGATTTCACCGCGATTGGTCGCTTGTGCATCGACTTGAACGCCAATGAGATCAATCGCCCGATGGAAGAGACGATGACGTTCACGAAGTATGTTGGCGGATCACCGGCCAATATTACGATAGGCATGTCTAGACTGGGTATGGAGACAGCTTTTATCGGTAAGATCGCGAATGATCAGATGGGTCGATTCATCCATAGCTATCTGGAGAAGAACGGCATCGACACATCAAACGTGGTCACAGATGACACCGGAGCGGTGACAGGGCTTGCTTTTACCGAGATCAAAAGCCCAACCGATTGCAGTATCTTAATGTACCGGGACAATGTAGCGGATCTGTTATTACGGGCGCAAGAGGTGCAGGAACAGTTAATTGCTGACTCCAAAGTGCTGCTAATCTCAGGCACGGCCCTCGCACAGAGCCCATCCCGTGAAGCCGTATTACAGGCACTAACGTATGCGAAAAAACATGGAACCGTTATTGTGTTTGATCTGGACTATCGCCCATACACCTGGACATCGGACGAAGAGACAGCAGTCTATTATAACCTCGCAGCCGAGAAATGCGATATCATCCTGGGCACACGCGAAGAGTTCGACATGATGGAAACATTTGACCATAATCCGGATCATAGTGATCAGGTGACTGCACAGAAATGGTTTGATTTCTCAGCGAAGATCGTTGTCATTAAACACGGTAAGGAGGGGTCCATTGCTTATACGCGTGAAGGCCTTTCCCACCGTGCGGACAGCTATCCGGCAAAAGTAGTCAAAACGTTCGGGGCAGGCGACTCCTACGCAGCCGGGTTCCTGTATGGATTGATGCAGGGCTGGACGATTGAGCGCAGTATGGCGTACGGCAGCGGCGCAGCAAGTATCGTTATTTCGAGCCATAGCTGTTCGGATGCGATGCCAACGGTAGAACAGGTGGATGATTACATCGAACGTTGCAATCGGGGCGAGATTACCGCGCTCTGAAGCAGATTGCAATACTTTGAATAACACGGTCATACAGATCAACATCACTAATATCAGTTGAACATAAGGGATCACACATAAGCGAAGGGAGACAGGGCTATGGGAAAAGGGATTTCTGAAGCGTCTACAACAGCGACAATGGTACAAAACTGGATTGGGGGTGCCTGGGTGACCCCAGCGGCAACCCGTACCGAGCCGGTTGTGAATCCGGCTACAGAAGAGGTCATTGCACATGTGCCACTGTCTGAACAAGCGGACGTAGATCTGGCTGTACAGACGGCACGGGAAGCGTTCAAGTCCTGGAGCGGCACACCGGTTCCACGCCGTGCACGTATTCTGTTCCGATACCAGCAGTTGCTGGTCGAACACTGGGAAGAGCTCGCCCGCCTGGTAACGCTGGAGAACGGCAAAAGCTACGCCGAAGCGTATGGTGAGGTACTGCGTGGCATTGAGTGTGTCGAGTTCGCGGCAGGTGCCCCGAATCTGATGATGGGTAAACAACTGCCTGATATCGCGACAGGACTGGAGTCAGGCATGTATCGTTACCCAATCGGAGTTATTGGGGGAATTACCCCGTTCAACTTCCCGATGATGGTGCCGTGCTGGATGTTCCCGCTGGCTATTGCATGCGGTAACACCTTTGTCCTGAAACCGTCCGAGCGTACACCGCTCCTTGCAGGCCGCCTGGCAGAGCTGTTCAAGGAAGCAGGGCTTCCGGATGGCGTGCTCAACATTGTACACGGTGCACATGATGTCGTGAACGGTCTGCTGGAACATAAGGATGTTCAAGCGATCTCCTTTGTCGGATCACAACCTGTAGCTGAATACGTCTATACCACTGCATCCAAGCATGGCAAACGGGTCCAGGCACTCGCGGGTGCCAAAAACCACTCCATCGTTATGCCGGACGCCGATCTGGATCTAACGGTAAAAGAAATTACGAGTGCAGCCTTTGGCTCAGCAGGGGAACGCTGTATGGCATGTTCAGTTGTTGTGGCTGTGGGTGATGTGGCTGATGAACTGGTACAAAAACTGGTGGAAGCAGCAGATCGTATTACCATTGGTAATGGTATGGATGAGGGCGTGTTCCTCGGTCCTGTTATCCGTGGACCACATAAAGAGCGTACACTCGGTTACATTGAATCCGGAGAGCAGGAAGGTGCGGCATTAATTCGGGATGGACGTAAGGATCAGGCGACAGATGGTTCGGGTTATTTTGTAGGGCCAACGGTATTCGACCAAGTGGAGAGTAATATGAAAATCTGGCAGGATGAGATCTTTGCTCCAGTACTTTCGGTGGCAAGAGTATCTACCCTGGAGGAAGCCGTTGAGCTGGCAAACCGTTCCGATTTTGCTAATGGTGCGTGTCTGTTCACCCGCAGCGGGGCAAGTATGCGTCAATTCCGTGAGACAATTGATGCGGGCATGTTGGGTATTAACCTAGGCGTACCTGCACCAATGGCATTTTTCCCGTTTTCCGGTTGGAAAAAGTCCTTCTATGGTGATCTGCATGCCAATGGTACGGATGGTGTTGAATTCTACACTCGCAAGAAGATGGTAACGGCGCGCTGGTAACAACCAGAGCATAACTCGGGCTAAGGGGAACGCTCAGCCCATATGGACGCACATAGGGAGGATAACGGAATGGGCAAGGACAAAGTGAGAATTGGCATCATCGGTGCTGGACGGATCGGCAAAATTCATGCAGACAATCTCCTGCGTAACCCGCATGCCGAGATTGTGGGAATCAGTGACTTGTTTGCAGGTCCTGAATTGGAGGCATGGGCCTCCACACGTGGCATCCCTGTTGTAACAACGGATAGCAGTCAGTTGATCTCGATGCCTAATGTAGACGCGGTGCTGATCTGTTCTTCAACAGATACACATGTGCCGCTGATCGAACAGGCCGCCAAGGCAGGCAAACATATCTTTTGCGAGAAGCCAGTCAGTATGAATCTGGCACAGACCCAAGCGGCTGTAGCAGCGGTTCAGAAGGCGGGCGTGAAGCTGCAAATCGGGTTTAACCGCCGTTTCGATCACAACTTCAGACGGATACGTGCTCATGTGCAGGATGGTACGATTGGTGATCCGCATATTATCAAAATTACGTCTCGTGACCCGTCTCCACCACCTGCGGAGTATATCCGGGTGTCTGGCGGGATCTTCATGGACATGATGATCCACGATTTTGATATGGCCCGTTATCTGTCAGGAAGTGAAGTGGAAGAAGTCTACGCTCAGGGCAATGTGTTGATCAATCCGGTCTTTGCAGAACATGGCGATGTGGATACGGCAATTGTAACGATGACGTTTGCCAACGGGGCGATTGGTGTGATTGATAACAGCCGTCAGGCTGTATACGGGTATGACCAGCGTGTAGAAGTATTTGGTTCAATGGGCAGCGCCGCAGCGGCGAATGACCATCCGAATACGGCTGAGATCAGTACAGCGGCCGGGCTAATGCGCGACAAACCGTTACACTTTTTCCTGGAACGTTACAATGAAGCGTATGTGCAGGAGACAGCTCTCTTTATCGATGCGATCATCCACGATACACCCGTTATCGTAGATGGCCACGATGCAGTACAGGCAGAGCGAATTGCGCTGGCAGCAAAAATGTCCATGGAGCGGGGAAGACCTGTGAAGCTGAGTGAAGTCCCTGGGTTGTCCCTGGAATCGCAAACGGCAACGCCATAAGTGGATGATTAAAGTCACTTTTTCTGGATAGAGCGCATGAATAAGTCCAAGTTTTGTTTTTTTATAAGGTTCAGATTGTTGTGGACGACTACAGAAAGGAGCGGATAGCAAGATGTCAGAACGTATTGTGAAACCCGTGGTCAACCCGGAGGGAGACGGTACACTTATCAACGTAACACCGGAGTCGGCCGGGTGGGAATATGTTGGATTTCAGGTAGCGAAGTTGGCAGAAGGGGAGACGCTAACCCGTGAGAGCGGTGATCAGGAACTCTGTGTGGTGCTTCTCAGTGGTTTCGCCAATGTAAGTACCCGAGAGCATACATGGGATAATATCGGAAAAAGAATGAGTGTTTTCGAGAAAATTCCGCCGTATTCAGTCTACGTCTCAACTTCCGATCAAGTGCAGATCACAGCACGTACCGAACTGGAAATCGCTATATGTGTTGCACCCGGTAAAGGCACGTACCCGGCTCGTCTTATTGCACCCGAAGATGTAGGGGTAGAGGCACGAGGGTATGGCAATCTGGAACGCCAGATTCATAACATTTTGCCGGAACAAAAGGAAGCGGACAGTTTGCTCGTTGTTGAGGTGTTCACGCCAGATGGGCATTGGTCTAGTTATCCGCCACATAAGCATGATCGGGACGCACTTCCGGATGAATCTTTGCTGGAAGAGACGTATTATTTCCGTGTACAGCCTGAGCAGGGGTTTGCCATTCAGCGCATATACACGGATGATCGCTCTGTAGATGAGACGTTGGCAGTGAAGAATGGCGAAGTGGTGCTTGTTCCGAACGGATATCATCCGGTAGGTGCCCCTCCGGGGTATGAGGTCTACTATCTGAACGTCATGGCTGGCCCAACCCGAACTTGGAAATTCCATAACGACCCTGACCATGAGTGGTTGATGAAAAAGTAAAACAGTTCATGCTACGCAGATTGTGCTCACTTCAGGTTGCGTATGCAGACTTCCCCCTGCATAATGAGAAGAGAACAATGATGTATGCGAATCAATTTCATAACTCACTAAAAATGGATTTCTGTAACTTAGCCTTGATTGAAGCAGCTAAAGGTATCATGAAATTGATTCATGTATAACGCAATTTATATATAGCACAAATGGGGAAAAAACAATGAAAGCAACCATATACGATATAGCACGCGAGGCGGGGGTATCCATTGCAACCGTCTCGCAGGTCATTAATGGCAAAGGCAAGATCAGCGAGAAACGGCGCGCGGAGATTATGGAGATCATGGAACGCCTTCACTATCAACCCAGCGCAATCGCAGCTGCACTTACGGGCAAGCAGACGTATACATTGGGGCTGCTCGTACCGGACATCTCAAATCCGTATTTTGCAGAACTCGCCAGAGCGGTGGAGGATCGTAGCCGTCAATTGGGCTACAGCGTGGTCATCTGCAGTACGGATAATAAGGACGAGCGGGTAGAGCGTTACCTGAACCTGCTCCAGCAAAAAAGGGTCGATGGCATGATGATCGGAACCGGGATCGATAATGCCGAAATTTTATCTCCCCTCCTGCAACAATCGATACCTGTTGCTCTGATTGCCCGTCATATGCCATCCCTGTCCGTACATACGGTCACCATTGACGACATACTCGGCGGGGCACTCGCAGCGGAGCATCTGCTTGAACTTGGGCACACCCGTGTAGCGGTATTGTCGGAACCGTCCAAAGTCAGCAGCAGTCAGGAACGTGTACGCGGATTCCGTGAAGCATTGATTAAGGCAGGTTATACGTTGGAACCGACTCAGATCCGAGAATCCGCAGCTGACTTGAGTTCGGCCAAAAAAGAGGCGCTACTGCTGCTCCGTGAGGACGATCACCCAACAGGTTTGTTCTGTTGTAATGACATTCAGGCCATCGGTGCTCTTCAGGCAGCCAAAGAGCTGGGGCTACGTGTGCCAGAGGATGTGTCGATTATCGGGTTTGATAACACCATTCTAGCCTCGGTAACCAGTCCACCGCTTACGACTGTAGCCCAGCCAATTGAAGAACTGGGGCATCGCGCTGTAGACCTGTTGATAGAAGAGTTAAAGGATGAGCGTAAAGAACCGCAGAAGATTGTGCTGAAGCCTGAGCTGGTTATCAGAGACTCGGCAGGCCGCGTATTGCGCTGATAAAATTAGGTTGTTTCGATGTAACCTAACAAGGCGTCAGTCCAAGTTGATATGCGTATATCCCTGTGTGGAGATACGGGTATCGTTTGACCTCACATTCTGAACATGTACGGTAACAAAATAACAGATAAGCCGCGCTCGCCCTAGGGTGAACGCGGCTTATTGACGTACATTTTAAATTATTATTTTAGCTACTAGTGGTATTGAGAGAATAACATAGTATGAACAAAACATTATCGATTGCATAGCAGCAGTAAATAAGAATAACTATGGAAGAGAAGAAGTATGATGATATACTGGAAAGTATCATTAATTACCATTTTATATATGTTTTGTGGTGTGTGGAGGGAGAGCAATGATTAAAAGAATTAAGATAATTATGGGTGTCGCTGCAATTATTGTTGTTGCAGCTATTGCGGCGCGTATGTATACCTCTGGACAATATGCGATGTACATCCCTAGCAAACATACGACGTTTCGAGCTGAGGTGACAGATCATATGAGCATGCTGGATCGCTTGGATCGACTGACCATTAGAAAAGTTTCAAGTGCAGATCCGAATAATGATGAGGATGAAGTGACGATCACAGATCCCAACGAGATTAGGGATATGCTGAAGCTGTTAAAGGATGTTGAACTTAAAAAGGTTCGGGAATTGCACGTTTCCGAAAGGAATCCGCATTACTATGAGTGGCGAGTTACCATTAACAAAGAAGGTCGCTTTACCGATCGATTCGGACTGACCTTCTATAATGAACATTCCCTCTCAATCTACAGCGAGGCGAAAACAAGAGATAATCTGGAAGAATACGAGATTACTAATGAGTTTAGCCTGAATGAGATGGAACGCCTATTTGAAAAACTAAAGGAGGAGCAAACAAGACCGTGACCAACTATCATGTCCGTCCGATTGAGGAAGAAGATATCCCTTTTCTGTGGGAGATGTTATACGCATCCCTGCATACACGAGAAAATGATGAACCTCTCCCAATCGAAAGTGTTCATACACCTGAACTGTCCAAATACGTTGAAGAATGGGGAAGGGAAGGAGACTTCGGATATATTGCAGTTGACCAACATAACCGAAGATTAGGTTCAATAACATTACGATTCTATACGGATCAGAATGCGGGATACGGTTATGTGAATGCAGCTACGCCAGAGATGGGGATGGCTGTAACACAAGATGCACGTGGAAAAGGAGTAGGTACCTTACTGCTTCAGAGCGCATTAGATGAGGTGGAACGGAGGGGAATTGAAGCAATCTCCCTCAGTGTTGATCCCGATAACCAAGCGATTCGCTTGTATAGGCGCTCAGGGTTTGTGGAGAAAGGGCTCTGTGGTACATCGGTAACGATGGTACGAGTGAGTACTTCGAAATCTTAAAGGATAAGCGATCGTTCTATAAAGTAAGAAAACAAGGGTAAGCAAAGTATTCCTGCATAATAAAGGCGCTTCCTCATGGGAAACGCCCTTTTTTTCACGTGAAGCACATACATATTACATATTTCTTTGAACTCACGTTGTAATACCTCAATTTATTTCAACAAAAATGCCAAAGCCTCGTCATACGTTTCCCATTGGAATTCCGTCTGATGCGCTGATTCCTTGGAAATTCGATTCAATTGCATTTTGGCGATCGCACCGCCTACAGCTACACTAGCCCGCTTCATACCCCAATCTAGCAGTAATTTCTGATGCTCCACAATTTTTTCTTTGGTATCCTGAGGAAATGCCTTCATCGTTCTCATGTCCACGAGCACATCAAACGAATTTCCCAATTGCGCCGCTATTCTCTGAATTTCTTTATTCGCTTGTTCGACATGTTCAGGAGTAACAATACCTTCCCAGATAATTTCAATAATAGGTTTAGTTGAATCCAAACGTCTAACAGACATGTAGGCAACTCCTCGATTATAAAATAATATGTAATATATGAGACTATAAGCCTATTAATTATACCCTTTTATAACGAGAATGAAAACTGAAATCATAATATAGTGGTTCTTATGGACTACTTTTTCCTAGCGAAGTTAAATTCAGGGATTGTTTTCATATCGTCATTGGCAGGAGATTGAATAGCTAAAAGCCATCCAGAGGATGAACTCCGGATGGCTTCAATAATTGTAACATGATAAAGTGAAAATCCTGCGTCAGTTAGAAGCCAATCTTCAAACTGTTACCTTCCGTTGCTACACCTTTGGATAGGGAAATGCTTAGCTTTTGTTCTGCCGAGAAACCGAGTGTCTCCCCATCATGCAGTGTGACGTCGTTTTCAACCACATACGTTGTGGTCATGAACATCATCTCAAATACATCGCTTAAGGCTTCAGACGATTGTATAATCTCCATCTCTTCTTTTCCAAAGTTACGTAGTCCGTAAGTATAAGCTGAAGCGCCTTCGGCATTTTGAAATAATCCGATGAAAATCCAGAGCGAGACGGGCAACTCATCATGTTTGATCCCACGGCTGGTTTCGACATACTGACTGGCTTCCACGACAAGGGGGGCCATGTATATTGCCAGCGCGTGATCCAACTGTAACAAGGCACTCGCTGTTTGAGTGAACAGAACATGTCCTTCAATTGCATTGGTTGCGTTCAGAACCGAAACAATAATCTGAGACTGATGCCGTGAGGTAACTTGCTCCGCTTCTCGCCAAAGGATGTTTAGCCTGGCATTCTCCTCAACTTCACGATCTGGTACAGGCGCGGCAATATGAGCGCATACCACCTGCATTCCATTCACTTCGAAAAAAAGATTGCCCTCCTCCGGTCGTTCCTCAATTTCAATATTCCATTCGTTCTTCATATTTCTGATGAAGAGGTCAAAATCACAATCGTCACGCTCCAGCAGGACAAAACCCACGATGGTCTCACTGTAATTCGTGGATTCGACAGCACCACTTGCAGGCACCTTTTCCTTTTTGCGTCGCCGAAGCTTATCAAACAATCCCATGACATGTTCTCCTTCCGATCCCAGATTGATTCTGGTCATTGTACACTGCTATCTATTCACTACCTTACCATAACGGAGTTAAGATGAATCGCAGCAATGCACCTATCGACAGGAAATTACAGGAACAGGACCAGCAACAACGCAATGATCGCAGGCAATCCTTGTTTGATGATGATTGATCGTGAGGAAGTTGCTCCTCCATACAGAGCCGCGATAATCACACACGCCAGGAAGAAAATCTGAATATGCTGTCCAACGGCAGCATCCGGATATACGAGTCCCCAGATCAGACCTGCCGCAAGAAATCCATTGTAAAGGCCTTGATTGGCCGCGAGCGATTTGGTGGATTTGGCGAATTCCGGCGTGAGATTGAAGGTTTTCATTGTGCGTGGACGAGTCCACATGAACATCTCCATCACCATGATATAGAAGTGTTCGACAGCTACAAGAGCTACAAAAATGATGCTAATCAATGGAAACACCTTGCTTTCTATATGTAATTTATTTACTTGTCCATCCTAGTATAAATGTTTGCAACGAGAACGGAAAGAGTAAAATTAATTTATAACAATTTAATTGTGTATTATTTAAAATGCGTATCATTTTCCAATTGAGTTATAATGTTAAAAATAAAGATTTGTACAAAGGTAAGCATACGCCGATTGTCGGCAATCCATTCACTGGGTAATAATGAACAATAAAGAAGTGATATTGCTGAGGAAAGGGAGGAGATTACTATGGGAACGGTTCAATTTGTCTTGCTAGCTGATGATCCATCCACATTTTTGACCCGAGTTGTCCCCTTTATCGATATTGAGCTTGCGGGAATTCCGGGTGACCGTCATTATGGTCTGCTTCGTCCAGCGGACTCACGTCAGAAAATATACAAGCGCGGTACACCCATTGCGAATCGCCGCCAGATCAGTATTGTGTCCGAAGAAGAATGTGCTCTTATTGCAGAGAAAATGAATATTCCTGAAGTGCGTCCAGAGTGGCTGGGTGCCAACATACTGGTCCGTGGCATTGATCGATTAACGGAACTGCCTGCTGGAACGCGGCTTTTATTTCCGAACGGGACAGGGTTAATATGTGAAGGGGAGAACCTCCCCTGTGTACATCCGGGGAAAATGATTGAACAATTCTACAAACAGGACGGTTTGCGTAAAAAATTCGTGCCTGCGGCTCGCAAAAAACGTGGGATTGTGTGCTCGGTTGAGCGGGAAGGTGTAATCCATACGGGGGACACCATAGAGGTCATTCGCCTGTCCTGATGTTCAGGACAGGTTCTATTTGATCAGGCCCCGGCGCTCACCATTCGGATGTCTAGAGTGGTAGTACTCCTCTGGTGTACTGCCAATAATAGATTTGAAATCTCGGATAAAATGGGATTGGTCATGATATCCAAGGTCCTGGGATAGCTTAATCAGGTCACAGTGAAGACCGCGGTCCATCAATTCCGCAGCATTTTGCAGACGATACAACTTAATTACGGTTTTGGGTCCGATGCCCACATACTGATTGAACAGGCGTTGAAGCTTTCGGGTATGCATATTCCAATAGGAAGAGAGATCATTTACTCTCAGCATCTCCCGGTTCTGTTCAATCTGTTGCACAATATCGTTAACCATTCTTGCTTGAGCATCTTCAGCAGGAAGGTGTGTACATAATAGCTGGTCAATGTAACTGGTTTTATCCGCATCATCCCCCGCCCCAAGAAGCCGGTCTTCCAAGGATTCCGCTGTGACGTCAAGAATATTGGATACATTCATCGGCTGTCCGTACAAGGATGAGACAGGAACCCGGAGGAAGGGATAAAAGCCTCCTGGCTTGAATTTCACGCCAAATACACGACCTTTCCCACTCACAAGATAGGAGAATTTACGTCCGGATGGACCGAAGAAAAACGTATGGTTCCGTTCCACAACCAGATTGACACAGGGGTTAGGCACGACATGTTGGGGATACGGTTCAAGTCCCGTCAGATCCCAGGATACGATCCAGTAATGTTTAACAAAAGGGCGAATTGCTTCGGAAGGAGCATGGCGTGTCAGTTGATACTTATGATCACCTTCATTCAGATTCAGCAGGCCCATACTTGGTCTGTCTCCTTGTTCTACCTGTTTCATCCGAATCATTCCTCCTGCTCATCTCACATTATTTAGGTTCTCGGAACAACAATGCCCGCACTGCAAAACGGGGTAAAATGAGTTGCCTGCGCCATCTTGAAGGTTGACTGAGGAGGCGATAGAGCCATTCCAGGTTAAGTTTCTGCCATATCGCAGGGGCACGTTTGGTTTTGCCAGCGAGGATATCGAGACTGCCTCCAACACCTATGGCTACACGAGCGTTCAATTGATGGCGATACTTGTTAATCCAGTGTTCTGCATGGGGGGCGCCAAGAGCAACGATAAGAAAGTCTGGTTGAGCAGTACGAATCTCTTCCACAATCTGTTGTTCCTCATCTGCCTGGAAAAAACCATGGTGTCTGCCTTTTACGACGACTCCCGGATAACGCTGAGCAATGACTTTCACGGCCTGTTCACTTACGCTTTCCTCTGCTCCTAGCATATAGAATGACCAGCATTTTTGATCACCTTCCTCCAATAAACGAAACAGCAGATCACAACCGGTTACCCGTTCAGTCAATTGTCCGCCCCGCAAACGGGATACCATCACAATGCCAGCACCGTCAGCTGTAACCAACCCGGCTTGATCGACGACTTGGCGAAGATAGGCATTTTTCTGACAGGACATCACAATCTCGGGATTGCCTGTTATTTCATTCCAGTTTAGTATATCTGATCTTCTGGAAAAGGACTATATATGGGCGAAACCCGTTTTAGTAATGATATAAAAATTCCATGAGTGATAAATATCTTTATCGATATGACCTGTTGTCGCGTTTTTACAATACGGCCTTTGGGGTATAACGGTAGGATAGGAGTGCGAGGTGGGTAGATCGCGTGTCCAATACTTAAAGGGAGTGAGTCCATGGAACTGAAATATGAATTCTATATCAATGCAGGACTTGAAGATGTGTGGAATGCTCTAATATCACCAGACGGCACACGGAACAGCTTTTTCGGTAGTGAACTTCGCACTAATTTCCAACCAGGTCAGCCATTTGCTTATGTAGGGCCGGGTAATGATGGTGCGGAGACTGTACATGTGTACGGAGATATCTTGGAATTTGAACCACTGTCCAGACTTAGTTATCAAGAGCATCCTGGACCGTCGTACCATGCCAATCATGCCGAGCTTCAATCCAGGGTGGTCTTCCAGTTGGAGACTGTGGGGGAGTGTACGAAGCTGACACTGATTAATGATCAATTTACAGATAACCATCCTTCCTTTGCGAATGCACAGAGCAGCTGGTGGATGATTCTAAGCAGCATCAAAACATGGGTGGAAACGGGGAAAACATTGAATTTTGGCTGGTAGCTGGTATGAGACATCATGTGAGATTAATTATCATAAAAAAATAAAAGCAATCTAATATAAGAACCGGTGCTGATTCAGCAATGGTTCTTGTTTTTTTATACAAATTTAAGACTATTGCTCTACATTTAATGTCTGATAATGTCGAAATATATATCATATGACCTAAGAGGAGAAATGAACATGTTTCGTAAACGTACTGAATCTACCAAACCAATTCGTATAGATGCACATCAAAAGTTACTGGAGTATAGTCGTAAACTCGTAGCAAATGCAGAAAAGGGCGATTATAACGCATGGATTGAAGATGGCATTGAATTTCCGGAAAATGATGAAATAGCTAGTAACATCAAAAAAGCAGTACATATGATGAAAGCACAAAACGAAGCCGTGGAAATGCGTCTTAGAATGCTGAATCAGGCAATGAATGTAGGATTATGGGAATCTGACATTGTTGCAGGTGATCCGCTGGATAACAATAATGTCGTGGCATTTTCGAATGAATTCCGCCAAATGTTAGGA
Source organism: Paenibacillus sp. FSL R5-0517 (assembly GCF_037974355.1). Classification (NCBI taxonomy): domain Bacteria; kingdom Bacillati; phylum Bacillota; class Bacilli; order Caryophanales; family Paenibacillaceae; genus Paenibacillus; species Paenibacillus sp. FSL R5-0517. Next base: position 341,643 of record NZ_CP150235.1, read on the forward strand.
TTCAATAATTCCAAGGATTTCCCTGATGCATTTGCAAGCTGGGCCAAATCGATATATCCGGATGACAGAACCCAACTGGTGCAGGAGATTATGGAGCATGTAAATGACACAAGAGCAACAACTGCCTATAATGTCATCAGCCGTATGATTACAAAAAGTGGAGAAGTTCGCTGGTTCCGGTGCCTTGGACAAGTCATCCGAAATCAGGCTGGGGTTCCAGTCAAACTTCTGGGCATTATGTTTGACATTCATGAGGAGAAGAGCAAGTCTGATGAGCTGGAAGCACTCGTCACCCGATATGATCTTGTTAACCGCGCCTTGGTGGAGGCACCGTGGGATATGACCGTTGTGGCTGGAGATGTGGTGAATCCGAATAATGAATTTTGGTGGTCACCCCAGTTCCGTAGAGAATTAGGATTTAAAGACGAGCAGGATTTCCCGAATGTGTTCAGCAGCTGGAGCAGCAGACTTCATCCGGAAGACCATGATCGGACGATCAACGAATTCGCCAGACATATGAACGATTACAGTGGTCGTACACCGTACGATCTGGATTATCGTTTGCAGCGCAAGGACGGGGAGTACCGATGGTATCACGCAGGTGGGGAGACCATTAGGGATCAGGATGGAGTACCGCTCCGTGTAGCCGGAACCATTCGAGATGTAACCCATGAGAAGAATAAGGAACAGATCGTGGAAGCCATGAATCTGAAAACCAAACAATTATCCGAATCCATTGGCGAGATGGTACGTGGAATCAACTCAATCACCGATCAGGCACAGGATCTGGTTACTGCACAGGAGTTATCTGCCGATGCAGCCATTCAAGTGAAAAGCAGTGCAGATGATACGAAGAATATCACGGTGTTTATACGAGAGATTGCCAGTCAGACCAATCTCTTGGGATTGAATGCAGCGATTGAAGCTGCACGTGCGGGAGAGCTGGGACTGGGATTTGGCGTCGTTGCGGGGGAAGTCCGGAAACTGGCTGATCACAGTTCTGAGGCCACAGTCAATATCGAAGACAGCATGCAGAAGATGAAAACACTGATTGATCAGATTCTTGAGCATATCGGTAATATGTCTACGTTAACGCAAAATCAGGCTGCCCTGACACAGCAGGTGAATGCTTCAATGGATGAGATCAACACCATGTCACAGGATCTGGTTGATTACTCGCGGAATCTATAATTTCGAAGCCGTTTGTTGTAACATCACGATCATTGGCACACATCATCAACAAAAAATCCACCGGGATGCATTTCTGCCCTGGTGGATTTTTTGCATATCTATATATAGCTAAGATGTATAGCTTCAGTTTCAGTTAGTGAATTAGACTTGTTGAACTTTGATCAGGTTTGTATTACCGGATTGACCGATTGGAACACCAGCGGACAATACAATGATGTCGCCTTTTTCGATGTAACCTGTTTTGATTGCGTTACGTGTAGCGGACTCGAACATTTCATCCGTAGTGGTTACTTTGTCGCCCATAACCGGAATGACACCGGAGAGCAGGCAGATTTTCGCCAGTACTTCTTCATGTTGTGTAACTGCGATGATCGGCGCTTTTGGACGATATTTGGAGATCATACGTGCTGTGAATCCACTCTCAGTCGAAGTGATGATTGCTTTTGCATTCAGTACGAGGGAAGAACTTACTGCGCCCTGACTGATAACTTCAGTAATATCAGCGATCTGTTGAGCCGATTTTTGTGCGAATTGCTCTTTGTAATCGATCATTGTTTCAGCACGGCGTGCAACTGCAGCCATCGTGCGCACGGATTGTACCGGATATTTACCAGCAGCCGATTCACCGGACAACATCACAACGTCAGCACCTTGAAGTACAGCGTTAGCTACGTCACTTACCTCGGAACGAGTAGGGCGTGGGTTCACTTGCATGGACTCCAGCATGTGAGTAGCTACGATAACTGGTTTACCCGCACGGTTACATTTGTCGATCATTTCTTTTTGCATCATTGGCACATCTTCGATCGGTACTTCAACCCCGAGGTCTCCACGAGCAACCATGATACCGTCAGATGCTTCAATAATATCGTCCAGGTTCGTCATACCTTCCTGGTTTTCGATTTTGGAGATGATCTGTACGTGCTCTACACCGCGTTCTTTCAAAATGCTGCGGATTTCACGGATGTCGTCGCCTTTACGAACAAAGGATGCTGCAATAATTTCGATATCGTTTTCAATCCCAAATCCGATGTGCATAACGTCACGCTCGGTTACACCTGGCAATGTCGTTTTGATTCCTGGCAAGTTAACTCCTTTGCGTGGTTTGAGAATGCCGCCACTGATGATTTTACAATGGATGTCGGATCCTTCCACAGACAGTACAGTAAGATCGACGAGACCATCATCGATGAGGATACGATCGCCAGGTTTCACAACGAGGTTCAGTTCTGGATAGTTTACCGAGATACGCTCAGCGTCACCGAGAATTTCTTCGGTAGTCAGGATCAGCTCTTTACCTGCTTGCAGATGGCAAGATGCTTCTTTCAGTTTGCCAATACGAACTTCAGGCCCTTTGATGTCCATCATGATCGGTACATAGGTGTTCAGTTCGGAAGCTGCTTTGCGGATATTGTTAATCCGTGTAACGTGATCTTCCAGTTCGCCATGAGCCATGTTCAGACGAGCAACAGTCATACCTTCCTGAATCATTACTTTCAGCAATTCGATTGAGTCACAAGCAGGTCCCATGGTACAAATAATTTTTGTTTTTAACATGCTAATTTCCTCCTCATATTTAAGCTTATATGTGTATTGTAGCGTTTTCTGTCGAATCAGGGTATGAACTATAGTACAATGATTAGAGTATAGTCCGATAATGAGGTGTGTTATGTTCACTCCACTTGAAGTACGACATATTAACGGTGTTGGTTGGTACGAAGAAGCTGTGCAATCTCAACAAACCTGGCGACTTAGCTTGGTTACTTATGGAAAATGTGTATATTGGGTGAACGGTGATAAACAGATCATGGAAAAGGGGGAATTGCTCCTCATTCCAGGTGGTGTCCCATATTACGGCAAGAGTATTCCAACAGTAACGCACACACAGATTGTAATTCAATTGCAACGAAATCATACAGAAACTCTACCTGCGCTCGAACGGTATGAGGCTTTGCGCCATAAACCTGGATGTTACGAACTGATCCATCAACGCATGAGCGCTATTCATCAACAATGGCAGGAGCGTCCGTCTTATTATGTCATGATGAGCCAAGCCTTATTGATGGAAGTGTTGATTTATATTAACAGGGAGTTAGATCGGGGCGTCATTCCGCCGGAGAGACATAATCATGTTGAACGGATGAAGCGGTATATTGAGCGGCATTATCGGGAGAAAGTGACAAAGGAAGAACTCGGGGACGAGATCAACAAGACTCCCAATTATGCTGCTGCATTATTCAAAAGCATGACGAATCAGACCATCAGTCAGTATGTCCATGATCAACGGATGAAACGAGCCATATACCTGCTCACGGAGTCACAACTCTCCATCCAGGAAATTGCCGAATTTCTAGGCTACCGGGACCTGTCTTATTTTTACCGCATATTTAAGCGTATAACGGGAAGTCCACCATCCGATCTGCTCCATGAACGGCCACCTATAGTATGAAACGCTTAGCATAACCCTAATAAGTTCTTCTATATAATTAGGCTTAATTAAATGAGTACAAAAAAAGAGGGCTCAGGCCCTCTTTTGCTGTATAACAGGATTATCATCCCACCTGCTACACATATATAAATGCTGTTAAACATGACTGCTTGAATTAGATGCTGTGATTGCTTGCTTGCCCTTTTTTCGTGCCTGCCCAAGACGAAGAGCAAAGACATGTACAGTCCAATACGCGGCCTCCGCAAACAAGATGCCTCCGGCGATGTCCAGCAAGGAATGCTGTTTGACAAACACCGTTGAAGCAATAATCAACCACAGCCACACTGACCAAGAGATGCGTGCCAAAGGTTTGAAGTTCAAGTGTCTGTTAATCACAATAAACAGCAAGTAGCTGGTCAGAACGTGAACACTTGGGAAACAATTGAAAGGCGCATCGTTGGTATAGATAAACTGTACTAAAACACTGCTTAGATCAGTTCCACCGATCACCGGGCGTGGGACATGAGTGGGGAACACCGCAAAACAGACATTGGCAGCCATCACCCCAATATTATAGGTAATTAACGTGCGCCAGAATAGCGACTTGTTTGTCAGACCCAGATAGAGAAATCCGAGATACAGAATGGGCATCCAACTAATGTATGGATAAATAAATTCTTTGATAAAAGGAATCTGTGTGTCAATCCAAGCATAATTGTAGAATACATCACTACCCGTGTTGCTACCTAAAAAAACGTAAATTGAGCCTTGGAGCGGTATGCACAGAATAGCCAGTAAATGCCCCCAGCGCTGAAAGAATGCTCTCATAGTATCCCCCTGATTTCATTATGCATTGTGAAACTATCGGTTAATGGATGCTTCATAGATATATGACGTTGAAGAGTCGCCGCACCCCTGCAGCTTTAAACTCTTGAAATACTATAATGGACAGATGAAGGTATAAGCCATACCTGATTTTAGGGAAATGCAGTCAGGATAAGTCTCTTTTTTGTTACTTTTATATTTTTATCCATGATAGGAGTATTCATTGTGCTCGTGATATGTTACAACTACATTGGTATATATGTTCATATAAAGACGAAAAAAAAGCAAATGAAATGAGGTAGGCAAATGTATGGTTAACCCGCAATCCGAGCCAAAACATTCCTTTTCTGAGCGAAAACCTGTGCTCACCGTCGTGATTATTGAGCTAATTCTCCTGTTAGCCGTATTTGCTGCAGGGGCTATTGCCACGATAAAACAACTCGACTACACTTCTCCCGTGCTCATTTCCTTTACACCTATCGCAATTGTGCTGATCATCTATCTGACGTTAAGACGCAAGTGGGGAGAGACCGGATTTCGATCTTTGAGAAGTATCCCAGCTGGGCACGCAAAGTATTATATTCCACTACTCCTTGTACTGGGTACAATTTCTCTGAAAGGATTTGGAGAGCTGAGCTTGTCACGGGTGGTCTTTTTTATCTATTTTACCTTGCTCGTGGCCTTTGTTGAAGAAACGATCTATCGGGGGCTTATTTTCAAAACATTGCTTCGAAAAAGTGCAGTGGCCGCAGTCGTCACCTCCAGCATCTTGTTTTCAATTACACATTTGCTGAATGCATTGTCTGGTCAAAATATGACGGATACGATCATGCAATTGGTCTATGCGCTGCTTCTGGGAGCTGCACTGGCATTATTAATGCTGAAGAACGGAAATATCGTACCGCTTATTTTGTTTCATTTCATACATAATCTGATTCAATTCCTCGGGAATGACCTGGAGGACACAGGAACACTTCCCTATGATCTGTTTATACTTGTAGTACTGATTGCATATTGTGCCTGGTTAGTATGGAGCAATCGAACCCATTCGACGATTCCTTCCAATACAAGTGAGCAGGACAATACGGTTGTTCACTAAAGGTATTGCTTGGAAGTAGTATCCTAACGTTTCCCGTCAGCAGTGGGATCATGGTATACTTCAGTCTGGCGGGAAGACAGTTATGTTCGTGATACGAGGTCTGTCTATCCGTACATTAGATTCAAACAGTAGGTGATATAGTGGAGAAGACAGCACAAGGCGTAGCAGAATGGATGGTACAGGAGATTAAATTCACAGGAACACTTCATCAGGAAGCTGCCATAGAATATGTGAAGACCCATTTTGGCGAAGAGTTTGTTTTTGTGAACGAGAACGGCAATACATCATTGTCCAAGGAAGTGAAGAAAGCTTTCCGTAAGCTTCATCGTGGGCAGATTGCCTGGGATCGGGATGCATTTATGTGGGCATGGACCTAATATGTTAAACTGTAATGATATGATTCATTGAATGTGTTGGATATGCATGTCAGAATATTATATAAAAAATGTATAAGATGGATTAGATCTGCATATCCTTTCATAAGACCGTACACAAGTGACCAGTCACATAAGCGTGATAAACCCTGTTGCCACGCGAGTTAATAACATGTATTTCCAAAGCTGTTTGAAAAGAAAATACAAAGATTTGCTTTTTGGCTGAAATAGAGTTATAATAAAAACAAGTTGTAGAGAGTGGAAAACCTAATTCATATATTGTAAAGGGCGATCACTTATAGGTTTATGACTGGTACCTTTTTCAATGTGTGAATTTTTATTTGCTTGCTGCAAAGAACAAAGGAACATGTTAATCTTTATTTGGAGGTGTAATTCACATGCAAAACGGAACAGTAAAATGGTTCAACGCTGATAAAGGCTTCGGTTTCATCGAAGTTGAAGGCGGAGAAGATGTATTCGTACACTTCAGCGCTATTACAGGCGAAGGCTTCAAAACGCTGGACGAAGGTCAACGCGTGCAATTTAAAATTGTACAAGGAAACCGTGGTCCTCAAGCAGAAGAAGTTGTAAAACTGTAATTAAAGCATAGCTGCCTTTAACATGTTATAATGGTAAAGGCAGCTTCTTTTTTTTGATTAGTTATATAAAAGTCGACCCAATAGTTGTCGAGGCAGAAGTTCGGTGGTACGTAAAACTTCCGCTAAGTGTAGGCTTCTGTGAAATAACGTCGGTTAGATGTTTTTCCATAACAAAGGGGGTAGAAGTCATGTATAATCGCAAAAAACCGTTGGAAGAGATTCCACAAGCTGATGCGGCAATCTGGGAATGTACGAGTGATACGTGCAAAGGATGGATGCGGGACAATTTTGCGTTTGATAACGTACCTACTTGTCCGATATGTGCTTCTGAGATGGTCAGCACGACTAGGATGCTACCATTGCTTGAGAATTCGAATAGTAATCTAAAAACGATGCCTAAAGGAAATCGGATTTAACATAGCTTACCCGCCTCTAACGAGGTGTTTTTTTTTAAGATCAAACAGACACCCTCTGCGAAGGTAAGGGTATTAAATATGAAGTTCCCGGCATTCGTTTTAGCGAATGCCTTTTTTTGTCTCTTCATTTACAGAATGAATACTGTAATTGACGTGTATCGTATGAAAAAGATAAAGACCCTTTTTGCTATAAGCAAAAAGGGTCTTTGTTATGCTACAAATTTACCATGATCAGATTTGAGTTTAGATGAACAGGAATGGCAGCAGGAACAGTGTTGCTACCAGAGCCAGTTCGATCCCTGCTCCATAGCCATAACCCCGACCGTATCCATATGGACCGTATGCCGAGGATTTAACTTTCTTTGATGCAACAGCGTTTTTCTTGCTGCCTTTTACCAACTGCTGTTTGGACTTGACTGAACATAGCCGTGGTCCCTCGAAACATCCGTTCAAATAAACTTTGCCATCACGACATTGGCTGAGTGTACCATACATATGCTTACCGTCTTTCATAACAAGACAAACGGAACGTCCAACGTGCGGAGAAACCGTTTCTTCACATACCCGATTAATTCTGTACATGCAAATCCTCCTCATTAGATGCGGTTGCCGCTTGAATTCAACGGTTTGTATATCATAGTAGAGCGAAGAGGAATTGGTATGGACGAGTACCCGGAAAATCGAATAGGGAGGAGCCGTTTTTAAGTCTGTTCCATACACTGGGAGAAGTGAGGAGGGGATGTTGCGTGGATTATCATGACATGCTAGCTCGTTTAGGGGAAGGGAGTGCCCATCCTGGAGGATTTTTGGCAACACTGAAGTTGCTTGATAGCTTATCTCTGCCATTGGGTAGTCATATTCTTGAGATAGGATGTGGCACTGGGAGGACTGCGTGTTACCTGGCTAAAAGTGGATATCAAGTAACAGCCATTGATCTTCATCGCAATATGTTGGATAAGGCAGTTCGACGAGCAAGACGAGAGCGAGTGGATGTTCGATTTATTCAGGCTGATGTAACATCGTTGCCTTTCCCGGAAAACCATTTTGATATGGTATTTGTGGAGTCGGTTACGATCTTTACCCCATGGCGGAGTGCACTTAATGAGTATAGAAGAGTGTTGAAGCCCGTTGGACTTTTGGTAGATCGGGAGATGGTTCTATCCGGCCAGAAGACCGAATTGATGTTTCGCAGACTAAAGCAATTTTACGGTATACGAACCTTGGTAACGGCGACAACATGGAGAAAACGCCTAAAACAGTGTGGCTTCACTAAGATAGAGGTCAAAGAACATTCACGTTCTATGGGAAAATGGGGCGTAGATCATGATCCACATCGTGAGATCGATATGAATTGGTTCGAGGATGAACAAATGCAGCGAATGAGCCAGACCAATGATCGGTTGCTCGCGAAATACGGCAAAAATTTGGGGTATGCCGTTTTTCAGGCCAGAGCACCGTTGGAGATCGAAAAGGAAAAATAGGAAAAAGGCAACTCCACAATAGTTGTGGGTTGCCTTTGGTTTGTTACAGACAGAACGTACTACAGCATATTGTTATCGATAATGCGCCAGTGGTGTTTGAGCAGGGCTTCCAGTTGCTTCTTATCTTTAGCTCGAAAAGCACTTAAAATTTGTCGGTGCTCTTCATTAACTTCGAGCAGTACCTCAGATAGCTTTGGTTTATTATCACTAACATACGACTGCCGGATGAAGCTGTTCTTCAATGTGTTTAACATCTCGATGACCGTGGCGTTACCACATCGCTGAATGTACAGGTTATGAAACTGATATTGGTTCTTGTTGTAGGCAGCAAGATCAAGCTGGCTGATATCTTCATCCATTCGGACAACGAGAGTTTCCATTTCCAAAAGTTCAGAGGGTCTGAGGTGGTCTGCTGCAAGTGTGGCAGCGAGTGCCTCCAGCACACCAATCGCTTGGGAAAACTCCAGTTTTTTGCCTGCATCAAAAGGAGTGACAATAAATCCCCTGCGTGGGATGTATTGCAACAGATTGTCTGAAGCCAGCTGGAAGAGGGCCTCCCGAGTAGGTGTCCGACTGATGTCCAGCTTTTTGCATATTTCAGCCTCGTTGATCTTCTGGTTGGGAAGCAGCGTTCCGTCCTGAATCTTCTGGGCAATGTAATCGTATACGTGATCTTTCAAGGATCGGTATTTGGGTACCTCCATACCGAATCCTCCTTTCTATGTAAAGTTAATAATTAGATGGGTGTGAGGCCGTGCTGGGTGCGCCGTTCAGGAGTTTCAAGTTTTAATCATCTTAACACCGAGGGGGAAGTTGGGCAAGCAAACTTCATATTTCAGAGGATGTAAGTGTCGTGTTATATATATCACATTTTATGGAATTAAAGCGTATAAATGTTTAAATAATGATTGTGATAACTCAGAATGTTTGTTAGTATTACTTACATATAAGTCCATATATTGTCTTATATATATTGTATACAAATTGATCTTTATGCTACTAATTCCAAAAATGAATAGGGGTATGATTTGTGAAAAAAGTACTATTGCCATTGATGCTGCTGTTACTGGTTGTAATCATGTCCGCATGTGGTCAGGAAAAAACGACAGGGAACGGATCAGATGCTACATCGTCTTCTGGAAGTAGTTCTGCGGAAAAAAAAGTAATTGTACTTGGGACCAGTGCGGACTATGCACCCTATGAGTTTCATAAGAACATTGATGGTAAAGATACTATCGTAGGTTTTGACATCGAGATTGCCAAGGCAATTGCGGCTGATCTCGGGGCTGAGCTGAAGATTGAGGATATGGACTTTGATGGCCTTCTTATGGCCCTGGGTACAGATAAGGTTGATTTTGTAATATCGGGCTTAACCCCTACCGAAGAACGAAAGAAAAATGTTGATTTTACGGATATCTACTATTACGCAGAGCAGGCTGTACTTGTTAGAGAAGGAGACGATGCGGCATTAAAGTCAGTTGATGATCTATCGGGTAAGCAGGTTGGTGTACAGAAGAGTTCCATTCAGGAAGGGATTGCTCAGGAAATAGAAGGAGCAAAGCTAACATCTCTGGCCAAAATACCTGAACTGATCTTGGAGCTGCAGACGGGGCGGGTAGATGCGCTCATTTTGGAGAAACCGGTAGCTGAACAGTATGTGAAGAACCAGGAGGGGCTTATTGTTGCGGGTGTGGAGATTGAACAGGCAGAAGATGAGGGTGGTTCGGCCATCGCGGTGAAGAAGGGTAATCAGAAGCTGCTGAATCAGATCAACACTACATTGGAAAAGCTCAAAACGAATGGAGATATTGAACGTTTCGTCATCGAAGCTAATGAGATGCTGGGTGAATAAACCGGACGAGTGAGGGATATGCCGTGAATTTAGATTTTTCATTTCTATTAGATCATTGGCAGGATTATGCACGAAGCGCGTGGGTTACGCTTGAGCTTTCCTTCTTCGGTGTTCTGTTTGGGACGTTGCTTGGTGTGATCATGGCATTAATGCGATTATCCCGAATATGGCCAATTAAATTGGTGGCTTCGGCGTATATTGAACTCATTCGAGGCACGCCGATGCTGGTACAGATTCTTATTATCCATTATGGCCTGACAGTTGTAGGTGTGAACTTGCCGGCATTTATGTCGGGGGTGGTAGCTCTAACGATGAATAGTTCGGCTTATATGGCGGAGGTATTCAGGGCCGGGATTCAAGCGATTGATAAAGGGCAGACAGAGGCTTCGCGCTCCCTTGGCATGACTCATGGTATGACACTTCGCTATATTATACTTCCACAGGCCTTTCGTAACATGCTTCCAGCTATCGGTAATGAATTCATTATTATCATTAAAGATTCTTCGCTTGTCTCCATGATCGGCATAGCTGAAATTATATACACAGCCAGAACGATTCAGGGTGTTACGTTCCAGCCGCTGGCTCCGCTGCTTGTTGCCGCTGGCCTCTACTTTATAATCACATTTACACTGGCCAACTTGCTCTCTTGGTTGGAACGTAGACTGTCTGCTTCCCGATAACTATTGATGGAGGATTCGGTTCGAAGAAAGGCTGGGAGTAGGCTACTGTGGAAATAGTGGGATATAGTCGTAAATGGTGGTGGTATCGCATACATTGATATTGTATTTTGTATACAATATTTTGGAAAGGTGTTGGGTATGTATGTCAGATTCCAAAATGTTAATAGATTGGTCGGAGCGTTATGCTGCACCTAATTATCATCCACTCCCTATTGTGATTGAACAGGCGGAAGGGGTATGGGTGGAAGACCCAGAAGGCCGCCGTTATATGGATATGTTAAGTGCATACTCTGCATTAAATCATGGTCACAGACACCCTGTAATCATACAGGCGCTCAAGGATCAGGCGGATCGGGTTACGCTGACATCACGGGCATTCCACAGCAGCTCAGCTTCTCTATTTTATCAGAAACTCTCACATTTCACGGGGAAATCCAAGATTCTCGCCATGAATACAGGAGCGGAAGCGGTGGAGACCGCGGTAAAGGCGGTACGTAGATGGGCTTATCGTTGCAAAGGTGTACCGGAGAATCAAGCCGAAATTATCGTATGCTCTGGTAACTTTCATGGAAGAACTCTGACGGTTACGTCATTTTCTTCTTCAGTGGAGTATAAAAAAGATTTTGGACCGTTCACACCTGGATTCCGGATTATTCCCTATGGAGATATTGAGGCGCTGAAAAAGGCCATTACGCCAAATACGGCTGGTTTTCTTGTAGAGCCTATTCAGGGCGAAGCTGGAATCGTTATCCCGCCTGATGGATATTTGGCTGAAGCCTTTGCTCTGTGTAAGAACCAGAAGGTGTTGACTGTGGCTGATGAGATCCAGACCGGATTTGGAAGAACGGGTCGCCGTTTTGCTTCCGACTGGGAAGGGGTTGAGCCGGACATCTGGATTATGGGCAAAGCGCTGGGGGGAGGGGTCATGCCAATCTCGGCTATCGCTGCTGATGCGAAGATACTGGATTTGTTTGAGCCGGGCTCTCATGGCTCTACGTTTGGAGGGAACCCACTCGCCTGCGCCGTGGCTATTGCGGCTCTGAATGTTCTTGAAGATGAGAAGCTTGCGGAGCGATCGGAACGTCTGGGGAACTATTTTATGAAAAAGCTTCGTGATATTCGCAGTTCGGCCATCCGGGACATCCGGGGTAAGGGTTTATTTATTGGTGTTGAACTGCATGAATCAGCACGACCTTATTGTGAGCGATTGATGTCTGCGGGTCTACTGTGTAAAGAAACCCATGAAACAACCATTCGTTTTGCTCCACCGCTGACAATTGAAGAGTCCGAGATTAATTGGGCGCTGGAGAGAATTGAGCAGGTTCTGATCGATAATGAAGGAGCTGACCTACATGAAAAATGATGATGATGTCTATGGTGGGATAAAAGATACTTCTATTGTTGCGGATAATACGGATCAGAAAACTGCGCGGCGTAATGTAACCATCATTAAGGTTCCTTTTGGACTCGGGGGAGCAAGAGGCGGCGCGGAGTTGGGGCCGGATGAGTTGATTACAGCTGGACTGAAGAGGGAGATCACGAGTCTTGGGCTAGTTCTTTCCAAAGAAGTACGAGTAGATTGTCCTTCCGAACCGGCTGCCCCTACTGAGCGGAATCGTGTAAAACACTTGAATGAGGTACGTCAGGTTAGTGAGAAGGTGTGTCATGAAGTATCGACTGCGGTAGAAGAGGGGGGCTTTCCCCTTATACTTGGAGGAGATCATAGTGTGGCGATTGGCACTTTGGCCGGATTAACAGCCCACTATTCCAATTTGGGTGTGATCTGGTTTGATGCACATGCAGACTTGAATACGGAAGAACGCAGCTTGTCCGGTAATATGCATGGGATGAGTGTGGCTGCTTCCTTAGGGCATACTGCATACAATCTGTTGCACATTGTTGGAGCAGGCGCGTTTATTGATCCGTCCAAATTGGTCTATATTGGTCTACGTGATCTGGATGAGTATGAGAAAGAGCAGATTAAAGGATTGGGAATCCAAGCATTTACGATGCATGATATTGACCGTATGGGAATACAACAGGTTATTGAACAAGCGATAGCTACAGTGGGGAAAGAGACAGATGGTATTCATGTCAGCTTTGACATGGATTGTCTGGACCCGCGGGAAGCTCCGGGTGTAGGCACCCCAGTACCGGGTGGCTTGAATTACCGAGAGGCACATTATGCATTGGAGATACTTGCTTCCACCAATCAAGTTACGTCGATGGAGCTGGTTGAGGTGAATCCGTTGTTTGACCACAATAGACATACGGCAAGACTTGGTGTGGAACTAATCGCTTCTCTGCTGGGTAAGCGCATATTATAGGTACTAAGAAGCGAAGCGGAGTGTGTAAGCAGTGCCTAAGAAATGAGTTTATTATTTATATAGAAGGAAAAGAAAGCTGGGATCTCCGAAAACCAGGGCTATCCACAATCAATTGTTCACTGCATCGCAGTGGAAGTGGCTTCCCTGGTTACGTTGAGTGGGTAATTATATAAGAAGCTGCCTAATGAGGATGCTTAGAATCATTTCTATAGTTCGGGAGCGCTTCAGATTACACATTGTGTCGATGGGGTAGGTGATTATCAATTTTCAAAAAAAGCTTGCAATGTAAAACTGTACATGATATATTCTAATTCCGGCCAAGAAAACACGAGATACACGGTGCGGCAAACGAATGAATGAGCTTCGAAAGAAACTTAAAAAAAAGAGCTTGCAAAGTTGGTTCGGACATGATATTATATAAGAGTTGCTGAAGAGAACGACATTTGGTAACAAAACAAGTTTGATCTTTGAAAACTGAACAACGAGTGAGTAAACATTCTGCTTGCAGAATGAACGCGAAAGTTGAAACAAGCCTTGGCTTGGATCGACTGGAGCACAATTGAGATTTTTAATCTCGTCAGATTCAAAATGAGCTTATCGCTCTTTTCAATACTTTATTGGAGAGTTTGATCCTGGCTCAGGACGAACGCTGGCGGCATGCCTAATACATGCAAGTCGAGCGGAGTTGATAAGAAGCTTGCTTCTTTGAGACTTAGCGGCGGACGGGTGAGTAACACGTAGGCAACCTGCCCTCAAGTTTGGGACAACTACCGGAAACGGTAGCTAATACCGAATAGTTGTTTTCTTCGCCTGAAGGAAACTGGAAAGACGGAGCAATCTGTCACTTGGGGATGGGCCTGCGGCGCATTAGCTAGTTGGTGGGGTAACGGCTCACCAAGGCGACGATGCGTAGCCGACCTGAGAGGGTGATCGGCCACACTGGGACTGAGACACGGCCCAGACTCCTACGGGAGGCAGCAGTAGGGAATCTTCCGCAATGGGCGAAAGCCTGACGGAGCAATGCCGCGTGAGTGATGAAGGTTTTCGGATCGTAAAGCTCTGTTGCCAGGGAAGAACGCTTGGGAGAGTAACTGCTCTCAAGGTGACGGTACCTGAGAAGAAAGCCCCGGCTAACTACGTGCCAGCAGCCGCGGTAATACGTAGGGGGCAAGCGTTGTCCGGAATTATTGGGCGTAAAGCGCGCGCAGGCGGTCATTTAAGTCTGGTGTTTAATCCCGGGGCTCAACCCCGGATCGCACTGGAAACTGGGTGACTTGAGTGCAGAAGAGGAGAGTGGAATTCCACGTGTAGCGGTGAAATGCGTAGATATGTGGAGGAACACCAGTGGCGAAGGCGACTCTCTGGGCTGTAACTGACGCTGAGGCGCGAAAGCGTGGGGAGCAAACAGGATTAGATACCCTGGTAGTCCACGCCGTAAACGATGAGTGCTAGGTGTTAGGGGTTTCGATACCCTTGGTGCCGAAGTTAACACATTAAGCACTCCGCCTGGGGAGTACGGTCGCAAGACTGAAACTCAAAGGAATTGACGGGGACCCGCACAAGCAGTGGAGTATGTGGTTTAATTCGAAGCAACGCGAAGAACCTTACCAGGTCTTGACATCCCTCTGATCGATGCAGAGATGTATCTTTCCTTCGGGACAGAGGAGACAGGTGGTGCATGGTTGTCGTCAGCTCGTGTCGTGAGATGTTGGGTTAAGTCCCGCAACGAGCGCAACCCTTGATCTTAGTTGCCAGCATTTCGGGTGGGCACTCTAAGGTGACTGCCGGTGACAAACCGGAGGAAGGTGGGGATGACGTCAAATCATCATGCCCCTTATGACCTGGGCTACACACGTACTACAATGGCCGGTACAACGGGCTGTGAAGCCGCGAGGTGGAACGAATCCTAAAAAGCCGGTCTCAGTTCGGATTGCAGGCTGCAACTCGCCTGCATGAAGTCGGAATTGCTAGTAATCGCGGATCAGCATGCCGCGGTGAATACGTTCCCGGGTCTTGTACACACCGCCCGTCACACCACGAGAGTTTATAACACCCGAAGTCGGTGGGGTAACCGCAAGGAGCCAGCCGCCGAAGGTGGGATAGATGATTGGGGTGAAGTCGTAACAAGGTAGCCGTATCGGAAGGTGCGGCTGGATCACCTCCTTTCTATGGAGAATCGTTTCCTGTAACGGAAACATTCAAATAAAAGTCTTCAGGAAGCATGCTTCCGAAGCGAGCTTTACTTCGTAAAGCGTTTAACTCACTCGTTGCTCAGTTTTGAGAGCTCAAACTCTCAAACAGCTTGCTTTTGCATGGAGCTTGTTCTTTGAAAACTAGATATCGAAACGAAAGTAAATGCGAATTAGAACATTCCTTTTTAGCTGAACTTGTGTAAACAAGTTTCAATAAAAACGGTAGATTGCTGGAGCGAGTGATCGAAATGGAGCGACTTTTGGATTTGCGCAAGCAAACCAAGCGGAGCGACAGCTCGAACACGAGCGCAATGGTTAAGCTACTAAGAGCACACGGAGGATGCCTAGGCGCTAGGAGCCGATGAAGGACGTGGCGAACAACGAAACTGCCTCGGGGAGCTGTAAGCAAGCTTTGATCCGGGGGTGTCCGAATGGGGAAACCCAGCTGGGGTAATTTCCAGTTACTCATAACTGAATACATAGGTTATGTAGAGGCATACCAGGGGAACTGAAACATCTAAGTACCCTGAGGAAGAGAAAACAATAGTGATTCCGTCAGTAGCGGCGAGCGAACGCGGAGAAGCCCAAACCAGAGAGCTTGCTCTTTGGGGTTGTGGGACGTCTCACATGGAGTTACAAAGGAACCGGTTAAGCGAAGAGGTCTGGAAAGGCCCGCCAAAGAAGGTAAAAGCCCTGTAATTGAAAGTCTGTTCCCTCCGAGACGGATCCCGAGTAGTGCGGGGCACGTGAAACCCCGTATGAATCCGGCAGGACCATCTGCCAAGGCTAAATACTTCCTAGCGACCGATAGTGAAGCAGTACCGTGAGGGAAAGGTGAAAAGCACCCCGGAAGGGGAGTGAAATAGAACCTGAAACCGTGTGCTTACAAAAAGTCAGAGCCCGTTTTAGGGGTGATGGCGTGCCTTTTGTAGAATGAACCGGCGAGTTACGTTCCCGTGCAAGGTTAAGGTGAAGAGCCGGAGCCGCAGCGAAAGCGAGTCTGAATAGGGCGATGTAGTACGTGGACGTAGACCCGAAACCGGGTGATCTACCCCTGTCCAGGGTGAAGGTGCGGTAACACGCACTGGAGGCCCGAACCCACGCACGTTGAAAAGTGCGGGGATGAGGTGGGGGTAGCGGAGAAATTCCAATCGAACTCGGAGATAGCTGGTTCTCCCCGAAATAGCTTTAGGGCTAGCCTCGGAAAACAGAGTCGTGGAGGTAGAGCACTGATTGGGTGCGGGGCCCGCAAGGGTTACCAAGCTCAGTCAAACTCCGAATGCCATAGACTTACTTCCGGGAGTCAGACAGTGAGTGCTAAGATCCATTGTCAAAAGGGAAACAGCCCAGACCATCAGCTAAGGTCCCCAAGTGTGTGTTAAGTGGGAAAGGATGTGGAGTTGCACAGACAACCAGGATGTTGGCTTAGAAGCAGCCACCATTGAAAGAGTGCGTAATAGCTCACTGGTCGAGTGACTCTGCGCCGAAAATGTAACGGGGCTAAACACACCACCGAAGCTATGGCTTGATGCTTTGCATCAGGGGTAGGGGAGCGTTGTATAAGGGTTGAAGGTGTACCGTAAGGAGCGCTGGACATTATACAAGTGAGAATGCCGGTATGAGTAACGAAAAGATCAGTGAGAATCTGATCCGCCGAAAGCCTAAGGGTTCCTGAGGAAGGCTCGTCCGCTCAGGGTAAGTCGGGACCTAAGGCGAGGCCGAAAGGCGTAGTCGAAGGACAACAGGTCGAAATTCCTGTACCACCGTAAGCCGTTATGAGCAATGGGGGGACGCAGTAGGGTAGTGACGCGGACTGATGGATGTCCGTCTAAGCAGTGAGGCTGATGTGTAGGCAAATCCGCACATCGTAAGGCTGAGCTGTGATGGGGAGCGAAAATTGTAGTAGCGAAGGTCATGATCTCACACTGCCAAGAAAAGCCTCTAGCCAGGTGAAGGTGCCCGTACCGCAAACCGACACAGGTAGGCGAGAAGAGTATTCTAAGGCGCGCGGAAGAACTCTCGTTAAGGAACTCGGCAAAATGACCCCGTAACTTCGGGAGAAGGGGTGCCCCGGTAGTGTGAATAGCACGAGGGGGCCGCAGTGAAAAGGCCCAAGCGACTGTTTAGCAAAAACACAGGTCTGTGCGAAGCCGTAAGGCGAAGTATACGGGCTGACGCCTGCCCGGTGCTGGAAGGTTAAGGGGAGTGGTTAGGAGCAATCCGAAGCTGTGAACCGAAGCCCCAGTAAACGGCGGCCGTAACTATAACGGTCCTAAGGTAGCGAAATTCCTTGTCAGGTAAATTCTGACCCGCACGAATGGCGTAACGACTTGGGCGCTGTCTCAACGAGAGATCCGGTGAAATTTTAATACCTGTGAAGATGCAGGTTACCCGCGACAAGACGGAAAGACCCCATGGAGCTTTACTGCAGCTTGATATTGAATTTGGGTACGATCTGTACAGGATAGGTGGGAGCCTTTGAAGCGTGAGCGCCAGCTTGCGTGGAGGCAACGTTGGGATACCACCCTGATCGTATCTAGGTTCTAACCTGGTACCGTAATCCGGTGCGGGGACAGTGTCAGGTGGGCAGTTTGACTGGGGCGGTCGCCTCCTAAAGAGTAACGGAGGCGCCCAAAGGTTCCCTCAGAATGGTTGGAAATCATTCGAAGAGTGCAAAGGCATAAGGGAGCTTGACTGCGAGACCTACAAGTCGAGCAGGGACGAAAGTCGGGCTTAGTGATCCGGTGGTACCGCATGGAAGGGCCATCGCTCAACGGATAAAAGCTACCCTGGGGATAACAGGCTTATCTCCCCCAAGAGTCCACATCGACGGGGAGGTTTGGCACCTCGATGTCGGCTCATCGCATCCTGGGGCTGAAGTAGGTCCCAAGGGTTGGGCTGTTCGCCCATTAAAGCGGTACGCGAGCTGGGTTCAGAACGTCGTGAGACAGTTCGGTCCCTATCTGTCGTGGGCGTAGGAAATTTGAGAGGAGCTGTCCTTAGTACGAGAGGACCGGGATGGACGTACCGCTGGTGTACCAGTTGTTCCGCCAGGAGCACCGCTGGGTAGCTATGTACGGACGGGATAAACGCTGAAAGCATCTAAGCGTGAAGCCCCCCTCAAGATGAGATTTCCCAGTATGTAAGACCCCTTGAAGACGACGAGGTAGATAGGCTGGGGGTGGAAGTGCAGCAATGCATGGAGCTGACCAGTACTAATCGGTCGAGGGCTTATCCAAATATGCAAGTGATAGTTCGCATGTTTCGTTTCGAATCTAGTTTTCAGAGAACGAACTCTGAAATGTAAGCACCGCGTTTGGTGGCGATGGCGGAGGGGTTCCACACGTACCCATCCCGAACACGACCGTTAAGCCCTCTAGCGCCGATGGTACTTGGACCGCAGGGTCCTGGGAGAGTAGGACGCCGCCAAGCGATTTCCCTTTGGGGTATTTTTTTTGCCCCCCTTGTCAAGGAATAAGGGATATATATTAGGGCCCTTAGCTCAGTTGGTTAGAGCGCACCTCTGATAAGGGTGAGGCCGGTGGTTCGAGTCCACCAGGGCCCATAGCAAGACCACAACAAAAAAAACCAGAGTATGGGGCCATAGCTCAGCTGGGAGAGCGCCTGCCTTGCAAGCAGGAGGTCAGCGGTTCGATCCCGCTTGGCTCCACCATTCCCTGATAGCTCAGTTGGTAGAGCACTCGACTGTTAATCGAGTTGTCACAGGTTCGAGCCCTGTTCGGGGAGCCATATGGAGAGGTGTCCGAGCTGGCCGAAGGAGCACGATTGGAAATCGTGTAGGCGTCACAAGCGTCTCGAGGGTTCGAATCCCTCTCTCTCCGCCAGATAATTTTTTTAGCAAGGCCCGTTGGTCAAGGGGTTAAGACACCTCCCTTTCACGGAGGTAACAGGGGTTCGAATCCCCTACGGGTCATAGCAATACCTATTGCTTTAAAAAGGGATGAGAATCCCAAAGGTTCGTCGGAGGATATACCTCGTGAGCAGCTGCTTCGCAGTCTCGAACGAAGTGAGAGTATCCCCTACGGGTCATATTATGGAGGCTTAGCTCAGCTGGGAGAGCATCTGCCTTACAAGCAGAGGGTCGGGGGTTCGATCCCCTCAGCCTCCACCATATTATCTTTTTAACGACGCGGGGTGGAGCAGCCCGGTAGCTCGTCGGGCTCATAACCCGAAGGCCGCAGGTTCAAATCCTGCCCCCGCAATTCACTTTCCTCGAGAAAGTATTATGGAACCGTGGTGTAGTTGGCCTAACATGCCTGCCTGTCACGCAGGAGATCGCGGGTTCGAATCCCGTCGGTTCCGCCATTTTTAATTAAATATACACCATGCCGGTGTAGCTCAACTGGTAGAGCAACTGACTTGTAATCAGTAGGTTGGGGGTTCAAGTCCTCTCGCCGGCACCATTTTTAGTATTTACATCTGAATTTGTAATTGAATGTATATTATAGATGCAGTTGTTAATACTAAGATACTCTTAGTGGATGAATGGCTTACTCTATGGCGATCGTGGCGAAGTGGTTAACGCACCGGTTTGTGGATCCGGCATTCGGGGGTTCAATTCCCCTCGATCGCCCCATGATTTTTTTAATGGGGATTAGCCAAGCGGTAAGGCAACGGACTTTGACTCCGTCATGCATAGGTTCAAATCCTATATCCCCAGCCATTTCATTATTTTGAGTCATTAGCTCAGTTGGTAGAGCACCTGACTTTTAATCAGGGTGTCGAAGGTTCGAGCCCTTCATGACTCACCATTATATTTTGCGGTCGTGGCGGAATTGGCAGACGCGCACGGTTCAGGTCCGTGTGGGCTAACCCCCCGTGGAGGTTCGAGTCCTCTCGACCGCACCATATGTTTTGCGGAAGTGGCTCAGCGGTAGAGCATCGCCTTGCCAAGGCGAGGGTCGCGGGTTCGATTCCCGTCTTCCGCTCCATATTTGCGCCCTTAGCTCAGCTGGATAGAGCGTTTGACTACGAATCAAAAGGCCGGGAGTTCGAATCTCTCAGGGCGCGCCATTATTTTCATAAGTATCGGGATGTAGCTCAGCTTGGTAGAGCACCTGGTTTGGGACCAGGGGGTCGCATGTTCAAATCGTGTCATCCCGATTTTTTTTATTATGCGGGTGTAGTTCAATGGTAGAACTTTAGCCTTCCAAGCTAATAGCGTGGGTTCGATTCCCATCACCCGCTTCCTAGATATATTGAAAGAGCTCTTGCTTATTGCAGGGGCTCTTTTTGTATTAGTCATTTAAACTCTTAATTAGTGAACTCTAAATTAGCTTACTGTATAAGTATCTTAATTCACTTAATTCAAGGAACGACAAAAGCTCCGCTTTCTACGATGCACGCAGGAAGAGGAGCTTGCGATGTTTCATTAGTACGATGAGGAATAATTAGTATCTTTCAAGAATCGTCTGTGTCTTCAAGCCATCGGCCGGAATTAGCCAGTTGTTGTTCTCCAGCAATTGCAGCAGTTGGGTACGCAGGCCCGATACGGCTACAGCATCATCTGTTTTGAAAGAGACCTCTACGATATTTTCAGTACCTGTACCTGCTGCATTACGGATCGGCCATACTTCGAGTGTAAGTTCTTGACCATTCCATGTACCTTCATAACGTTGGAATGTGATCGGGCCATATGCACGGGATTGCGTCAGCTGTTGCTTGCCCCAGTTGGAGGCAGACCAGTTTTTCAATTTGCCAGGGAGCTTGTCCAGTAACATGTTCAAGGCTTCTTGCTCTGTAGGAAGATGAACACCTGTTGCATTGGTATCGACCTTTTTCGTGTTGGAGAAGCTTAGTGTTTGTTTGCCATATCCCCAATCGATCTCAGCCTCGTAATTATCATCCGATTTATCGAATCCTTCTTGGTTAGCCAATGTCAGCGCTGCGTTGATATCACCATTGATGACAGGGTATCGTTTTTTGTAGGTCAGTTCGTAGTTGTTTTTATCATCCTTCTTGCGAAAACGAACATTCCATCCTTGCTCATCCAGTCCGAGCGCATTGGTGTCAAAGTACTCTACGTTAATGTTTCTTGGCGTGGAACTCAGGCCGAGGGTCTGAATGACTTCACTGCGTGGTGTCCCATCTGTATTCAATACGAGTTCCGGCTTGGCTAGAAACTTTACTTCATAAGCAGGAACAGCATTGGCAGCAGCTGAAGCCTGGGGTGCTCCCAGAAACGTCAATCCACTTCCCAATGTTACGATGCTCAGCATGAATGAGGCAGTTACCTTTTTCCACTTTTTCAAAACCAATCACTCTCCTAATCTGGATTAACGTACAGCTCCCACTTTATCGTCCGAGTATCTGAACGCGATTAACGGGGAACGCACATTGCGTTAACCCTGCATAGATTTGATGAATGGCAAACGATAGTTTATAGAGGATCAGGGGAATTCGCTATGGAAACAGGGAAGCCGTAGCTCACCTCTCGCAGCACTTCTTTGAAGCGATTTACTTGAACTGAAGGATGGCGGTCCTTGTTATGTACGGTATATATATGGCGCGGTGCCTGCTCTCCCGGAATGGGAAGAACCTGAATGAGCCCGTGCTGCTCCTCCCACTGTACTGCCATTCGTGACATGAACGAGACAGGCCCCCCAATTAACACAAGCTGTTTGATGGCTTCCAGGGAATCCATCTCCACCGTACTCCTCAAACGAATGTCATGTTGCGCGAGCCATTGGTTGGTTAGTCGCCGAGTACTGGATTCGTTGCCATGTAGGGCAAATGGGATCTGAGCAATATGCTCAGGCGTCAATGGTTCCTTCTGGGCCAACCCATGCTGTGGAGAGCAGATTAATACCAAGTCATCCTCACATAACGTCTCAGCTTGCAGCGCGGGTCCGACAAACGGCTCAGAAGAGATCACCCCCAGATCAATCTGATGCCGAATTAACATCTCGCGAATAACGGGTGATGGTTTGACGGATAAGACGATACGAATGCCCGGAAATTCCTGAGAAAAGGTGTTAAGTATGCTGGGCAACAGATATGTAGCAGGTACATAGCTTGCCCCAATGTGCAGAGTGCCCCGATATAGACTGTCATATTCTTTTACTATCCGCCTTGCCTCTTGGGTCAGGGCATTGATTTTGACGGAATAGTGGAGCAGGGCTTGTCCGGCCTCCGTTAGAAAGGTCTTCCCACTGCGCGATTCGAATAATCGCACGCCCATCTCTTCCTCCAATGACTTCATATGAAATGTAACGGTTGGTTGTTTGATCCCCAGTAATTCTGCCACGCTTGTCATGTGATGATGCTTATCGATTAGTTCAACAATTTGCAGTTTGATCAGATTCAATGTCCCAACACTCCTCTCACTTCTACTAACCCCAATATATAAGATGATCTAATGTTTTTCATAAAGACGGAGAGTACAGAACCAATCTGAAGAAGCGAAGCCAAAAGCTTTCTGGAAGAAAGCTACTTCGGAAGCATATGCTTCGCCTTTATCCCCGGATTTCTCCCTTTAAAAAGGGAGTATAAGAAATCTGGGGATAACAGCGATCGGAAGATGGTGCTGTTATCGAAGCGAAAACATGAAAATTAATTTAGTTCACCTACTATAGATTTAATCTATGAACATCAACAGAATTCATCTAAAAAGTTAATTCCAATTTTACATACAAGACATACAACTCGCGAAAGCGGACGTTAGACTGAGAACAGTGCAAGAGAGGAATTAACAAAAGAGATCAAGTAACAGAAGACAGGCAGGGATGCTTATGAAATTAGAGATAACGGGAATTCAGAAATCATTTAATCAAACACCCGCACTGCTGCCGACAGATCTAACGCTTGAACATGGCAAGTTCACGACACTGCTTGGCCCATCAGGCTGTGGCAAAACAACACTACTCCGCATGTTGGCCGGGCTGGAACAGCCGGATGCGGGGGAGATACGTGCAGATGGTGAGTATATCTACTCTGCGGCGAAGCGGATTGATATACCAACACACAAGCGTAATCTGGGCATGGTGTTTCAGGATTTTGCATTATGGCCGCATATGACCGTATATGAAAATGTAGCGTTTGGCCTGAAGGCCGGAAAACAGAAATTCGATCTGCGGCAAAAGGTGAACGAAGCCCTTGGCATGGTTCGCCTGCAAGGTATGGAAGATCGTTATCCGCATCAGCTGTCTGGTGGACAGCAGCAACGGGTTGCTTTTGCCAGAGCCGTAGCCGTCAGACCTGGTGTGATCCTGTTCGATGAGCCACTAAGTGCACTGGATGCTGTACTTCGGGAAGAGATGCGGATTGAGATGATGTCCTTAGTACGGGATATGGGACTGACTGCGCTGTACGTCACGCATGATCAGATTGAAGCGATGTCGATGTCGGATGAGATTGTGGTGATGCAGAAGGGGCGGATATTGCAAAAAGGAAGCCCGGAAACGATCTACTCAGCGCCAAGTGATCCGTATGTCGCTTCGTTTATCGGAAAGTCCAACTGGCTCACGCCTAATCAATCGATGGTGCGTCCAGAGCATGTCACCTGGAACAAAACAGGTCATGACGATCTGTGTTATCCGGGAACTGTACTCAGCGTCAGCTATGTAGGTGAACGCTATGAAGTGCGGGTGCAGATGGAAGGGCTCGGCGTATGGACAGCCTATATGAACCAGAGAGTACGCGTAGGGGAGAAGGTTCAGCTCAATGTTGCTCCCGAGCGGATATGCCGCATGGATGGACAGGATGGCGAAACTGTGAATCACCGAGAAGTGATCGCAGCAGCTAATTAGGGATGAATATGTGTGAATGCAATCAAAAGCACTACAGGTTGAACAACTTAATCAGGAAACCAGGGGAGATGGATGAATATGTTGGGGATGAAAACACGGAAAAAGAGTGCAATGCTGTTATTAACTGCGGTAATGAGTATCAGTTTGTTCGGATGTAGTACGGGGAACACAACCACAGGCAATGCGGCACAACCCGCGGGTGAAGGAAACACAGCAGCGGCGGCGGAAACAACGAAACCGGCTGGCGGCAAGTTGGTATTGTACAGTGCTGGCCCACAGAAACTGGCCGATAACATCGTGAGTGGATTTACAGACAAAACAGGGATCGAAGTTGAAATGTTCCAGGGAACAACAGGCAAAATCCTGGCTCGTATGGAAGCTGAGAAATCCAATCCGGTAGCAGACGTTGTAATCCTGGCCTCCTTGCCTTCAGCACAGGCTTTGAAAGCCGATGGTTTGACGATGCCTTACCCCGAAGCAGCCAATGCGGACAAGCTGAACAAGGACTGGTCGGATGCAGAAGGCAACTATTTTAGCAGCAGTGCTTCCGCACTGGGTATTGTGTATAACACCAAACTGGTATCTACCCCGCCAACAAGTTGGGCAGATCTTGCTACGCCTGCGTGGAAAGATGCCGTGAACATTCCCGACCCTACATTATCAGGATCAGCACTCGACTTCATCACAGGATACCTGAGTGCGAATGGTGAAAAGGGATGGGATCTGCTGAGTGCTTACAAAGCCAATGGAGTAGCGATGGCGGGAGCCAATCAGGAGGCACTTGATCCCGTTATTACAGGTGCCAAAAGCATCGTAGCCGCAGGTGTGGACTACATGGCGTATTCCTCCAAGGCAAAAGGTGAACCACTGGATATCGTATATCCGGAAGAAGGCACGGTAATCAGCCCAAGACCGGCAGCAATTCTAAAATCCAGTCCGAATGTAGAGAATGCCAAAGCGTTCATCGACTACTTGTTGTCTGACGAAGCACAGAAGCTTGTTACAGATGCTTATCTAATCCCGGGCCGCGAAGATATTGAAGCGACTAACCGTGCCAATGTGAAGGATATCCCACAACTTAAAGTGGATTGGAACTGGATGAGCGAACATGGCGAAGAGACAGCAGCGCGTTTTTCCGAGACGTTTAAATAAGAGTACTTTTGCATAAATCCAAAGAACGTCTTTCAATAAGCAAGGTATAGATCGAAATACTTCATTCTATTCGTCTAAATCATACCTGCTGTCTGTGGAAAGTCATGTGAGGTGAACGTAGTGAAACCTGTTGTTATGGACAACAACCGTATTTTTCGGAGAGTGGGCGTGATTCTGGCCCTCTTTCTGCTGACCATAAGTATTGGCGTGCCGCTCTTGCTGATTTTCTGGCAAAGTGTCTATGTGGACGGACAATGGGACTGGATGGCACCGATTCGCACAATTACGGGACATCATCTGTCGGGTGTACTGCTGAATTCCGTCTGGCTTAGCATCTGCGTGGTGGCGGTAACTACATTGTTGGCACTGCCGCTCGCCTGGATGATGGCAAAGACCCGGATGGGAGAACATCGCTGGGTCGATGTAATCCTGATGATTCCATTCATGACTCCGCCGTATATCGGCTCCATGGGATGGATTCTGTTTATGCAAAAAGGGGGATACCTCCAGCAGTGGATACCCTCTTCTGCAAATTGGAGTGAAATGTTCTTCAGCTTCTGGGGTATGGTGCTCATCATGAGCTTGCACCTGTTCCCCTTCCTGTACTTGCTGCTTCGGGATGCATTGATTCGCATCGGCGGCAATCTGGAAGAAGCGGGGGCTGTGCACGGTGCACGTGCAGCGTACCGTTTCAGACGCATTATTTTACCCTTATTGTTGTCGTCCTACGGCATGGGGATCATGCTGGTCTTTGTCAAAACGATTGCGGAATTCGGTACACCGGCAACCTTCGGGCGCAAGATTGGCTATTATGTCATGACCTCTGAAATTCATAAGTACATCTCCAGTTGGCCGATTGATTTCGGCAAGGCGACTTCGCTGGCATCTGTGCTGCTGTCCGTCTGTCTGGTGATGTGGTATATGCAGTCTGCCATGAGCCGGAAGTTCACGTATCGTCTGGTGGGTGGCAAAGGGCAACGTTCGAAGCGATATTCTCTACGCGGCGGAGCAGGATGGTTGTGCGGGGTGTATCTTGCGATCCTGTTGATCCTGTCGGTAGGTATTCCGTATTTCTCCATCATTGCCGCTTCGACCATGAAGCTGCGGGGATCGGGAATTGCTTTTGATAATCTCACCTTGGATCATTACAAAGAGCTCTTATCTTGGGGATCAGTGAGTATGAAGGCCATCGGGAACAGTCTCGGTCTATCCCTCGCGGCTTCAACCGTTGCTGTTGTTATTGGTACGGGTTTTGCGCTCGCGATCGGCAGATCATCTTCATTCATGCAGCGTGTGATTGACTTGTTCAGTCTGTTGCCTAATACGGTGCCGGGTATCGTGATGGTAGTGGGTCTGATTCTCTTCTGGAACTCACCCTGGATGCCTGTCACGTTGTATAACACCTATGGCATGGTTGTTCTCACGTACGTTGTTCTCTTCTTGCCTTACACCGTGCAGTATGTAAAATCGAGCTTTACCCAGATTGACGGAACATTGTTCCAGGCTGGGCAAGTGTTTGGCGGGAAGCCGCTGTATATTCTGCGGCGAATCCTGATCCCATTGATTCTGCCCGGCATGCTGGCGGGCTGGATGATGACCTTTACGATTGCTACCCGAGAGCTGGTAGGTTCGTTGTTGATTCTCCCGCCGTCCATGCAGACGTCGGCGACGTATATTTTTGCCCAGTTTGAACAAGGTCAGGTATCACTCGGAATGGCGATGGCCGTTGTGACTGTAGGCATGACGGTGCTGATGCTGCTTGGAATCGAAATGCTGAATTCAAAGAGAAAGTGGAATGCATCATGATCAAACTGAACGTATGGGGCGGTGCAGGCGAACATGGACGTTCCGCCTATCTCCTGAGCGGGAGCCGGTTCCACCTTTTGCTGGATTGTGGTGTCAAAAAAGAAGGCACGGGCCAGTATCCGCTGATTGATCCGGAGATTGTACCACAACTGGACGCGGTCCTCTTGTCTCACGCCCATGAAGATCATTCCGTCGCCATCCCACTGCTGTATAAGATGGGCTACCAGGGTGAAGTGTGGACGACAAGGGAGACGAAGGAGCAGTTGGGTACGTATTTTCGGGCATGGCGCAGCAGCATGGAACGTGCAGGACATGTAATACCATATGATAAAGCTGATGAGCAGCGTATTCGATACAGGTTTCTGGAAAACGAAGCAGACCGGGGCCATTGGTTTGAAATCATACCTGGGGTGGCGGCAGTCTGGGGGCGTAGCGGGCATCTGGCGGGTTCGGTCTGGTTCGGTCTGGAGATGGAGGGCAAGCGGATTCTGTACTCCGGTGATTATACGTCCGAGTCCATGCTTCTACAGGATGACGATGTGGCTGACGGATTCCGGTGGGCAGACCTGAATCGCGATAGCTGTGTATGGGTTGTTCCTGCTCCGGTTCAAAGCCTTCAGGATATGTCCAACTCCAACGCGCCCAATGTAAAAACGGATGCGAACAGCGAACAGGTCAGCGAAATGGTACTTGGTCAAGCTATGGGACAGATACTGGTTGATCAATCAGCATATGCTCAGACCCTTGCTGATACAGGATCTACCGGATCAGAGACAGCACTAGGCTCATCTGCATTGTTACACAGCCACAACCTTACCGAACAAATGCACATGAGAGAGCGTATGGATGCCATAGCATCCATGTCTGACTCATCCCAGGTTAAGCTTGATCTGGCGATCGTAGATGCTGCCTATGGTACGGACCAGGATACGCAGGCCGATAAACTGCAGCAACTGGAGAGCGCGATCAGCAGTACGCTTGCTCGGGGTGGCAAGGTTTTATTGCCTATGCCTGCGGTGGGCCGCGGCCAGGAGATTATTCTGTGGGCGCAGCAATGTTTTCAGGACATCCCCATGATTGTGGAACAGAAACTGGTGCATGGGATGACACAGTTACATCGTGTTCCCTATTGGCTCAGGACGGAAGAGCGGATTGGGGAAGTTTCGCCTGCGGACAGCATCGATCATTTTCTGAGCGGAGAAGGTTGGGCAAAGACATCTACCGAAGAAGAGCGTCTGCAGTTGCTGGAACAACATCATGTTTCCCTATGGTTTGTGCCGGACGGCATGATGCAGTCCTCGCTTGCACGTTGGTACTATGAGAAATGGGCATCGGATGAGAAAAATCTGATTCTGCTCACCGGGCATGTTGCCGCCGGAACATTTGCCGATGAGTTATTGAAAAATCCAGAGGCACATGGCGAATGTGAAGTTAGGAAATTGCGTTACAAAGTTCATCAGGGTTGGAGGGATGTGGAGCAGATGTTGGGCCGGATATCGGCACGGCATACCGTGCTTGTGCATACTGACCTTGCGGAGACGGAACGGTTGAGACAAGGTTTGCTTGATGAATATTCATCTGCGCAAGCTGATATCCAGGCGTTGTCTCCAGGAGATGAGTTATCCTTTTAATAGTTGCACATCTGATTTTAGTACATCCGAGGCGCCTTTGTGCGCCTCTTTTTGTCTTTTCAATTGAAATGTATTGCAAGATAGACATGTCTTATTGAATCGATATATTACCTGATTTGGTGAGGATATGGACTTGATATTTTCCTTGCCCTGTAGTGCCTTTGGAGGTGTGTTTGTTATCACTAATCTGCTGCAAGTCGAGGGAGTGAGAACGTCTTCCACTTCGAGATTCCATGGTCCAGTTCACATTCGGATTTTCTTCCATTACGTTCAGTGTTATATTACCGCTCGTTGAAACAAGGTGAATGTTGGAGAGAATACGGTCCGCATTTATGTCAATCGAGCCACTAGTCCCGTCAACCCATATGTTGGATTGGATATGGTTGATCTGGACTTTTCCGGATGAACTGTTAATACGCAGATCACCTTCATAATGAAGTGGGACTCTAACCGTGATTACAGGTGTGTTCGCCAGATTAAAGATCCGAACCATATGTTTACTTGCAGAGATCCTTACGTCTCTGTGTCCGCGGACCATATTAAAAACGGGTTTATGATCATATGCGTTACTTGATACTTCCAGAGAGGTAATATCGGGTACAGTCTCCACGGTTATTGGAGTACTCCCATTATCTATTGAGATGAGGTCAATGGAATTCAGGGATGCCTTTTGTGTGTCGGTAATGGCGCTACTGGATAAGCTACAGGATGTTAAAACAAAGAGCAGACAGAAGCATAAGGAAATAACTTTTGTCATCAGATCACCTCCGGTATGAATTTGAATTTTGTATGACTTCATGTTATATGATGACGTAACGTCAGGATCAAGGTGTTTTCCGAAAAAATAGGGGTTGAAGTTGACGTAACGTCATTATGTATAATGGTCACGAATTCAGTTATATAGGGCAAAGGAGGGGAATAATCATGAAAACGGAAGATATTCTCATATATAGTTGTGTTATTATCGGTGCAGGTATAGGACTAATCATGAATCATGTATTTCCAGGTGTGTTAATTGGGCTGGGGGTAGGCTATCTGTTGAAATATACGATGATAGACGGGAAAAAGAAAAATGATATATGAGCTGTAGGAGGTGTATAACGCATTGTATATTCATATTCATGAACTCGCGCACAGAACGGGAATGACAGTGAGAACATTACGATATTACGACTCGATCGACCTCTTAAGTCCTTCCTCCAAAACGGAAGGGGGGCACAGATTATATGTGGAAGACGATTTAAAGAAGCTACAGCAGATTCAATTTTTCAAAAATATGGGCTATTCGCTAAAAGAAATTCGGGAGATGCTCACCGATGAGTCATGGAATTGGGAACAGTCTCTAAGGAATCAACTTTCCTATATTATAGAAGAACAACAGCGGTTGAATTCTATGGCCTCATCTCTGAGAGAAATGTTAAACAGCCTTATAATGGAGCAAGGTAATAAGCAAGATACGCTTGAGAAGCTGATTCAGCTCTCCAAGCCAAATATGGACAGGCTACGATCATATAAAGAAAACAGCTTTAGCCATGATGAGCTGGAATTATGGGAGAAACTGCCCCGCATGCAAGGTAATGATCCCGATTCTCTGGAATGGATTGCACTGATTGGCCAGTTGAAAAGTCAGATGAATAATGCCCCTAATGACGATAAAGTCCAGAATGTAATTCGTCGTATGCTGGAGAAGCAGCAGGAACAATTTGGGGGAGAAGACGCTTTTTTGGATAAACTGTGGGATGCCAGAAAATCTACTCAAGCATCCAATGAGCTTGGATTTTATCCGTTGGAGCCAGAACTGCTCAATTATATGGAAGCGGCTTATGATATTTTTATGGACAAGAGTGGACCTACTCATGAAGGCTGAATTACTGTTTTATATTGGGGGACTTGCACTACTGGATACATTAAGTCCTGCGCTGATCGGTGTAACGTTATATTTAATGATTCAAGAGAACCGGCGTTTTGGCTCACGGCTCATGATCTACGTAGTGACCGTCATGTTTTTATACTTGGTTCTGGGCGGTTTACTGATGGTAGGATTGGAGCTGTTACAAGCAATCTTCACGTCATTTTTTCAACATAAAGTTGTGAGCTGGGCCCTTTTGATCGTAGGAGGAATACTCTTTACAGGGAGTTTCTGGGTCAAACCGAAGGCAGGTGGAAGAAAGAAATATCAAGTTCCCCGTTCCACGGGGTTCAAGGGATTACTTGTCATGGGCATCTCTACATTTTTGTTGGAAGCAGGAACCGCTCTTCCCTATTATACTGCGGTAAGTCTGATGATCACGGAGGGACTTCCAATAACGGGATGGATACTCATTCTTATTGGATATAATCTAATCATGATCACGCCACCCCTTGTGATCTATGTGTTGCATACATGGCTGGGTTCCAGGATACAGGGGATCGTGGAAAAGCTGCAAAGAAAACTGGAGGAACAGTCCGGGTCAGTTCTCTCCTGGATGATGTGCATTGCAGGGCTGGTTCTGATCTTTAGTGTGCTCGATTATATATAGTGTCTACTGACGAATGAACAGGTTTTCGCTGAGGGCGAGAGCCTGTTTTGGCGTGCCGATCTGTCTACAAATCGGAAAACGTAGGAAAAGATACATAGAGAGTGGTTAACCTTTATCGTATGTAATTTAATTTCACATATAGTTTGACTTGTGAAATTTTATATCATATACTGGGTAAAATGTTGGCAGATGACGTGATCATCGGGTCTTGCAGGAGGTTGGAAATGGATGGATACAGGCAGCTATCCGATGTGGGAGAAGTATCGTTTGAAGCAGGAGCATCTGGTCATCGGACTAATGTCAGGGACATCTCTGGACGGAACGGATGCAGCGCTGGTGCGTATTCAAACCGATATGAGCGGTGCATTACAGGAGATCGAGCTGGTTGATTTCGTCTGTGTGCCGTATTCGAATGAATTAAGAGACGTACTGATCCGGTTATGTTCACCGGGGACTGCTCGTGTCGACGAGCTGACAGCCGCGCATTTTGGTGTATCGGAGTGGTATGCGCATAGTGTTACGGAATTGATGCAGTCTGCCGGTATCTCAACGCAGCAGGTGGATGTGATTAGCATGCATGGACAGACGGTATGGCATGCTCCTGTAGCATCTGCGTTTCCAGGTCCATCGGGAGCAAGTATTGAAGTGGTATCGACATTGCAGATCGGTGAATGTGCTGTCGTTCGAGAACGGACAGGACTGCCAGTGATTGGCAACCTGCGAGCAAGGGATATGGCGGCTGGTGGGGAGGGTGCTCCGCTTACGCCTTATGCGGATGCTCTGATGTTCCGCAGTCCGACGGAAGGGCGGCTAGTGCAGAATATCGGCGGTATTGGAAATGTAACGGTGCTTCCATGCGAGCCATCTACCGAAGGTATTTCGGCTTTTGATACGGGACCGGGCAATATGGTGATGGATGCCATTGTGCGGCAAGCAACGGACGGGCGGCAGCATTATGATCCGAGTGGAAGCATTGCCGCACAGGGGAAGGTCGATCAGGGTCTGGTAGACCTGTGTTTGGAGGATGAGTATTTCAAACGACTCCCGCCGAAAAGTACCGGGCGGGAAGTATATGGCGCCGCGTATGCAGTGAGACTGATGGAGATGGCCGCAGCACGTTCCTTAACGCTGGAAGATACGCTGGCTACTGCCACCTGTCTGACCGCGGAGACCATCGTACGTGCAGTGAAGGATTTTATCCTGCCCAAAGTGCACATATCGGCCATGCTCGCCTGCGGTGGTGGCACTTCAAATGCCACCTTAATGGAGATGATCCGTCATAGACTTCCAAAGGAGATCCGTTTGGAACGAACAGCAGATTACGGCATACCGGATGATGCTCGGGAAGCCATTGGATTTGCTTTACTTGGCCATGAGGCACTTATGGGCAGAACCAATACACTCCCGGCAGTAACCGGCGCGAGACATGCCGTAATCTCAGGCAACCTGACACTTTAGTAAGACCTGACCTTCGAATGGAGTTCAGTTATGGAAGGACAAGGAATTCAATTAGACGCGAGTGAAATTATAAGATAAAATGCTTGTACATGAATGCAGTATGGAAAGGAGGAGCGAATGGAGAGCATGAAAGGTGGACTTGTACGTTTACGCGCATTAATGGATGACCTGACCCCATCGGAGCGGAAGATCGGAGCTTATATTCTCGATCACCCACAAGAAACCGTCCAGTCCTCGGTGGCACAGTTATCCGAACGTAGCGGGGGCAGCCCGGCAGCTATTATTCGTCTCTGCAAATCGCTCGGGGTAGCAGGTTTCCAGGAACTGAAGCTTAAGATTGCTGGAGATTTACAGACGGATGAGCAATATAATTATACGGAGATTCGTCCCCAGGACTCCATGGAGAGCATTATTCAGCATGTGTCCGCAAATAATATTCAGTCAGTGAAGGATACGGTTCATATTCTGGACCCACGTCTGGTGGAAAAGGCTGTGGACGTGCTTCATCGGGCAAACCGGATTTTTTTCTATGGGGTAGGGGCCTCGAACCTGATTGCGCTGGATGCACATTACAAGTTCATGCGAATCAATCGCACAAGCTTTTCGTTTGCCGATCCACATATGCAGATTTCGTCTGCAACGACGCTCCGCGAAGATGACGCGGTGGTATGTATCTCGTATTCAGGAGAGACATCGAATGTAATCTCCTGTCTGAAGCATGCTCACGAAGGCGGTGCAGCGACAATCAGCATTACCAAGTGGGGCAGCAATACACTCAGCAGTATGGCGGATGTGCCTCTGATGATTACGTCCACCGAAAGTGATATTCGGAGTGGAGCAACATCGTCACGGATTGCCCAGTTGAACGTGATCGACATTTTGTATCTGGCGATTGCCAGTCGCGACTATAACCAGTCGGTGGAATATTTGGAGAAGAGCCGGCAGGCTATTCTGGAGCATAAATGAAGTAGAATCATATGAATCCCCTTTCTGTTTATCATACAGGAGGGGATTTTTTGATGCCAATAATATCTGCTTTTCGTATAAAAAAAAGCCCAAAAAGAGCCCAGACTGATGTCAGGCTCTTTCAACTTCAAGGACTATGAGCCCTGCTTGGTTCAGGAAGGACCGGCAATGGCGCTGCGGACAAATCCGTCAGCCAGATCCAGTCTTCGCTGTGCTTCCACCGCATCCACACCAGCCATCAGCATGACGATTGCCGTTTTTACATGACCGTCTGCACCGGCAAAGGCCTGTTCAATATCTGCCTCATTCGCTCCGGTTGCCAGATGGATCATGCGTTTGGCCCGATGGACAAGCTTTTCGTTCGAAGGATTCAGATCGACCATGAAATTACGGTAAACCTTGCCCAGACGAATCATGGCAGTAGTGGTGAGCATGTTCAGTATCATTTTCTGGGCGCTGCCTGCCTTCATACGTGTTGATCCCATGACAACCTCCGGGCCGACAACGGCCTCGATGCTCACATCTGCCAAAAGGGTCATCGGCGTACCTGCGTTGTTACTCAGGCTGATCACCGTAGCTCCAATCTCCCTGGCGTGTCTCATCGCACCCAGCACATACGGCGTTCGCCCACTGGCTGCAATGCCAACCACGACATCGTTTTTGTCTAATCCATGTTCATCAAGGTCCGCCGCTCCCAACTCCTCACTGTCTTCAGCACCTTCAACGGGGTCCTTCACTGCCCGGAATCCTCCTGCAATAATACCCTGCACCATGGAGGGAGGGGTTCCGTAGGTAGGCGGACATTCCGAAGCATCAAGTATCCCCAATCGTCCACTGGTGCCTGCACCTACATAGAATAGCCTGCCGCCAGACTGAAAGGCCTCCAAGATCCGATCCGCCGCTTGGGCAATGACCGGAATCAGGGGCTGAATAAGCTCTGCAATCCGTTGATCTTCCTTATTGATCAGTTCCATAATTTCTGCCGATGGCAATTCATCTATATGATCCGTTAGTGGATTGGGTTGTTCCGTTACTAATGAGTTCAGCATGTGATTCATCTGTACGGCCTCCTTCTCTCTTTTAGAATGATACATTCAGGGAACGGCATCTTCTTGCCAATAGTGCTGCACCTACCGATGGAGTAGGGGCATCTTCACGATATACAAATTCCAACTCTCCATAATATCCCGATAACTTCTGGATAAATGTATTCCGGAAAAGTGCTGCATATCGAAACAGCGACCCGGACAGGACAACC
Source organism: Paenibacillus sp. FSL R5-0517 (assembly GCF_037974355.1). Taxonomy (NCBI): domain Bacteria; kingdom Bacillati; phylum Bacillota; class Bacilli; order Caryophanales; family Paenibacillaceae; genus Paenibacillus; species Paenibacillus sp. FSL R5-0517. Next base: position 376,665 of record NZ_CP150235.1, read on the forward strand.
TGAGTCGATGCAAATTCGGGATGACGGGCAATCAGCGCTTTGGCGGTATCCGCCAATTGTGCGGCCTCATCGATGATCAGTGCCCGGGCAGCCTCGTCCCCGGATTCAGCTGCCTCTATAGCAAGGCGGGCGATGGATGCTGTCTCGCTTTTGCCCCAATTCGTCTGATAGACCAGCGACTTTAGCTCCGATATATCCGGAAGGTTCAGTTTCTTTAGAAGAAGCGGGGTTAAACGGGTTGGAGGAAGAACACCATCATAGCTCTGCATGACCACTTGGAGTGCACGTTGTCCAATACGATAGCCGCTCCCTTCATCTCCTAGCAGATGACCCCAGCCTCCTGCACGGTATCGTTCTCCTTCTAGCGTGAATCCGTACACGATGGACCCTGTTCCAGAGATGCACAATACACCGTGAGTATGTCCGAGAGAGGCCATCAGGGCAATCTCTCCTTCGGATACAACCCAGACAGGGCAGCTTTCTGATCCCTGTCGATTACGACTCTTCATATAGTTATTTACTGCGTCGGCTATAAGTTGCCGTTCTTGCACGGTATCTACACCTGACATACCGAGGCATATACCTTCACAATTTGTCGATAGATCACTTTTTAGATTGAATAGCTGTTCCAGCACTCGTTGCAGTTCGGAAAGGGCCTGTTCCAGGGGTACGCTGTGAGGGTTCGTGGGACCTCCGCTGAGCCGGGCGAGAATCTCGCCAGATTCAGAAATGATTGCTGCATCAGTATTGGTACCGCCTCCATCTACGCCAACATATACTCGCAAAGTGGCTCACCTCGATTGCTTGAGTTTTCTTTTTACATAGTATAGAGGCATAAAATGAAAAAGTAAAATTAAATTTTATATTAAAAAATAATGTTGAATTTTTATTTCAGAGCTCATATAATGAACTCAATCTACAATTTTGGAAGGAATTAATACTGTTAATGTCAACTAAGTTGACGTTATATTGCATTTAAGAGATTAATCCTGCGTACGTTCAGGTCTAATCCATAAGGGAGGTGCATTTTCCTTACTGCCACGCTCAGTAGTCTGTTAAGCCGTTTAAGGATGGATGATTTCAAAAGGGGTAGCATGGTTAGGCAATGCAATTATCGGGAGACGACACGCGAAGGAGATGAAGGGATGAAAAAGAAGGGTCTAGTGTGGGCAATGTTGTTGATGATGGTCATGGTTACTGCCTGCGGGAATAGCGGGGGCGCTGCTTCAGATGATCCCAATGCAGAAGATACGGTGACCGTATGGACGTATCCAGTACATGGAACATATGAAGATGAACTGAAGGATCTAATCGTTGATTTCAATAAGGAACACCCGAACATTACCGTGAAGACGGAAATGCTCTCCTGGGCGGAAGGGCCCAAAAAATTCGATGTCGCTCTGAATGCCGGGAACCCGCCGGATCTTTACTTTCATAGTGTAGACGGCACGTATGTGAATACAGGATTGGCACTTGAGCTGGACAGCTACCTGACACCTGAGATCAAGGACGATTATCTGCCAGGAACGCTTGAGTTAGGCCAGATTCAGGGGAAACAATATGGAATGCCTTTATATCAATTCCAATGGGCTTGGGGTGGTAACAAACGGATCCTGGAGGAAGCGGGCATTGACTGGAAATCGATTCAGCAAAATGGCTGGACCTGGTCCGAATTCAACGATGCCGCAGCCAAATTGACCAAAACGCTCGATGGCGGGGCTAAGCAGTATGCGTTGGTTACGGATGGTACTTCGCTCGATTTCATTGAATTGTTATCCAGGAACAACGGCATGATCGATGTTCTTGATAAAGACGGCACGTTCCAATGGAATGATGGTCGCATTCTGGATACTCTCTCTTTTATCAAAAACCTGATGGATCAAGGGTATATGCCGAAGGAAACGGCAGCTCTCGCTCCAGCGAAACGGACGGATATGTTCTACGCAGGGGAAACGGCGATCATCTCCAAAGCGATTCCTTATTATGATGTGATGATTCAGAACCGCAACAAGGATATCGATGATGGCAAGGTACAGGGGGAAAAGATTGATTTTGTCCTGTTGCCTGTACCGCATAACGATGATCAACCTGCGGCAACAACGATGGGCGGCGAAGGGTATGTAGCCTTCAAACAGAAGAAGGACAAAGGCGAGCAACATGCCAAAAATACGTTCCTGGTGATGGAAGCGCTCAGTGGTGCCAAAGCAGGGAACTCCGCCAATGAATTGGCTCTCCCATTCGTAAGACAGTCCCAGGTGGATCTGTTTAAAGGAAAAGAACTTGGTCAAGCCGATAATCTGGCTGCTGCGAAAGTCATGGCAGAGGATATTGCGATGCCGGTTGTACTGGAACTGGATATCGACAAAGCATCACAGCAAAAACAATTCAAGGAACAGGTAGTGAAGCCTAACATTCAGGCGCTGTTCTCGGGTGAGAAAACACCTGAGCAGATCGCAGAAGACTTCAAGAACAAAGGCCAGCAGATGTTCGGACAATAACGTGGACAATCAAGCATAATGTATAACCACACTGATTAGGAGAGGAGGATTCGCCATGCAGACCGCCCTTGCGCCAAAACCGTCTGCGCCCCGGACTTCCCGGGCTGCCCGGTTTTGGCGAGATTACGGGTGGGCGTATTTGTTCATTTTGGCGCCTGTCCTGCTGTTTCTCATTTTCACACTGTATCCCGTACTAACAGCTCTCGTGATGAGCTTCCAGAAATACAACATTATGAATTCGACGTGGGTTGGATTGGATAACTACGAGCGACTGGTGAAGGATGAGACGTTCTGGAAGTCGATTAAAAATACGGTGATCTTCACTGTAGGTACAGTCCCAGTCAATATTCTCATTACATTTGTACTGTCCTATTTCATCTATCAGATGAAAAGTAAATGGCAGACTTTTTTCAAAGCTACGATGTATCTGCCTGCGGTAGCCTCCGGGGTAACGATCTCCATTGTATGGCTGGCGATCTTTGATCCAACCGATTCGGGACTGCTGAACCGCTTCCTCAGCCTGTTCGGCCTTGACCCGGTGATCTGGCTGGGCCAGTCGGGAACGGCACTCTTTTCCCTCATTCTCATGAACTGGCTCGGATCGCACGGGGCGGGCATTATTCTGTATCTGGCAGCCATGGGCGGTATTCCGAAATCGCTGTACGAAGCGGCGGATATTGATCATGCCAGCGGCTGGACCCAGTTCAGCAAGATTACATGGCCGCTACTCAAACCAACAACGCTGTATCTGCTCGTTACAGGTGTGATCACGTCTTTCCAGGTGTTTATCTCGGTATATCTGATGACACAGGGTGGACCAAACTTTGCGACAACAACGATCGCTTATCTGATCTACGAGACGGCATTCAAATTCTATGAATTTGGATTGGCTTCGGCACAGTCGTTCGTATTGGCGATTATCATCATTGTCATTTCCGTCATACAGTTCAAATATTTCTCCAGCGATATTGAGTATTAGAGGTAGTTCAACTGAAAACCGACCTTTTTGAACACGTACGATTAGAGCACGTTGCATTAAGCATCCGGGGGTGAATGAAATCCATGAAATCAACACAGAAAAAGACACTGCTCGTTGTTGCATCCATTCTGCTGGTGGTCTGGGCATTGGTGACGGTCATTCCGATGTACTGGATGCTCGTCGGTTCGGTGCAGGATAGCGCGATGTCGGCGTCGTTTAAACCACAGATGATCCCGGAGCAGTTGTCGTTATCGCCATATGAGCGCTTTTTTGCCAAAACTGATGCCTGGCGCTGGCTGTACAATTCGCTGCTCATCTCGATCATACTGACCGTAACCAATGTATTCTTCGCCTCCCTGGCGGGATATGCATTTGCCAAACTGAAGTTTCCGGGTAGTCAGGCGGTATTCTGGACCCTTCTGGGGACCATGATGATTCCAGCACAGGTGACGTTAATTCCTTTGTACATTCTGATGGTCAATGTGTTTGATCTGGGGGATACGTATACAGCTATTATTCTGCCTGCTGCCGTCAGCGTAGGGAACATATTCCTAATGAAACAGTTCATGTCAACGCTGCCCACATCACTGATCCATGCGGCGCGTATTGATGCATGCAGCGAGTTCGGCATCTTCTGGAAAGTGATCCTGCCGATGGCGAAGCCGGGGATCGCGGTGCTGGCGATTTTCACGTTTGTCGCTTCGTGGAACGAATTCTTCTGGCCGTTCCTGATTACCAATTCGAATGAGATGCGTACGATTCAAGTGGGGCTGGCCTCGTTCGTGTTTGCCGAATCAACCGATTTCGGCGCAATGATGGCGGGAGCAACAATAGGTGCGCTGCCCATGATCATTCTATTTTTCTCACTGCAACGTTACTTCCTTCAGGGCATTACGATCGGTGCGGTAAAAGGTTAATTCCTATATATGTTCAACTAGACATTTACACAATAACGGAGAGGACAGAAATAACCTGAAGAAGCGAAGGCGTTCGCCTTAAAGCTTTCTAAAAGAAAGCTACATCGGAAGCATAAGCTATCACCGGATTTCCCCTTTCTATAAAGGAATTAAAGAAATCTGGGGGTAACAGCGATCGGAAGGTTGTTCTGTCATCGGAGTGCCAGTGTAAATAATCGTTAGTTGAACTTATATAGTTCAGGACAAGCGACAACGTAAAGGGGGATCTACCTATGGCACGCGTGGAGTTTCGCCAAGTGCGCAAAGAATTCAAAGACGATCATAAAGGAACGTTCACGGCTGTGGCCGGCTCGGACTTTGTTATAGAAGATAAGGAATTCGTAGTGTTTGTGGGTCCTTCGGGCTGTGGCAAGACAACGTCACTGCGGATGATTGCCGGACTTGAAAAGCAAACAAGCGGTGATATTGTGATTGGTGACCGGCTCGTTAACGATCTGCATCCGAAGGATCGGGATATCGCGATGGTGTTTCAGGACTATGCACTCTATCCGCATATGACCATCCGTGAAAATCTATCCTTTGGCCTGAAAAATCTGAAAAAGCCAAAGTCCTATATTGATGAACAGGTACAGAATGCGGCCTCCATTCTGGGACTGGAAGCGATGCTGGAACGCAAACCACGTGAGCTGTCTGGTGGTCAGCGCCAACGTGTGGCAGTGGGACGTGCGATCGTCCGTGATCCACAGGTGTTTTTATTCGACGAGCCACTGTCCAATCTGGATGCCAAGTTGCGGGTGCAGATGCGAGTGGAATTGGGAGAACTGCATAAACGTCTTGGTGCGACGATTGTGTATGTGACGCATGATCAGGTGGAGGCCATGACCCTTGGAGAGCGCATCGTGGTTATGAATCATGGCGATATTCAGCAGGTGGCTTCACCGAAAGAACTGTATGCGAGTCCGCGGAATATGTTCGTTGCCGGATTTATCGGTTCCCCGGCAATGAACTTTATTGATGCACGGATTGACGGTACACAGGTTGTCATCGAGGGGGCCTCATTCACTTTGCCAGCGGATGTACTTGCTCGTCTTGAGAGTTATCAAGGCAAGCCGGTAATTATGGGGCTGCGCCCAGAGCATATTTTTGGTGATGATGTCGCTCCGAATATCCCGACAGACCATATGCTGCAGGCGCGGGTTCAGGTTGTAGAGCATCTGGGCTCCGAGAATTTGGTGTATTTCCATTCCGGTACCCGTACGGTTACGGCCAAGGTACACCCGGAAACACATGCTTATGTAGGAATGGACAAAAATTTTGTGCTGGACTTGCGTAAGGCACACTTTTTCGATCCAGAGACAGAGCTTGCGATTGGACGGGAGTAATAGACCGGGCCGGGTGAAGAGGAACGGTAAGAAAGGGGAGAACAAAGAATGCGTAAGCTGAGTGAAGTGTTGGTCAAGTCGGGCGCAGAAATCTATCGGGACATTATTTCAGTGGCTCTGTACAGTGTCGTTAGCTCCATCGTATTGGTTCCCATTCTGATGTTTGCTCCGCTGCCGATTGCGGTGCTGCTTCTGGCCTTGATATATATGCCCCTCCTGTTCGGGGTCTGTTATGCCATGCATCACAGGCTGGAACGCATGGAACGCCGCAATGGGCTTAAGGATATCTGGCTCGGAACGGTGAAGGGAATAATCCCGGGAGGATCAGTGGGTGTGCTTTTCGCAGTGCTTGGTTTCATTCTATGGTCAACCTGGTGGTATTACGGTGGACAGGGTGGGATTACAGGTACAGCGGTAGGCGTATTCCAGACGTTCTTTGTTCTCATGGTTGTGATGTCACAGTTCTATACCTGGCAGCTTGTTTTACAAAAAAACATGGGCATCCTTCAGGCGATGGGGGAAAGTGTAAAGCTGTTCTTCCGTCACCCGGGGTACACGATGAGTGCCTGTTTTCAAGCCATGTGCCTGACTGCTTTGCTGATGCTGACTGTTGTTGGTTTCGGAGCACTGTTTGGAGGTATGTTTGCTATCTATCAGCATAAGGTGGCTCTCAATGTGCTGGAGCCTGAAGAGGAACCTGTCGTAACAGGCGGTAATGATCACCAGCATACAGGGTGGATCAGCCAGGGGAATGTGTAATGAGCCAGATGAATGGAACCGGGCAGATGCCGGCTGTAAAAACGGGGGTTGACCTTCTGTCGAGAGGGTTATCGCATCCATGGTTAACAGGTGCTCGAATCGGTCTAATTACGAATCCGACTGGAATTACAGCGGATTTTGTATCGACCATAGATGTGTGCGCGGGACTGGCTAATGCCGAGCTTACAGCGCTCTATGCCTGTGAGCACGGACTGGATGGAGAACTTCAGGCGGGTGTCAGATTCGGAGACATGCATCATCCACGTCTGGACATTCCGGTGTTCAGTCTGTATGGGGATCACAAGAGACCTACGCCTGCAATGCTGGCAGGAGTCGATACGGTCCTGTTTGACATTCAGGATGTGGGCGTCCGTTATTACACGTATGCCTCAACCTTGTTCCATATGATGGAAGCCTGCGCTCTATCAGGCAAACGAATGCTGATTCTGGACCGTCCCAATCCATTGGGAGGGGACGTCGTGGAGGGCGGTGTGCTGAACGCTGGGTATGAATCACTCGTGGGTGCCTGGCGTGTACCTATACGTACCGGATTGACGGTAGGTGAACTCGCCCTGATGGTCAACAGCGAGATGGATGTACCTTGTGAATTGGACGTGGTTGCCATGGAAGGATGGCAGCGCGCTATGGAGTTTGCGGATTGTGGGCTTCCCTGGATGCTGCCCTCTCCCAATATGCCCACGCTGGACAGTGTGAGGGTATATGCGGGTACGTGCCTGTTCGAAGGCACGAATGTATCGGAGGGCAGGGGCACGACCCGCCCATTCGAGTGGATTGGGGCACCCTGGGTTGAGGGGAAGCGTTTGGCGGAACGATTTCGGGAATACAAGCTGGAAGGTGTGCATGTGCATCCAGTGTACATGTCGCCAACATTCTCCAAACATGCAGGTGAACTGTGTGGTGGCGTAAGGATCTTTGTAACGGACAGCAGGAAATTCCGGGCGGTAGAGACGGGGCTAGTGCTTGTGCATGAACTGGTGTCACTCTATCCGGAGCAATTCTGCTGGCTGGAGCCGCCTGAGCCGGGTTCGAGGTACTTTATCGACCTCCTGACAGGGGGGAAGGTCGTCAGGGAGACCATTCATGACCGTACGGAATTCGTTTGTTTAATGGAAGCGTGGAAGGTACAGGCAGCAGAATGGAAGGAGCGGCGAAAGCCGTTTTTGTTATATCCATAAACGGATGTTGGTTATCGGAGGGAGGCATGAAATGATTGGGCAAAAAAAGTTATACCAGTCTCGTCTGAAACAGATGACCTTGCGTGAGAAAGTTGGGCAAATGCTGCTTTGTGGCTTCCATGGCACTGAAGCTACTGGCGATGTGGAATCCTTTCTCAGAAAGTATCCAATCGGTGGCGTGATCTATTTTGCGCGCAACGTAGAGTCGCCAGAGCAGGTAGAACGGTTATCTTCGGGGCTACAACAGATTGTCAAAAGCAGCGGACATGTGCCGCTCTGGATATCCATTGATCAGGAAGGTGGCATGGTAGCTCGAATTACTGAAGGAATCGCTCTGATGCCTGGACAAATGGCCATCGCCGCTGCCGGTTCCATCGACGATGCGTATCAGGCGGCATATATCAGTGGGTTGGAGCTGAAATCCATGGGCATTAATATGAACTTTGCTCCAGTACTGGATGTGAACAATAATGCGGCCAATCCGGTCATTGGTGTACGATCATTTGGTGAATCTCCACAATCCGTTGCAGAATATGGGGCCAGGACCATTGCGGGAATACAGGACGCCGGGATTGCAGCGACAGCCAAGCACTTCCCGGGTCATGGGGATACGGACACCGATTCTCATCTGGACCTGCCGATCATCACTCATGATCGTGATCGGGTAGAGCGCCTGGAGTTGATTCCATTCCGCGCCGCCATCGCCGAAGGTGTCGATGCCATGATGTCAGCGCATATTTATTTCCCTGCACTGGAGCCAGAAGGTCTGCCCGTAACGCTATCGCATACCGTATTAAGCGGTCTGCTTCGCCAGGAACTGGGTTATCGGGGCATGATCGTGACAGATTGTATGGAGATGGATGCCATTGCGGTGAACTATGGCACGGTCGATGCAGCTGTGATGGCGGTAGAGGCCGGAGCGGATCTGGTATTAATTAGCCATACGGCCAAACTTCAGGCAGAGGCATTTGAAGCGTTGCTAGCAGCTGTGGAGAGCGGACGGATTAGCGAAAGTCGTATCGATGAATCAGTGACCCGCTTGCTGATGTACAAGGCGAAACATGGGTTGCTGGAGAATGAATTGCACGGTGCAGGCGATGAGGAAGTGATTAGTACATTCTCAAATATGTCCTCCCCGGATTCATCAAAGGATCTTTCACATTCCGGCGCGTCTGAGCGCAACAGTTCATTACACCAAGAGGTTGCCCGCCGAATTAGCGAGAACAGTATTACGCTGGTACGCGATCAGCTGAATATGCTGCCTTTGAAGCCGGAACGCACGCTGGTCATAACGGTTGCCACGTCCGTGACGACGATTGCAGACGAACAGCTGAGTCAGACGTTCACCTTGGGCTCAGCTTTATCCAAGTATGGTCTGGATGTTGTTGATCGGGTGGTTACGCCCGAGGAAGTTGCCATTCGTTCCGCACGTCTGCTTCAAGCAGCGGAAGAGGATGGGGTTCGACAGATTGTGGTAGGTACCTACAATGCGGGAAGTCCTTCCGGTGATCCACAGTGTCGACTGATCGGCTGGTTGCAGCAACTGGGCAAGCCATTGGCAGTGGTGGCATTGCGAAGTCCCTATGATCTGCTCGCGATTCCGGGTGCACAAGTCTATGTAGCGGCTTACGAGAGCCGGCCACTTGCCATGGATAGCGTTGCTCAGGCGCTGATGGGACACATTCCTTTTGCAGGGAAGCTTCCTGTGACGATAAAGTAGACGGATGTTGAACGAACGGATGGATGGTTGCCTGGCAATGATGAGAATACGAGTTGCTCTGCCTTTTGCAGGATGGGAAAGAGATGAATGCTGGTTGAGTGAAGTGGAATCATGGGCCGTAAAAATAAAAACATATGCAGAGCAAAGAGACGATCCTTGATAGGACCGTCTCTTTGTTATGTGTATACAAATAATTATACATTATTGCAATTGCAGTGCTTGGGCTGTCTTGGCTTCAACTTCATCCAAAAGTGAAGTCATGTCCATACCTGCGTGGTTACCGAGCAGGATAATCGTGATATCATCGGACAGATTACGTGAAAAGGCTGTAGCGAACCCACCGCCACTACCGTTATGGAAGACGGTACGGTTGTTGCCGTTCTCTTTGAGAATCCAGGCGTAACCATAGTTTTTATCGGAGTATGGCTCATACATCTGTTCAATCGTATCCTGGCTTAGAATCTTGTCCGTATACAGTGCACGGTCCCATTTCAGCATATCGTCTACTGTGGAATAGATGGTGCCCGATCCGGATTGAGAAACATAATAAGGAGCAGTTACCCAGGCGTTATCTTGTTGAACAAAACCACTAATTGTATGCACTTTACGGGAAGCCTCTCCCGAATTTTTCATGCCAAGTGGCTTCAGTAGCGTCTGCTGCACATAATCGGCGTAACTCATGCCGGATACCTGTTCTACGACGTATGCAAGCAGAACATACCCGCTGTTGCTGTATAGATATGCACTGCCTGGTTCAAACTTCAGCGTTTTGTGGCGAATCTCTTCTACAGTCTCTTCCATGGAAGTTCCTTCACCCCGACCAAATGCGGATGGCAGACCTGAAGTCTGGGATAACAGCATATGCAGTGTGATCTGGTCTCCCTTAGGAATGCCGGAGATATACTTGGAGATTGGATCTTGCACATTAATCTTACCTTCCTCCACGAGACTCAGAATGGACGCGGCCGTGAAGGATTTGCTCAGCGATGCGATTCGGGTCTTCTGATCCGGACGATTCAGCGTCTGTTCATCGGCAAGGCCGTAGCCTTGTCTTAACAGGACTTCACCATCGCGGGCAATCAGCGCCATACCTGGATAGTTGATCTCGCGCAGATACGTATCTACGCTGGCAACTTCGCTGTTCAGCAGGCTGACTTGATCCGTGACCATATTCACACTCATCTGACCCGTGGCTGTTCGTTGGACCTTAATGTCTGCCTTGATTGCATTGGCCATGGCCCGAACAGGCACCATCAACGTACCGTTAATGGTACGTGAATTCACACCTGTAGCAAGTTCAACCTGATTTACCCTAATGGAATTACTGCCAGCCTGATGCACCAGCTTGTCTCTGCCAACGGTAATGGTAGCTGTCTTGGTGTGATTATCCCATTTCAAGGTGCCTTTAACGGATGTGACGACATCCCGCAATGGAACAAACGTTGAGCCTTTGATGATAAGTGGTGCGTTCCTCCAGGATTGCTGCTCACCATTCACTTCAATGTGAACTGCTTGCGTTGTCTGGGCTGCGGCTGCCGTGATACCGGCTTGTCCCAGAATCGGGCCTGCGCACAGGATGAACGCTAACAGGATACGAAACATGGATGAATATACTGTGGAAACAGGTTGTTGCATGTGTGACTTACGTAAGATGTGAATCCTCCCCTTCCAATCGTTTCATGAATAGACAACTTATGAGCATTGTAAACGATCTCGCCTGGAGGGTCAAAACGATTAACGGATATAATTCATATCATCTGATCAGATTATTTAGATTAAATTTGTACCAATTTAGTATATATACATAATATTTTTACAGCGATTGTCCGATAAAAGGATGGGTGAAGATTATGATGGGGGATAGTTAAATGAAGAAAAGGATTCGAAACTGGTTTACTTTAACCGTAAAAAAACGTCTGATCGCTGCATTACTCCTGTTCCTGATTGTACCGAGCATTACCGTCGGTTGGTTGTCTTATCAAAAGGCTGCTGACCAGGTTAAGCAGGAAATTATTCGTTCCGCTCAGGCCAAAACGGAAATGCTTAGTCTGCAGATAAATCAAATGTTGGAAATGGAGAAGGATAACGCGGCACAGATGGCGGCGGGTATGACTTCAAACGATATTATTAATCAATCCCCTGCGCTGCAAAGGCAGATGGATCGGATGTCTCAGAGTCATAAGGAATTGGGGGTACTCACCGCAGGTGCGGAAGATGGCAGCTGGATGAAATCCCCACAATCCGAGGAACAGAATTATGATCCTCGTGAACGTTCATGGTATAAGATGGGCATGTCTCAGGATGTCCCTGTAATCTCGGATACCTTCCAATCGGCTTCTACGGGTGAGTGGGTTGTGACCGCAGCGGTCAAGCTGGCTGATGGCAAAGGGGTATTCGGGGCCAATGTCAGTCTCAATCATCTGAAAGAATCCGTTGATCAGATTCGCATCGGTAAAGAGGGAAAACTGTACATGCTGGATAACGGGGGTAAATTCCTGTTCCATTATAATATTGAATCCGGTACACAATCAGATGAAAGCTATATTAATGAGATGTATACGAAAGACAGTGGAACCGTGAAGTATACATATGAGGGTCATGAAGTGGAAGCAGTGTATTTCACCAATCCGGTGACAGGCTGGAAAATTGTTGGCGAGATGGTCCCTTCGGAAGCAACGGAAGCCGTCATGCCTATTCTGATCCGGTCGATTACGATCGTGGCATCTGCAATGGTTATTGGGTTGATTCTGCTTGTTTTTATTATCCGCAGCATTCATCGGCCATTACTACAACTAACACAGGCAGCATCGCAAGTAAGTGCAGGCGACCTAACCGTTCGTGTAGGCTTGCAGCGCAAGGATGAGTTCGGACAGCTTGGAGAGAGCTTCGATATGATGACGACTTCACTGCGTAGTGTACTTGGAGAGGTGCATGATACTTCAAGCCAGCTGGCGGCATCTTCTGAAGAGCTCATGGCAAGTTCCGAGCAGACATCCAAAGCTACAGAGCAGGTGGCTGAACTGATGCAGGATGCAGCTGCAGGAACAACTTTGCAGAACAATAGTCTCGCTGCTACAGGCCAACTCGTTGGCGAAATGTCCATTGGAGTCAAAGAGATCTCATCCAGTGCTGAGGACACCGCTCGTATCGCTCTCGATGCTTCCACCAAGTCGGAAGCGGGTATGGTTACCGTGGAAGAAGCGGTTACCCATATTCAGCAGGTGAATGACGAGAGCAAGGCCATGTCTGTGGTCATTGAGGATCTGCGCGCGAAAAATGAAGAGATTCTTGTGATTGTGGCCGAGATTACGGCCATTGCCAAGCAGACGAACATCCTCGCATTGAATGCGTCCATTGAAGCTTCAAGAGCTGGCGAGCAAGGAAGAGGATTCGCTGTTGTAGCCAACGAAGTGAAAACATTGGCTCACAGTTCAGGCGCTTCAGCAGAGCGCATTAATGAGCTTATGCACGAAATGCAGGAGAAAACCAATGCAGTGCAATCGACCTTTGCCCGTACGGGAGAAGGTATGGTGAAGAGTTCGCAGATGGTTACCCAAGCGGGCGAAGCATTCCAGAACATTCGTACTGCGGTTCAGTTGGTGGCAACACAAGCTGGAGAAGTATCCGCGGCTTCCCGTCAGATTGATGGCGGCATGAGTCATATCAACAAGGCGGTAAGTGATACAATGGTTCTGTCGGACAGAATTGCCTCTGGAACAGAAGATGGATCGGCGGCAGCTCAAGAGCAATTGGCCACAATGGAAGAGGTTGCGGCATCTTCGGCAGCATTGTCACGTATGGCTGAAGATCTGCAAAGCATGATTGAACGGTTTAAGTTGTAAAACTGATGATACTGGAACAATAAGTGAAGATACATTGTTTAGGGAAGGTGCTGAAATGCCCTTTCTGCGATGAGACTGCAGGGTTACGACCCTGCGGTCTTTTTTTGTTAAACAAGGGGTGACCGTGATGTCTTTAAACACAGAGTCTTTTCAAAAATGTTGACATATTACAAACGAAGTAATAATATGTCTATAAATAAACAAACATAAATATATTAAGTTAAATATTATTCGGTTGAAATGACCATGACAATAAAAGGAGTTTTACCATGAAATCATCAGAAACCTGGTTGCAAACCGCTTCATTGGAAGAGATCAAGCGTGGTTATCTGGAGGAAGGTCCCGTCTATGTATGCGTCTGCTGTGGATACAGGACGGAAGCGGGGATTATCTACCCCGAAGAAGGGGTGCTCTATGAGGCAGCCCGTTATATGCGTGTGCATATTGAAAAGGTGCATGGGTCAGTATTTGAGTACTTGCTGGAGCTGGATAAAAGCGTAACCGGATTGTCTGATGTCCAGCGTGGTTTGCTGGCTCAGTTTCATGAAGGCAAGAAGGATGCTGAAGTACAGAAAGCCCTGGGTATTGGGAGTGCTTCCACGATCCGGAATCATCGGTTTGTATTGAAGGAGAAGGAGCGGCAGGCCAAGATATTCCTGGCATTAATGGAACTTCTCAAAAGCAAGGATACCCAGGCTCCAGCCGAATGGGTGTCACCGGTGACAAGACATGAGCATACGATCCATCCTGGCTCATTTGATATTACAGAACAGGATCGGCAGAAGGTGCTGAATAAATATTTTCCGGAGGGTACTGGCGGTCCACTGACGACGTTTCATATGCAGCAAAAGCATAAATATATCGTGCTCACCGAGATAGCCAAACGATTCGATCCAGAGCGTCAATATTCCGAAAAACAGGTCAATGAGCTGCTGAAGGAAGTTCATGAGGATTACGTGGAAATAAGGAGGTATCTCATCGACTATGGTTTGCTCAAACGTGAGTCAGACGGCAGTCAGTATTGGTTGGGAAGCCGCGCAGATGAACAGAGTGCCGGAGATGGAAAACAGGAACGCAAAGAAAAGGGGGAGCAGGAGAAGATGAATCGTCGCAAAGAATTGCAGGAACAGGCGAAGGAAGTCAAAACGGAAGCAGGTGTCTACCAGATTCGGAATGAACGTAACAACAAAGTCTATATCGACAGCACGCTTAACTTGAAAACCATTAACGGACAACGGTTTATGCTACAGATGGGTAGCCATCTGAATCGGAGGTTGCAGGCTGAATGGAATGAATATGGAGAAAATGCGTTTGTGATCGAAGTCTTGGAGACATTGAAGCCAGATGATAACCCATATTACGATCCCAAAGATGCACTCGCCAAATGTCTGAACCGTTGGTTTGAACAGTTAGAGCCTTATGGAGATCAAGGGTACCACGGAGATAAAAAGCCATCTGCTGAATAAGCGGGACAGGTTCCTCTCTAAAATGCCTGACCTATTATAACCCAAAGCCCCTTTGCCAATATGATGGCAAAGGGGCTTTGGGTGTTACAGACTACCTATTATATAAGTTGAACTAAATCTTTTACACGATAACGATTACAGCTTGAATTGTTCCACCAGCTTCTGCAGCTTGTGAGCCAGATGAGCAAGGGAATCAGCAGAGGAAGATATCTCCTGCATGGAAGCCACTTGCTCCTCCGTAGCAGCGGAGATGTTCTCTGTTCCATCGGCATTGGTTTCCGATATCGCGTGGATCTGATCAATGGATTGCACTACTTCGGCTGTACTTGCAGACATCTGCTGTGAGGCGGCTGCAATGTTCTCAAGCTGATGATTGACGACCCCGACAGCCTGACTAATCTGGGCAAAAGCTTCATCTGCAAACTGAACAGCACGAATGCCATTGCTTACATCCTGTTGCCCGATCTGAACATTGTGATTGGCCAATGAAATCTCCTGTTGAATCGCTCCAACCATCTCTACAATCTTCTGGCCGGACAGGCTGGATTGTTCTGCGAGCTTGCGAACTTCGCTGGCAACAACGGAGAAGCCACGTCCATGCTCACCTGCACGTGCTGCTTCAATAGAAGCATTGAGAGCAAGCAAATTGGTTTGTGCAGCGATATCTGTAATGACAGATACCATCTCACCAATGGATGTGGAATGCTGTCCAAGTCGTCCAGCAGTATCCGCCATACCTTGTACAAAGCGACTAACGGAACTCATCTCGGATACGGCCGTCTGCATCGTGGCATTTCCTTTATCCGCGAGCTCACTGGCTTGCATGGCAGCTTCGGATACTTGCTGTGTGCTGTTCGTTACCTGCCCCACACCTCCAGCAAGCTCATTCATCTGCTGTGCCGTATGCTTCAGGCTGCTGGTTTGTTTCTCAAGTCCAGCTGCAGATTCTTCCGTGATCAGGGCAACTTGCTCTGTGGCTTTGGTTGTCTCGGATGAATTGACTGCCAACTGTGTGGAAGAGGTGGTTAACTCGTCAGCCGTGTGTCGCACGTCCTGAATAACGGTTCGCAAGGATTCACTCATCTTATTGAAACTGGTGCTCAGCTTGCCGAATTCATCCTGTCCCAATACAGCAACCTCGATGGTCAGGTTACCATTACTAATCTCGTCAGATGCCTTCACCAAGCGGTTCAGCGGTTTGGTAATGGATTGCACAATCCAGAAAATAATGATGGAGCTTACAGCGATCGCAATCGCAATAACGATAAGTGTGGTGTAGAAGATAGGCCGGACAGATGCCGTTACTTCACCACTATCAATGACACCGACCACGGTCCAGCCTGTCGTTTCATTAGTGGAGAAAAAGGCGTGTTCCTGGTTTCCGTTTAGCGTATAAGTCAGACTTCCGTTCTTCTGTGCAAAAATATCTTTATAGGGTTCCATGGTTCCTTCGGTTCCCGGTTTTTCGGTAGGATGTACAATGATTTTGTTGGCATTATCAATGATATAGACATAACCCTTCTCACCGATCTTTGTGGAATTAACCGTCTGGGAGAGGGCCTCAAGCGAAAGACTTACAGAGACGACACCGTGTCCATCTGCCGAGGTCTGAGCTACCGAAGCAACAACATTGCCGGTATTGCTTGATATGTAAGGGGTGATTACGGTAGGGACATCCTTGTTCTGCGTAGCAGCCTGATACCACGGGCGTTCGCGCGGGTCGTATCCTTCTTTGTTCACCGCAGTTACAGGGGAGTTAATATACACGCCTTGATCCGTGCCGATGGAGGCAAGTTCCACGTCATCATGGGTTTCCTTATACGCGTCAAGCAAGGTACGTATGGTATCCGTCTCGTCACCTTGGTTCGGTCCAACATTGCCTGCATCCAGCTGACTTGCCAAGAAATCAACATTCTTACGTGTTGCGCCAATGATCTGATCAATGGTCTGGTTGAGCACAGTAACATTGCTAATTGCGTTCTCATACATTTTCTCTTCGACCTTGGCCTCGGCGGTTTGGAACGAGATAATGCCCAGACTGATTGTGGGAATGAGTAGAACAATGGCAAATGACAGAATCAGTTTCTCTCTCATCTGCAGCGTTCTTCTGGCCCTTTGTTTATTAATCTTCTTCATACACATTCCCCCTCTGTGTAACCCATCCCTATGTCTGGTGGACAAGTCAATCTGGTAAAAGATAGTTCATTCCATCCTTTCCAGATGTTTCTGGTGCTATCGCATGACAAAATTCGAGTTTATTCAACATTATTTATGAGTTTTATGAAAATACTTTTCGGTTTTATAGGTATTTAGGATTACATCTGTTCTATAAAAAAGAATCTGTCTCTCCCTTAGTGCACATCTTGTGGTATATTTCTAAATTAATGTGAAATGAAATTTTGCAAATTGCGAAATCCACAAGGCATGTAACTGATCATGTTGAATACACAAAGAAGTTGTTTTCATGAAGAATGGACCTAGATGGATCTACATCCATATATATCGGTTGATGGAGACAAAAATTGGAGAGGGGTTGTACCGCAGTTGGACCAAAGTACATTACAGATATCTGGACAGGAGAACATGAAAGAGGTCCAGGATCATGCTACATTCATGCAGGGGGTCAAAGATTGTATCCCAACCTTGCTTGGTTATTTGAGTATTGGTTTTGCAGCGGGTGTCATTGAAATGACCGCAGGTCTGAGTCTGGCGGAAACGGCGCTGCTCAGCCTGATTCTATATGCAGGATCGGCCCAGTTCATTGCGGCGGGCATGCTCGCATCGAATGGGTCAGCAGTAGCTATCATATTCACCATATTTTTTGTGAATCTTCGTCATTTGCTACTCAGCGCAGCTGTATCACCGTATTTTCGGCATCTGACCCCGCTTAAAAATATGTGGATCGGTTCATTGCTTACGGATGAGTCTTTCGGCGTGGCGATGACACGGGCGATTGGTAGGGAAAGGCTTAGCGAACGGTGGATGCACGGTCTGAATATTACCGCATATCTGAACTGGTTCGTGGCTAATATGGCGGGAGCGTACTTTGGACGCTGGATCACCAATCCGGAACGACTGGGTCTGGATTATGCCCTGCCTGCGATGTTTATTGGACTGGTTGTACTCCAATTGGTGCATCGTAAAAACAAAAAAATACATATCAATGTGGCGATCATCGCTGTGGTCTGTGTAATCTTCGCCAGCATGGCTTCACTAGGCAGCATGAGTGTCATTGTGGCTGCGGTCATTGCGGCAACGTTGGGAGTGTTCATGGAACGATGGAAGTAAGATGGGATGTATTCTGGATTATTATGGGGTCGGCGCTGTTAACATTTATCCCGCGTGTACTGCCACTGATGCTGTTCAGCAAGATACAGATTCCCATGTGGTTGTTGCGTTGGCTGGAGTATGTACCCGTAGCGGTCATGGCAGCATTGATTGGTCAGGAACTGTTCATGTCGGACAACCAGTTGGTGCCGATTACGCATAATGCAGCTCTGTGGGCTTCCCTGCCGACGATTGCAGTAGCGATCTGGACACGCAGTCTGCTTGGAACCGTACTGGTCGGTATTGTGGCTATGATGATTTTGCGATATTGGATTGGTTAATAGCTTGGTTGTATTATAACATCCGGTAATTCCTTCGCTTGATCGGTTAATACTGTTCTATAAAGGATAGATAGTCTATCTGAGCGAAGGGAGCTGGATTCATGAGTAAACTGAAGCGCAAGCTGTTAATTACGGGAGCTGCCGGAGTCATTGGTCGCAGTCTGTTGGAGGGGCTGAAAGCCAAGGGTACGTATGATATCGTTGCAGCGGATCTGCGTGAGGATGAGGAAGCTGGCATTGTAGCCATGGATGTGACAGATGGAGAACACCTGAAAGAACTGATGAAAGGGGTTCACACGGTTCTGCACATTGCATGGGCTAAGGATGAGGAAGATTTTCTGGGCAAAGTTCTACCGATCAACGTAACCGGGGCCTACCATGTGTATGAAGCAGCACGGTTGAACGGTGTTCAGCGAGTGATCTTTGCAAGTTCCAATCATGCGACAGGATTCTATCCTACAGGTGAGGATATTGAAGTGGATGATCCGTACCGACCGGACAGCTTCTACGGACTTAGCAAATGTTATATTGAACTGCTGGGACGTTATTATGTCGACAAATATGATCTGTCCTCCTTCAATATTCGGATTGGAAACTTCTCTGGTGATACATACCCGCACTCGCAGCGCTCGGCTCATATTTGGATCTCACCAAGAGACATGGTTCAGCTCGCTGAATGCTGTATTGAAGCGGATTCGGATATGAAGTATTTGAATCTGTATGGAACCTCGGCGAATACGGATAACTATTATGATATTGGCTATCTGGCTCAGAAGATTGGATACATTCCACAGGATGATGCGGCCGAGCTGTGGGAAGAGGCAAAACTTAGGGGCGTACCTGATAAACAGGATGAGACCGCCTTTCAGGGCGGAGGCCATGTGGAGAAGGAACCGAAGGATTCTTAAGAAGGCCACACTTTGTGATGAAAACGCTATTTTCTATTGTAGCCGAAAGGGATAAAATGGAGACTGAGGTGTTCAGTGTTTCCATTTTGCACAAGAGGAAGGAACGATTTCAATCATGAGTACAAGTCCATCCGTTATATTGTTTCAGGGAGACTCGATTACAGATGGGGGAAGATCACGCAATGATGATCCGAATCATTTTCTCGGACACGGATATGCGTATCTGATCTCCAGCAAACTGGGTATGGAACTGGCGGGCAAACATAAGACCTTCTATAACAGAGGCATCAGTGGGGATCGGGCATCTGATCTGTACGCACGCTGGAATGAGGATACCATTAGTCTAAAACCGGACCTGATCAGCATCCTGATTGGGGTGAATGATGCTTGGCGCACGATGAATGGTGAACCTAGCGGGGTAACGGATCGTTTCGGACGAGCATATCGCCATTTGCTCGAAGAAACACGGGAAGTGATGCCGGATACGGGGCTGGTATTGATGGAACCGTTTATCCTGAATACCGGAGCGACCGCGGAGAAATGGGATGCCTGGGAAGCGTATATCGGTCAATATCAGAAACTGGCTCAAGGTCTTGCTGAAGAATTCGGAGCGGTGTGGGTGCCATTGCAGCAGACGTTTAATGATGCTCTGAAGCATGCGGATGCAGCGTACTGGTTATGGGATGGCGTCCATCCAACCGCGGCAGGTCATGAGCTGATTGCACGCCAATGGTTGTCTGTTGTACAGAATTCTCCGCTTGCAATTGTGTAACAAACAACGGACAGTTGCGATATGGACAGCAGCATTAAAGGGTTTCAGGATTAGTTGAAGATATAAAATAGTTAAGAATATGAGATAGCTATCAAAAGCCTGTGTTGACAGGCAGAATGCAACGGAGAACCTGACGAGGGTTCTCCTTTTTTTTGGGTTTTGGAAGGAGAAGGGCATAACGCGGTGGAATGGATTCTAATGGATAATTCTTCAAAAGTGCTATCATATCCGGTAAAATGAAATCGATTACATTATAATATATAGGTATGACAATCCATTAACGAAGAGTGGTGAATCCAGTGGAAGATTCCATTCACGAAGTCGAAAATGAAAATATAAACCAACGTGGAAATGAGAGCAAAGCAGCAGGCTCCCTACGTGCCGACAGACTTCGAGAGCAGTTGCTCCGACCTGAATTGGCTACGTTATACACGGACTTGAAGGCTTATGGTGAACGCGCCTTGTTGGAACCCTTGCCCTCCTTGTCGTTCCGTCTATATCGCCAGTTCAGTGATACGGGTGAGCGGAAGGCTTATGAGCAGGCTTATTTCGATCGAAGGGGCAGGCTGGCTGCTGTGGCGATGCTCGCATTGGACACGGCGAGGCCGTATGCACTGCAAACGCTGGAGGAAATGTTGTGGGACGTGTGTGGCGAGTATACGTGGTGTTTGCCCGCACATCTGGGTACGGGAGAGGTCGATCAGGTGAATGGGAACATCGATCTGTTCGCCGCAGAGACAGTACATATGCTGGCAGAGATGGTGACCATTCACGCCGATCGGCTGGATCGTCTTGTCATAGAGCGGATCAGGTGTGAAGCAGAACGGCGAATCTTCGGCCCGCTTTACCGGGATCAGCAGAAGTTCCACTGGCAGACAGCGGATCACAATTGGTCGGCGGTCTGTGGTGGCTGCTGCGGCATGGCCGCATTGTTGCTGCTCAAGGATGAGTCCACAATAAGGGAATCAATCTCCCATACGGTCAGCTGTATGAACGCATTCCTGAGTGGTTATGGCGAGGATGGCGGCTGTGCTGAAGGCATTGGATATTGGGTATATGGATTCGGTTATTTCACCTATTATGCCGAGATGCTTCGTGAGTACAGTAAGGGCGAACTGGATCTGCTGACGGGTTCCAAA
Source organism: Paenibacillus sp. FSL R5-0517 (assembly GCF_037974355.1). Classification (NCBI taxonomy): domain Bacteria; kingdom Bacillati; phylum Bacillota; class Bacilli; order Caryophanales; family Paenibacillaceae; genus Paenibacillus; species Paenibacillus sp. FSL R5-0517. The sequence continues at coordinate 397,851 of NZ_CP150235.1, forward strand.
ATCGCAGCCATCGCAGCCTTCCCGCTGCGAGTGCATCTGTCGGGCGGCACATTCGTGAACTATTCGGACAGTGCGGAGCAGGAAGAGATTCCTTCCGGATTACTCTCGCTGCTCGTGTCCCGGGTGGGGTTGCAGGTAGATCTACCGCTTCATATTCCACTGCTTACTGATGATCCCTGTCATCGCTGGGCACATCTAGTGCGGAACGTAATGTGGAGCAATCCGGCAGTATATGGTGATGAAGGAGCCTCTGGACAGGTTGAACGAGGATTTATTTTTCAAAATCTGGGCTGGATGGTTGCGAAGGGTGTGCTTGATTCTCCAGGTAACCAACGTTCCAGCGGCGCGCCCCTTCATGTGGCTGTTTCCGTTAAAGGCGGACATAACGATGAACCTCACAACCATAATGATCTGGGTCAGTTCATTATCCATTGCGGGGGTGAGAATATCCTGTGTGATCCGGGAGCAGGGTTGTATACCCAAGCGTATTTTGCACCAGGCAGAGAGCACCTGTTCCACATCTCGTCATCCGGGCATAACGTTCCGCTCATTGAAGGCCAGGAGCAAAGCTCGGGCCGGCAAGCGCAAGCCCATGTGTTAGAGGCAAGACTGGCAGCGGATAGCGGTGAGCTGAATACAACATTGGATCTGACATCCGCATACCCTGGAGCTGCTTCACTGGCTCGTTATACACGTCAATTTCATTGGAAGATGGCTTCTGAAGGTAGCGGGAGTGGGGCGGAATTGCGTCTAATTGACCGTTTTCAATGGAAGAGTAGGATGGTGCTTTCGACAGAACGATTCTCTTCGGTAGATGATTCAGATGCAGGATATTCGAGCGTAGTGGAGCGCTGGATGAGCAGAGTACAACCTGAGGTGGTGAAGAGCGGTAACCTTCGCTGGCAAGGTGTGCATGGAACGGTCCATATGGCGTATGATGCGAACCAGTGGCAGGTTTTTACGGAGGTTATGAACACAGTTGATCATGACAATGTTCCCGTCACATTCTATCGGACGTCACTATCATGGACAGGTGTGATTGATGAGACGGATGTTCGGACAGAATGCCCTAATTCGCTTGAAACGGTATGTGAGGTACGCTTCATCATTGAACCGAAAATGGGAGAAACCGAGGTGAGCATGTATGAGTGAATATACATCTGTGTCCACGTATCCATGGAAAGATGAACTCAAACGTTACCGGACGTTGGCAGAACAAGCGGGCCCCGCTCCGGCAGACGGCTGGAATCAGGATCGCAAACTGGAACTTGTGGAGAGTATTGTGCGCGCTTACACCCCGTATCAGGACAGCGATGGTGCAATCATCGATCCGTTCTCGGGTGTCGAGAGATATTACTCTACCCCAGCCTATGTGATGGCTGCGGCAGTCCTGGTTGATGCCGGACGTACAGATCTGCTTGATTCTGCCGCGGCGGCCCTGTCACAGAGCATTGATGCCGTGGTCAAACGTAGCGCACCTGACAATCACCCTGATTTTTTCCCGGTACTCATGATGAGAGCTTACATGTTGTTGAAGTCACATCTGCCTGAACAAGCCAAGATCTGGGCAGAGGCGCTCAAGACGATCCATCCTGAACAAGATTATGTATTTACGATGAGCAACATGAATAATCCCAATCGCATGATTAACTGGAACGCCATTATGATCTCTGGCGAATACCTGCGGTGGCATGAACAGTTGGCAAGTGAAGATACAGCGTGGATGGATCGTTATCTGGAAGCTTATCATCTGCCTCGATTTACGGCACTTGGTTTGTATCAGGATGGGCCGCTAGACCGTCCGAACTGTCCATTTTCCTATGATATTGCCACCCGTTATCATCTGGGCGTGATGCTTGAGGCGGGTTATGAGGGAGCCACTGCCAATAGGTTACGTGAGCAGCTGCGCCATGGTGCCTTCAGCTCGCTACTGACGCTCTCGCCGCTAGGTGAGATTCCACCGCGTGGTCGCAGCTCTCAGCACCAATGGAATGAAGCGGCCGCCGCTTATGTATGTTCTACACATGCAACGCAGGCTCTGGAGGCGGGAGATCCGGTGATGGCTGGTGCTTTTGCACGTGCGGCTAATCGGTGTTTTGCCGCTGTAGAGCGTTGGAAAATGGATGATGGGCGCCTGAAAATCGTGCGCAATGAATACGCGCCAGAAGATCGCCACGGGTATGAGATCTATACCAACCACACGTGTTACAACCTGTGGACAGCAGCAGCACTGGCCCACGCCTGTCTCAGTGATCCGGGAGACCAAGTGAGCCAGGTGTACCTTCCTTCCGAGGTGGGCAGCCGAGTGTTGCAGACCGATGGGTGGTTCGAAACCGTGATTGCATCCGTACCTGGTCAGCAACTGGTAGTACACACAGCGATGAATGATCCGTATACGATCCCTGGTTTGGTACGAATTCAGCAGACAGGGTTACCTGGTCTGATTGGTCCGTCCGCTGCCAGCCATGTGCAGGCCGGATTCACGGAATTTGCCGAAGGGGTGGTCCGTCCGCTCAGCTATTGTCCTGCCTGGAAGACACCAGATGGGGTATGGCATAGCCTTGCAGAGGGTATTCCATCGGGTGGTGCGTATGATCGGGATGTTGGATTAGACCCTGCTCAGGGAGGTGGGTCAATCGTGTATGAAAAAGTGGGCCAGGATACGTCGAATCAAGTAGAGGGACATTTGGCGGAAAGAGCTGCGGAAGAGGGGATAAACGCCTCAGAGAATTCTTTTGCTGTGACATGGGTTGGTCCCTTGCCTGGTGTTGAAACCTTGCGCACTCATTATGTGCAGCAGGCAGACTTGCTGACCATAACGTATGAATTCCAAGGGGAAATTGTGGCGGCAGGTGCACTCATTCCGTTGATGTTCCATGATGGTCGTGAACAGGCGGTGATTACCCATACGGATCAAAGTGTGCGCACTACGTATCGGGGGGCATATGTCGAATCTACAGCGCTGGATCAGGAAGCCATTATTCATCTGGAGGATCAGGTCGTGGCTTCCCGTAATGGGTTGCTGAAAGAAGCGCGGATTGAAGTGAACGGAGCACGTAGTCTGACCTTTACGGTCCGATTGGGTGAGGTTACACAGGAAGGCGTTTAGGTCGAGGATCATTAGATCTGAAACATCGCAAAACACTCGAAGCATAGTTAAACGTGTTATTCGTGGATGATTGGTGATATTTAGCTGATCGATATTGTAGTGACGGCATAAGACACTAGAGATAAGTTGAGATCGATCTGGAGCATCAAGCAGAGATGTCCGGTATTGAATCGGGGAGGGATATGTTTATGAACACATCAACGTCGGTAAAATGGCTGGAGGAAGCGTGGCAACAGGGAGCTGCCAAGACGATTCGGAATGCAAAGCGGATCAAGGATACATTTCCGCACATTGCCCCGCAAGGGACGTATGACCAGAATGATCCGGAATGGTGGACAGCAGGTTTCTGGCCTGGCCTGTTATGGTTGGTCTATGGGGATGCACCGGAAAGTGAAGCGGTCGCTCCGCTGCATCGCATTGCCGAAAGTTGTGAGCGGCAACTGGAAGGTTGTCTGCGTGATCCCGAATCGGTGGATCACGATCTGGGGTTCATCTGGCTGCTTACTGGCGTAGCCAACTACCGCCAGACGGGCAGCATGGATGGACGGCGGCGCGGCATGCTCGCCGCCAACCTGCTCGCTGCCCGGTTCCATGTGCGCGGTGAGTTCATCCGCGCCTGGAACTTCAGCTCGTCAGCAATGGATACGCGCGGCGTAGCCATCATTGACAGCATGATGAACTTGCCGCTGCTCTACTGGGCGTCCGAGCAGAGCGGCGATCCTCGCTTCCGCTGGCTGGCGGAAGCACATGCGGACACCGTGGCGCGCGAATTCATCCGCGCTGACGGGTCCATCTGCCACGTGGTGGAGTTCGATCCACACACGGGGCAGAAGCTGCGTGAGCATGGCGGACAGGGCCATGCTCCAGGTTCCGCCTGGGCGCGGGGCACCGCCTGGGCGCTGCACGGGTTTGCGCTGTCTTTCCGGTATACGGGCGAAGCCCGATATCTGGAGACAGCGGAGCGTGCGGCCGATTTCTTCCTCGCCATGCTTGGCGAAGAGATCGTGCCGGTGTGGGATTTCCGCGCACCTGCGGAGCATCAGGTGGCGTGGGACTCGTCCGCTGCGGCGATTGCCGCAAGCGGGCTTATAGAGCTGGCGAAGCTGTCGCCACGCGGGGAAACCTATGCCGCCGCGGGAGAGCGAATCGTCCGCGGCTTGCATGAGCACTATAGCTCCGGTGACTCGGCAGCGGAAGAAGGGCTGATCATGCAGGGAACGGTGCATTACCCAGAAGGGCGAGGGTTGAATGTGCCGATTATATACGGCGATTATTTCTATATGGAAGCACTGGCGAAGCTGCGTGGGCGTGAGGGGTTATTCTAAAAAGAGAAATGGAGAACTGAGAATGTTGTAATCCATCATCACCTGTCCGCATAAGGCTGTCTCCAGTACCAGGAACGCTATCCCTTCTATTGGAGACGGAGTATACCCAAGCTTGAGCTTTGAATAGACAATCGAGGTGAGCGGACAGGCGGATGGTGTACATAATCGAAGGAAAACAAATGAATATCTGGCGTATGAATATCTCATTCATACGGGTCCGGTTGGGGTGCAGAATTAGCTATGCTCTACTGAAAGAATCACTTTTCACTTCGAAGATGTGCGTCTCAGGATAACAAAGTCGGCAGATGATTGATCCGGATATCGCTGCGGAATAATCTCATGCACCTTGAAATCCGGGTAGTCGTAGAGATAATGGAACAGATTACGATCCTGGATGGTATCGACCCCGGGGGTGCCGTTTTCTTTCAAACGGGTGTAAAGCACCACCCATGCCGTTGAAGAGTGCAGAATATCATACAGGGTATTGCGAAAATCGGTTTCATCCGTGATGTGATATAACACATCCAGACAGACCGTCAGATCGGCTTGCAGAAAACCACGGTTAATCCACAGGCCTGGTGTATACAGCATGAAGCTCTTGGACGGATCTTTGGCAAACTGGGAAGCACAGCGTTTTATCGAAGAAGCGGCGACATCAACGCCCAGGTAGTCCTCATAATTCATGTATTGCAACTGGTTGCCATCCCCGCATCCAAACTCAATGACTCGATGAATACCTTCACGTTGAATCAGTCCATTCACGACTTCGGCCTTGAATTCAGCCAATACTCCGTATGAACCTCTCCCGGAAGTTTCACCTGAGCGATATGTTTTCTCCCAATACCCGATGTAATCAAAAGGTTGACGCATAGGTTTCCTCCAATTCTGTTAAAAGAAGTTCAAAACAGTCGATATACATAGGTTATGCACGTTAAACGCAGGTATGAACGGTTCAAACCGGAATAGAAGAAGAATTAATTTCCATAGAATTTCCTGAAAATTCCCTGAAAGTCTAAACATCTGGAAAGGAGTTGCCGACATTAAACATAAGGAAAAAAATGATGATAATCGGGGGGAAATGATGTTAAAGCCAAGATTGACCAAGTACATGGTGATGATGCTGGTGTTGATGCTGAGTATTTCCAACGTAGGCTTGGCCGCTGCGGCAGATAAAGAACTGTCCAAAATTGTGGTTTCCAAGAATGAGATGTCGCTCGAAGTTGGTGATTCCAGTTCCGTTACGGTAACAGGTGTGTATTCTGATAATACGTCGGCAAACGTAACGATCAGTTCATCCTGGAGTACCAGTGATACTTCGATAGCAACTGTATATAATGGCGCAATTACAGCCAAAAAAGAAGGTACAGCAACGATTACCGCAGCGTACCAGGGCCAGAGTCAGACCGTTCAAGTGAAAGTAACGAAGAAGGTCAAAGCCCTCTCGAAGAACGTACAAAGTCTGGACTTGCGTACGGGAGACACGAAAGAAATTATTTTGACAGCAACGTATAGTGATAATGAAACAAATAATACAGCAGCAAATACCGCAGAATGGTCCACCAGTGATGAGAAGGTTGCTACCGTTGTGAATGGTAAAGTAACTGGACAAAGCGCGGGTACAGCTGTAATCACAGCCAAAGTGGGCAGCCAAAGCGTGACGGTGGATGTTAACGTTGAAGTGGTTAAACGTGTAGATGTGGATAAACAGCAGGTTAACCTGTTGTTGAACAAAAGTGAAAGTGTGAAAGTGACGGCTACGTATCCGGATGGTACAACCAAAGATGTAACCGATCTGGCGGAGTGGACGTCCAGCAATGAGAAGGTTGCAGACGTTCTCAAAGGTGAAATTACAGGATACTCGGCAGGTTCTGCCAAGATTACAGCCAAATACGGTACGAAGTCCGTATCCGTTGATGTGGATGTGGATCTGACCAGCAAGCTGAGTGTGGTAAATCAAAGCATTTTCTTCCGTTTGAGCGAGACAACCAAAACGGCTAATATCGTTCTTACGGCTTCGTATCCAAATAGCAGCGACGTGAATGTAACGGATCAAGCGACTTGGACATCCAGCAACGAGAAAGTTGCTACGGTATTCAAGGGACAAGTTACAGCCATTAGTGCAGGTTCAACAACGATCAAGGCAACCTATAGTGGTAAAACTGTAGAAGTTGCTGTGGATGTTGATACGGCAAGATATCTGGATATCAAAGATGTAAATGACAAACTCGCCATGAGTGTTACGGGTGATAACAAGTCCAAGACATTGGTAGCCAATGCAGAGTATATTGATGGAAGCACAGAAGTGGTAACGTCCAAAGCAACGTGGACTTCAAGCAATGCCGATGTTGTATATGTATCGAATGGCGATCTGATCGCATACAAATCCGGTACTGCGACGATCACTGTAGCTTATGGCGGTAAAACAGCTAAATTTACAGTAAATGTTGACGTTCCGGACAAGTATGAAATGGATAAGAAAAAAGCATCAGTAGCTGTGGGTGGAACGACCAATGCCAAAGTGCTGGCGATGTACGGTGAGACATCCAAGGATGTATCCGAAGATGCAACCTGGAGCAGCAGCAGCGACAAAATCGCTGAGGTAGATAGCAAAGGGGTTATCACAGGTGTTGCTACAGGTAAAGCAACCATCACAGCGAAGATTGAAGGCAAAACACTGACCATGCCTGTTGAAGTAGGTATGGCTAGTGGACTGGAAGCCGATGTGAACTTTGTCGTATTGTCTGCCAAAGAAACACAGAACATCCTTCTGACAGGAACGGATGAGGACGGCAACACGCTGGATGTTACATCCGAAGCAACCTGGAAATCCAGTAACGCACGTGTAGCGGATGTGAAAAAAGGCGTGATCACGGGTAACAGCAGTGGTAAAGCCAACATCACAGCAGAATACGGCTCCAAAAAAGTGACGATCCAGGTTGAAGTGGATGTCATCTCACGTATTGAAGCTTCCGAACCGGCTCTGTCCCTGAAATCAGGCGATACAGCTGATCTGACGGTAACGGCTTTCTTGAGCGACGGTAGCGAGCGCGATGTTACGGACAAAGCGGAGTGGAAAACGAATAAGTACACTGTTGCTCAGGTGACTAAAGGTAAAGTCAAAGCTGCAGGTTCAGGTAAAGCTAAAATCACAGCCAAATACGGCAGTAAGTCTGTCACAATTGCCGTAGATGTGGATACACTAAAATATTTGCAGACGGATAAAGTAACGTTGACCATGAAACCTGGTGAAAAGGTAACTGTGGCGGCAACTGCAACGTATGCCGATGGCAGTGAGGCTAATGTGTCCAAACCGGCTCTCTGGAAATCTTCCCGTATTGCAACAGCATCGGTGAAAGATGGTGTCATTCAGGCGAACGGTAAAGGTAAAGCAACGATTACGGTGACATTTGCAGGTGTGAAAACGAAAGTAACCGTAGTGGTTGAAGCGAAGTAATTGTTTTTCCTAATGGGAGTATGAAACGCGCAATATAAAAAACGGTGACCCTGGCTTGATCGCTGGGGTCACCGTTTTTTGTCTATAAACTAGAGAGCTTGTCTTCAACTGGCTGAAAGCCGAAGTATACCTTATCGTGTCCCGAGCGGGCATGTGCCCTGCGTCCTGAATATGCGAGCAAGCGATGAAGACGCCGCAAAAGATGGACATGCCAAAACAGAGTTTTTTCACGTTTCACTAGGATTTTATCGATTCCAACATGATCCAGTGCATCGTCATGCCGCGTACGATTGAAACAGGGGATGTCTGCGTTAACGAATCTGAGACATCTTATTCAAGGAGTTGGAGCATTTGCAGAAATCTAAGGAATCTGAGACACGCTATATCGGAAAGAACAGTCATTTATATCGCTTTTCTCAGGAGATTTTGGTATATAGCGTGTCTGATGTTCCATACAATTTAAAAAGAGGATTATAAGAGTAAATAAAATGTCCTCGGTTCCTAAGAAAATGAAAATAGTCTCGCCATTAGGCAAAGTTACCCACTATGTTTTCTATAACTACATCGTATGGGACAGCACCAGTGCACCATAGGCAAAAGCGATCACGATTAGAATGGCTGGATGCAGCTTGGTCTTGGTCATGACCCAGAGCGAGATGCCGGCAATGATTAATGTCTGCCAGATGCCGATGGAGTCGGTGGATAGCTGCCCGAATTCCCATGTGAGCAGAATCATGAGTACAGCGATAACAGGCTGCACGAGTAAAGTCATACCTTTGACTTTCGGTGACGTGCGGTGTTTGTTCAATAGACGAAGTAATAAAATCAATGCGGTTGCGGAAGGCACGATTGTGGCAAAAGTTGCGATAAACGCCCCAAACCAGCCCGCCACGTGATACCCGACGAATGCAGCAATTTTGGTTGCAATCGGGCCGGGAAGGGCGTTACCAATCGCCAACACATCCCCGAATTGCTCTGTGGTCATCCAATGGTAATGGTTCACAATCTCTTCCTGCATTAGCGGAATGGACGCCGGGCCGCCCCCATATCCCAATATGTTTGCTACGAAAAATCCCCAAAATAATTCCCACCATGTCTGGAGCATCCTCAGGACACCCCCTTATCGGAATTGCCTTTGGATTTGAAGCGTTGGACCAGATCCAGATGGAAGACACCATATCCAAGGAAAACCGCGATCACAATCCCTGGATGGATGTTCAGCAGCTGTAACGATACAAAGGCAATCACCCCGAATAGGGCGGCAAAAACTTTGCCGAGCCCCTTCCAGGCCTTCATGGCAAATTCATAAGCCATCATGCCCAGCATGACAAAAATAACCGGTCGAACAGCGGCTACCATACCTGCAACCACTTTTGACTCGCGCAGCGCGTACATGGAACCGAGCAGAGCAATAATGGCAATGCTTGTCGGCAAAATATGAGCGAGTACGGACACAATCGCGCCCAGTACACCTTTGGTTTTATAGCCGAGATATGCGGCCATCTTGGTCGCGATGGGACCCGGCAAGGCGTTGGCGATAGCCAAAATCTCGCCGAACTCCTCATCACTGACCCATTTGTAACGTGTAACGGCTTCGTAACGGATCAACGGAATAACCGAAGGACCGCCGCCGTATCCGAGAATTCCGGTTCGTACCATTCCGATGACGAGACCGTTGTAATCTTTCCAACCCATGCTGATTTCCTCCTAGAGTCTCATGCCCATCCGGCTTTTATAGCGTTTCAACAATAACTGTGATTCCACTTTGACGATACCTGGCATCTTATAGAGCTTCTCCAGCAAGAACTGCTCCATCTCTTCCATATCTGCAAAAATACCATGCATATGTAGGGTGCTAGGCCCTGTCATATGATAAAGGCTGGTAACGGCAGGCTCTTCGTCCAGTTTCTCCGCAACTTCATCCAGGAAGGGCGGTTCCACATCGACATTGAAAAAGGCGGAGACCTGGAGCCCAACCTTGCCAGGGTTGATCACCACGGTGAAGCGTTCGATGATTCCTTTTTCGGATAACGCATTAATGCGTGCCTGGACAGCTACACGCGACAACCCGATCTGTGTACCCAAGTCCGTATAGGATATCCGGCTATTCTTGTGAAGTGCGGCGATAATTTTGCGATCCATCTCGTCCAGATTGTACATTTGCGGAATTTCTCCCCCTTTGGAGGAGCGTTTCTCTGACATGTTGACCATCCTTTTCTTTCGCTATATGAAATGAACAATGAAATTTTACTGAACATACAATGTGTATGTGGCATTCATAGTTTAATGACGAATCGTAACTGGAGTCAATCTATTTATTATCATTATTGAATTTAACCGATTTTAAGCCTTCATTTTGTCATTTTGACCAATCCCATATAAAAAGGCCACTCGCATAATCTAATGGCGAGCAGCCGGTTAACAGATAGAGCTGGAGTGTAACGCTAGGCACGATACGAATCAGGTCCGGTTATCGCTGAGCTGTTTTGGGCAGGAAAAGGGTAACAGTTGTGCCTTCACCAGGCTCGGAAGAAACTCTCAACGTTCCACCTGCACCACGGGCACGCTCTTCCATGCTGAACAACCCAACACCATTGCCAGCTGTTGCTTCGCTGAATCCGGCACCCTGGTCCTCAATAATAACCATCGTCATGTCCTCAGCGTCTTCTACAGTAACACGTGCCTCGGCAACATCGGCATACTTCGCGACATTGGTTAAGGCTTCCTGAATAATCCGGTATATGGCGATCTCCCGGTTCATCTCCAGCCGTTTGCGCAGATTACATTCCAGATCAACTTCAATTCCGTAGTGACGGGTGTAATTCTCAATATACGTACGAATTGCCGGAACAACACCCAGGTCATCCAAAACGGATGGTCTCAGTTCCCATGCCATCCCGCGTACATCTTCCATAATACCCGTGACCTGCTTACGCAGTGCTTCAACTCCGGCGTGAGGCTGGTCTGCCAGCAATCGGTCCATCTGAATCACCAGAGAGAAGAGACTCTGTCCAATCCCGTCATGCAGTTCACGCGAGATCCGGCGTCTTTCCTCTTCCTGAATGTTCATGACCTGGGACATCATCTTCTGCAATTCACCTTCGACGGATTTCAGCTTGGTGACCTCGCTACGTACAGCCAGGTATTGATACGGCTCGCCGTCATTATCGAGGAAAGGCACGATGGTGGTGTTGACCCAATAGTAACTGCCATCTCTGGCACGGTTGCGAATCTCCCCGTTCCATACCTTGCCTGAGGATATCGTGTCCCACAGGTTTTTCATAAAGGCTTTGCCATGGTATCCGGAATTAATGATTCGATGATCCTTACCGATGAGTTCTTCGCGCTCATACTGCGAGATCTCACAGAATTTATCATTCACATACTGGATCTTCCCCTTGCGGTCTGTTAATGCCACAATGGAGGACTCATCCAGAGCAAACTTCAGATCACTCAGTTGATGCAGGGAGCCCTTCAACCTGCTGCGAAATTCATTATCGGTAATGTGATTATCGATTTCGTTCAGCAGGAGGCGTACGGGCTGGTCTGCGAGTCCACTTAGTCTGTTCTTGCGTGCACTACTCAAAGTTCAGCAACCCCTTTTTCATGGCGAACTTCACCAGTTCCGGTCGTGTACGCAGGCCAAGTTTCTCCATCAGATTGCTTTTGTGGGATTCGACCGTTTTGACACTGATGATCAGATGTTCGGCGATTTCCTTGTTGGCGTAACCTTTGGCAATCCAGGACAAAATCTCTTTCTCCCGCTCGGATAACGTGTCATATGGGCCGGCGTTTTCCTGTTTGGCTTTGTCCAGGTATTCACTCATCAGCCGTTTGGTCGCACTTGGGTACAGATAGGCGCTACCCTCTGCTACGGAACGAATCGCGGCAAGCAATTCTTCATGCGGCGCACTTTTGAGTATATATCCCGATGCTCCCGCATGGATGGCTCGGAATAGATATTCTTCATCGTCATGCATGGTCAGTATTAGAATGGAGACATCCGGCATCAATTTCTTCAATTCAGCCGTAGCGGTCAGACCGTCTTTGCCTGGCGGCATGCTAAAATCCATCAAGACCACATCCGGTTTTAACTCTTGAGCTTTGGCAATGGCTTCATCACCATCTGCGGCATCCCCAACGATATGTATATCATTCTTTCCTTCAAGTAAAGCAATCAGCCCGGATCGCACGACAACATGGTCGTCTACAACTAATAGTTGAATCACATGATTTCCCCCTGTCCGCTTCCTCAGTTCTATCTATATCATAACAAAAAAAGAAGCGGCTCAGAGGTTAATTCTCTGAATCGCTTCTCGCACTACTTCAAACGTTCTATCCAAACACCTTCGGCTGAAGACGCAGAGCGACCTGCTCAGTCTGTAGGACTATGTTCGGTGAAAAGGTGCAAGGCAGTCTGCTGCCAACGAGCAGCACGGCACCAGGCACGCTTCCTTCCTGAAACACGGGGACTGCTATGGCACTTACCAGTCGCTCAGCAAGCATTAACGGGCAACGACCGGGTGTATGCTCCCCGGGGGACTGTGCATCAGATCGGGCTGTGCGTCCAGTTCGCAGGGCTGTGCCTACCAGATCTTGTCCGGGGCGCATCTCCATGCGTTTCACCCGTTCATTACTGGACCCAGATGTAACCTTCCAGCGTAGCATCGTCCCGTTCAGACAGGCAAGTCCACAGAAGTCACTGGATGTGCTCAGGCGCAGGCCATCGATCATCTCCTGAATACCAGATGGCAGTTCATCATGCATGAGGGGACACTTCCTTTTTTTTCGGAATATAACGTACATAACGGTGTAATTATTATCATTAACCTTCGAACAGGATCATCTTAAAGTAAGGGTATTACGATGGTAGTTCTATTGTAGACCCATTCTCGGTCATTGTAATTCAGGGAAAACCCCTATTTCCGTTCCGTAATCTACTGAACTTGGGCAGTGGAGGGCTCCTGAACCAGGTACATCAAGGGATTGGAAGAATACGAAGGATGAGGCATATCGGTGAAATGTGACTTTTCTCACAGCAAATTCAGGGAGTTTCTTGTCAATGATCAGGTAATCCCCCGATAACCCTGAGGCTACTTTCGCGATATGATGTATACATAAGGAATCACCGAGGGGGACGAAGGTTATGGGTACAGTATTTGTAGAAAGAACAACCCAGAGAACAGCGCAGAAACAAACGGAGGCGGGCAAAATGACACGAGAAACAGGCGGAATCCTTTCGTTCGTTACATCTGAGCAATGGGACCTGATTGAAGCAAAAATGCAACCCAAACGGGTGAAGTCGGGGTATAGTCTCTTTCTCGAAGGCGATGAAGCCGGATATCTGTACTACATTCGTTCGGGACGAGTAAAAATGACCAAGTCGACGGAGGATGGCAAGGAAATTATTTTATCTATTCAGCAAAGCGGCGATCTCATCGGTGAATTTGGCGGTATCGGTGGATTGAATCATAGCTATAGTGCAGAGATGGCGGAAAAAGGGGAACTGGCCATTATCTCGCTTAGCGATCTGGAAAGTATACTCAGCAAACATGGCGACCTTGCCTTGAAATTTTTGCAATGGATGGCATTGTCGCAGCGGATTACCCAGTCGAGATTCCGTGATCTGCTGCTCTACGGCAAGGCGGGGGCGCTCGCTTCGACACTGATCCGTGCCAGCAATTCGTATGGCCGGATTACACCGGACGGTATAGTGCTCGACATGAAGCTGAACCATACCGATCTTGCCGAGATGATTGGAGCAACCCGGGAGAGCGTAACGCGGATGCTTGGGGCATGGAAGGAACAAGGAACGCTGGATATGATGGATGGCAAACTGATGATTCGGGATCTGGCAGCCCTGCGCTGCATGTGCGGATGTCCCACATTTCCAAGCTGCCCGGTAGAGCTGTGCCGATTGTAAGGTAGATCGTTCCGGGGGAATCCGAGGTAAGGAAAGATCATCGGTTGCATCCTAGAGGAACAATTGTGATTTGGTTCCAAATGAAGCTTCAACTCCACTGGCGATTGGGGTCGTTACGGAGAAAAAAAAGAAAAGCTGGCGTCCCATATATGGGAGTCAGCTTTTTGTGTTTCCGTGAAATTGTTCATGTGCCATATTCACTGGAGAGTATTGAATAGATCACCGAGTCATGAAAGCAACCTTTGTAGAACCAGTGCTCCCGTAATAGTCCCTCACGCTGCATACCGATTTTCTTCATAACATTCTCCGAAGCCGTGTTGTGTGGGCGACACTTGGCGTAAATCCGGTGGATGCCGAGTTCGTTGAAACCGAAGCCTAGTATAGCGCTGGCTGCTTCGGTCGCATAACCTTTCCCTTGGTAAGTGGGATTAAGGACGTAACCAATCTCTGCATTGGTTTTCTCCATCACGTGAATACCTACTCCGCCAAGAAGAGTCCCGTCACTTTTCAAACATATCGCCAGCTCATAACCTTCTCGTGGTTGTGTCTGCTGCATGTCCAACACAAACTGCACGTACTCTCGCGTATCTTCTTCTGTATTCGGTCCCCACGCCGTATGCTGAGTGACTTCTGTCATGGATGTGTAGCTATGTATACTTTCCCAGTCTATCTCCAGAATATCCCTGATGATGAGTCGTTCGGTCTCCAATTGCATCGTTGTCCACTTCCTTCATATTTGAATAACTTACTGTACATTGTACAACAAAAAATAGCCCATAACAGATTCAACGAATGAATCGGTCATGAGCCATAATGTAGATCTATGATATATGGAATGCTATTGTGGTTGTTTACATTGAACTGCGGGATAAGTATAAGCCAGCTTGCGGATAATTTCCTTTTGCCATCTCGTATCACCCAGATTGGTTGCCAGGTTCAGAAGATCCAAATAATCGTCAAGCTGCAGATCAGCCTTTTGCAGAGTTGTATTCATTCGATGTTCGTTCCCCTTTATCTATAAAATCGTAAAATCATATGCAGTAGAAAGTTACATGGAGACAAGTTCAATAATGATAATCATTATCACGTTTATATACTCATTATGCAATGAACGCTGGCAAAATGCAATATCAAGTCAGCAACGAAGTTAACTTTTTTCTGAAAATAGGCTCCTCCACATCACATAGGGAATGTACACACCGAGATATGCAGACGGATACAGGAACCAGCCATTCATCAGGAATTGATGAATTTCGGTGGTGAACGTGGTCATATGAGCATTCGTTGCATACACATCACCAGCGATGACAGTTGCGGCACTGTAGAAGCATAGCAGCGCGAGGATATGAAATAGCCTCGTAACCATTCGGGAACGAAGAGCAACATAAGCCATAATTAGCGGGATAACTAACAAGAGCACCAAAAATATCAACTTCATCATTGTTTTACTCCTTTGGAAAGTGGAATTCTAATGCTAATCAGTATGGGCAAATGGATGCCATCTCAAAACTTTTTCAATAATTTTACAAAAAGATAGAGGAATTCAGCATATGAACAATTAAATTAAAGGAGGATAACCCATTATCAGGTAATTTGGAGGAGGAGAAAGGGAATATGAAGAAGGCGTTATGGCAGCATTGGATCGGGGCATTCCTGGTCTTTATCATGATGGCAACCGCACTGCTGGGGCCGGGTTCGCAAAGTCCGGTACAAGCTGCAGCACCCCTTACGGTATCTCAGGCCATCGCTGCCCAGAGCGGTGGAGGAACAGCGACGGTTGAAGGAATCATTGTTGGACATGCTACCGGGTCACTTACCGCAAAGTTTACATCTCCGTATGCCAATGATTTTAATGTTCTGATTGCCGATTCAGCGTCAGAGCGAACCAACGCCAGATTATTGGATGTGCAGATTCCCGCTTCTTTCCGTTCGCAATATGGACTGGCTACCAATCCTAATCTTGTAGGCAAAAAGATCATCGTCACCGGAACCCTCGGAGCCTACAACAGCTATGCAGGAGTCAAAAACCCAACGTCCATTGCATTTTCCTCCGGAACAACGAACCCTGATCCAGAACCGAACCCAGGCACAACATTACCGGATGGTACCGGCAAAAAAGTATTGTTCGATAATACCCATGCCCAGACAGCAGGTGCTGCGGACTGGATTATTGATGGAGCATTTTCGGATTTTGCCAATGGTTTGCGCAACGCAGGCTTTGTCGTGAATCAGCTGGAACGCAGCATTCCGTATACATTCGGTGAGCAAGCCATCACCTATAATAAATTGAAAGATTACGACGTCTTTGTCATTGGCGAAGCCAACGTGCCGTTCAAAGCGACAGAGCAGGCTGCGCTGGTGCAGTATGTGCAGAACGGAGGAAGTGTTTTCTTCATCTCCGACCACTATAATGCAGACCGTAACAAAAACCGCTGGGATTCTTCCGAAGTATTCAACGGCTATCGCCGCGGTGCCTTCCTGAATCCGGCCAAAGGCATGTCTTCGGCTGAAGCAGAATCACCAGCGATGCAGAGTGTGACGAGTTCAGACTGGCTGGCGACGAATTTTGGTGTACGTTTCCGCTACAATGCCCTTGGAGATGTAAATGCATCGGATATCGTTGCACCTGCTCAATCCTTCGGTATTACGTCTGGTGTTAATGCTGTAGCCATGCATGCGGGATCCACCGTTGCAATTATCGACCCTAACAAGGCCAAAGGTTTGGTGTATGTACCAAGTGGTGTGTCCAAGTGGGGCAATGCTGTCGATCAGGGCGTATATAACGGGGGTGGACGAGCTGAAGGGGCCTATGCCGCCATTGCCAAGGTTGGTGCGGGCAAAGCTGCATTTATTGGCGACTCTTCACCTGTGGAAGACGCTACTCCGAAATATTTGCGTGAAGAGACCGGTGCGACCAAGAAGACCTATGATGGATTCAAAGAAGTGGACGATGCAACGTTCCTTGTGAATACCGTAAAATGGCTGGCGGTCAAAGAGAGTTATACCAGTCTGGCACAAGTGCCAGGACTGACATTGGATACGGCCACAAGCCTGCTCTCCATGGAAGCTCCGGCTGCATCAACCGAGCCGCAACTTGAGCCATGGGCTGCACCTGCGGCGGGATACAAATGGTATGATCCGACTACATTTAAGACAGGTTCATACGGAAAAGCGCAATAAATGAAATAGATATCATATCATCATGCGGAATAGGGCCTGACCGTGGAAGTTTGTTCGCGGACAGGCTCTTTTTTGCTTGTTATGCCAGATGCATTCACGACCATGATCAGCTCTTACTGCCCTGTCATTGTATATATACTTGCTCCTGGGGGGAAGGTATGGGTATTCAGGATGTGTGCGAGCCATTAATCGAATTAAAGGAGGAGGCGACGTATGATGAAACGGCAAACAGACTGTGACAGTTCCTCGATGAGAGAGAAGCTCAAAGCGGATCTCCATCGTGTAGCAGAACGGATGAATCTGACGTTATCCCGGTTTGACAATGACAGTGCCTGTCTGCTGGGGCAATTTGCAGAGATTCGTGCGGAAATCAAGCAGATTGAGGTGCTCGCCTCTTCGTTTTATCTGGATTGTTATCTGTCGCCCTTTACCGAGAAGTTTGCCGAATTAACTTCGAGCGTACAACATCTATCTGATCGGAGATATGGGGCGTTGATTGTGATCGAACGTGAGATTCCGTTGGAGTCGATGATTCATTCAGGCGTGGCCGTGGATGCCAGAGTGACACATGCGCTGTTGGAATCCTTGTTCATTCCTGGTGCACCATTGCATGACGGGGCCGTATTGATTCGTGGCAATCAGATTGTATCCGCTGGTAATGTGCTGCCGTTGTCGCAAGCGGAAGTGCATGAACGAAAAATAGGCACTCGACATCGGGCTGCACTGGGACTCAGTGAATTGACGGATGCGGTTGTACTGGTTGTCTCTGAGGAGACGGGACAGGCTTCATTCGCGGTGGATGGAGATCTGCATCCGATAAATGTGGTTGAGACGTTATCCTAAATTTGAACGATCAAGTGGCCTGCTTGGGGCGATTAAGATGATGCTGTTGAGGGAAGTGTGCCTTTCTCCTGTAAGAGAGAGGTTTTTCTATTGATAGACGATAAAATTATAATCTGAAATTCGACAGCTTTGCCTTCGCCATATGAGAAACATCGATCGATGCTTCTCTAACATTGCGATGTGATTTTGCACAAACTGGGTATTCATGGGTACAATAGAGGATGGTCGATGAATAGAGAACAATGCGATTGAATCGCAAAAATGGTTGGAGGAGACGGTTAGCACATGAGTTGGTTTGAAGCAATGGAGCATCACGATTATGAGGAACTGGTTCTGTGCCAGGATCGAAATTCAGGGTTAAAAGCAATTATCGCCATACATGACACAACACTCGGCCCTGCGTTGGGAGGCACACGGATGTGGACTTACGCTTCGGAAGAAGCAGCCATTGAAGATGCGCTGCGCCTTGCCCGTGGTATGACATATAAGAATGCAGTATCCGGCCTGAATCTGGGCGGCGGCAAAACCGTTATTATCGGAGATCCAAGGCGTGACAAAAACGAAGCGATGTTTCGTGCGTTTGGACGATATATTCAAGGGTTGAACGGACGTTATATCACGGCCGAAGATGTGGGAACAACGGAAGAGGACATGAACCTGATCTATCAGGAAACCGATTATGTGACAGGCATCTCGGCAAGTTATGGTTCATCCGGTAATCCATCACCAGCAACCGCTTGGGGTGTATATCGGGGGATCAAGGCAGCAGTCAAAGAAGCATTTGGCACCGATCTGCTGGAGGGTAAGACGATAGCGGTTCAAGGTGTCGGCAATGTGGCGATGCATCTGTGCAAATATCTGTATGAGGAAGGTGCACATCTGATCGTTACGGATATCCATAAAGACGCGGTGAAACAGGCTGTGGATCGCTTCGGCGCAACAGCTGTTGATCCCGCGGATATCACGAGTGTGGATTGTGATATCTATGCACCATGTGCACTGGGCGGCACGATTAATGACGATACGCTTAAGACGCTCAAGGCGAAGGTTGTAGCGGGATGCGCCAACAATCAGCTTCTGGAGACCCGTCATGGGGATCAGTTGTATGACATGGGCATCGTATACGCGCCTGACTATGTTATCAATGCAGGTGGCGTAATTAACATTGCAGATGAGCTGAATGGTTATAATGCGGATCGGGCGTGGAGCAAGATCGGAGAGATCTATGCCACTCTGGAGAAAATATTCGAAAGCTCACGTACCGAGGGCATCGCTACCTATGTTGCTGCAGATCGTCTGGCTGAGCGACGGATCGAACAGATGAAGAATACACGCAGTACATTTTTGCAGAATGGCCACCACGCGCTGAGTTCCCGGAGATTGCGCAAGTAAACGGTATTGAATCTTTATTAAATCTGTAAACGGTCTGTTAGATAACGGCAACGTCCATTTCTAAGATGGATCGTGTCGTTCTAACAGGCCATTTTTTATGTTGTTATCAGATATAAAAAAATGAAAAACAGTGGCAATATCTCCCTAATAGATCAATTCCACTATGCATTTTTCCGATAATGTATATACATCGTTTAGATGCAGATGGTTCAGGGAAGTGGGGAGAAGTGAAAATGGGGAAAAGACAAGGGGTAGCGCACAGGCTTAGAAATGTGTCGCTTAAAATCAAGCTGCCGATCATGATCAGTGTATTGGTCGTTTTGGTACTGCTCGGTGCAACGACCACAAGTTATATGATTTCATCTGATGTTGTGGTCAGGAAGAGCAAGGATGAGATTAATGTAATGGCTGACCGCCTTGGGGAAGGGCTTTGGACAGCGATGCAGCTTCAGCAACAGATGAGTCATGCGATGTCCGTACATAGTACGTTTAAAGAACTCTTGAAGTTGCGTGACACAAACGAAATGACAGATGAGACCTTTTTCACAGATGAGAATCCATATTTCAACAGAGCGAATACAATTCTCACCGAGAGTATATCTGACACAATAGGCACCAAGCCGGATCTGTTCGTGTTTGACAAGGAAGGAACCATTGTGGCAGGAACCATGCCGGATGTCATTGGACAGCCACGAGGAGACCGTGAATATTTCAAGGAGTCCATACAGGGGAAATCCTTCATCAGTGATGCCATCGTGTCGAAGAATAGCAAGAAGCTGATAATTGCATTCTCGGAGCCTGTCATGGATGAAGAGGGTAATATTCTGGGTGTGTTCGCCATGTCGGTGGACAGCAACTTTTTCCTGGGGCAACTGGGGGACATCCAGATCAATGGTCAAGGCAGAGTTGAAGTATTGAGCCGAAGCGGCATCATTATGTATGATTCACTGGACCCTTCCATTGTGGGACAAACGTTGGAAGAGGACAAGGAAGCCACTGAACTTATGGAGGCCAGAGCCACCGACAAAGTGAAGATCACTTCGATGGATCGAGATGATATCTATTATCGTATCAATCAGATCCCTGGTGCAGATCTCTCCGTTGTCATTATTGATGATTATGATGATATCAAACGCCCATTAGAGGATATGCAGCGCCAGATGATTATCGTGACATTGATCGGAGTTGCACTGGCGATTGGCGTAGGATTGCTAATTTCTCGCAGTATTACGAGACCCATCATTCGTCTGATCGGGCTGTTCAAACAGCTTGCTCAAGGGAATCTCACCGTTAAGGCCAATGGCAGATATAACAGTGAATTTAAGGATCTGGCGGAGAGCTTTAATGGCATGATCGAGCAGAACAGGAACCTGATTACCGATATGAATAATTCAATTCATGTGCTCCAGGCCAGCACTCAGGAATTGGAGGAGACATCCAAACAGACGGCAAGATCCATTGATGAGACATCGGCAACGTCCATGGGCATTGCCAAGGCGATGGAGGCCCAATCGGAAGATACCGAGCAGATTGCAGGCAAGTTCAACAGCTTTGGCGATAAAGTGGCTGCCATGAACAGCAGTGCGCAGGATGTGAAGGCAAGAGCGGATGAGATCGAATCGGTTTTCCACAACGGGAATGAAGTCGTCAATGAATTGATGCGTATTAATGAGGTCAACGAGCGGGAAGTGGAGAAAATCTCGGAGATTACGGTCAAACTTCAAACGAGTTCGGGCAGTATTAGTCAGATCACGGAAGCGATCAGCCAGATCGCGAAGCAGACCAATCTGCTTGCATTGAATGCTTCAATTGAAGCATCACGGGCTGGGGAGCATGGCAGAGGATTTGCGGTTGTGGCCGAGGAGATCCGCAATCTGGCAGAGCAGAGTTCCCGCCAGTCCAAGGAAATCTCCAGCATTATCGAGCAGAATCTGGCCGATGTCGCCGAGAACAACCATAGTGTTGCCGAAATTCACACCATCTCGTCCAGACAGGATGAGCTTGTTTTGCAGACTCGTCAGGCGTTTGATGTGATTCTGGAGAAAGTAATGGTCATTAATCAACAGATCGCCACGATGGCAGGACAGATGCAGGAGATGTTGCAGAATAAGGATGACGTACTGGAGTCAGCACATAGCTTGTCGGCTTCGGGAGAGCAAGTATCTGCTTCGGTTGAAGAGGTAACAGCAACCATGATGGAGCAGTCTTCCACGGTGCAACAGTTGGCAAACATGGTCGATACGATCGATCAATTGACGCAAAAACTGGCCGAATCGGCTGCAAGATTCAAGGTGGAGTAAGCGTTAATTGTAGATGGTATAGAGGGAAAAAAGTAACGACGAGGATGTCCCATAAGTCATGAATATGACGAGGGACATCCTCATTTAGTTTGATTTTGTTTTAATGAACCTGACACACGCTATTCGCTCCCATTTGCCCAGATCTGAGAACTAACGAATCACAGAGACGCTATTTCGTCGATTCATTGGTTTTTTTTAGGTTTGGAAGCCCTAGTATGACGAAATAGCGTTAGTGAGGTTCGTTAAATCTTGCAACCGTTGGTGATGCGCCTTTTAAGGTGTGGTAGGTTCGTTAGCACTTGGAGCGAGACGGTATTCCTTCTGGGACAGCCCCTTTTGCAACCAGTCCCCTGTCTCCTGTCCCCAGCTAAGTTATGCATGATAAGGGCATTTTTCCGTGTGAGGTGTTGGGGTATAGTCTGCATCTATCAAAACGTAATGCACTTCTGATTGAGCAGCTTCATGAATTGATCCAGCGCACTGCTGACATAACGATCCTCACCGCGGACAAAGGTTGTTGTGGTATGAGTATAACGATCTGCGAGATCAAATACGGAAAAATCATCCGGTTTCTTGTGAATAACGCTGCACGGCATAATGGTAAAAGCAATGCCAGATTCCACACAGCTGAGCAGGTTTTCCATCGTACTCACTTCGATGATATTACGTGCGGACAACCCTTCTTGCTGCAGGAATTCTTCGGTCATTTCACGATACGGACAGCCTTCGGGGAAAACGACCCACGATACCTGGCACAGGCTCTCAGGTGGTGCGTCTGTCTTTTTGGAGATGATATGAACCGTGTCCTGCATCTCGTATTCCACTTTCAGGCCTTCCTTCACACAAGCCCCGCTGATAAAAGCACCATCAATCTCATAGTCCTGTATTTTCTTGCGCAGTACTTTGGGTGAAGTGGCGTTAACGAGTGAGATGGATACCTCCGGGTAGGTTACTTGATATTCATTCAGAATCTCCATAAAGCGGCTGGATGCCGCAGTTTCCACAATGCCGATTTTTAGCGTGCCAGAAGGTTCTCCGGGATCGGTCATATCCTGCTTCAGATCGTGCAAAAGGTTATGAATGCGTGAGGCGTACTGGACGAACTGTTCTCCTTTGGAGGTCAGTACAACACCTTTGGGAAATCGGTTGAACAACTGGATTTGATATTCCTGCTCCAGTTTTTTGATGCGTGTCGTGACATTGGATTGCGCGTAATTCAGTTCTTTGGCGGCCTGTGAGATTTTGCCTGAACGTGCGACCGCGAGAACAATATCGATATCAGAAAGTTCCATGCTGTATCCTCCTGAGTGTGGATTAACTTACATTGCTTCCGCAGATATTCATGTTAGGTATCTCTCTGAGAGATACAACTATATATTACAATCATTTTACGATATATCAGAGCAGCCGTACAATATCCTTACTGACGAAGAGAGTAGGGATATAACATGGATAACATGCATACACGTTCAACATTATTAAGCCCAGTGACAATTCATCAATGGAAGTTAAGAAACCGAATGGTGATGGCACCGTTGACCCGGGGATTTGCTGATGACCATAAGGGGACCGTGACGGATGAGATGGTGGCGTATTATGAGCAGCGCGCACGAGATGGCGTGGGACTGATCATTACCGAGGGCATTAACCCGAATCTGGCAGGCAAAGGCACCTACGGCATTCCCGGCTTATATACAGATGAACAGACGACTTCTTGGAAAAGGGTAACGGATGCTGTTCACAGACATGGCGGCACCATTATTGCTCAGCTGTGGCATGTCGGCAGATTGTCCCATTCTGATCTGATCGGAACCGCTCCACTGGCACCTTCCAGCCTTGCGGCAGAGGGAAGAGTGCATAAGCTGCATAAGCCGTATCAGATTCCCCAAGCGATGAGCGCACAGGATATAGCGGATACGATTCAGCATTTTCAGACGGCAGCACGCCATGCGGTTCTTGCCGGGTTTGACGGAATCGAGCTGCATGCTGCGCATGGGTATCTGATCGACCAGTTTATCAATGAGAAGACCAACCACAGAACAGACGAATATGGAGGCGACACTGCGGGCAGATTACGGTTCCTTCGAGATATTATTTTGGCTGTAAAAAAAGAGATCCCTGTGGATCGCATATCGGTTCGATTCTCCGAGAAAAAGGATGATGATGCATCCTATGCATGGGCAGACAAAGCTGGAATGATCGATGCATATCTGAAGTTGTTCCGCGAGACGGGAATTACGATCTTGCATCCCTCAACAGATCATTATGCGAAAGCGTGGGAAGGGGAGAAGTCCTTTCACGAGCGGATTCGAAGTCAGTGGGATGGAATTATTATTGGTGTGGGGAATCTGGATGTTCAGACCGCAGAGCACGCGATTGCTAAGGGAAGCGTAGATTTGGCTGCGTTCGGCAGACCGTTTATCTCCAACCCTGATCTGGTGCGGAAATTGAATGCTGGTGAGCCATTGGTGGAGTATGATGCAGCTAAGCATCTGCCCATGTTGGTGTAAAAGGGAAAAACCGATTCAAAGAAAATCAAAAAAAGAATGAACGCTACTGACATACTGTTGGCAAGAACGTCCTTGTATGATCAAGATATAAACAATCCCATATCTAAAGGAGAATAACATTATGTCAGTAATCGGACCCGATTTCATTTCACTTCAAGTGAGCAATCTTGAGAGCTCTGCCGAATTCTATCAAAACTATCTCGGACTGGTACGCTCACAGGCGGGACCACCTCATGCGGTGGTCTTTGATACCAAGCCTATTACATTTGCTCTTCGTGACCTATTGCCAGGAACCGAACTCCGTTCAGGTACTCAGCCAGGACTTGGTATCGCCCTGTGGCTTCATGCCCCGGATACGCAAGACATTCACGACAAGCTTGCTGCGGCAGGCGTTAAGATTACATCTGCACCCATAGATGGACCATTCGGGCGAACTTTTACATTTGCCGACCCAGACGGGTACCAAGTTACCCTTCACAGTAAAGCCTAATACGCAGATGTATCCATCTTAATCACAGTGATACCTTGCTCTGTCACAGAGAGCCAAGTGTTAATTACAAAATAAAGGGCAGCACTGATCCTTAGGATCAGTCTGCCCTTATTTGGTCGTTCGAATTAAACGATACATTCATTTCTATTCGTTGCTGACGACTACAGCTTTCTTTTCCGTAAAGTAATACACCAAAGCGAGCAGCGGCATGATCAGGCCAATCAGCGTTGTGAGACTCCAGCCTCCGTTAGCATAAGACCAGCTTCCAAGAGATGAACCAATCGCACCGCCAACAAAAAAGATCGACATGAATATGCCATTCACACGCCCTCTCGCTTCACTTCCTAAGGAGTAGATAATGCGTTGACCCAGCACCAGATTTCCCGAGACAGCCATATCCAATGTAATTGCCACGATCACAAGCAGGATCAATGCAAACGTGGAGTGGCTCTGGAATACATAAGCCAGACCAAACGAAGCTGCAGCGATGATCATGGCAGCCCCCGTGAGAATACGCGTTAGTCCGCGATCTGCCAATCTCCCGGCAATGGGAGCGGCAATAGCACCTCCGACACCAGCCAGGGCGAACCAGGCAATGCCTTGCTGTGACATGCCGAAATCGTTCGCGAGTCTGAGTGGAACCGTCGTCCAGAATAAGCTGAAAGCACCAAACAGACTGGCTTGATAGAACGCCCGACGGCGTAACAGAGGCATCGTTCTGAACAGTGTGCCCAACGACACGATTAATTGACCGTATTTCAAGGTGGGTTCAGGTTGGCGAGCAGGAAGAGCACGGGATAGGAGCAACATGAGAAGTGTTATGACAATGGCGGAGAATACAAAGACCGTCTGCCATCCGAAGAGGCTGGTGATAAAGCTTGCGACAGGACGGGCCAGCATGATGCCCAGCAGCAGACCACTCATGACATTGCCGACAACCCGTCCGCGTTGTTCCTCGGAAGTAAGATATGTCGCATAGGGCACCAGAATTTGAGCGACAACAGAACCTATGCCGATGAATAGAGAGGCAGTCAGAAATACAACAGCCGTGGGCGAGAAAGCCGCAGCAATCAGGGCAACAACCAGTACGATGAGGAAAAGCACGACCAGGCGTCGGTTCTCAATAATGTCACTGAGCGGCACGATGAATAACAAACCAATAACATAACCAATCTGAGTCAACGTTACGATCAATCCGGCAGCGGCAGAAGAAAGGCCCGTGGTCATGCTAATCGGTCCGATAACGGTCTGAGCATAATACAGGTTTGCCACGATCAATCCACAAGCGGATGCCAGCAAAAAAATAATCCAGGCAGGTACAGGTGCCTTCTTCACTTGTTGTCTCATATCCATCTTAATCATCCTCCACAGATTTCATATTCGTATTGAAAATTCGATATTCCAGATAGATCAACGGGTGCTGTTTAAAATGTTAATTACTAAACGTTGTGTTCACTAATTAAAACATATAATAAACTAAACGTTTAGTATTGTAAATAGACTAAACATATTTTAATGAAAATTTAAATGAGGATATAAAAATGAGCGAAGATTGAATTGTGTGTACGCAATGCATTTTAGTATAATGAACGTATCGTATTTATGAATATTACTGATGATAAAATATATTTTTTGCATCCAGGAGGGCTCAAAATGACTGCCAAAAGAGGACGTCCACGTAATATGGAAACCCAGAATGCCATTCTTAACGCATCCTATGAGTTGTTGTTGGAGCACGGATTCGGGGCTGTTACGATTGAGAAGATTGCTGAGCGCGCACAGGTGAGCAAAGCCACGATCTACAAATGGTGGCCGAGCAAAGGCGCTGTCATCATGGACGGATATATGTCTGCCGCAACGGCAAGATTACCCGTACCGGATACAGGCTCGGTATTGGAAGATATACGCATACATGCGAGTAATCTGGTTCGTTTTTTGACCAGTCGGGAAGGAAAAGTGATTACACAGATTATCGGAGAAGGGCAATCGGATGAAGGGCTTGCCGAAGAATACCGCACAAGATACATCCAGCCACGTCGGCGTGAAGCTCGAGGAATCTTGGAGAAGGGCGTGGAGCGCGGCGAATTGAAGAGTGGGATAGACATTGGAATGTATATTGATCTGATCTATGGACCGATGTTCTATCGCATGTTAGTTACGGGGGAAGCGATGGATGAAGCGTTTGTTGATGTGATGCTCCGTTCATTGTTTGAGGGCATTCAGTCCAATTAGATATAGGGATAGTCGCGATACAAGCGGGAGTAAGAGGGAAGAGGGCGATTCGTAGGAATCACCCTGGAAGGGATCACATGTGGCATATTGTACGTGGGAGAGTATTTAAACTTGGAATATAGGTGAGATGGCTGTGGGCCATGAGTCTGTAGCATTAGAGGATAGGAAGGATGCGTGCTGGGTTAACACCGGGGGTTCATTCCATACTGAACTAGGCAGTTCACGGCGTAATACAGGGGCCACTTCCTTGGCAAAACGCTCCACTTGCTCCAACTGCTCGCTATGCGTCAATCCATCTACGCTGATACTCAGCACCTGATGTCCGTAAGCGGCATGATAGTCCAGAATTTTCTCAATCACTTGTTCAGGACTGCCGATTAACGCAGGGCCACGTGCAATGTTATCCTCCAGATCGGTGAAGGGCGACTGGTTATGCTGAGCGGCGGCGGTGGCATGGAACGCTTCATAGTATGGCTTATAGCGACGAATGGCTTCTTCACCTGTATCGGCAAGGTAGAGACTGCCGGCACCAGAGCCAATCACTGCCTGCTGCGGATCATGACCATAATAATCGAGGCGCTCTCGATAATGATCGATTAACGCTTTGTATTTGTCCTGAGGGTGAAAAGAATTTGACGTGAAGAGCGGCTCGCCATATTTGGCAGCGAGTTCGGTTGAGACTGTACTCGACGCGCTACCATGCCAGATTGGGATGGACTGCTGAAGCGGCCTAGGCCACGTGGTCACGCCCTCAAGCGGAGGGCGATACGTTCCCTGCCAGGTGACATTCTCTTCAGACCACAGCCGTTTTAGCAAATGATACCGTTCATTGAGTGAGTCCCATTGTTCCTCTTCGCTTATGCCAAACAGCGGATAGTGTCGAGGGTCATTGCCTTTCCCGATGATCATCTCCAGCCGTCCGCCTGATAATTGATCCAGTGTGGCATAATCCTCGGCAACCCGGACTGGATCAAGTATACTAAGAACAGTAACGGTGGTTAGTAACCGAATGCGTGTGGTTGCTGCGGCTATTCCGGTTAATACGACAGGTGGCGAGGAAGATAGAAAAGGTGCACCGTGTCGTTCACCAATTCCATAGGCATCGAATCCCAGTCGTTCAGCCAGCTTCGCTTGCTCCAATATATTATGGAATTTCTGCTGAGTCGTCAGAGCCTCCCCGGTTACGGCATTAGGCAGATTCATCATGAGACTAAACAAGGCAAATTTCATCTGACCTTCTCCTTGAACTGAATTAATCGTATCTGTGTCGTATAATCCTATTGAAATAGTAGGATATGTAAGTTGCATTAAATGTATCATGTTCTCACGGATTCTTCTAATGGATTTTTTCTATAAGCAAAAATTCAGTTCAGGCCCCCTTGCACAGATGTGAAGGAAATTGCCACGATTTTTATTGACCGCTGTAAAATTTAGGATTAAAATTGTGCTTATCATATAAATTCAAAATTATGGATTTTCATTGTGGAGGTGGGATACATGGAACCTACAACTACGATACGCTCATATATTGAGGACTACATCAGGAAACAGGGGTACACCCTGCAGTATTTTGCCGATATATCAGGAGTTAACGCCGGAACGCTTAGTGCAATTATTAAGGGGACTCGGCCCATTGCTATGGCGCAATTGGATCTGATTACCCAAGGCATGAAGCTGGAAGAGGGGTACTTCTACGAGATCTATGGGGCTGAATGTTTCGTGGAATCGGCACCCCATTGGAGAAGACTGGAACCATTCCTGCAGCGCTGTGCCGAATTGGACAAGCTGGAATGTATTCAGAGGGTTATCCAGGAAGTGACCGATGATCGCTCGTATATCTCGGAGTTGTTCGAGATGGCTGAAGGCATGCTTGAGCGTGGACAGACGAAGGCTGCACGGATGTTGTACGAATGTGTGGCGGAGTGTGAGAAATATCAACACTCGGAACGTCTCGCTCTCTGTCAGTATCGCATCTTCACGTTATCTCTCGGTCAGGACCAACACGAGAATCTGCGTGCAGCCGTACATTTTGAACCGTATATTAATCGGTTGGATGAGGAGAGGCAGCTGGATGCGATTAGGGAGTTGGCGAATACATACAATGGGTTATGTCGGTGGGATAAAGTATTTCAATTAGCCGATGAACTGTTGCAACGGGTCAAATTTTTGGAACAATACAAAAATAAAAAAAAGGGATTGGAGTTTATTAGAGCCTCCAAACACCCGTTATTTACTTATAAATTTTATGCTTACTTATTAATAGCAACTGTATGGGGAGAGCGTAAAGAGTATGAAAAGGCGCTAGAGTATACTTCTTTCTATTCAAACATCGTTATTGAAGACCCTACTTCAGAAGATGAACTCTTTATAAAACGATTTAAAGATTGGGCTGAAGTTAATAC
Organism: Paenibacillus sp. FSL R5-0517; assembly: GCF_037974355.1. Classification (NCBI taxonomy): domain Bacteria; kingdom Bacillati; phylum Bacillota; class Bacilli; order Caryophanales; family Paenibacillaceae; genus Paenibacillus; species Paenibacillus sp. FSL R5-0517. Next base: position 427,011 of record NZ_CP150235.1, read on the forward strand.
CTATTTATATAAGTTGATGACGGGTGACTATAATGCGCTTAACTCCTATCTCGACTTTATAGAAGCAAATGAAAATGAAACTCTTCTTGGACTTGTCAAAGTTATGGAAGCGGCTAATCAATATCAACTGAATGTTGATCACGTTCTCAAAAGATTTGAGTCGTTTATACGTTTGTTAGTTAATGACTCTAACTATGAGACTAGTTATACTACTCAGATAAAAGATGATCGATATACTAAATTCTGGGCTGAATTAGCATTCTACCAGTTGTCTAAAGCCAGGCATCAGGAAGGATTCAGGGATCTGCTTACTTGTTTGAGTTCTGCTCACAAGATCAAGGATGACTCCACCATAATTTATTGTGTGAGTTTATTTGAGGAATATAGAACACAGGCTTCTGAATTAATAGAGTCTCAATATAAAAGTATTATTAAGGAGGTTTATGGTCGGTATGAGAAAAAAGGCAAAGTTGGCATTAACGCTGTTTAGCTCTTTCTTAATATTATCTAGTATTACTGGTGGTATAAGCCATATAATAAATCTGGTTTTTAATCATGGTGCAGGAGGATATTAGGGTTATTTGATTTTAAATTCTTTCATTAACATGCGTCTTATTTCCGGGATATGGAGATGGGGCGCTTATTTGTACTGTCTATTAGATCATTCATAACGAAAAGAGGATTTATCATTGCAGATTGATATTCAGAAACTTTACGACAAATATATAACATTGAACATTCCTAATCCATTCAGTTTGGAGCAGATTCATGAGCGACTAACACAGAAATTTTACGCTGAGAAGGTAGATTTAGAGGAGTTTTCCGACTTGCGTAGCGATCCTCATGCGGGATTTGATCAGGCGATTGCAGCTTATGTATTCAAGGATGAGAGGGGAACCAAACAATTAATTAGCCTGAACAAGGATGAGGATATCCATGAGCCATTGGAGTTTGCATGGATCATTAACTCGACTGTGCGAGGATTTTCTCTTCTCCTAATTCTTGAAATCGAAGTGTTTTATGGAATGGAAGAGAGTGAGATGACTCTTGGCAATCCACGTTTTGAGGAATATCTGATCCTACTTTATTTAACAGGTTACATTGAGTTTGAGAATGACTCTTTCATTCATCTGTTGCGTGCTCGTTATCGAGAGGGCTACAGACTTCGTTATTTTGGCATGCAGAATGGTGATGAGAATTATCTATACGAATAAATTTGCTGTCGGATAAGGTTATTAACTTCTTTCTGGAGAAAGGTGCAATAAGTACTTAGGGTAAAATGCATAATATGTCCATGAATCAGTTTAACGTTAAGGATTCGAAAATTCTCGAATACGATATGTAGACATGCTCTCCATATATTTGCACCACATCTTGTAGTGATGAGAGGGTTTCATATCTCTATGCAAAATGCTTGATGTTGAAAGTATCTCTATGGAAATAAGCATTTTACCTTGCAAAGGAATATAATGTTAATTTTTTGGCAATGTATCCTAAAATGTTTAAAAAAGAGGGGGTGCATGCTGTGAGTGAACCGAAACAGATCAGAGACCAAATCGAACAGAACAGGCATGAATTGAGTCGTTTGGCGGAGAATCATGGCATGCAAGACAACAAAGTCCTTCGACAGTCCATGGTGCTGGACGAGCTTATTAATGAATATAATCGATTCAAATATAAAAGCCATCTCGGCAACAGACAACCGATTGCATAATGCAGTCGGTTTTTTGGTCTAATTCAACCGAATTGTTTTGCTAGATTAACTCAGCGGATGTGTTCTATAGAAATAGCGTAGTCGACTGTAGCGATACAGTCGGCTTTTTTGCGTTCACCCTGATACCAATGCGCATAACTTGAAATTCCGTACCAATTCCAGGGTTGGCAGGATAGCGAATGATCATTAAAACTGGATATGATGACCCCAGTTATATCCAGATTGATCTGTGAAGGGGGCTCATACAATGATCGGGAGAGGGAGGGATGAACGGAAATGATGGACAAGGTACGCACTTTTTTCGGAAAAAACGTAAACCTGCGCACCAAGTTGCTCCTGTTGTTCCTGGCGCTGACGTTGCTGCCGCTAGGCTTGCAGGGAGTGATGAACTACAAGCATTTCTCGCAGACGATGGATCGCAAGACCGAGCAGTTCACCATTGAACTGGTTCGCCAGATTAACGCCAATCTGAATCGGCTGCTGAAGGACTTTGAGCGGTTGTCGCTCTTGCCGCTTTACGATCAGATGGTGCTTGGCATTCTGGGCAAATACAACGGTTCAATGGGGTCTGGTACATGGGCGAGGTCTGAGGATTATCTGAAAATGAAGCTCTATACCTCTGGTCAAGCTTATGACCGACCCGAGATTCGGGGAATTCATCTGATCAGCAACAGCGGCATCCTGTTCTCCAATCTCGATTCACTGGCAGTCAAACCGGTATGGGACAGCAGACAGGATGCCTGGTTTGCAGAGCTTGAAGACTCGGAAGGGACGTGGCGCCTGATTCCTCCGCATGCCCCCGGCTACTACACGGGCGTTCAGCAAGAATCGTATATATCGGTGGGCAGAGTGCTTCGAGATCCGGGTACGCTCCAGCGATTGGGGTACATTCTGATTGACATCCGTCTGGAAGCCTTCGGCCAAATGTTATCCAATCTGAATGTTGAGCAAGAGGCAAGCCTGATGATTGTCGACAGCAAGCAACGTCTGCTGTTCGAACGGACCTCAACTGGAGGAATCTCTGCGTACGACCAGTTGTTAATGAATGGACAGCTCCAAAACTATGCAGGGAACCAAAAAGTTGTTCTGGATGGACAGTCCTATCTCTATGTACAACACCATTCCAGCTATTCCGGGCTCTCGGTGATCAGTCTTACACCTATTGCTGTGATTCAAAAGGAGTCAGGTGAGATGCTCACCTTCACAATAGGGTTCGCTGTATTGTGTATGGCGGCTATATCGATTCTGGCGGTTCTGTTATCCTATCGTATCACCCGGCCACTGATTCGACTGAAGCACCACATGATTCGGGTCGAGCAGGGAGATTTCAGCCAGCGGGTAGCACACTTCAGCAATGATGAATTCGGACAGATGAGCCGGGGTTTTAACCGAATGATGGAAGAGATTCATCGACTGTTCAATGAGGTGTTCCTGCTGGGCATTCAAGAGCGGGAGGCAGAGTTGTCGGCGTTGCAAAGCCAGATGAATCCTCATTTTATATACAACACACTGGAGTCCATTAACATGATGGCCATTCGCCAGAAGCATGCTGAGGTGTCGGACATGGTGACGGCGCTTGGCAAGCTGCTGCGCTATACGATTGATAAGGTGGACCGGATGGTTCCGCTTGGGGAAGAACTGACTTTTGTACAGTCCTATGTACGCATTCAGCAGGTACGTTACAACGGTAAGCTGGAGGTTAACTATGACATCGAGGAACAGATAACGGAATGTGGGATTCCGAAGCTGATCCTGCAACCGTTGGTGGAAAATGCAGTCTACCATGGCATTGAAGGGCAGGAAAATGGAGGAGTAATCTGGATATCTGCCTTGAGGTTCGACCATGAGCTGCTGATTAGCGTACGAGACAACGGTAAGGGAATGACTCAGGCTAAGATTGACGAGTTAAACGAATCCATAACAAAACAGCCTTCCAGTCAGGCATTACGTTGCCATGCCGGGGACAGTCTGGGGCTTAACAATATCGCCCAGAGGCTTCGCCTCATCTATGGAGAAGGCGGCAGCCTAAGCATTGATGGAAGTCCCGGGCAGGGCCTGGTGGTCACCATATCCATTCAACTTCTACCGAAAGGGGATTGAAGCGCATGTATAAAGTATTGCTTGTAGAGGATGAGACGGTTATCCGTCAGGGACTGAGGGAGCTGATCGTACAAGCGTCTTCTCAGTTTCAGGTAACGGGCGAAGCATCGAGCGGCACGGAGGCGCTGGATTTTCTGAGATGTGAAGTGCCGGATGTGTTAATCACGGATATCCGCATGCGTGAAATGGATGGATTAACTTTGGCAAGCAAAGCCAGAGACATGTACCCTGAATTGCTCATGCTCATCATTAGCGGCTATGGCGAGTTTGAATATGCGCGCAGAGCGATGGAGTTCGGGGTGTTGAACTATCTGTTGAAGCCAATCGATCGCTATGAACTGGCATTATGCATACAGAAGATTCAATTGTTGCTGGACCGCAGATATGGTATTTCAACCCTTTCGATCCCGGAGCCATCTGGGAAAGCAGAACATGCTGGTGGAGATACGCGGAAGATTATCCGAGATGTGAAGGAGCACATCAAGCAGCATCCTGATGGAGATTTGCGGCTCCAGACGATAGCAGATCTCGTCCACTTAAACCCTACTTATTTGAGCCAGTTGTTCAAGAACGAAATAGGTATTAATTATTCCGAATACATCACGGAGGCACGTATGGAGCGGGCCAAGTGGTTGCTGATCAACACGGGTCTCAAAATCTATGATGTGGCACGGTTATCCGGGCATCAGAGTCCCAAACACTTCATGCTGGTGTTCAAGCAGCAGGTGGGATGGACTGCGGGAGAATACCGAGACCGATTCAGTATTTCTTGAAATACCATACCATTTCTGTAGTTGACGTGATTTATGAGGGAACGAAGCTTTCGTTATACTTTGGTTGCACCTGTATACCACAACGTCTATAAGGGGGATTTCCATGAAAAAAGCAGGACTGATACTGATGCTTGTACTCATGATGGTGGCTTCAATCGCGTGCACAAGCTCCAATTCTGGCAGTGAACCTGGCAGTGCAGGCGGGGAGAATGGAGAGGTGGAGCTGAAGTTCATGATGTGGGGCAACCAGGCACACATGGATGTATACAACAAACTGATCGATGGCTTCACCAAGGAAAATCCAGGCATCAAAGTCACGATGGAATCCGTACCTTTCGCAGAATACCAGCAAAAAATCTCAGTGCTTGCTGCTGGAGGCTCTCTTCCCGATCTCGCCTGGGTATCGGAGCGAATGGTACCACAATTCAAATCCAACCACATTCTGGCCGATGTATCCGAGTTCAAGGATGATGCACAGTTTAAGCTGGATGATTATATTCCAAGTACGCTTGATCTATTCCGTGACGGCGACCAGTTGCTGGGGCTACCTTTCTCTACACCTCCGGTGGTCATGTTTTACAATAAAACGCTGTTCGACAAGGCCGATCTGACGGATCCAAACACACTTGCCACCCAAGGACAATGGACATGGGAACAGTTCGAAGAGTCAGCCAAGGCGATTACAAGCAAGGAGGCGACCAACCGAATCTATGGCGCCAACTTTTTTCGCGACTGGAAGACCTGGGCGGTGCTCTCCTCTTACTCGTGGTCCAATGGAAGCGGTCCATTCGACGAAGGTATGACGAAGTTCACCTGGAACGATGCCTATGGTGTGCAGACTTTTGAATTACTGGAGCGCATGATGTTCACCGATGAATCACATCCGAAGGCAGGTGAGCAGGTCAGCTTCGATGCGGGTAATGTGGGCATGTTCTTCGATAACTACAGCTATGTTTCCAAGGCAAGGGAGATTACGGATTTTGAGTGGAGCATCGCGCCTACGCCTTCCGGTTCACAAGGCAGTGTGCCGATGCTGGGGCAGGCCGGATATGCCATGTTCAACGATAGCAAACATCCAGAGGAAACGAAGAAGCTGTTGAAGTATTTTGCGAGTGAGCAGGGGATTCAGGCGACAGCCACCTACTTTGTGCCTCCGCGTACCTCTGTTCTGAACTCGGACGCATTTATTCTTCAGCCGAATAACCCGAGCAAAGAGCATATTGTGCAGGCCGTCATTGATGAAATGCCCAAAGCGCGCTTAATTCCCGGCCATATCCGATGGCAGGATATCGACAATGCGGTATTGCAGGGATTCGACCGATTGTTTGCCAAGACAGCGACAGCTGAGGATAACCTGAAACAAATGCAGGAAGAGATCCAAAGCATGTTGCAACCCTAAGTAAGTCGATTGAAACCGGAGGTGAGAATAATGGGCGAATTCAAAGAATTACTTGAGCGGAAACCGCTGTCCCTGGTGGTCAGTCTGCCTGGGAATGAACTTGCTTTGGCTCGGGCAGCCATGGAAGAGGGGGCTGATGCACTGAAGGTGCACTATAATGTCGGTCATCGCGCCAGCGGGAATCATTTTGGCCCATTGGACAGTTATGCCGAGGTATTTCGGGCGATCCGCAGTGAATTTGGTGGTCCGCTTGGGGTCGTACCTTCCGGCAGTATAGATGGAGCACGACGGGAGGATGTGGAGCGCCTTGCTGGACTGGGTTTTGATTTCTATTCCATCTATGCACATCACTTGCCTTCCTTCATGCTTAGTGACTTGGGGCTGGACCCAACGTTTGCGATCAATGAGGAATATGATGCTTCCCTCGTAACATCGGCAGCTCACTTCGGCTTCACTGCTCTGGAGGCATCCATTGTACCTGGAAAAGAATATGGTACACCGCTCAGCTTCGCGGATGTGCTCAAGTATCGCCGTCTGGTCTTGCAAGCCCAGGTTCCGGTATTGGTTCCTTCCCAGCGAAAGCTGGTACCGGAGGATGTTCGGGTGCTACGCGATACCGGGGTCAAAGCGATTATGCTTGGAGCGGTTGTGACAGGCAACACGGAGGAAGAGCTGCGAAGGGCTGTGAACGGGTTTCGTAATATGGTGGACAGTCTGAACGGTCCGGACTATATAAGTTGAACTAAAGGATATTTACACTTGTACTCCGATGCCAGAACAACCTTCCGATCGCTGTTATCCCCAGATTTTTTTGGAATCCCTTATATAGAGGGAGAAATCCGGGGATAAGCATATGCTTCCGATGCAGCTTTCTTCCAGAAAGCTTTTAGGCGACCACTTCGCTTCTTCAGGTTTTTATCTGTCCTCTACGTTCTTGTGTAAATGTATAGTTCACCTTATATAGAATCGTCACAGAGTTCAGCTTCGGAGGAAATTTGAATAAAAAGGGGGTGGCTAATTGTGACCCATCCACACAAGCGCAAAAGAAGAGGACCGCTCGCCAGAGAAGCGCAGATCGCGGGGTGGCTGTTTGTATCGCCGATGGTGCTTGGGTTTACGCTGCTGCTGTTGTTTCCCATGGGTCTCGCGTTATACATGAGCCTGACTGATTGGCCGCTGCTGGGGGATCATCATTTTGTTGGACTGGAGAATTACCGGAATATTATGACAGACACCATGTTCTGGAAAGTGCTCGCCAATACGGTTTATTTCACAGTCGGACTGGTACCGCTTAATATTGTGCTCGCCCTGCTGCTCGCGTTGCTGCTATCCAGGAATCTGCGGGGGATCGGAATTTTTCGAACAGCAATCTTTGTTCCGGTCATGACTTCGCTGATCGTATGGGCCATCGTATGGAAGCTGATGTATGCAACAGAATCAGGATTGATTAATCAGCTTCTATTGATGACGGGCATCAAGGGTCCGGCGTGGCTATACAATGAAGATTTGGCAATGCCGGCAGTGATTGTGACCAGTGTGCTGAAAAATGTAGGTCTGAATATGGTGCTGTTCATTGCAGCTATTCAGCAGGTACCGCGTTCACTGTACGAAGCAGCAACATTGGACGGTGCGGGCAGAAGGGGAACTTTCTTTCACGTTACACTGCCTATGATTACACCAACGGTGTTTCTGACTGTGGTCATGACCGTGATTGGTTCACTCAAAGTATTCGGACAGATCTATGTGATGACACAGGGCGGGCCGAGTAACAGCACAAAGGTATTGGTTTATTATATCTGGGAAAAAGCATTCAAACTATTCCAGTTCGGCTATGCTTCCGCTCTCGCATATGTACTGTTCTTCATCGTACTGATCCTGACGCTGCTGCAATGGCAGCTCCGAAAGAGGTGGGTATTCAATGAAGGCGATGCCTAATTCTTCGGGGAGGAAGATAGGAAGTGCCCTTGGGACGTATTTGCTGCTGACACTGATTTCGCTAATCATGATTGTGCCATTTATCTGGATGATATCGACATCATTCAAGGAGCCTCAGAGCATATTCACCTATCCGCCACAGTGGATACCGGAATCCTTCCGATTTCAGAACTACATCGATGTGTTCCGATTGATTCCGTTTCACCGTTTCTATTGGAACAGTATCTATATTTCTGCGTTGGTTGTGCTGGGAACCGTTTTTTTTGCTTCTCTCGCCGGTTATGCATTCGCCAAAATTCCGTTTAAAGGACGTAATGTGGTATTTCTCATCCTGCTGAGTGCCATGATGATTCCTCATGAGGTGACGGCGATTCCGATGTTCCTGTTCATGCGGCAGCTGGGGTGGATTGATACCCATCTTCCGCTGATACTACTGCCAATCTTTGGCGCGGGCGGTGTGTTTGGCATCTTTGTGATGAGGCAGTTCTTCATTACGGTGCCAACGGAACTGGAGGAAGCGGCGATGATCGACGGCTGCAACCGATTCCGAATATATGCGCGAATTATGCTGCCTATTGCCAAGCCAGGTATGGCTACGCTGACGATCTTCACGTTTGTGACGATCTGGAATGAGTTCTTCGATCCGTTGATTTTCATTAACTCGCGTGATCTAATGACGCTGCCGCTTGGATTATCTTTGTTTACAGATGAGGTCGGCACAGCCTGGCAATATCTGATGAGCGCCACAGTCATGGCGACCTTGCCACTTTTAATTGTTTTTTTCCTGGCACAACGGCGCTTCATTGAGGGGGTTGCCATGACGGGACTGAAAGAGTAAGTCATGAAATACGTGCAAAGGCGAGAAATACGTGCAATAGAACGGAAGGAGGGACAACATTTGAGTGAACGGATGAGCATGGAAAAGGAAGAAGCAGATGTCGTTATTGTGGGCGGAGGTCCAGCGGGTATAGCGGCAGCCATTGCGGCTGGAAGGCAGGGTGTCCGCACAGTGCTGGTGGAGCGATATGGATTCGTTGGTGGGATGTCCACTGCCGCTATGGTCTATCCCTGGATGACTTTCCATACGGAACGTGGGGAGCAGGTCATTCAAGGTATTGCGCAGGAGATTGTGGATCGTTTGCAGGCGTGTGGCGGCTCCCCCGGGCATTTGCGCGATACGGTTGGATTTGTGCATACTGTCACGCCGTACCATCCAGCGATCTTTCAGGTGGTTGCGGCAGAGATGTTGCAGGAGGCTGGTGTCCGGCTGTTATTGCACAGCTTCGTGGATGAAGTGGTTGTTGGGGATGATCGGGTGGAAGCGGTGCGAGTGACCAACAAGTCTGGACGAAAGGAGTTCCGAGCGAACGTATTCGTGGATGCAAGCGGTGATGCGGATCTGGCTTATCTTGCAGGGGCTTCGGTGGCGAAGGGGAGAGATGGCGATAACCAGTCTCAGCCGATGACCATGAAATTCCGCATGCGTGGTGTGGATCTTGGACGCGTGAAGCAATACATTCAGGAGCACCCGGAAGATTTCTATGCCAAGACCCCCTTCTCGGAGCTGGACAGCATTCCGTTAACCGGGGTGAGCGGCTTCTATTCCCAGTGGAAAAAAGCGGGGGTACCGATTAATCGCGACCAGGTGTTGTTTTTTACCGGACCGGCTGACGATGAAGTGCTGATTAATTGTACCCGGGTGCAGGGACTCGATGCGACGGATGCCGAGGATCTGACCTCTGCTGAACAGGAAGGGCGGAAGCAGGTGCTGATGATTGCTGAGTTTTTGCAGCGTGATGTGCCTGGATTCGAACGGGCTTCCATCTCAGCGGTAGCACCTCAGATTGGCATTCGTGAATCCAGACGGATTATCGGTCATTATGCGTTGACCCAAGCGGATGTGGTCGCAGGACGGAAGTTCGAGGATGTGATTGCCAGAAGCGGTTATCCTATCGATATTCATGACCCTTCGGGTCAAGGTGTTGTAGCTGCCTTTATCAAAGGGGATGGGGCATACGATATTCCGTATCGTTGTCTGATCTCTCGCAATATCCGCAATCTGCTGGCGGCAGGACGCTGCATCTCCACCACACATGAGGCGCATGCAACGACAAGGTTGACGCCAAGCTGTATGGCTACCGGGGAGGCGGCAGGGACAGCCGCTGCACTAACCGTGAAGATGAAGCTTGATCCGATGGGACTGCCAATTGAGCTACTACAGGCGGAATTACGTCACAACGGAGCGGCGATCTAACGAATGAGCTGATTGTGGGCAAAACTGGGCGGATTGGACGAAGGATTAGTCGTGGGAGCGGCATGAATCATTAATAGTGGGCGTAACGTGGATGTTTATTTATTTAATTCACTGTGGTGTAAGTTTAACGAACCTGAGACGTCTAATATGGGGCTATAAGCTGAGATGAAAAATGTAACGAATCTCAGTGAAGTTATTTTACTCAAAAACCTGAAATACGGCGTAAAGGCGGGGTAAATCGGAAAAATAGAGCGTCTACGATTCGTTAGGTTAGAAACGTTCCCCAAAATGGCTAAATAAGCTTCCCCCGGTTCGTTAGAACATCGGTGGGAAGCTCATTTCATTTATTCAGTCATTTAATTCATGCGTGCCTCAAGTCGCCTTGCGACAATGGACAGCGTATAGTTGATGACAAAATACAATACCGCAGCGAGCAGGAGGGCGGGGATAATATAATCGAAACTTTGGCCGCCGAGGATCTGCACGTTGTGCATCAGTTCCGGCAAAGAGATGATGATTGCCAGTGAAGTATCCTTCAGGAGTGAGATGAACTGGCTGACCATCGGCGGAGACATGCGGCGTAGCGCCTGTGGCATGATGATGCCACCGAGGGTCTGCATGTAGCTCAGGCCGGAAGAACGGGCAGCTTCCACCTGACCGCGCTCAACAGACTTCAGACCGCTACGTACGATCTCGGCGATCATCGCGCCTTCAAATAGACTCAGTCCAACGACCGTGGACCAAAAGACGGACATTTTGATCCCGAGCTGCGGAAGTACGATGTGGATGAAGAAAATGATGAGCAGTAGTGGCAGATTCCGAATCGTATCCACGATGACCGCTACGATCTGTGACAGAATGGGGATGCGAGTAAACCGGACGGTACCCAGCACGGTGCCAAGTATGAAGCTGAATACAATGGATAGCCCTGCGACCTGTAGGGTAATCAAGAATCCTTGAAGCAGAAAACGAAGGTTGGGCCACGCATAGGCCCCGCTAAAGTCCATATTTTATTAGCCTCCTTCTGTATGCAGGAATAGAATATCTAAGATCAATAGATGGGGCATGGACTAGCCAAAATAACGGACCAAAATTATCGAAAGGTCTGAAATAGACAATATATCTCCCTAAAAATCTGCGCATGTATATGTCAATGTGTTACATGGTAACCTGACCGGCTGGTTTGTTCTTCTTCGGTTTGCCCTTGGTACTGCGCGCCTCTGCATCGCTCTGTCCGAACCTGCGCTCCATATAATGCACCAGAAAGCTGAGTGGTAGTGTCAGCACCAGATAGAACAGCGCAACAACGGTGTATACACTTAGCGGTTGGAACGTATCCGAGTTAACCAGGTCGGCAAAATACATGAGATCCATACCGGCGACGACGGCCAGAATGGATGAGTTCTTGACCAGATTAATAAATTGGTTGCCGATGGACGGCAAAACAATCTTGATCGCTTGAGGCAGAATGATCAGATTCATGGCCTGTACATAGGACAAGCCGGAGGATCTTGCGGCTTCCAGTTGTCCACGCGGCACCGTCTGAATGCCCGCTCGGATCGCTTCGGCAATGAAAGCGGCGGTATAGATGGTCAGACCCAGAGTACCAGAGACAAATCCGTCGAGCGAAATGCCTAGTGCCGGCAGTCCGAGATAGAAGAAGAACACCACCAACAGCAGGGGAATGTTTCGGATAAACTCCACAAAAGCCGTGCCAATCCAGTTCAGCGGTTTCACAGGGGATATCCGAAAGATCGCCAGAATCGCGCCCAGGATAAAGCTGCCAACGAGAGCTATAATACTCACTTGAATGGTATTCAGGAATCCTTCCAGAAAACGATCCGAGTGTCGCATCAGTACGCTGAAATCTAATGTGCCCATATAGGCAAAGCCTCCGTTCTCCAGATGTAGAAACGGCGATTACGTCTGCTTATGCATCGCATCCAGCAGACGAATTCGCCGCGTGCTCATCATTAATCGGGGTTACTCGGGCTTGGAGCCCAGCCATTTCTCATGTAATGTGTCATATTCCCCGCTGTCTTTCATGCTTTTGAGCAGCTTGTTGACTTCTTCCACGAAGGCGGTGTCGCCTTTGCGAATGGCCATACCATAAGGTTCACTTGTGAAATTGCCACCAACCAATTGGAAGCTGTTATCTGTCTGTTGCATGCCGATAAGGATGATATTATCTGTGGTCAGCGCTTCGCCTTTACCGGCTTTGAGAGCAGTGAATGCATCCTGATAGTTATCGAATTCGAGCACTTCAGCATCAGGGGCTTTCTCGCGAATGTTCTGAGCGGATGTGGAGCCTTTCACGGCGAGTACTTTCACCCCGCTGAGGCTTTCCAGGCCGGTAATCGGACTATCATTTTTCACCAGCAGGGATTGGCCTGCCTCGAAATAAACATCACTGAAATCCACCTGTTCCTTACGTTCATCCGTAATCGTCATCGTGGCGATGATGATGTCAATGTCTCCATTCTGCAACATGGGAATACGTGTCTTGGAAGTGACTTCTTTCAGTTCGACCTTTGTCTCATCTCCAAGGATCTGTTTGGCGAGTGCCTTGGCGATATCAATATCGAATCCCTCAACGTTGCCGCTTGCGGGATCTTTCAGTCCGAATAGCTTCGTATCATATTTCACGCCGGCAATAAGTTTGCCGCGCTCTTTAATCTGCTCAATCGTTCCTTTGGCTACGGCATCTCCGCCAGAACCGCTACTACCGCCGCTACTGCTATTCTCCTCACCTGTACTACAACCGGACAATACCAGCGAGAGAATAAGGACAAGTATAAATGACGGCCACATCAACAATTTTTTCATGAATAAGACCCCTTTCAAAATGGAATATTGGATTATTCTCAATGATGAATCAGACGGCTCAGGAATTGCTGTGCTCGTTCTTCTCTGGGGTTGTCAAAAAATTCAGCGGCGGTGGCCTCTTCTACAATTCGGCCTTCGTCCATGAAGATGACCCGGTCCGCAACTTCGCGGGCGAATCCCATCTCATGGGTAACAACGACCATGGTCATGCCATTATGGGCAAGGGAACGCATCACATCGAGGACTTCCCCGATCATTTCGGGATCGAGTGCAGAGGTCGGTTCGTCAAAAAGCATGATTTTGGGCTCCATGGCGAGTCCTCTGGCGATGGCTACCCGTTGTTGCTGTCCACCGGACAACTGGGAGGGATAACTGTCTGCTTTGTCGGCAATGCCTACCCGGGTCAGATACTTCATGGCCGTTGAGGCAGCTTGTTCTTTGGGTTGTTTGCGCACCTTCATGGGTGCAAGGGTAATGTTATCAATGACTTTTTTGTGAGGATAAAGATTGAAGTGTTGGAATACCATACCGATGTCACGGCGGAAGAGGTTAATATCCACCTTTTTCTGATGTAGAGGGACCCCACTGACAACAAGTTCGCCTTCGGTAATGGTCTCCAGGCGGTTAATACAGCGGAGTAACGTGCTTTTGCCGGAGCCGGAAGGTCCGATGATGACGACAACCTCTCCTTCTTCGATGTGAAGATGGATATCCTTGAGGACATGAAAATGACCGAAATGCTTTTGGACACCCCTAAATTCAATCAAGAGTAGACCCCATCCTTTCTGCAACGAATGTTTGTAAAAGGAATAATAAGGAATTAATTGAAACTAGTTATTTAATCATACATACTCATCCTGCTAATGGCAATTGGTTTGTGATAAAACATGACATAAGTAATAGACTTTCTAGGGCTATGGGCAGTAATTGTGTTATATACCTGTTATGTTATCAAATCTCTTGTGACGAATCCTGACAGAAAATTGAATCTATTCTCCTAGTTGTTTACCAACCATTGGAATAGATGTATAGAGTATACTAGAAATGATGTTTCATTTATGACTCTGATCATAAAAACAAATTCCATCAAGTTCTAACTGTACATGGCAAAAAAGCTCAACCTAGTGCATCAGGCCATTGATATGATGGAGCGAGAAAGTATCTGTCTGAAAGTAAACTAAAGAAACTAGAAACGAAAAGTTGATCTCATAACGGTTCCATTTCCATTACAGGTAGAGAGGATGATTCTGCACGATGAATACATATCACTCCCCAATGTCGACGGGTACAGGTGCCCAGTCTGATGTCCGAGCTTATGAAGCCAATTTGCCTGTCATTCCCGCTCAGAATTTTCGAATTACAGACTATGGAGCTGTTGGAGATGGGGTAACAGATAATACGGAGATGTTCCGCCTTGCAATCGCGTCATGCGCTGAAGCGGGAGGAGGCAGAATCATTATCCCTGCCGGGGTATGGCTCACAGGTCCGATTGTAATGCGCAGCCGGATCGAACTACATGTGGAAGCAGGGGCGCTGGTTACGTTTAGCCGAGATTTCGATCAATATCCATTGATCGCATCAAGCTTCGAAGGCTGGCAGGTGGTACGCTGTCAATCCCCGATCGATGGTGATCAACTGGAGGATATTGCGATTACCGGTGAGGGGATATGGGATGGTGGCGGTGAAGCGTGGCGTCCGGTAAAACGCTCCAAAATGACGACTTCACAATGGAACCAATTGGTCGCTTCGGGTGGTGTTGTAGAGCAATCGGGTGGGGATGAAGAAATCTGGTGGCCTTCCGTCTCTGCACTTGAAGGTGGTATCATTGCAAATCGTTTGCATAAGGAGCAGGTACGTGATGTTGCCGCCTATGAACAAGCCAGAGACTTTTTGCGTCCTAACATGGTCAGCTTGCGCAGATGTACACGGGTGCTGCTGGACGGTCCAACGTTCCAGAACTCGCCTGCATGGAATCTGCACCCCTGGGCATCTGAGCATGTAACCATTCGTAACGTGAGTGTGCGTAATCCATGGTTTTCACAGAATGGAGATGGGCTGGACATTGAATCCTGCCGTCATGTGGTGGTGGAGAAGAGTGTATTCGATGTCGGTGATGATGCGATCTGTCTGAAATCAGGCAAGGATGCCGAAGGCCGTGAACTGGGTCTTCCATCGGAGTACATCACCATTCGGGATTGTACGGTGTATCATGGTCATGGCGGTTTCGTCATTGGTAGCGAAATGTCTGGTGGTGTGCGGCATGTGAGAGTGTCGGATTGTACGTTTATCGGCACGGATATTGGACTTCGCTTCAAAAGCGCACGGGGACGCGGTGGGGTGGTTGAGGATATTCAGATCGAGCGTATATATATGAAAGATATTATTATGGAAGCCATCTCGTTTTCCTTTTTCTATGCGAATCAGGAAGGGTCTGCCCGGGGCAGTGACTTGTCTCAGGAGATTAGCGAGGAGACGCCAGTGTTCCGGGATATTCGAATATCGGATGTGGTCTGTGCCGGTGCGGACACTGCGTTGCTCATAAGTGGGTTGCCGGAATTGCCTTTGGATGGCGTAGTCATTGAACGATACCATGTAGAAGCCCGCACAGGTATTCAATGTGCCCAAGCGAAGCATCTGCGGATTACAGAACTGAACGCCCGGATTACCGAAGGTCCGTTAATTCATTTGCACCAGTGCAAAGGGGCGGAGTTGGAGCGCATTCAGGGCAAGGGGGCGGATGGTCGACTTCTGATGGTGACAGGACATGAATCCGCAGGCATTGTGTGCCGAGAAAGTGATGCCGACACAGACGGTCGCCAGATCTCTGTGGGTCCTGAAGTACGAAGTGGTGTGATCATCCGCAGGTAAAAAGTGTATGTAAAAGGGGCTATACAAGGGGCTCCAATTCAGCCGCAGTGGCGTAGCCATGGGTCCAATGATCGTGATGCCTTTCGGGTATAAGTAATACGTGATCTCTGGAGCAAGGCTACCCACTCGGTTTTATATGATGTGATCTGAAGATCTACCGGTGTTCCTTGCGATAGCGTAGCGGTGTTGTACCGGTGACTTGTTTGAATGTTTTGTTAAAATGAGCCGTATGCTCAAACCCTACCTTCTCTGCAATCATCTGGACACGCTCTTGTGTCGACAGCAATCTTCGTTGTGCCTCTCGGACACGAACAACACGCAGATATTCGCTAAACCGAAACCCGGTAAAACGGCTGAACATTCGGCTCAGATAGGATGGACTGATATAAAAACGATTGGCTGCACCCTCCAGCGTAAGTGGTTGGGTGTAGTTGCTGTTCACATATGTAACGATTTCACTGATTTTGTCCTGCATCGGATGCAAAGGACCGGGGCATGACTGCCGAATATCCTCCTCCACCCGATGAATACGGATCAAAAGTTGGGCAAGCAGACTTCTGACCGCAATCTCATAGTGAGGGCGTCGCTCTTTGCATTCTTGCAGCATCTGCCACAATATACGCTCCATCTCGGGCTGTTCCGCTTCAGGCAGGCGAAGAAGTCTTGAACAATTAAAAGGCAGCAAACCACATATGCCAAGCTCCATCCCCGTTGCAAAAGCAGGCGAAAAACCGATTAAAATCCGTTCGAAGCCAGGAATACTTCCTTTGGAGGTGCTATGTACATCGTTTGGGTTAATCAGAATAAAATCACCCTTGCGGGCAGACAGAATCTGACCATTCATGGAATAAACGCGTTCACCTTCAAGCAGGTAATACAGTTCGTAGAATGGATGAGCGTGAGGCTGAGGCATACCGTTCCCATCATGTCTGCGCATATGTTCAATGGTAAATGAATGTTCACCGATTCGATATTTGGGTCCAATCCGATCTTCTATGAGACTCATGGTACAGCTCCCCTCTGCTTCACGGATTAACAACGATATCCATATCATAACGGAAAATCCATCTTTTTGTAAACGCTATCATTGTAAATGAAATATTTCTTTAATCATATGTAAAATACCGTGAGAACGAATCTGGCATGGACCATGGGAGCTGTCAAGGTGACAAAACTTGAATGATGTTTTAGAGTAGGGGGAGAGAGGCGAAACTCTGGTTAAGGAGTGTCTCCAATATGATGTAGAAGGAAGGAAACAGGTTATGACGACACATGAATTATCGCCATTGGTTGCTGCGCTCAATATGCAGCCTCACGTTGAAGGCGGTTGGTATAAGGAAGAATGGAAGGCTTCTTATCAGATTCCACAGTCGGTTCTGCCGGATACTTATTCCGGCCCAAGATTCTCGGCAAGTTCCACGTATTTCCTGCTGCACGCACATGAAATCTCCGAGTGGCATACCGTTCTGTCCGATGAACTTTGGCTGTGGCATAGTGGCAGTCCGGTTGAACTGAAGCTGGGCGGCAACGGAGAGAACCCGGAGAACGAGGAAGTTCTTGTTTTGGGTATGGATATTGCTGCAGGTCAATCACCACAGGTGCTTGTTCCAGCGGGCGTATGGCAGACAGCACGCCCGTTGGGTGATGAGCCTGTACTGGTCACTTGCGTAGTCGCGCCAGGTTTCCACTTTGATGATTTCAAGCTGGTATCCAAAAGCGAATAGGGTTGCCTATGACCGATAAAATCCCGATTCGAGATGCTCAGCGCATCCGAATCGGGATTTTTTGGGGAAATGACTAATCCATTGGATTTTCGTTACTCATCCAGCTGTCCACATAAAACTCCTCATGATAATCTGGTTGTCCGGCGAGTTCTTTGAGCTTCTGTTCAGCTTCTTCAGCGGTAGAATATTCTCCAATAACTGCTGTAAACTGCCCAGTGGACGTTTTGAGGAAAGAGATGTCCTCACCCGGATAGGATTCTTTAATTATTCCCATCGATTCTCCAAAAGGCATTGATTCTGTGCGAAGCGAGTATACCTTCCGAGGGGTGACTGGATTGCCGTCGGAAGTCAATTTCACTTCCAGGTAGCCGGGGTTCTTGAATTCCGTTACGGCGTACTGTACCCCTTCTTTTAAAACAACGACGAATCCGACGGAGGAGTCGTCTAAAATCATGGAGCCATATACATCTTTCACCAAAGGTTGGGTCATAAAGTCGGCTTTGACTTTCTCTACATCCATGTAACGTGCACCGCTAAACGTGAAGAGGACACGATTCGGTGCTTCTTTGTGTTCGACATTATAAGAAGGCGCATCATTGGCCTGATCCTGTTCGTCGGTGCTGAAATTAATTTTAAGGGTATTTTCAGTTGCTTCTGAACCCACGGTTATCCCATCCGTAATCTTGCCGCCATCGCCGAATTGAAGCACCTGAACAATCGTTCCGACCACAGGTATTTTGACCATGGCGTTGGCGACAGTAGGAATGTTGATAATGAGCAGTAAAGCGGCACATGCTGCTAGACTTGAAGTGTAGCGAATAATACGGGATGAGCTTTTGCGAGCGGCGGCCTTTTGATGGGCACGACGAATAACATCTGAAAGTTGAGCTGGAATTTCAATGTTTTCATAACGTTCTTTGCTAGTCATAGATCTCCAACCTCTCCTTCGATTAAATCCATTTTTAATTTGTTGATAATCCGATAGAATTTTGACTTCACGGTATTCTCCGACAGGGAGAGCACTTCTGCGATTTCTCGAAAACGCATATTACCAAAAAATTTTAATATAATATAGGCCCTATCTTCAGGCACGAGTCGATCCAGTGCATCGTACAGATCCATTTTCTCTTCCACGGATGCCCCTCGTTCTGGAGCCACAAATTCCTGTACATGATCCTCCATATAGGTCACTCGTTGATTCCGTCGAATATGATCTATCGCTGTGTTAATCACGATTCGTGACATCCAGGAATCGAAATAAGTCATGGATTCCATTTTTCCATAAGCGATGAACCCTTTATAGACCGCTTCGGATACGATATCCAGCGCTTCTTGTTCATTTTTAACATAGCAGTACGCCAATCGATATAATTTATTCTGAATTGCTGTTATTTTTTCGCTGAACTGTTCTTCCTTTGTCTTTCTATGGTTCAGTCTAATCACTCCTGATCCCCCCATGATAAACCTAAATATTCAAGTCACTGCTCGTTCCAGGCCTGGATTCCATATAAGTGCTTGAGTTCGCTTGACACTCGTTAGACTGATGAGGAGATCAAATAGTTTTAAATGGTCAAAAAACTTTTTTTTGGGGCACAAAAACGGCACTGAGTAGGATAGCGGGCCTCGCCTCCATTCTTAACTACGAATAGATTGTCTATAACATCACATGACAAAACACCCGCTCCTCTAAGGTCGAGGGCGGGTGTTATCGAATTAAGATGTTTATATTAAAAATTAAAGTTGTCGGGATCAGAACCAAAGCGTTTGTTCTCGTTCAGTCCGTTAATCTGCTCTACTTCTTCTGAAGTTAACTCAAAATCGTAGAGATCGGCGTTCGCGCGAATACGCTCAGGCGTGACGGATTTGGGTATGGTCACGATGCCGTTCTGCAGATCCCAGCGCAGAATGACTTGGGCAGGGGATTTGCTGTATTTGGCGGCGATGTCCTGAAGCAACGGATGATCCATCAGATGACCTTGTCCGAGCGGAGACCAGGCTTCGATCTGAATCTGATGTTTGTTGCAATATTCACGAAGCTCCGATTGAATCAGTAGTGGATGAAGCTCGATCTGATTAACCGCTGGTTTGACCGTGGCATCAATCATGAGGTCTTCCAGATGATGAATCTGGAAATTGCTCACACCGATTGCGCGGATGCGTCCTTCCTTGTGGAGCTTCTCCAGCGCTCGCCATGTATCTTTGTACTTGCCTTTGACCGGCCAGTGGATGAGATAGAGATCCAGGTACTCCAGTTCGAGTCGTTCCATACTTGCTTCGAAGGCGGCCAGTGTGGATTCATATCCCTGATCGCTATTCCACACTTTCGTAGTAATGAACAGATCTTCACGGGCTACTCCAGATTCACGAATACCCTGAGCGACACCTGTTTCGTTGTTATACGCTTTGGCTGTATCGATGCTGCGATACCCGGCTTGAATGGCCGTTTTGACAGCATGAACGACTTCGTCCCCGTCTTTAACTTTGAATACTCCAAAACCCAGCCATGGCATTTTGACTCCGTTATAGAGCGTGGTTGTGTCCTGCACGTGTTTCATGGTCCGAAATTCCTCCTCTGATTGATTCATTGTTCCACTATGTAATTACCCTGCTGTTCAGCAGCCAATCCATATAGGAGGGCCGTTATGATGAATTATACTAAAATAATCCTGGTATAGAAAAGGGAGCGAACCGTTTTACGAGGTAAACACCATAAATGTCCTTTTTTGGCCAAGCACAGGTTTGGTTTTGACGCTCGTGGGTGATAAGATGAAGTATACGATATATGGAAGTCAAGACTTTTGCTATTGGAGAGTTTACATAAGAAACGATGGAGTACGGAATCCGGTACAGGCCGGGCCGTGCGATTTAATGATAAAGGAGCAAGAATACAATGGCTAAACCTAAACAAACCAAAAAAGCAGCAGCCTGGTCTCTCGTGGTGATGGGAGCGGGATTTGCAGCATCCTTGCCGTTCCAGGGCGTTCCCGTGGGCAAGTTGCTGGTAGGATCATTTGAAGCGGGACTTGTAGGGGGACTTGCGGACTGGTTCGCAGTGACCGCCCTATTCCGTCACCCGCTCGGCATTCCCATTCCGCATACGGCTTTGCTGCCAAAAAATCGGGATAAAATGACCGAAGGTCTGGTCTCCGCAGTAGAGAATAACTTACTTAACAAAGACAGCATTACCGAGAAAATTGCAGATTTCAAAGCAGCAGAGACGGTGCTCGATACGTTGACACGTGAGCTTCACAATGACGGGATCAAGACCATGATTGATACACTCTGCAAACGAATTCTGGCGGGTCTGCCGTTAGAGCAGATTGCTCCACTCGTAGCGTCTGAGATCAAGTCACAGGCGGGCGCTTTTGATCTGGGTCCGATTCTGGAACGGGCTGCTCATCAGATGACAGAGCGGGGTTACGATGCCAAAGCACTGGACTATGGACTGAAGCAAGCCGAAGAGTGGCTGGTTAAACCTGAGAATGTGATGTTTTTGGGTGAAAGCGGAATGAAAGCGATCAGCGGCATTCAAATGAACGGATTGATGCAGTTTGCGATGAATGCGTTCCTTGGTTATATGAACGAGGAGCGTTTGGGTGGCATTTTGCAAGGATATCTCTTCGATCGGGTAGAGGATATGAAACGTGAAGGCAGTGCTCTAAGGTACAAAGTGCTTGATATGGTACGTACCCAGACGGTGCGGTTGGCCATGAGCGAGGCTATGCAAGATGGAATCAACGGCTGGAAGAACAATATGCTTGAGGGCTGGAACGCAGAGGAAACGGTGCTGAACAAACTCATTGAATTGAGAGACAAGGCACTCGCCGCGATGGAAGATGGACAGTATGTAGATACATATGCTCTGCCTGCCATTGAACGGGTATTGGTTGATCTGCGGTCAGATCACGAGTTGATGACAAGCATGAATGCCAAGATCGTAGATGGCGTCACAACACTGCTGGAGAAAAATCATTCCAAAATCGGTAACCTCGTGCGTGAAAATGTAGACAAAATGGATAACGCCTCCTTGATCTCAATGATTGAGGATAAGGTGGGGCAGGATCTGCAGTGGATTCGGATCAACGGAGCCGTTACCGGATTTATTATCGGGATTGCGCTGACCGCTCTGCGGATGGTGCTTGAGTAGGAACGTTAAGTACGGCAAAAAGGAGGGCCGCTCTTACAAAGAGCAGGCTCTTTTTGTCGTGCGTGGGAAAAATCTCATGTATCTGTTGCAAGAATTAGGAAACGGGGTAATGTACACCAAAGTACCCTGAATGAATCATATAGGAAGAAAGTTACATGAAAACGATTCTGTTAGCCGATATGGCTCATGTTGATTTTGTACTATGATGCAGGTAACAGATGAATAGGGTGTGCTTCACATATGGTGAACACCCTGATTCTACCCAGAGGAGGAATCCGTATTAAACGTGCAGGATGGTTGAAGGGTTTATTCACACTAATGATGGTGTTGACTATATTTCTGGGAGGTTGTCAGAACATGAATGCAAGTGAGAAGGAAGCGTTATACAAGGAAGCTGAAGCAACCGTAATTCAGCACTTCAAGCAGAAGTTCGAGCTGGATGTTGTGATTACAAGCAAAGAGTTGTTGCCGGAGATGGCAGTGTCCCAGATAGGGCTTAAAGGCCATGTGAAAGATCACGAAGATCAGAGTTTTGGCATTTCGTATGACTACAAAAAGAAGGTAACCAAGAACCTGGTCATTAGCCCTGAGATTGAAGAAGTGATGATGGCCAAGGGACATGATCCATACGCTAAATAAAGGGAGGTGTAGTTATTGAGTAACGGGTCCAATATTGATGATGAAACGTATAAAACGATGTCTGATCTGGCCTATCAGGATCAAAAGGCTGGAGACAAATTAACGGAACTTCCCGGATGGGAGGTCCTTGAAGGGACGGAAAGTAACAAACTTTCCGGTTTTGATGCCGTAACATTCTATAATCCCGAGACCAAGGAAGCCGTCATTGCTTATCGTGGTACAGAAGGAAGTGCGTCTCTGGATCGTTCGGTACCAGACTTTGTCATGGATGGTCGTATTGGGGGCGGAGAGTTGATTCGCAAGGGTCAGCAGGAGGCCGGGAATTTTGTTGATAATCTTACACCGGATTGGCTCGACAAAGGGGTGCAAGGCGTCAAGGATTTTACGGGCATATCTACAGTGGAGAATTGGGCTGGTGACAGGGTAAGAGACGTGGAGAACTGGACCGGTGATCGCGTAAAAGATATTGAAAAAACCGTTTCCCCGACAGGCTGGGCCAATCAGATGTATCAATCAGAAGACTACGCAAGTCACATGCAGAACAAGCATAAGGATCTGAATTTCTCGATGACCGGACATTCCTTGGGTGGGGGAAATGCACAATATGCTTCTGCTTATACCGGAATTCCAGCCGTGACGTTCAGTGCACCATCAGTAATGGGCAATTTGACGCCAGAGATGCGTCGCCGGGCTGAAGCGGGTGAGTTCGACGGGCAGGTTGTGAACTATGCCAATCCCAGTGATCTGGTAGCCAGCGGAACGTTGGGCGGATATGACCGACACGTGGGATCGACGTACTACATTAATTCCAATTATGAGGATGCAAACGATGGAGTGGGCATTATTGATAAAGCCAAGAACTCATTTGGCGGAGAGAACTATCACAGTCTGGATCAATATAATTTCAAAAATGGATACATATCCAATGATCTGTATGATCCGATTACTGGGGAGAGAGTCCGCTATTCACCACGCCTTATGGATCACATGGGGCCGTTCAGCAAGAACCTCGGTCCGTTAGGTTTCAGGTCTGGCGGCGGTATGGCTCTTGGGGCAGGTGCATCCGGCTTGATTCAGGTAACGCCAGAAGAACTGAAAAGTGTCGCCTCCCGGTGGAAGCAAAATGCACAGCAATGCAATGCTGAGCTGAATCAGGTACGAAGCCGCATGGCTCAATACCTGCATACAAGCCGTAGTCGCAGGCTGGAGCCCATTGTTACCCAACTGGACGCGTCGATTCAAGAACTTAGCACATGGCATATGAAACATACCAGCCAGTTCCTGAACTTTATTGATGAGAAAGCAGATGCCTTCCGGCAGGCGGACGAGAGTCCGGTTCATTTTAATTAGGAATCAGGTTGGTTAGTGTCGCTATCACGTACGTGGGGGAGGGGAACGCAAGTGGGTGGACAATTGCTGGTGGAATTGAATGATCTTCGAATTGCGGAAAAAGAACTGACACAGCTGCTTGCCCGTCTGCAAGCCGATGAACAGGAAGCGAGGGCGCTATACAGTCGCCTGAACGATTGGAAAGGGCAGTCTGCTGATTATACAAGGCAGCAGATTGAAGAGTTTTTTGCGGGCCTGTCCAAACGTATTCAATCCATCGAAATGCAGAAGAAAAGCTTGCTGCAATATATTGAAATTATGATCCAGACGGATCAGGAACGCTAAAAGAGTGGTTGGCTGATGCCATATTGCGGATGGCAATCAGCATGGATAGACAAAAAGAAGCCTATGGTACATCGGGGTTGATCCCGTATGCCATAGGCTTCTTTGCTATTTCAAATTAATGTGTGCTGCAAATCGTTCTTAGCGTTTTTTGCGACGTGTCGCCAGAGCAATTCCCAGGAAGGAGAGGATCAGGGCCAGAATGGATACAATCAATGTTGCCTGTTGAAGCTTCAATGTACCCGGGTCTGTATCCGTGTTATTCGGCTCACCTGTAACGGTGTCGTTAAGTGCATCGCCCAGTGTGGTGTCATCGTTTGCTTTGCTATCATCGGTAGCTGCATTATCACCAGTGCCTGTTTCTGTACCTGCACTATCATGTCCATCGTTGGCATGACCTCCACCTGCCGCAGCATTACCAACAGCAGCCGGATCTTCACTAATCGTTGTAATACTGTGTGGGTTGGCATCACTTGGCTGGCCTGTCCATTCTACGATGCTGCCATCGCTATAATATTGGAAGGCATCCCAAGCAACTTCAGCTTCGGTCTTCGGGTTCTGTGCAACAAAGTTGAACTGTTGGAATTGTCCTGCGATGATCCCCTCGTTATCGCCATCAACTTCCCATGTGATCGATGTGACTTCATTGGAATCGTTCTTCTCGGTGGTGATTTTCCAGCCTGCCAGTGGCTGATATTGCTTGAATGCCACACCTTCCGGTACTTTCATGGTGATTTTGGTTGTAGGCAGATCTTTCTCGGATGGAATCTTAATCGTGTATGTCTGCCATGCGCTTGTCTGTGCAACGGATGGGCTAACAGTAACGTGAGCGCTAGCGAATCCGGCGAATAGCATGAATGCCGCGGTACCTGTTGCGATAGTGGATGTTAGTTTGGAAATCCATGATGTTTTCTTCAAAATAAATAACCCCTCTCAGTTCTTATCATATATGATGCGGCCCATTTTCTTAAATGAGTGTCTACGTTCTGCAAAGGCCGTTTCGGTTACGAATGGTTCTTTCGATCACCGTTATTCCCGGAATTTATTGATTCCACTATATAAATCAAAATAAAGATGGTTTACACATGCACTTCGATGACAGAATAACCCTCCAATCGCTGTTATCCCCAGATTTTTTTGATTCCCTTTTCTCAAAGGGAAAATCCGGTGATAAAGGCGAACGCTTCGCTTTTTCAGGTTTTTTCTGTCCTCTCCGTTTCAGTGTAAACATTAGTTAAATTTATATTAAGTCAGTTCAAATCCGGGAATAAAGCAGAGAGCTCCGCTTCTCCAGAATCAATTTCGTTCCCTTCACTACATTTGCAGTTCGTAGAAACACTAATTTTAGATTGGGTCACTTTTCAAAATCAACGTTGTGAAACTATGGTTTGGCAGTGTCGATCTCAAATTCGGCATCAAGTGCATCCAGCGTTTTGGTCAAGAGGTGTACCTTGATATTCCAACGTCCAGGCATGGAGATGTAATCTTCAGCCTTGTACACACCGGTGTCGTTTTTCGGAATGGTAATCTCATAGATCCCCATATCCATATCCAGATGTGTGAGTGACAGCGTGATCTGTTCCAGATCATTAACGATACTGCCATCTGCACGTTTCACATCAACTTCGAATTGGTTCTCTCCTGTCACATTGGGACTCACCTGAAGTGTGATCGCTGAGCCATCTTCTGTAGTCTTCGTCTCCTGATACGGTCCGACTGCTGCTGGTTGCCCCGGTGACAGATGTGTCAATACGGCGGCTAGAGCGAGAATTACAGCACCAGTAACAAGCTCGGCTTTCAGGCTGCCGGATAATCTGCTCCCCGTTGCTGCTCTAGCGAGTCGCGCATGACGCCATGCCAAGATAACCATCACAATCAACAGGACGATCTTGCCGATCAGCACAAGACCATAGGCTGTAGTGAACAAGGAGGTCAGTACCGGCGCTGGTAGAATAATCAGACTGCTATATATTCCTGTAGCCACCAGAGCGGCTACGGCGCCGATCCCCCAAGCGGTGAATCTACGTATGGCAGTCCAGTAGACTTCTCCTCGCACCTTCGAAGGCAGCTTGTCGGCGAGTGGAGGCAGACATATCGCCATGGCAGTCAATGCACCAATCCAGAAAGCGGCACCGATCAGGTGCACGAAGTCCATGGCAATGGCGAGAGCGCGTTGATCCGCCGCAGCCGGATGTCCCGTCATGGCATGAGTGAACAGCCATCCAAGCACGAGCACGAGTGAGCCGTAAGAAGACCAGATGCGAGCACGGATGGATCGATCGCGATCATATCCGGAGAGAATCGTGACGGCCAATAGCATGACAATGAGCATCTGTAACATCCAGATCTGACCAAAAGATGTCAGTTTGAGCGCACTCCCGATCAGTGCCCAGCTTAGTTCGCTCAGCGCCACACCAGATTCATATAACGTATTCAGTGGCAAGCTAACCAGAGCGGCAAAGGAAGCGGCAGCATAGCTGATCCATAACAATCTGTAGCTACCCGGAACGTCCATAGGTTCTCTTGTCATGGATGTTGGTGCGATTCGCAGTAGCAAGAATGCAAGTGTCCCCAGGATGACAGACAATCCGAGATACTGAATCCAGTCTGTCAGGGATACGATCCATTTCAGCGGTCCACCTGTTGAACCAGAACCAGATGTAAGATCACTGAGTCCAGCAGGAGAACCAGAAGGTTCTCCGATATGGAAAACATAGGCTCCTTGAATCGGGTGCCCATCGGCAGATACCGCTTTCCAGTTGACGGCATAAGTCCCGTTCCCGAGTCCGGCCTGCAGGCCAGTCTCAAGAATATGAGGGCGGTCCGCATCGATCTGTACATTTCCATCGCCTGCCTGAGTACCGTCAGGCCCGGTAATTTTGATATCATAAAAAGCCGTCTGCAAGGATTCGTTGAACTCCAGCGTCAGCCGCTCCGGAGCCGTTACGAGTATCTCGTTCTCTCCTGGCGAAGCCTTAACAATATAAGCATGTGCAGATGCCCACTGTGGCATAACAAGGCAGCACACAAGCAACAGGCTGGTGATCAATGCCCAGTGCCGTTTGCCCCATTTCAGGGTAAAGCTTGTCAAAATCAAAAAATCATCACCCTCAGGTTATAGATTTGTAGTCATTCCTGGCCCTTTATACACAATCTATCCCATTATAACTTTGTCCAAAATGACTGCGTATGACTACATTGGGCTATAAAAAAACGATTTGGTCTTCATAATTGTGACAAAAGCATGAATGTGTATGGTGCAGAGCGCCATCTCGTCTATTGTTACAAATCTCATATGGGTATGCGATACGTTCGTGCTACCATTCACATATCACCACGAAGCTGCGCTATTTGCGAAGCTTACGTCCTGCAAGTCCACTCTCTAGCGCATAGCGGGTGAGTTGTACCCGGTTTTCCAGCTGGAGCTTCTGCAAAATGTTTTTTAGGTGATTCTTCACCGTCTGGTCTGAAATACCGAGCTGATCAGCGATCTCCCGATTGGTATATCCCGCGGATACCCATTGCAGAATCTCAAGCTCCCGCGCCGTAAGTGGATTATCTTGCACATCTTCACTGCGTGGTGCGGGAAACTCCTGCAAAATCCGGTAGGCCAGTTCCTTGCTGAGCGGTGCATCGTCGCTGACGATGGCGCGCAGGTATTCAAGCCAGGTAGAAGGCGTCAGATTTTTGAGCAAATAACCTTGAGCACCTTGTTTTAGTGCTTCGAACAGGAAAGTCACATCATCCGATACCGTGACCATAACAACAATAACATAAGGGAATCGCAGCTTGATCTGACGGGTGGCTTCCAGCCCATCCATCTCCGGCATCTGCACGTCCATCAGGATCAGGTCAGGCATCCATTGTCCGGTAAGCTCCAACGCTTCCTGTCCATTCGAAGCTGTACCAATCACTTCAAACAGGCTGTCCTCGGATAAAATGCTACAGATCGCTTCACGCGCATGCGCATGATCGTCAACAACCAATACACGTACATGTTCCATACTAAGCATGCTCCTTTCCTATCGTCATTCGTGTATGCCCCGGTCTTGAATCGAGGGTAAAAGACCAACCCATCTCGGCAGCACGTTCCTTCGTAATTCGCAGTCCGTACCGATCCTTCAGATGAAGAGGGTCTCCGCTTAGTCCATTCCCATTATCCTGAATATAAATGAACCAGGCAATTGGGTTACCCTCCGCATGAACCTGAACGCGGGTAGCCTGTGCATGTTTGCGTACATTCAGTAAACCCTCCCGGATACAGGCGAGCAGTTCCACTTGTTCCTTGGCAGAGAAGGTTATACCGTTCAGATCCCAGTGAATCTGTGCGCCGGGTACGGTTTCCATCACGAGCACTTCGACCTGTGCATGCAGTGAAATAATCTCGGGTGCCGCGGTAGAGGAGGGAACATAGCGCAACTGGGCAATCGCTTGCCTTACATATGTATTGACTTCATGCACGGTTTTTTGAATCTCCTGGATCTCATGCTCATGTCCGCTCCCTGCCAGACTACGGCCCGCTTTATCGGTCTTCACGGACAGCAGGAAAAGAGACTGAGATATGCCATCATGAAGTTCTCGGGCCAATTGGTCACGAGCTTCCAGAGCTGCTTTCGCTGCGCGTTCCTGCTCCAGAGCAGCCCTGGCGCCTTCGAGCATGTGGAACAATCGGCTGAGCAGTGTCACGCTGACAAGATAAACAATGACGGGTGTTAACCAGTTCCCGGCGTCCATCGAAAGGTACGGCATCAGAAACTGATGGCGAATATATTCCCAGATGCCAACCGTGAATGTGGGGATCAGCAGAATCATCCATTTGATTTGTTTATAGGACATGAATGCAGAACTCCTTTGACCTAGGATTAGCTTAATAAGGTAATTTATTTATACAGGGATGGGATCATTATAACGCAAGCTTGTCCAAGACCCTAGTCTGTGTCTTTGGAGAAAGCTGGGGAGGATCAGGGAGTATTTAGAAGGATATCTAAGAATGACAAGGGGTGAAATGTTGTCACGCTAGGTGAGGGTTGGTGTGAACAGCTGAGGAAGGCTGAGTCCGTTTTCCCTATCGGAGAAGGTCCTCTATACTTATATAGAACGTGAATTCATTACAAAACATGTTAAGGAGTGAAGCAACAACATGAGTCAAGAAGTATTGGAACGTCGCAGTGAATTGCTCAAAAAGAACATTCACCAGATGCTTGTTCAAGACAATCAGCACGGTATCAGTCGCCAAGACAACATGTTTTTGCAGCAGATGATCAAGGAGCTGCATCAGACCTCACATGAACTGAATACCAAATCTTAATGTAGAATCTGCACGAGAATGAAGCTGTCTGGTGTACGATTCATTCCATGAAAATGAAAATGGCGCTATCTCCGAATCAGACCGGGGATAGCGCTTTTGATTTTCTCTGAGATAGAAGAAGCTTCATTTATCTTACAGCAACTGTTGTTGAGCGGTTCTTTTCTCAATATATCGAATGAATAACTCGGCAAGCTCCGGATCAAACTGCGAACCCGAACATGCGCGCAGCTCCCGAATGGCTTCCTCCACGTTCTTGGTCTCCTGATACGGTCGCTCTGTCGTCATGGCATCAAAGGAGTCAATGACGGTCAACATCCGGCACAGCCGGGGAATCTCGTTACCCTTCAGGCCGTAAGGATAGCCCTTGCCATCATAGCGCTCGTGGTGAAGTTCAATATACGGAATCAGATCGGCGAAGCGATCGTTCGTGATCACCATTTTTTTACCCCAGGTGACATGTCCCTTGATCGTTTCCCATTCTTCTGCGGTGAGCTTGTCTTTCTTGTTCAGAATAGACCAGGGAATCTCCAGTTTGCCGATGTCATGAATCAGTGCTCCCAGCACGAAACGGCGTTTCTCCGCATTGTCCAGTGCAAGCAGTTCACTGATATCCAGTGCATATTTGTAGACCCGTTTGGAATGTTTAAACGTATCCATGTCCTTGTATCTGAACAGATTGAGCTGTTGCTCGATGTCACGAACGTCCTGTACCAGATCAATCTCGTGTTCCATGCCATCATTGCTTCCGTGGCGGTGCACGTTGTTTTTGCCCTGTTTCTTCGCGTAATACAGTGCTTTATCCGCCTGATCCACGAGTTGGGATTTGTTATACATATCCACCTGATAGGGTGCGACGCCACCCGAGAAGGAGAGACAACCGTGCGGAAACACTTCAACGCCTTCAAACGGCGTGTCATTTAGTTGTTTGCGCAGCTTATTCATAAACTTGTAGGATTCGTCCAATTCCATTCCTGGCATGAGAAGTGTGAACTCTTCCCCTCCATAACGAAAGGCGGTAACAGGTGTACCTTCGGTCTTTCGCATTAGAAAATCCCCCAGCAGAGCCAGCAGACTATCCCCTTGGAGGTGGCCAAACCGGTCGTTATACTTTTTGAAATCATCGATATCAATCAATCCCAGACAGAGCGGTGTTCCCTGCGTACGAGCTGTCGTCAGTTCATTTTCCAACATACTTTCAAAATAACTATGGTTGAACAGACCTGTGCGTTGATCCGTGTTAGCTTTCTCCTCAATGGTCTGATACATGACAAACAACTGCTTGAATGCATGGGAGAGCAGAATACTGAGACTTAAGTACAACAACAGACCGAGCACGCCATTGTGTACAACCAGAATCGTCAGGACAAGCGCCAGAATCAGCGTACATAAATAAACCAGCAAGGATTCGGTAACAAATGCCCGCTTCATCTGCTGTAATGCATCTTTCGTTGAGAAATGAAAGAATAAGCCAAGTGTAATCGTGTTGATGATGAAGTAGGCCGCAAGCGCTGCAAAATAAGGAAGCAGATTATAGCCGTCCAGCGTTCCCGATTGCCCGCCAGTCCACTCAAACACCGCAGCTGCTCCCGTAATCATGAGACTGTAGATGCTGAAATTGACAATGTGTTTCCACCAGGTGAGCTTGCGCTCTTTGATTAACAGAATGATGGAGACAGGAAGCAGTACAGATAAACTGAAGGCTCCGCCAAACATGAATATACAGGCAAGGTATACCGATGAATCCATGGATTGCTGATTGCCTTTGGGTGGAATCTGAAACGTGAAATAATCCAGAATTAACGCCGCGCCCAGCATGGTATAGACCATGACCCAATCCGCCGTGGTTAGATGAAGGTAAGACCACTTGTTCATGTACAGAAAAACACCGATCCCGGTACAACTAAGCAAAATAACATACAGACTGCTTCGATCTGCCTTATGGATAAGGTTACGAATAAAGTTCATAAAAAATCTCCTGCTTGGGTTTAGTCTACTCTTGATGTGTATATAATGGGTGTTCTTGTATAGGGATATACTATATAGACGTATAACATACCAATTTGCCTGGCAAAAATCCAGAAAGAAAAAACAGGCCGCTGGCAGCCTGTTTGTCTTGTTTGGCGGTATGGATACTAGCCGCCCAGCTTGTATCCCGAAGTTAGTGCTACAACGACAGAAGCCACGATGATTGCGTTGATGACAATGCGGGAATATTTCACACCTTCAAATTTTTTCATGGAGAAGACCTCCCTTCCTTGGAGTCTACCTGGTTCTCGTCAAGCCTGATGAGTTTTAGCAGGTTGCACAGCCTTTTTGTCCCGATTCACCATCATGTACTGGATAAAAAGGAATATGCCAACGTTCATGACTACATCACCGATACTGATAACTTGAGTTCGTGGATAAGGGCTGGAGAGTGGGATGATATCACCGAGAAAAGGCAAACGTGTAGACGCATCCATCATAAAATGCTTCGATACGGCTCCGCCTTCCCGGAGCATGTCTACATAGTAGGGTCCCAATACAGCGGAGGCTTCCACAGAAACCGGCATACGTCCACCGTTGACAGCCATCACGGCAAAATTGAGAAACACACCAATCCAGATGAGCATAAAACCGGTATGGTGCCTATTGAGCCACAAAAATGCGAGCCCTGTAATGTAGACGGCAGCAAAGAGATAACCATTAATAGATGCCACCCATTCGAATCGTTCCTGCAGATAGAAAATAAAGAACTGGATTAGCAGCAATACAGGGAAAATCCAGCCACTTCGCAACTTGAGTGCTGCAAACTGATGGAGCCCATGCCGCAGCCCGCCTCGAAAAAATCCAACGATCAAGCCGAGTAAAATACCGTCATATACCATAAGTAACTCCTGTTCGTGCGGAGATGTGCAATAGGATTGCGTGTTTGTGTACATAAAGGATTCGACCTGATATTGGTAATTCCTGCATGAGAAAAATGATTTTTTAGAAGAAATTTGCAAATTGCTTAACAAAAAACCGTCTTTACGAACCAAAGGGTCGAAAACCCTGATGAATTCAGTAAAGACGGTTACTTATAATGGCAAAATACGAGCTTTAATTCGGTTGGAAATGGAATTTATTTTATTCGGAACCACCGTTCAGATAGTTGAAGAAAGGCTGATCCACCCAGAAGTCATATGTTGTAATGTCTGCATCAGGAGCGAGTTTCAGGAAACCTTCCCGAATGGATTTGGCATTTTCCTTCAGAGAGAAGGACTGAGCATAGTAATTGCCAAGCGCGATCTTATTATTGGAAATGACCGGATAGTTGGCCAATGCCGTTGGTGAGTAATACAGTGGTTGCCACCAGGAACTGAGAATCAATGGTGATGTACTGTCACTGTTCTTCTTGGCATATTTCAGAACAATATCATTGAAGCGGACTTTGTCTGCCACATTGTTGAACTCGAACTGAATATCATATTCCTTCGCAGAGGCAATATAGTTACCGTTCTCGATCTGTGTAACTTTATAGTCTGGCGTTTCCTTCGGCTCGCCCCATTCCTTCAAATAAATGAAGGCAGATGTCTTCGGCTGGAATTGTACATCGGCGTCAATGCCTTCGCTACGTAGCAAACCAACCAACTGTACAGCATGTTGAATGTTATCGTGGCCGTAGGTAAGTGTCAGTTCATCGATAAAGTTGGAATCAAAGCGGCTATCCTTCAGATTATAACCTGTGACGAGATCGTCTCGCAGGGCCTGATCCACAATCTTTCTCAGCTCAGGTGATTCGATCAGATCGGCTGTGCGATATGCAGCATACAGTTTGGAATAGATGTCCGCATCGCCGGAACGTCCAATCTCATGTTTGTATTTCCCTTGACTGACCAGAACACGTCCAAGCAAAGTATTAGCGAAATCTTTACTTGCTACGCCACCCTTTAGGAGAGCGGGGTACAGATTTTCGGGAATCAGGCCTGTATCGATCGCTGCAGCCAGTTCCTGTGCGGCTTGTCCCTGAACACGGTTCGGGCTAATGCCAACTTTGGCAAGTGCTTTGGCCGTTTTCTCGGCAGGATATGTATAAGCGAGTTCCTTGAATCCGGCTGCTTTCACCGCGATGAAGACGGCGGCATAAGTGCTCAGTTGATCCTTGGCACGTACTTCTGTACCTGTAATAACCCCACTATTGAATAAGGAAACGGCAGCATCATAAGAAGAATCACCAGAGGCCAGATCGGTAAAGATAGGAGCTTTGGCTTCACTGTCACTTGCTTGAGTGGCTTCCGTAACGGCTGCAATGGCTTGAATGAAATCACCTTTGGTTATCTGTTGCGGCAATTGAATATTGTATTTTGCTTGCAAGAATTGAGCAAAATCCGCTGCGCTTTCCGTATAAGCGACTGGAGCCTGAGCTAACGGTCCTTTGACACTTTGTGAAGTGGTTGGTTTAGCCGGAGTTGCAGATGCTGCAGAAGCAGAAGCGGGCAAGCTTAGACTGCCGAGTGTTACCGGAGCGGCGAGCAGGGCCGCCAACGTGATCTGGGTGATTTTTTTCAAATGAATAGCCTCCTTAAAATGGGTTGGAAAATGAGTAGCTTTCGGTTATAATTCTGACAAATCCTATCAGAATAGAATAATTGGATTGACTTTAGCACGGAGACGCGCTGGATGTCAACGGAAAAAAAGCTTGCTATAAAGCGGTTTCCAAAGCTTGGTAGAAAGCAAATCATCAAATATATTCTAATTGAGTGTATACGCTCAAAGATTTATTGACAAGGATCGACAGTATCCGCTAGGATAAGAAAAAAGAATATTGAAAAGGGGTATTTTCAAAATGAAAAGAGGTTTATCGTTCGTCTTATCGATCATCATGTTGGCTATTTTGTTGGCAGCTTGTGGGAATTCGGCTTCCAAAGACGAACAATCCGCCCAAGGCAGTGATTCGGAGAAATCTCTTCGGATGGCCCTCGTACTTCCCGAAAAAATAGGGGTTAACCCTTTCTTTGTACAGATGGATGAAGGCTTCAAAAAAGCAGGCGAAGAATTCAAAGTAGACACCAAGACGATTGAATCGACAGACCCGGCAGCATTTGAACAAAATCTGCGTGCTGCGGTTGCCGAGAATTATGATCTGATTATTACAGCCACTTTCCAGGCAGAAGATGCATTGAAGAAAGTCGCTGCAGAAAATCCGGACAAGTCCTTTGCAATTGTAGATACAACCGTGGATCTGCCTAACGTACGTAGCGTTGGTTTCCGTGAATATGAAGGGGCGTACCTGCTCGGTGCAGCCGCTGGATTGTCCACCAAAACAGACAAAGTCGGCATGATCGCAGCAATGGATGTACCATTGATCAAGAAATATACAGAAGGTTTCAAAGCGGGACTGGAATCCGTGAATCCGGATGCAGAATTCCTCGTGAACTATGTAGGTGGATTTAATGACCCGGCCAAAGCCAAAGAATTGGCACTCGTACAATTCGGCAAAGGCGCTGATTTCATCGCTGGCGCATCCGCTGTAGGTGATCTGGGTGTGTTCGAAGCAGCGAAAGAAAAAGGCTTCTATACTTCAGGTCAGGATACGGACCGTACGGTTGAAGACCCCGAACATATCGTATTGTCTCAATTGAAATCAACCGATACCGTTGCTTATGAGACTGTGAAAGATTTTGTAGAAGGCAACTTCAAAGCAGGTGCAGTGAACTATGGCTTGAAAGAAGACGGTGTGGGCCTGACTTATGTTACACGTGATAGCGAATCCCCGCTGAATGCTTTTGTTGGACAAGAAGTAATCGACAAAGTGAAAGCAATCAAGGATGATATCGTATCCGGTAAAATCGTAGTCAAAGATCCATTGCAACAATAGTTTTGAATTGTTCTTTTCAATGAATGAGTGATGGAATGGATCAGCCGGCTGCCCGATCAGGCAGCCGGTTTTGCTGCTATTAAATGACCAGTATATGTTCAACTTATCGTTTACACGATAACGAAGAGGACAGAAATAACCTGAAGAAGCTAAGCTAAAAGCTTTCTGAAAGAAAGCTACTTCGGAAGCATACACCTCGCCTTTATCTCCGGATTTTCCCCTTTATATAAAGGGAATCGAAAAATCTGGGGATAACAGCGATCAGAAGGTTGTTCTGTCATCGTAGTGGCGAGTGTAACCTTTTAAGTTGAACTGAGAGGAGCGAACGCGAGATATGCTGTTGGAGATGGAGCACATTACGAAGAAATACGGCGGCTTCACCGCGAACCGTGACATCCGTTTTAATTTGCGTGAGGGAGAGATTCATGCCCTTGTAGGTGAGAACGGGGCCGGTAAAACAACCTTGATGCGTATGCTGTACGGTATGGAACAGCCTACGTCAGGAACAATCAAAGTCCGTGGACGCGAAGTGAGCTTCGCTACGCCGTCCCAGGCGATGGCAAATGGCATCGGCATGGTGCACCAGCATTTCATGCTGTTCCCTTCCTTTACGGTGGCGGAGAACATCGTGATTGGACGCGAACCGGCAGCGGCAGGTGTATTTGACCGTAAAAAAGCAGCAGCCCAGGTGAATGAGCTTGGTAAACAATATGGCATGCCGGTTGACCCGTGGAAAAAAGTGTCCGAGTGCCCGCTTGGCATGCAGCAGCGTGTTGAAATTCTCAAGGTGCTGCATCAGGGCGCAGACATCATTATATTGGATGAACCTTCGGCAGTACTGACGCCTCTGGAAGTAAAGGAACTGCTCGCGAACATGAAATCACTCGCTAAGCTGGGCAAAACCTTTGTACTAATCACGCACAAGCTGCAAGAAGTCATGGATGTAGCCGACCGGATTACGGTACTTCGGGATGGTCAGGTAACGGGTACGCTCGAAGCCAAGGATACACATGTGGAGGAATTATCCCGTCTGATGGTTGGTCGTGAACTTGTGCGTATGGACAAGCAGCCATCGGTTCCTGCCGAAGCGGTGCTTCAGGTGGAAGGGGTCAATCTGTCTGGCGCCAAGGATCGTTCGGCGCTCAAGAAGATTCATATGGAGGTTCGTAAAGGCGAAGTCGTTGGCATAGCCGGCATCTCGGGTAACGGCCAATCGGAATTAATTCAGGTGATTGCGGGACTGCGTAAGGCGGACAGTGGTCGCGTTGTGCTCTCCGGGCAGGATACAACCAATTGGCCTGTACGGCGCATTCGGGAGCATGGACTTGCTCATATCCCGGAAGATCGTTATATGTGGGGAGCGGCCAAGGATGCGAGCGTTCGTGAGAACGGGCTGATGGGACATCATCATCGCTTGCAATCACGTGGCATTATCAAAGCGAAAGCAGCAAGAACAATGGTAGAAAGTTGGATCAAACAGTTCAGCATCAAGACGGGTTCTGCGGAAACCAAGGCACAGTTTCTGTCTGGAGGTAATTTGCAGAAGCTGATTGCCGCTCGTGAATTCGCACAGGATACACCGTTTCTAATTGCAGCCGAACCGACTCGTGGTGTGGATATCGGAGCGATGGAGACGATTCATGCCGAATTGCTACGTAAACGCAGTGAGGGTGCAGGTATTCTTCTCATTTCATCGGAGTTGTCTGAGATTTTGCAATTATCGGATCGCATTATAGTGATGTATGAAGGCGAAATTGCCGGAGAACTGAGAGCAGAGGAAGCGACGGAGGAACAGATCAGTTTGTTAATGGCAGGAGGGAAAGAGCGGATATGAATCGGGTAAAAGAAACACTTCGCGGACTCGTACAGCCGCTGCTTGCCGTATTCATCGGTCTGATTGCAGGGGCTGTGGCGATTCTGATTGTTGGCGGTAATGTGGTGGATACGTATGCGGAGATGTGGAAAGGGGCCTTCGGCAACTTCTACTTCTTCACCAATACACTGGCTCGTTCCACACCGATCATCCTGGCGGGACTTGGCGTAGCCTTGGCATTCCGTGCCGGATTTTTCAATATGGGAGCCGAAGGCCAGATGATTCTTGGCGGGCTCAGTGCCGCGCTCACGGCGCTCTACCTGCCAGGCCCGGGCTGGTTCGTGTGTATTGCTGCGATTGTCGCAGGTATTGTTGCCGGGGGAATCTGGTCTCTGTTTGCAGGTTGGCTGGATGCTCGTTTCGGCATGAATCTATTGATTACAACCTTACTACTTAACTATATCGCTATTTATTTTGGCGGATACATGGTCTCCTATCCATTCAAGGATCGGACTGGATCTGCAGCGATGGCTCAGACACCCATGATTGATCAGAGTATCTGGTTGCCGAAGTTGTTCCAAGGTATGGGACTGCATGCCGGCTTCATCATTGCCATTGTCGCGGCTATTCTGATCTACTGGTTCACTCACAAAACGGTGACGGGTTACGAGATCCGCATGCTCGGCAGCAACCCGTCCTTTGCAACCTACGGCGGTGTTCGCCGCATTCGCATGATGATGCTGTCCATGGTCATCAGTGGTGGACTTGCTGGACTGGCAGGTGCGGGGGAAGTGCTCGGTACACAGTACCGTTTCCTTGATGGATCGCTATCTTCTGCAAGTTACGCCTGGAGCGGCATTATGGCCACGCTGCTTGCCCGCTCGCATCCACTCGGTACAGCTGTAGCAGCTATTTTGCTGGCTGCGTTACAGACAGGTGCCATGGGGATGGAACGGAATACGGATGTGCCGCTTGAAGTCGGCAGTGTCATCCAGGCCGTATTGACGTTATTTGTATCAGCTCAGATCGGTTATTCATTCCTGAAGCGGAGAAAGGAGAAAAAGTCCAATGCAACAACTGTTTGATGCAGCCATGTTTGGCTCAACCTTGCGGATTATGACTCCAATCCTGCTTGCAGCGCTCGGTGGGGCTTTATGTTCCCGTGTCGGTCTGTTCAACGTGGGTCTCGAAGGACTGGTTTTGATCGGTGCATTCTCCGCCATTGTCGGTAATTATCTGTTTGGCAATGTGCTGCTGGCTGTACTCTTTTCCATTATTATTGTGATGTTATTCTCGGCGCTCTTTGCTTTTATAAGTATTAATCTCAAGGCCAACGCCATCGTGGTCGGGATCTCGCTCAACTTCCTGGCTGCGGGAGTGACGACCTTTGCACTGCGTGCGATTTTTGATGTAAAAGGTGCATACTACGACAAAGACATGGTGGGACTTCCCAAGTGGGATATTCCGCTGATTAAGGACATTCCGTGGTTGGGCGATGTATTATCGGGACATAGTCCCTTGGTTTACCTCGGTATTGTGCTCGTGATTGGACTGCAATTCTATCTGTTCAAAAGTGTATCCGGCTTCCGCCTGCGCTCTGTCGGTGAGAATCCGATTGCAGCACAGAGCATCGGGATCAAGGTACGCGGCATCCAGTATGGTGCGGTTCTAATGTGCGGTGTGTTGTGTGCTCTGGCTGGCGCGCAGTTGTCGCTCGGTCAGGTGACGATGTTCACCGAAGGCATGACCGCGGGTCGTGGCTTCATTGCACTCGTAGCAACGATGCTGGGACAAGCGAATCCGCTTGGCGTCATGGGCTCCAGTGTGTTGTTCGGCTTCATGGAGGCATTGAGTATTCGTCTGCAAGGCTTCTCCTTGCCAACCCATTTCACGTTGATGCTGCCGTATATTGTGACGCTGGTCGCGATGTTCTTTTTCAAAGACCGTACTTATGCACAAGATGCATTGAAAGCGGGCGGAAGCTCGCGTTAATTCCTGAATGCCCATGCTAGGGGCAGAAGAAGAAGGAGGAATTCCACTTGCATAACAAGGCTGAACGTTTGAAAAAAGGAAAAGCCCCGGCACCCAAAGCGGGCAATGATTATGGAGATCGCTTGCCGCCGGGACAGATGTTGACGGAGAAATTTCCGATTCTGCATGAAGGGGAAGTGCCGGAATATGACCTGTCCACCTGGGACCTGAAAGTATTCGGAGAAGTGGAAGAGGAGAAGGTGTTCTCCCTGGCCGAGTTGCAGGCGATGCCACAGGTGAACACGGTGAGTGATATTCACTGTGTTACTCGTTGGTCAAAATTCGATACGCCGTGGGAAGGTATTCGCTTCTCGGATTTTGTGAAACTTCTGGGGGTTAAGCCGGAAGCAAAATACGTCATGATCCATGCGGATCATGATTACGAGACAAATGTACCGCTCGAAGAATTGATGCATGATGATGTATTGCTTGCATTCAAATATAACGGCGAACCACTAACGCCCAAGCATGGTTTTCCACTGCGTATGGTTGTGCCACAACTTTACTTCTGGAAGAGTGCGAAGTGGATACGTGGTTTGGAGTTCATGACAGAAGACCGGAACGGCTTCTGGGAAGTGAATGGTTTCCATCATTTTGCCGATCCGTTCAAGGAACAACGTTTCTCGGGTGAAGATCTGCCGATTCCGGAAGACGAGTGGACGAAGAAGGAGTTTGATTGATATGTTGATGCCTATTTTGCAGATTCATTCGGAAGACATGCCGGCATATGCCATCGTCTGTGGTGATCCGGCACGTGCGGAGAAGATTTCCCGTAAGTTGGAGCAAGCGAGAGAACTGGCGTTCAGTCGGGAGTATCGCACGTTTGTTGGTCTGTACGAAGGGGTACAGATCGCTGTGGTCAGCCATGGTGTAGGGTCACCTGGAGCGGCTGTCTGCTTCGAGGAATTGATTCGAGCAGGTGTAACAACTCTGATTCGTGTAGGTACGGCGGGATCGTATACAGCGGATTTTCCGGCAGGTAGTGTGATTGTGAGTACAGCCGCTGTTCGTACAGATGGGTTGACTCGCCAGCTGGTGCCGAATGGTTTCCCAGCGGTAGCAGACATTGGTGTGACGCAAGCGTTGATCGAAGCTGCTCGTGAGCAGGGGAACGCAGCAAATGCCGAATCTGCGACTGCAGCGGGTAAAGTTGGTGTGGGTATCACCGTAACGCTGGATGCGTTCTTTGCAGGCGTGGAAGAGATTCCACATCGCAAGTACAAGCAGGCTGGAGCACTTGCGGCCGAGATGGAAATTGCGGCACTCTACATCGTCAGCACCTTGCGTGGCGCTCGTGCCGGAGCCATTGTCGCGATTGACGGATTCGCGGACAGCGACCTGGCTGCTGAGTATGATCCGCATACAGATGCGGTTGGACAAGCGGTGGAGCGTGAGATTAATGCAGCGCTACGTGCGCTAGTCACGCTTGCGCGTCAGGATCAGGCGTAATACAAAGCTAGTAATTTAGTCGGTTAAACGTCCACCTGAGGTGGACATAAGGAAAGAGGGCATTCCGTAGGGTCATGATAATGGTCTGGGGGAATGCCCTTTTTTGCGCCCAAAAAAGTTGGGGAATTGTATCGACGATAATTGTTTTAGGGATTTGTGAGTATAAGCTGATGTGAGAAGTGGAGGTTATGAATGGTGTACTGTTTCACCTAACGAACCCAGCACGTCTTATTCGAGGGGATATCGCAAGTATGAAAATCTAACGAATCGTTGGCACGCTAATGCCGGAATTAATGCCTGTTTTCAATCCAATATAATGAATTACCGTTAAATAACGTGTCTGAGATTCGCTACATTTTCACTCCGTCGATATTTGCCCATATAAGGTGTGTAGGATTCGTTAGCCTCTGACGTCTATCCCTCGCTGAGAATGATAATGCAGAAAATGGGCACGTTATATAAAGGAACATCACCATGAACATGAATACGAAAAGGGAGGACTCTACGATGACACAGAACAATCAACCTCAGGACGAGGCAGAAATTCGCAACAAGCTGGATGAAGACGGGGATTCCTTGATGGAGAAAAAGAAAATCTTGAGCGGAGTGGACATTGAGCCGCAGGCGGATGAATGGGCAGCGAAGCCATCACCTGTTGCTTTTAATGAAGGAAATACTTCTTCGAAAAAATAATCATCATGAACATCCTATGGGCTTGATGGAATGAAGATAAATTTAGCGAAGCAGGTACCCTTATGGTATCTGCTTTTTGGTTATATAATAATGTAAAATTCAACAGACGAAAGAGTGATGGGGATGAGCACGAAGGGGAATGTTAACATTCGAAAGGCAGAACTCAGGGACTACTCTGGCGTGTCATTGTTGATGGATGAACTGCACCAGATGCATGTCGAGGCGCGGCCGGATCTATACAGAGTGTTAGAGACTAGAATGGAGGAAAGGGAATTTACCGAACTACTGGAAACGGACAAGCGATACCTGTATGTTGCCGAGTCTTTAGAAACAGGCTTGATTCTGGGTTACGGGAGTGCGCAGTTGAGTGTAATTCAGGATAACCCATTGATGGTGGATCGCAAGATGCTGTACATCCATGAACTTGTAGTGGATACCAAGCATCGGGGTCAAGGAACGGGCAAACAGTTGATCCAGGCATTCATCGAGCTAGGAAGAGAGCTTCAGGCAGACAGCATGGAATTATCCGTGTCGACGTTTAACTCGGACGCACAGGCTTTCTATGAACAGATGGGTCTGGTCGTTCGCAGCAGCAGGATGGAATATACCTTGTAAGATGCACTGCTCTTTATCAATCGAACAAGCAATCATCTATTTTTAACAAAATATCAAAATGAACTTGAATACCCCCATGGGGTATGTTACTCTTAGAAAAGAACGAAAGAAAAGGGGTGTTCATGATGGATCATCAGAGCCATCCCGAGGAACCTTTGCAATCCTCCATGTCCGATTCAACGGAAGCTTCGGCTACAGTTCAAGAAGCAGTATCCTGTCATACCGAAGGCAGTGATGGGAAGCATGTGCGCAAGAGTCACCATTCGCAGGAGATGAAGAGTAACCTGGTTTCTCGTTTGAACCGTGTGGAAGGTCAGATTCGCGGGATCAAGGGATTGATCGAGAAGGATACGTACTGTGATGATGTGCTGACGCAGATTGCGGCGGCTCAGTCTGCTCTTAATTCAGTAGGCAAACTTCTTCTTGAAGGCCATATGAAGAGCTGTATTGTTGAGCGTATTCAAGCTGGTGAACATGAGGTTGTGGATGAACTGCTGGTTACGATGCGGAAGTTAATGAAGTAAGCTGAATCAATTCACCTAATTAATTTTATCATTTTAATATATCCCAAGGAGGAATTTACAATGTCTAATGTTACGTTGAACGTTACGGGAATGTCTTGCAATCACTGTGTGAAGTCGGTTGAAGAGGCTGTGAAGAATGTTGGGGCGAGTGGTCACGTGGATCTGGCAGCGGGAACGGTAGCTGTGGAATATGATGAGCAGAAAGTGAACGTGGATCAGATCAAAGCTGCGATTGAAGATCAGGGATACGATGTAGTCTAACGGCATTCCAGGCTTAAACCGAACATGCTCATGGGTAAAAAGAGGTCAGAGGTCTTTTTTCCTACGAGTCAGGTTTAAGCCTAATTTTCTGTCTGACACATACCCCTTGGGGGTATAATTGATTGCAACATATAATAATATGAATCGACATGAAAGGAGCTGACATGATGGTTAACTCAACGAATAAAGCAATGGATGCATCATCAGAACCTACAACATTGCCCCCTATGGCAGACGCGCCTGGACTGAAGACAACACTTCACATCACGGGCATGACCTGTGCCGCATGTTCGACACGAGTGGAGAAAGGCTTGTCCCGCATGGAGGGTGTGCATCAGGCCAATGTGAACCTTGCGATTGAACAGGCAACCGTTTCATATGATCCGAAGACAACCAACGTGAATGCATTGCGGGATAAAGTAGAAGCACTTGGCTACGGTACGGTGTCTGAATCAGTAGATCTGAACATCACCGGTATGACGTGTGCTGCCTGTTCTGCGCGGATTGAAAAAGGTCTTTCCCGACTACCCGGGGTATCTCAGGCGAATGTGAATCTGGCGCTGGAGACCGGGCATATCGAATATGCCGCGGGCTCATTGAAACCTTCGGATATTACCGCCAAGATTAAGCAAATGGGCTACGGTGCTGAACTGCAATTGACGCAAGAAGAGACTACATCGGTTCGTGAACGTGAGCTGCAACGCAAAAAGTGGAAATGGATGAT
The DNA here is from genome assembly GCF_037974355.1 of Paenibacillus sp. FSL R5-0517. Classification (NCBI taxonomy): domain Bacteria; kingdom Bacillati; phylum Bacillota; class Bacilli; order Caryophanales; family Paenibacillaceae; genus Paenibacillus; species Paenibacillus sp. FSL R5-0517. Next base: position 470,318 of record NZ_CP150235.1, read on the forward strand.
ATCAGCTTTGTTATCAATTCCGTTGCTGTGGGCCATGGTGGGGCATTTCTCGTTCACATCCGGAATCTATGTACCTGAGCTGTTCATGAATCCGTGGTTCCAACTGCTGCTGGCAACACCGGTACAGTTCGTGATTGGGTGGCAGTTCTATGTAGGAGCGTACAAAGCACTACGCAACCGTAGCGCGAATATGGATGTTCTTGTCGCACTGGGTACCAGCGCAGCGTTTTTCTACAGTCTGTATCTGACGTTATCCAGTGGGTACTTGCCTTTTGCGTCGGTGGATCATGGGGCAATGGGAACGGGTACAGCCGCCATGCCTTCGGTAGAACTCTATTATGAGACAAGTGCGATTCTAATTACGTTAATTTTACTGGGAAAATGGTTCGAAGCTGTGGCGAAAGGCCGATCTTCACAGGCGATTAAAAGCTTGATTGAACTGGCTCCACGTGAAGCCCGTGTCATCCGGGATGGACAGGAAGTTATGGTTCCTGCTGCATATGTTGCGGTAGGAGAGCTCGTTCTGGTGAAGCCGGGTGACAGCATACCTGTAGATGGTATCGTTGAGGAGGGGCAATCCTCTGTGGATGAATCCATGCTAAGCGGAGAGAGCCTTCCCGTGGATAAAAAACCGGGAGATGCCGTTACAGGTGCTACGTTGAACAAAAATGGCGTATTACGACTGCGTGCGACACGAGTGGGATCGGACACGGCGTTGTCCCAGATCATCAAAGTGGTAGAGCAGGCGCAGGGTTCCAAAGCACCGATTCAACGAATCGCAGATGTTATATCAGGCATATTTGTTCCGATCGTCGTTGGCATAGCCGCGCTGACATTCCTGATCTGGTATCTGTTTGCAAGTCCGGGTGACTTTGCGGGTTCCCTTGAAAAAGCGATTGCCGTGCTCGTCATTGCCTGTCCATGTGCACTTGGGCTGGCCACGCCGACCTCAGTCATGGCTGGATCAGGCCGTGCCGCTGAGTACGGCATTCTGTTCAAAGGCGGCGAACATCTGGAGTCCGCACAACAGATTCAGACCGTGGTGCTCGACAAAACAGGTACAGTGACTCAAGGTAAACCCGTGCTTACCGACGTTATCACGGCTCCGAATTGGACGGAATCTGATCTGCTTGAGCATGTGGGAGCGGCTGAACAGAGTTCGGAGCATCCGCTGGCAGAGGCGATTGTTGCAGGTATCCGTGCCAAGGGTCTGGAGCTGACCTCAACAGAGAAGTTCGAGAACATACCGGGATATGGTGTGCGAGCTTCAGTACAAGGGCAGGAGATTCTGGTTGGCACACGGCGGTTGCTTGCGGATGCACAGGTGGATGTCTCTGAGGAAACCGTTCAGCAGATGAACCGACTGGAAGAGCAGGGGCGTACAGCGATGCTGGTAGCGGTAGATGGTCAGTGGGCAGGCATTGTGGCAGTGGCTGACACCATTAAGGATACCTCTCGTGAAGCGATCGGTCGTCTTCAGGCGATGGGGATTGATGTGATCATGATCACCGGAGACAATGAGCGGACTGCTCGCGCTGTAGCGGAACAGGCAGGGATAGGTAAAGTGCTGGCTGAGGTTCTGCCCGAAGGTAAAGCTGCGGAAGTGAAGAAACTTCAGGAGAGTGGCCTGAAAGTTGCGATGGTAGGTGACGGCATTAATGATGCTCCGGCACTCGCTACTGCTGACATTGGGATGGCCATTGGAACAGGAACGGATGTAGCGATGGAAGCGGCGGATATTACCTTGATGCGTGGTGATCTGAACAGCATTGCAGATGCGATTGAGATGAGCCGGCGCACGATGGGGAATATCAAACAAAACTTATTCTGGGCACTCGGATACAACGTTATTGGTATTCCCATTGCGGCAGTTGGCTTCTTGGCCCCATGGCTGGCAGGGGCGGCGATGGCGTTCAGTTCCGTGTCGGTTGTCCTGAATGCGCTGCGACTGCAACGCATGAAGCTGAATAGAAATGGCTGACCGGCCCATGTTTACAGAGATATTCAATGCCTCATGGTAACAAAGTGAGGATAATACATGCGCGGTTCGCTGCAGGCGGGCCGTGCTTTTTGTTGAGAAGAAACAGTTTGAATCGTGAGAGAAGTACGGCCTGAATCGTTGGTCTAGATGTCCTTTTCTATGGAGAAAAGTTGGTATTATGCTGTTTTGTGAAAATGGATTAATTACATTCATGAATAAATCTTATATTTTCTGAATATTTCAAAAATGAGTTGACAATATGGTCATATTCACATAAAATTTAAACGATCGTTTGATTCAAACAACTGTTTAAATCAAATTAGAACTATTTTGAGTAATGGAGGACACCTTTTATGTTACAGGCTTTACGTACATTGTTTAAAAAACCGCCAGTGATTGTAGGGATCGTAACAGCACTTATGTTCCAAGTGATCTTTAGCGTGATCTGGATGACCGCATATTCTGGAGTAAATGACCGTACGAAAGAATTAACGGTTGCGATTGTGAACGAGGATGGTGAAATGTCCAAAGGAATTGCGGATTCGCTCGCAGGAACACTGCCTTTCCATACCGTATCCAATCTGAGTGCAGCTGAAGCGTTGGATCAGTTGAATCATCACAAAGTACACATGGTGCTGGATATTCCGGCTGGGTTCAACGAACTGCTTCAGACGGCTGGCTCAACCGCCGAGATTAAATACACCATAAATGAAGCGAACCCGGTTACGATTAAAAGCATGATGCAAGGTGTATCGCAAAGTGTGACAAACACGATTAACAAACAAGCTACAGCACAAGGCGTTCAGACGGTGTTAACTGCTTCAGGTGCGCCTGCCGATCAGGCTGCTGAAGCTGCTGCGAACCTGGCTACCCGAGTGGAAGGGGCAACAACGTCCATCAACCCGGTTAACGGGATGAATAATCAGATGGTGCCGATGATGATGGTACTGGCTTCCTATGTAGGTGCCATGATTATGGGGATGAACCTGCAGACAGCCATGGGTATGCTGTCATCTACCTATTCCCGCTTGACTTTGTTTGGCGCGAGAGTTGTCATTAACGTGGGTTCTGCATTGGTCGTTTCCTTGCTGGGATCATCGCTGATCGTTGCATTGGGCGGACAGATTGCACAAGGATTCGTTGCGTTCTGGTTGTTCCAGGCACTCTTCCTGTGTACGTTCATGTTCTTCTCCCAGTTCTTCCTGATCTGCTTCGGACCGGCAGGAAGTCTGTTCAACATCATCTCACTGTCCTTGCAACTGGTATCTTCCGGTGCTATGGTACCGCGTGAATTGCTGAACAGCTTCTATAGCGGCATTGGACAGTACCTGCCTGCAACATACGCCGTTCAGGGTATTCTGAGCGTGCAATTGGGAGGCCCAGGAGTTCAGTCTGCTGCAGGATCTATCGTCATTGTACTGTTGGTTGCTGTTGCTCTGTCACTGGTTGTGACGTTGTTGAAAAAACAACGCATGCCAGCTGGTGCACCACGCCCGGTTCAAGCACACAACTAATACAACAGATACATGTAACGGCTTCATAAGATAGGACAATAGGATAGGACAAGCACCCCGATGATTTTCATCGGGGTGCTTGGTGTAATATAATAGACAGATGATTCGCTGGCTGCTGTCCTTGAGCTAGAGCGAATGAGATGAACGGACAAGAGGGAGCGGGACGGAATGACGGAACCGGAGTTGGATATCAAAACGAGGATATTGCTTGCAGCCAAGAAGCTTTTTGCACAGCAGGGGTATGACGGGACGAGTGTTCGTCAAATCTGTGATGAGGCGGGTGCGAATGTGTCGCTGGTGTCATACCATTTTGGCGGCAAAGAAAAGGTGTTCGAGGCATTATTTGAACATTTCTTCCCCGATCATATGATGAACTCGTTGGCGGAAGAGTCCATGTCCTCGCCTGTGGAAGGTATCCGACGAATTATTGGTGAAGTTGTGAAGTTCACGATGACAGATCGAGAGATGAGCGATATTGTGCAGCTTGAAATTACACTGCGTACACATCGCACAGCTACCGTATTTCGTTTTCTGGACCCCGTCTGGACACGCGTGAGGGAACTGCTGCAAGAAGGAAAGGACCAGGGATTGTTCCAAATCGAGTCCGTATCTTATGCAATGCTTCAGGTTATGGGTGTGGCTTTGGCACACAAACGGGCCAAGAATTCACGATTTGGCTTTGATTATCAACATATGAATACAGACGAGCTCGCGGAGCAGACCATTGAGTTCGTACTTCGAGGATTGGGAGTGAATCGCCATGAATGAAACCATTGAGTTGATGATGAAACACCGCTCTGTACGAAAATTTAAGCCAGACCCGGTAAGTGATGAGCAGCTTGCAGCCATTGTATCGGCAGGGCAGATGGCTTCTTCTTCAAGCAGTGTACAAGCTTACACCGTGATTGCCGTGACTGAATCGGAGCAAAAAGCCAAGCTGGCTGAATTGGCAGGCAATCAGGCCTACGTCAATGAATGTCCCGTGTTTCTCGTGTGGTGTGCTGACCTATATCGGCTGAGTGATGCTGCGAAACGTCATCTTCCTGAGAAGGAATCGTATGCCGATTCGACCGAGAATTTCATGGTAGCCACGATTGATGCTGCTCTGGCTTCCCAGAATGCCGCTCTTGCAGCCGAATCTCTTGGCTTCGGAATTGTATATATCGGCGGGCTTCGTACTCGGATTGAAGAAGTCGCTGAGCTGTTGGGATTGCCGGAAGGCGTATATCCGGTGTACGGCATGTGTATTGGTGTTGCAGATCAGGAAACAGGAATTCGGCCACGCCTGCCATTGAAAGCCGTTCTGCATCATAATCGCTATAATGCCGAGCAGAGCCTTCAAGGTGTTGAGCAGTATGATGAGACTACAACTGCGTACATGAAAGAACGGACCAATGGAGAACGAACGACCCCATGGTCCGAACTGATGGCGAAGCGCCTGACTGAGCCGGCACGGTTGCAGGTGAGACCGTTCCTGGAAGGCAAAGGATTCCTGAAGCGTTAAGTTGAACGGAAGGTAAAAATTTTGTTCCACTTATATATATGTAGATTAGAAGCCAGTCGGGGTGAAAACGACTGGCTTTTTTGTGTTGTGTGGGCACGGGCAAGTGAGAGTGCTTGCAATTACTTGACTGTAATCAAGTTAAGCCGTAGAAACGCTTTGTATTTTGATAAAAGAGACGGGCGGCCCGTTCGGTTCCCATGCCGGTGATCTCACTCCATGCCTGAATGACTTGTCTGGTCATGGCAGGGTGTGTCATTCGTCCCTGAAACGGCCCTTCGAAGGGCCAAGGTCCGTCGGTCTCGGCCATGACTTGTTCTACTGGATACTGCCGGGCGAGTTCACGAATCTCTTCTTCATAACGAATATCCGGCGTGAAGGAGATGAAATAACCGTTGTCTGCCATGCGTCTTACCGTTTCGCGGGACCCTTTGAACCAGTGGAAGTGCGCGCGTCGGAAATGATTTTGCTCCAGCAGATCACAGACGATATCCGCATCTTCGTATACAGCATGAAGGACAAGCGGTTTGTTATGCTTTTTCGCGAGTTGGATGAACCGTTCAAGCAGCTCGATATACCCGCTCTGATCGAAGCGCTGTCCTGCCTGCTCAGCCTCCAGACGATTGTAATAGGGAAGGCCGACTTCTCCGATGGCTGTGGCTTGTCCCATATGCTTCTCGATCCATTGGAAGAACAGGTCCATCTCTGCAGCGGATGGCAGTTCCTGTTCCGGATGAAAACCGAAGGCCGGATATATGGTGCGTGGATGTTGATTTGCAAGCTCCAGATTGACCTGGGCAGAGGCCAGATTCATGGATACTGCAATGACCGCTTCAACCTGCTGGGACGGAAATGATAGCAGCATCTCGCGTAGTTCGTCAGGGGGATACTGATCCAAGTGAATATGAGCATCAATTAATGGAGCGAAAGCTTGAGAAAGCATGAGGGAAATCCTCCTTGTGTTCATATATAGTTTAATTATGGTACGTCAGATTTCATATAATGGATCACCCATTAAAGGAAAATAATAACTTAAAAACCCGCGCTATTAGGATAGGCGGGCTTTCTGCTGTTCTTCTCTCATCCACTGTGCAATCTGCCGTTTACGTTCAAGGAATGCCGATTCCTCCGTAATTTCTTCCCGTCTGGGGCGATCAAAAGGAACATGTACCTCATGCAACACCGTTGCAGGCCGGTTGGATAATACATAGACCCGATCCGCAAGCAGCAATGCTTCTTCGATATTATGGGTGATGAACAGCACCGAACGACGGTTCTGTTCCCAGATATCGAGCAGCCAGCGCTGCATGTCGCTACGTGTGAGTGCATCCAGCGCGCTGAAGGGTTCGTCCAGCAGCATCAACTCCTGCGGACTAAGCAGGGCGCGCAGGAATGCAGCGCGTTGCTGCATACCGCCCGACAGCATATGCGGGTATGCCTGCTCGAATCCGGCAAGACCCACGCTACTTAACCATTTTCGAGCCTCCGCAAGTGCTTCAGCCCGGGGAGGAGTATCCATAGCTACTTCACCAGCAAGCAGTACATTGTCTTCAATGGTACGCCAAGGGAAAAGGGCAGGCTGTTGTGGCATATAACTGATTTTGCCACGTTGGCCCGTAACATCGTGACCGTTCATGAGCACTTGCCCTTCCTGTGGCTTCAGCAGACCACCGATGATATGGAACAGGGTGCTTTTGCCACAGCCGGATGGCCCAACGATAGCGACAAACTCACCTTGCTTCACAGTCAGGGACAGGCCGTTCAACACCGGTAGCCTGCTCCGTCGTTCACGAAATGATGCATGAACATCCACGACGTCCAGTGCAGGTGGAACCGAAGCAGCAGTCGTATATGTCGGTAGCCCGGAATTAGTCGAGTAAATTTTTTCACCGTGCTTTGGTTCCAATGTGCGTGCTCCCCGTTCAGGCTGGACGTGTTCGTCCTGTTGCTGATTCATATGCTGATCACTTCCTAATATATAGACTTACATGCTTTGTTATCGCTTCTGTGGCCGCCAGCGCACGAGCAGCTTCTCCAGCAACGCGATGAGCAGGAAGAGCAGCAAGCTGAGCGCGACAATAATCATGATTGCCACGAATAAGCGATCTGTGCGATAAGCTGATTTTTGCAGCATCATATAATAACCAATACCCTTGTCTGCACCAATCCATTCGGCAATGATGGCACCCATCACGCTATAGGTAGCGGCAATTTTGACACCGGAGAACACGGAGGGCAGGGCATGGGGTAGTTCCAGCTTCCAGAAGATATGGTGACGTTTCGCACCAGCCATGCGCATATAGTTCATCATCGCTGCATCGGTACGAGTCAAGCCGTCCATCGCAGCTACCGCAACGGGGAAAAAGCAGACTAGTATGATCGTAATCAGCTTAGGCAACAACCCGAATCCGAACCAGATTAACAGGAGCGGCGCGAGCGCGATGGTCGGGATATTTTGACTAAGAATAAGTAAAGGATACAGGGCTGACTTGAGAAAAGGAACTAAATGCAGCACCATTGCAATCAGTAATCCAACCGCTGTGCCGGCCGCGAATCCGATCAGGGTTAACTGAATGGTTGCGGAGGCATGCATGCCAAGCCGATCAGCCTGGGATGCCGCTTCGCGGGCGATATCGGACGGTGCTGGCAGCATCCATTTCTCGATATGGAATAGGGAGACGGCTCCCTGCCATATCGCTATAAAGAGAATAACCGCCACGAAGGGCGGCCATACACTTTTGAAATAAGCATTCATTAGCGGTACTTCTCCGTCAGGGTATCCATGCTGAAGCCAGTAGGGCTATGGGCGATTTTGATCTGAGAGATGATGCTTGGGCTGCCAGCCTCGACGAGTACTTCGTGCATTTTGCGGACAACCTCCAGCAGTTCCTCCAGTTCCCCCTCCATCGTGGTGTCGAGCGGGTTCACCTGATATTTCAGACCAGACTGTTGAATAACTTCAATGGCGCGATCTACATAAGGATAAGAGTTCTCGCCATTTGGCGTTTTCGGAATAACCTGAATGCTAAGTAATGTGCTTGCCATGAGAGATCACGGCTCCTTTCGTGATAAATTGCATGAATTGAACCAGGTTTACACTTATCACTCCGATTGCAGTACCCTCTTCCGATCACTGTTATCTCCGGATTTCTTTAATGAATTCTAATGGAGGAAATCCGGGGATAGCATATGCTTCCGAAGGAGCTTTCTTTCAGAAAGCTTTTAGGTGAGCGCTTCGCTTCTTCAGATGGGTTCTGCACTCTTCGTTCTTGTGTAAAAAAGTTAAACTTAAGCAATTTTTATTGGGGTAAAAACGCGTTCGTATATGCTTTGCTCACGTCGACCTGTTCATCCAGCAGTTTTTTGCTAAACATCCAGTCGGTGTAGTTCTGCCATACTTCCTGTTTCTGTTCTCCCCAGCGCAGGGCGTCATCCGTGTACTTCGGACTCAGCCATTTCTGGCTTGCCAGTACCAGGTCTTTATCCAGATCAGGTACGGCCTTGATCAGAATATTCGCTGCGTCTTCGGGATGATCAATTGCGTATTGATATCCTTCTGAAGTGGCTTTCAGGAATGCTTTCACCAACTCAGGATCGTTCTGAATCGTCTGCTCGTTCGTAACGAGAACAGGCGTGTAGTAATCCAGTGCATCTGAATAATCCTTCACATATAACATGTCGATCGGTTCCCCGCGCAGTTCAGCTTCAATCCCCGTCCAGGCGTAGAAAATCCATGCGAAATCAATATCCCGTTTCACTGCGGTGAAAAAGTCGGCATCACCCATGTTAATGTTTTTCACTTTGGATACGTCGGCGCCTTCGCCTTCCATAATGGATTGCATCACGGCTTCTTCCACAGGCGAACCCCAACCACCATAGGTTTTCCCTTCAAAATCTTTCGGTGATTTGATATTCCGATCCGCCGGAGCAGCGAACCCGGATGTATTATGCTGAATAACTGCTGCGATGGAGACGAGTGGAACCCCTTGTGTACGGGCTTGAGTTACACTTTCCTGATAACTTACGCCAAATGGCACTTCATTGGAAGCAACCATCGTATCGGCGCCGCCGGCACCTGGCTGAACAATCTCCACATTCAAGCCTTCGGCCTTATAAAAACCTTGATCTACGGCCGCATACAAGCCGGTATGATTCGTATTTGGTGTCCAGTCGAGCACCACTTTAACATCCTTGAGGGCTGCGTTGTCACCTTCATTGCTGCTCTCCGTATTCGTGCTGCCGTTCTGTTCAGCCGGGGCAGCTTCTTTACCGCCACATGCGGCCACAGTCACCAGTAGTACACATAAGAGCAACAGTCCCATTGTTTTACGCCATTTCATCTGTGATTCTCTCCTTCGGTATGTCCGGCCAGTGGCACGGGTACTCCTTGGCTTCATATCCAAGCTTCTTGCATAAATCGGCAGATTTATACCAGCTATGATCCGGATAACGTCACTTTTTTTAGCTCTCTGGCTATATAAAAGAACATTAAAAAAAGCGCCCCGTAATCCGGGACGCGTGCAGGCGTTAGAGAGGTGGCGTTCAGCCATAGGGCTGTGCCATTTCGATATACTCCGATTCCTACGCTGGCATGATCCAGATCAGGTCTAAGGGTTAGTATCTTGGTGGGATACACTCTCAGCCGGCCAATTCCGACTCCCCTGGGAAACTATGAAGTTACGGGCATTACTAGGTGTAATTATAGGCCAGAGGCCCAGTCGTGTCCAGTCAGGAACTGGATGGGAACGGATTTCCGGTCATCGTCTATTTGCTTCTAAGCCGCTTCGGTGATTAGTTTTTGATCGTTTGGCCTTGAGCCGAGCAGCTTGATTCATTTAAACAACATAATTTAGGTACAAAAGGAGATAGTACTGCTATACCAATAAATACTTTTACATAAAAATGGGGGAGTACTGAATGATCCTTAAAACCATAATCGCAATGATTCTGTGTTATAGTGCCTACGTTTTCTTCACAGCCTACCTTTTATTTTTGGTTCCGTCTCCATCTGCTATTGAAAATACGGATATGCAAAAATCGTTAACAAGAGGAAGTACAACAGATCGCGTAATGCTCCTGGAGGACGGCTTTCAATCGGGTCAGGTGAGAATCCAGACCATTCGAGAGGCAAAAACAAGCATCGACCTGGCCTATTACTCCATTCAAAAAGGAAAAACATCTCAGCTTTTTTTTGCTGCTTTATTCGATGCGGCTGATCGGGGTGTTCAAGTTCGAATCATTTTAGACGGGATTTTTCACAGCATGCGCGGAGAATTGCGTGATATTCCAGATGCCATTGCAGCTCATCCCAATGTCGAATTAAGATATTATGAACCACTCCACCTATTTATGCCATGGACATGGCATAATCGTCTGCATGACAAGATCCTTCTTGTCGACAACACATATGGAATCATTGGCGGCCAAAATATTGGTGATAAATATATGGCATTGCAACCCCCAAAAGACTATGTTTTTGATCGGGATGTCCTTGTTTACAATGCAAACGATAATACGAACAGCACGGTTGTTGAAATGAAACAATATCTAGATCAGTTATGGAACCATCCATTCACCAAACCAGAAAAACATGCAAAACGTCAGCATCATGCAAAAGGGTTAAAAGAGCTGGCTCAGCTGGCTGATTTATATCAAAAAGCCCAGGCTCAGAGTGATCCTTTTGTGAAAGTGTTGCCCAAGGAATGGGTTCGAGGAGCGCTTCATTCCGACCACGTTGCTTTCATTCACAATCCAATTAAAAGGCTGTATAAAGACCCCATCATGTGGAGGACATTTGTTCATTTCGCCAATCAAGCAAAGTCGAAAGTGTACCTTCAGACGCCATATGCCATTCCTACCAAGAAAATGGAGAAAGCCGTACATCTGTCGATGAATCCAAAAGCAGAATGGGTCATGCTGACGAATTCAATCCAGCAGACCCCTAACCCTTTGGCTTTCGCGGGATACTTAAGCTCTAAGGAACGGTTGCTTGATACCAGTCTGGCCGTATATGAATACGAAGGCCCTTATTCCATACACGGCAAATCATTTGTCATGGATGATTACCTCAGCATGGTTGGTTCGTATAATCTTGATCCCAGATCTGCCTTCCTAAATACCGAATCCGCTGTGGTCATTTACGGTTCTGCATTCGCCAACGAACTAACAGAGGCTATGGATATCAAACGTGCACATAGTACACTTGCGGTTAAAGATGAACATCCAGCAGAATCTACGAATCAGAAAGGCTCTATTTTCAAACGAATAGCAATCACAGCGTTATCCAAACTGTCTTTTCTCTGGAAATTTATGTTGTAGAAAAAATCGTATTCTCTTGAGCTTAACTTTTTCTCCGGTTTATCAAAACTTGAAAATCAGATTTGTTCACGGAATGTTCACTTATGTAGTGGGAGTCATCATCTCTATAATTACGAAGGTAAACAGAGAGGATGAGAGAATTGCCAACGAGCAAGAAGGAACAAATTATTTTCGGCTTAATGATGTGTACAGGAATGGTCCTGGTGATGATGACTTTCAATTTGTGGCACACTGGGATACTTGGCAAGTTGTCCCCGCTTGAGATCCTGTTTCAATTCCTATTGTGTTTTGTCATCGCTTTTCTGGTAGAGTCCTTCATTGTTGGCCCAGTAGCGAGAAAAATTGCATTTTCCTTACCTTTTGACAAGTCCAACAAGATTCTTGGTGTGCTGGTCATGTCATTTTTTATGGTGATTGGCATGGTCCTGATCATGTCTTTGTACGGAATGATTTCAGCGTATCTTGCGGACCAATTAAATGTGGTATCCGTACTTGGTACGTACCTGCATACAATCGCTCGTAATTTCAGTCTGGCACTTCCATATCAGTTGATCATTCTAGGGCCGCTCGTACGATATGTATTCGGTAAATTCATCAAGAGCAACGGGCATATAATGCCTACTGTTAACAAAAGTGTGTAATTCCGATGGCCTTAAAGTATTTCCTGGGCAATCTTGTGCAAATGAATAGATCGTAACGAATCGAGAACACTTTATTAAGTCGGTTCTTGGGGAATGAAAAATCTAACGAATCTCAGCGGCGTTAATATGCAAAAAAATGCAACAAGACCTTGATTTGAAGCTGCTTATCTACAATAACTTCTCTAAGGTTCGTTAGATTTCGAACATACAGAAATGGAGCGGAATAGCGTGTGCTGGGTTCGTAAAAAACAGAGTAACGCTACCAAAAATGTCTACCGTCAAGTCATGACAGTAGACATTTCGATTTCTTTAATAGGTAATTCTGATTCTATCGCTCTGGACTGTATCACCCATAGCTGTTAAGTCGCTGGATCGACCAAATGTTTGTTCTGCCACTGGTACGTGATCACGCTAATGACAAGCAGGCCAACTGCAAAGATAGCAAGCATCCATGCGGATTGATTAACCGCCAGATGATCAAGACTCCATCCCGTGGTCAAAGGCAAAATGGCACCGCCAACCCCACCTGAGGCAATCAAAATGCTAGGTGTGGATTCTTCGGTTCCAGGCAGCAGTTTACTGGCGAAGACTAGGGCAATCGAGAAAATGCCTGACATGGCAAGTCCGAGTAGCAAGATGATGAGAAACGCAGACCAGATTTGGTCTGTAAATGGAAACACCATTAACAAAAGCACAGATGCAAGACAACTGTACAGCACATAGACGCGGTACTGGAATTTCTCTGCGATATATCCCGCGAAGAGTCGTCCTACAGACATGGCAATCCAGAAGCAGGTGACACTAAGCGCTGCTCCGGCTTCCTTCATGTTCATTTTCTCAATCAGGATCGCTGGCATGAAGTTTGCAAGGCTCATCTCAGTGCCAACATAAAGGAAGAAGAACAGGACGAACAGAACCAGAAGAGTCAGGTTGCGTCCACGATAGGTTGGGCCGGGTATACGGGTATCTGCGGAATGCGGTTCACCTGATGCACTGGCAGTGTGAGTGTGTCTCGAAGCATCGGCTGGCTTCCGTCGCTCCAGAACCTTGTCCAGCTCACCGAATGATCCTTTCGCCCAGAAAGCAAAGGTCAGCGCTGCGCAGATCGCAACAACGAGAAAGGATAAACGCCAGTATCCGGCAGCAATCAGACCGCTGGCCATGAGCGGCATGACCATCGCTCCGATCCCGAATAACACTTCCAGTCGGCTCATGGCAACAGCAGTATTGTCTTTGATTGCAGCGATGATAATGGTGCCAATGACAGCTTCAACCATTCCGAATCCGAAACCGGCAGCGGGTGCGATGACGTACATCCAGCCCCATGGCGGCAACAGCATGTAGGATAATTCTGCGATACAGAGCAATGCTGTTGCGATTAACAGGCCTCCCCTTTTACCAAAGCGTCGGTTCAGCCACGGAGATAACAATACACCGCCCAGGAATCCGGCAAATTGAGCGAAGATCAATGTCCCGCCCTGGCTATAATCTTTGCCGTAATGTTCCAGTGCAACGGGCAGAATGGAACCAAGCACAACGTGGGCAAGTCCAATGAGGAAATAGGAGAGACACCCGATCCAAAGTAATTTTTTCATAAAGAACTCCTTCTACATATATACATAAATTGAGGATCACAATAAAGCGCAACCATGAAGACAAAGTCTATCATAACAGGACAGGTTACGTTGTGCCATGAATTCCTGATCGATACAAAAGGTTGCAATCTGGTCTATCGTTCGTATATACTGAGACACAACAATTACAGATCGGACCATGCCGTTGATGAGCATCCAACTCGGAGGCGTTTTCGCCAGGGGAGCGATATTTCCCCAAGTTAACCGGAACCGCCCGTTATCGCGGACCAAGAGGCTGGAAGCAGGATATCCTGATTCAGCAAGTTGGGTGGCACCGCGAGCAGAGCGCTCCTCGTCCCAAGGGATGAGGGCGCTCTTTGTATTTTTACAGCCAAAGGAGACGGTGACCATGTTGGAAATGAAGTGGATTCGGGCACACGCAGAAGAGGTTCAGGCGGCAGCAGACGGGAAAAAAATCAAGATTAACATTCGCACATTGCTGGAGCGGGATGAGGAACGCAGAGCACTTTTGCAGGAATCGGAAGAAGGGCGCAGATTACGCAATACGTTATCCGCAGACATCGGCAGACTCATGCAAGCCGGGAATCGGGAAGAGGCCGATGGTTTGCGGGCGCAGGTGAAACAGATCAATGAACAGTTGGAACAGGTGGAAGCGAAGCTCGCCCCTGTGCAGGAGGAAGTAACCAGGCTGCAATGGCTGGTACCTAATATCGTATCCCCGGATACCCCGAAAGGCACGTCGGATGAGGATAATGTGGAATTGCGACGTGTGGGAGAGGTTCCAACGTTCGAGTATACCACCAAAGATCACGTGGAACTTGGGGAGTTGCATGATCTGATCGATATTCCCCGTGGCGTTAAGATTGGTGGTACAAGAAGCTATGTATTGAACGGCGCTGGCCTGTTATTACATCGGGCAGTACAGCAACTGGCGCTGGATCTGTTGCTGAAGCACGGCTTTACACCAATGGAGGTTCCGCTGATGGTCAGGGAGGATGCGCTGGTGAACACCGGATTCTTCCCAACGGGTCGGGATCAGGTCTACGAACTCGAAGGGGAGAACAAGTGGCTGGTGGGGACTTCTGAAGTGCCGCTTGTCTCGTATTATGCGGATGAGATTGTCGATGTGAAGGAGCCGGTGAAGCTGGCCGCGGTATCGACGTGTTTCCGTAGTGAGGTTGGCTCCGGCGGACGTGATGTACGCGGATTGTACCGTGTGCATCAGTTTGCCAAAGTCGAGCAGGTCATTCTCTGTGCCCCTGATGCGGAAGAATCGGAGCGCATGCTGCAAGAGATTACGGGACACGCTGAGGAATTGCTGCAATTACTTGAACTGCCGTATCGTGTTGTCGCCGTGTGCACCGGAGATATGTCGCAGAAAACGTACAAACAGTATGACATCGAGACCTGGATGCCGAGCCGTGGTGCATATGGGGAAACCCATTCGTCGTCGAATCTGCATGATTTTCAGGCTCGCCGTTCGAATATTCGTTGCCTGGATGCCGAGGGTAAGTTGGCCTATTGTCACACGCTGAATAATACGGCGGTGGCATCGCCGCGTATCCTGATTCCGTTGCTTGAGAATCATCAGCAAGAGGATGGAAGCATTCGCATTCCGGTAGCCCTGCGGCCCTATATGGGAGGCGTGGAGAGCTTGATTTTGCCAGAGCAGGATGAAGTGAAGTAGAGAGGTTATGTGACGCTTTAGGCACTAGAAGAGGGGATGTTCCACACGTCTTGTAAAATGACGAGGGACATCCCCTTTTAAGCGGTACCATTTTTTAATCAATCCATCCCCTAAAATTTTGTGCCAAATTTAACTGATCTGTTAATGCTCGGACCTAAGATATAGCTTACTTTCTTGATCACTAAATTTCTTCGTTTATGTAAGTAGATAAAATTATTTTAAAATGTTAACGCAGCTTCCATTCACGCTCGTTAATGATTTCAATTTGTCCAGATTCAAGGGCCTTTTTGAAACGATTGCGGGCTGTTTTCATCAATAGAACCATTTCGTCTTCAGGACGAATCATGGTGGATGTCGAAGTGACGATAGCTTTCATACGTTTACGATTATTTTTAGGTGAAACCATATCAAGCAAATTCTTTTCGATCATACATATCCCACCCCCATCTTTTAGGTTTATTAAAACAGTATTACGCGACCTTCCCATATTATACAATGAAAATCATGAATTGTTCCAAGACTCCCACTTGCGTTATTCAACTTTATGCCAATCATATCCGATATAATATAATAGAAGTAAAATATTGGATTATGGGAGATGGAGATAGAAATGAGTAGAATCAAACTGGCGCTTCGAGGCACGCTTGCTCTAATTATGGCATTAACAATACTTGTCCCTTCGTTGGCCTTGGCGGCTACAGGTGATGTGACATCGATTGAAATAACCAATAACAGTCCGCAGAAGATGAGTGTATCCGAAACAGCTACACTTCAGGTGATGGCCACAGTAGAAGGTTTTGATAATAAGCAGGATGTTACCGAAGGCGTGACTTGGTCCATGAGTAATGCAGCAGTTGCAACGATGGTGAAAGGCAAAGTCAAGGCTGTGGCCGCAGGCGAAGCAACCATTTTTGCAGAAGTAGACGGGGTTAAGGCCCAGTTGGTTGTGCAAGTTCAGGAGAAGATCAAAAGCATCAAAGCTTCACCAAACTCCTATAATTTTGTTAAAGGCAGTGAAAACACCCTCCCGAAAGTAAGCATTACACGTGCGAACGGAAAGGTAGAGGATGTGACGTCTGAGATTGTATGGTCGGTATCAAGTAGCGCGGCTGTGCTGGAAAACGGTAAAATCAAAGGCGTTACGCCAGGCAGAGTATTGCTTCAAGGCAAATACGGAACAACGATTGTGAAAGTGCCCGTTGCTGTGACGGACGAAATTACCAAAGTTGAGGTTACACCTGCATCTATGCAGCTGAACATCAAGAAGTCCAAAGCGTTGAAGGTGATTGGCACCTATGCAAACGGCAAGACGATCAACCTTTCGAAACAAGTGATATGGACCTCTTCCAATACAAATGTAGCTATCGTAAAAAATGGAGCAGTCAAAACGCTGACTGAAGGAAAAGCCACCTTGACAGGAACTTATCAAAATCAGACAATAAAGGCAGAGGTTACCGTTGTACCTTTGCTCAAAAAGCTAATTTCAGGTCAGAAAAAACTGGTTTTATCCCCACAGGGAAGTACAACGCTGAGTGTGATGGCCCAGTATGATACGGGTAAAACCACTGTTGTGACTGACAGTGCGGTGTGGAGTAGCACAAAGCCGAGCGTAGCGACAGTAACGAATGGCAAGATTGTAGCTGTAGGCAAAGGTAAAACATCCATAACGGCCAAGTGGGGCAACAAAAAAGTGACCATCCCTGTTACGGTAAAATAAATCTTTATATAATGAAGCACTTTGCATCAATCCAAAAATTCAGTACATCATCACGTTAAATAGCATTATATGATCAAGGGTATCAGACAATTAGGGGCGTAGACATACGCTCCTTTTTGGATATATAGAAATAGGGATCTGGAATGCCTTCTGTTTTAACAACAATATAACGGGAATGGGTGGATGAATATGAAAGCATCGATTATAAGCTCAGACCCTAACTCTAGTGATCTGGCTTACCTGAAATATCTTCTTCTATCCCTAAGTTCCATACTTACATTTCAACGGAGTACTACGATTGAATGCATGAAGCAACGCACCTATGAAAAATACAGAGAAGGTTACCATTTAAGATGTCATGTGGAAGAGGAGATACCTGAATGACAGATCCAATGCAACCGGAAAACTGGCCTGCCTGGGCGACAGAGTCGGTAGAGATCGCTCCGCCCAATCCGAATTGGGACTTGCAGGCTCAGGAAGAAATTCGGCAACTTCAACACCTTTTAGAGCAATTTAATATCCATCAATTCGAACATATTGGAAGTACATCCATACCAGGGTTACCCGCCAAACCCATTATTGATCTGATGGCAGAGGTTCAGTCATGGGATGACATGGATCGGATTGCCGATCAGTTGAATCCGTTGGGCTGGAACTACGTTCCGCCTGAACTGGATGGTCGGGATTATAGACGATTCTGGGTGAAGGTTAAGGATGGCAAGAGAGCTGTACACCTTCATCTGATGCGCCCGGGAGAAGAACGTTGGAATCGTCAAATGCAGTTTCGGGATGTGCTCAGAAAACGCCCTGATCTGGTGGAAGCTTACGCCACCCTTAAGATGAAGCTTGCTGATGAGAATAAGGAAGACAGGGAATCGTATACCGCTGCCAAAACGCAATTTATTTTACAAGTGCTTGATGAAGGCGTGTGATTGATTGAAAATCGTACTTATCAGAGACAGGCTGATCTATTTCTTCGCAGTCATGATGACCATGGCGGCAGGACTCGCATCCAGACACTATGGTGAACGATTGCCGGGTTGGGTGTACGAACATTTCGGGGATGCATGTTGGGCGGGTATGATTTATTTCGGAGTACGCATGGTGTGGCCTCGTCGCAGTTTGGTATGGGCGATGTGTTTGAGCTGTGCATTCAGCTGGATGATTGAGTTCTCACAGTTGATTCAGACGCCTTGGCTGATTGAAATACGTTCAACCGTATGGGGTGCACTTATTTTGGGACATGGTTTTCTGGTGATCGATCTGATTCGATATATGGTCGGTATTCTATGCATGGTTATGATCGATCGTTATTTCCTGAGAAATAAGATGGGTGGAACCTGAACTCAAGTGAATCATGGAGGTATGCTGAATGAATGTAGAAAAACTTTTTGCCGAATCACCCGAATTCGAAACACAGCGCTTAAGACTGAGACGTCTTACGATGGATGATCTTGACGAATATTATGCGTTTGCCTCTGATCCAAGGGTGAGTCAGCAAAGCTTGTGGAATTGCCATGAGACGGTTGAAGATTCCATTCAATATATTCAACGGGTACTGGATAATTATGAACGGAAAACGGTCCATATCTGGGCTTTTGTCCTGAAGGAAACAGGGACGTTAATCGGGAGAGGTGGCATTTTTCATCTCAACGAAGACATGCAAAGTGCTGAATTGGGATACGGGATAGCCAGCAGTCAATGGGGCAAGGGGCTCGCTGTAGAAGCGATGCAACCCATCGTGGATTATTGTTTTCAGGAACTGGACTGCAACCGGCTGGAAGGGAAATGTAATGCAGGCAACATAGGCTCAGCACGTGTCATGGAGAAACTGGGCATGTCGTATGAAGGTTTGCTGCGTAAACAGTTGAAGATCAAAGGTATCTTTACAGATCAAAAAATGTACTCCCGTATCCGGGATGATCTATAATATTTCCAACGACACATAGGGTACATCGCAGAAAATGAAGGAGGCGGAACCATGATCTACAGTATTATTTCCCGTTCATTGTGGGAGGAAGTGTCCAAGGGCAGTGAGTATGCACCAGACAGCCTGGAGACAGACGGATTCATTCATTGTTCCACCAAGGAACAGATTCCATGGGTAGCCGGGCAATATTATGCAGGTTGCACGGATCTGTTATTGCTTAGTATTGATGAGAAGGCGTTAAAGCCGGAACTGGTGTATGAAGATCTATACGGATTGAATGAACTATTTCCACATATTTATGGAGAACTTAATTTGGATGCGGTACGTAAAGTCATTCCATTTGAACCGAATGCTGATGGTACATTCTCATTTCCTGAATAAAGGCAAGTGACGTATCGGGATGAACGTGATCAGGGCGATATTACTTTTTTCGAAGGGTGGTTAACGGATGGATATGAATCAGGTTTTTCTGGAAACGGCGGAGAAGCAATTTCTGTATTACAAGCAGCTCGGGGAAAAAGCTATGGCGCAACTGGAGTCCGAGCAGTTGTTTCAATCCTGGAATGAAGACGCGAACAGCATCGCGGTGATTGTAAAACATCTCTGGGGCAATATGCTGTCCCGTTGGACAGATGTACTGACAACAGATGGAGAGAAACCTTGGCGTGAACGGGATGCCGAATTCGTGAATGATATTGCTTCCCGGGAAGAGTTGATTGCCAAATGGGAGGAAGGCTGGACGTGCCTACTCGAAGCCATTCGTTCATTTACCCCGGAACAATTGTCTCATATCATATATATTCGCAATGAAGGGCATACCGTCATGGAGGCCATTATTCGGCAATTGGCGCACTATCCATATCATGTCGGACAGATGGTATTTGCCGCAAAAATGCTTAAAGAAACAGCGTGGGACAGTCTCTCGATCCCGAGAAACGGATCTGCTCAATATAATGGCGGCAAATTTGCCAAGCCAAAGGCACGCAAACATTTTACAGAAGATGAACTTCATATCGAAAAAGGTGAGGAACAACAATGACTGAAATTGCACTGATTCGCCATGGAAGCACAGCGTGGAATAAGGAAAAACGTTCTCAGGGCCAGACGGACAATCCGCTGGATCAGGAGGGAAGGGAACAAGCGGTTTTACTTGCAACGAGACTGGCAGAGGAATCATGGGATGCCATCTATGCAAGTGACTTGGAACGTGCAAGTGAGACGGCTCGCATCATTGGTGATCGCTTGGGCATTCAGGAGATCCATCTGGACTCCAGACTTCGCGAGATGGGCGGAGGACAGGTCGAAGGAACGACGGAAGAGGAACGGTTAGCCAAGTGGGGAGCGGACTGGAGTACCCTGGATCTGGGACGGGAGCTTGCAGATGCAGGGACTGTTCGAGGCAGTGCAGTGCTTGAAGAGATTGTACAGCAGCATCCTGATGGCAAAGTAATCGTGGTCAGTCACGGAGCCGTCCTGCGGAATACATTACGAGGTCTGGTGCCTGAGCTTGATATTAGCGTGAAGCTGTCCAATACATCCATTACGCGGATTGCCAAGAAAGATGATACATGGCAATGCGAACTGTACAATTGCAGCGTGCATTTGAATTCGTCCAAGGATGCACAATAGATGGATGCTCTGACGTTAAAGCAAAAATTGCAGCATATCCAGTCAGCTAATCGGTCCATAGACCATGTGGAACAACCTTACGAATTGGCGCTGCATATGATGAAACATATTGGCAGTCCTGACCCTGTCCTGCGGGATGAATTGATCTATATTACGTTTGCAACCTGGATTGGAAAGGGTGTATTTACGGAAGACGAGCTGAGGCATCTGTTGCAGTTGGCTCTGGATGATCAGCACCTCTTCCATGGCATCGGAGAGCAGGGAACGGACAGTGTGTTTACACGGACGTTCTCCATATTGTTACTGCCTCCAATCCTGAATCTGGATCGTGAGAAACCTTTCCTGAACAAGGTGGATATCGCAGGGATTCATCATCGGTCGATTACATATCTGGCATGTGAAAAAGATCTTCGCGGCTATGTCGATGATAAGGGCTGGGCGCATGCCCCCGCACATGCGGCGGATGCGGTTGAAGACCTGGCTCAGTCACCATATCTGGAGCGAATGGAACTGCTGGAACTTCTGCATACAATCAGTCGGAAAATAACCGAATCAAGTGACGTTTACATCCATGATGAAGATCAGCGAATAGCGCATGCTGTAGTGACCATTCTTCGTCGCAATCTGCTGGAGCAAAAAGATATTACGTTGTGGATCGATTCCCTTCATCAAGAAACTAAGGCAGTAAACAGATCATTTCTGGATACCAGTCATAGGGACCTGAATGTGCGTCTGTTTTTGCAGACACTGTATCTTGCGATACGTACAGAAGAAGACGAGCCGTTTCCGGCGGTTCGTTCACTAGTATTGCTGACATTGGAGAGAGATAAATAACGATACGCTAAACGTGTGGACAGAGGGGAGATCGCGCATGAGCGAATTACCGTATGCTTGGACAAAGGAGATTTTGTTTCCGCTGGGTGAGACAGCCGTTATCATCGATTGCGGGGATCACTTGTCTGTCGCGGTACAGCGCAGAGTGGCGTCTGTATGTGCTTTGCTGGAAAAAAGAACTCTGCCTGCCATGATCGAATGGGTGCCTTCATACACATCCGTTACACTATTTTATAATCCGTTCATCTCCCCGTACCCCGAGTTGTGCCGCGCTTTGCTTCAACAGTTGAACCAAATGAAGGAATCCGTACAAGACAAGCCCAGAACGGTCACGATTCCCGTATGTTACGGTGGCGAATGGGGGCCTGATCTGAACTATGTTGCCAGTGAGCATGGACTGACCTCAGAGGACGTTATTGCAATTCATACATCCGGGGATTATCTGGTCCATATGATTGGATTTGCCCCAGGTTTTCCGTATCTCGGTGGGTTATCTGAACGGATTGCTACGCCCAGACGGGCAACGCCAAGGCTTCGGGTAGAGGCCGGTACAGTTGGGATTGGGGGCAAACAGACAGGAATCTATCCGCTAGATACACCCGGAGGATGGCAATGTATTGGACGAACGCCCCTCCGGTTGTTTCGGCCGGATGAGAAGGTACCAAGTTTGCTGGCAACAGGTGATCGGGTTCGATTTGAACAGATTACGAAGCAGGACTATCTGGCGTTGAAGCGGATGGAGGATGAACGATGAGTGTCGAAGTGATTCGTCCTGGGCTGTTATCTACCATTCAGGATGAAGGCAGAACCGGCTATCGCCGGTATGGTATTCATCCTGGCGGCGTCATGGACACCTTTGCAGCCAGAGCCGCCAATATGCTTGTGGGCAATCCCCGAAATGCAGCACTGCTGGAGATGACGATGACGGGGCCGGAGCTTCGATTTCAGGAGAGCCAGCTAGTCTCATTATGTGGGGGGGATCTGACAGCAACGGTGGATCATCTGCCTGTACCTTTGTGGCGTCCTGTGCTGGTGCGGGCTGGAAGTGTAATGAAATTTGGCCCGTGTCGTCATGGCTTGCGTTGTTATCTGGCGTTAGCGGGTGGAATAGCTGCACCGGAAGTGATGGGCAGTCGAAGTACAGATCTTAAGACAGGTATTGGCGGTTTGGCAGGAAGACCCCTGCGTGTGGCAGACCTGTTATCTACAGGTGAACCTTCTGGTGAAGCACAAGTATGGATGAAGCGTATGGAGCAGCAGGTAGAAGAAAGTGAGCGGGGCCGCCGAATATTGGCGCCTGCGTGGTTCTTATCTGAACGTGAAAGACCTGACTATTATGGGAGAGCTGTTATTCGTGTGATGGAGAGCAAGGACAGCTCGCTGTTCAGCGAGGCGAGTCTGGGACATTTCTATGCCGAAAAATACGTAATCTCTCCGCAATCCGATCGGATGGGCTATCGCCTGCAAGGCTCCAGACTGGAGTTGAATCAGCCGCTGGATCGGCTGTCAGAAGCCGTTACCTATGGCACGGTGCAGGTGCCACCCGATGGTCAGCCGATCATCTTGATGGCAGACCATCAGACGATTGGAGGTTATCCTGTCATAGCACAGGTAGCTCAGGTGGATATGCCAATCCTGGCTCAGGCTAGGCCGGGAACCCGAATTTCTTTTGCACAGATTACGCATGATCAAGCCCGACAGTTGTACATGGAACAGGAGATCAATATGCAGCTCATGGATAAGCTGATACGCAGAAGAATGGCAGGAATGGAGGGCGCTCAATGAATACCTTGAAAACCTTGGATATCAATTGTGATCTGGGCGAAAGTTATGGTATATATCGCACGTTATCGGACGAAGCCATTCTGCCCTTAATTACGTCAGCCAATATAGCCTGCGGGTTTCATGCAGGGGACCCGGCTACGATGCGGATCACGGTGGAGAAGGCATTGGAGCATCAGGTGGCAATTGGCGCTCACCCCGGATTGCCGGATCTGCAAGGGTTTGGCAGAAGACGTATGGACATTACGCCACGGGAAGCATATGACATGGTGGTGTATCAGATCGGTGCGCTGGATGCCTTTGTCCGTGCAAGTGGGGGGCAAATGCATCACGTGAAACCGCACGGCGCCTTATACAATATGGCTGCAGAAGATACGAAGCTTGCTGAAGCCATCGTGGAGGCGATCTATCAAGTACAACCCGAGCTGTATTTGTATGGTCTGGCGGGCAGTAAGCTGATTCACGCTGCGGATCGCATCGGTCTGCGCAGTGTGAGCGAGGTGTTTGCGGATCGAACCTATGGGGCGGATGGTAAGCTAACCCCTCGAAGCCAAGCGGGGGCTGTCATTGAAGAGTCGGGACAAGCGATTGCTCAAGTGCTCCAGATGGTGAAAGACGGCGTGGTTGTATCCACGGATGGCACGCGGGTTTCCATGAAGGCAGAGACGGTCTGCATCCACGGTGACGGAGCGAATGCTCTAGCATTTGCTCAAGAGATTCGTCGTGTGCTGGAATCGGAAGGCATTCAGTTATCCGCGCATAATTTTGGAATGACAAGGAGTGAAAGAACAGAATGAAACCCATACGCAACTCGGCGAAGGCCGTTATTGTGCAGGATAGACGATTGCTGGTCATTCGGCTGGAAGACCAATATGGTACCGCTTATGTGTTCCCGGGTGGAGGACAGGAGAAAGGTGAAGAACTCAAGGATGCGGTCGCACGTGAATGTCTGGAGGAGATTGGCCAGGCTGTGAACGTGGGAGAGTTGTTGCATATTCGAGAGTATATCGGAAAAAATCATGAATTCGCCGAGTGGGATGCAGATATCCACCAGGTTGAATTTTATTTTGCGTGCAGCCTGATCAATCCGGAGGCAACTATTTTTGAAGGCTCCAATCCTGACGACCATCAAGTCGCCGTGGAATGGATTGCGCTGGAAGAGCTGTCTCAGGTTCGTTTATATCCAAAAACCATTGGTGAGCTACTGCTTCAATCGGGTTCTTCATCAATCTATCTTGGAGATTTGAATTAAAATGATCATAGGAGCCATAAGGGCTAATGCCTTTATGTAAACATTTTTATAAAGAACTTTTCCGATTTTGTCACGTTTGCATACCTGGTTCATGGGATTCACCACAGGTGAGGTGGGTACACTATAAGTACAGGCTTATTACAGAGCTGCATTAAGCTTGCGCTAGTAATAAGCTATTAATGAACTGTCATTAAACAAAAGAGAGAGTAACAACTACACTTCTCTTGTACTTTTTATTATTCACCCTTAATTGGGAGAACGGTAGACGTAGTGGAGGGGACGGAATCGATTCTGAGGAAGCGAAGCGTTCGCATCTTGAATTTTTATTCATATATCCTTTGGAATTAAGCATTCACACGATAACGGAGAGGACAGAAGAAACCTGAAAAAGCGAAGCGCTCGCCTTTATCCCCGGATTTTCCCTTTAGAAAAAGGGAATCAGAAAATCTGGGGGTAACAGCGATTGGAAGGTTGTTCTGTCATCGTAGTGCCAGTGTGAATCGGTTTTAATCCAATGTATATGAGGAAGTGATCAGGATCATCGTGAGATAACAGCGATCCAAAGAACGATCCGTACCCGGAACGACCGCCTACAAAAGTCCTCCCAATATTCCCCCAAACCGAAAGGAGCACTTCCCATGAACCAGACTGAATTGGAACAAAACATTGTAAAAGCATTGGAAAACAACCCTTTTTGCAGCTTCTCGACTGTAGAGAATGGTAAACCGAAATCCCGCTATATGGCGCTTTTCAACGATGGACTGAACATTCATCTGGCAACGAACCGCCGTACACACAAAGTAGAGGAACTGGAGAATAATCCGAATGTTAGCCTGCTGCTTGGTTATGAGGCTGGTGGTTCCAAGGAAGTCGTTGAGATTGAAGGAACCTGTGAAGTGACCAAGAACGAAGGTTTGCGTGAGCAAGTATGGAATGACGAACTGAAGGCGTGGTTCGATGGACCTAATGATCCGAACTATGTCATTCTGGACATCACTCCGACTCGTATTGAATATACAGGGAAAGATCATGAACATCATGTGTGGGAACAATAATCCAACGATGAAAATAACCTCTGCCAAATAGCGTCCTTTTGCGGAATGCGCGCAGAGTTCACTCCAACCGTGAAAGCCTTTAAGGTTTCACGGTTTTTGATATGAGTGAATAATGATGAATGGATATACATGTAAGAAACATGTAATATACGTATTTTAAAGCTAGTGAGCACTAAATACCTACTAAAATGTTGAAAAAAATGTCGAAATCACGCATGATAATGTAAACCGGCCTAGATATGTGCGGGTAATGTAAAAAATAATGCTTTTCAATGGCTGAACATTGCGTTATGATTTGGAATGTAAACGACAAGCACAGACATAAATAGATGTTCATGTGAGATAAACTTACCTGAAATTCGGATGCATGTCATCAGAGCGTCAGTACGCACAACCCATGAAATCTATCTTTTTTCTGCGCTCTTCGTTTGCCCAATAATGCATGATTCAATGTACATAACCGGGAGGGGTTATTTTGAAAACGAGTAAAAAAGTATTATCAAGCCTGACTGCCGCTTTGGTTGCATTAAACGTGCTTGCGGTGTTTCCGGTACCTGTATCGGCTGCGGATGCTGCCAAAGTTAAACTGCGGATCATGGAGACAACAGACATTCATGACAATCTGATTAACTACGACTATTATTCCGACAAAGAGACAGACCAGTATGGCCTTGCCAAAACAGCTACACTGATCAAGAAAGCGCGTGATGAAGCCAAGAACAGCTTGCTGTTCGACAATGGTGATCTGATTCAGGGTAACCCGCTGGGAGACTATGTGGCGAAGATTGATCCACTGAAAAAGGGTGAAACTCACCCTGTATATAAAGCGATGAATCTGCTCGATTATGATGCAGGTAACATCGGTAACCATGAGTTCAACTATGGTCTGGACTTCCTGGACATGACGCTGGAGGGAGCGAACTTCCCTTACATTAATGCCAATGTCTATGTAGACGATGGTGATGATGATGAGACGAATGACAAGAATTACTTCACACCGTATGAGATTTTGGATAAAAAAGTAACGGACGAGACTGGCAAGGAACATACGATCAAAGTGGGTGTGATCGGATTTGTACCGCCACAAGTCATGCAGTGGGACAGCGCTAACCTTGAAGGCAAAGTCATCGCCAAGGATATTATTGCTACCGCTAAAAAATTCATTCCAAAAATGAAGGCCGAAGGTGCGGACATTATTGTAGCTATTCCTCACTCCGGATTTGAGGATATCCCTCAAACGGACCTGATGGAGAACTCCGTACTGTACCTGAGTCAGGTAGAAGGCATTAATGCCATTCTGTTTGGACATGCTCACAAAGTATTCCCAAGTGCTGATTTTGCCGGCAAAAAAGGGGTAGACCTTGAGAAAGGCACAATCAATGGCGTTCCTGCTGTTGAGCCAGGTTTCTGGGGTGATCATCTGGGTATTATCGATCTGGATCTGGAGCTGGTAGATGGCAAATGGAAAGTGGTGGATTCCAAAACGGAAGCACGCCCGATCTATGACACTGAGAACAAAAAGCCACTGGTAGATGCGGATAAAGACATCATTGATGCGGTTCATGAAGAGCATGAAGGTACATTGGAGTATGTTCGTGGTCCAGTAGGCGAAACGACAGCACCGATCAACAGCTTCTTCGCTCTGGTTCAGGATGATCCATCCATTCAGATCGTAACGAATGCACAGAAATGGTATGTCGAAAAACATATGCAAGGTACGGAATATGAGAAAATCCCTGTATTGTCGGCAGGTGCACCATTCAAAGCGGGTGGACGTTCAGGCGCTTCGTATTACACGAATATTCCTAAAGGCACCATTGCGATCAAAAACGTTGCTGACCTGTACGTATATCCAAATACGGTACATGCTGTAATGGTTAACGGCGCAGAACTGAAAGAATGGCTGGAATGGTCTGCAGGCCAGTTCAACCAGATCGACCCGGCTAAAGGTGGACAACAGCAACTGATCAATAATGACTTCCCAACGTACAACTTCGATGTTATCGATGGGGTAACGTATCAGATTGATGTGACCCAACCAGCCAAATACGATGGCAAAGCTGCGATCGTTAATGCATCTGCAAGCCGGATTAAGGACCTGAGCTTTAACGGCAAACCGGTTGACCCAGCGCAAAAATTCATTGTAGCGACAAATAACTACCGTGCTTCTTCATCCAAACTGGCTAACCCGGACGGCAAACGGATCGTTCTGGCTGCACCGGATGAGAACCGTCAAGTGATCATCGACTACATCCGTGAAAATAAAACGATTAATCCGGCAGCGGACGGTAACTGGTCCCTGGCACCAATCAAACCATCTGCGGGTGTAACTGCAGCGGCGTTGAACGATCTTGAAGTTGTGTTTGCTTCTTCCCCGGATGCGAAAGGTCTGGTTGAAGCGAATCCGGCGATGTCGTTCATCGGCACGAACAAAGAAGGTTTTGCAGAGTATGGCTTGAAACTGACAGGTGAAGCAACGACAACACCTGAAACAGGTACGGAGCCAGCACCGACGCCTAAACCAACTCCAACACCAACGCCTAAGCCACAACCTGAGAAACCGGCAACTAGCAACAAGGTTGTATACGTGGTGAAAAAAGGGGATAACCTGTACCGCATCGGTTTGAAATATGGTGTGGACTGGCGTAAGCTGGCAACAGCTAACAAAATCTCAAATGTGCATAACCTGAAAGTTGGACAGAAAATCGTGATTCCCGCTTCATAACGTTTAATAAGCGGAGAGGAGGAGACCGACAGTCATCAGACTGTCGGTCTTTTTTCTGCAAATTTTGAATATATTTGTTTCAACAACCGTCATATACGAAGTCATCAAAACAGTAGAGATTAATTTTAAGACCCATGATATAATATTTACAAACTTTGGGTATATACCAGTAATCATTAATGGACATGGAATCATAAATTGGCAAGGGGGTCCTACATGAATTGCAGTGGCTGCAGTCCAATCTATCCTATAGAGGGCCAAGGTACCTTGTACCTGCGTCCCATTTCCCCCGCTTTGCTGGAAGCGCTGCAAACGCCGGGAAGACTTATCGAGACGTCGGATGATATGATGTGGATGCATTTTTCAAATCTTGAGGCGGTTCAGAGCTTAATAGAAAAGATCAGCGAAATGGATTCGACATTACGTGATTCCCTAACCGTTCAGATTATGCCTTTATACGAACAGGCGAATGAAGAAAGCTGGATTAGTCTAAGCATGCAGGAGTCACGTTTCAGGCATGCGGAGCTTGTTTCCATCATTCTGGAACATGAATTCAGCAGTCATATGCAGCCCATCGTTGATGCATCGGAGCAGATTATCGGATACGAGTTTTTGCTTCGTCCTGCTGAGAATGGCAAATCCTTCAGTTCCTATGAATTATTTGAAGTTGCACGCGAGACTGGACTACATTCTTTTCTGGATCGAATGGCGCGAATTACTGCCATTGAGACCAGTGCTGTTTTTTTGCCGCATGGTGTGAAACGCTTCGTAAATTTCCTGCCTTCCTCCATATATAATCCCGAATATTGTCTGACACATACGTTTGAAGCGATTGAACGTCTTTCGCTGGACCCTAAAGATTTTGTGTTTGAAGTCGTGGAAACAGAGCAGATCCAACATATGCCCATCTTGCAGCAGATATTTGAGGTGTATCGTTCCCGTGGAATGTCGGTTGCACTGGATGATGTGGGTGCTGGATATTCAACAATAGAGTTGATGAATCGGTTAGAACCGGATTTTGTCAAAATAGATCGAAGTCTTATTGATCGTTGTGATCAGGATTCGACCAAACAACAGCAAATTCTTCATATTGTTGAGATGTCGAGTCGATTTGGAGGTCAAGTCCTTGCCGAGGGGATCGAACGGATGGAAGAGTTTGAATTCTGTCGCTCCATAGGTATTGAACTCGCACAGGGCTACTATTTTGGTAAACCCTCGGCACAACCTCCAGGCGATCCGTACTCTAATACTTCATCTAATACATGGAATAATTAGTAATCCGTACCTTGTACAAGTCACTTCTGATCAGAGGTGACTTGTTTGGCGTGCCTGCACATTTTTCTCTCAAATAAATCCCCTCATTTAGCCGATATATAAGATAAGCCTTTTAGATTGATTCATACATACAAAGAAAGAGGGCATTTTTACATTTAGAGGGGGATAAAGACATGAGTGAAACTCAGGATAATACACCAATGAAAGCAGCGAAACCTGCTAAACCAAAACATAATCAAAATAAAAAGAAGAAGAAAAAGAAAGGTTTCGTCTGGAATATAAGGAACAAACTATTGGTCTCCTTCCTGGCCGTTCTGCTCCTGCCAAGCTTGGCGATCGGCTTGATCACACTAACGATGGCTGAAGATGGCGTACAAGGACAATTAGTGGATAGTGCCAAGCAAAGTGTGAGTACGGCCAATACCATTGTAGAAAGCCAAGTGAACTACAAGATCCATGACATTAACTATTTTGCGGATGCCCTTGATCCGAGCTTGGTCAAAGGGGAGAACGATAGTCCAGAGCTTCAGTTGAAGCTGGAGCAATATCTGGGCTTGCATCCCGATGCCATGAACATTTTTGTGGGAACAACGGAAGGAGTCATGGTTCGGGGTAAAGCAACAGCAAGCAGTACGCGGGGAGATGCATATGATCCTAGGGAGCGGGAGTGGTACAAACTAGCGATGGAAAAGCCGGGTACAGCCGTTGTATCCGCTGTGTCTGTTAATACCGATGGCGTTGCCGTTGTATTTATCTCCAAAACATTAAAGGACCAATCCGGTGTTGTCGGTTTGTCTCTGGATCTAACAGACTTGCAAGAGCAAGCATCCATTAAGGTGGGTAAAGAAGGTTACGTCATTATTTTGGATGCAAACAAAAATTATGTCGTATCGCCTGTAGCAGATGCAGGTACACAGGAAGCTAGTGGTTTGTTGGATGAAATGTATGAGGGTAAAGAAGGTCAATTCGATTATGTATTCAATGAGCAACCGAAAACGATGATCTTTGCTACCAATGAAGCAACGGGCTGGAAAATTGCCGGTACGATGTTCAAGAGTGAAATAACCAGTGCGAGCAAGGACATTCGCATGATTACATTTATAGTGATTCTCGCGGCGACCTTCCTAACCCTTATCTTTATTATCTGGTTTACACGATCCATGCTGCGTCCGATCAAGCGACTGCAGGAATCGGCCAGAGCTGTAAGCAAAGGTGACCTGACCGTGAAAATGGAAACAGGCCGTAAAGATGAAGTCGGTGATCTGGCGAAGTATTTCGAGCGTATGGTGGATAACCTGCGGATGATGATTCTTGGTGTACAGGAAACAACAGAGCAGGTATCTGCTTCTTCTCAAGAATTGTCTGCCAGTGCGGAACAAACGACCAAAGCAATCGAACATTCAACACTGGCTATTCAGGAACTGGCCGAAGGCGCTGAGCAGCAGGTGAACAGCGTGAAAGACGGATCTGGACAGATGAGCCGAATGGCCGAAGATGTTCGGATGATGTCGGAGCGTGTGCAATCGATTACGGCGAATATGCGGAATACATCCGGAGCGGCTTCTTCTGGTAATGAGGCAGCAGGACAAGCTGTAGAGCAGATGAACAGCATCCAGGAAACCGTAGAGCAGCTAGGGACTGTGGTTCAATCTCTGAATGCCCGTTCCGTTGAGATTGGTAGCATGGTGGATGTCATTGCATCCATCTCCAAACAAACGAACTTGCTCGCATTGAATGCTTCCATTGAAGCGGCCAGAGCAGGTGATGCGGGGCGTGGGTTTGCTGTTGTAGCCGGAGAAGTTCGCAAATTGGCAGAAGAATCCGGAAGTTCGGCAGCGCAGATCGGTGAGGTCGTTCATAATATCCGTCAGGACATGGATGCCGCTCTAATCGCCATGAATGCGGCTCAGACGCGTGTGGGAGAAGGGATTCAGGCCGTGAATACGTCTGGACAATCCTTTGCCCAGATTCGGGAGGCGGTGGAAGAGGCGGTTCATACCTTGGATGACTTGTCTGAAACAACGAAACAACTGGAGAGTGGGGCATCCCACGTTGCCAAGGCGATGAGCGATATCTCGAATGTGACCCAGGAATCGGCTGCGAATACAGAATCCGTATCTGCATCTTCGCAGGAACAACTGGCATCGGTAGAAGAAATTGCATCCTCATCGGCACATCTGAACAGTATGGCGGAACAACTGCAAGGATTGCTTGGCATGTTCAAGATGGTAGAGGATACGCCGAAAGATAAAGGCAAAGAATAAATCCCAACACTTTAAACCATAATTTACCACAACTTTTATAATAGAAGAAAAATAAATATAGACAATGTTCCTGTAGCCCTGTATAAATATATCGTCTGGTTATTCCGAGCATATAGCGGTGTAATCTAACAACATAAGATTGAATAAACGAAATAATATATGAATACAGG
This sequence comes from Paenibacillus sp. FSL R5-0517, assembly GCF_037974355.1. Classification (NCBI taxonomy): domain Bacteria; kingdom Bacillati; phylum Bacillota; class Bacilli; order Caryophanales; family Paenibacillaceae; genus Paenibacillus; species Paenibacillus sp. FSL R5-0517. Next base: position 502,188 of record NZ_CP150235.1, read on the forward strand.
GTACAGCAGGAGGCTTTATGGTATACGTAGCAATACTGATTTTTGTAGTGACAATCACTTTGGTGATCTGGCAACCTCGTGGGTTGGGAATTGGTTGGACTGCATCGGGTGGGGCTTTGGTTGCCTTGCTGTGTGGAGTCGTCAGCTTGAACGATGCCTCGGATGTAGCGTCCATTGTATGGAATGCAACGTTGGCCTTTGTCGGTATTATTATGATTTCTCTCATTCTCGACGAGACGGGTTTCTTCGAATGGGCCGCTCTTCACATGGCTAGACTCGCTGGAGGAGACGGTCGCAGATTGTTCTTCTACTCCATTTTACTCGGTGCTGCAGTGTCGGCCCTGTTCGCAAATGATGGTGCAGCGCTCATCCTGACACCAATTGTGCTGGCGATGGTGCGTGCATTAAAGTTTGATGAGCGGATGGTACTGGCTTTTGTAATGGCGAGTGGATTTATCGCAGATACCACATCGTTGCCGCTGGTCGTCAGCAATTTGGTTAACATTGTGTCTGCCGATTTCTTTGGTATTACCTTTGTGGAGTATGCGGTACGCATGGCCGTGCCGAATCTGATCTCGATCGTAGCGAGTACGGGAATGTTATTTTTGTTCTATCGCAAAAGCATCCCCCTTCGCTATGACATCTCTGCGGCTCGCGACCCGAAAGAGGCAATACGTGATCCACGGATGTTTCGCATTGCCTGGTTCATGCTAGGGCTGCTATTGGTGGCTTACGCATCCAGTGAGTTCCTGCCAATTCCCGTGTCGGTGATTGTGGGCTCGGTTGCACTGCTGTTCGCTTTACTGGCACGCAAGAGCGAGGCAGTTGATCTGAAACGGGTCATCAAGGAAGCACCGTGGTCGATTGTGGTGTTCTCCGTGGGTATGTACATCGTCGTATATGGACTGCGTAATGCAGGATTAACCGCTCATCTGAGCCGCTGGCTAGATGCCATAGCAGAGCATGGCCTGCTGGCCGCTTCGCTCGGAATGGGCATTATAGCGGCCGTATTGTCATCGCTGATGAACAACCTGCCTACCGTATTGATTAACCTGCTAGCCATCCAGGGTGCGCACACCGAAGGGGTCATCCAAGAGGCATTCATCTATGCCAATGTCATTGGTTCCGATCTGGGTCCCAAAATGACGCCGATTGGTTCACTTGCCACATTGCTATGGCTGCATGTGTTATCCCGTAAAGGTGTGAAGATCACATGGGGGTATTATTTCAAAGCAGGTATCATCCTGACCATTCCAACCTTGTTCATTACCCTAGCAGGTCTGGCATTGTGGTTATGGATTCTGGGTTAGTAAAATTAGTTTTTACAATAGGAACATCTAATAATCATTCAATGTATTGTAAAAGGCTGCTCTCCAGCTGGTGCTACGCACTGGCAGCGAGGCAGTTTTTTTGTTCCTCTTCTGTTTCTTCTATAGAAGGAATGAAAATTCTCTATTTCTATTATGCACCTAACCAATTACATAAAGGGCTGTCTCAAAAGGAATTCTGCTTCGCTCCAAGCGCTAATGAACCTACCGCACCTTAAAAGGCGGATCATCAACGGTTGCAAGATTTAACGAACTTCAGTAACGCTATTTCGTCATAAAAGGACTTCAAATCCTAAAAAATCAACTAAATCGACGAAATAACGTGTCTGAGATTCGTTAGTTTTTAGATCTGGGCAAATGGGAGCGAATAGCGTGTGTCAGGTTCATTACAATAACACGAAATGAGGATGTCCCCCCGTCATATTCATGACGTATGGGACATCCTCTTTTTTGCATACTAGCCAGGCAGATCATTGATATGCCTGAGATACAACGAGCGCTGACACAGCGCAGGGAACGGAACGATTGTATTGTGTTTTTGCCTGTAAGAAAAGAATGATATTTTCCTTGAATCTTAATGTGCAGATAAAACCGCGATCGTAGTGAAGGGGACGGAATCGATTCTGAAGAAGCGAAGCGTTCGCCTTTGTCTCCAAATTTCAACAATCAAATTGTTGATCAGAGAAATTTGGAGACAACAGCGATCAGAAGAACGATCCGTAACTGGAACTGCCACTCAGAGTGTTAAATTTATATTAATTTATTAATGTGTAAAATCTTCATGGAAATCTGGACATAATACGGATTGAAACAACGTCCGTTCCCGAAGCGGCCACTTCAGCGCAATTTGTCTCAGATAAATTTCAATATGCAGCCGATATTTTTAACATTGCGTTTACAAAACACTGATTTTAAGATGACATACCGAAACTACAATGATTAAAGAGTTGATGGTGAACAAACAAATTCACAAAACGCCATCACTACATTGGGGGAGGAAAACAAAACATGTTTAAAAAGTTGCCGTTTATTTTGATGACCTTAACGTTCGTACTGGTGCTCGCTGCATGCGGATCGAAAAATGACGCGGGTACAGAGGGTGCTGCAAGCAATGGTTCAGGGGAAGCTACTGCTGAGCTTAGCGGTAACATTCTGGCAGTCGGATCGACAGCATTGTTACCTCTGGTAGAACAAGCTGGACAGAAATTTATGGCAGTTGATGAATATAAGAACGTAACGGTTCAAGTTCAAGGTGGCGGTAGTGGTACTGGTTTGACACAAGTATCTGACGGACAAGCTACAATCGGTAACTCTGATGTATTCGCAGAAGAGAAGCTGGAGGACGAAGCCAAAGTAAAAGAACTGGTTGACCATCAAGTAGCCGTAGTAGCTATGGCGCCAGTTAGCAACAAAGATACAGGTGTAGAAGATTTGACGAAGCAGCAACTGGTCGACATTTTCTCCGGTAAAGTGACGAACTGGAAAGACGTTGGTGGCGCGGATAAAGCAATTGTTATTGTAAACCGTCCAAGTAGTTCCGGTACGCGTGCAACGTTCGAAAAGTATGCATTGGGTGCAAAAATGGATGATATCCAAGGTTCGATTCAAGAAGATTCTTCTGGTAACGTAAAAAAATTGGTAGCTGAAACACCAGGTGCTATTGGTTACCTTGCCCTGTCTTACTTGGATGACAGCTTGCAAGTGTTGAAATACGAAGGTGTAGAAGCAACAGTTGAGAACGTGGAAGCAGGAACTTATCCAGTGTGGGCTTACGAGCACATGTACACCAAAGGTGAGCCGGATGCAGCAACAAAAGCGTTCCTGGACTATATCCTGAGTGACGAAATTCAACAAAACGACGTGACAGAACTTGGATACATTCCAATGTCAGGCATGAAAGTAAAACGCGATGCAGCAGGTAATGTGGTTCAATAATCTTTGAACTTGCGCATACAGCGAAAGAGGCGGACTTAGGTCCCGCCTCTTTACGCGGTTTGCTCTGAAATAATCCCATATTTTGCATTAATTCTACTATAGAAGGATGGTTGTTATGGAACAGACCGAAGGGGGAACGGTAATGAATAACAAGTTGAAACCGCGCCGGCCCTTAAAAGAAAAACATTATTGGGAAGAGTGGACGGGACGGATCTATACGTCGATTTGTGTCGTTTTCCTGATCGTTGTCATGTTTTCCATTGTTTATTTTGTAGCGTCCAAGGGACTGTCCACATTTTTCCAAAACGGAATAAGCATAAGCGAATTCCTTGGTGGAAAGACGTGGAATCCAACTGGAGAACCTGCGTTCTACGGGGCATTGCCGTTCATTACAGGTTCTTTCATTACAACCTTGCTTGCAGCATTGATCGCTAGTCCACTTGGCCTGTGTGCAGCACTCTTCATGACAGAGATTGTACCGGGTAAAGGGAAAAAGATATTGCAACCGGCGATTGAGCTCTTGTCCGGAATTCCGTCCGTTGTGTATGGATTTATCGGTCTGAGTGTCATCGTACCTTTGCTGCGCAGTATCTTTGGTGGAACAGGCGTCGGGATTGCAGCCGGATGTCTTGTTCTCGCGGTAATGATTCTTCCTACGGTAACAAGTATTATGGCAGACGCTTTGTCCGCATTGCCAAAAGGATTGCGTGAATCCTCGTACGCACTGGGTGCCACTCGCTGGCAAACCATCTACCGTGTCATCATTCCAACGACTTTGCCAGCTTTGTTGACAGGTGTCGTTTTGGGTATGGCCCGTGCTTTTGGTGAAGCCCTTGCTGTGCAGATGGTTATCGGTAATGCACCGCATGTTCCAACATCCTTGCTCGAATCGGCTTCAACATTAACGAGTGTAATTACACTAAGCATGGGTAACACCACGATGGGTTCTGTTCATAACAATGCACTGTGGAGTATGGCGCTTGTCCTGCTGGTGATGACATTTGTCTTCGTCATTCTGGTTCGCCTGCTTGAAAGGAGGAACCGGGTATGAAAATGAAGGCAAAAACGGTAGATAAAATTGCAACATCCGTTATCGTTGTATTGGCCCTGTTTATTGTTATTATATTGCTCGGTCTGCTTGGCTTCATCATGTATAGAGGCATTGGACATATTAGCTGGAACTTCCTGACGAGCGCACCCCAGTTGCTTAAAGGTGGCGGGGGGATTGGTCCACAGCTCTTTAACTCCGTATTCCTGTTGATTCTGACGTTGATTGTGACCATTCCACTCGGATGGGGTGGTGGGATTTACATGGCGGAATACGCCAAGCCAGGCAAGATCACCAGCTTCATTCGTCTTGTCGTTGAAGTGTTGTCATCATTCCCTTCCATCGTTATCGGTTTGTTTGGTCTCTTGTTGCTAGTCAATCAATTTGGTCTTGGTTTCTCCCTGATCTCGGGTGCCCTGGCTCTGGCGATCTTTAACTTGCCACTGATGGTGCGGACAACGGAGCAGGCCTTCCGGGCCGTTCCGAAGGAACAGAAGGAAGCAGGTCTGGCACTTGGACTGTCCAAGTGGAAGATTATCACTTCCATTCTGCTGCCTGTGGCATTGCCGAGCTTGATTACGGGTACGATTCTGGCATCGGGCCGGATCTTCGGTGAGGCGGCAGCATTGATGTTCACCGCAGGTATGAGTAGTCCGCCATTGGACTTTACAGATTGGAATCCGACGAGTCCGAGATCACCGCTTAATCCGTTCCGTCCGGCAGAGACACTTGCTGTCCATATCTGGAAAGTGAACAGTGAAGGCATTGGACCAGATTCCAAAGAGGTGGCAGCAGGGGCATCCGCCGTGCTTGTCATTCTCGTGCTGGCGTTCAATCTAAGTGCGCGCTGGATCGGTCGGGTTGTATTCCGCCGCATGACAGCTTCGAAATAAGGAGGAACCAACATGGCCATACCTTTTGGTACGGAACAGTTAAGCATATATTATGGACATTTTCAGGCGGTCAAGCAGATCAGCCTGACGTTTCCCGAATCGAGTGTAACGGCACTTATCGGGCCGTCTGGGTGTGGTAAATCTACGTTCCTGCGGTCGCTTAACCGAATGAACGACGAGATCGCCGGTTCCCGCACAGAGGGACATATCTGGATGGACGGTAACGATCTGAATGAGCCTGGAACCGATGTAATCAAGCTTCGCCAGAAGATTGGCATGGTGTGGCAGAAGCCAAATCCTTTTCATAAGTCCATCTACAACAATATCGCGTTTGGCCCCCGCTACCGTGGTACGAAGAGTAAGAAGGCACTGGATGAGATTGTGGAAAAAAGCTTGCGTCGTGCTGCGCTTTGGGACGAAGTGAAAGACAGGCTGAATGAATCAGCCTTGTCTCTCTCAGGTGGACAACAGCAGCGGTTATGTATCGCCCGCGCCCTGTCTGTTGATCCGCAGATTCTGCTGCTCGATGAGCCTGCATCTGCACTAGACCCGGTATCCACGGGTAAAGTTGAAGAATTGATTACCGAGCTCAAGAAGGAGCTGCGGATTGTTATTGTTACCCACAACATGCAGCAGGCAGCACGTATTTCGGATTATACAGCTTACTTCTATCTGGGCAGCATGATTGAGCACGGGGATACAGAGCATATTTTCACGAACCCGGACAATCGTCTGACGCAAGAATACATTATGGGGCGTTTCGGATAATTGGATCATGGAGTGGAGTGTCACATAGAGCAACAGACAGAGAGATGAAGAAATAAATAGAGACAGAAGCACAATGCCTGGACGTTTGTTCGGGGGTTGTGCTTTTTATTTTATAATTACAGTGGGATTTTCTGTATGCAGGATCAACATTATGCTACGATATTTAGTACAAAGATAGCGTTTACATAAATTTAAAGGAGATGTTGATAATCACTACGGATCAGAGGTCTTACGACCATGTGGCAGCACAGGTCATACAGAATTACGCGATTGACAAACCTGTCGTTTCCTATATTCGTCATAACGAGAATCTGACGTATCATGTCGTTGATGAAGCAAGCGGGCAGAAGTATCTGCTCCGTATCCATCAAGCAGCATATGCAAGTATGTCAGGCATTCAGCACACGCCTTCTGCATTGGAGGCAGAGATGGATCTGCTTCATGAGTTAAATGCAACAACAGGATTACGCGTCCAACATCCGGTACGCAATGTATCGGGAGATTGGGTCACGTTATGGACAAGTGAAGAAGGTAAAGAAATCTGCTGTACAGTACTGGAGTGGATTGAGGGCAGGGACATCCAACAGGGAGAACGCCTGACAACAGAGCAGATATATGATCTTGGTGCTCAGCTGCAGATGCTTCATCAATATGGACGTGTGCAGAATCAGACAGATCGAACTAAGGTACGCCCGGCATATGGCAATGTCCATGAGAATTTGGTCATGCTAGGGCAGCTGGAAGAGGGAGTCCGATTGGGAATTTTTACAACGGAAGACTTCGATCTGCTTCGGGAGACGTTTGAGAACATTAACGAGCAGTTAGGAGCGTACCCTCTCGATGAAAAGACCTGGGGCGTTATTCATGGAGATATTACTCGCAATAATCTGCTGATCACGGATCAGGGGATGTCCATGATTGATTTTTGTCTACACGGTTATGGTTATTATCTTTTCGATGCCGGAGGGGCAGCGCTTATGTTCAATCGGGAGGAACGTGACATATTCTTATCTGGATACACAAAACAGATCGCACCACTGACGGATCGAGATATCCGTTTAATGGAAGGGTTCATGCTGATCTTTACACTTGGTTATTATGCTTTTCAGATGGCGAACGAGTCTAGGCACGAATGGATGAAAGATCGCATGCCGAAGTTATGCAGCAAGTATTGCAGACCTTATGTACAGAACGAGAGTATCTTCTACGAACTGTGAATTATAATTCAGATGTGCAGATCCGGAAGGGCTATGAACAGGTAGTTCAAAAATTATGGTTGCCTGAATACCCGAACAGTTTCGTGGATAATATCATAAATAGTAGTAAGCGCTTTATGAATTGAAGGGAAATGAAATAATCTGTTTAAAAAGTTTATTTTACCGAATTAATGTGATGAAAGCTGACAAAATATTCTGGTTTTCATCGAATCAATCGAAAATGAAGGAAATACATCCAAAGAAATCGTTAAGTTTGTTGACACTGATCTTCCGGTCGATTAATCTTAATGAAGAAGAATGAACGATTTCCATTACTGTTCTGACATACGCTCAGAATGGTTCCATACAGCGGATGATAACGAGCGGGAGAGACCTGAGTTAGCCGAGCAATGGCTAGTGTTCAGGCACCGAAGGAGCAAGCTGCTGCGCACCCGGCCCAGTGGTTAATCTCTCAGGTAAATGTACCATCGTTGGACGCAACTCTGGAGAGTGCGCGAACTGCGCCACCCAAGGGGTATATGATCAGTCAGTCTGGTGACTTGTCTGCAATTGCAGGGCATGCACCTTGTCGTGAGACACTGCTGATCGTGAAACTCTCAGGTATCGAGGACAGAGAGAGGGCCTGTGGCCTTCTTCTGTCCTTTTTTGATGTCATCATTCAGTAATAAAGGAACATTATGGCATGGGAGCTGGATGGAAATGACGAATACAATTGGAGGGTTATAAGGTGCGATTTAAAGATGTTTTCTCAATTATTGGTCCGTCGATGACGGGGCCTTCAAGTTCACATACAGCTGGAGCAGCAAGACTGGGAAGAATTGCGCGTCAGTGGCTAGGTTGTACGCCTGAACGTGCCCGGCTGACGCTCTACGGTTCATTCGCTGATACGTATCAGGGCCACGGAACTGATCTGGCGCTGATCGGCGGTCTGCTGGATTATGTTACAGACGATCCGCGTATCCCGGATGCGGAGCAATACGCAGAGGAAGCGGGTATGGAGGTTGAGTTTTATACAAGCGGTCTGCCTGCTCCTCATCCCAATACGGTCAAAATTGAGTTGTGGCATGAAGGGCGTACATGTTCCTTAATCGGTGCTTCTATTGGTGGTGGTAGTGTGTCGGTGCATGCGATGAATGATTTTCGTGTCCAGATTAGTGGTGAGTTTCCGACACTCGTGCTGCGACATGCAGACAAGGCAGGGGTGCTTGCCTCGGTAACGTCCACGATCAGTTCATCTGGGGTTAACATCGGGTATATGCAGGTGGATCGGAAAGCCCGTGATGGCGAAGCACTTACTGCGATGGAGATGGACGGCGTGCCGAATCCTGATATGCTCAAGCGTCTAAAAGAGCTGGATCATGTACTGGACATTCGTGTCATCGATTTGAAGAGAGGAGTTGATTCGGATGCGATTTAAACATTTACATGAACTGAATACGATCTGTACAGCGGAATCCAAAACGATTGCTCAATTGATGATCGAGGAGCAGGTTCAGGAGACCAATACACCGGAAGCGGATGTTGTGAAACAGATGTCTGAATATTATCAGGTGATGAAGGAAGCGGTGCGTAAAGGGTTAACGGAAGATACCACATCACGTAGTGGATTAACGGGTGGAGACGGTAAAAAAATGGCCGAGTACATTCGCAAAGGTGAGACTTGCTCAGGAGATGCTTCCGCACTTGCCATGGCGTATGCCCTGTGTGTATCTGAAGTGAATGCCTCCATGGGCCGGATTGTGGCAACACCTACAGCCGGTTCCTGCGGCATCATCCCTGGTGTTTTTATCAGCTCACAGGAGCGATTTGGCTGGACGGACGAACATTTGGTGAATGGGTTGTTCTGCGCGGGAGCGATTGGTTATGTTATTGCCAACAATTCATTTATCTCTGGTGCAGAAGGTGGCTGTCAGGCAGAAGTGGGTTCCGCGATCGGCATGGCTGCGGGTGCCATGGTTGAACTGCGTGGAGGTACACCGGAACAGGTCGTTCATGCCGTTGGTCTAGCGTTAAAAAATACACTGGGCCTGATCTGCGATCCGGTCGCAGGTCTCGTTGAAATTCCATGCATCGTACGTAACGGACTGGGTGCCGTTACGGCGCTGGCTGCGGCCGACATGGCATTGGCCGGAGTGCGTAGTGCTATTCCGTCAGATGAAGTCATCGACGTGATGCTGGAAGTAGGCAGTGCGATGCCGAGCCGCCACCGGGAGACAGCCCAAGGTGGGTTGGCTCAGACACCAACGGGTCGCAAAATGATGCAGAAGCTGGCTAAACCGAAGGCCAAGCGTGCAGAGCCTGAGACGGAGTCGAAGCCAGCGGATGCTGACACAACTACAAGTGGGACGGATACTGTTCAAGCGGAAACGGATCCTCAGGTTTAATCTGAACGGGGGTCACCGAGGAATAACCAGTGACATGATGATGTATAACGGCGGCATTAAACAAGCGTCCGCGAACCCGAATTCGGGTTCTGCAGGACGCTTGTTTAATGCCGCCAAATGATGTGAAGCTAGGCTACTTATAAGTGACTTCAGATATATTTGTATTATGAATCTAGTCCTGGCTTACAGCCGTACTCAGTACGGCATATCCATACGCGGGCAATTCAATGGCAAACACGCCATCATCCTTGGCGGTACGATGGTTTCCACCGAATAGCTCGGTCCATTCCTCGTCACCCGCCTCCAGCTCGACAATAGCCGTCTCTTCCGAGCGATTGAACAGAACCAGAATGCGTTCCTCTTCATTCTGCCGTTCGAATACCAATTGGCTGCCATCCGAGCGAGCCTGCAGGAAACGAACGGTGCCTTCTGCACGCAGGGCAGGATGAGCATGACGCAGGGAGATCAGTTTCTGATAAAAGTCTAGCAGCTCACGGTCCTGCTTCGCTTCATCCCATTCCATGCATTTACGGCAGCCCGGATCATGGTCACCGTCCATGCCAATCTCGTCTCCGTAATAGATGCACGGCGCGCCCATGTAACTGAACTGGAATAACGCAGCTAGCTTCATCTTGCGCTGGTCGCCTTCACATAGCGTGAGCAGCCGCGGGGTATCGTGACTGTCCAGCAGGTTGAATGCAACTTCGCTGGCTTGAAGCGGATAACGGGATAATTGCCGACCGATGGAGTTCGCGAACTGTTCGGCATGCATTGTATTTTTTACAAAGAAAGCATTCACGGCATCGGTAAACGGATAGTTCATGGACGCATCGAACTGGTCGCCTTGCAGCCAGGAAGAAGACTCGTTCCATACTTCGCCCAGAATGTAGGCATCCGGATTAGCGGCTTTGACCACACGGCGGAAATCACGCCAGAAGGCATCATCCACTTCGTCGGCAACATCCAGTCGCCATCCGTCTGCACCTACTTCCTTAATCCAGTACTCGGCAACCTCCAGCAGATAGGCCTTAACCTCGGGATTCTCCGTATTCAACTTAGGCATGTGCGCTTCGAATCCGAAAGTCTCATACGTAGGAATGCCGTCGTTCACGTCCAGCGGGAATTCATGTACATGGAACCAGTCTTTGTATTTGGATTGTTCTCCGTTCTTCTGCACATCCACAAACGGGGCAAACGTCTTCCCGGAATGGTTGAACACAGCATCCAGCAAGACGCGAATTCCACGTGCGTGGCACAGCTCGACCAGTCGCTTCACGGTATCTGCGTCACCAAAATGCCGGTCTACCCGCAGGTAGTCCTCGGTATCGTATTTGTGATTGGTGGTAGCTTCAAAGATGGGTGTGAAGTAGATCGCATTAATGCCCAGATCACTGATGTAATCCAGATGGTCGATCACACCCTGAAGGTCACCGCCGAAGAAATTGAAGGGTGTCGGCTCGCCACCCCACGGTTCCACCTTTTCCGGACTAATATCCGGGTTGCCGTTCGCGAATCGTTCAGGGAAAATCTGATAGAACACGGCATCCTTAACCCATGCAGGGGGTGTGAATACAGCTCCTGCATGAATATAAGGGAACTGGAACATACGACCCGGATCGTCCGGTTCTTCTTCTTGGAAGTCCGTCTCGGTCATCCAGATCTGTTCATCTCCACTTTTGAGAAGAAAAGAGTATTTTAGTCGGTGGTAGGGAGGTTTCACCTCGCCCTCGAAGTAATCGAACATCGAGTCAGAGGTGAACTTTGTTAAAGGAACCAGCGCTTTGGTTGCATCCCATGCATATTTGTCTCCAGTCAGGGCATGTACCTCAGTCAGATCATTCTTTTTGGCGCGCAGGCGCAGATGAATTGTGTCTTGGTCATAGGCATAGGCCCAATTGCGTTTCGGTTGATGATAGATGGCTTCCAACAGCATAATGAAATTCCTCCCGTCAGGTGTAGGTATAATATGTACTTGGTCGATTTGATTGATATAACATTCCCCACGTTAATGGATAAGCTATAATTAGAATGTGTGGTAACGTAAAGGAATTCAACATGGCTTCAACAAGATAACAAGATTTGAATCCATCTGTTATAGATAGCTTTTTTATGATGAGGCTCAGATATATCATTAACCCAATGGGGGCGGAAAGGAAACGAATATTCGAATGAAAACCAAACTGTTATACATTGAAGATGATACGGAAATTGCAACTTGGGTCAGAGCCGATCTGGAGGAGCGCGGTTATGAGGTGGTATGGCTCGGCAGTGGTGAAGGTGCAGCGGAGGCTGCTGTGGGTTGCTCACTCATTATTCTGGATGTCATGCTGCCCGGGCTGGATGGATTTACGGTGGGCCAGCGACTGAAAAAAGAACATCCAGCCGTGCCCATTGTCATGCTCTCGGCGAGAACGTCCATTGACGACAAGTTGCACGGTCTCGATTTTGCCGATGACTATGTAACGAAACCATTTCACCCCGATGAACTGGCTGCCCGGATTGAGGTCCAACTGCGTAAGGCGGGAACTGCGGTCTCATCGGATACAGCTCTGAAGCTGGATCATCTCTCCATCTATGAGAAGGACAACCGCATCGTCAATGAGGAGACGGGGGATGAAATTGTTTTATCGGGGAAACAGTTCCACATCTTCGCTTACCTGCTACGACATATGGGCATGATTCGAACCAAAGAGCAGATCTATGAAGCCGTCTGGAACGAGCCTTATCTGGATGGGGACAAGACTTTAATGGTACATATTCGACATCTTCGCGAGAAGCTGGAGCTTGACCCGGCCAATCCAGTCGTTATTCAGACGGTCCGCGGTGTGGGATATCGTGTGAAGAAGCCATGATCCGACGGTTCAGAGCACGGAAGACGATGAATGGAGAACGCAAAGGAGAACCGCGCATGGTTTCTAAGCATAAGCAAACCAGGCAGGGCAAGCTACGCTTTGGGCGGTCCTTGATGTCCAGATATATCATCCTGATTCTGGCGGCCGTATTATTCGTGCCCGTCGTTCTGCCGATCATATCCATCATATATGTTGTCGTAGTGAACAACACAAATACGAATCAAGCGGCACCGTACGGTGATGTTACCCGGATCAGTAACCTATGGTCGCGTGAAGCGGTGAACCTGAATGGTGCTTCAGATGAGGAGATTAAGGCCCGTTTGGAGCAATTACATGCATCGTACCCCAAGTCTTCCATGTATCGTGTGAATGCGAGCGGTGAGACCCTCTTTATTCTCGGTGGTGAAGATGTAACGCTTCTGAATTCCACATCGCCGGATGGCGGGACGGACACGACATTGAGATGGTCACTGGATTCCGGGAAAACGGCAGAGACTCGAATTCCGGCCATATGGAATGTGAGCAACACGGTGCAATTCATGAAAGAAGCTTCCTATCGAGATCCGCTAACCGTAGTTACATACATCGGTGGAGGTGAAAAGGATAAGGGACAGGGCTTCATGATCATAGAAGTGCCGCGATCACTTCTGCAAACGACACAGAGTAACTGGCCGATGGAGCTCCTGTATCTTGGCATTGTGATGACGATCATCTTCATGATTTTCATCATCATGTCGATTCTCTTCTTCGCGCGCATTCGCAAACGACTTATTCGCTTACAGACGGCGATGATGACCCCGGGCAAGGAGGGCATTCCGCTTCCGGTTGATATCCGCCGGTCAGATGAGATCGGTCAACTGGAGGAATCATTTAACCAGATGGTGCATCAACTGTCCGATAGCCGCCAGCGTGAGCGTGAGGAAGAACAATTGCGCAAACGTCTGATTGCGGGGCTTTCCCACGATCTACGCACCCCGCTAACGGTGATTCGTGGACATATGCATGCTTTGCATAAGGAAGCGCTGAGCGAGCAAGGTGACCGTTCATTACATCGCATGGAAGCGAAGATGGAGGATCTCGGCGGGCTCATTGACAACATGTTATCCTATAATTTGCTCACGAGCGGTAAATATACGCTGAAGCTGGAAGAGAAAGATATGCTGCGGATTGTCAGAGAAACGGCAGCGGCCTGGTATCCGGTCTGGGAGAAAGAGCAATTCGAAATTGATATTGATCTGCCGGATGAACCGTTGATCTGGCATATGGATGAACAAGGCATGCGCCGTATTCTGGATAATCTGTTCCAAAATGTGATCCGCCATGCCGCCAGCGGGAAATATATTGGCATCTCAACCCGGGAGATTCAGGGGGAGACGGCTATCGTTATTCAGGATCTCGGTCCGGGAATGCAGCAGGATTCCGACACCAAAGGCACAGGTCTGGGTTTATCCATTGTAGACCTGTTAATTCGTGAGATGGGACTGCGCAAGCGGGTAGACAGTTCCGATACGGGAGTTCGGACATACATCTACAGTGGTAAGGGAAGTAAGGACACAACGAACCCTTAAGATCTCTTTTTTAAACTAAACTTAAACTGGAGACCACCTTGGCTTTAACCTTGAAAGGTTACGATAGTTCCGAGGTGATCATACAGTGAGTGAAAATATTATTCAAACAGCGAATCTATGGAAAACATACCGGGACCGTGCAGCGGTCCGTGAACTTGATCTGCATATTAAAAAGGGAGATATCTACGGCTTCCTCGGTCCCAACGGTGCCGGCAAAACAACAACGATTCGCATGCTTCTCGGCTTGATTAAACCAACCAAAGGCGTGATCCGTGTCTTTGACAAGGATATCCGCAAGGAGCGCATGGACATTCTGCGCCGTGTGGGTTCGCTGGTGGAATACCCTTCTTATTACGGACATCTGAATGCGGTAGAGAATCTGGAAACTTTGCGCCGCATCCTCAATGTCCCGAAATCAAGAATTGCTGAAGTGCTGTCCATTGTAGATCTGACTAAGGATGCCAAACGTTCAGTGAAGGGGTATTCCCTTGGTATGAAGCAACGTCTGGGTATTGCCAGCGCTTTGCTGGGTGAACCGGAGCTGCTGATTCTGGACGAACCAACGAATGGGCTTGATCCGGCCGGTATTCAGGAGATTCGTGAACTGATCAAACGCATGCCTCTGGAACATGGCATTACCGTTCTCGTTTCCAGCCACTTGTTGAGTGAAGTCGAACAGATGGCAAGTCGTGTCGGCATTATCCGTGAAGGCAAGATGGTGCTCCAGGATACCATTGCGAGTCTGCATAGTCAGACGGGTAGTTCTATCCGCTTAACGGTTTCCGAGCCGGAAGAGGCCATGAAACTGGCGAGAGAGCAGGGGCAATTTGGTCAGCGACAAGGTTCTGCGTTAACGTTCCCTTATATGGATAACCCTTCGGTTGCACTGCTTGTGCGCCGATTGATTGAACAGGATCATGATGTGTATCGTGTTGAGGAACAGCGTCAGTCGCTGGAAGATCTGTTCATGCGGGTCATTGGCGAGGGGGCTTCCATATGACCGGACGTGCATTATCGTCGGACTGGCTCAAGATTCGGGGCAAGGGAATCTGGTTTCTCGTTTTTCTGGCCCCGTTTGGATTGACAGCGATGCAGGCGCTTAATTTTGGCTTACGGTTGGACTATCTGAAAGAACAGTATGCGGATAACCTGTGGGGCGGATTGCTCGGCAATGTAGTTGTCTTTGTACCGTTGTCCCTGATGCTGGGAGCAACCATTCTCAGCTCCATGATCGCGAGTGTCGAGCATGAACAGGGATCGTGGAAACAGTTGCTAGCGATGCCAATTTCAAGACCGGCCGTGTATCTGGCCAAGTTCTTGCTGGCTTGTCTGCTGCTGGTAATCTCCTGCCTGCTGCTAACCGCAGGAATTATAGGTCTGGGTCTGATCCTCGGATTCCATGCCAGTGAGATCCCTTGGACACATGCCATCAAGCTGGGGCTGCTGCCTTTGGCTGGTGCGCTTCCCGTGTTGTCGTTGGAGTTATGGCTCACAATGGTCAATAAAAATCAGGCGCTTCCCGTCACTCTGGGAATTGTTCTCGCGATAACAGGCATGTTCGCGCTCAGTATCTCACCGTATTTTCCACTTGCTTGGGCACAGATGGCTTGGAATGGACCTAATCCATATCTGTATGCAGGCATGGGGGCAGGTCTGGGTCTCTTGATCCTGTTGTTGGGTATGGTGCATTTTAGCCGGAAGGATGTGGCCTGATATGAGCTTTGCGACAACGTATTTTCGCATTCTATCGGCTGAGCGCTTGAAGATGGGCAAGTCACCCATATGGCTCCTGATTCTGTTAAGTCCACTTCTTGCACTGCTCATCGGACTGTTGTCCACTCCATCAGGGAGTTGGCAGGTTTTGATGGGCACCATGGTCTTCTTGCACGGATTACTCCTGTTGCCGATGCTGACTGGCGTGTTTACGTCCTTTGTCTGTCGTTTCGAACATGCAGGAGGAGGGTGGAAGCAGATGCTGGTTCTGCCGCTCACACGTTCAGGTGTATACGCAGGCAAACTGACGATTGTACTTATGCTTCTGGCGGGTACACAAGTGTTGTTGCTGCTATCCATTCTGCTGGCAGGCACGATTCATGGCATTACGATGCCAATACCTTGGGGATTCCTGGTAGGCAAAATGCTGCTTGGGTTATTGGCTTGTGTACCTCTTGCCGCCTTGCAGATGTTCGTTTCTCTCGTGTGGAGTAGCTTTGCTGCACCGCTCGCATTGAATTTTGCACTGACTGTGCCCAATATCCTTATCGTCAACTCAGCGGCATATGGACCGTATTATCCTTGGGCGCAACCGATGATTCTGATGACACCCGTAGACGGCGGAGGTTTCGGAGCCTATAACGTGCCGCTGCTGACGCTGCTGTCAGTCGTTGGGGGCAGTGCTGTCATTTTCATAGGAATTGGCATGCTGTATTTTGCGAAGAAAGAAATCTGAATAATTGAATATATCCCTAGTTATCCTATGACCAAGATCCTCTTTTAAGCAAAACATGCAATGTTCTATTGTATGTGAGCTTGAGGGGATTTTTTCTAATGTCTGACCCAACCGTCATGAATGGTCAGTTCCCGAATGATTTTGGCCGGCGCTCCGGCTACAAGTGTATTATCGGGTACATCTTTGGTCACCGTGCTTCCAGCTGCCACGACGGCATTCCTGCCAATTGTCACGCCGGGCAGAATGAGCGCACCTGTACCAATCCAGGCATTATCCTGAATGACAATTCGCTTGGCAGTCTGGCTCCCATCATCCAGTGAATCAATTCGGTGATAAGCACTGTCAAATATGCTTGTTCGAGGCCCGATCATGACGTTATTACCGATGGTCACCTCTACGTTGGCGGCGATCCCCACACCGGCATTAATCATGACGTCATCGCCAATCGTTAATCGCGCCCCTTTGACCACAGTTAGTTGGGTTCCCCAAGGTTTACCTATGATGTTAAGCCGCTTTCCCACCTGCAAATCACCATGTTTATTGAGATATACTTTTCCCCTGATCCGTGGCAGTAGGCCCATTGAGGGCTGAATTTTACCAAAAATGGTCAAGCCTCTTAATTTGCCATAGGCAATTTTAACTCTGTTGGGCAGCATGATTCATTCATCCTCACCTTCGTCAAAAACGTTTTTTAACGATTATAGCCTGTTTGATACAAAATGTATCGTTAATTTTATGTCGTGGCTTTCTACCTTATATAACTTACATGCATTTGGAAACGCCTTCTAAGCAAAAATTAAAATTCCAAGTATTACATCACACAACATGTGAATTAAATCATAGATTGTAAGCAAAATGAGACGAGAATCTGGTAAAATAAAAAAAGCTGTTTCTAGGCAGGCTTACATGGTTATTCGAGGGTAGGCCCATTTCGGCAAGGGATAATATATCCCTGTTGTTAGATGAAGATATTGGCTGAGAAAAGAGGGGTAAGCCTTGGATATTAATAAAACGGAAACCCTGAAGCGCATTATTTCTGAGGGAAGTTCTTACCAATCACTGTTTTTTAACCACCCGGATGCCATTTATGTGATGGACATCCATGGAAATTATATTGATGCTAATCCCTCGGTAGAGCGGATGTCGGGGTATACACTGGATGGCTTGATTCGTATGAATCAGAATCAGCTCTGTCCTCCGGACAGTGCAAATTTACGCAATGAATATATTAAAGAGGTACTGGCTGGACGTTCAGTCAGTAATTCCATTACCTTTTATCATAAAGATGGTTCCCTGAAACAAGCAGAGATCACGTATGTGCCTATAACGGATGGAAATGAAGTTGTAGGAATCTATGGTATTGCCAAAGATGTTACCGATATCCTGAGAGTGCAACGTGAGCTTAAGGAGGCACAGGAGAAATATCAGGTGCTGGCTGACCATGCACAAGATCTGATTACGACTTGTGCTGCAGATGGTGAGTTGTTATATGTCTCACCTTCTGTGCATACCTTGCTGGGTTATAAGCCGGAGGAAGTCACAGGAAAGTCCTTCAAGGATTATTGTTACCCGGGAGATTACCCGGACCCTATGGATCTTTCCAAGATCAGCAATGGCTGCAAGATGCGTGTGTTGCACAAGAAGGGACACTATATCTGGATGGAGACCTTGGCGAAGCCTGTGGCCGAAGAGCGTGGCAAGAGTGTCCAGATTGTAAGCATCAGCAGGGATATTACCCAGCACAAGGATGCGGACAGACGTCTTCGGGAAAGTCGTCAGCGATACAGATCGCTGTTCGAACATAATCCGGCAGCTGTGTATTCATTGAATCTGGAAGGCAAGTATAGTGCTGTGAACAGCAAACTTGTGCAAATGCTGGATATTCCGCGTAGTAAGCTGATTGGCAAATCTTTTCTATCCAATCTGGATAAATGTGAAGTGCAGTACGGCGAACACTATTTTGAAATGGTGAAGCAAGGCGAACCACAGTATTATGAGACCCGAATTGTCAATTCCAGAGGTCGGAAGATCGAAGTATCCGTTACGAATGTGCCCATTATTGTGGATAAAGAAATGGTAGGCGTCTATGGAATCGTGTCCGATATTACCGAGCGTAAGGAATACACGGAACGGATTCAGGAGCTAAGCAAGCAACATGAGCTGATCCTCAACACGGTGACAGAAGGAATATATGGTTTGGATGCGGATGGAATTACCATGTTTATGAACCCTGCAGCAGCCTCCATGTTCGGTTATGAGGCGCAAGAGTTCATTGGCAAGAACCCACATCCGATTATCCATCACACCCGTGCGGACGGTAGTCACTTCCCAATAGAAGAGTGCCCGATCCACATGACCGTGTTGGATGGTCAGAGCCGTTCTGTCAAGGAAGATGTATTCTGGCGTAAAGATGGCAGCAGCTTTCTGGTGCAGTACCAGGTGACGCCGATTATTGAACAGGGACAGATTCAGGGCGCGGTGGTTGTGTTCAATGATGTGACCGGGGAACGTGAAATTGTGCGGGCCAAAGAGACAGCCGAGCTGGCAGCTCAGGCCAAGTCAGAATTTCTGTCAATGGTTAGCCATGAGATCCGCACACCGATGAACGGGATCGTGGGGATGACCGAATTATTGATTGGTACCGATCTGTCGGAAGAACAGCGTGAATATGCCGAGATTATTCAGGATAGTGGTGATGCACTGCTGAACATCCTTAATGATATTTTGGACTTTAGTAAGCTGGAATCCGGGAAAATGGCCTTGGCTTATGAGCCGTTTGCATTACGTAAGATGCTGGAACAGGTTGCCGAACTGTTTAAACCCCGCGCAGATGAGAAACATCTGGAAATCAGATATCGTCTCAATCCAAGCATCCCTGAATTCATGGTTGGTGACGCCATACGTATCCGGCAGATTCTGGTGAACTTGGTTGGCAATGCGCTTAAGTTCACGGACCAGGGAAGCATTGATGTTACCGTGGATATTATCAAAGGCAGAAAGCCTGAAGATAGCGTGCTTGATTTCGCTGTGCAAGATACGGGAATTGGCATCCCGGCTGACAAGCTAGATCAGTTGTTCCAGTCCTTCTCTCAACTGCATCCGGTGATTAACCGTAAATATGGTGGTACGGGGCTGGGACTGGTCATCTCCAAGCGACTCGTGGAGATCATGGGAGGTAGTATCAGTGTCGAGAGTACAGAAGGAGAAGGCTCAACCTTCCGATTTGCTGTTCCTGCGGCAAGTGTAGATGCTTCAGCCGAACAGACAGCAAGTCAGTTCCATCATGATCGTACACGTCAGAGTGACAAGGTCGCCATGCGTATTCTGGTGGCAGAGGATCATCCAGTGAACCGCAAGATTTTGCGAGAATATCTGGAGAAGCTGGGGTACCAGGCAGATGTGTGTACCAACGGCGTAGAAGCAATTGATGCCATCTCTCAGAATGCTTATGATATTGTTCTGATGGATATTCATATGCCGGTGATGGATGGACTTAAGGCGACAGACCTGTTACACCGCCTGATTCCAAGGGATCGTATACCTCCAATCATTGCAGTTACAGGCAATGCCAAACGTGAGGATAAGGAAGCTTGTCTGGAGATTGGTATGCGTGATTTTATTAGCAAACCGGTCATGCTAAGTGAGTTGAAACGGGTGTTACAGCAATGGGGGCCAAGGGACGAACCCCAGCTTGCACCGAACTGAATAACGATCTGTTAACGATAACGATGTAGCTGTGAAAATAACAAACGCAAACACGCCAATCATACTCCTCAGATGGAGTGTGATTGGCGTGTTTGCGTTGACAGGCTACTGAAGATGAGCCGAAGCATATCGAAGTAGAGCGGTACACGAATGAGTTATGCTAATGTGAGACGATTGATATTGCCGGATAGTATCTCACAGGAATTATTGAATTTTTGGCGTTCCGCCGCATCCAGATTCAATTCAATCACCTCTTGAATGCCATCTCCTCCGATGATTGCAGGAACACCGACGCAGACATTATGTTGATTGTACTCACCATCCAGAATAGCGGATACGGCGATGATCTTGTGTTCATCATTGAGGATTGAACGGGTAATGTGCGCGAGGGCATTGCCGATTCCGAATTGAGTAGAGCCTTTACGGGTAAAGATCTCCCAACCGGCATCCTTTGTTTTGCGGGCAATATCGTCCAGATCCAGATTTTTGAAGCGCTCCTTGTGCTGATCCAAAATGTGCATAATCGGTTTGCCACCAATGGTCACATGTGACCAGGCCACGAACTGGGATTCTCCATGCTCCCCGAGCGCATAACCATGCACACTGCGTGGATCGATGGAGAAGACTTCAGACAGCAGCGTTTTGAGTCGTGAAGAGTCAATGGACGTCCCTGTGCCGATAACATGCTCACGGGGAAGACCTGATAACTTCCATACCATATAAGTTACTATGTCAACCGGATTAGCAGCGACGACAAAAATCCCGTTAAATCCACTGTTCATGATGGGAACCACGATATCTTTGGCGATGGACTCTGCTTCCTCCAAAATATCCAGCCGTGTCTGTCCTGGCTTCGGATTCGCCCCTGCGGTTAAGATAATCACATCCATATTGCCACAATCCGCGTACGTGCCCGCATATACTTTGGTTCGGTTATGTGTAAAGTCCATACAATGGGAGAAATCCAGTGCCTGTGCTACGGCACGGTCATACGTCCGGTCAACCATCATAATTTCTCTGCATATGGATTGATTGATCATGGAATACGCACAACTTGAACCGACAAGGCCCGCCCCGATCACCGCTACTTTACCTGATTTGCCTAACACTTCCGTTCAGCCCCCAATTAGATTGATATTTTCCGTTACTAACGCGTTCTATGTTAAGTATAGTCCTTTATTTTATGCCGGAATGCACTTCTACGTTACATAAGATAACACACGAAAAAGCAGTACAGCAATGATATCCGCTATCGCGGGAGCGTATTGGAGTAAGTGAGTTAACAAAATTGACATGAATAATTCATAATCATATGATTTGACGGCATTTGCACCTGTGTCATTCGACATGACAGCATTCATGCTCCTTGTCGGATTCGGGGTTATTTGTGCGGAATATATACCTGACAAAACTTCTTAGGAATCCGCAGAAACAGAACAAAACCGTCAAAGGGATCTGCCGAGAAGCCGACGAATACATACGGACAAGCAAAAGATTAACATACTTGATCCATGAGACAGGTTGCCCCGATCCGATGACGGTTCCAAAAAGGAACGCTGAAGCCGTAATGTTTTATCCAAGAGTCCATTCATAACTCACTAAAGGTATTATGAAATGGATTCCCAAAAGACTTCATTCCGGGAGGGAATTAATGATGATTGAAGAAGCAGGAGCAACGACGGAAACGGCCAAGAGCCTGGGCATAGGTGCCAGTACTCTTCGTAAATATGCGGCGGCACTGGAAGAGCAGGGATACCGGTTCGAACGTTCCGCCAACAAATCCAGACTATTCAAGTCCGACGACATCGAGTGCATTGAACGCCTGATGACCGAACTCAGAGAGCATAATCTGCCCTTGGCTGATGCTGTGGTGACTGTATTGGCCCCAGAGGCACCTGTAGCTGTAGCGGAAATAGATGTACCTGTGGTGGGGATTGAAGGTCTTTCAGAGTCCGAATGTGCAGCGACAGTCATGCCATCAACATCTCCTGAGGGCCCGGAATCCATCGGCAATCTGAGATCCTATGAGGGTCTGGGACAACTGGTAAGTGAGGTAACATACGGTGCTGTAGAACAGCAGCAGGACGATCGGGTACAGCTGCTGCAACAGCGGGTTGATGAATTGGAGTTGACCCTTCAGCATCTGGCTGATACACATATGGCTCTTCAGGAACAGATGGAGAAACAACGCCTATGGATGAACGAAAAGCTGGAGGAAGAGCGAGATCGCGAACTCGTGACCAATCTGCGCAGTTTCCAGGGAAGAAAACGCAAACCCAAAGGAGTATCCCTGCGTATGTTGTTTGGATTCCTGCCCAAGAAGCATAAGGAAGCTTAAGCAACGGACTATGGCTCATCGTGATTTTGCATGATCGGCCTGATATAATAAGCTCCATACAACATGAAGACTGGCCATGGATCGCTCGGTATAGAAACAGACCGGGATGAGTTCGGAAAGCTGGTGTGGGAGGATCTGTGGAGCTGCGACGAAGTTGGCAAAGATTGCTCGGACTGTGGACAGACCGTCCTCGTCGGAAAGGGACGGCCCTTGCTGAGCGATATACAATACAGGAATTGCTGGGTATGGGGAGCTATGGGCTGACATACCTGTGTACAGATGAGCAGAACGGCAGGGAAGTGGCGTTGAAGGAGTCCAAGCCCAGCAAGGGAAGACTCGCTGCACATCTGTTGGAGCGGGAGGCGGACGTGATGAAACTTCTGCATCATCCGGCGATTCCCGATCTATTGGATGTGTTCACATTCGGGAGACGAAGTTATATCGTTACCGAGTATATTCGTGGCCAGACGCTGGAAGATTGCATATTTGAGCAAGGTCTTCGATATACGGAGCGGGAATGTCTGGAATTGGCTGGTCAACTACTGGCGCCAGTGGCTCATGTGCATGAGCAGGGATATATTCATGGAGATGTGCGGATTCCCAATGTTATTATACGTGAAGGGAAGGTGCATCTAATTGACTTTGGCCTGGCGAGACGCTTGGGGGAGCCGTTGTTGCCTGAGCTAAAGCGACGTATGCGTGAAGTCCCTGAGCCTGAAGATGAACTCGCTACACCGGATCATGACTTGCAGGATATCGGCCACTTTCTTCTCTTTATGCTGTATTCGGCTTACGAGCCAGAGAAGGGTCGTGAACCTGCCAGCTGGCAGGAGGAACTTAAGCTTACGCCGGAATTGCACCAGATGCTGGAGCGGCTCCTGGGACTTCGCCCGGGTTATCAAGGCGGAGCAATGGAGTTACGGGCAGAGATGGAACGTGTGTTGATGAAGGTAAGATGAATAAGTTCTATAGGCGGACCTATATTGGTTATTCGTGACCTCTTCGTATGATATCTGTAGGGGTCTTTTTCCTTTTTACTGATACATGCATAACGTATCAAAACAGTGGGTTGAATGATATAATGAATAACAATTATACGTTGAAGGAGGCGATTCATCATATGCTTAAAAAACTGGAAGGCGATCATGCCGAATTATTTAAAACGTGGTTTCATAGCAAAAAAGACACCATAGTGGATATCGAAGGAAAGCATTATTTAATCAAGCCGCTGGAAAACGTCGTTCAGGAAGAAATAGAAAGTGATCACGAACTCAAAACTTTAATTTTACAAGCCAAGAAGGATATCTCTTCGGGTAGGGTCTACTCCACAGATGATATAATTGACGCAATTGAAAAAGGGAATTTATAGATGTTGATCCATTGGACACCTTCAGCAAGACAGGCTCTCGCTCAAATCGGCAGTGTTCGTTTCACTCAGGAAGAAACAAAGCTCTATTTAAAGTGTATTACTCGTTCTCGGTGGATAAGCGAATTTGCTTCATTGAGGCATTAAGACATTAAAATCAGCAAAATTGATACATACATATAAAGAAACAATAAAGGGGTGTTCTGTTAGCCGTGTGTATGGCTAGCGAACACCCCTTTATTTTTGTTACATCATTGATATATGGACCTGTCCACTGAGCAGGCTGATGATTACTTTTTAGTAGCAGGAGTAAAGGCCGCTTAGCTGGAGCTGTATTTTCTGCTTTTGTAATACCCGGAGCCACTGCGGCTGTCCCTATATTTCACATCCGAAGAAGAATAGCGCTTGTAGGAACGCTTGCCGGAGGAACTGCTGTGACGTTTATATGAGCGTCTGTCCGAAGAACTGTAACGTTTGCGGTGAGATGAAGATTTGGAATCGATAAGTTTGCCGATGATTTTTTTGAACATGAGCTTTCACCCTTTCGACTTCAACTGTTTTAACCATATACGTGGCCAGATCCGAAGGGGTTTCGAGTTTTTCATGGATAATTGTATTCATTGGACAGGAGCTTGGCGTATAATAGGATGTTGCTGTTGCACGACATTTTTTATTTTGCGCGTTTAGCGTTACAATAGAGGACAGGATAAGATTTTAACGGACAGGAGTAGTTGTTATGATTACGTTGAAGACCAAAGAGCAGATTGAATATATGAAAAAAGCCGGAGAAATTCTCGCCGCGTGCCATAGAGAAATTGCAAAGATGATTCGTCCGGGCATTACGACACAGGAGATCGACCAGTTTGCAGAGGCTTTTATGAAGAAAAATGGCGCTACGCCGGAACAAAAGGGATATAACGGATACCAATATGCGACATGTGCGTCGGTTAATGATGTGATCTGTCACGGGTTTCCGGGAAAATATGCACTGAAAGACGGCGATATCGTCACAATCGACATGGTGGTTAATCTGAATGGCTGGCTCGCCGATTCGGCCTGGTCTTATGCTGTAGGAGAAGTGACCCCAGAAGCGCAACATCTGCTGGATGTAACCAAAAAGTCACTGTACAAAGGTATTGAATTGGCCGTGGTGGGTAACCGGATCGGCGATATCTCCCATGCGATTCAAGTCTATGCAGAGGGTGAAGGTCTGTCGGTTGTACGCGAGTTTATTGGTCACGGCATTGGTGAGAAGATGCATGAGGAACCACAAGTCCCTCACTATGGTCCGCCACATCGGGGTCCGCGCCTGAAGGAAGGTATGGTTATTACGATTGAACCGATGTTGAACATTGGTACGTATCGCAGCAAGCTGGATTCGGATGGATGGACTGCACGTACTATGGATGGAAGTCTGTCTGCCCAGTATGAACATACGATTGCGATCACAGCAGACGGTCCTGTGATTTTGACAGCACAATAATAGCTAAAAGCAGCTACAATGTGACGATATTTGCATATTTCAAGGCGGCCCACGTTTGTGATCCGCCTGTTTCGGTTTAAACTAATAAGAAGTGATAACACAGAGCCAGTGGTGAGGGATCTCAGCTGACAAGGGTTAACCTTGCGTCCACTTGGCAACAAGGAGGTAATTTTGGTGTCTGTAAATAAACAGATCGTACTTGCGTCTCGTCCCGAAGGTGCCCCATCCAGAGAAAATTTCAAATTTATTGATGCACCTCTTCCTGAACCGGAAGCTGGGCAAGTCCTGGTACGTACATTATATTTGTCGGTCGATCCGTACATGCGGGGCCGCATGAAAGATACAAAATCCTATGCTGCACCGTACGCGTTGAATGAAGTGATTAAGGGTGGAGCCATTGGGCAGGTTGTGGAATCTTCGGAACCTAATCTGCGCAAAGGAGATCTCGTATCCGGCATGTGGGGCTGGCAACAATACGCCGCAGTGAATACAACGGATCTGTCGCTGATTGATACCGAAGAGGCACCAATCACGGCATACCTGGGCGCACTGGGCCTGACGGGTCTGACAGCTTATTTTGGCATGGAAGACATCGGCAAGCCGAAGGACGGCGAAACGGTTGTTGTATCGGGAGCAGCCGGAGCGGTAGGCATGATCGCAGGTCAGATTGGTAAAATCGTAGGAGCACGCGTAGTCGGTATTGCAGGCTCTGATGAGAAATGCGTCTATTTGAAAGAAAAACTGGGCTTCGACGTGGTATTGAACTACAAGAAAGAGCCGGATATGTCAGCGGCCATTGAACGGGCTTGCCCGGATGGCGTGGACGTCTACTTCGACAATGTGGGCGGCGACATCTCGGATGCAGTCTTGCGCCACATTAATCGGAATGCACGTATTCCGTTATGCGGTCAGATCTCGTCTTATAATCTGGAGAAACCGGATATCGGGATGCGTCCACAGACGTTGCTCTTAACCAATACAGCATTAATGAAAGGGTTCCTGTTGGGTGACTACACCAAATCCTTCAAGGAAGGCCGCGCCAAGTTGGCGAAATGGATCAAGGAAGGTCATCTCCAGTATGAAGAAAACATTGTGGACGGGTTTGAACAGACGCCGGAAGCATTCATGGGCCTATTCTCTGGAGATAATCTGGGCAAGCAGCTGGTTAAGGTTGCAGATCCAGAATAGATATCGCATGGTTTTACAATTTAATAAGTAGATGAAAACGAAAAGACACGTTCTGCACACCGATGGTGTATCAGAACGTGTCTTTTTTCTGTAGATCTGTGTGTGGGCTGCTTATGATGACTAGTGTTCGGCAACCAGCACTTCTTTGTAGTGTTTGTACATATATACACGCCAGCGTACAATCATGCCGAAGGCCAATAGGAAGAATAGTCCGCCTGTTTGCGGAATGCTTACATATCGCTGAATGACTTCATGCAGAATTAAGCGTACGGCCAGCAATCCAAGCAGAATGAAAGCAAAGCTGCGGGAGCGCGTGGCGAAAATCTCTTCACCTACTCGTTCAAACCGTGTACTGCGAATGAGGGGATAGGAGAAAAGGAACCAGCCCACCAGAAATGCAATGAATGCCCAGAGTAAAGGAATATGTGTCTCCGGTACAACAAACATAAGAAATCCTGTGCTCATGCCGAGCGGGGGAATAAGGATTTTGCGAATGGTCACCGGTCTGTGACTGGCTTTCATGCGGATGAAGATGGCAAGCAGTGCCATGACGAGCATGCCCACGGTTGCTCCAATTTGCAGGTAGTACGGACTGATTTGAGCCACGTAGAACTCCCTCTTTCTGGAATGATATATTATCCGTAGATCCGGAACCCAGTACGAATTGCCGGAATTTTCAGTTCCTATTATATCACAAACGCATATAGCCGATAGAAAGCTTAGTGTATCATATACCCGATATGTATTCACAGGGTTTATTTGAAAATTTTGTATTATTGTGCCCGTTGTAAGGCCGTTTATTCGATTAAGGGGAAATCATACAATGATTGGACAACAATGGATGTATACTAAGCTCATCGGTTCACATCATACGGGATGGCTTGCAGGTAATACAGATTGGCTGGTACATGTGGTTAGCCTCATATGTGCAAGTGTACTGATTCTTTTGCTGGTTATCTATAGTTATATTTTATGGTTGAAGTATAACAGCAAACGCAGGGAAAAAGTTAAGACAACACTGAGGCAGGAATTACTTGCAGAAGGTTCATATCTACAGCAATATCTGAACAACGGAGAAATCGGTGTAGATGTATTGAATATGACTGGAGATCAACAGATCGTTTTGCAGCAGTTGTTATTGGAAAGGCTCATTCAAGGTCCGGTAGAGCAGGAGATTCTGCGAATTCGTCTATTATCCTGGCAAGTCTTCGGAAGTTCATACCGGTCCGTTCTGAAGACGGGAAAGTGGAGTGAACGGGTCAACACGTTGTTATATATTGAACAGTTTCATATGGTGGAGCTTCTGCCGAGGTTAGAGGATATGCTCCGTGTTACCTCCTGCACACCGCTTGAACGCTTCATCATTTTGCGCATATATGCCAGAACCGGTTATTTCCGAATTGTGAAGGAATTGATGCGTGAGCAATGTGTATGGTCCAATTCGCAGGTTCTGCAGATTCTGCTGCTGCTTACCGATTCGTCCTGGACTCGTCTGAAGGATCATTTCAAGAATGTACCTTATCAGGTCCAGTCCAATATCGTCCATGCCATTCGTATTCGGGATGACCAGACGGAGAGTGCTTTTATTTTGCTGGAGAAGCTCATTCTTGAAGAGGATGCACTGCTGCGTACCCATGCTTATCAGGCATTGGCTCAAGTGGGCAGATGCCGTGAAGATATGCTGAAGGGTCTATTGCTGGTATGGAACGAAGCTGGCGAGGAAAGACAACGTTCTGAAAGACTAACAGTGACCCGGCTTATGGGCGATATTCATGCGGATGCTTTTATTCCTCGCCTGAAGGTGATGATGGGTGATCCTTCTTTTCAGATCAGACAGGAGGCGGCGAATTCCCTCGCCCGTTACGACCGGGGACTTGAAGAACTCCGGGATACAGCTGTAAACCATCCGGATAGATATGCAAGGCAGATAGCGGAAGAAACGCTGGAAAGGATGCAGTATGGACGAAAGATGGATTGAGATGCTGCGGAGTTTTGTTTTGGCATGTTACGAGGGGATATTTGTCTATCTGGTGCTAGCGATTGTGATGTGCAGTGTTCTGGTAGTTGCTGCCGCTCGCACAATGATCCTGAGAAGGGATCTGGACCCGCTGCAATATCATGAGATGTTGGACGAAGAATTGGCTCCGGCGGTATCTCTGCTTGTTCCGACGCGTAATAGCGAGAATACGATCGTGCAGCGAATTAACGGTCTATTGGAGATTCAATATGCACGCTATGAAGTTATTATCATTAATGACGGATCAGAGGATGGAACAATGCCGCGGTTAATGGAAACCTATGATCTGATGCCCATTCGGAGTAAAGTTCATTACTCGGGACTCGGTCAGGAGACGGCTCAGATTAAAGGTGTCTACCAATCCAGGCTGCATCATCGTCTGATTGTGATCGACAAGGCGTATGGAGGACGAATGGACTCCTTAAATGCAGGTCTGAATATCTCGCAATATCCTTATATCGCCTCTGTTGGACCCCGGACATTTCTGGAACGGGATGCACTGGTGAAGATTATGAAACCCGTTATGGATGCTCTACCAGGAGAAGAGGTCGTTGCTTGTAGTGGACGAGTAGATCTTATGGTTCCTAGAAATACGGCTCATGCGGAATTGACGGATAATAGCACAACACCGACGGGCAGTACGTTGTATGTGATGCAAAGCATTGAATACGTGCGTGCTTTTTTAATTGGCGGTGTGGGACTCGTTCGTTACAATATTAATGTGCTTTTATTTACGGCTCAAGTATTCGGTGTATTCAAAAAGAACCGGGTGATGGAAGTCGGTGGTTATAGGCGCGGTGATCAGGCCGGTCACATGGAACTTGTGATGCGGTTGCAAAAACATATGAAGCGAATTCGGGAACGGGGTCGTATTATATACATTCCCGATCCGATCTGCAGGGTAGAAGTACCGGGTACATGGCGTCAGCTGCGCAGACAGCGAACCCGCTGGTATATGCAGCTTGCGAGCAGTCTATGGGCCCAGCGGAGCATGATTTTTAATCCAGCCTTCGGCTGGATGGGGATGGTATCCATCCCGTATTTTATTCTGATCGAATTGCTGGGACCTGTGATGGAACTGGGAGCGTTATTGCTGTTCATCTCAGGCATAGGACTTCAGTTGGTAGATATCAACCTGTGCATCATTATTGCTCTACTGCTGATGCTCTACGGTTCACTGTTTTCCGCAGGTATGGTCATGTTCGAAATATGGTGTTCACGCAAAGCGTACACGTCCAGAGAGGTGACGCGTCTGCTAGTATACGCTTGTTCGGAGACGTTCTGGTTCAGACCGCTGAACAATATATTTAGTATGATTGGCATCTTGCATGCTATGGGATTGAGGAAGGCAGAGGAGAAGGAGATCAGGAATGGATTGGGGTAATCTAACGGTAACTTGGGCCATACCTTGGAACAAAGCAAGGAGGAAGATGCTTCATGAAAAAAAGTTACAGGCCAGCCACGATGTGGACGCTGGCTTGTTTTACAGTGGTATCGGTGGTGCTGGTTGTCCCCTGGATTATGTGGCAATCTCAGGCCCCTGTCCCGCTGAACATCATGATTATTGACAAAAGCAGACCAGACTCGTCCTATCAGGGGCATAAGGGATTAGTCTGGCTTCTGAATCAGCAGAAGATTGTACAGCACACAGGGGAATACTACTCATACGAAGAGGATTATTACGGCTATGATATTCAGAACGGGCTTCCCCGGATGAAGCAACTGCTGCCAGATGAGGTCACTGATACGGATCTGATCTATCTGACGGCGAACCGGAGTAGTCTGTCTGCACAGAAGAAGGGACGAAAACAAGACGGAATCTATGAAGGACTAACGATATATGATACGCAGAAGATTCGCGAGGCTGCGTATAAAGGGGTAACGATTGTTGCCGAATACAGTGCAATGGCGAATACGGCTTCGAAGATGACGAGAGAGCAGCTGTATCCCATCTTGGGGGTGAACAGCAGTGGATGGCAAGGGAAATCGGTATCTAATCTGCAAAGCATGGAAGAAGTCCCTCAGTGGGTTCAGGCGAGTTATGAGCAGCGAGAGAAGAAAAAATGGCCTTATTCCGGAGCCGGTATTCTGCTAGTTGGTGCAGATGGGCAGGTCATCGTGCTGGAGAAAGGCACGGACGTAAAGACAGGAGATGTACAGGTTGCATTTACACAGGAAGGCAGAGATTGGAGTGGCATAAGCCAGGACATTCAATATAGTGGCTGGTTTGATATCATTTTGCCGCAACAACAGGATTCCATATTGGCTTGGTATAAGACTGATCTGACGGAGACAGGCCAGCAGAAGTTGGCGAGTGCAGGAATACCTGCGGAATTTGCTGCACTTGTGCGCTACGACGACTATAATCGATCGTATTACATGGCAGGGTCATTCGGAGAGATGAAGCATTATTCCTTCTGGCGCCGAATTCGGGGATGGGAGGTCGTCCGGTCCAAACTTACGCCAGATCAGAAAGATATTCCTGACATGTTCTACTGGAAGGTGTATGTGCCCGTGATGAAGCATATTTTAGAGGAAGTGCAGGATGGACGGCAGCAATGGCCATAGGATGGTTGTAAAGAAAAACGTTCGGATGGGGAACAGACGGCGAAAGGCCGTTCTACCCGACTGAGGAACGGGAGATGTACATATTAGAGAAGGTGCGTAGATGTAAGGCGTAAAAGTGTAGTTGAGTGCCAAGGCGGATTAAGCAAGGGTCAGTTTGCGAAGTGAAATGGGACTGGGAAACTTACATTTATTTCAGCCGCTCATTGCCATGACTCAGTAATGAAACTTGTTGCGGGCTTGGTAAAAAGAATCATCCCACTGCGGGCGGCGTGAGCTATAGCAGGAATGGTATTAAAACAGTGGTACTACTGTGTGCATTATGATCAGAAGTACCCGTACGTAGCACGACCTAACGAACCCAGCACATCTTATTCGGCCCAATGGGGTACATTGGCAGATGTAACGAATCACAGACACGTTAAATGACGGAATATGCTCATTTTTACTGTTCAACTGCGAGTTTTCTGCGAAATAAGACGTGTGGAGTTCGTTAGTTTTTGTTAATTACTCTAATCGTCGTTATAGAGTGTCCTCGGTTCGTTAGATTTCAGTTACAGGACTAGTCAGAGGAACCAATCAAAATATCTCGCAACCGAAACGCTCTTTTTCTTCGGTATTAACAGAAATGGTAAATAACGCAATGCGATGAAAGTCGAGTTCAAAGTGGATGTTCCTGTGTTGAAAGTACTTAGCGTAATTGGCGTAACTAAAACATTATGATTGTCGAATTCATGGGGTGGCCCGTACACGGCAATGCAAAAAGGACTGCAGCGGATCTGCAGTCCTTTTTCATGATGAAATGCTTGCCTTGTTAGTCCTGATGAAGATGCCGGAGTCCATGCAGGAAGGCGGATACGGTCAGACGCAGACTTTCGTCTGGATCAAAATTCATGCCGAAGCCACCTTGTGCCTCAATGGAGGCAAATCCATGGCAGAGGCTCCGCAAACCACGAACAGCGTGCAAGGCTTCTGCTTCGGTTAGCGGGTAGGGCTGCAAGCTGTGCAGCAACAGCTCCAGTGTGGCTGTGCTGGCCGCAGCGAGCTGTGGCTCCTCGCGGTCCGGAGCATGAAATGAGGCTTCGTAGAGCCCAGGGTGCTCGCGAACGAAGCCAATGTATGCCGCAGCGATGGCCTGGATGGCATCGTCGCCTGTGCGGTCAGCCGTAGCCGTGGTTAATGCTCGGCTGAGCTGTTGTACGGACATCAGCGCCATTTCCTGGCGAAGCCCGGGAAGTCCGCTGATGTGGTTGTAGAGCGATGGCGAGCGCACATCCAGACGCTGGGCGAGTGCGGCCAGTGTCAGCGCCTGAAAGCCGTCGCTGTCAGCAAGCTGGGCGGCGGCGCTGAGCAGAGCGCCGCGATCCAGCCCTTGCCGGGGGCTCATAATTGCCCCCCGGCAAGACCGAACCGTTGCTGAGCATCAGCGGTTGCCGCGCGCATGGCGGCCGCGGGCTGGCGCAGCATCCGTCCGTGGCCTACAGCCAGTACGGACGGTTCCAGCTCCGCCAGGCGCTTCGCGCTGGCCAGAGCCGCTTCGCGGTTCCACGTCGCCAGCGCGGGGAACGGGAAGAGCGGGCGCATGCGGCCGGATACGGCAAGGCCGCCTTGCAGCTGGTACGCGTCGCCAGCAATAAGCACACGGCTGCGCGTATCCATGAAGGACATATGCCCCGGCGTATGTCCTGGTGAGGCAATGGCAGCCAGCGAACCAATCTGGTCACCATCATCCAGCAAGTGGTCTGGCTGGGTGCGTACTGCTTTGGGCTTGGGCACGCCGCCGCGTACCGGGGTTTGAGACTCACCGGGAAGAAGGGAAGTATCTCCCTCCAATAGCCGAACATCCCGTCTGGAGATGTAGACCTCGGCTTGGGGTAGTGCTTCTTTGAGAAGATCCAATGCACCAATATGATCGCTATGAGCATGAGTCAGAATGATCCTGGTAATGGGCTTACCAAGGGACTGGGCAGTTGCCAAGATGCCCTTAAGACTGAATGGTATTCCGGCATCAATCAGGGTTAATCCATCTTCCTCTTCAACCAGGTATACGTTCACAGGGAAGAGTCTCGGAAAAAACGTAATCTGAACGACATCAAATTCTCGGGTAATGCGCATCGAGGAATCCTCCTTAAAACTAATGATATTAGTATAATAACTAATGACATTAGTTTTGGCAATAGCCAGAGTTTACTTTGTTCTAAAAAATATTTTTTTAAATAATGAGTCACTTTACAAAAAAAGCGTTTTCAAAATGAAGATTACCGATTATAATAATCACGTAAGCCCTTTCATATGTCTATCTTATTGGAGCCCTTCGCCTAGCGAAAGGCTCACTTTTTTTGTTCTTTTTGGATTAAAACGCAGATGAGAACTTGATCCTAGCTTAATGGTGTGGATGAGCTGTAAGTATTGGTATAACAGGAAAAATCATATGTGATCCCCATCCTGGGTGAAAGTTGACAAACATAACTGTTATTCATATAATGACAGTTATACTTACCTTGGGTGAAGTTCATCGGTGTTGTAAGCCGGGAAGGGAGTAAGTAATGAACAGCGAATTTACCATAGCGGTGCATTGTCTTGTTTTTCTGTCGATGAGAGATGAGTGTATGGCCAATAGTGAAGATTTGTCCCAGAGTGTGGGTACACACCCGGCCAGAGTCCGTAAGGTACTAAGTGTTCTGCGCAAGCATGGTTACCTGACGACCAAGGAAGGTGCTCATGGTGGGTACTTGCTTAGCCGTGCAAGTGAAGAGATTAAGCTTGGCGAATTGTACAGACTGGTAGCCGGCGGTTCACTCGGTCCAAGCTGGTGTTCAGGAGAGTCCGGTTCATCGTGCGTGGTATCTTCCAATATGCAGGATGTGATGGGGAACATATATAACGGGGGCGAAGAGGCGCTAAGCGCTTATTTTGACCGTATATCTATTCAGGACGTAAAAGAACGTATAGGTCGTGGCGATGCATGTGACTTATCACTAGACGGATTGTCTGTAAAAGAGAAGTCCTGACAGATTCCATAATCAAAGGTCTTTCGAGATATGGCTTTGGTTTAGTCAGGCATGGTGGTAAGGTTCATATGGTCGACTGGTTATGGTATGGGCTTATGCTCCGGTGAAAGATCCATCGATGGTTTTAAAGCGATTCCGGGCATAACGTGAACACAGATGAGGAGAGAGCGTCTGCGCTGATGTTATTTTCGGAAGGCAATACTCGGTAGAGTAGACTTCAAGATCCTTTGCGAAAGTAGAAGAAAAACACAAAAAATAGATTCTGGGGAGTGGAACACATGTCAGGCATTGAAAAAAATGAAACACTTCGCGTCATTAGCGAACGCCATGCTGTCAAAAAGTACGAAAAAGGGTTTGTATTGCCTGAAGCTGATCTCAATGCGATTTTGACAGCAGCTGCGGAAGCACCATCTTCATGGAACCTGCAACACTGGAGATTCCTCGTCATTGAATCCGAAGCAGACAAAGCGAAATTGCTGCCAGTTGCTTACGGTCAAAGTCAAATCGTGGAAAGCTCAGTTACCATTGCTGTTCTCGGAGATTTGGAAGCGAACCGTAACACCGTAATCTACGATCAAGCTGTTGAAGCAGGCGCACTGACTGCTGAGGTTCGTGACGCATTGGTTGGACAGATCAACGGTGCTTACCAAAGCCCGCAAATCGCTCGCGATGAAGCGATCCGTAATGCATCCTTTGCTTCCCAAAATATCATGCTTGCTGCACGCTCCCTGGGTTACGATACTTGTCCAATCGGTGGATATAATCCACAAAAACTGATTGAAACCTTCAACATTCCTGCACGGTTTGTGCCAACGTTGCTGATCACTGTAGGTAAAGCAGCGCAGCCAGCTCGCCCGTCAGGACGTTTACCGTTGTCTGAGGTTGTTGTTAAAGGTTCTTTCTAAGTTAGAACTTTCTAAGTTATAAAGCTACAATCTGATGATCGCATCAGTGATATAGGTATAATACAAACAGCCGCGCTTTCCTGCTGAGGGAAGGTGCGGCTGTTTGGCATATTGAGGTTGTGGGATGCCCACTCACCGGAGCTCAATCGTGCGGATGAGTTCACTACTCAAGTGAATTCGTGGTTTCCACCAAGAAATGATTACTTTTCAGGTATTTCCGGGATTTGCGGTGCATGGAAAGATTCCATGTATTCAATTGCGTTATACATCATCACTGCTGCTTCGGCACGAGTAATTGTTTGTTTCGGTTTGAAGTTGCCGTCGGCATCCAGTTCATTAATTTTGAGAACGAGTGAACGCTGAATGGCGCCTTGATACGCAGGGGTAAGTTCCTTTTCATCGGTAATGTCCACAGGTTTGATATTAATCATCGGCAGACCGCCTTTGGCCTCGATGCCTTGCATCAGGAACAGGGTGAATTGTTCACGAGTGAGTGGTTTGGACGGATCGATATCCTGTGACATCTGAATGCCATTATATTGGGCGCGGATAAATGCATCACTATACCACACGCCATCTTTTACAGCAGAGAAGTAGTCACTGGGTACCGGCATTTTGATAAACCGAATCGTATCCAGATTCAGATTCAGTCCGTCCGCAATCAGTTGAATGCCCTGGGCGTTATTTAACTCCAGTTCAGGTTTGAACAAGCTGTCGCTCACACCTTTGATGAATCCATCCTGATGGAGAGATTCGATTTTGTCTGCTCCTGTGATACCTTGAATATCCGTGAATTGGGCCTGCGCAGCGTTGATCGGGCCTGCACTTAGAGACAGCGTGAGCAGAGCTCCCGCAGTTAATGTAGCCAGTATATTTTTTTTCATAATAGGTTCGCCTCACTTTTCCAGGGATGATCCCTTTATATAAAAGTTATTTGCCCCTATAGACGACCCTACTGTTCAAAAGGTTGCTGAAATTTTCCAATGGAGTAGATAACCATTCCGAAAGATTTTAGTTGAAAGCACTTGTGAAGCATACGGCACCTATCCTTTGGATTTATTTCGATAATCCGTGGGTGAACGTCCCATCATTTTGCTGAACAGACGGGAGAAGTAGTAAGGGTCCTTGAATCCAAGCTCGGAACTGATCTGCTTCACAGTCCAATCGGTAAAATCCAGATAGCGGCAGGAATGCTGGATCTTGAGCCTCAGGAAATAATCGATGGGTGAATGCCCGGTCGCTTGCTTGAACAACTGTGAGTAATGAGGGACAGACAGCCGGGCATGTGCCGCCAGTTCCTTGAGGGTGATTCCGTTCTCCAGGTGCTCCAGCATGTATTGAACGGATTGTTCTGCCGCACGTTTGCTGCTCACAATCCCACCATCTGTTCCTGTCGTCTCCGGTCCATAAGCAAGCATACCAAGCATATAACCGATAATCTGGGAGGCATATGTCATCGTCTGCATGGAGTAACCCGTCTCTAGCGCGCCGTAACATTCATGGAACAGCTCGAGCCATTTTTGGGCCTTGGTCGGTGGCATCGTAGTAATATGATGGGTTAGCAATGGTTCTATGTAGGTTAAAGCGTGTTCCCCGCGCAGATGAATCCAGAAGATACTCCATGGTTCAGCTACGTTGGCACCATACACATGAGGAATATGTGCAGGCAATACGACAAGGTTTCCCGGGCGGACATCATATGTCTTGCTGCCCTCCATCGTATACCAACCTGTGCCTTGGGCACAGTACATCAGAATGTGTGATTCACAACCATCGGGACGGTCACGGTAATGATGTTCCGCTTCGTGAAAGTAACCGATATCGGTAACGTATAATCCGGACGTGGCCGGATAAGCTGCGGTTTCTTGCAGCAGCGAGTCTGGAAGCACCATGAGTTTTTGCATACGAAATCCGTCAGATTTACGCTGTAGGGGTGGTCTGTTGTTAGGTCTCATACTTTGTATTATGGTGAGCGAGGGTAAGGGAGTCAATGACAGATATGAGAGCGCTGAGCGGAGTTATTCTGAATATGGAAAGCCACGTTACAGGAAGTGAAGCAGTTGCCCGTGAATTGGGTAAGTACATCATAGTGGGAAGAATGAGACCAGAGAATATATAGGATAAGGGAGAGATTGAGATATGGAACCAGTCACAACTCAGGAAACACTTTTCTATACAGGTACGTATGCGTCAGCGGAAGAACCAGGAATATTTCTATGTGCGTTGAATGCGGATACAGGAGAGATGCGAATCGTCAATCACATGGATGGTGTGAATAATCCGTCTTATCTGGCGCTATGCCCGGATGGCAACTGTCTGTATGTGGCGAGTGAGACGGACGAGGGAGAGGTGTTGGTGTATCGCAGAGATGCGGCAACGAGTGAACTGCACCTGATGGATCGAAAGCAGACCCGTGGAGCTTCTCCATGTTATGTGTCTGTCTCGAAGGATGGTCAGTGGGTGTTCTCATCCAACTATAGCAGCGGCAGTGTCAATGTATTTCCGGTAGGTGATCAGGGGACGCTTGGTGAGATGAGTGCATGGGTGGAGCACACGGGAAGTGGAATCAACGAAGATCGCCAGGAAGGGCCGCATGCACACTCCATTCAGCCAGATCCGTCCGGACAGTATGCTGTCGTATGTGACCTCGGTCTGGATCAGATCATTGTGTATCGGTTGGAAGAAGGACGTCTGGTAACCCATCGTGAGATGGATCAGCCACCAGGCGCAGGGCCAAGGCATCTTGTGTTCCATCCCAACTCGAAGTGGGCATATGTCATCAATGAATTAAACAACACGGTTACGGCATTCCTATACGATGAGCGCAGAGGGGAATTCACTACGGTGCAGCACATATCCACACTTCCAGAAGGGCATAAAGGCGAGGGTACCGCTGCGGACATCCGTGTATCTCCATGTGGACGTTTCCTGTATGCATCCAATCGGGGAGATGACAGCATAGTGCTCTATCATATTGATCAGGAGAGCGGTGAGCTGGAAGCCGTAGAGTGGACGTCCACCATTGGGCAGACACCGCGTAACTTCAATATTTTGCCAGGTGGAATTCTGGTCGTGGCGAATCAGGATAGCAATAACCTTGTAGGTTTCCAGATCAGCGAAGAAGACGGACGACTGACGCATAACGGGTTCAAGCTGGAACTGCCTCGTCCGGTATGTGTTGCGCCTGTGGTATAAGTTGTAATTATATAAGTCGAAGGAGAAATCCTTCGGCTTTTTTATATGCCATCCATTTAATTACTAAATTAGACCTATAGATGGAATTATATGTTTAATTTAAAATAAATATATTAAAGCGCTTACACAAAAAATGGCGCTACAAGGGCAGCGGGCTTACCACTACAATTGGGGAGGCAATTGTTTATGGGAAAAGGATCATTGTTGTGGAAGCGCACATTACGTACAGCCGGAGTATCCCTGCTGAGTTCCGTGTTACTGGTCACTTCGCTAGGCCTTGGCAACACGCCAGTAACACATGCAGCGGGTGCAAGACAGATGGAATATCTCGATCGCGGTGTGGTGGCTGTGAAGACGGGGACAGGTGTTTTTGTCAGTTGGCGGCTTCTGGGTACGGAAGGTTCGAATGTATCGTTTAACGTCTATCGGGACGGAACCAAGGTGAATGCTACACCCATAACGAACAGCACGAACCTTCAGGATGCAAGCGGGACAAGCAGTTCCAAATACACAGTTCGCGCAGTAGTCAGTGGAACGGAGCAGGCTACTTCAGCGGCAGCAAGCGTATGGGGCAACAACTATCTATCTGTACCGCTGAGTGTACCCGCTGGTGGGACAACACCTGATGGAGTAGCCTACACTTACAGTGCTAACGATGCTAGTGCAGGTGATCTGGATGGTGATGGTGAGTATGAATTGATCGTGAAGTGGGACCCCTCCAACTCCAAGGATAACTCTCAGAGCGGTTATACCGGAGAAGTGTTTATCGATGCCTACAAATTAAACGGAACACGCCTCTGGCGAATTGGTTTGGGCAAAAATATCCGTGCCGGCGCTCATTACACCCAGTTCATGGTGTACGATCTCGACGGTGATGGCAAAGCCGAAGTTGCGATGAAAACAGCCGATGGCACCAGGGATGGCACTGGCGTGATCATCGGGGATGCCAGCAAGGATTACCGCAATTCCAGCGGTTATGTATTATCTGGCCCCGAATTCCTGACGGTTTTCAATGGGCAGACTGGCAAAGCGCTCTCCACGGTGAATTACGAACCGGCGCGTGGCAATGTATCCGACTGGGGAGACAACTATGGCAACCGGGTGGACCGGTTCCTTGCTGCCATTGCTTATCTGGATGGGGAGCGCCCAAGCCTGGTCATGGCCCGTGGATACTACACCCGCACAGTACTGGTGGCGTATAACTGGCGGAATGGACAGCTGACCAAACAGTGGACATTTGATTCCAATACCTCGGGCAATTCGGGTTATGCCGGACAGGGCAATCACAATCTGAGTGTGGCGGACGTAGATGGAGATGGGAAAGACGAGATTGTCTATGGCGCCATGGCGGTGGATGATAACGGCAAAGGCTTATATACGACAGGGCTTCATCATGGCGATGCCATGCATCTGAGTGACTTGGACCCTGACCGCCCTGGACTTGAGGTGTTTCAGGTCCATGAGACACCGTCCAATGCCGGAGTGGAATTCCGTGATGCGGGTACAGGCCAATTAATCTGGGGAGTCAAAACAACGAAGGATATTGGACGCGGCATGGCAGCAGATATTGATCCAAGATATAAAGGTGCCGAAGTGTGGGCAGACGGCAGCCTGTACACAGCCAAAGGGCAGAAACTCGGGACAACCCTGCCTTCCTC
Organism: Paenibacillus sp. FSL R5-0517; assembly: GCF_037974355.1. Lineage (NCBI taxonomy): Bacteria > Bacillati > Bacillota > Bacilli > Caryophanales > Paenibacillaceae > Paenibacillus > Paenibacillus sp. FSL R5-0517. The sequence goes on from NZ_CP150235.1 coordinate 542,061, forward strand.
CACGAATTTTGGGATCTGGTGGGATGGCGACCTGCTCCGTGAACTGTTGGACAGCAACCGAATCGACAAGTGGAATTATACCAACAGCACAACGATGAACCTGCTCACCGCATCCGGCGTTTCTTCCAACAACGGAACCAAGTCTACGCCGAATCTGCAGGCCGATCTCTTCGGGGACTGGAGAGAGGAAGTCGTGTGGCGGACCAATGACAGCTCAGCGCTGCGGATCTATACCACAACAGCAGTTACCGACAAACGCATCTATACGCTGATGCATGATCCGGTGTACCGTCTTGGCGTCGCTTGGCAAAATGTAGCCTACAATCAGCCGCCGCACACCGGCTTTTATCTGGGCGAAGGCATGAACCCACCACCGGTACCGAATATCCGGTATGCGGGCAGATGAGGAATGGACAAGGTGTGGCTGACCAACTCCGCACATGTTTATCGTAAACAGCGAAGCATGGGATTCGCTGAAGGGAACAACGGCCGATGGTTCGTTGTTCCTCTTTTTTTGCCAATGGCGCAGAAATCCGGTAAAAATCGGAAAAAACGTTTGACAGGTATATAGACTGCCTTTATTATACGTATATAACTTACTAAACAGGTAGGAATAATAAAACATGCAACCTGAACAGAATAACGTTCTCACCGTATAGACGGAGGAACACCGCAGCGCATCCTTTCCGGATGAAAGCATACACGGCCCAGGGCCGGCATGACTTTATGGGGAGAAGTGCGCGGGGGTTCCTCCGTCTTCTTGTTTTTTACGGGGCGTTCGATCCTGTTCAGCCGGCCTGGGGTAGTCATGCAGATTGATATCGGGGGAGTGTTTTTGATGAAAAAGAGAATTCACAAGGGTATTCTGGTTGGTCTGGCACTGGTGTTAACAGGGGTACTGGCAGCATGTGGGTCGGATAGCAGCGGGTCCAGTGCAGCAGGAACATCGGGGGGAGCGAAAGGTGGCAAGGAAGGGACTAAGCCTATCGAACTGCTGAATGTTTCCTACGATCCAACACGGGAACTCTATGAGCAATATAACAAAGCGTTTGCGGCGCATTGGTTGAAAGAGAAGGGCCAGGAAGTGACGATCAAGCAATCCCACGGGGGATCGGGCAAACAGAGTCGTTCGGTTATCGACGGACTGGATGCAGACGTGGTGACACTGGCATTGGGATACGATATTGATGCGATTGAAGATAAAGGTCTGATTAACGAAGGCTGGCAGGACAAATACGAGCATAACAGCTCTCCGTATACCTCTACGATTGTATTCCTTGTACGTAAAGGCAATCCCAAAGGCATCAAGGACTGGGATGATCTGATCAAAGGGGATACCCAAGTCATCACCCCGAATCCCAAAACGTCCGGCGGGGCACGCTGGAATTATCTGGCGGCATGGGGGTATGCCCTTAAGCACAATAACAATGATGAAGAGAAAGCGAAGGAATTCGTTGGTGAATTGTTCAAACATGCGCCTGTGCTGGATTCGGGTGCTCGCGGATCTACGACAACGTTTGTTGAACGTGGCATTGGGGATGTGCTGCTTGCCTGGGAGAATGAAGCTTTCCTATCGGTAAAAGAGCTGGGTCCGGACAAATTCGATATTGTCGTGCCTTCGGTTAGTATCTTAGCAGAACCCCCGGTTGCGATTGTGGACAAAAATGCAGACAAAAAAGGAAGCCGCGACGTGGCGGATGCCTACCTGAAATATTTGTACAGTGAAGAAGGACAGACGATTGCCGCTGAAAATTATTACCGCCCAACGCTGGACAGCGTGGAGGAAAAATTCAAAGATCAGTTCCCGGCGCTTGAACTGTTCACATTGAAAGATGTATTCGGTACATGGCGGGATACTCAGGCCAAACATTTCAATGATGGTGGTATCTTCGACCAGATCTATGTTCCAGGTAGCTAAGATTGCTCTGTTCATTAGAAGACCCGATCAATCGCGCTGTAAGCGGCCAACCAGCCTTACCGGCTGAAGGCAGAGAGGATGAACGTACATGAGCAAGGTGATGTTGGCGAGGAGACGCACATTGCCGGGATTCGGATTAACGATGGGTTACAGTGTGCTCTACCTGAGCCTGGTTGTACTTATTCCACTGGCAGCGCTGTTGTTTAACTCAACAGGGCTGACATGGGCAACCATGATTGAGGTTGCGACCAATCCCAGGGTGCTGGCTTCCTTCCAGGTCAGCTTTCTGACCGCAGGTGCAGCGGCCCTGATCGATCTCGTGCTGGGGCTACTCCTGGCATGGGTGCTTGTTCGGTATGAATTCCCGGGCAAACGGCTATTCGATGCGGTTATTGATCTGCCTTTTGCCTTGCCAACGGCGGTAGCGGGGGTAGCCCTCACGGCGATCTATGCCGGCAATGGCTGGATTGGACAGTTTGTAGAGCCTTTGGGTATTAAGCTCGCATACTCCCAGGCTGGGATTACGCTGGCGCTGATGTTTATTGGCATTCCGTTCGTGGTTCGTACGGTGCAACCGGTATTGGAGGAGCTGGAGGCGGAGGTGGAAGAAGCGGCTGCCACACTGGGCGCAGGAAGATGGCGGATATTCCGTACGATTCTGCTGCCGGATCTGATCCCCCCGTTGTTAACGGGGTTTGCTCTGGCCTTTGCCCGGGGCATTGGTGAATACGGCTCCGTTGTATTTATTTCAGGTAATATGCCAATGAAAACAGAGATTGCGCCCTTGCTGATCATGGCCAAGCTGGAGCAGTTCGATTATGCAGGCGCTACAGCGGTAGCTTTGCTGCTGCTTCTGGTTTCTTTCATCCTGTTGTTGATCATTAATTCCTTGCAACGTTGGAGTCGGAAGGCGGGCAAGGCATGACGATGGAGCATGATAGAATAAGGATATTTAAAGACGTCACTTACCCATACCAAAGGAGGTGCAGCATATGGCGGGTTCCGTTCCACTGAGTCCTGTTCCACCCGTTAAGACTGGCCGTGGAACGAACCGTGCAACAACGGAAGCTCCATGGGTCAAATGGTTATTGATCGGACTTGCAAGTCTGGTGTTATTGTGGCTGCTTATTCTGCCGCTGGTGATCGTGCTCATGGAGGCCCTGAAACAGGGTTGGGGTGTATACATTGCAGCTCTTACCGAGCCGGATGCCATGTCTGCACTGAAACTCACGTTATTGGTTGCAGCGATTACGGTGCCGCTGAATACGATATTTGGTGTGGCCGCTGCATGGGTCATTACCAAGTTCCAGTTCAAAGGCAAGGGACTTATGATCACCCTGATTGATCTTCCCTTTTCGATCTCACCTGTGGTGGGCGGCTTGATCTTTGTATTGGTCTTTGGTTCGAATGGGTGGTTTGGGCCGTGGCTGTCCGAACATGATATCAAAATCATTTTTGCGCTGCCAGGCATCGTCATTGCAACGCTGTTTATTACGTTTCCCTTTGTAGCGAGGGAGTTAATTCCACTCATGGAGGACCAGGGAACCCGGGAAGAGGAAGCAGCGGTTACGCTGGGTGCTTCCGGGTGGCGAATCTTCTGGAGTGTAACCTTGCCCAACATCAAATGGGGGCTGCTGTACGGTATTATTCTGTGTAATGCCCGTGCCATGGGCGAGTTCGGAGCGGTATCTGTGGTGTCCGGACATATCCGCGGAGAGACCAATACGCTGCCGCTGCATGTGGAGATTTTGTATAACGAATATCAATTCTCAGCTTCGTTTGCCGTAGCGTCACTGCTCCTGATTCTGGCTCTCGCCACGTTGTTACTCAAGAGCTGGCTTGGACACAAAGCGGTTTCGGAAAAGTGATACAAAGCGGATCAATTTCATATTATGAGAAGAAGAAAATACAGATTGACAGCTACTGGAAGCCCTGCTAATGTATAAACCAAGTATATAGGTTGGATAAGAATGATTTATAAATCAGTTGCGTAACAGTGGACTTAGGAATATGGCGGGCAGTAGCCCGAGAAGAGGAGGCGGCTCTATGGCTAAGCCGTTAAAAGTGGATGAGGTATGGTTGGACCGAATTGCCGGACAACTGAATGACATGGAGTTTGGTTCATTGCATATCGTGGTGCATGAAGGTCAGATTGTGCAGATGGAGCGGACCGAACGCAAGCGTTTTGAGAACACGCCCTCAGGCAGCGCCTCCAAAACTGGAAGCACGGCACGAAGCAATTCAGCCCGTCCACTCCGCGGATCGAATGCGAGTGCGAAGGGATAAAGAGTGACGTTGCGTTAGGGAAGCAAAGATGGTAGTGTAGTGGATTCTTGATGTGACGCTTCCAGTACGTCCTACCTATTGCGTGCGACTTGTTTCCTTACGCGCCTTATACCAATGATTCGCTTCAAGCAGCACCTGTTGCCCACCTGCATCCTTAAATTCTTCCACAAAAGTATCGAAATACCCCACAGGCTGATCGCCGGTAATGATGGAGATATATGCTCTGTCTCTCATACGAATCAACTCCGATGAATATTGAATCAGGGCAGGGGTTGCAACCTCCAGGCGATTATAGATACCATTCTCCGTCAACCCTGCAGATGCAGCCCATTGTTCACGTTTGTCCGAGGCTGCACCTGGAACCATCATGCCAATACTTGAGCCGATCATATTCGTGTAATTCTCCATTTGGCTGTATGGACGAAGCAAGTGGAACGATTTTGAATCTGCAGCACTCCAATCCCAGTGCTTTCCTGGAAGGCCATACTCCATTTTGATCTGTTCGATCGGATCGGGGTTGGCACTTACATAATCAAGTATCTCCAAGATTTTCTCCAGTTTTCCCGGCTCGTTTGCAGCCTCAGCACCTATAGCAATAAAATTCATGAGCAGATTATTCCCTTTGGAACCGCTATGTCCATCAGGACCTATAACCGGAGAACCGAATACAATCTTGGCGGCTGCATTCTTCTGGAGTAGCTCACTGACGTTGAACGAAGGCTCGACTGGGATTTCCTCACCATTTTCATTGAGGACACTGTAATCTCCCGCTTGATTCCAATGATAGTAATTTCCCATCGAGGTCATCCCGATTTTGCCATTAATAAAAGTGTGGGACAGATGTTTATAGCCACCTTTATTCTCTCCCGTGATAAACTCCGGATCAATAATCCCATCCCGATACCATTTCTGCATATACTCCAAGGCTTGTTTCATCTCAGGCTCCAAAGCGCCGATCACGAGTTGGTTGTTTTTTTCATTAAAATAAAGCTGCTCGGTAAAAACAGATTGTCCAAAGGCGCCAAACACGACATTTAAGCCCTCTCTGGATAGCCCATACGTATCCTGTTTGCCATTACCGTCCGGATCATCTTTGGCAAAAGCGTACATGACCGCTTCGAATTCATCTAATGTTTTCGGAACGTCCAGACCCAGCCTTTTAAGCCAGTCCTCCCGGTATACGACAGGAGTCCGATAGATGTTGGTCTGATTGATGACTGGAATTCCATAGATGCTGCCATTTATTTTTCCGTACTCCAAATAACGTGAGTCATAATCACGAATTCGCTGTACAATATTGGGCGCATATTGTTCAAGTGCTTCAGGGGGAATCTCCGCTAACACGCCTTGCATTTGATACTTAAGCAGATCATGTGGTTGCCTGATTCGGAACAGATCCGGTATTTTTCCCTGAGCCAGCTCCAGGTCCAGCAGTTCCTCGTACCGCTTGTTCTCAAGGTTCCACACCTCCAGATCGATATCAAACCGATCCTCAATATAGGCAATCATCTCCGCGTCCTCAGGAACAGGGATATTCTGATGCATGGTCCAGGATATCGTATACTGTGGTACTGTATTCTTCTCAGCGCTTGCTAGATTTTCCTGCTGCTGTACTTGTGCTGTTTCCCTGTTTAGAAAGGTACAACCACTAGTTAATATGAGAAGGAGAAGTATTGTGGAATATAGACATAGCTTTTTTGAAAGGTTGAGGTTCATAGCAGCTCCTTTCCTAATTTTAAATTCTATATAGGTTCAATCAAATAATATCTACACGGACACTCCGATGACAGAACAACCTTCCGATCGCTGTTATTCCCAGATTTCTTTTGATCCCTCTTCTAAAGGGGTGAAATCCGGGAATAAAGGCGAACGCTTCGCTTCTTCAGGTTCTTTCTGTCCTCTCCGTTTTTGTGTAAATGTTAAATTCAACCTATATAGATTACTGCTCCATTAGACTGCGCATGAAATTTTTCGGCGTACAGCCGTGAATTTCTTTGAACTTCTTAATGAAATAGGCAGGAGTGCGGTAACCGACCGTACTTGCGACCTGCTCAACCGTAATTTCACGTTGTGTCATGAGTTCCCGGGCGCGTTCCATTCGCTGATTCGTAACATACTCGGAATAGACAATCCCGGTTTCTTCTTTGAAGAGTTTACTGAGATATTTAGGGCTGATGAATACTTGCTCTGAGACATGATCCAGCGTGAGATCGCCCGACAAGTGCTCGTGAATATAGGCTTTGACCGCCGATATGGTATCCACACTCCGTACCTCGCTTCGTTTCTCCATGTGCATCACAAATTCAGTCACGAGATGGATCATCCATTCCGAATAGCGATTGATATTGTAGAACAATGAAAATTGCTTGTACAAATTCAATGAACTCGCCTCGGCAGGTTGCAGGCGCATCTGTTGAATACATTCAGCGTATATAGATACCGTTTTTAATAAGATGATACGACTGTATTCGGCTGAATAGGGGCCTTCCTTTATTATCGCTACCAATTCCTGAATGGCCTGGACCGAACCTTGCATATCCCGAGTCTGCAATTTTTTCTCGAAGTTAATGAGATATGATTCCGGGATCTCCAGACCGCTGGCTTCCCTGTTCAGCAGATCAAGATCCTGAATGGCAGACTGATCGGGAAAGAAGTAGGCGTATCGAATCAAGGCATTCGCCTGATGATAGCTTGTGTGAATCTTCGTGAAGTGTTCTACCCAGCCGCCTAACGAAAGTACAAATTCAAGGCCAAATCTGCTTCTTGCCTCCGTGTGAATAAAGTTAATAATGTGATCAGAGATAGGTTCCTCGGATTGATTGGTACAGATGATTACACCGATTTTGTGATCCTGCAATTCCTCTGCGAGCAGCTTTGTTTCTTCCATGTCTGCCATCTCAAGTTGCTGAATCATCGTGTACAACGTATGCTGCAACTGTCGTGGCTGTAGATTTTTCCACTTCTCATTGACGGGGTCAATGACGATGCAGCGGAAGCGGGAGTAATCGATTGAAATATGCACAGATTGCAGTTGCTCTGTCAGCTCTTCCGGTGTAAATCGGTTATTCAACATGTTCAGCATGATACTATGCTTAATCATCTTATGATTGGCCTGCAAGGTTTCTTCAAGACTATCAACTTTATTGGACAGACTGTTAAACGTTGTATCGATGAACCGGTATTCGTCCTGCTTGAGGCTGGTTGGGCTATCCATCCGGCTCTTGATGTTATTCAGGATTTGTTTTAGTGGACTATAGTTGGCCCTGGTGAAGATGGACGACATCGCGATCCCAACCGCTACAGCCAATAAGCCTAGAAGAACTGAAATTTCCTTCAAGCTATCCAGCTTATAGTAGAAGCTCTCATTAGGCGTGGTCGTATAGATTCGCCATGCATTTCCTTTAAATTGATCTTGCGTAACGACAGAAGAGTCATGGTTAAATACAGGCGCGAAGTTCTCATCTGAAGAATGAAGAGAGAGCAGTGACTGAGTCAGATTCTCTTCCGTAGCACTGCCTATTAACGTTTTGTCTGCGGCAGAGATGACAGTTCCATCCTGATCGATGATTAATGTATTCGCATAATCAGCAGGGAGCATATTTTTAATGATCTGACTGATTGCTGACTCTTTGATATCAATCGCAATCATGACCTTGCTGTCTTTTCCAGAAGATTGAAACGGGTAACTGTGGACATAGGAAATGATAGGGCTCATGTTGCTCTGTCCCCGCGATTCGATATATGCATCCTGAGGAACCATGCGAGTCTGCATCCATAAGGAGCTTTCTTCGGTTTCTTTCATCGCAGCAATCCATTCCGTCGTATGATCCGCACTTGAAGGCGTGTCCCCATAGAGCATCAGCCCATATATAGATGAGACAACGAAGTGGTTCTTAGCATCGTACACATGAATAGCTTCAATGAGATCGGAATAATTTTGCACCATATTTATGAGGGACTGTTCGATGTCCAAAATTTTGCTGTGGTTTCCTTTTAAGCTATCCAAATTGATATTTGCAGCGTTACCGAGTGCCAGGGACAGGTAGACCTGATTCACCTTCTGGATTACGGAGCTCTCAATAGTATTAACCGTGCTTTTCAGCGACAATTGATTATTGATTCGGATCTCTTTGCTGTATTGATGGGAGAAGAAGAGATAGAAAATGGAGCCGAAAAGAAGCGCAATGACAAGAACGACAGCGAGGTAGGAAAGAACCATCTTGGATCTCACAGACTGAAATGGCTTACGCACCCTTTTTCCCCCTTCAATTCCTCATATCTAGACAACTTCATCATTATATAGCAGGCCGAGGACAAGAAATCATGTTGACCGAAATTTAACAAACGTCTTGCTCATATTTTACACCAATTTAATAAAGCGTTTACATAAAAAGATATCTTAATTAACGAAACTAGTATTTCCTCTGTTTTTTGGGGGTGGAAATCATCGGAACGTACGATTTTGATATAAAACGGAATATGTTCTATAGATGCGAAATGCTCCCTAATGCTACATTAACGGCAGATCAGACATCTGGATAGAGACTTTTGTCCTCATATGCTGACGCAGAAGTGAAAATGAATTTACGATTAGGGGAGCGTGTATTAGTAAGCCATGAGAAAACCACTTAAAAAGTCACTTGCACTACTTCTAATGTTGTCTATGGTAGGTCCGACGTTTGCAGAGAAGAGTTTTGCAGCCGATCAGAAGATTCAGTTCTCTGATATTAAGGGACACTGGGCGGAAGCAAATATTCAAGCATGGGGCGATGAAGGATTAATTCGGGGCTACCTGGATCGTTCATTCAAACCGAACACGTATATTACCAGAGCAGAATTTATGAATTTGGTAAATGGAGCGTTTGGATATTCCGGACAAGCTGAAGTTACCTTTAACGATGTGTCGGAGAGTGCGTGGTATTACGAAGCAGTTTCGATCGCAAATGCGAATGGATATATAGATGGATATGCGGATGGCACCATGAAGCCGCAAGATCCGATTACACGTCAGGAAGCAGCTAAAGTCATTGCTGGTATTCTAAATTTGGAGTCGAATGAAACAGCAGCAAATGTCTTTAGCGATTCATCTTCTATTGCGGCGTGGAGCAAGGGGGCTGTAGGTGGAGCTGCTGCAGCGAAAATTATTGCCGGATATGCAGATGGAAGCTTCAAACCGCTTGATTCCATTACTCGTGCCGAAGCCGTGTCAGCACTCGTTAAGGCGGTAGAAGCAGATGCGACTACGGCTGCCAAACCAGCTAAGCCAAAAGGAACGGCAGCCGTGCTGAATGTTAATCCTCCAGCAGATGAAGCCCGGTTGTCCGCCGTGAAGGACGGAGCCAATGCTGGAGACGACACCTTGAAAAATATTGCGGAAACCAATCCGTTTATTGATATTTTGGACGGTTTTGATCAAGTATGGTCCATGAATCAAGCAGATTGGAGAGACGGAACAGCGGCAACCAAAATTGGGGCTGACGGGAAGAATGCAAAGTATGGAGATGGACCGTCCCCCTATTATGACGGCTTTAAGAATGATCCAACCGTACCCGTCGCTGATCAGAAAACATATGCAAATGAAGAAATCCGAAACAAAGCGACTTGGGAAGCCAATATCAGATATGTAGAAAAGGTCACGCAAAACCGCACGGGTGAAGAAGCTTTGGCAGCCTATTATGATGACCAAAGGGATAAGATCTATAGTGTGATGGAGGGCTTTGGTCCGTTGGCTAACACGTATGTAGATATCATCAAGCCAAAGACAAACGTTGAACGAACGGTGGACGATATGAATAAGGTGTTGACCGAAGAAACGGTGGAAGATGAAAGCCAAGGTATTGGAGATTGGGATGCAAAAACGGAGCTTTCAGACCTGGTTAATTTGGTTGATCTGGTTCGATTCAAAATTCCTGCCTCATCTAATCCCTCTAAATATTTCTACTCTTCCCCAAGACCGTGGAGAATGAATTCCAATGGAGAAGTGAAAGAGGTTGTCGATAGCAAAGGGCTGCCTGTATGGGAAACCATGGGCGAAGGTGAGAAAAAAGAAGTACCTCTGGCTTCAGGCGGCACCAAATCAACCGGAGAAAAACATTACCAGCAATACGAAACTAACGTTAAGCTTATTCCTGCCTTAACTTATGTCAAACGAATTGCTGAGGATGGAAGAGGAAAAGATGGCGGATTCCCGAGCGGACATACCAGTGCAGCTTATTTATCCGTATTTCCTTTGGCATACGCTACGCCAGAACGATTCGCTGAATTGTTAACGAGAGCAGCTCAGTTGGGAGAGAATCGAGTCGTAACGGGGATGCACTCACCGCTTGATGTTATAGGCGGAAGAATACAATCCACGGCCATGGCTGCATATGCACTTAATCAGGCTGAGAACAAAGATGTGTTAGAGAAAGGCTATGAGAATGCAGGTGAAGTATTTGGAGCTGCAGCCAAGGAAAAAAATATGAGTCTGTATGAATATGCACACACCGTAACAGAGGATTACACATTTAAGAGTGCTTATGATGTACACAAATGGGAAGATCATGATGCCAATAAAGCCTTCTATAGAGAGAAGATGACATATGGTCTACCACAAACAGGAACTAAAGGTTTGGCTCCCGTTGTACCGCAAGGAGCAGAAGCGCTGTTGGAAACACGTCAACCGTATTTAACAGATGAGCAGCGCAGACAAGTATTGTATACAACATCCATTGACTCTGGATATCCTGTACTGGATGAATCCAAGGGCTGGGGTAGAATTGATCTGGTCACGGCTGCGGATGGATACGGTGCATTCTTAAACAATGTAACTGTGGATATGGATGCTTCCAAAGGACGGTTTAATGCAGAAGACTGGTGGAGAAATAATATCACCGGCAGTGGAATGCTCACGAAAAAGGGAACAGGAACCCTTACATTGACAGGAAAAAATAGCTACACAGGCGGAACCTTACTGCAAGCAGGAACACTGGTAGCTGAATCTGCAACGGCTTTTGGTACAGGTGATCTGTATGTAGAGAATGGAACAGTTGTTGTGAATGTGGATGGAGCATTAAACTTGAATAGAAACTTCACCATGGATAAGGGCACGCTGGAATTGGTTGTCGCTGATGGCAACAGTCAGCTGAATGTCGGCAGAAAACTCTATATTGATGGAGGAAGCCTGAATCTGGACTTGTCCAACTATAAGATTGAAGGCTCCAAAGATATTACGTTAATCACCGCGAATGGAATTACAGGTGAATTCGACAGTGTAACGGCAGATGGTTATAACGTTACGGTCACCTATGAAAAAGGTCGTATCATTGCACATGTTGCAGCCAAATAAGCAAAGTAATTAGTGCTAGCGTTCAATTCTTCGCAAGACAAAATTAGTAATATAGAAAAGGGCTGAAACTACAATGTAGTTTCGGCCCTTTTTGCGTACAGACTTGCAGAATGAAGATCGTGTCTTCAAATCTACTGAAAGCCAAGGCGTACATGATCGACTTTTTTAGCGTTTTTGTCGATCGATTTTGGGAAATAACGTGTCTGATGTTCCTTACAATGTTGCAAGAGGACGCAGAGGTCAACTAAGACTTCCTGAGTTCCTTAGAAAATCGGCTGAATGCGTTAGTTATTCGTCGGTATTGGGAACTGATTTACGACGTGTATTCACTTCCATCTCCGTAGAGGTTTGCTTCGTTGGTTCCAGCTCCGTATGCCCTGCATAAGGGCGATCACTGCGAGAGCGTGTCCCATTCAACGCGAAACCCGATGTGAATATAATCAACTGTAATCCCAGGGCATAGGGCGCAGCATCAAATCCAATCAGGTGGAGTAAGGAGCATAGCGCGATCACCAAGGAGAGCAATTTGAATACTGTACGTGGCTTATCCCGACGTGGGCTGGCCCAGAGCAGGTAACCATATATGATGGTGATCATTAGGGAAACCGCGCGAATCCATGGCAATATGCTCTCCCATGAGTCTACAGGCACATCCAACATCCGTTGACCTAATACCAGATCTGTAACCAGAAACCCTGTAGCGGCTAATGCGGCTGGTTCGGCTACCGGCCGAAGGATGGTCCAGACCGCTGTGCCCCAATGATCTGCATGTGTATCCCGGCTGAGTTCATCTGATAATACGGTGCATTCTCGTTCCAGTGCTCTGTGCATAAGGCCGAGTTTGGCAGGGTCATGTTCCTTGATACAGTCTCGAATCTGATCCTGTAGTTGAGGGGAAAGGTAAGATGCGGCTTTGCAGGCTAACATTGCTGTGATCAGATCGTTATGTTCGGGTTCCGATGGTTCATAATTCCGATTTTCCTGGATGGTAAGTTGTCCCAAGAGGGCTGTACTTATGTATAATGTATCTCGTATCCTTCGCATTCGCCTTTCGTGGCTGCGGCGAACTTCAGTGGCAGACCATATGTATATCCCCAGAAGCACAGCCATGACGCCAAGCAGCACAGCCACAGTGCCTGGGCGCGATGTTAGATCTTCAATCCAACGTTGAAACACACTTGTTCCTCCTTTGCAGCAACTTCACGTATCATGAAACACGCTTCACGTAAGCTTTCTCTCACTATTACACAGGAAGTAGATGAATTCAAGCAGAAAGGGGCACAATTCATGGATCATGTGAATATTGAACACACACCACCCGCAGCTGGGGAGTATCTTTCCCTGCGACAGATTGCCGGCCTTAGTCCGATGAGCAGGGAAGGGGCGGAGATTGGACTACCGAATAGCCTGTTTGCCGTATGTCTGCGTGAAGAGGATATGCTGGTAGGTATGGGGCGAGTGATTGGAGATGGAGGTTGCTTTTTTCAGGTCGTCGATATTGCTGTACACCCGGATCTTCAGGGAATGGGTTATGGAAAACTGATCATGAGCGAGATCATGAATTATCTGCGTGATGTTGTGCCTGCTCGAGGTTTGGTCAGTTTGCTGGCGGATGTTCCTGCGGATCGCCTATATGCTCAGTTTGGATTTGAGTATACTAGTCCGAAATCGGAGGGTATGTGGTGGAGACAGGGAGAGTAGCGAACTAATTAAATAACCTATTCAGCGAACCTTTGGATATCCAAAGGTTTTTTGCTTTACAACCATTTATTTACAAGTATAATGTAAATTATAACCAATTTACGATTTACAAATTACAATATACAGATTCCTTATTGAGAATGGAGGAAATGAATATGTACAATGATCAGAAAGCTCAGTTTAACCAGATGGTGGAACGATCTGTGGAGCAGGCGAACAAAAACCTTTCGGGAACCAAGGGGGTAGTTTCCGTTCGATTAAGTCAGGAAGAGATTGATATTATTGATCAGCTTGTATTTCTTGAGTTAGCCAAAAACCGTTCTGACGCAACTGCGATGCTGATTAGGGAAGGCATACGAACACATCAGACCTTATTAAACGAGATACGCGAGTATACGGCCGAACTGGAACGGGTAAAAGCCAAGATACAACAAACCATTCGAGATTCCGGTTTAGTAGCGCGTCTGCATCGTAATAGTGATGATGAATCTGTTACGTACGATGGAGAGGTGCGTGAAAAAGATGAAAAGTGAGATTCGCGGCGACAGCTATCGAGCGGTTTTACGCCTTCCTTCTTTTGTAGTGCTTCTTGTCGGCAGATTGATTTCCGGGGCAGGACAGATTTTATTTTCTATGGCGACGATGTGGTATATCCTGCAATTAACGGAGTCGGCACTCGCTGCTGCGCTTATTCCGATGCTGCCTTATCTGATCTATGCATTTCTAGGCATCCCCCTGGCTACGATCAGCGATCGCCTGCCGAAGAAACAACTTTTGATCTGGACAGATATACTGCGCGCAGGTATAGCCTGTCTTCTGGCGCTTTTGTTCATGACAGGTTCCATGCTTCCTTGGCATATTTACGCAGCCAATCTGCTCATTGCCATCCTTGGATTTTTGTTTAATCCCGCTACCCAGACAGTCATCCCCGCAATTTTGCCAGAACCTACAAAACAATTAGCTCCAGCCAATGCATTACTGAACTCTTCCTCCAAAACGATTGAATTGCTTGGATACGCCATGGGGGGGATATTGATTGCGCTCATCTCCGTTCAGTCCATCTTGTTTATCTATGCAGTTACGTTTCTGTTATCCGCCATATCCATTTTCTTTATCCGCATCCCTGCAACCAAAGTCGTGAAACAAAAAGGAGTCTCAGGTTTTGTCAAAGATAGCATGCAGGGAATTACCTTCCTGTTTTCCCGTAAAATTTTGGCCTGCTGCATTATCTTTGGAGCCATTATCAATTTTGCGGGTGCACCACTGCACATTTTTACGCCGATTTTTGCCAATATGGTGCTGCAAGCCGGACCACAAGGCTACGGTCTTCTTCAGTCAGCCTTTGCCGCTGGAAGTATTGCAGGCTCTCTGCTCAGTGGCAAATATGCCAAAAGACTCTCGCTCGCTCACTGGTTTTTGATTAGTTATCTCATCTCAGGTACAAGTTTGCTGCTCATGCCGATGTTTCCTAAGCTGTATATCGCTATTGCGTGTTCATTTTTGTTGATGCTGGGACTTGCTCTTGTGAACGTACCTTTGGTTACATCGATTCTTTTATCCACACCGGAAGAAAAAAGAGGACGTGTCATGAACAGCATGGGTGTTTTGATGAGTGGTGTTAGTAATCCGCTTGGTTTGTTACTGGGCGGATGGTTCATTGAAACGTACAATCCTTCATGGGTGTACATGGGGATTGGTACATTTGTTATTTGTATGGGCATGGCAAGCCTGTTTGTTCGACCATTCCGTGAAGAACGGAGCAAGCGTACGAGGCAACAAACGACCTCTATGTAGTACGGAATCTGATGTCATACTGCACCTCTTTTTAGTCCGAGGAAACAAGTAATTTGACATAGTCAGGCGAATAAATGGATTCAATGAATAATTTATGTAAAATAATTCAATTAAAAAGAAGGAAATTCAAAATTTATGTAGAATTTGGTTTATAAGAGGGGGAGACAAATGGGAGGTAATTTATCATGGAAAACAAGGAAATTTTATCTGTACAGGATTTGATGGCACTAGAGGTTGAAGAGGATAACAACATGTTTGAGGAAACAAGCTTGTGTACAGTGTGCAGCTGGACTAGCTCACAAACAATCGTTGTCGAGAGCTAGGAACTTCTTTACACGCTCTATTCACTGAATCATTTGAAAGATAAGTCTTTGGTTTTCGCGCATTACTAAAATAATTGTATCTCCCCCTCTTACTTTATCCAAAAAGGAGTGATTCTCATTGAAATTCGCAAGCGTAACCCCCAAGAAGGACGCCTTTGAGAACGCTTTGGAAAATATAATCCGGGAACTTCCCCAATCCATCCAATGGTCGAATGACGGCCATTGGATTTGTTTTAGACCGAAGGAATTAAGGCTTCCCGCGCAGGGGTGGAAAATCCATATATCGGTTATTCCTGTGGAAGGAGCTGAATTGCTGCGCCGTATTGCACCTGTTCTCACAGAAAATGAAGTGCAATGGAAAGTAGTGAACAGTGGGCTAAAACTGATTGAAACATCTAACGGTTCCATACCTCTCCCTCAGACTGGGAAATGTGTCACCATCTACGCACGAGACGAAGAACAGTTCTTGAAGTTACTTGAATTAATGCATTCATGTACAGGTGATCTGGAAGGACCAGCTATTCCGACAGATCGGGCATACCTCGGCAGCCAGTGTGTATTTTACCGTTATGGTGCATTCACGGATCGTTTCTACTATGACTGTTATTCGGGTGCAAAAGTGTATGCCATCCAGAATCCTGAAGGTAAGCTGGAGGAGGATCGAAGAACACCTGGCAGGTACAAACCGGATTGGGTGAATGAACCCGAGGAATTGCTGCGGATTCAGGACATGGAGACAAATCAGGTGACTTCTCGTCATGCCGATTCCAATAACAATGAGTTTGGTATACGAAACATTCGTGTAAGGCGTGTACTCAAGAAATCCGGCAAGGGCGGAGTATTTCTTATCTCTGGCACATCGTATGAACAGGCTGTCATGAAAGAAGCAGTCTACCGTATGCGTGTAGACGGTGGTGGGCGGTCTGCGCATGACTATCTGGATAATGAATATCGGGTGCTTGATCTGATGAAGGATACGGGGGTTACCCCACGACCGTTTGATCT
This sequence comes from Paenibacillus sp. FSL R5-0517, assembly GCF_037974355.1. Lineage (NCBI taxonomy): Bacteria > Bacillati > Bacillota > Bacilli > Caryophanales > Paenibacillaceae > Paenibacillus > Paenibacillus sp. FSL R5-0517. The sequence continues at coordinate 558,415 of NZ_CP150235.1, forward strand.
GTTTAGTACTGAAAATAATCGCTACCTGATCCTGGAGTATTTTGAAAGTATCAGCTTGCGTGAATATATCCATCGCAGACATGTAGCTGTAGATTACAACCGGGCGGATATGTATCAGATGGGTGTACATATTCTGGATATGGTACAGCAATGTCACGATAAAGGGATTGTGATCAATGATCTGACGCCGAACAATATTGTTGTGCTGACGGACGGAAGTATACGCCTGATTGATCTTGAACTGGCTTATGTTAGAAGTGATGAGACCCATGCCGATCCATTGACTGGTCATACTCCGGGTTATGTGCCACGAGGGCGTGAGCACAGCAGGCGCTCCAGTTATGGGGATGATCTGTATGCACTGGGAGCTGTCTTTTATTACATGGCTTCATCCATCGACCCCTATCTGAAATATCGGCAATCTCATCTGGAAGCTGCACAAGCTTATCTGGATCATCAGAGTAATACACAACTTCGTGGCTTGGGAAGTCTGGGTATTGAGATCATGTCTGGCGGATATGTGAAGTTATCAGACATTCGTAAAACGTTGGTTGCATTACTGGAGCAGCAAGAGGTCCGTTCAGGAGGAAGCAGGGATGTAATAGAGAAGGATGAATGCAATATGGAGCCAGAAGAAGTGCTCCGTCAGGCGGAGCGTATGGTAAACACACTGTATACTTCTCTTGATTTCAATAGTCCCCATCAACTGTTCCCGGAAAACAGCATGAGCAAGATGTTCCATCCGGCGAATTTTAACTTTGGCTGGACAGGGATGATTTTTGGTTTTAATCAGCTTGGTCAGATTACAGAGAATAGACAATACCATCAATATGCGTATGAAGTGTTGGAATGGATTTTGACGAATCACCCTTACGTTCCAGATGAGACACCTGTAGCATTATACTTTGGATATGGCGCTGTACCCTGGGCAATGGCAGAGACGGCTGAACGAATAAATGATCCATCGCTGCTTCAACGTGCAGAGGATCTGGCATTGGAAATCGCCCTACATGATCCGGTGCAGACCAATATTAGTCATGGAGCTGCGGGTTTGGGACTGATGCTGCTTGAAATATACCGTATTGGAGGCCGCCCTGAACTTCTGACAAGAGCAGAGGAACTGGGTGTCTATATTTTGGAACAAGAAGAGCAGACAGACGAATCATTGAGTTTGTGGAAAGTAAAAGATAAATCGGACAAAAAAGGTCATCATTCCCTTGGATTCTCTCATGGCATTGCAGGCATCGGGTATTATCTACTCGCCTTGGCAGAGCGTACAGGGAAGGAAGCGTACTATTCTGCTGTGAAGCGAATTGTACATACACTTGATCGTACAAGTCATGGAGGGCAGAATGGCGTGAGTCTGTGGCCCGCATCGCCGGAAAAACCGGATACACTCTGGGTGCACTGGTGTAATGGATCGGCGGGTATTGGTCGATTTCTAATGGCAGCGGCTGATATTTTGCAAGATCCCCTCTGTACCAGACTGGGACTTCAAGCAGCAGATGCAGCGGCACAGGCGACGGTATTTGCTTCTTTTGGGCAGTGTCACGGAATTGCAGGTAACGGAGATTTTCTGCTCTTGGCCAATCGCAGGTTCCCAGGCAGGTATGAAACCAAACTAGCGGAATACACACAGAGCTTGCATGTATTGCGCAGTGATCAACGGGAGGACATATGGATGTGGCCTTTGGAGGACATGGAGTCCTTCTCCCCGGATTATATGACAGGTTATATGGGGATCTATACATTCCTGCTACGCCGGTTTTATCCGTCTGTTGCATCCGAACCACTGGTTTATTCAGGTTTTGATTATGACAGGGAGGGAAAAGTGTATGATGCTAACATCCATGTCTGAACTTCTGTCGCAATGTCAGCATGAATCGGGAAAGACGGGTGATCGCTATTATGCCGTTGAACCTGAAAATGAGGATATCCTGTCTTCGCTCATGGTAATTGATCAGGGAGAAGAGCAGTATACACTGGATTTATGGAGTGAAACGCATTCCAATTCTTATTGGGAAGATCGAATGTTATCCGTTTTGGAAAAAATGACATGGTCCTCTCTCTATGCAACCACGCCTGCTTCATTTCCGTGGGAGAAGCTTGGATACCGGGCAGATGTTCTGGCCCATCGATACCGGTTTTTCGGCAAGCTGAAGGACGTTCCTGTGCCGGCTATGCCTAATGAAGACGCGGTTTGGATGTCTTCGGAGGGGCAGGCAGATTCTCTGGCACACTTGCTCCAGGACAGTGATCCTACCTGTCCAAGTTGGGAAGCTGCTCACCAAGCTATCCGAGATATTGATGAGGGGGTGTATGGCAAGTTGCTGAAGGGTTCCGGCCTTGTGGAACTGGAGGGAAGGAAGATTGGGGGCTGCCTGTTAAGCGATGAGTTCGGCAGTATACTCCTTGCTCATATCTTCACGATACCTGAAGCGAAACGTCAAGGTTGGGCCCGTTGGCTTGCTGCCTATGGCTTCCATCGGTGCAGTTCAGATCCGGATCAGCGGATTAAAGCCTCACTGGATGCAAACAACCGGGGCAGTTATCAATTGATGAAGGCACTGAATTTACAACAGGTGCCTGGACTTATACATGTATGCCGGATCACGAAAGTGAGTGAGCTTTCATGATGCCTCTCCCCCTGGAAAGTACGGATTATCACGATCTGAGAAGTAAATGGTTTCGTGTGAGTCATGAACCCGGGTTGTTTGTCGTTGAAGGGGCATCGGATGCAGTTAAAGATGAAATTCAAAAATTGAGAATGCATTGGCAGGATAAAGCTATCCAAATCTCGGTTGATGATCCGTATGCTACTCTCCCGCTGATCTATCAATTAAATCCGGTTAAACCCATAGATGACCTTGTAGCATGTAAAAATGCGTTATTGAGATTCCAAAGATCAGGGTGGACACCTGGCAATAGGAGATGGGTTCTGGTTGAAGTATCTTCCTACCTCCACCCTGCGGATCTGGGAGCCATCCACTATATCCTGTATCGACAGAAATTAAGGGGAGTAAGTGTCGTACTTTTTTTTCATCGATATCCAACCATAGCGAGCAATCCTGAGGACATAGCCAAACTTCCGGTATCCCTTGTCAGGGATACACCTGATCAGACCCGACGTTTGTTAGAGGAACATTTACAGACGGTAAGCAAAGATAAAGGGAAGAAGAAAGAGGCCGTATTGGCGCTCTATAACAGGCTGGCCTGGATTTTGTTGTCCAAATCGGATAATCCGGCCCGTTACATGTCCTGTTTTCAATTCTTTGAACATAATTCGTTATTTCAACGGTTGTCAGTGACACAGCAGGCAGTGCTCTGGTTTGAGCTGGGGCAGCTGTTGACCAAAAACGGGAAGCATTATGCCGAAGCACGACACTGTTATTCGAAAGCTCGGGGGATCCTTGCCCATGAAGAACTAACGGAAACGTATCGTACCGGGAAATGGGCTGCGCTTGATAATGGTGAAGCATTAATTGAGATGCAGGAGGGCAATGTAGAACGTGCAATTACGTTGGAGCGACAGGCGGGACAGCGTATACGACAGCTTCCTGAGGGACCTGATCAGCGAGTTTTTCAGATTCAGACACTACTCAATATCGCGGGGTTGCAGCTCCGGGCGGGGCACTATGCAGAGGTAGGTAAGACGTTGCTGGCTGCGGAGAAGCGATGTGTTGATACGTACGCAGATTGGCTGGGGCATGTGCTGCAATTAAAAATGGTATTACATCAACAGCTTGGTGAGCAGGAGCAGGAATATGAACTGTTGATTCAAGTGTTACGTATGAAGACAAACACGGTTCATTCCAAACTGCTTGGTCGTGCGGTGGAAATCGCCGGGGCGCTCATTACCCAAGGGTTAGAGGAAAAGGCATCCCGGGTGTACCGTCTGTTGATGAAGGGGCTACCGGTTGCCAGTCTGCCACAGATCAGGTTGATTCGGGAAACGTTAGGCAGATTGGGGACAGTTACACCTATAGATGCATACACGCAAGATCAGTATATCAATCAACTGGAATTACAGTTGGAGGGATGGGGGCAGTTAAAGCACTGGAATGAGAGGAGGAGATCGGGTTGGGCGATCCATTCCTGACACGGATGAGTGTGAATAAGGAACGCACTAGTATGCTTTTGGGCTATGATGACAATACATGCGAATGGTGCAGCATTGATGATACAGGCCGCATTGATGGCAGGCAGAGCCTTTCTGAACCCGGGACAGCATCAGAGCGGCACACGCAGCATATGCAGTTCATTGGCAAGAATCAGGTTCTGGTGATTACACAGGACAAGGCGGGGAAATGGCTACATATATACGAGAATGAGGAGCATGCAATTCTGGTTCAGAGCCGATATGTGAAGTTTCCATTTCCTGTGATGCAAGCTGCTCGGCAAGAGGACCAATTACTCCTGCTGTTTTCCATTAGACATCGGTCAGGCTCTGTTCGTATAGGTCTTTATGATCCGGACAAGGATGAAGCGAGATGGGTTACTCCTGATCTGCATCAGCCGCAATTTGTATTCTGGTCGGCAACCACTCGAGAGGTTGGCGTAAACGTTGGTGGATTCGGAAGAGTGTATTCGTATTCCGAAGACATCCTTCCATCATCCGAAATACCCTATACGGAGTATGCCTACCCTGTGATGGATAAGCAGGGTGACCTCGTAGCAGTATCCATTCCTGTGGAACATGGTTTTCAGCCCGGGTGGATCAGGCAAGGAGAGGGTACGGTACATGTATGTTCTAGGGATAACGAACCCTTCTCTGAACTGATCAGAATGCAACTCGATCCAGATCAACCGCTCGTGCTCTGTGAAGGGATAACCTCTGGCAGATGGCAATATGTTCAATATACATTGGACAGAGAGAAGAGATTTGAGCTACGTGATTATCCGGGAATCCTGACACAGGCTGTGCTCAGCAGGGACAGGCAGGGATTGATCGGAAAATATGAATCTATCGTCCGCCCTCCAGCGCCGGGATTATACCGATTTTCAGAGCAAATCAGTACGATTACCCCTTTTCCGGTTGAGAGAGATGAGAGAATTGGCAACCATCTCGACGAGGAAGCAGATGTAATCTATGGAAGGATTCGTTATGGACAGGATATGATTCCGTATATGGACATGCACCCGGAGGGTGCTGAACAGGTGGTTATCTATCTCCATGGGGGGCCTCATAATTGCCTGTTTGACAGCTTTAGTCCGGTCATCAGAGGATTATATCAGGCAGGAGTGCGTGTCATTGGGCTGAACTATCCCGGCAGCTCAGGGTTTGGCACGGATTACAAGATGCTCATTCAGAACGACTGGGGCGGCGTGGATGCAGATGTCATCCAGTTCATGCGGGAGCAGATGTTATCTTCCTATTCAAACGTCTCTCTCTATGGCGTAAGCTATGGGGCTTATCTGGCATTGCTGGTAGCAGGTAAAAGTCCGGCGCTATGGAGTAATGTGGTTGCCTGTGCACCGTTCACGGATCTGGAAGGACTATACGCAGGCGGAGGAGCGAAGCTGAGATCATTCTTGCAAACGGAAATTGGTGAGCTGTTGCATGATCCATCTGCTCTGCGGGATCGAAGTCCAACAGCTTATATATCCGGGCTCAGTAAGGTGGATATTCAATTTATTCATGGGCAAGAGGATCAATTGTGCCCTGTAGAGCAGACGGAAAGATTGTATCGAGACATTATGGAAAACAAGCGATTGTCTGGAGCTGTAGGCAGGATTGAGCTTCATATTGTACAGGATATGGCACATGAGGCTTATTCGGAGCGATTCTGGGCGCAGAAGGCTGTTGATTTTCAAACCTACAGTAGAGTCTCTACGTAAGATAAATACGTGATGTTGAAGCCGCAAATGCGGCTTTTTTGGCTATGGTTAAGGTAATGATAGGGAACGGAAAAGTGGTGGGTGAAGTGTTATCCGTGGCCTGGTGCATAGTATCAGAGGTTAAATGAATAACATTAACGTTTACAAGATGTCACATCCGGTTTAAGATGGCGTGAGCCGTTTAAGGTATATAACAATGGGATTAAGTATTAAAATAACGGTAAGTTGTTGAGATAATATCTATAGAAAAGAGGGAATTGATATGAAAGTAGCCATTTTTGGAGCAACCGGCGCGATTGGCAAGACGATACTGTGGGAGCTAATGGATCGTGGACATGAAGTGACAGCGGTGGTACGTGATCCATCCAAAATTGAGATGGTGCATGAGCGTTTGCGTGTAGAACAGGGAGATCTGCTTAACCCGGATCAGGTGGCTGATTTTGCAGCGGGTCAGGAAGCGGTTGTGAGTGCATATGGGCCGAAATTCGGTGGAGAAGAAGAGATGCTGGAAGTGACACGTTCGTTGATCGAGGGTGTGCGCCGGGCAAAAGCAGGACGTTTGGTAGTGGTTGGTGGAGCGGGAAGTTTGCTCACTGATTCCGGTGATATGCTGATGGATACGCCGGGATTCCCGGAAGAAGTCAAACCGCTGGCGAAAGCACATGCAGATGCATATGAGCTGATTGAAGCATCGGGTATTCATTGGACCTACATGAGCCCTGCTGCGACAATCACAACAGGACGTCGGACAGGTCAGTTCCGAGTAGGGATGAACCGTGTGATCACGGATGATATCGGGGAAAGCTCGATTTCCGTTGGTGATTTTGCAGCAGCTTTGGTGGACGAACTGGACGATCCGCAGTTTATTCAGGCGCGGTTTACGGTGGGGTATTAAGCGTAGACAAACGTCTGAGGGCTGAATCTTAAGATTTCGTAAACGGGATCGATAAAGCTTCCGATGAGGCGTGGAGTACATCACGGTAACTGGATGAGGGAAAGGGCAAGATAGCCGGACACATACGGGATCAGCGTCTAAGTGTGGAGTTGTTGCTTTTAGGTATGAGATGAGCTTGCACGGGAGGGATGAGCGTTGTTTATCGTAACCGCTGAACAGATGAGAGCTGTGGACGAGCATACGATTCATCAGCTTGGTATTCCAGCAGCCAGTCTGATGGAGAATGCAGGCCGCGCTATAGCCGAGGAAGTAATCAAGCTGTGCCGGGAAGGGCAGGAAGCAGGCTGGCTTGCGAATTCAGGGCAGCTTGGTTATAGCAGCAAAGGTGATGCGAGGCGGGCACACACTGGGCCAGGCGATCGGCAAGGTTATGGTGGCGACATCATCGCCGATTCGGCGCTGGTGATGGAGCACCCGGGAGATCAGCAGTGGTACATGCTGATCGGCAAGGGCAATAATGGCGGCGATGGGCTGGTGGCCGCGCGCCATTTGGTTGAAGCAGGGCTTGGCGTGACATTGGTCTACGCCGATGCCCCTGAGGCACTGCGGGGCGAAGCCGCAGTGCAACGGGATGCCGCCGCGAAGCTTGGCATCCCTGCTCTTGTCCACGGGCGCGAAGCCGTGGACTTCAGCCGGTGCACAGGCATCGTGGATGCGCTGCTGGGCACCGGCTCGCGGGGGGCGCCGCGGGGAGCTTACGCGGCGCTGGTTAAGGCGGCGAACGACAGCGGCAAGCCGATCGTGTCCGCCGATGTGCCAAGCGGGCTGGACGCCGACACCGGAGAGGTGTACGAGCCCTGCATTCAAGCCCGGGTGACCGTATGCTTTGCGCTGCTCAAGCGCGGGCTGGTGCAGTACCCGGGCGCTTCTGCCGCGGGGCGCATTGTGGTGCGCGCCATCGGCATTCCCACGCGGCTTGCGCCAGAGCATGGCCCCTCGGTCCGTCTCCTGACGGACGAGGTGCTGCGCGATGCGCTGCGCGTGGATACAGGCCGCCTCCGGGCACCGGACGGCCATAAGGGCACCTACGGCCACGTATTGCTGGCCGCAGGAAGTCTGCCGATGAGCGGCGCAGGCCTGCTCTCGGCCAAGGCCGCGCTGCGCGCAGGCTGCGGGCTCGCCACATGGGCGCTGCCCGCGGCACTGCTGCCGCATGTCATCGGCACCGTGCCCGAGCTCATGCTTGCTGCCGCCGTCGATGGAGACAGCGGCGAATGGAACGCGGCTTCCGCCTCCGCCGTGCTGCGTCTCGCGGAGAGCCGCGACGTGCTTGCGACCGGCCCGGGCCTCGGCCGCTTCAAGGGCGACACAGACTGGCTTCGCCGTCTGTGGCAACATACGGATCGTCCGCTCGTCATTGACGCGGACGCCCTCAACATGCTGGCAGACGCGGGCCCACATGGGCCTTGCGACTGGGGCAAGCGAAGTGCGGCGACAATCCTGACGCCGCACCCTGGCGAGATGGGTCGACTGTTGGGTATGTCGACCCAAGAGGTGCAGCGTGACCGCATTGGACACGCTGCCCAGTACGCCCGCGAGCAGGGCGTGACCCTTGTGCTCAAGGGAGCACGAACGGTCATCGCAACGCCATCTGGCGAGGCGTACATCAACACCACCGGGCACGCCGGCATGGCGACTGGTGGTGCCGGAGACGTATTGACCGGCATCATCGCCGGTCTGCTTGCCCAAGGGCTCAGCGCGGAGCAAGCCGCCGCGTTCGGCGTATATCTCCACGGACAGGCCGCCGAACGAGCAGCACTGCTGCGCGGTGACCCATCGTCCCTGCTGGCGGGAGACATCATCGACGCACTCTGAGGATGGTGCAGGTGCGGGGCAAGATCGCGATTGGATAACTAACTGTCTATGTCGCTTCATTTCCAAACCGCAAGTGACCCGACGAGCCAGTGTTCCAGCACACTAAAAGTAGACGAGTGCATATTGCTCACTATCCATTGAGTACCAAGTACTCAGTATTCAATGCACACTCTTGATGGTCACTTCTCAATGCCCAATGCTCATGCATCAATTCTCAAATGCTCAACATCCAACACCTAATACCCAACACAAATGATCAATGCCCAGGGTCATAACGAACCTGAGACACCTTATACCACGGTTTTACATGGAGGAGCAAAAGCTAACGAACCCTATCCACGTTATTTCTATGTATTTCAGAGAAAACACTCGAAAAACCGGGCTAAATCAGGAAATAGAGTGCCTAAGATTCGTTAGATTTTATAATCCCCAATTAATTGCCCAATAAGGCTTGCTCGGTTCGTTACACTTTTGGATCTGAAACGTTGATGTCTTGTTATCTATATAAGTTGTTGAACTGACAGACCATGTACACTGGACATTCCTAGGACATAACAACCTTCCGATCGCTGTTAACCCTATTAACCCAGAATTTTAGGATTCCTTTTATAAAGGGGGAAATCAGGGATAGCATATGCTTCCGAAACAGCTTTCCTTCAGAGGTTCTAGGCGTAGCATACGTTTCCGATCTAGTTTTCTTACAGAAAACTTGTAGTTACGCTTCTTATTATCTTTCTGTCCTCTCGGTTTCGTAGAAATGTTTAGTACAATCCATATATTTTCCTATCGCTAGAACGAAAAAATCTCGGATGAAACAACGATTAGCTACTAAAAAGGGGAGCCCTGTCATAATTCATGACGGATGCTCCCCTTTATTGGTTTGTATGTTCACGCTGCATGATCCAGGCCCACCTAAACCTACCTATAACCTACCTATAGCGCACCTATAATCAGCATCTAACAGCATATAAACTACATCCAACCTACATCTGACCTGCATCCAACCTACCTTTTCACCCTTGTCATGAAGCAGGGCACTGCATGCTGGGATGCACGCAGCCCAAATTCTTCGGCCAACTTGCTTACAGCCCGAATTATCCCGACATCCTGCCTACAGCCGGAATCGAAGCAGTTCCTGATGCATCTCCGCACTGATATCCCGCAGTGACTTCACCTTGACGCTTGCATCAGCGAAGGAACGTTGTTGTTCCGACGTGGAGGCGGTGATCTCTTCACTGCTGGCCGCCGACTGCTCCGTGATGGCGCTGATATTTTCAATGGCCTGTTGCACCTGTGTACTGAGTTCATTGGAGTGCTGCATGTCCTCAGCAAGCTGGTGGATACCCGTACTAATGCGCTCCACACTTTCACGAATGGCAGAGAAGGATTCACGAGTCTGGCTGGTGGCTTGTTCCTGTTCACCGAATAGCTGCATGCTCTGTGCAACAGAGTTCTTCACCTTGTCCATGGAGGTCGTGATTTCGCCCACGGCGGCATAGATATGCTTAACCGATTGCGCAGATTGTTCGGCGAGTTTGTTCACCTCGCCGGCAACAACAGCGAATCCACGTCCGGCTTCTCCAGCGCGAGCAGCCTCTATGGAGGCATTCAACGAGAGCATGGTCGTTTGTTTGGCAATCTCCGATACATACGCAGTCATCGTAGTTATTCGAACTGCGCTTTCTTCCAGTTCCCGCACCGTTTGTTCCACCTCGGACATCGCCATACGATTCACTTCGGCCAGTCGGAGTTGCTCCGCTACAGCCTTATTGCCTTCCTCAACGGTAGTTAATACTTCGCGACCATCGATTACCGATTGGGAGGTGGCCTCCAGATTACTATTGAAGGTAGACTGCATTTTGTCCACAACCATCACCGTTTCACTCAGATCCTCGGCAATCTTTTGACTACCAATCGAGAGTTCCTCCGTGGTGCGGGATACTTGCTGCACGATCGCTTGGGCCGTATCGTTGCCGCGGTCAATATCTTGCGCCATCAGATCGACACGATGACCAGCTGCGCCAATCGATTGAATAATGCCACGGATATTATGGGTCATGATACCGAAGGAGCGACTCAGATCATCGAGTTCATCTTTGCCCCGAGCTTCCGGTAATTGTCCGGTCAGGTCACCGTTCGCAATTTGTCCCGCGGCGTCCTTGAGTGTACGAATACGCCGGGCGATCTGCCGTGACGTATACATGTTGAACAACATTACGGCGACAAGCAATACGATGGCTCCACCAAGAGCGACTTGCCACGTTTGCTGAATGTCATGTTCCAAATCAACGGTATATTGATCATAACGATCCCGAGTTATCTCATCTAACGAATAGATATCATTCTGTATGCCGCGAACCCGAGTGCTGTAACGTTTCGCTTCCGCACTGTTCATCTCGGTCATTGCTTCGGTAGCTCCCTGGTTCAGAGCTTCTAATTTTGTCTGGATGGACTGAATGAGTTGCAATTGCTGATCCGTTTCCAGTAATCCGTCCGTAAGCTCCTGAATCATCGTTTGACCTTCATCCAGCAAGCGGAGTACTGCGTCCTGATTTCCCGCTGTCATGGAGAACGAATAGACATCCAGCGCCTGCTGTGTCTGAATCTGATTGGCATTCAGTTCACTAACCTTGAGCATGGCTGGTACCAGATTTTGATTTTTGGCATTCATACCGAGCAATTGCATGATGATATAAGCGACCAGCGCAAGGCATAGAAGTAGTGAAATTAGAGCATTAAGTATTAGTTTTCCCTGTAGTTTCATGGGCGTACCTCCTTGTATCCGATGGGGTTATTGATCAAGCGTAATTTTGATTTGACCGGAAGAGATCTTGGCTTTCAGATCTTCGAAGGTTTTCTGTTGTTCATCACTGAGCGTGATATTATGTAGAGCAGTCAGACCCACGGCGTTCTCCGCCAGCCCCTCCACGAGTTCCTTTTGAGGGAAGGTATGGTTGTTTTGAATAAACGTGTTAACGGCATTATAGATGGAGACATCCACATTTTTCAGCATGGACGTCAGAATCGCTTTTTCCGCTAAAAAGAATTGATCGGTATCTACACCGATGGCGTATTTCCCTAATTTCTGAATCTCCGTCAGTGCACCAACACCTGTGAGACCGGCAGCCACATAGATCACGTCAGCGCCTTTGTCCTGAATCATCTGTGCAGCCAGTTGTTCACCCAGATCGGCATTACCAAAGTCCCCTGCGTAGACGGCATCTACGGTTGCATCCGGCTTGACAGCCAGAACACCTTGCTTAAAACCTTGCTCGAAATCACGAAGGAGCGGGATCTCCATCCCACCAAGGAAACCAACATGATTTTCGGTTGTAGCCATAGCTGCAATCACACCTGCCAGATAACTTCCTTCTTCCGCCCGGAAGGAGATGGAGGCAATGTTAGGCAATTCGGACTGACTATCAATCACGAGGAACTGCTGGTCAGGATATTTGGCTGCAACTTTCTCCATATCTGCTTGGATCGTATCACTCAGGCCGATAATCAGATCGAACTTGGCTTCCGCAAACTCTTCAAATGCAGCTTCGGCAGTTAATTTATCGCCCGGTTCACGATAGTCAAAGACAATGCTTTTCTCGTCTCTGGCCTGAACCAGCCCATTAAAAGCAGCATCATTGAAAGAACGGTCACCCAGACCTACTTCCGTAAGCACGATCCCGACCTTTGTTCTTGTGTCTGTTGCCGTTGTTGTATCATTAGCTGAACATGCCCCCAGGATCAGTATCGTCAGGATCATCATTAATGTGAGAACTAGACCTGCGCGTCTGTTCTTGTTTGTTTTCATGTGTGGTACCCTCATTTCTATAGTCGCTTTTTGCTGATTTCCCTCTATTTATATCGGACAGAGAGGCATTGTGATTTATGGTATGTAGTGAAAATTTACGTAAATATAAAAATATTTCATAAATTATACATTAGTTTTACATTTCTTTGGTTAGAAGGGGGCTTGAATAACTACAGCCTGTTGTTTACTGATGTTAAAAACTCTAAAAAGACAAAAAAGACAAAAAAGACACAACAGAGATCACATGAATCATCTCTATTGTGTCTTTGAAATGAATTAGCGGATATGAGAAGCGGGTCGTGATATCCGTACTTGTCTTTATAAATGAAATGACATGAGCTTACCAAGCCGCAATGGAGCCATCCGCTCGCGTTTCCGTACCGCCGCATAATACGCCATTGTCCGGATTGCGCCAGATAATCTGACCGCGTCCAAATTGGGATGGATCAAGTGCCACTTGGATATCATGTCCCTTGCGGGCGAGTGCCTGTGCAATGTGCTGCGGGAAACCTGGTTCCACGAGAATCGTTTTGCCCTTCGTCCACTGCCAGCGTGGAGAATCCAGGGCAGCTTGTGGGTTCAGATGATAATCGATTGTATTCATGACCACCTGTACATGACCCTGTGGCTGCATGAAACCACCCATGACACCGAATGGCCCGACCGCTTCGTTGCCACGGGTGAGGAACCCCGGAATGATTGTATGATATGTGCGTTTGCCAGGCTCCAGAGCGTTTGCATGATTCGGGTCGAGTGAGAAGTTGTGTCCACGATTTTGCAGGGCAATGCCTGTCCCCGGCACAACAAGTCCAGACCCGAAGCCCATATAGTTACTCTGGATAAAGGAAACCATGTTGCCTTCACCGTCCGCTGTAGCCAGATAGACCGTTCCACTTGCTCGTGGATCACCTGCCTCGGGTGCACGTGCAGTATCACCAATGAGTTTGCGCCGTTCTTCCGCATATGCCTCAGATAGCAGTTCCTCGACCGATACGCCCATTTTGCGTTCTTCCGTAATGTATTTCTCCCCATCGGCAAATGCCAGTTTCATGGCTTCGAGCTGCTGATGATACGCCAGAACGGATTCTTTCTCGTCGAATTCGTAACCTTTCAGCAGATTAAGTGCCGCCAGAGCGATCAAGCCTTGTCCATTCGGCGGAATTTCCCATACATCATATCCACGATAGGAGACGGAGATCGGATCAACCCACTCGGGCTGGAATGCCGCCAGATCTTCGCGAGTCAGATAACCGCCGTGCTCTGCCATAAAGGAATGAATGCGTTCGGCCAGTCTTCCTTCGTAAAAGTCTCGCGCTTCGCTCTCGCCAATCTGGCGCAAAGTCGCCGCATGATCCGGCGAGCGCCACATCTCTCCAACTGCGGGAACACGCCCGCCTGGAGCAAATGTCTCAAACCACGCCCGCCCTGCCTTCGCATCACCCTGGCGTGCATAGATCTCGGCTGCCCTTGCCCAGTGGCGGGCCAGCCCAGGGGCAAGCGGGTAACCTTCCTCCGCATAGCGGATGGCCGGTTCCAACGCTTCCGCCAGCGTGAGCCGCCCGAAACGGCGGCTCAGCTCAGCCCAACCCGCCGGTGCGCCAGGCACCGTCACCGGCACAACCCCAAGCTTCGGCATCTCCGTATGGCCTGCCGCTTGAAGCGCCTCAATGGATATGCCCTGAGGCGCAGGGCCGCTGGCATTCAGGCCATGCAGTTTGCCCTCGGTCCAGACGAGGGCAAAAGCGTCGCCTCCAATGCCATTGGACGTAGGCTCCAGCACGGTGAGTGCTGCCGCGGTTGCAATGGCGGCATCAATGGCGTTGCCGCCTTTTTTCAATACATCCAGACCGGCTTGTGCAGCCAGTGGCTGTGACGTAGCGACCATGCCTTGCTTGGCATACACGGGCACGCGGTACGAGGGGTACGGTTGGTAGAGTGGATCAAAGTTCATCAGGTTGTTCAGCTCCTTGTCACAAGATGTCAGGTTCCGGCATCACCGGATCATACTCCTAACCCTCTTCGCAACCGGACAACCGATATCCTGCCACACCTACCAAATCCAACCTGACATCAGCAGCACATATTCAAAAATACGGTCCATCCCGACCTGGCTAATCATCTGTACGTTTCTACCAAGTGGAGTGACATCGGTTAACGATATCACCCACATTCCACACTAGCCTATGTCGTCACCATATCGCCGCCATTGACATGAATGCATTCACCTGTGACGTAGGATGAATCACGGGAGGCGAGATAGACGTAAGCTGCCGCCAGTTCATATGGCTGACCAGCCCGACCCATAGGTGTCTCCGTTCCAAATACCTGCACATCCTCCGCGGAGAAGCTGGCAGGAATAAGAGGTGTCCAGATGGGACCAGGTGCAACAGAATTCACGCGGATTCCCTGTGCTGCGAGGGATTGGGAAAGTACACGAGTGAGCGACACAACAGCTCCTTTGGTGGAGGAATAATCGATCAACTGGACGTTACCTTTGTATGCTGTAATGGAAGCCGTATTAATGATGGAGGCACCTCTGCACAGATGGGGTAGAGCGGCCTGGATCAGAAAGAAATAAGCGAACACGTTCGTCTGAAAGGTATGGTATAGCTGCTCTTCCGTAATATCGACAATGCTTGGTTGCACATATTGCACGCCATGGTTGTTGACCAGAATATCGATCTTTCCATAGGTCTCCATCGTTGTGCGAATGACAGCCTCACAGTTTTTCTTTAGGCGGAGATCGATCTCGATTAATAGGCAGCGCTGTCCCAGCTCTTCGATCCGTTCACGAGTCCTTTCGGCATCTGTTCGTTCATATAGATAAGCGATGACGATATCTGCACCTTCCTTGGCAAAAGCGATGGCTGCTGCCCGGCCAATTCCGCTATCACCACCCGTAATAATGGCAACCTTGCCTTCGAGTTTGCAGCTGCCGATATAAGCGGGATCTTCACTAATCGGTTCAGGTACCATCAGGGTTTCCAGACCGGGTTGCTGGTCCTGATGCTGGGGTGGAAATGCCAGCTTTTGCTCCTTGCACACCGTTTTCTCACCATAAAAAGGATAGACAGGATTCATTCGCTTTACATCCTCCTCGAACGTTCATTGATACGGATAACCTATGCATTCGCCCAGAAGGATGTGCGAGAGGAGCAGGCACAGCGGTTGTTTTTTGCGCAAAATATACCATAATAAGGATAGATCCTTAAATCGATGGAGGTGTCAGGAGCCACATGAATATTCAAGGAATTAATCATTTGTGCTTTTCCGTATCCAATCTGGAGCGGTCCATTACCTTTTATGAGCAGGCTCTCGGTGCCCGAATTCAAGTGAAAGGACGCAAACTGGCTTATTTCGAGTTGGCCGGTCTGTGGATCGCCCTGAATCAGGAGGATGTTATTCGCAATTATACGGAACGAACCTATACTCATATTGCTTTTACTGTCAAAGAAGAAGAGTTCGACGAATCTGTGCAGCAACTTCGAGCAGCCGGGGCGGACATTCTACCTGGAAGGCCAAGAGATCCGCGGGATGCTGCTTCTGTATATTTCACCGATCCGGATGGACATCTGTTCGAATTGCATACAGGCACGATGAAGCAAAGGTTGGATTATTACCGTGAAGATAAGGCTCATATGACCTTTTATCCATGATTTCCATGTGAAAATAAAGAAAATTCGAGATTGTAACTCACATATCTATTGTCTAAACATTGGCATTACCTATAATATGGACAAATGGTACCTTAATTTACCAATGTTAAATTCATTGGTTCAATTCCAAGGAGGTTTGTCATGATTCAGTTCCCTAAACCGGATGTTGAGCAATATTTTCAGACGTACCGCATTTCGCATTTTGCCGTATCGGCAGACGAGAAACGTTTGTTCATGGACAGCAATCTGAACGGTCAGCCGAATATTTGGGCAATGGATTTGCCTGGAGGGTATCCGTATCCTTTAACGTACTTGAATCAGAGCAGTCAATTTATCAAAGCAGACCCGCAAGGACGGCATCTTCTTACCGCGTTTGATCGGGATGGAGATGAGAACTATCATCTGTATGCACTTCCACCCGAGGGTGGGGTTCCATTGCCTGTGGTTCCGGCGGAACCGAATGATCGCTGTTATTTCTCAGAGTTGTCCGAGGATGGACAACGTCTCTATTATGTCACCAGCGCGGGTAATCCGAACTATCTGAATTCACGGCGCATCGATCTGGAGACAGGTGAAGATGAACTGTTATACAGTGGAGAAGAGGTTACGAGCAGCCTGGTTGCCGTAAGTCCTGACGAGAAGAGTTATGTCATTCTTAAAATGTACTCGAATACGTATCAGACGGCACATCTGTATCGTAACGATGAAGAAATGGTAATTTTGCCATCCTCAGAACGTCATAGTCAGGTATCCGATCTGATTTTTGCAGATGACAATCGCCTTCTGTTCATTACCAATAATGGCTCGGCATATTCCTATGTGGCTGAATTTCGCATCGATACCCGTGAATTCCGTCTAGTGTGCAAAATCGAAGGGGAAGATGTGGAGTTTATCCGCTGGCATCAGGCTTCCGAGACCTTATATTTCTGGACACTTACAGGGCCGGAGAATCGTATGTACGTATTAGGCAAAAATGCCGATGAGCCTCGGCGCGTAGAGATGCCGCTGGATACGATAGAGCAGGTGAACGTGACGAAGGCTGGCAATGTGTATATCCTCGGACGTGGAGCAATCCAGCCGCATAACATTTATCGCAAAATGGCAGGTGCTGATTCATGGGAGTCGCTGACGGCCAATCGGGTAACTGGACTTGACCCAAGTGATCTCGTGTACCCTGACGTTATTCGTTATAACTCCTATGACGGACTGGAGATTGAAGCTCTCTTGTTCAAAGCAAAGCCAGAGCAGGCCAATGGATACACTGTATTTTGGCCTCATGGTGGGCCGCAAGCCTCCGAAGCGAAGTTTTTTCGGCCGATGTTCCAGATGATGCTCGCGCAGGGCTATCATATCTTTGCACCGAATTTCCGGGGCAGTACCGGATATGGTGCGGAGTTCGTCAAATTGGTTGAACGAGATTGGGGCGAAGGGCCAAGACTGGACTGTGTTGCCGGGATCAACTGGCTGTTTGATCAGGGAATTACCTCGCCAGAGCGGTTGTTTGTGGTAGGTGGAAGTTATGGGGGATACATGACCCTGTTATTGGCAGGACGCCATCCGGAGCTGTTCCGGGCTGCGGTTGATATTTTTGGGCCAAGTAACCTGTTCACATTCCTGGAATCCGTACCGGAAGACTGGAAGCCGATGATGGATAACTGGCTGGGTGATCCTGTCCGTGACCGCGAACGTTTAACGAAGGATTCACCGATTACGTATCTCGATCAGATGGTTAACCCAATGCTGGTCATTCAGGGGGCCAATGATCCAAGGGTCGTGAAGGCCGAGTCCGATCAGATCGTGGCTGCGCTCCAGTCGAAGGGACTTGATGTGGAATACATCGTTCTGGACGATGAGGGCCATGGCTTCTCCAGAAAGGCAAACGAGATTCTCGTGTATCGCCGGATGCTGGAGTTTTTGCAGAAACATCAGGAGTCACCCGTCGCACAGGCTTAAGTTGAAGATTCCATCATTGACTGAGATATAGTGAGATGACCAAAACCGCCAGAGATCATTATTGATCTTTGGCGGTTCTATCCGTGCGTCCAGATGTTGGTCGACATATATGATACATACGTTAGTTTGGAAGGCCGCTATCCTTGAGCGACCTGTCCAAATCTACTCATCCAGCAATGCAAGAATTGAATCGATGGACTGCTCCGCCCACTTTGCAAAAGGCAGGTCGGCTGCCCACGTCACTTGTCCTGTCGCTTTGGCTTCCCCCCACCACAAGATACGTTGATAGAGCAGATGCATACTGAGACGTGTGCGGAAGTGTTCGCATTTCTCCTCATCTGCTGCACAGACTAGATCCCGGTAGCAGCGAAGGAATTGTGCGGCCAGCTCTGGTTGCCCCTCACGAACATACCTGGTGGATATTTTGGTTAGGTCAGCTGTGCCGTCTCCGAAATAGGCCGTTGTAAAATCAAACAGACCACTAATCTGCCAACCTGAACGCTCGTCCACATGTTGAATCAGAATATTCTCGACCTTGAAGTCTCCCATGACAAAACTCGGAACAGCTTTGGAACGAAATGCCGGTTCAGCATTTTTGAATTGCTCGTCCACCCACTGAACATCGTCATCCGTAATCACCGAGTATTGCTCCGCATCATGTAACCAGTGGCGAATGGTTCCGTACAACCAGTCCAGATAATCGCCTGCAAAGGAAACAATCTGCTGCGCTACAGGATCATATTCCCCGGCGTCAGGCACCTTCCAGCGGTGCAGCTCAGCCAAAGTATGGGCAAGCATACAGGCGATCTCTTCCTGATCCTGCTGTGACAGTGAAGCCTGGAATGCTGGATCATACAGGTGATTTCCGGGCAGGCGCGGCATGATGGCATAACTCCAGCCTAGAAGTTCGGTATCTTCCTGTAATAAATAGGGGTCAGGGACAGGAATGGACGTATGTTTCGCCAGTTGTTCTACAAAGAACTTTTCTTCCTGTAACTGTCCTGCATATAAAGGATTGCCTTTCAGAATATACTCTCCACGGGAAGTTCGAATGAGCAAGGTCTGCCCCATAACCCCTTTATCCGTTCGTTGATAGTCTTCAAGGGTTCCCAGTTCAAGTTCATTCAGCGCGTCCTGCAATGAAATGGCAGCCACTTCGCCAAGTTGATTGGAAGCAAAATAGATACGGGTTGTCATATGGCCGGACCCTCCTGAAGTTTAGTCCTCATTCTCTTCGTCAGACAGGTCATACCAATCCTCATCGACCAATCCACGGATGAAAGCTTCAAAATTCGGCGCAAGATATGTAATCTCATAATCATGTTCCTGATCCACATGAACGACACAGGGTTCGCCTTCAGGACCACAGAAGCGATAATCCAACATAACGACATCATGGCCAGCGGATGGACAATCACAGATCACAATCCCCAGGTCAGGGTATCCCCAATCTTCGATCATGAACCGACTCCCAAACTCTCCTCCAAGGGAATACATCTTGTCCCGGCCGATCCCCAAAATACTTGAAATCTCAATATGGTCCACAGCCCAGGAGGTTGCTTCTTCGGTTGGGAACACCGTTCGTGTAGGGATTCCACCATTTTGGGTATGCATAAGCTGAATATAGGAGGCAGGGAGCTTGTAACCAAATTCATGTTCAAGCGATACAATCATGTCTTCGTCAAAGGGGGCCGACACATGGTTATCCCGTGCATAATCACTCTGCTTCCAGAATGTCACTGGGTCGTACGTTCCTGAAGCAGCACGAAGATGGTTCAACGTGCCACGCTGCTCCCATGCTGTAACGTGTTCTTCATGGCGTTGTCGATCCCGTCGCATCTTCTCGGTAAAAGGTCGAATCTGACTTAGAAATTCAAGGGTTGATTCATCATGTGGCTGAAGTTCGTTAGCTCTCTCAAACGCCAATAGTGCTTGTTCATAGTCGGCGATATAACAGTACGCGTACCCTAAGCGATATTGCCAGAGCGGATCGTTTACCCCTTGTTCCGCGACAGACATTAGTTGTTGAATGGCTTCGCGGTAACGTGCGTCATTGTTATAGGCTCTGGCGAGTTGACCAATCAGATCATAATCCCGTTCTGAGACGGGGATACGCTCGATACGTTCAATAATGAGACTGAATTGGTCCTGCTCATGCCACAAGTTGATTTGTTCCAGCAGTTCTCTTTCCATGAATAGGCCTCATTTCGTTGGGAGGGATGTGAGTCTTTTACAAACTATCTTACAGGGTTAAGAGGCAAAAAAACACTCCCGCATGCAGATAGCCATGAAGGCATTCTATCAAAGGGAGTGCTTTAATGTGTGCTTATTTATATCGGGATACTTGATCAGAAGATTTTACAAATCGTCAAATCCATTATCGTCACCAACTTTACCGTAGTTACGGGATTTGGCTTCGAAGAAGTCGGTTTTGGTTGCATTCAGTGCTTCATCGGAGAATGGTTTGATCCAAGGCATGCAGTTTACATCCACACCTTCATATGCTTTTTCCATACCCATCAGACGCAGACGTTTGTTGGCGATGTACTTGATGTAATCTTCCAGCTCGTTCAGGTCAATGCCGCGTACGTTGCTGAGCGTGTAATGTGCCCAGTTGGTTTCGAGCTCAACCGCACGATTAATGGTTGTGTATACATATTCCATGTTTTCAGGTGTGTTCAGTTCAGGGAAGTCCACCAGCAACTGTTTGTACACTTCAGCAAAGAAGTAACAGTGTTGATTTTCATCTCGCTGGATATAGGAAATCATCTGGCTGGTTGCCATCATTTTCTGGTCACGGGCCAGGTTGTAGAAGAAGGCAAATGTACTATAGAAGAAGATTCCTTCGAGTACCAGATCGGCCACCATGGCTTGGAAGAACGTCTGTGGAGACGGCTCGTCCCGGAAGTTCTGATAGATATCAGCGATGAAACGGTTGCGGTCGAGCAGCACCGGATCATGTTTCCAGTATTCAAAAATTTCCTTTTGCTCCCGATCAGATACGATGGAAGAGAGGACGTAGGAATACGATTGGTTATGAACAACTTCCTGCTGTCCAATAATGGCCGAGATCGCTTCGAGTGAAGAATCGGTAAAGTAACGTTTTACGTCACCCACAAACATCGTCTGCATGGAATCAAGTACCGCGAGCAGGGAGATGTTGATTTTGAATGTACGTTGTTCTTCCTCATCCAGTTGAGCAAACTGGGAAGCATCTTTGGACATGGGAATCTCGTCTGCAATCCAGTGGTTGAGCAGCAGTACTTTGTACAATTTGTACATATGTGGCATGCGAATGTCGTTCCAGTTCAGGATACCGGAGCATTCACCTTCAATAATACGGGTGGATTGGTTAGGGGCTTCGGTGTTAAAAATTTTCTGTACTTGCATCGTCCGTTCACTCCTTGAATGAATTTACACTGCATAACTACGATGACAGAACAACCTTCCGATCACTGTTATCCCCTGATTTTATTGATTCCCTCTTTTAAAGGGAAAATCCGGTGATAAAGGCGAACGCTCCGCTTCTTCAGCTTTGTTCTGTCCTCTTCGTTATCGTGTAATCATTAATTCTTTTATATATAATGTGGCATCTATATCAACATCTTGCGATGCTGTGATCGTGTTTTAGGCAAAAAAGAACCAGGGCAACGCCATTTTGCAATCAAAACAGGATGCCCTGGTGGTCATCGTGAATCTAGTCAATCTGCTCTATCAAGGATAAAACTTAGCTTGCGCAGGAATCGCATTCTTCAATGGTTAATGCCCGGCTACGAACGTAATACGTCGATTTCATGCCGGCTCTCCAGGCGTGCAAGTGCAGTTCCAGGAATTCCGTTGCTTTGATATCCGGACGAACATACAGGTTGAAGCTCTGTCCCTGATCGACGTGGCGTTGACGAGCAGCAGCCATATTAATGGAAGCATGTTGATCGACCATGAATGCTGTTTTGTAGTACCAGATCGTTTTTTCGGACAGATCAGGTGCCGGATTGGCAATCTTGTATGTCGTTTTCTCTTCATAGGACAACAGTTCGTAAAGTGGATCAATGCTGGCTGTTGAACCTGCAATGATGGACGTTGAACCATTTGGTGCAATGGCGAACATCCAAGCGTTACGGACACCGTTTTGCTGAACCTGTGCTTGCAGTTCTTTCCATTGTTCTGTTGTAACGAATTCGCCCACGCGCTCACCAGTTGTGTATTCCCGTTGGTCGAAGTATTTGCCTGTTTGCCAATCGGAACCTTGGAATTTCGGATAATGTCCTTTTTCCTTTGAAAGTTCCATGCTGGCTTTCACAAGCAGATAGTTAATTTTTTCATAGAGATTATCGTTATATGTGACAGCTTCTTCCGATTCCCAACGAATGCCTTCAAGAGCAAGCAGATGATGAAGTCCGAAGGTTCCCAGACCAACCGCACGGTATTGACTGTTGGTGTATTGGGCTTGCAGCACTTCAATGTTGTTGATATCGATAACGTTGTCCAGCATACGAACCTGAATCGGTACCAGACGTTCCAATACATCATGAGGTACAGCACGTGCCAAGTGAATCGAGTTCAGGTTGCAGACTACGAAATCGCCAGGTACTTTGGAAATCACGATGCGGGTTTGTCCATCCTTGGTAACGAGCTCTTCCTTTTCAACTACAGTCGCAGATTGGTTCTGCATGATTTCGGTACAAAGGTTGGAAGAGTATACCATGCCGTGTGCACTGTTCGGGTTCGAACGGTTAACGGTATCCCGGTAGAACATGTACGGCGTACCTGTTTCCAGTTGGGATTTCATCACACGTTTCATGATATCAATCGCCTGAACCGTGATACGGGACAACAGCGGGTGGTTGACCGCTTCCTCATATTTCTCACGGAACGCGCCTGCGCCTACAGTTTCATCATAGAAATCTTCCAGTCCGAGTGCACGACCGTTCTCATCTTTCCAGCCCATCACTTTTTTCGTTTCGTGCGGGCAGAACAGACTCCACTCACCGCGGCTGGCTACTCGCTCCATGAACAGGTCAGGCAGACAGATGCCGTGGAATACGTCATGTGCACGCATCCGTTCGTCACCGTTGTTCAGCTTCAGATCAAGGAAGGCCAGAATGTCTTTGTGGAAGACGTCCAGATATACGGCAATGGCACCTTTACGTGTACCAAGCTGGTCTACGCTGACCGCTGTATTATTCAGTTGGCGAATCCAAGGGATTACACCGGAACTTGTGTTTTTGTGTCCACGGATATCCGATCCACGAGCTCTGACTTTACCAAGGTAAACGCCGATGCCGCCGCCCATTTTGCTCAGACGGGCTACATCTGTATTGGAATCGAAGATACCTTCAAGTGAGTCGTCCACAGTATCAATGAAGCAGCTGGAGAGCTGTCCAGCCACTTTTTTGCCCGCATTGGACATCGTAGGTGTAGCTGCTGTCATATACATGTTGCTCATCGCCCAGTAAGCTTCCTTGACGAGTTCCATACGTTTCTCAGCAGGCTCCTGATGCATCAGGTACATCGCAATAACCATATAACGCTCTTGAGGCAACTCCATTACTTTTCCGTCAAAATCGTGAGCAAGGTAACGTTCTGCCAGTGTGAGCAAGCCGATATAATCGAAGAGCAGATCGTTGCGATAGTCAATGCACTCCGCAAGTTCATCAATCTGTTCTTTGGTGTAACATTCCAGCAATTCTTCACGGTAGATGCCTTTTTTCACGAGGTCTACAAGAAGAGGATGGAATGCCCCATAAGGCTCGTCCGGGTAAGACTTGTATCTGCGGTTGGTAGCCGCTTTTTTGTACAGGGAAGTGAGCAGGGAGCGTGCCGCTGCAAATTTCCAGTTAGGCTCCTCTTTGGTTACCAGTTCCAGTGCGCTCATCATAAAAGCGTTGCTGATCTCGTCTCCGGTAACTTCATCACGGCGGAGCTTGCTGTTTACCCCGCGTACCAGACGTTCCTTGTCGAGCATGTCCAGTCCTTCCAGGATACGGTCGGCATATACCGAGATACGCATATCATCAAAGGCAAGCTGGCGGTTGTTCGGCTTGGTCACAACTTGTGGCATGAATATTCCTCGCTTTCGCATGTTTAAGAGATAAATTGGAGAAATTCTTTATATAA
This sequence comes from Paenibacillus sp. FSL R5-0517, assembly GCF_037974355.1. Classification (NCBI taxonomy): domain Bacteria; kingdom Bacillati; phylum Bacillota; class Bacilli; order Caryophanales; family Paenibacillaceae; genus Paenibacillus; species Paenibacillus sp. FSL R5-0517. The sequence goes on from NZ_CP150235.1 coordinate 582,554, forward strand.
AGAATTGAGTGTCTTTCTTACGGTGAGAAAAAGAAATAGGGTTACGTTTTGCGGACTGAAACGGCGGCGACAAATCATGTCTTAGATCGCTCAACTTGAGCGCACAAAGCAGCACAATGCAGAACATGCTCATATAAAAAGCATTCTCCCGCCTCGCGGCTGAAAATGCCCATGGATGCTCTGGCTTCCTTGCTGTCTTGAAGGTTCAGGATATCGACAGAGAAGGGTGCTTATGTAAGCTTTTGTCTATATGCAGATGTGCCTGTAGTTTGAGGATACCGGATGCAGTCCAAACAGCCCCGTTAACCTCTGTGTCAACTCTGTTTCGAGAAAGCGATTTACACCTACAGGGACGTGCCTTTGGAGGTGATTTCATCCTGTTTTTCGCGAGAATGCAGAAGGTGACTATTAGAAGCGGAGAAATCTAGCGTCACTACATTTTGTAGCTGTCAACATACTGTAACCCAACATATTGTGTTTGTAAAGTGGGCAGAACCAGTAAAACGTAATTCCGAGTATACCATTTAAGCGAGGAATCCGCAAAGGAAAAGGACTGGAAGATTTGAAGATTTATCAAAAAAAATTTTTGAACATTTTGAATGACGTGTTCACGTCAGTTTGAATTGTAACGCATTCAACTGGTAGAATAAAAGTAGTCAAATTTCGACTAAAATAAGCGGCAGCGGTTGTTCACGGGGCCCAGAGGAGGCGGAGCAAAATGGCAATAGCAGAAGTGACTGTCATTCCAATCGGAACGGGTACAACGAGTCTAAGCAGTTATGTGGCGGACATGCAAAAGGTATTGGAACATCAGCGGGGCATTACATATCAGTTGACTTCCATGAGCACCATTATTGAGGGACCGCTTAATGAGATCTTTACAGCAATTGCGGCTCTGCATGAAGCACCGTTTCTGTCAGGTGCCCAGCGTGTGTCCACATCCGTCAAAATTGACGACCGTCGTGACAAACCGGATGCCTCAAGTATACAGAAGTTACAATCGGTACAGGATAAACTGACGTCACTTCAGGCAAGACCCAATTAATTCCTAATATATATGGTTGGTTGTTAGTTATGTAAATACGCCACATCCTTTAATCGAATGTCCAAAAGACCAGTCTCTTCAAGAGCTGGCCTTTTTGTATGCTCATTTAACAGTCTAATCGGCAACTACCAATGAAGCTCCAATCAAAGTGGCGTTGGTGTATCCACCGCTAATTCGTATGAAATCTTCATCGTAATTCGTAACATTTTTATTCAAATGTTTGGTGTACATACATACGGTTGATATACCCGTGAGATTTATTTATGACTTAAACGTGTTTGAACATAACTGACAGACCTTGAGAACTAATCCTGTATGTATGTTCAGAGAATAATCTGTGAAAAGAACCGCCCATTTTCGACCTGAGCCCGGTCCCATGTGTGATTGGTGCATATAGTGAACTGTACCTCAAATCAAAGGAGGGGTTTACATGAGTGGAGTAGTAGGTGGATACGGCGGCGCATGGACATCGACTGGCGCGATCTTGGTTCTCTTTATCTTGTTGGTCATTATTTCTAAAGCATTCCTGATCTAATAACCGGCTTGGACCCTAATATATTCGTAAAGGAGGGTTCTGCATGAGCAATGTAGTTGAAGGCGTAGGCTATGGCGGCTGGACATCAACCGGAGCAATCCTGGTTCTGTTCATTCTTCTCGTAATCATTACTAAATCATTCTGGGTATAATATGGCGAGCTCTGCCGGGCAACCGGTGGGGTTTTTTTCTAGAGGACAAGCATGGTGGAGAGCCAGGGAGAGGAGATAGCTTATGGTGAACGGAAGAATTGAATGGGATTTATGAAAGTGCAAGGACGGATTATTCCTCCGAAAAAAGAGATGGTTACTTAACGGCTAAACGCCCATTTTGTCGGAAGTAGGGCGATAGCCCGGTCCAGAGGTAGGCTGAATACATAGCTTAGGGGTGTAGGCAAATGTTAAGGAGGAATGAACAATGAGCGAAGTAAAACCGAATTCACCGAACGGACAGGGGCATGTGTACGGACATATGGGAGGTTATGAGCATATGCAAGGATACCAATACACAGGTCATGAAATGCATGGGTATGGATATGGTTGTGGAACAATGCCAATGGGATATGGCTATGGATACGGACACCATGCCAATCAGGCTCCAATGATGCATGGTTATCAACAGGGTTGCGGAGTATCCTATGGACATGGCGGCGGAAGCTGGGGTTCCATGGGTACGATCCTTGTGCTGTTCATCCTGCTGGTTATTATCTCCAAAACGATGTTCATCTAATTGGTTGCGAATGCAAAGAGGCTTTCGCTGATCGTGGATCATTACGACAGGGGCTGACTCATCAACTTTAAATAAACACTATGTTCCATGTTGGGGCATAAAGTACTCATGAGTCAGAACGGGACAGCGTAGGATCTCATCCTGCGGTGTCCCTTTTTTACTTTGTGAATCGTTCTTTAACGAACTCCACAGGCTCTATTCCATGAATTTCTGACGTTTCAAGAGTTCAACGAATCGTAGACGTCTAATGAGCTGAATTTGGGCACATTTGGAGCTTATACTCATGAAGTGACATGGATTAACGTTGCTGAGATTTGTTAGATTTTACATACCGTAGAAATCCTCAATATAAGGTGTGCAGGATTCGTTAGCGTCTGGTGAGCCCAATAGGCGGAAGGAGAGACTGTTCTCCTGAGGGAACGGGGTCTGACAGTGTGTAGACGGTGCTTGAAACGTGTATGTAGACATGGATAAACACCCGGAACCCAATTCCGGGTGCTTTGTGTATGTTTTCAATCTTCTCAAGAATAAGTGATATCCAAAACAACAAAAGCCCTACCTCTCTTTTGTCCTTGCGGCTCCGATGACCGCGCCAGTGTGAATGGGAACATCTTGTGAAACTCTGTACTACCGGGTTATTGTGATGCAGGTTCTTCAATCTTCATAGGTTGATTGTGCTTAATTCGCTGCGGTCGCAGCATGAAGAAAATATTCCGGGGTTTAAAGAAGACAGAAATCATATGAGGTTGTTTAATACAACTCTTATACTATACCACAGGTTGTAATTTATTGCAATAAAAAGGAAAGTGCAAACAGAAAAACATGTTTTTCGGGTAGTCCTTCAAGACAATAGCTGAAATGTTCGTTTGAAAATAAACAGAATTTTTTCAAACTATTTCTCAATTGAGGTAATCCTCTTCAAAAGATTCTGCGTAGGTTATAATAAGAGGGAAGAAACAGAAAGGGGCCCTCGCATGACTGAATCGATGGAGGACAGCAGGTTAATGCGACAGATTGCGGAACGTGATTCCTCCGCACTGGAGCTTTTATATGACCGTTATGAGCGAGCGGTGTATTCTTTTGCCTATCGGATCGTTGGCGATCCCATGACGGCCGAAGAGACCGTTCAGGAACTTTTTATGCGGGTCTGGAATAATGCTGAACGATACGATGCCTCACAGGGGAAGCTGACCACATGGATGTTTGCGATTACGCGCAACATAGCAGTGGACATGCTGAGGCGGAGATCGAAAGGGGCAGCGGCTACTTCAGTTGAACACGAGACACTGGCGGCCTATGCCGATGAGCATACGAATACGGAAGAAGAAGTGCAGCGTAAATGGGAAGGCACTCGGATTAAAGAGGCGTTGTCCCAACTGAATGGTGATCAGCAGCAAGTTATAGAATCGATTTATTATGCGGGATTAACCCAGCAGGAAGTATCCAGCCGATTCGGGATTCCGCTGGGTACAGTAAAGAGCCGTGTCAGGCTTGCCATGCGACAGCTCCAAAAGTTGCTGGCCGATGCTGAATTGCATCCGGACGCGGGAAGGGAGGGCATACATCCATGATAGAGCGACATGAGGAGTGGTCTGATCTGGCACCGATGTATGTGCTGGGCGGACTGGAAGCAGAGGAAGTGGCAGCGTTTGAAGCCCATATGGCAACTTGCGAAACTTGTCGCCAGGAGGTGAGGGAATTGCAGGAAGTGACTGGCTTCCTGCCACTTGCGGCGGAACCTGTAGCACCGCCGTCAGGCATGCGAGCACGCGTGCTGGGCAACGTGCTCGGACATGTGCAGGAGAGCGCCGAGGTGAAGCCGGCGGCTGCTCCTGCAGAACCTGAAGCACCCGTGGTGCTTCAGGAGGATCTTGCGCCGCAGCACGAACGTGCGGCGCAGCCCGGGCCAGGCCTGCCGCCGGTAACGGCGGTGCCTGCGGCCCGGGGAGAAGAGGCTGCCCAGGCACAGCCATGGCAGCCTCAAGGGCACGCGCGTGCGCGCAGCAGCCGCGCCTGGCGCGTGGCCAGCGCCGGCCTTGCGGCAGCGGCGCTGGTGCTTGGCGTGTACGCGGCGCAGCTGCAGAGCCAGATCGACTCGCTGACGCAGCAAGCGGCGGGCTCGTCGGCTACACAAGAGCAATTGGTGCAGGTACAGGCGCAGAATGCGCAGCTGCAAGAGCAGCTGGCATCAGCGCTGGAACCTGCACAGGGCATGCAGACTGGCGAGGCAGTGAAGCTGAATCCTGCAACGCAGGATATTGTAGCTCAGGGTCTCGCAACCATCGTAATTGACAGCAAAGGCACTCACTTGGTTGTGCAGGCTGAGAACCTGCCGAATCTGGAAGGCAATGAGGCATTTCAGGTGTGGTTGATCAAGGGAGATACGCCTCAGAATGCGGGGACGTTCCTTAGTCGTGATGGGACGGGTGCGGTATACTACACACTGGATTCGGCCAACGACTATGACACGGTCGCGATCACGCTAGAACCGGATGCCATGGGGGAGGAACCAAGGGGTACGATGATTCTGGCTGCCAAGATCAAAGGATAAATATAGGATATATCACCAAAGGCTGCTCCGGTTGTGGAGCAGCCTTTTCGTGTTTTACAGATTACCACCAGAAGACGGGACAGGGCCAAATTTTTTGAAACGATTCGACAGTGGAGATCTTGGTACCCATCCATTGAATTTTATTAATTTTTTTTGGCGGTGCAACCGATAAACAAATAGAAGGAAATACCCTAATTTTCCCGCATATCAAGGGAGAACGGGTTTGCACATAGAGAGTGAGGGGTTCAGTTGGAAGCATACCGTTCATTTATCTTTCGCCTGATACGCAATTATCTGATCGGTTCACTGGCAGCTGTTTTTGTTGTTGGTACAGTGGTTATGGTATCTACATTACAAATACCCGATATTCAATTTGTTCGACTCATCGGCATTGTACTGATTTCAATTTTGTTCATGCTGGTTGCAGAGTTAATTACGCTGTGGGTGCAGCTTGGACCCATAAGACAATTTTTCACTTCCGAGCATCACGAGCGAGACGAATTGAACCATATGTACGAGAAAATTCATCGTTTCCCGGGACAGACCATATATCGAATTATGGGTCCTCACATGCTTGGTTTTTCGATTCCGGCAGCGGGGTTAACCATATGGATGATATCCACGGGGTGGCTTGAGTTCCCGTACGTGTACATAGTAGTGGCTGCCGCATGTGCATTTTTGATTGCCATCATGCATGCGCTCATTGAGTATTACCTGACGGTGAGGGCGATAAGACCCTTGTTACTTGAGGTCCGTCATCGAGGCAAAATCCAATACGGGATGGAGCCTTCACTGGGAGGACGTATCCTGGTATCGATCCAGCGTAAATTTCAGCTAAGTACATCACTCATCGGATTGTTCCCGTTATTTTTATTTTTCCTCGCTACCTCAATCCGGCTTCAGTATATGGACAGAGAATTTGCGAGAGAGTACATTCTGTGGGGGATTGTCATCGTTGTGCTTGGTGCTGGATTTGCACTGGTGGGAAGCTGGCTGTTGATTCGGGATGTTCGTGATCCGGTTGCTGAATTGACACAGGAGATGAATCGAATTCAGGAGGGAGACCTCGGTAGAAGAGCTCCTGATCTGTATGCGGATGAATTTTCTGCACTGATCTCCGGCTTTAATATGATGATTAATCGGCTTGAGATGAGGCAGGAACGCAATCGACAGTTGTTGCAAAGTTATTTTTCGATGCTGGCAGCGGCTTTGGACGCTCGAGATAAGTACACCGCAGGGCATTCCATGCGGGTGGCCGAGTATTCACTGATGATTGGCAAGCTGAGCGGAATGAATGAGGAACAGGCGGATTTATTGTACAAATCAGCTCTACTCCATGATATCGGGAAAATCGGCATACCGGACGAGGTACTGCTGAAGGATGGAAAACTGAGCGATGAAGAATTCGCGATTATTCGCACACATCCCGTGCAGGGAGAGAGCATTCTGTTACAGATAGAGCCTATTGATGCCATGGCGGACTTTCTGCCGGGTGTACGGTCTCACCATGAGAGATATGATGGCAAAGGATACCCGGATGGGATGGCTGGTGAAGATATTCCCCTTTTTGGCCGCATCATAGCAGTAGCGGATGCTTTTGATGCCATGACGTCGGATCGACCTTATCGGAACGGGATGAGTCACGAGAAAGCGCTAACGATTTTGGAAGAAGGAAAAGGGACCCAATGGGACCCCTATTTTGCAGGTTTGTTTATTGATGAATGGAGACGACAACAGCATCTTCAGAAACCATCGAAGTGAGGGATCAGTTGATCCCCTCTGTCCACTTCGATTCTTTTCTGCGTCTCCGGTGTAGAGCGAGGCCGGTTATGATGGTGAGAACACATTCACCGAGTATGATGGCACCCAAGGCGTCATAGATCACATGTTGCTTGATCATAAGCGTGGATACGATAATGGTCGCTGCTCCTGCAGCCACCAACAGCTTAATGGGTTTGCGAATGCTTGGAACCGAGAGAACGGCACGCATAACCAGATAAGAGTGCAGCGAATGAATACTTGGAAAACAATTAAACGGGCGGTCCTGGCTGTAGAGCCATCCGAGAATAGATACGCCCAGGCCTGTACCCGTCAGTTCCGGGCGCGGTACCATGGTCTGAAAGTTGAAGTAGATGAGATAACAGATCCAGACACAGATATTCATGGATAACAAGACGCGATAATACGTCAGACGATCCTTGGCACACAGGTAGGCGAGCACACCGAATACAAATGGGTACCAGCCCAAATATGGAATGGACATGGCGGGTACATAGGGAATGATCTGGTCAAGCGAGGAATTAAGTATAACGAACCCGCGTTCCGGACTATTAAGAATATCATAGAATAGCCCCATGACAGCCAATGACAACATCAAACTTAATGACAGCCAATAGGATTTACTTTTTAACAATTGCACAACAGCGTTCTCCTTTCATTCATGTTCCGACGAACATGCCCCTAGCAAATATCTATTTCTTTAGTTCAATCTATATAGTAGTTCAAATTTGAACAACAATATATTTTACTACGTTCCGCACACAAATTGAATCCTGATTTGTGTATTTTTGTGTACTTTTTTGACGAAGAAGGAATGCAGTAATTTCAATGGACATGATATGATAGAAACACATACGGACGATGGTAACAAGGCCAGTAAAGTCGGGACAACAGGAGTGAGTAAATGCAATTTTTGAAAATGTTCGTATTGAATATGGGGATGCTTATAACGATTGCCTATCTTGCCAGTGTGTTCTATAAATATATCGTCATACGTGCTTCTTCCCGAATGAAACAGATCGGTTCAGTGCTTGTCCTTGTTTTTGCAGGCTGGATCAGTACGGTTTTTGGATTTCAACTCACGGATGAAGTGGTATTTGACCTTCGTTATGTTCCTATAATTGTTGCCGTTCTAACGTACAGACAACCCTATAGTGTAATTATTGTGGGTGTAGGGATAGGTTTATCCAGGTTAACGTTTGGTATCACGGATGCTACGGTGGCAGCGGTAATTAATATGACTTTACTCGGTGTAATATGTGCGGGTTTAAATATATGGATGAGACGCAGCGATTTCAGACTGATCACAAAAGGCATCCTTGTTGTAATTATCGTCAATGTGGTCAATAGTGTGGGCATCGCTATCTTTGGCGTCATCCCGGCTACATATTTTTTCTCTCATATTATGCCTTACACGCTTCCGGCAGGTATCTTGTTAAGCCTTATGTTTGCGTTTATATTACGTGATTTTCAGAATGAACAGAACCGGATTTTGCTTATCCAAAGTACGAACCGGCTATTATCTGTGCAAAAGGAAGAGCTACAGAAAGCCCAGATTGTACTGGAGGATCGAGCGAAACAATTGATGATCGCCTCACAGTACAAATCCGAATTTCTCGCCAATATGTCACATGAGTTGCGTACACCATTGAACAGTGTTATTAACTTTGCCCAGATGATCAGCGAGAACGCGGACACGATGGACCCCGAGGATATTGTACGTTTCGCCACCATGATCGACCAATCCGGACAGGAACTGCTCACACTCATTAACGATATTTTGGATCTGTCCAAAGTGGAAGCGGGGCGACTGGATATAGTACTGGAGGATATCAGTGTGGCACAACTTACCGAAGATGCCATGAGCCACTTCCAACTGGTTGCCGAGAAAAAGGGTATTCAGTTGCAGATGGATAAGAAGCCGGGACTGCCCGACACACTCTGGTCTGATCCCCAGCGGGTTCAACAGATTTTGCGGAATCTGATGTCGAATGCCATCAAGTTCACTCACCGAGGGAAGGTCACGCTGACTGTAAGTACCAAGCAGAGGAAGAATGCAGGTATTCAGAATGGGTGGCTCGTTTTCTCCGTTCAGGACACCGGTATTGGTATTTCTGAGGACAAGCATCATTCCATATTTGAAGCATTTCAGCAGGCTGACGGGTCGATTAGTCGGAAATTTGGCGGTACCGGACTTGGTCTCTCGATCAGTCGGGATTTGGCGAGATTACTTGGAGGTTCGATTGAACTTGAGAGCGTTGAAGGCAAGGGAAGCACCTTCCATCTCTATCTTCCGTTGAACCGTGAAAAAATGAGTTGACAACCTCCGCGCCGTGAGTAGAATTTGGGATGACAACTAGCATCGACCGGCTTTTGAGACCCGGTCTAAGGAGTGTATCCCCATACAGAAGACGGTCAACGTTAACCCTCCCCCGTCAGCAAGCAAACCACGGCGCAAGGGTTCGACACAACGCACAAATTTATCAATTGCAACATGGGAGGGTGTACCGGCAATTATTTTACAGACATTGCTGGGAGGCCCGTTCTTAACCGGGTTTCTGCTATACCTTGGGGCCGGGTCGAGACATATCGGTTTTGTGCTCGCCATTACGACCTTCGTAAACATTGCCCAGATCGGAGCAGCTTACTGGATGCAACGTATTCGCAGTCGCAAACGTATGCTGCTTTTATTTGTGGGCACACATCGTATCTTATGGAGTGCGACGGGACTGATCCCGTTTATCTTCCCCAAAGAGTGGTGGGTAAGCGTATATATTGGTGTGTATACGGTTGCTTTTATATCGAATACGATCGGCGGCATGATCTGGACTTCACTGATTGGCGACATCGTACCTGCCAAGGTGAGAGGGCGTTACTTCGGAATTCGAAATACGATTCTGAATGCTCTTGGAAGCGTATGCTTATTCGCAGGTGGTATTGTATTGGACCGTTACCCCGGAGAAATAGGCTTTCTGATCCTGTTTATTCCGGTTTGGATCTGCGCTATTGCCAATACAGTCATTTATTTCTTTTATCCGGATGTACCATTCGAGCGTTCGACCGAAAAGGTTTTCTGGCGGATGTTTATCAAGCCGTTCCAGGATCGTTCATTCCTGAAAGCAACGCTGTTTCTGGCTGTCTGGTTATTAATCCAGACCTTGATTGTTCCGCTTTATTCCTATGTTATGCTCGATCTATTAAACATTAATTATCAGACTGTATCCCTGATCACGGTGGTCCAGACGCTGGTTATGATGGCAGGTTTCTATGTCTGGGGCAATCTCAATGCCAGGTTTAGCAACAAAACCCTCCTATTTTGGACATTACCGGTCATCGCACTCTCCTGTCTGTCTTGGGGATTAATGTCGTTCATGCCCGTATTGATTGCACTATTTCTATCTCATATCTTTCTTGGGATCGGGGTGGGTGGATTCAATCAGTTGGCATTTAACTTTACGATAGGAGACACCCCCAAAAGTGAAAGACCGATGTTTGTCGCCGTATATTCGGCTCTGACGGGAGTGACTTCATTTCTTGGGCCGCTGCTGGGTGGCTGGTTGTATGAGAAGATGGAGAACTGGTCCGACGCGCTGGCCTGGATCTCAGCCTATGGATTTCAGGTGGGGGTTGGTGTAGTCATGCTCATTCTTACGTTTACCCTTGGACGTCGCGTACTGTTAAAATAGTAATGAACTATATACACTGGTATGAATTCAAAAAAGATGGCGAAGTGGAGGGATGTATTTGAATCGTCTCGAACGGAAAGCCATGGTGATTGGAGCCACGGGACTTGTAGGCGAATTGCTGGTTCATCATCTGCTGGAGCACTCGGCATACAGTCAGGTTCGCGTTCTGGTTAGACGTCCGCTTGAGCTGCAACATCCCAAATTGGAACAGCATGTGGTGAATTGGGAACAGTTGGAGAGCCAAGGCGAATTATTCGATGGAATCAATGATCTGTACTGCTGTTTGGGTACAACGATCAAAAAAGCAGGCAGTCAGGAAAATTTCCGTCAGGTGGATTATCATTACCCTGTTCGTGCGGCTATGCTTGCGAAGCAACATGGGGTACCCCAGATGCTGGTGATCTCCTCCATGGGCGCGAGTGCAGGTTCCCGGGTCTTTTACAGTCGGACCAAAGGGGAGATGGAGGATGCATTGTCTGTTATCGGTTTTCAATCTTTGCATATCTTCCGTCCTTCCTTAATTCTGGGAGATCGAAATGAGAAGCGGTTAGGTGAACAGATGGCCGCTCATGCCATGAAGTTGCTGGATCGCTGGATGAAAGGCAGAGCAGACAAATACCGGGCAGTCCACGCCGCAACCATTGCACAGGCCATGACGAATATTGCACTGGTGCAAGCGATTGGAAATCATGTATACCCGAATGATGTCATTCATGTTCTTGGCGTGGACGGGGATAAGAACCTTTGAATGAATTGTTTACTTCATAGTGGCCAGTGAGGAGCGTTTCTCGCTGGAGGTAGATCGTGGTATAATAGGCAACAAAAATGAGTTCGAACCCTGACTCCTTGCGGTAGCAGGATAACGAACATGAAGGAGAACTCGTCCATGAAAAAACCAATCTCTACCGATCAGGCGCCAGGCGCCATTGGTCCATACAGTCAAGCCGTTGATGCAGGCGATTTCATCTACACGTCCGGACAGCTTGGCCTGAATCCCCAAACGGGAGAATTCGGTGCAGATGTACAGGAGCAGACACGTCTGTCCCTGAGCAATGTGAAGGCTATTCTTGAAGCAGCAGGCACAAGCATGGATAAAATCGTGAAAACGACGGTGTTCCTGAAGGACATGAATGACTTTGTTCCTGTGAATGAAGTGTACAGCACGTTCTTTGAACAGCCATATCCTGCACGCAGTGCAGTGGAAGTGGCACGTTTGCCAAAAGACGCACTGGTGGAGATTGAAGTTATTGCCCTGAAATAGGACAGTCCTCATTCACGCCGGTACATATAAAAAGCCGATTTCAGGTCGAATGAAAATGACCAGAATCGGCTTTTTGCTTTATGTTTTTGCGTTAGAATGGCAGTCGCTCAATCGCGATCCTGATTACGGGCGAAGAACAGCCATATCGCGTAGATTGCCAGTACGATCGCAATGATGATTGCCGTATAATATACGGAAGTGACATCCTTTTGTTTAAGGGCGATGGCGATGTACGCCCACGTGAATACCAGTGGATATACACTATCCCGATAACGGAAGCTAACGAGTACAGCCAGCACCATTCCCACAATGAGCATAATGATCGTCCAGGTCGGTTCGCTGAGACCAAAACCATCCCAGCCGATTTTATATAACAGCACAGCAGTATTGATGATCGTAGCCACGCTAACCCATCCCAGATAGATGCTGAATGGCAGCTTCACAAGCCAGATCTCAGCAGTGGTCGGAACAGTAATGGTACGTGTTTTTACATACAACACGATCAGAGACAACAGAAGCAGTACAATAATCAGTAAAGCGAGACCGATCTGCAAGTTTTGAAAAGCGAAAATCCAGGCTACGTTAAAGGCACAGCTTGCCAGGAACCAATACCCGAGACGAGTGATGGAGTTCCTTTTCCACGAAGCAGGCACGAACTGATAGATCACAAAGCCTGCAAGCAGCAAGTAGATCAAACCCCATATAGCAAAGGCATAGCCAGAAGGTGTGAGTAGCACAGGGTACATATCCGATACTTCCTTGTTGGTTCTGCCCCCGATCGGCAGAGCGTTGGAAAGATAGTTCACGATAATTACAGCGATAAAACCAATCGCGTTTAACCACTTGTACGGATTGTTACGTGACATGGTGTTTCCTCCTTGGTTTGACGAATGAATGAACCACGGGTCAGTCTACAATAAATATACCCAGTTCTTGCACATTCTAATAACAGCCGCAAAAAATTCACAAGTTGATCTTACGGATCCTTGTGCTCTGACGTTATGCTGGAACGGCACTCTGTCCCAATGTACGCGAAACGGAGCAGAAATATGTCCATGCTCAGGATGTCCCATTTAGAAGTGGAGGAAGAGAATGCTTACACGAGAAACGATGGAGAGACAGCAAACCTGGTTCTATGTCATTGCACTATTATTAGGAGCAGTGATAGGGCTGAGTTTACCGGCATGGGGGAATGTTTTACACTACACTGTGTCCCCTGTACTTGCTGTTCTGTTATATAGCATGTTTGTACAGATTCCTTTTTTACAGTTAAAAGAGTCCTGGTCGAATCTTCGATTCATGGGCGCGTTACTGGCGGCTAATTTTATCGTTGTACCTGTAGTCGTATGGTTGCTTACACTGGCCTTTCCGCAATCACCAGGCGTTCTGATCGGAGTGTATCTGGTACTGTTAACCCCCTGTATTGATTACGTCATTGTGTTCACACAGCTCGGCAGGGGCAATGAGAAACTGATGCTGGCCGCAACCCCCCTTTTATTTGTTATACAAATGATCCTGTTGCCGTTTTACTTATGGGTTTTGATGGGTGCTGAGGTGGCGCAGGTCATGCAGATAGGGCCGTTCGTGGAGGCTTTTCTGTTCCTGATTGTTATTCCACTGTTGCTCGCTGTCGTTACACAGGTTCTCTCCAGAGGTAAAGTGAGCGGTGAGCGGGTCATGAATGCGACGGCGTGGCTGCCGGTTCCGATGATGGCACTCGCGCTGATCGTGGTTGTCGCTTCCCAGATCGGTAAAGTCTACAATGATATGGCGATCATCGTGAATGTGATCCCGATCTATGTTGCTTTTCTAATCATTATGCCTTGGATATCTCGGCTTATTGCTACTTGGTTTGGATTGAATCCAGGCGCAGGACGAGCGTTGATATTCAGTTCAGCTACACGGAATTCGCTGGTCGTTCTGCCACTGGCCCTGGCACTCCCGCCGGAATGGGCAACCATGGCTGCTGCTGTTATTGTTACACAGACGATGGTGGAGCTTGCAGGGGAGTTAATCTACATTCGTCTTGTCCCCGCGGTGATCTTACGGGATCGGTGAGCAGAAAGAGCGAAACCGTCGTTATGAAATAAGTGATTCTCTGTTAAAAGTAAAATACAAAAGAGTACTCCCGACTGGTCATAGGGGAGTACTCTTTTTAACTCAAATAAATTTTGAACCGGTACCCGTTAAGTACCTGCCTCCAATAATGTTTTACGATATTCCGCTGGCGTGATGCCCTCCATTTTTTTGAACACTTTGCTGAAATACTTTTCATCCTGGAATCCAACCATCTCCGCAATTTTGGCGACTCGCAGGGAGGGGTTTTGCAGTAGCAGCTTCGCGTTATTGATTCGCAATTTGCCGAGATATTCCGACCAGTTCAGGCCAAATTGCTGTTTGAATTTTCGGGAAATATACTCCCGGCTCAGATAGAAACGCGCGGCAATCTGCTGCAAGGACAGGTCCTCCTGATAATGGGCGTCCATATATCGTGCAATCTCACTCATGGGATCAGGATTGGCGTGGTGATGCGCGGTGAGCGCTTTTCCTGCGGCAAGCAGTCGTTGCTCCAACAAGGAACGAAGCAGGGGATAGGATAACAACCCATCAGCGTCAAATGGTAACTCGGCAAAGGGAATAGACTGTTCCTCCGTCACTTCTTCCTCTTTGAATGACGAACCTGCCGTATCATCAAGCCAGCGGCTCAGCATCCATTCCAGCTCATCGATCCATTGCTGGATCTGCTCGGCACTGACAACCTCAAGATCAGTAATTGGGTCAAGCCATTCGGCAACGGCAGCAGATACACTGGAAGCCCGCAAGCTCATGGCTGCCATCCGCATAGGTTCTTCATAGGCGGTCAAGCGCCTGATTTTATTCCCATTGGATGATTCCAGGGAAGCATGAATTCGCTGTTTGGTATGCACAGCATTGCGTCGCCACAGCCTTGAACTTGCCTCCATATAGGCTGCTGAGATGCCGCCAGGATATGAGTCACAGGTGGAGATGCCGAAATGAAGCTGGCGCTGAATCGTCTGCTCCAATCCATGATTGACCTTGTCCAGAATAGGCTGCAATGAAGTGGGGGGACCCCAATGCAGCAGAACGATCTCATCGGGCTGATCCAACTGGCGAAACATGACGCCTTCGTCTGGGGTGGATAACATCTCAGCGCAGATATTGAGCACCGAGAACACAAGCAAGTCGGGTTGACTGCGATACTTTGCCAGACAACCTGCATCCAGATGGGACAGGCTGGTGACAGCGACGCTACAGACAGGGATTATACCCGGGAGATACAACTCATCCTGCAATCGCTGCAGATGAGAGGGGCCATTGCCTCTTCCGACGGCAAGTTCGGTTAACAGACGATCCTGATAGTGGGGACGCATTCGATTAACGACAATGGATTGTCTGGTGGATTGCAACCGAACAGCATCCTCCTCTTCCCAAGCTGTAACGGCCTTCAATAGAGATGCATTCAGCTCATCTGCTTCCACAGGTTTTAGCAGGTAGTCCATACCACCGTGCCGGATGGCATGCCTCACGAGTTCAAAATCATCATATCCGCTAATAACCAGCACCTTGCTGTGTGGGGTATGAACGGATATCCATTCGAGCAACGCCATACCGTCCTTGCCTGGCATACGCATGTCACTGAGAATGATTTGAGGTTGATGTGCCGTGATGGAGGCAATGGCTTCATCCCCGTCTGCCGCTTCAATTATTGTATCAATACCAAAGTCTTTCCAATGACCAAGCAACCTTATGGCATCGCGGACATGTTTTTCATCATCTACAAGCAGTGCCTTCATGTTGTTCACTCTCCCGCGTATAGTATAACCCTGATCTTCACACCATTGGGTTCCCGATTGCTGACCTCAAGTCTGGCTGAGTGACCGGGATGTGAGTTCAATTGAAGTCTGCGCATCACATTTCGTAGACCAATGGACTCGGACTCATCGGATTCTTGCGTGGCTAACCCGGTTGATATGTGATTTGGATGGAGCCATCCCCGAATCTCCAGTAATTTATCTTCTGGTATGGAGGGTCCGTTATTATTCAGTTCGATTTCAATCCAATGATCATTGATCCGACGGCTGGATAGAGAGATGTGACCTTTACCTGGCTGAATATCTGCCCCATGTTTAAAATAGTTCTCAATTAAAGGTTGTAACGTCATTCTTGGCATTTCGACAGACAGGGTATCTTCGGCAAAATCCAAATCCACCTCAAGGCGGTCACCGAACCGCTCCTGCTGAAGTTCCAGATATAACCGGGCATGCTCTGCTTCCTCGCGTAAGGTCACGCCGGTCTGATCCCGCATGCTGTAGCGCAGCATTTTGGATAGGGAAGAAAGTAGTGTATACGCCCGTTGTCCTTGCTGTTGAAGGGCAAGTGTACCGATGGATTGCAATGTATTATACAGAAAATGCGGATGAATTTGCGCTTGCAACGCTTTAAGTTGATTTGTCTTATTGGCAATTTCAAGTCGATATTCCCGCAAAATAAGATTATTTACTGTATCCATCATATCCCGGAAATGACGAGCAAGCACCCCGAATTCATCTCGGCTGGATAGGTGGATATCCACATGCAGACGCCCGGCTTGGATCTGGTTCATATACCGCATGAGCTGCTTGAGCGGACCGGTGATTCGGATGGAGATGAACAAGGTTGCGACAATGACCAATACAAGTGCAGCGATGGCAATCATTGCGTTATTCCACGTGAGTGTGGTCGCTCTGGCGTATAACGTCTCATTCGGAATCTGTTTGACGATGGTCCAGTCCGCGTAAGTGCTGCCAAGCTGCTGGTACACATACATGGAACGATCCTGTTCAAAATGTCCTGCGACATTCTGGGCTGTACCCGCGTTATTTCGTGCCATATTCAGCTCACTAGCTGTTTCCTCTCGCAGTGCATCGGTATAATTGACCTCGGAACGTCCTTGGTAGATGATCTGATTCTGACCATCTACAACATAGATCTGTTCCTTAGCCGGATCATACAGTCTGCCGCAGATGGCTGCAATGGTATTCATATTCAGATCAATGGCGAGAACACCCAGACGCTCGGTGGACGGAATATCCTTGATTACCCGATGCAAGGTAATGACTGTTCTTGCAGGATCATCAGGGGAGGCAGCCTTGAATCCGTACGTGTGACTCATATGTGCCGATTCCACCCAAATGTCCGGGCTGTCACCGCCTGTTTTTCCATGGAGCGAGCCGGAATAGGCCTGTTTGCGTTCCTCCCGCTTCGGAAAGGGATTCGTAATTAAGGTGGATTGATTGGCAGCAAAAGAGTGCAAATACAGCTGAAAAACATCCGGCACAGCCGCACGGATGGTCTGCAAAGTAGTGTACACTTCAGCCACTGCACGATAATCACCAGGAATCTTCGCCAAGTTACGCAGGAAGTTTGGGTCGTTATACACAGCAAGCGACGCTCTGGCCACGTTATCCACATAGTTATTGAGATTCGTGGACGCTTGGTAGATCAGGCGTTTGTTCTCTTCAACAGCCTGTTCCCGCAGGGCAGTTTTGGTCTGGATAAATGTCATGCTGATCGACGCAAGCAGCGGAAGCGTGGTAGCGATGAGCATAAAGGCAATCAATTTGGTGCGTATACTGTAGTATTTGGACATCGGTCCACCCCTTCTGGTTGCAGGTTAAAGATAGGACAATATTTTACCCCCAACTGTTCACGAGGGTCGGTGTTTCCCTCAGCGATATTGGAGTTTAATAGAGAAAGAGACCAATTTCATCCATCTATAGAAGGGGAGAACGATATGAAGCATCGCAAATCTTCACAGCTGTTACAGCAGCTCGTGTTCGTGGGTCCCTCCATCGTGTTTTTTATTCTCATCATCGTGGTCCCTTTCCTGCTTGGCATGGTGTACTCCTTCACGGATTGGAACGGGGTATCCGAGAACATTAATTGGGTAGGGTTCGATAACTTCGTACATGTTTTTGCGAATGATCCCAAGTTCCAAACGGCGTTTTGGTTTACGGTGCGCTTCACCGTGGTTGGTGTGGTACTAACCAATGTAATTGGCTTTTTCCTGGCCTATTTCCTGACCAAACCGCTCAAGACGAGAAACATTCTGCGTACGATCTTTTTCATGCCTAACGTGATCGGTGGGTTGTTGCTCGGCTTTATCTGGCAGTTCATATTTGTGAAAGGGTTTTCAGCAGTAGGCGATGTAACAGGCTGGTCCTTCTTCAACCTTCCTTGGCTGGGAGACGAACCAACCGCCTTCTGGGGAATCGTGATTGTGTTTGTATGGCAGACCGCAGGATATCTGATGGTTATCTACATCTCATCTCTGACGAATGTATCCCCTGATCTGCTGGAAGCTGCCGAGATTGATGGCGCAAGTCGCTGGCAGGTACTGCGGAGCATCATTCTTCCGCTCATTATGCCAGGTGTAACAATCTGTCTGTTCCTGGCGATCTCCTGGTCGTTCAAAATGTTCGATCTCAATCTGTCGCTGACCAAAGGTGGACCATTCGGATCAACAGAGTCGGTTGCACTCAATATTTACAATGAAGCCTTTGTGAACAACAGATATGGCATCGGAACGGCCAAAGCACTCGTGTTCTTCGTAATCGTTGCCATCATCACCATGATTCAGGTACGTCTGACGAAGAGCAAGGAGGTAGAAGCCTAATGGAGACGACGAAAAATTACCGCTTTAGTACCATTCTAACCGAGATTATCATGGTACTCATTGGACTTTTATTCCTGGTTCCGTTTTACTTCCTGTTTGTGAACTCGGTTAAAACCTTCGGTGACCTGCTCACTAATTCGGCTGCATGGCCGGAGGTATTCCAATGGGGCAACTATGCGAACGCCTGGGAGAAAATTAACTTCCCGTCCGCGCTGATGAACTCGCTTATCGTTACCGTAGTCAGCAATCTGTTGCTAGTGCTGATCAGTTCCATGGCCGCGTACCGAATGGTTCGCAGCGATACCCGGTTCAACCGGATTTTGTTCGGCATGTTCATTGCCGCCATGGTGATTCCGTTCCAGTCTATCATGATTCCACTTGTTACGGTAACCAGTAATCTCGGGCTAATCGATAGCCTTGGGGGACTTATCATCTGTTATCTCGGTTTCGGGGCACCGATGTCTGTCTTCCTGTTCCACGGATTCGTGAAATCCGTCCCACTGGAGATTGAGGAAGCGGCTCGGGTGGATGGAAGTTCTGCCTACGGGGTGTTCTTCCGAATCGTATTTCCACTGATGAAACCGATGTATGTAACCGTCATCATTCTGAACACACTCTGGATCTGGAATGACTATCTACTCCCGTCCCTGATCCTGCAAAGCTCGAACCTGCGTACGATCCCGATTGCGACCTTTGCACTCTTCGGGCAATATACGAAGCAATGGGATCTGGCCTTGCCGGCCCTTGTGCTGGGCATCATGCCGATTATCATCTTCTTCCTGCTGATGCAGAAGTATATCATTCAGGGGATTACTGCTGGATCAGTTAAAGGGTGAGTGCGAGGGCAGGGTCGCCGGCGGGCTCAAGTTGCGCTTTCGGTCGCTGTTGCTCCTCGGTGGCCAGAATGTATTAGGGCAAGGAAGCCACCGAGTTTCAAAGGCGAACGCTCCGCTCCTGCAACGCATTCTTGATCCCTTTGCTCCCACCTCGCATGGAGGTGTGCAAGGGAAGTCATGCCCGCTTAGCTTGGGCATGACTTCTGGGGAAGAGAGTAATAAAGAAAAGAGCTCCTTCAAGAGATGACCAAGAAAGAAAAGATTTAAAGACCATATTGGTAAGACAGAGAAGGAGCGAGGGCAGGGTCGCCGGCGGGCTCAAGTTGCGCTTTCGGTCGCTGTTGCTCCTCGGTGGCCAGAATGTATTAGGGCAAGGAAGCCACCGAGTTTCAAAGGCGAACGCTCCGCTCCTGCAACGCATTCTTGATCCCTTTGCTCCCACCTCGCATGGAGGTGTGCAAAGGGAAGTCATGCCCGCTTAGCTTGGGCATGACTCCTAGGGGAGAGAGAGTAATAAAGAGAAATGACCAAGAAAGAAGCGTGTATAGCCAGGAACTTTTTGTACAGAGTGATGGTATGCTCCTTTTTCAAAGCGCTAACGAATCCACCGCATCTTAATAGGTGGATAATCAAGGAATACAAACTTTAACGAATCTCAGGAACGTTATTCAGGTGAAAAACGGCGTCAGAGCCTTAAAATTCGACCAAATCGACGAAATAACGTCGCTGTGATTCGTTAGAATGTGAGCCTGTGCAAATAGGTGCGAATAACGTGCGCTCGGTTCGTTAGAATGAAAACACGCTTCAGGGGAAGGTTATTCTGTCATCGGAGTGCCAGTGTAAATATGCATTAGTGGAACTGTTATACTGAAACTACTATAGGGAGAGTGTATGTATGAAAAGAATGACGAAGTTGACGTTGCTTATGCTGATTGCTTTTTCGGTAATGCTCGCGGGATGTGGCAATGGGGACAAGAGTGGCAGTCCGGTCAACACGGATGCTCAAGGTGGTAGCGAAGCTGCTGCCGGGGACAAAACTATTAAAATCTTCCAATTCAAAGTTGAGATTGCGGAAGCGCTTAATCGTCTCAAAGCGGAGTACGAATCCTCACATCCAGGCGTTAAACTGGACATTCAAACCGTAGGTGGTGGTAGTGATTACGGTGCTGCATTGAAAGCCAAGTTTGCCGCAGGCGAACAACCGGACATTTTCAACGTAGGTGGATATCGTGAACTGGATACATGGCTTGAATATCTGGAAGATCTGTCTGGAGAATCATGGGCCAAAGATGCGCTCGAAGTAGCTAAAGAGCCAATGACCAAAGACGGCAAGCTCTATGGACAGCCGCTCGCGCTGGAGGGTTACGGTTTCATTTATAACAAAGACCTCTTCCAAAAAGCGGGTATTACCGAAATTCCAACGACACTGGAACAGTTGGATCAAGCTGCACAGAAACTTCAAGCCGCAGGCATTACCCCGTTCTCGAACGGATATCAGGAGTGGTGGGTGCTGGGCAATCATAACGTAAACGTGGCATTTGCCAATCAGGCAGATCCGGTGAAATTCATTCAGGGATTGAATGAAAGCACGGAGAAAATTCCTGGCAATCAGGTGTTCAACGACTGGATTAACTTGCTCGACTTAACGCTGAAATATAGCAATAAAAACCCGCTGACAACCGACTACAATACGCAAGTTACGTTGTTTGCAAGTGGAGAAGCCGCGATGATGCAGCAAGGGAACTGGACTCAAGTACAGATCGATGGAATTGATCCCGATCTGAATCTGGGTATCCTGCCAATGCCAATTAACAATGAACCCAATGACAAATTGTTTGTCGGCGTACCGAACTACTGGGTGGTAAATAAGAATTCCCAAGTGAAACCGGAAGCAAAAGAATTCCTGGAGTGGCTCGTAACTTCGGACATCGGGAAACAATACATGACGAAAGAATTCAAGTTCATTCCGGCGTTCAGTTCCATCACGGCATCCGAGGAAGATCTGGGTGACCTCGCCACAGAGATCATGAAGTATAGCCAGGAAAATAAAACCCTCAGCTGGAACTTCAACCGTTTCCCTGAAGGCGTTCCACAAGAGTATGGCAGCACGATTCAGGCTTACGTTGCAGGCAAATCGGATAAAGCCGGATTGCTTGATGCATTACAACAGAACTGGGATAGTCTGAAAAAATAACAGGTCCCATCCACTCGATTAATAAATGTGGGAATAAGAAAAAAACATAAAAAAGGTGACTCCGGATGAATTGGAGTCACCTTTTTTGATGTGAAAATTCCCAGTTAAAAAGTGCAAATATGAAGTAACAGATCGACTAATACAGATGGTGGAGGTGTTTGTATGATGTCTACAACCTGTTGTTAGTACACAACGTGGCAACAAATAGCCGAATTTTAAATATTTGTAATTTTTAGATTGACAGTTCCATGTTATATCCATATTATAGAAAAATATAACAGATAGTTAAGAATTTTGAATTGGAGGTGAAGTTCTTTATGAGAGATATTGTATTTCTGTGTGACAAGCGAATGAACACCAAAACGGGGTTTCTCGAAGCGTTGTCCAACATATCGGATACAACCAACATTTTGTTGGTAGAGCAGGGATATGAACAATTTTATTCTTTACCAGAAGGGTTGTTTAGTGCTGTGTTCGAAGTGGAGGATATTACTCGGATTGATCAGGTGGAAGAGGTTTTTGAGCGCATTTTGGATGAATATGATGTGGAGCGCGTCATTGCCCCGACCGAAAATGTGGTGGAGACTGGTGGGTATCTCAGATCACGTTTTGGCATACCTGGTATTCAAAAGAATCAGGCCGAGACGGTTCGGAACAAATGGATCATGAAGGAAACATTGCGGCAGGCGGGAATCCACACGTCACAGACGCGTATTGCGTCCAATGCAGTACAGATCAGAAAGATTGTCGCAGGCATTGGTTTTCCCATCATTATCAAACCGATTAGCGGCTGGGCGACGATCATGACGTACAAGCTCAATAATCAAGAGGAGCTTGAGAAGTATATCAGCCAATCCTGGAATCGGGAATCAGTGCTCATTGAGGAATTCATTACGGGTAGGGAGTTCCATATTGATTCGATCGTTTCAGAAGGTGAGCTTGTATTTTCCTCCGTCTCTGAATATTTGTTTAATTGTCTTGAGATTGTCCAGAATGATCGCCCTTCCGGCACGATCTGTTATCCCGCTACACACATTATGAATATGTGGAACGGATGCAGTCGTTCAATGAAGAGATCATACGGACACTCGGAATACGTAACAGTGTGTTCCATGCAGAGGTATTCCTTCTGCCGAATGGGGAGATCTGCTTTGGAGAGATTGGAGCACGCATTGGAGGCATTGTCATCATTCCGCCTATGGTGTTGAATTCCCATCAGGTGAACTTGTTTGATGCAGCCATTCAAACAGAACTTGGAATATATGAAGCTCCAGCCTTGGTTAATACAGGCAAGTACACAGGTGCGGTTAACTTCCCATCTGCTGTAGGCAAGATCGAAAGTATCTCATCCGCAGAAGATTTCAAATCGATGGAAGGACTCATTGATATTCGAATTAACTATACATCGGGTCAGTCCATTTCAGGTGGTCGAGATACGATGTCTCGATCCGGATATGCCATTGTGGAAGGTCCAGATATCGAATTCGTTAGAAAACAACTTCTAGAACTACATGACAAGTTTGTCCTGGTTCACCAATAAAACCATTCTAGGAGGGCTTTGGGTTGTTGCTAGATAACGCTGATGTGAAGAGACTGGGTAGTCATGATTGGAGAAAGCAGGAATTTGAGCATTTTGAGAAGGACATGACTGGTGATAATCCACGGTTTCCCTGCATATTTGGTTCCATGGGACTTAACCGTAATGAGCTACGTTTCTCCTTTTTTGATGATGTGAATGACCATTCCATAGAAGAACTGGGAAAGGCATTGAGAGAATACGTGGAACAGGCAAGGAGCTTTGGAAACTACACCTCCATGGTCACGTTCTTTAATATTGATAAGGATCTATCCATCGATGAATATCAGCATACATTTTGGTCCATCCTGACCCGGCTGCACACCATTGACTTGAAAGAATGGCCAGAGTTCATACCGAATGAAGAGAAGGATCCCTTGTGGGAATTTTGCTTTCATGGGGAACCCATTTTTGTCGTTTGTAACACACCAGCACATGAGGTCAGAAGGAGCAGACGTGCCAATACATACATGATTACCTTTCAACCCCGATGGGTCTTTGATTCGATTGGCTTGGGAACACCAAAAGGAGATAAATCCAAGGATTTGGTGCGAAGCTTGCTTCGGCAATACGATGCAATTGATCCATTCCCTCATCTAGGGATCTATGGGGATCCGAATAATCGAGAGTGGCTGCAATATTTTATTCCAGATACCAACGAAGTTTCCGCTACAGCGCAATGCCCATTTCATCATATGAGGAGGAATACTATGAGTTCAGTTCAATATATCAAAGGGTCTGACGTAACACTTGAAGAAGCTGTAATGCAATTGCTGCCTGTAACCGGTTCGGTAGAGGTACAAAGAGATACACCATTCAGGGAGCACAAATCCCATACCCATCCTACAGACGAAACACTTTTGATTATAAATGGAGATATTACCTTCTTTACTGAAGAAGGAGAACTGCATTGCACGCCTGGTGACCGCATTCTGCTTCCAGCTAATACGGTGCATTCCTCCAAAGCCGGGGAGAATGGAACGTTGTACATTATCGCTTTGGAGTTTGTGGAGCAGCCGAAAGAAGAGGTTCTGGCATGACTCGTTCCTCCGTTGGTTTGCTTATGAGAAAAGGTTTTTCTCTGCACGGGGATCATATTGAAGCTCTGGGGAGAATTTTCGAAGAGGTCCATTTATGGACCTCTGTTTCTGGATATGAACAAGATCCGCGCTTTCGGTCTGTTCAGCATATTCCCAAGTACGAGAATGTGGAAGAAATGATCTTGCAGGCTAGACAATTAGGCGTTCCGTTTTTCATTACCTGGCAGGAAACGGATATTGTACTGAATGCGAGACTGAATGAAGGGCTGGGAAGACAGGATATTCCTGTCCAAGCGGCCGAAATTGCCAGAGACAAGTCCAGACAGCGTCAGTTCTTGAAACAGGAGGACGTGGCCTGTCCTGAATTTTATGCTGTAAATACGTTGGATGAGGCTGTTTCAGCGGCGGCAAGTGTAGGCTATCCGGTTATTATTAAACCCACACTGGCCGCATCCAGCAGCCATGTTGCGCTCGTTCATTCGTATCCCGAATTGAAGGAGGCCTTCGATAGTATCTCGCAACTTGCCATTTCGCAATCGGGGCTATATTTTGACGAGGAATGTCCTGCAATAGCGCTGATTGAAGAGTTCCTGCCCGGGGAAGAGATTACGCTGGATGGCGTAGTTGTGAATGGACGGTTTTATCTGGGCGGAGTCCATAACAAGCTCAGAATGCCAGGTCCTTACTTTGAAGAGGACGAATATACGCTACCTTTTCAGGGAGAATCCAATGTGGAACAAGAACTTTGCGAGATGGCTCAGCAAATATGCACAGGTCTGAAACTTGTAAATGGGCTGTTTAACGTTGAAGCCAGGCAGAACGCCAACGATGAGTATAAAGTGGTGGAGTTCAGCTGCCGTATCAGTGGTGGGCATGTCTATCGTAATATTCGCGATGTGTACGGCACAGATCTGGTGACCGCCCATGCTTGTGGTCTTCAGGGGAGGAGAAGTTGGCTGCCCATTTTGCGAAAAGAACGGCTCCCAAGTGCGCAACCTGTATCAAGTTTGTGTACCGTGATGGCAAGGTGTTGAATAATGCCAGCGGTGAGGCAGCAGACGATGTGAGGTACCGGGCGTATTATCCGGTTGCTGCCAAAGGTAGAGTGGTCCATTCTGCTCCGAAGGGATTCGATATTACAGGTCTGCTGTCTGTACGTACCAAATATCAGGGTCCTGAGGACATCGAATCGGTAAAACAAGCCGCAAGATTGCTGGAACAAAAGCTGGATTTGCAAGTTGCTGAGGTGAGACAGCTTCAATGATACAGACTATTTTATTCATCCTCTTCCTGTCCATTACCTTATGTGGAGATACCATTCTAAACATTACCCTGATCTGGTCGGTACTGGAGCAGGGTGGGTCGATTACTCATCTGAGTATTATTATTACGATCATGAGTTTGGTACCTATTTTATTGCAGAAGTATAGCTTTTTTCTTAAAACTGCACTTAAAGAACGACCCTTGCTAATTTTCAGCTTAGCGCGCATCCTGGGTATTGTATTTCTGCTTGTGTTTTTAATTCAATTTGCCGGCAATACCAATGTGTATGGTTTATATCTGATTGGTGGCGTATTCTCCGTAATTCTGTTTTTGACCAATCAGAGCCTGGAAATCTACATGTCCCAGATGGTGTTGGATGGAAAAATAAAATCACACAAGGCCTCGCATGACTTGCAGACGGCAATTCAAATTGGTGCATTTGGAGGAAGTGCGGTAACTGGAGTTTTGCTCAGTATAGGCGGACTGCCAATGATCTCAACGGTACTGATGGTGACGCTGGCTGTGGGGATGATGGCTCCATGGCTCATTCCAATTCTGTCCCGATCCGGTCAGGCTGAGCAGAACGTACAGAAAGAAAAAACGGAGGCTCCGCAGATTACCTACTCCGATGCTGTGCGAAAAAAGTACTGAACATGACCATATTGGCGGTGGTTGTATTAACCGTGCAATTGGGAGCAATCAATTTTATCGTACCGATTTTGTTCCATGACATCTACAATTGGGATTCATCCCGTTACGGGGCTATCGGAGCTGCGATGGGGCTTGGGGCCTTTCTTGCAACGCTGATTCGTAAGTGGGAACACCGAATTCCAATGTATCTATTTATACTGATCGGTGTTATTGATATCATCATTGGCACGGTACAGGTGTTTGCGGTGTCGTTAATCTGTGGATTTATGCTTGGGTTTGTGTTTAATCGGACTCGTATTATGCAAAGATCAGTCATGTTTGATAACTTGCGCAGCCGCGAAGAGACCATGAAGTGGTCGGGAAGATCAACGTTTGCCACTCAATTTACAAGATCGGTTGTCCCGCTGGTACTGGCACTACCGCTGTCCCTTATGGGGCAGGAGAACACAGGCGTACTGTTAGGAACAATCGGTGTTACGGTGACGATCATCCTGTTTGTCGCCATAAGGCTGGAGAACAGATTGCCACTTCAAGGCACCGATCCGATGATTGCCGGAGACAGTAAACCTTCGATTTGAAGCAGGTAACAGTTGTTAAAGGTTGGGAAATGAATTGTACGAAAGGTCAGCCAGATACGTTCTGGTTGGCCTTTTTTGATGGTTCAACCGGAGGAGGTGTGGATAACCCAAAAGCAGTTAACGATCTCATGATGGATTTAACACAGAGTTAATACCATATGTGGATATCCTCTGTGTATAACACGCTACATGTGGACAAGTATGGATGAGTTTGTGCGGAAGCAGTTCTATTGTTAACAGAAATACTTGTTTTCAATTGATTAGTACTGTATAGTTCTAAATATGACAAATCAAAAAATGAACACGGGACCTGCCAAATCCAAGAGTTCCAATCCGGTGAACCGGACCAAGGCAGTTGAAGTGGCTGCACAATTGTTTCTGCGTCAGGGGTACAGTTATGTCAGCATGGATGAGGTCGTAAGAGTAAGTGGGGTATCCAAGTCCAATATCTATTATCACTTTAAAAACAAGGAGGAATTGCTTCAGGCCGTGGTACAATACTGGATTGCCCAGTATGAGTCGGAGCTGTATCTGCTGCTCAGTCAGCGTGAGCGAGGAGTGGAGGAGCGCATCTATTCATTTATGGCAATGCTGTCGGCAGGTATTGAGGGCCGGAATTACGAAGGGAGCTGTCCTTTTGTCACGTTATATATGCAGACACCTGACAGTGCATCCCAAGTGAAGGAGAGCATATCCAGATTCTTTCGTGAGCTTAGACCTATGGTTGAGAAGCTGTTTCAGCAAGGTTTGGATCGTGGTGAATTTCGCAAAGAAATCGAGCCGGGACCGGCTGCGTTGTTGTTTATTGCAGCATTGGAAGGTTCACTAATCCTTGCGGGAACTGCGCGTGATGTAGGCATTATTGAACAATCAGCACGTACGTTTTGTCAGATGCTTCGGTAAACGAAGCTTTTTTTGAATAAAACTAGTACTATATAGTACTAAAAGGAGCGATAACGGAATGGACGTACATAAGATCCAAGTATCCACTAAAGATAACTTAGCTTCAAAATCCAACAAAAATTCATCAGGTATTGAGCGCGTCTGATATGGAACCAACAATTATTTTCATGACAGGCAGCACCGGTTTTATCGGCAAAGAAACGGTCAAACAACTCGCGCAGGGAGACGCACAATTGCTCTTGCTGGTTCGATCAGAACAGCGTGCCAGAACGGTGTTGAAGGCTTATGGAGTGAAGGATTTCACCAGAATCA
The DNA here is from genome assembly GCF_037974355.1 of Paenibacillus sp. FSL R5-0517. NCBI lineage: Bacteria > Bacillati > Bacillota > Bacilli > Caryophanales > Paenibacillaceae > Paenibacillus > Paenibacillus sp. FSL R5-0517. The sequence goes on from NZ_CP150235.1 coordinate 610,168, forward strand.
TCTTTATTACTGGTGATTTATCCATCTCGGGTCTTGGACTTGCCGCAGTGGACCGGGAACGTGTTGTTGAAGCGAATGTAATCATTCATGCCGGGGGAACGATGGACGTTACCCTGGAACGAAAGGTAGCTGAGCAGATATTCATGAACGGGGCGAGAGAAGTGGCCCAGCTTGCACAAGAAATTCACGGTACCCGGACTGAGACACTTTATCCACGTGGTTGGTTTCATGAGTCCCTATGGACAGCGGAACGAACAGGGAGGTTATCTTCAGGTCGACCATGTGGGTGATCAGGAAAGTGCATATGAAGAGATGAAATTTCATGCCGATCTTCTTATTCGTGAACATGCGGAAGAGCATAACTATCCCTTATCCGTTGTGAATCCGAGTACTGTGGTTGGACCGCGCCCGACTGGGGAAACGGAGCAAACGGGTGGGATTGGGCTGCTCATTCAGGCGATTCAAAAGCGACTTATGCCCGTAGTGCCGGGAGGTTCATCCTATTGGTTACCCCTGGTGGAGAATGATATTGTTGCACGAACGCTTGTTTTTCTATCCAAGGAAGCAGACCCGGCAGGTGGAACCTATCCACTATTGGCACGCAAGGAAGACAGTCCCAATATGAAGGAACTACTACATCTTCTGGCACATGAATTGGATGTACCCAAACCCAAAGGAGCTGTACCACTGCCTTGGATTCAATGGGCAATGAAATCAGGGGGCACTCGCCTCACTGGTGTTCCAGCGGAGTCGGTTGCTTTTATTACCAACAGGTCATTCCCGGTCGAGGAGACGGAGGCGCTGTTCACACGTATGGGGCAATCCTGGCCGGACATCAGGGAACAGCTTCCGTTGGTTACAGCAGATCTGGACTACCGTCTTCGGTATACCCCGTTACCTGAGGAGGTTCCGGCAGATTATATCCGGTCACGGAGTGGGAATATGGCTATGATCGGTTGGGAGGGTGAAGGAGAGCCGTGGATTATTGTGCATGGTCTGCTTCAATCTGCCGATGAGATGTTGCCTTTGGGAGAACAGCTTTGGAAAGAGACAGGTAACCCGGTTTGGTTAATGGATCTGGCAGGATTCGGACGATCCCCTGTACATCAGGTAGATGAAGCGTTTGAAGGTCAGGTGGGTACACTACTCAAGGCGCTTGATGAGTTTGAGGGTCCTGTGAAGCTGGTGGGTCATTCGATAGGCGCAGCTATCGTGGCTGCCGCACAGTTGCGTAGTGGGCGGACAGACATTCGACTGGGATTGCTTCAGCCAGTTGCCAATAATTCGAATCCGAATGTGCTAAGATGGATTTCCCGTTTGCCAAGAGGTGTGATGCGGTCTTTGCTTCGTCTTCGATCGGAGAAGAGTTGGGAGCGAATGTTCAGTGTATATATCAGTGGGGAAGACAAAAAGGGTATGGACCATATGATAGCCAAAAGGATACGCTCCAGTCTCCAATCCCCCCGAATTGCGGGGGCAAATGCAGATTTGTTGCGGTGGATCCACTCCGGCAAGCGGGGAAGAGTCAGTTCATTTTCCTGGATGAAAGAGTGGGCTGATGATCACACCAACCATACTTTAGTCGTATGGGGCAAGGAAGATCGGGAATATCACTATCCACAGGATATGAACTCACAGGTCAAACGCATAGATGTGCCCTACGGACATTACTTTCCGACATTTCAGTATAAGGAGACAGCTGCAATCCTCGCCGAATGGGCCGATACCTTGAAGTGAGTTCAGATTTGGCCATGCAGGAATCTCTGGTCGATTGTCGAAAGGGGTCAAGTCGAGTTGTGAAGAGCTGAAACCTAGACAGGAGAGATGAATATATGAGCAAGCAACGTGTAGAAATCAGTAAAAAGGTGCTAACGGAGTGTCTGGGATTACGCAGTGGAGAAAATCTGGTGGTTGTCGCAGACGATATGAAACGGGATTTGGCCGAATCCATCTATGAGGCAGGAAAAGCACTTGGCACGGAGTCGGTCCTGCTAATTATGGAGGAACGCAGCAGATCAGGAGAAGAGCCGCCTGCACCGATTGCAGAGGCCATGATTCGGGCAGATGTAGCGGTGTGTGTAACTCGATATTCATTAACGCATACCCAGGCACGCAAACAAGCCGCTGCTTCAGGGACCCGAGTGGCAACGATGCCCGGCATGACAGAGGATATGTTCATGAATGGAGCCATTACAGCTGAGTATTCGCAAGTGAAGGCGTTGACCGAGAAGGTGACGGCTCTGTTAACCGCAGGTCGCCATGTGCGAATAGAGAAGCAGGGTCATAGTCTTTCCTTTTCTATAGAGAATCGTAACGGTGTACCAAGTACAGGCATGTATTTGAACCCCGGTGAATCGGGTAACTTGCCTTCAGGAGAAGCTTATATTGCTCCCGTTGAGGGTAAGGGCGAGGGTAGTATTGTTGTAGATGGTTCCGTTGCTGGAATTGGGGCACTCCGCGAACCGATGTTATTAACCGTCAAGGAAGGGCGATTGGTGTCAGCTGAAGGACCAGACGGGGCTCAATTACTGGACACCCTTGGAGATGGCGATGGTCGCTTTCTCGGCGAATTCGGCATTGGGACCAATAACAAGGCACGAATCACGGGTGTAGTGCTGGAAGATGAGAAGGTGTATGGCACGATCCATGTCGCCTTTGGCAGCAATAACACATTCGGGGGAACGATTGCGGCGGGTGTACATATTGATGCTGTTGTGCAAAAGCCGGACGTGTACATCGATGACAAGCTGATCATGCGGCAGGGTGAATTGGTGGAATAACTGAATAACTGCGTATCTGTACTGAAGGGATTTGAGCATGTCCACAACGTGTCCACAGTAATGGATAAACTGGAGTGGAAATTCAGATTTTACGTCAGATTTACAAACAAATACACAACATGTCCACATTAAAATAATGAATATCCACATGAAACGCTAAACATATCCACAGCATGTGTGCAATATGTGCACAACTTATCCACAAAACAGGTATAACTCCTGTTTTCATTCGATAAAACAGTCGTTTTGAAGTGAAAAAACAAGTTATCCACAGGAATATCGTGTTTTTGTTCCAAGTATTTGAAAACATAGAAACAGATCCATAATATATGGGGATAAAAAAGGCCAAAGATCAGCTTAATGCCGACTCTTTGGTTTTTTTGAATATAAAATAATAAATCGAATGTCAGGTTACTTACGCTCAATTTTGAAACGACGGATTTCCACCCTCTCATCAAAACTGTAATACAACGCCTGTTGAAGTTGGCGAAATTGATCTGAAGCCTAAACATTTGATCAAAAATAACCGATACACCAAAGTAACATCTAATGAGACGAAAGTAGTCTGATTATACGGAATGAGAGGGTATGGGGATAACTATGGATGAGGGAATGCAATATATTAATTTTTCGGTAGGAGACCAGATCTTTGCCCTACGCATTGATGAAGTTCATGAGATCATCAGAATGGTGCAGGTGACTACGGTCCCGTTTGGAAGTCCGGAGATCAGAGGTTTTGCTTCGCTGTACGGTAAGGTCGTTTCAGTAGTGAGTCTTCGTGTATTGTTAGGCATGCCGGACCAGGAGGATACCTCTTCTACACGTATTATTGTGGTGCCTTACAAAGGAGGATTCGTACCTCTGATCGTCGATATGGTTGATTCTGTTGTAAGTTACGATCGTTTCGAAGAACCTGCTGAGGAGCACCGCCGTTTCATGCTTGGCGTTTTTGACAAAATCGGGTTCTGTGCAGATCATCGTGCAGGCATTTTGAACCTGGATGTATTGCTGGGCAGCTTGATCAGATCATCGTAAGATAATGATCCGTAATTCTTTCAATACTCAGTATTATCCTTGGATTGACCCAAATGTTCCTCATCCGCTTTTCGGGAGAAGGGACATTTTTTTATGCCGATAACGATTGAAATAACCACTTTTTGTGGGCAAAGGTTTTTAAATCCGATCATTTTCGTATATGATGGAGAGTAACAATGCGAAGGGATGACGGGAGACTTTAATGATGCAATCGCTGTATGGAGTATGGCTTGGTGACGTATTTTTTTTTTTCCGGTGAAACATCGGAACCGCGTGTGGATGCATGGAGCCACGTGGTAAGACGGTTGAATTTTGGCGACGGGGGTCGTCTGTTTCAGCCTGCCGCTCTGCGTCTCGCGGAGCTGCGCTGGCCGAATCCGCTGAGGAACACGGCTGAAGCCAAGAACACGAAGCGCCGTCAACTGTTGGGGCGCACATTGGAAGGGTTGGCCGTCTCGCCTAAGGATGCTTTTAGATTGCTGCTGCAATGGGATGACCGTTTGTTTAATGCAGCCGGAATTCAGGTTGGAGAAGAGATGCGTTACTGGATCAAAGCGGCGCAGTTCACACAGGAGCTGCTGTTGCGGGGAGCCATTGCTCCATCAGCTGAATTCGCAGCAAAGACCGGAGCACGGCGACGGACCGGGCAAGAGACATTGACAGGTGTATGGCGGCCGCGCTTGCAGTCTGAGGATGATATTGAACGCTTCCGTGATCTGGCTGAAGCGATGCCTCCAATTGGGCTTTCTGCTCCTGGAGCTTATGCTTCATTGGAACCGGAAACGCGTGAAGAAGCAGGAGCTGCGGTATTATTTTCATTCATGAGTGGCATGATTCATGCTGTAGTAACAAGTGAACTGGAGGGCATGGACAGTGAACTGTCCCGTTACCGCACGCCATATCGACGCGGCTCTTCACCAGTAGCCGAACTTTGGTGGAACAGTCTGATCTCGATGTTCCGTCCAGTGACGGTGCAAGGGCCAACGGATGATATGACAGCATTTATTCATACGCTGCAAGAAGTTGGTGGAACGTCGATGCCGATCGTCGGCGCAGAAGAGATGGCGCCTGCTGAAGGCCAATTGAAGCTGGCGCTCCGTCTGGAGCCTCCACTTGGCGAACATGAAACCGTATGGGGAGTCAGCTTTTGGGTGGACAGTGAGCAGGAACCAAGCTTGAGGCTGCCTGCGCGGACCATCTGGGCCCATCCGGAGCGAGATCTGGACCGGGGGAAAGTGTTATATACTTCGGCGGCAGAGCAGTTATTGATGGCGCTCGGTCAAGCAGCAGAATTGGCACCTGAACTGGAGACGGCGTTGCTTACTGCTCGTCCGGAGGGAATTAAGCTGGAACAGCAGGGTTTCTTTGAATTTCTAACGCATGCGGTTCCGCGTTTGCAGAAGGCTGGCATAACCGTTCTCATGCCTTCAAAGTGGAGTCGTGCCGGAAAACGCCGTGCAGGACTTCGTTTGCAGATGTTGAATCGGGGAACAGAGCGGTTGCCTGGAGCCACATCGGCACTGGGCATGGAACAATTGGTTGCATTCAAAGCAGAGCCCATGCTGGATGGCAAGCCCGTAACGGCAGAGGAACTGGCAGCTTTGGCTGAATCCACAGTTCCCTACGTCATGTTCCGCGGTGAGTGGATTGAAGTGGATACAAAAGAGATTCGCCAAGTCCTGCGTTATATGAAAAAAGAAGAAGAACAATATATGCCTCTCTCCGAATGGCTGCATCTGGCTGCGGATGAAGGGGAGGATTCCGCGTGGAAGGGTCTTTCCGTCTTTGGCGCCGAATCCGATGGGATGCTTGCTTTTCTGCTTGATGGACAGGTGCTTCGCAGCATTGAACCTCGTCAGGTTCCGGCAGAATTGCACGGTGAACTAAGACCTTACCAGGAACGAGGTTTCCAATGGTTATCCGCGATGCGTGATCTGGGCTTTGGCGTATGTCTTGCGGATGATATGGGACTTGGGAAGACCATTCAGGTCATTACCTGTCTGCTGGATCGCAAACACGAAGAACGCCAGGCCGCTGCAGAGGAAGCACGTGAGTATGAAATGCTGGATGGATCCGATGATTCTTTCCCGGCGGATCAGCTTGCGAATGAGCAGCCTGATCATTTGCCTGCACTTATTGTGTGTCCTACCTCGTTGCTTGGAAACTGGCAGCGTGAACTGAAGCGGTTTGCCCCGGATCTGTCGCTATATATTCATCATGGCGGACAACGGTTGCACGGGAATGAGTTTCAGTCTGAAGCACAGACGCATGACATTGTACTGACGACCTATCATCTGGCAGGCAGAGATGGCCCGGATCTGGCTTCATTGCACTGGTCCACCATTGTGCTGGATGAGGCACAATATATTAAGAATTACCGTACCAAACAAGCGCAAAGCGTGATGCGCCTGTCTACACTTCATCGTATTGCGATGACGGGAACGCCTGTAGAGAACCGATTGAGCGAACTTTGGTCGATTTTCCAGTTTCTCAATCCGGGATATCTGGGCACAGCTTCATCGTTCCGCCAGCGGTATACGGGACTGGGGCCATCCGAAGAAAATGCAGCCTCCTTGCGTGAACTCCATCGACTGGTATCTCCATTCATGCTGCGCAGGCTGAAAAGTGATCCGGATATTCGCAAGGATCTGCCAGAGAAGCTTGAACTGAAATCCTACTGTTCTCTGACGCCGGAGCAGACAGTGCTGTACCAGCGTGTGGTGGATGATTTGATGGGTGGTCTGGACGGCAGAAATGGCATTGCACGGAAGGGGATTGTACTGTCCTCCCTGACCAAGCTCAAGCAGATCTGTGATCATCCGGTGCTGGCGGACAGCAATCGGAAAGATCATGGCAAGGCAGAGGCATCCGGTAAGATGGAACGATTGCTTGAACTGCTGGACGCCATCCGTGATAACGGGGAATCGGCCCTGATATTCACTCAGTATGTTGCTATGGGAGATCTGTTGGTGTCGAGGTTGAAACAGCGATATGAGGAAGAACCGTATTTCCTACATGGTGGGGTGTCGAAGGCGCAAAGGGATCAGATGGTGGAGACTTTCCAAAAAGGAGAGGGTCCGTCCATGTTTGTCCTGTCTCTTCGTGCCGGAGGTGTAGGTCTGAATCTGACACGGGCGAGTCATGTCGTTCACTATGACCGGTGGTGGAATCCTGCGGTTGAAAATCAGGCGACGGACCGTGTATTCCGAATCGGGCAGAATCGCAACGTGCAAGTGCATAAGCTGATCTGTCAGGGAACACTGGAAGAACGGATTGATGAGCTGATAGAGAGCAAGAAGGCACTTTCCGAACAGGTCGTTGGTTCAGGTGAGAATTGGCTGACCGAGATGTCGGATGATGAGCTGCGTGGCCTGATATCTCTTCAGGGCGAGACGTGGCTGTGACCTTGATCATTCAGGGGAATATAGATGTTGAGAAAGGGGGATTGTTGTGAGCGAAAAATGGAAGATCGAGCTGCATATGTCCCCCGGTGGATGGACAGCAGAAGTAAATACAGCAGCGGACGCGGCGGGGCAGGAAGCGCACGGTTCCGCTGAGGCAGGGGAGACTGGAACAGCCGTTGCCGGCGTGTTCACGATCACGGGAACGCCGACGCGACTGAGCGAAGCCGAGCGCGAGGCTGTGCTAACTCAGCTGCGCAAGCGCCCGCTGACGCTGTACGCCCTGCTGCGCGGCGGCCCGGCGCCCGAGGAGCTTGCCGGGCTGCTGCCGGCTGCGCAAGCGCACGAGGGCTCGCCAGGCGCAGCCACGGCCAGCGCGTCCGTGGCGTGCACCTGCGGCCGCCCGAGCTGCACGCATGCCGCGGCCGCTGAGCGCGCCGTAGCCGCGCGCCTCGCGGCCGAGCCGCTGCTGCAGCTGGCGCACGCCGGCTTGCCGCGCGAAGCGCTGCTCGCCGGCGTGCTGGGGGCATGGGCGGAGGAACTCGCCCATGATCCCGGCGCCACCGGCCGCGCAGCGGAAACGGCTGGCCGCCCGCAAGTGCGGGGCGGCGAAGGCGGCGCGGCCGTCGGCGAGTGGATCGCCGAGGCTGCCGCGGACGGCGCCATGCACCAGCCGGGGCCAGGCTTTGGCGCCGTTGAGGTGCGCCTCACGCAGCCGGGCAAGCCGCCGGCCTTGCCGGAGCTAACGGCGCTGCTGCAAGGCTTGCCGGCCACCGCAGGGCTGGATTTGATCCGCGAGCGTGTAGCTGCGCGGATGTGGCAGGCTGTCCAGAAGAAGACGGACAGCCCGGCAACCAAATGATACACCCATCAGAGCGGGGGAGATCTCAGATCACCTCTGCTTGTTTGTATTGCAGCATGTTGCATGATCCAATTCATTTCATTTTCGCGGGAATGTTTCTCTAAAAGTCCAAAAAACGATCATACAGGCTGTACAACCCGTATATGTTCATGAAGATCTCTTCTAAAGGAGGTCTTTACCGGTGGAGCTTCGCAGTCAATTAAGGTATACTTTCGCAGGGAACACAGCACGCAGACAACTAGACAACATTTATATTATTGCGATAGGAGTTTTTACATGAAATCACATACAGGAAGACAGCGCCGCATGGTGGTTATGCTGTCCTCATTGATGATATGCGGAGCATTGCTTGCGGCGTGCCAGAACGGTTCAGGCACAGAAGAGAGCCAGAATCCGAATGGAACAGGTAACACACAACAGGAGTCTGACGGCACAACCGTACATTTTACGGAGGATAAGGGAGCGGATGGTGACAACGCTGGCGGGGATGATACATCATCTGCTGGCAACAGCGGTGAAGGCACGGATGGCGAGTCCGGGAATGCATCGGCAGGCGAAGAGCAGGGTTCTTCAGACGATGGTAACGGCGCGACAGCGGAAGATCCATTGATGGAGAAACGTAGCATCAGCGCACTGCAAACAACAATTGACGCAGAAGCTGTGGTGACCAATGCCACATCTATGACGGTCATTGTGAACAAACAACGCAGTCTGCCTGAAGGGTACGAGCCGGACGATCTGGTGGAACCCAATGTACCGTTCTCCTTCGACGAACCTCATGAGAAGCGGCATATGCGCAAGGAAGCGGCGGAGGCACTGGAGAAGTTGTTTGCAGGTGCAAAAGCGGATGGCATTGAGCTTCGTGCGGTGTCTGGTTATCGTTCATATCAACGTCAAGTGTCCATCTACAACAACAATGTCAAAACCAAAGGTCAGGAATACACGGATCGTGTAAGCTCTGTTCCAGGCCGAAGCGAGCATCAGACGGGTCTTGCCATTGATGTATCCAGTCCGAGTGTGGGCAATGTGCTGGAAGAGGTATTCGGCACATCGAAGGAAGGCCAGTGGCTCGCTGAACACGCTGCAGAATATGGATACGTCATCCGTTATTTGCAAGGTGAAGAAGATATAACCGGTTACGTCTATGAGCCTTGGCATATCCGGTACATCGGTACCGATTTGGCACCAGATGTGGCGAAAAGTGGGTTAACCCTGGAAGAATACTTCGATGAGGCGAATATCAAGTTGTAATCTGGATTGCTTTGTCCTTAATAAACGCTAATTTTCCTGAAATCCCCTGAATGACTGCTCTTGATCTAAACCATGAGCAGTCATTCAGGGGATTTTTTTCTGTGTAAAAAATGATGTGGGTTGCCACCTTCTCATGAATCAGGAGGGCACCGCGTGCTGAAGCTGCACTAATATAGAATTAAAATCTATTCTATTGTCTGAGATGATGGCGGACTGATATAATTCATGTTTAATCAGATGAGATACATACAACCAAAGCAAAGCGAGGGACGAGAAAAATGAGTAGACAGCAGGTATTTACCGGTTCCCCATGGGAACCGTTGGTGGGATATTGCCGTGCCATCCGTGTAGGGAACCGAATCGAAGTGGCGGGTACAACTGCGATGCAAGATGGTGTAGTCGTTGGAGCAGGTGATCCGTATGCACAGACGAGGTTCGTTTTGCAGACGATTGAGAATGCACTGAAAGAGTTGGGGGCTGACATGTCGCATGTCGTTAGAACGCGAATGTTTGTGACCGATATCTCCAGGTGGGAGGAAGTTGGCAAGGCCCACGGTGAATATTTTGGACAGATTCAGCCTGTAGCCACCATGGTTGAAGTTAGCGCACTCATTGATCCCTTGTTGATGGTTGAGATTGAAGTGGAAGCGATTGTTGAAGATGAAGTCCAAGGTGGTTGATCTGGCGATCTCGCTTATCGTGAAGATTTTCTAAGGAACTCAGCAAGTCTTATTTGGCCCCCAGGTCTTCTTCTGAAAATGTAAGGAACATCAGGCACGTTATTTTCCGAATTAGCCTGAGAAAAACGCTGTAAACAACTGTTTATTCACACATAGCGTGGCTGAGATTCCTTAGGTTTTTACAGGTACTTCAATTCCTTGAATAAGACGTCTCAGATTCGTCAGCGCTAATTCTGCTTGCTCTTACATTCCTATGCAGAGCATGTCTTTTTCAGGCGCATGTCGTATACAGCGTACGTTGCAAGTGCCTGCTCCGGACAAGTTCAGGTGTGCTTCGCTTTGAAGCGAGTTTGAAAATACGCTCCAAAAACCCAAAAACCTAAACCCAAACCCAAACCCAAAAACCCAAAAAAATAACCTTACCCATGCCTGTCGGAAGACAAGCGGATAAGGTTATTTTTATTGACTTCGCAGCTGCTGGACATTATGATGCGACGCCCTCCTGACACCAAGCCAAGATATGCATGACGTTAGCAACATAGAACATATGCCTCAACTCAACCAGTCTCGTTTATTAATCGATTTATTTCGCTTCCAGTTGTGCTGCTGGTGTTTCAACAACCACTTTCCATGCCGTTCCAATTGGAGGCAGACTGCGTGTTAGCATAGGGCTGTAGTACCCAATCACTTTAGTTCCTTTAGTCAGTTCTTCAGCTTTCACCGTCTCACCTTCGTGGTTCACAAGCAGCGTATCTTTAGCGATATTCAGCACGACATGGTCAGGAGCCGTCTCAGTTAAACGTGTACCTGTGATCTCAATCTGTGAGATAAGGCCTTCTGCATTTCTTACATCTTCAATTGTACCCGCTGTACCCAGTACCTCTTTAGGTTGTGCCTCAGATGCTGTAGCCGCATCCAGTACAGTGACTTTATAGGTCGGGGTTTGTGGTGGCAGACTGCGGGTAGTGATCATGGAATGCTCAGCTTCCACGTTCATGCCGATGGCCAGATCAGTCAGTGCAATCTCTTTTCCCTCAACGGAGATGAATTTCGTCTCATCGCTCAGATTGAGCACGATGCCACCCAACCCTGCACCGCCAATTTGGATGGACTTATATTTATCCTGGTTCGATATTCTGGTAATCACACCACGCTCAGTGATCGTCTTCACGTCCTCTTCACTAGAGATCGTCACCTGATTTCCTGTTGTGTTCACTTGTCCATGCAGTACCTTTTCGGCAAAAGAAGCCGGTACATACAATGTGCCGCCTGTGATTTCGGGTGCTGTACCCAGTGTGAGCAGCATTTTATTTACGGAATATTGATCTTTGCCTGTGATTACCTGTGTCCAGAGAACACCTCGCGTCAGCTCCGCGGTTTTATTTTCTTTATGCCATTTCAGTTCAATACCCAGTGCTTCGGTAAGATCACGCAGTGGAATCATGGCTACTTTGCGATCCTTGTTCCAGTAACCATCGGAAATGGATGCACCATTCACGGATACGTTTACTGCACCAGCTGTGTTACTATCTGCTGAAATGGATGTTTGATGGACTGGTTGTGTGTTGTCCAGTGTTGCTGCATAAGCGGCTCCACCACCCAATGCCATGGATAAGGCCATCAGCGCACTTACTTTTTTCATGTTGTTATTCATCAATATTCATCCCTTCTAATCTTTGTAATGTCGCGGTAAAATCTTCCTTAGAGCCACGCTTCAAGTTAATAGACGGGACAGATCGTCTCAGTGTTGCAGTTGGCATGCAATGAATCTAAGCGGTATGTTAGTTTGAATTTGAAATATCGCTTGTATTGCAGGTTATCGGCAGCAGGATCAGGTTAATTTCAGGTAGGTGGCCAAACCGTTGTCCTATTTCACATTCAAGTACGAGGAGGAACCGATTAGATGAGTGATATGTTAGTAGCGCTCTATCGTTTACCGGAGCAAGAGAGTGGACTGAGAAAGCTGCAGGAATCCTCCATTGTGATTCGAAGAGCCATTGCCCCAGAGAAACAGCTTGTACTGGATTGGGTGAGGTCACATTTTAGCCAAGCTTGGGTGGATGAATGTGAGGTCGCTTTTGCACGTCAGCCCGTGTCCTGTTACATCGCTGTTGAGCATGGGAGAATGATCGGATTTGCCTGTTACGAAGCGACATGTCGCAACTTCTTTGGACCGACAGGCGTGAGCCAGGATGCACGGGGCAAAGGTGTAGGCACAGCCCTGTTACTGGCCTGTATGCATGCGATGAAGGCGGACGGTTATGGTTATGCCATTATCGGATCAGCGGGACCTGTGGATTTCTATGCCCGGACGCTGGGTGCTGTGAAGATCGAAAATTCAACCCCGGGTATTTACGAAGGCATGCTGCGGGCAGACTAGACGATAGTGATGTTGTGGAAGTTGTGGAAAAGGAAGGGAGGACGATGATGAGCACGAAACAAATGCTGCACATTGGAATGATCGGTACAGGATCCATCTCGGATCTTCATATGAGGTGTTACGCCAAAAATGAGGATGCTGTCATCTATGCCATCTGTGATCTGAACGAAGAGCGGGCTAAAGCCGCGGCACAGAAGTATGAGGCTCAATCCGTGTACACCGATTATCGGGAGATGCTGGAGGACCCCCATGTCGATGCCGTAAGTATCTGTACCTGGAATAATACACATGCGGAATTCGCCATTGCTGCACTGGAGGCAGGCAAGCACGTACTGTTGGAGAAACCGGTTGCAACCAATGTGGAAGATGCACTGCGGATTGAAGAAGCGGTGAAGAAGAGCGGACGTACGTTTATCGTTGGATTTGTGCGGCGGTATGACAACAATATGCAGATGATGCGCAGATTCATAGATGCCGGAGAGTTTGGTGAATTGTATTATGCCAAAGCTTCCATTCTGCGTCGTCACGGTAATCCAGGCGGTTGGTTCGCTGACAAAAGCCGTTCTGGCGGAGGCCCACTGATTGATCTGGGCGTACATATCATTGACCAGTGTTGGTATTTGATGGGCAAGCCCAAGCCTGTTTCCGTCAGTGGTAATACGTATCGGAAGCTGGGCAATCGTGCCCATATCGAACATCTTTCTTTTTACAAAGCAGCCGACTACAGCGCAGCTGTGAATGACGTGGAAGATATGGCGAATGCACTCATTCGGTTTGAAAATGGGGCTTCGTTGGCGGTGGATGTAAGCTTTACCCTGCATGCACGCGGAGATGAATCTTCAGTGAAATTATACGGTGAGCGTGGTGGGTTCGAATTGGAGCCGGAGACAATCATCGTCACGGAGAAAAATAATACCATCCTGAATATTGAACCCCAGACGGACAATACGGGTCTCCATATTCATAGCGCATTTCAGAACCAGATCGACCACTTTGTGGATTGTTGCCTGAACGGTACAGAGCCGATCAGTCCAATTGCGGATGGGGTGGCTTCCACACGCATGCTGTGCGGAATCTACGAATCCGCTGAGAAAGGCCAGGAGATTCGTCTGGATTGAGTCCAGTGTACGGGACGGTTATTCTTCGTAATATTAAAAAGCATGCGTCTTCCGCGTAATCTGCGGTTGCGCATGCTTTTTCGCATCAGGTCATTTATTCAGTGGTGAGTTCTCGTATCCAGGGTCATCATAATCCGTATCCTGCAGCCTTGGAAGCACGTTCATGCTCTCAATCGCCTGCCGGGTATCCGGCGTGCCATGGTCATACAGAAAAGTGTACAGCAGAGTCATGCCATCCGAAAATTGCTCTGTTGCCTCATCGTGGTCTGCCGATTTGTAGGGTACGGGAGCCCGTTGCAATGTGTAGGCATCGTCATCCTCCAGCACCTTCATCAGGTCTTTTAATCGGCCCAACTGTTCGTCATCCACCAACACCTCAAAGGGTGTAGATTCGTTCTTTGTTTGTTCAATCAAGTTATGAGTTACCGATACATACAGATGTTGTTTGCCGTCCTGCATAATCCAACCCCCATTCTGAAATGGAAAAAAGACGCTTCTACTGTTAATAAACAGCAAAAAGCGCCCTGAAACGAGCTATATCTGTATCACGTATCGTTTATTTCCCAAATCTCCCCGTTACAGGAACTTGGCGGGTACCGGCCTCCATCGATCCTGAACACAGGGGACAGGCGGGAGGGCCGGATGATGCCTTCTTGTTTGTTTTGGCAGAAGGCACAGCCGGTTTCTGTCTTAGCCACGCTTTACAGGTGGACGAACTGCATTTCCAGACCGCAACGGTCTCCGTGCGCTCAGCATTACCCGAGGCTGAACCTGAACTGTGGGACTGTATACGGGAGGAACTCGCAGCTGTTGGACTTATACCTGTGGTACTGAACGCCTTATGATTGCGAATTTCCCCACTACCACGCCGTTCTCCAAGGCGATCCTCATCCCGTTCATTGTGGACCTCGAAGTCACGACGGTCACTGTGGTTGATGGCACGGCGTTGTGCTACATCCCGACCTTCGGAACGGCCACCCGACCCCGAACGGGCATATGATCCATTGCCTTTGCCATATGAAGTCGGGCTGCTGGTCCGACTCTCCTCACGAGGTTTGCGTTTATCCGGAACTTCCATGCCGAAGGCTTCAAGCAGGAAGCGGGACACATCCGCTGGCTTTCCGTGATGAGATGCGGGTGAAGTGACATACAAGTACTGCTTGGCCCTTGTGATGGCAACATAGGCGAGCCTGCGTTCTTCCTCCAAGGCCATGTCCAGCTCGGCGTCTGTCTGCTGCACAGCAAGCGCAGCCTTTTGATCTTCGGGGATATCCTGTCGCAGTGCTGTACTGTGAGGCACAATGCCCTCACTGGCTCCGATCCAGTACACACAAGGGAACTCCAGTCCTTTGGCCCGGTGAATGGTCATCAACTGTACTGCGTCACTGTCCTGTGCGCGGCGTAGAGATTCCATCTCCCGGTGTCTGCGGGATAACTCATCCGCGAACTGGATGAACTCTTCCACCGTTTCGAATTTTTTGACGGCAGCTTCGAATTCATCCAGGGTTTCCAGCATCGTTTCCTTATAATGGGTGAAGATGCTGGGATCACCACTTTCCATATACTTGTCGTAGAACTGCCTGCGCATTTCCTGAATGGCGATAATTGGCTTTAGTTTATGCAGTGATTTGATCAGCTTGATGCGCTCTTTGACCTGTTCCTGCTGGAATGGTTTCAGCTTGTCCCATTTCACCAGATGGATGAGTGGATATTTCTTCGCCTGTTGTTGTTCGCAGCGCTGTATCCATTCCAGGCCAGCATCCCTTGAAACGTAGAGCGGTCCCAGCGCACTGGGAAGAGCATCCATGGCTCGTGGATCAAGAGACAGACGTAGATGATCCATCAGGGGCCTGATGAGAGACTGGTCGTAGAACACCGGGGAGGCACCATGCTGTACAAAAGGCACATCTTTCAACACAAGCTGCTCGAATACAGCCCGGCTGCTGCTTGCAGTCCGGTGAAGAATCGCAATATCCCGATAGGTGTGCTGCCCTTCTTCAACCTGTTGGCAGAGCTGATTCACGACCCACGCCGCTTCTTCCTCCGCATTGGATGGTGTGGCAAAACGCGGTGCATCTCCGCGGTTTCCGGCGGCACGCAGCCGTTTGTCACGTCTGCGTTTATTACGGGCGACCAATTCGCTTCCGAGTCCAAGAATGCGTGCATCACTGCGATAATTGATATCCAGCGTCACAATGCGTGCACCGGGGTATACTTTATCGAATTCCAAAATCGATTCCTGGCGTGCGCCATTAAAGGTATAGATCGTCTGGTCATCATCTCCTACAACCATCAGGTTGCGGTGGGCGGAAGCCAGTTTTTGCACAATCTCATATTGCAGATGGTTGGTATCCTGGAACTCATCCACCATAATGTACTGAAAACGTTTCTGAAGCGGCCCCAGGACAGCCGGGTCACGAAGCAGAGCGGCAGCGCGCAGTAAAATATCGTCAAAGTCCATTTTGCCCCGCTCCTGCTTCCAGGCTTCGTAACCAAGCAGAACACGCTTGGCATCGCGTTCCTCCTGCGATTTTTCAGGCAGGTCAGTTGTTTCCGATCCTTGCATCTTCCACGCGGACAGCATCGCCAGCAAACTTTCAGGCTGGAAGGCTTCACTCATGCCATTTTGGCGTAAAAGCATCTTGAGCACCGTATGTTGGGCCCGTGACTCGCCAAAAATCTCTTCCTGCACGCCATAATGACGCAGTAATGTCAGCGCAAAAGAGTGGAAGGTGCGAGCCTGCACGGCTCTCGCAGCTGCCGGACGTATACCTGGCAATGCGGCGATCCGGTCTTTCATCTCGGTGGCGGCTTTGTTGGTGAACGTCACCAGCAGGATACTGCCCGCATGTACACCGCTGACCTCTATGAGGTAGCCGGCTCTTGCAGCGAGTACAGTCGTTTTGCCACAACCGGCTCCGGCAAGCGTCAGAATAGGTCCTCTGCCGTGACGGACTGCCGAGATTTGTGGTGCATTTAGCTTAATGCCAGCCTCTTCCAGAGAACGAAAGTAAAAGGCATCTTGTTGATCATTGCCCACGAGTTGCCGACTGGTCTCCAGCGGAGCAGACGGGGACTGGGGCAGGGATGCCGCCGGGGTAACCCCGAGCGGACGGGGGTAGAACGTTGAGTTCGGACTTAACATGTTTCATCCACCTCTGTATGCATTCAGGGATAGGACTATCCCAGCTAAAAGTAAACCATTTGCCCTTTTCACAATCGCATTGTAAATTGGTATGATAGAGTTAGTTGCCTAATCAGGCGGTTAAGTAGGGCCAAAGCTTCATTATACCCGAACGTATGGTCTTGACGAAAGCCCCCGATTTCATCCAGTATCGGTATTAAACGGGCACCTGCACGAGATTACGCAACTTTTTGGCATGATATCGTATAAGTTATATGCCTGAGCATTTTGCATGAAAGATGTAATATGCTAATTTACCACAAGTATGTGTTCAAAAAGTCTGGTTTTCAGTACCGAGAAGATGGAATGAAGCTAGAAATGGAGTAGCGGAGCGTAGGGAAAACTACGTGAGCAACTACAATGTTTCCGAAGGAAACATACTTCGTAAGCATATTCTTATTCGGCTGAATGCCATATTCGATGCTGATGATGCCGCTGGCATCCTTCGTAATCAAAAGCACTTTTTGAATAACCTCTAAAAATTTAAATGATAATATGGGTTTTGACGGGACAGAGGAGGAATGGTCATGAAACTGCTTCAACGCATCAAAGACGGAGCGAACAAAGCAACAGAGCGTGCCCAGCACGCCGTTGAGATTGGGAAATTGAACAACCAGATTGTGGGCTTGCAACAGGAACAGGAAGTCCATTTTACAGATATGGGTCGCATCTTCTATGAAGGTTATCGGGCACAGGATATGACGCGTGCAGAAAAAGAGATGGTGGAACTGTCGCGACTCTGCGACGAATTGCAGGACGAGATTGATGGCCTGCGCAACAAGATTGCAGAGTTGAAGAATGAACGGTTGTGCGAATGTGGACATGTCGCTTCCCTGGACGCCAACTTCTGCCCTAAATGTGGACGCAAGTTGGGTGAACTCAAGACAGCAGCACCTACAGCAGGAACTGCAGGCATTGCAGGAGCAACCACAGCTGCGAGACAAGAGGCAGCTGTGGCACAGAACCAAACTCCGGAGCCGGACTTCTACGATGCGCCAGCCGAATTGGAACTGGAGGAAGACGAGCCGTATCACACGGTCATTCCGTCCATAGCCGATCTGGAGACGGAATCCGAATATAACAGTACGGAATTTACGCAGGAAGAAAAGGAAGCGTTCGATGCAGAGTGGGAACGTCGCAGAGATGAAGAGATGCAACGGGAACGTGAGCGTCAGCAAGAACTGGACGAACGCATCCGCTACTGGAAGGAAAATAACCCAATCGTGAACAAGGTGGACGTACAGACCGAGGTTTCACGCGAAATGGTGAACTGTCAGATTTGTGCAGCCGAGCTGCCCAAAGGTTCGAAATGGTGCCCGCGTTGCGGAGCCGAACAGATCTGATGCAGTAGAAGCACTGCCGCATCAATGTGAGGCAGTGCGGGTTGCTGACAGCATGGGGGGACGGGAATATGGACCAACTGCTGCATCATTTGCGTCATCTCGGATTTACCGAGATGGAATCTAAAATTATGGTGGAACTCGCCCGCCAGGGATCAGCTTCAGGATATGAGGTTGCGAAGCGGCTGGGCGTGTCCCGTTCCAATGTATATGCGACCCTGCAACGGCTGGAACAACGTGGTTTCCTGCGGTGCAGTCCGGGGGAGCCTGCGAAGTATAGTGTGCTGAAGCCTGAGGAGATGACACGTATGATCTCCGATCAGATGCGTACCTCTCTGGATTATGTCCAGAGCAGCATGCCCAAGAGTGAACCGGAGAAGCCTGTCTTCTATAACATTGAGGGTGACAAAAATGTGTTTGAGAATCTGAGCCGTGAATTGGCTGAGGCTCAGCATGAGATTGTTGTCGACGTCTGGCGTGAAGAGGCAGAGCTGTTACGTAATGATTTACAGCAAGCTGAAGCTCGCGGTGTACGGCTGTTATGGTCGTGTGATGGTGGTGAAGGCATGCTGGATCAGCCTGTCCCTTGGCCGGGGTTGCCTTTGTATGGAGCGGGTAACGGTCGGAAATTCTCTCTGGTCATAGACCGCCGCTGGTGCATGCTGGGCATGCGCGGGGAATCATGCGCTACGCAGGCAGTGGTGACGGAGCATCCGGTAATGACCGGGTTGCTGCTGAATCATTTTGCTCAAGAACTGGTATTGTACGAGCTGGAACAGGATATGGGTGAGGAACTGGAGTCCCGCTATGGACACCGGTACGAAGAACTCTCAGCACGGTACTGGTCTTCGCCTCCAGGAGAGGGTGGGAAGAGCTAGGCAGATCATTAATGAATTCACTCCCGATGGAGTGAACATCTAGCACAAAGGTACCTTTCCTGATCTTGATGAAACAATACTTGCGTACATAAAGCAGGCGCTGCCCGAGAGGCAGACGCCTGTTTATGCTGGTTTGAGGTATGACAGTGATGTTCGTCACAGCATCTGTTTCCAGTCAGGTCAATAGTAAAGGTATGAAGTGATGCTATTTTTGAGAAAATGAAGCTATGAACATTCGATTGAACTGGATCGGGTTGAACCGGATTGTACATGATCAATCTTTGGGCACGTGATACAGTGCCTCCAGCACGTCCGTATAATAAGCAGTGCCATGAGGCACAAATTCCGTTGCCCGAATCTCACGAACGATACGCTCCGGTTGATAAGCTGCATGATCGCTTGACGGCTGAGTCTGAACTCCGGTAGCTTGAATGACGTCGATTTCACAGCGGAACAGAGCGAGTAGATCATCCAGCGGCACCTCATACAGGCTATCCACCTCGCTGGGCTGCAGAACGTAGGCTTCAAGCGGCTGGTTCAGACATAATCCATAGACCGCACTGAATTCCCGATCTACGAATGGAACACCACGGACTTCTCCTTGGAGCTGCTGTGTAGCCGTGAATAGATAGGTCAGTGCATTGAAAGATACATCTACACCCAATTCTTCCTCCAGCTCACGACTGGCGTCTTGCAGTTGTTCACCTGCGGTGAGATGGCCTGCTGCTGTAATGTCGTAACATCCAGGGAAGGTATCCTTAACATCACGCCGCCGCTGAAAAAGAACCTGACGTTGTTCGCCTTCGTCACGCACAATCCAGCAGTGGAATGAACGGTGCCAATATCCTTTGGCATGGACCTCGCTACGTGGCGCTGTACCGATCCAATGTTGCTGATCATCATAAATGTCGAAACGTTCTGGGCTCATGAAACGTATCTCCTTATATAGCAGTTTTTAAAGTTCAAAATTTCACAAAGTCTGTTTTAAACGAAAGGGGAACGATCGTATGGAATGCATTGTACACTTTCAGGTGATTTATCCGCAACCTCAGGAGCGTAAAAGCCTTCGAGGACTTATATTTGTAGGGCAAGGTCAGGAACCGGCTAATAGTCAGTTAAGCAGCATGTTTAAGGATATGGGATTCAATGTACGTTTGGAAGATGAGGCTCAATTGTTGTTCAAGCCAGTGGATGCTTCGGCAAACTTTGAATATATTCGCGTGACAGAACTGGACACCGGAGAAGAAGTTTACAAGGAAGATAAGGATCTGAAGTCGATTTTGGAGCATTTGCTGCCACGCCGTTTCTAGTTCATAAAGATGGGGCGAATGAAATTCAACGGGGCAGTAAATGTAATACATGTATGTAAGGCATAAAAGAAGGCCCCACCTTTACGGTGGAACCTTCAAGCTACGCCATATCGTATTAAGTCTTTGTGCTTAGCTTTTCATACATATACCCTAACAAGTCGGGAAGTTGTTCTCGGCATTCGCATCAGGATTTATCAGGAAGCCACATCGGTGTACGATTTAACCCAATTGTAATTACGCTGTTGCGCCGCTTCCTTCTGGTTCCAGCTCTGAAGTACAGTGTGAGCAGCGGGTAGCCGCGGCTGGGATTTCAGATAAGCAATACTTGCAAGCCTTGGTCGTTTTTTGCGGCTCGGGCTTTTTGTGTTCCTTGCTTTTGAGGTAGTTGATACCCTTCACAAGCATGAAGATACAGAACGCAACGATAAGAAAATCAATCATGACGTTGATGAACTGACCATAAGCAATTACGGTAGCCCCAGCTTCGTTAGCTTGAGCAAGTGTGGTGATGTCCTGTCCATTTGCTGTTTTCATATCCCGATCCAGATTAATGATTTTCTGACTGAAGTCGATTCCACCCAGCAGTTTTCCAACCGGAGGCATGATGATATCATTCACAAGCGATGTGACGATTTTACCAAAAGCAGCCCCAATAATCACACCGACCGCCAGATCGATGACGTTGCCGCGGACGGCAAACTCCTTGAATTCTTTAAGTACGCCTTTCATGTCTGCATATCTCCTTTGATCATTTCAATTCATAATGTAGGCCGCGGTTCCATCCATTCTCCGTTCGGATCCGCGCTTCCGTTCTCATATTGTACATAAAAAATGGATTCCTATCACCCCCTGTTTGCAAATTAAGACAAGTTTCCGCAACTTCCATGAAAATACTTCTTTATTTCATGCCGCCGATTCGGTATACTTCTAACATTGTCAGTTATGTATAGCCTTTTACATTCAGGTTCGCGATCATACATTGTAACGAATCATGGAGCCAAAAAATTAAATATGCCGTTACTCGTATATGTGCAGGAATAGGCCTGCATGTCTCTACCCGATCACCGGAATGATCGGACTACGGGAAAGATGCTGCAACATGTTGTATGGTTGGAATGAGATTATTCTCATACAGTTTGACTGAAGAGCAGGTTCAGGTAGCTTTATATCTGTTCCTGGATAGACTGTATGGAGTTTGACGTCTCAGGAGTGAACTTCTGCTCTAATATCCTTCCAGTACACTTGCAGCATCCATACGGCTTGTCCATATACGTACAAGTCCGTCTTTTCCCGTCTCCGGTTATTCCGTAGCGTGTGACAAGGCGGGCTTTTTGCTTTTTACCATGAGATCGAAGTGGCATGTGGGTTTCTGTGCGGAGGGCATTCAGGGGGAAGAATCGCAATGCAATTGTTAAAAGACAAGGTAAGACAGGAAGGTATTGTCCTGTCCGAGCAAGTACTCAAAGTGGATTCATTCCTGAACCACCAGATGGACCCGGTTCTGATGAAGGAAGTCGGCAAGGAATTCATTCGCCGCTTTGAAGGCGAGAATATCACACGTGTACTAACGATTGAATCGTCAGGGATTGCACCAGGCATCATGACTGCGTTGGAGCTGAACGTACCGCTTATTTTTGCACGGAAGCAGAAGTCGCTCACACTGACCGAAGACATCCTGGTGGAGAAGGTCTACTCCTTCACGAAGCAAGAAACGAATGAAATTACCGTTGCCAAGAAATTCATGAAGCCTGGGGATCGCGTATTGATCATTGACGATTTTCTGGCAAACGGTGAAGCAGCATTTGGGCTGGCTCGCATTGTGGAGCAGGTTGGAGCAGAAGTGGTTGGCATCGGTATTGTTATTGAAAAAGCATTCCAACCGGGAGGTCGCTTGCTGAAAGAAGCAGGATACCGTGTGGAATCACTGGTTCGCATCGGGGCTTTGTCAGATGGACAGGTTACATTTGCGGACGAGGAGGGCACGAACTAATATGGCACGCGAACGTATTTTTCAGCGGCATCGGCATCCAATCAAAACGTTCTCACTCGGACTTCAACATGTGCTTGCCATGTATGCAGGAGCCGTTGTCGTTCCACTGATCGTTAGTAACGCACTGGGCTTTACACAGGAACAGTTAACCTATCTCATTGCCATTGATTTGCTCGCCTGTGGTGTGGCTACACTGCTTCAGGTATGGGGAAATAAATATTTCGGCGTAGGACTGCCTGTCATGCTCGGTTGTGCATTCCAAGCCGTGTCTCCAATGATTCTCATTGGGATGAATAGTGGGGTATCTGCCATCTACGGGGCAATTATTGCTTCCGGATTGTTTGTATTGATCTTCTCTGGTCTCTTTGGGAAGCTGATCAGGCTTTTCCCTCCTGTCGTGACAGGTTCTGTTGTGACCATAATTGGTCTGACGCTGATCCCGGTTGCTTTCCATGATCTGGGTGGCGGTCAGGGCCAACCGGACTTTGGTAGTGGAACGAATCTGTTGCTTGGATTCGGTGTACTGTTATTTATCATCCTGATGACTCGTTTTACAACTGGATTCATCCGTTCCATCTCGGTACTGATTGGTCTGCTCGTTGGTACGGTGGCGGCAGGATTTATGGGCGAGGTTAATTTTGCTCCTATTCGCGATGCAGGCTGGTTCCATGTTGTTCAGCCGTTTTACTTCGGTACACCGACCTTTGAGATTGTGCCTATCTTGACAATGATTCTGGTGGCGATTGTCAGCGTGGCTGAATCCACAGGTGTATTTATGGCTTTGGGCAAAATTTTGGAAAAGGACCTGTCCTCCAAGGATCTGGCCCGTGGTTATCGTGCTGAAGGTCTGGCTATTGTGTTGGGCGGTATTTTCAACTCGTTCCCATATACAACGTATTCGCAGAATGTAGGTCTGGTACAGATGACACGTGTGAAGACACGTGATGTCATTGTTGTGGCTGGTGGACTCCTGGTGGTCATCGGATTTGTGCCGAAGATTGCTGCGCTTGCACAGCTCGTTCCGGGGGCAGTTCTTGGTGGAGCCATGGTAGCCTTGTTCGGCATGGTGGTATCATCCGGTATTCGGATTATCGGTAGTCAGGTCGATCTAAACCGTCATGAGAATTTGTTTGTCATTGCTTGTTCTGTAGGTATGGGGTTGGGAGTTACCGTTGTGCCTGAGTTGTTTGCTGGTGCACCGGACTGGGCTCAGATTATGCTCGGTAACGGTATCATAGCAGGCAGCTTCACGGCGATCTTCATGAACCTGCTGTTCAATGGTCTGGGCACCAAGGAAACAGCTGCCAAGATGGCTGAACAACAGGCAGATGCCATTCTTGGAGAGACGGGCAAGTCGGCTTAATAGCCGACCTAGACCTATAATCCAGCATGATAGTTATGTTAACTGTTCCTGAATACACCCTTCATAAGATGAACATTTAAGCAGGTTGATACTTCGTGATTTACAGCATGAATGGTTTATGACATTTATCATTTATGTTGTGAATGTTCAATCACATGAATAAGTCACCTTTACATGCTAAACAACGAATGTATATAGAAGCCGATATATAATTAAAAGACGATCCACACCCTGTTTGAAAGGGGGGATCGTCTTTTCTTTTGCATCATGTCTTCCTAAAGTTACAGATGGCGCATCTGTTTCTCTGCAAAATCGCCAACCCACGGCAGCTTTAGCCATTTCCCCTGCAAGCTGGTGACCACCATGATGAGCCAGACCACCACACCGAGCAGGGATAACAAGGATGCCACCAGTGGTCCAAATAAGGGAAGAAAAGTCGATAATACATGCCCAACCATAATGATGCCAAAGACGGTTACGGATTGCAGCGCATGAAATAGCACGAACCGACTCCGCTTCTCTACCGCGAGAAAAACAATCCCGCCTACAAAGGTAAACAGATAACAGAGCATACCGGCAATATTTTCATCCAGACCGCTAGACGATTTCATGGGGGACATCCGGTCCAGCCTCCTTTAACCTTTTTTTATTAGGCTATGAAGGAGATGGACAGAACTGAACCTGTGAATTTATCCGACTAACAAATCAAACAATATTATCTTCCGCCCTCGATCTGTCTGCGAGGGTTTGTGATCTTGCCCATTTTATCTGTATCGTTTTCCTTGGGAACCAATCTTTCATCGGTACGTCCTTCATGATGATTATCAAAAGCATACTCCGTCAGCTTCCATTCTGACTTGCCGAGAACGGGATCTGCCGGGAAGTGTTGCCCACGATGCAGATGTTCCTCACGTCCAGCTTCGTTGATATATACTCCGTCGACTTCCACCTTTTCATGTGAAAGGGGCAGCATATCCTGTTCTTTGCGTTCCATGAAACGGCGCCTCCTTTTAGATACCATTAATTTAACTGTATAGGTTGTCCGTGATAATATCCCCCGAATAGTTCAGTGTTATGCTGGATATATTAATTCCGTATAGAATGGTGGCATTCATAACACATGATTCGGAATTAAACTTTTTGGGCATGAAAACCGTTATATTTATTAGAGGAAATCGTCAAGTCGTAAGATACTTCCGAATATGATACAATAAGATTATGATTCATTCCGAATCATATCGGGTATTTATAGTGTCAGGTACTTGCTTTCTAGCGAGGTTCCCGACCTAAAGCTTGCTTTAAGCCGCGCACACAACTTCATGGATGGCATTTAAGACTTATTCGGCATTCTCTAAACGGAGCATTCACTTTCAACGTTTTGGGAGGGAATTACAATGGCAACGAAAGGTCACAATGAGGTCAAAGAAAGTTTGAGGGAAATGACTCGGATTTTCCGTCCTAAAGATCCAAAAAAATTCGTGAAGGAGTACGTGAGAAAATACCGGATTACGGGTGGATACGAGGAAGAATTGACTTCTGTGGTTGAGCATGAGCTTGTCAAGATGGATTCTTCCGTGTCCTGAAACAACACACAACTCTGATTATACTGTTCCGATAATGAATAGAACCGTCTTCCGGGCGATAAGCTCCGGCAGACGGTTTTTTTTGCGTTCCTGCTGCATATATATGGGAGTACACCTACAGCGGGAAGGATGAATGCATGTGGACCCTATTTTAAAAACCAAAGAAGAGATTGGCTACATGCGGGAAGCTGGACGAATTTTGCGAAGTTGTCACCAACATATTGAGCAGTGGATGATACCTGGGATCACGACAGCGGAGATCAATGAGCGGGTGGAAGGGTTTCTGGCAGCACATGGGGCCACACCGGAGCAGAAAGGATATAAAGGATATCCGTACGCCACATGTGCCTCTGTCAATGAAGTAGTCTGCCACGGATTTCCGGGAGAAGAAGAACTGGCGAGTGGGGATGTAGTGACCATCGATATGGTGGTGAACAAAGATGGCTGGCTTGCTGACTCGGCCTGGACATATGGCATTGGTGAACCAAGCAGATCCATTCGCAAGCTGATGAGACGCACGGAGAAGGCCCTTGAGCGGGCGATTGCCCAGGCAGTTCCAGGGAATACGCTCGGAGATATTGGAAGTGCCATTGAACGAACAGCCAGATTGTATCGTTACGGAATTGTAAAGCCCCTCATTGGTCATGGAATTGGTCAATATATTCATGAGCCGCCAAATGTGTTGCCGTATGGCAAACGCAGAACGGGCACGATGCTCACCGAGGGCATGGTCATTACCATTGAACCCATATTTACGAAAGGCAGTTCCGGGGCCGTTGTATGGGATGAAGATGGATGGACAGTAAGGACGGTAGATGGCAGCTGGGGAGTGCAGTATGAGCATACAGTTGCGATTACTGGGGATGGCCCCTTGATTCTGACCAATGGTACATGAGAAGAATTAAGGTGAAGGTGAAGATGAGGAAATGAATTGAACCTTTCGGAGGAATGCTCCATGCTGTTTTGAGCTTGAATGTAGCGGTATGGAGCGATAGGTATGTTTTCTGAATGGACATGGAAGAGGTCTTCCATAAAATCGGACCTTTCTTTTGCATAATATCGCATGTTTTTAATGTGAGAAAAATCACCAATAAATCGAGTTTTATCACCGAAATTTGGCAAAAATTTTCAAATGTAGAGTGTAATACTTTTAACTGAAATCGTTTGCAAATCAAGTTGTAGAGCGGTTTTTTACATAAAGTGAACAATTTGTGAACATGTGTCCAAAGATTGACAAAATCATACCCTCAACTTATATTTAATAAGTGATTGAAGCATATAGAATGAATTGGAAGAATGCGCAGACATGCCCTGAGCAGGAAATCACGGGAGTACTGGAAGCGTTATTTTTGTAAGCGTTCTGTATGATGAAGAGGATTATGCGTATCGTGCTGAAACGTACCTTTTGTTGCCTTTCTACTGAACGACAACGGTAATCTACGAAAACGTAAAAAAGTGGGGTAGATCAATGATGAAACAGTGGCAGGTTGCAAAGCGAATTCTCCCCTTGCTGGCGGTGTTCTCTTTGCTGCTATCCGCATGCGGGCGGGAAGACTTGTCGGTAATGAAACCTCAGGGTCCTGTGGCGCAAGGCCAATATGATCTGATGAAGTTATCCATCACGATTATGATCGTGGTGCTCATCATTGTATTTGCTATAGCGGCCTATGTTCTGATCCGGTTTCGAAGACGAGCCGGGCAGACCGACATGCCTGAACAGGTTGAAGGTAATTTCAAGCTGGAAGTAATATGGACAGCCATTCCGTTATTGCTGGTTATTGTGCTGGCAGTACCGACAGTCCAAACGATTTTTGCCCAAGGCGAAGATCTGTCCAATGACAAAAATGCACTTAAGGTCCAAGTCACCTCGCATCAGTACTGGTGGGAATTCACTTATCCTCAATATGACGTAACCACCGCTCAAGATCTCATCATCCCGACCGGAACAAAAATCGCATTTGAACTTAAAACCGCTGACGTGCTTCACTCTTTCTGGGTGCCGTCACTTGCGGGCAAAATGGACACAAACCCGGATGGAACACTTAACAAGTTCAGTTTCTCTGCACCGAATGAAGGCGTTTACCGCGGTAAATGTGCCGAGTTATGTGGCAGATCGCATGCCTTCATGGAGTTCAAGGTAAAAGCAGTGAGTCAGGAATCCTTTGACAGATGGGTGAATCAGATGAAAGCACCTGCAGTCCTTCCTGAAGATACTCAATTAGCCGAGAAATTCAAAACAAACTGCCTTTCTTGCCACGCTGTTGGCGATCAAGGTGGACCCGTAGCACCTAACTTGACGGGAATCGGCGGCAAGGAATCTGTCGCAGGCATTTTGCTGAATTCTCGTGAGGGACAGGAAGAAGGTAGTCCGGTACTGGATAACATGAAAGAATGGCTCCATGATCCACAATCCGTGAAGCCGGGCAATACCATGCCGAATCCCAAGGATCTTGGGTTGACGGATGAAGAAATCGACGGAATTGCCGAATATCTGGCCAACTACAAATTGGACTATGAATAGAACAGCAAGGACGAAGAAGGGGGTACACAACCTTGGCTCATGCGCATAGCGTCAAGAGGTACAGGGGCTTGATGGATTGGATCACCACCGTCGATCACAAAAAAATCGCCATTCTCTATTTGGTTGCGGGTGGATTTTTCTTTGGAATCGGCGGCATTGAAGCCATTTTGATTCGGATTCAACTGATGAAGCCTATGAATGATTTTGTATCGGCACAGGTCTTCAACGAATTGATTACCATGCATGGAACAACGATGATTTTCCTTGGTGTCATGCCACTTATTTTTGCCATTATGAATGCAGTCGTGCCTTTGCAGATCGGGGCACGGGACGTTGCCTTTCCTTTTCTTAACGCACTTGGTTTCTGGACGTTCCTTTTTGGGGGACTGCTGCTGAACCTGAGCTGGGTTATGGGGGGAGCACCGGATGCAGGCTGGACCTCATATACGCCGCTTTCGGGCAGTGAGTATAGTGGAACGCATGGTGTGGATTTCTATACCATCGGTCTTCAGATCGCGGGTCTGGGAACGCTCATCGGGGGGATTAACTTTCTCGCGACGATTATTACAATGCGTGCTCCAGGCATGTCCTACATGCGGATGCCAATGTTTACATGGACGACATTTATTACATCTGCCATTATTCTTTTTGCTTTTCCTGCCATCACGGTAGGGCTTGTACTTTTGACGTTTGATCGTATACTGGGAGCGAATTTCTTCGATGTCGCAGGTGGCGGTAACCCCGTACTCTGGCAGCACATCTTCTGGATTTTCGGACACCCGGAAGTATACATTTTGATTTTGCCGGCATTTGGTATCATCTCGGAGGTTATTCCGACCTTCTCGCGTAAACGGTTGTTCGGTTACAGCTCCATGGTATTTGCCACTATCCTGATTGCCTTCCTGGGCTTCATGGTATGGGCGCATCACATGTTTACAACAGGTCTGGGTAATGTAGCCAACGCGCTATTTTCCATCTCGACAATGTTGATTGCCGTACCTACCGGGATCAAAATCTTTAACTGGCTCTTTACGATGTGGGGTGGACAGATCCGCTTTACAGCGGCAAATCTGTTCGCTGTTGGATTCGTTCCAACCTTCGTTATGGGTGGTGTTACCGGTGTCATGCTGGCATCTGCTCCAGCGGATTTCCAGTTCCATGATACGTACTTTGTTGTAGCCCACTTTCACTATGTTATTGTAGGGGGACTTGTACTCGGTTTGTTCTCGGGACTGCATTACTGGTGGCCGAAGATGTTCGGACGTATTCTCAGTGAAACACTTGGGAAATGGACATTCTGGACATTTATGATCGGTTTCCAATTAACGTTCTTTGTACAGCATTTCCTCGGTCTGATGGGAATGCAGCGCCGGATCGTTACATATTTGCCGAATCAGGATTTTGATCTGCTCAATCTGGTCAGCTCCGTCGGGGCATTTCTGATGGGTGTGGGAGTTATCTTATTCCTCGCGAACATCGTAATCACCATGAGAAAACCGGCTGGTGCGCCAAATGATCCGTGGGAAGACGGTCGTACTTTGGAATGGTCCATTCCTTCACCACCACCGGAATACAATTTCAAGCAGACGCCGCTGGTACGTGGAATTGATGCGTACTGGAAGGAAAAGATGGCAGGACATACGGAGATGACACCAGCAGAACCTGTGGGTTCGATTCATATGCCGTCAGCAACGCCGCTGCCGTTTGTAATGTCTGTGGGGATCTTTATTGCCGGACTTGGTCTGATGTTCAGCAAGGATGAATTCGGTAATGCATTTATGAATGTATTGTTTAACAATTATATTGTAGTTGTTATTGGTCTTCTGATTACATTTGGATCAATGGCACTGCGTTCACTTTATGATGATCATGGCTGGCATATTGAACCGGAGGATCAGGATGAGAAGGGGGCTAGAACATGACAACCTCACATGCCGAACCGGTGAACGACAAATTGCCGCATGAACCGGAGAAAGCAACGCTGGAGGGACGTAACAAGCTGATCGCCTTCTGGTTGTTCCTTGGCGGAGAGACTGTACTGTTCGGTACGCTCTTTGCTACCTTCCTGGCTCTTCGTGGCCAAACCAATGATGGACCTACGGCGAATGAACTGTTTCACCTGCCACTCGTGGCCGCTGCAACGTTCATTCTCTTGGTCAGTAGTTTGACGAGTGTATTTGCAATTCAGGCCATGCATAAGGGCAAGCGAGATGCACTGGCATTGTGGCTTGGCATCACGGTGGTACTGGGTATGGGATTCCTCGCGCTGGAGATATACGAGTTCTATGAGTATGTGAAACATAAAGAGTTTGGCATGACTACCAGTGCTTTCAGTTCAGCATTCTATACACTGGTCGGGTTCCACGGAGCGCACGTTGCTTTCGGTATTGTGTGGATCGGAATCATTATTGGGCAGCTGTTCAAAAAAGGATTGACGGTCGTAACTGCACCTAAAGTATACGTCTCCGCAATGTACTGGCACTTTATTGACGTGGTCTGGGTGTTCATCTTTACGGTCGTGTACCTGCTCGGAAAGGTGGGGTAACACATGTCAGCACAGGATAAGACAGATCAACAGCCTGTGAAGCACCGTCACCGGACGGAAGGGCCACAGAAACACGTCGTGGTGTTTGTTTTCTCCATTATTCTCACGCTGATTGCGTTTGCGGCTGCTTCTGCCGGAGGGGTCAACACAACCTTTACGATTATTATTTTGCTCGTGATGGCTATTCTTCAGGTATTCGTTCAGTTGGGTTACTGGATGCACATGAAGGATAAAGGGCATTTGATGCCAATCCTGTTCATGGCCTTTGGCTTCTTCGTAGCCTTTACGTGCATCATTATGGCACTTTATTGGGTCTGGTGGTAAAAGAGATGGCGGCGGCGCAATGCCGCCGTCTTTTCCCCTTTTTGGCGAATGAATCTTCACAAAGAAATAAAGGCAACAACCAAATCAGGTCACGGGGAGGTTTCCCGTATGCTCGGGTTGCAATATTTTAGCTTCAACGACTTATGGAGTCCACTTATATTGGCTTTATTTCTGATCATTGCTGCGGCGTATTTAGTGCTCGTGGGACCGTTAAGCGAGCAAATAAAAGATGCAGAGCCTGCGACTGCCGGTCAGAAAATCATGTTTATTACAGGGCTGTTTGTCCTCTATCTGGCTCAAGCTGGACCATTTAATCTGCTTGGTCACGTGATGTTTAGTTTTCACATGGTAAGCATGGCGTTCTCTTATCTGGTAGCGCCGCCGCTGATGATGAAAGGTTTGCCGTTCTGGGTATGGCGCAGAATCGTACGTTGGTTGCCAACACGCCAGCTATCGTTCCTGGCTCATCCGATCGTTGCGGCAGTGATCTTTAACGGGCTGTTTTCGCTGTATCACTTACCGATTGTACATGATTACGTTATGCTGAATTTTACCGTTCACCGGTTGTATTATATTGCACTGTTTATCACCTCTATGCTCATGTGGTGGACATTGCTGAATCCGTTACCAGAGGGCAGACAAGCTTCGGGTTTATCCAAGATCGGTTTTATTTTTCTGAATATGGTGCTGCTCACACCTGCGTGTGGATTGATTATCTTTGCGTCCGAGCCGTTGTATCAGACGTACAGCAACCCGGCAGTATGGGCTGAAGCCATGCGGTATTGTGTGTCTGGGGATTCTACGGCTTTACTTCGCTCATTCGGTGGACCGGCCTTCTTCAACTTCCTGTCCTCCGCGAAGGAAGATCAGCAGGTCGGTGGCATTGTAATGAAGTTTATTCAGGAAGGGATCTTCGCCTCCATGCTGGCCTATGTCTTTTTCCAATGGTATCGGAAAGAGAAGCAGGAAGAAGATGATGATGATTCGTATCCTGCTGGAGGCGCTGGGGGGCCACTCAATCCGGCTGCCAAATAATTAAGTCAATGTTCTGACAAGAGGGGGAACACACGATGGATATGTATTTTTGGCTACCTACGATCAGTACTTCTTTCATTGTGATAAGTGCAGTACTGGTGGGGATTGGATGGGTACTGATTATTCGGGGCAAACGCAAGGCTCATCAGTCCGCCATGGTAGCAGGTGCGATTGCAGCTCTAATCTTCTTTGTGATCTATATGTCTCGCACAATATTCGTAGGTAATACGGCTTGGGGTGGAGACCCGGATCTGGAGATCTTTTATCGGATATTTCTAATCTTTCATATTATCCTGGCTACCGTGGCAGCGATATTCGGCATTTCAACACTGGTGTTGGGGTTCAAAAAGAAGTTTGGAACACATCGCCGCTGGGGCAGGTTCACGTCCATGATCTGGTTCGGGTCAGCATTAACAGGTGTTGTTGTGTATGTTCTTCTATATCTCTTATATCCTGGTGGTCATACGCGTCCGGTGTGGGAAGCTATTCTCGGCGTGTAAAAGTGGGGGCACAACCTCGGGCTAATCGTGCGTGCGTCACTATGATCTTCTGAAAATATGAAAATGGACGAATCTAGCAGAAGATTCGTCCACGCTACCTCTCTCATTCATTCATAGAATGAGTTCGAGAGGGGGAAACAAAATGAAAAAAACAGTCAATGTCAGTCAAACGTATCCACGCCTTACCGTGTATTCAGAAGAGAACTACAGAGGAAGAAGCCGCATCTATCGTGGCAACACGGGTCTTCGTAACCTGGACAATATTTTGGATGGGGTAGAGAGCCTGCGTTTTTTCTCAACAAGTTCCAATGCAACACTCGTTGTGTTCACGCGGCCTAACTTTCAGGGGGGATTCCGTGTCTTCCGCGGCAACACCAACTTGAGAGATTTGGATGATCTGATCCGTGGCAATGACGTGGAATCCCTGATCTCCACGAATGAGCGGCTGACTCTGGCCGAGATTCGTGCGATCCGCGCCAACCGCAGTCTGCCTAGTGGTTATAACCTCGTTTAATCGCAAGGCCTCTTCTTCTAACAGGTGCTAGAGAACGGCAAAGGGCTGTACCCGAATTGTGTTTACACAATAACGGGTACAGCCCTTCTTTTGTGATCGGGAATGATGTTTGTTTAATCCCCGCCACCCCCACTGTCGCCACCGCCACTATCTCCTCCAGAATCGCTGCTACCACTATCGCTGCTGTGATGAGAATGTATGCCTGATGAAAAATCTGAATCATGATGTTTGTGATCCGGTGTGTGTCTGACATGTCGATCGTAGGATTCATCTCCTGTAATGACCGGATATCCCGAAGCAGAGTCGGCATAACCGTTGTTACGGTGTCTGCGGTGTCTGCCTTTTTTGGCAGAATGACGATGAGGTTCATCCCGGAGGATCAACCAGATAACGACGATAAGGAAAAGGAGCACAAACCCGATCTCGACCAGCCAATCCATAGTTGTAATCTTCCTTTCTTTAATCCGTGACTATAATTTATTTTAACGTAAATTCAAACTGTGTCCTATCCCATCTTCCTGATTCAAGAAAATTAGGGGTTGACGGGATCAGAATCTGGTCTGTATACTGTGTATATTGATATATACAGTAAACACAGTGATTACAGTGCGCAAGATGAGTGAATGACAACTGAAAGGCAGGCATGCATATGAACGAATGGAAGCAGGCGTGGTGGTTGACCCGCAACCAGACGAGTAAGGATAGGCTCCAATGGCTATGGTCTGCAATATTCATGATATACACTGGCGGCATGAGCGGTGTGATGTTATTGGGACAACAACAGACAGATTTTATTAATCCTGTAGTGGATTCCTTCTTTTTGATCATGTTGCCATTTCAAGGTTTCATGTTCTGCAGGCGTTCCTTCCGTTACATACAGGAGGATTCCTATACCCAGATGTTGGCCTACTATCGAAGAATTCCGATCCCTGAACAAGCGGTGATGTGGTCCAGGTTACAGCAAGCTCTAATGGCGTTTGCGTACAATGGTATTTTTTTCTACGGATCGTTATACGTGGTTAGCCTTCATGCCGAAGGATTCCGATGGGATCAATATCTGGCCTTTAGCCTGACTTGTACAGGTTATGGACTTTTGGTAACAGGATTATATATTTACGGAGAGTTTCTGAACAGTGGCAAGAAATACTTGGTTCTCAGTACGCTTTTTGTACCCATTGCGATTGGCATATCCTTATTGATTCGAATGTCAGGCAGTTACGGCTTTCGAATGGTGATGGATGCAAGTAAATCATGGGGACTGCTTTCCCCGATCATGTGGATTGCTCTGGTGGTTGGTATAGCAGGATTATGGCTGTTTAGTCGCTTGACGCTGAAGAAGCTGGTTCTTCGGGATTTAAATTAAAATGACTTATGTACGAATACAGGATGAGACCGGCACGGTCAGGCAACAGACTGGAGTGTACCGGAGGGCGAGGTGCAAGATGTGAAAATACCCATTCAAATTAATGAAAATAGCGCTGAACCTTTATACCACCAAATTGAAAATCAATTAAGATCTCTAATTATAACGGGTCAGTTGGAGGAGGGGACACATTTGCCGTCCATTCGTGAGTTCGCCGGAGCGCTGAATTGCAGTGTGATTACGGTTAGACGGGTCTATCAGGATCTGGAGAATGAAGGTCTGCTTCGTACGAAGCAGGGGACGGGTACATTTGTGGCCCAGGTAGAAGCCGGCGATAGAGAAAATTATAGATTGAAGGCCGCACAGGAAGCGTTGCAGGCAGCGGTGCAGTCTGGAAAATCGGTAGGCTGTACGGAAGAAGAGATGGAGAGCCTGTTCCGGGAAGTCCTAAAGGCTATTTACGCGAAGTAAGGGAGTGATTCATACATGGAACCTATAGCAGTTCAGTTGAACGGTGTATCCAAAATGCGAAAACGCAGAGTAATTGGCCCGATCGATCTGACCATCCCGGAAGGGTATGTAGTTGCTATTCTCGGTCATAACGGTTCGGGCAAAAGCACACTTCTTAACATGCTGCAACAAGTGGTGCTGCCAGATGCCGGGCATATAATATGGTTTGGGAAGGAACATGAGGGACCACTTCCCCTTGAACTGAGACAACAGATCGGTTTTGTGGCTGACAATGCCGGGCTTGAAGAGAATCGGATAACAGCACAGGAAGCAGCTGAATTTCGGGCCTACTGGTACCCGCGATGGGATATGAAGTTGTTCGATCAACTGATTCGCGATATGGAAGTACCCGTTGATGTGAAGCTGAACAAGATGTCCAAGGGAGAGCGGCGGAAATTCGAGATTGCTGCTGCAATTGCAGCTCGTCCCAGATTATTGCTTTTGGATGAGCCTTCATCAGGACTGGACCCCTTTGCCTGGAAAGTGATGGTTGAGCAGTTCCGTACCTTCATGGCTGAGGGGGACACCACGATTCTGATTGCCACACATATAGCAGACGAAGTCAAAAGACTTGCGGATTACATCGTATTGATGCACCGTGGTCAGTCGCTGGGAATGGCCGAGAAAGATATGGTGCTCGATCAGTGGAAAGAAGTCTGGTATGAAGGAGACTTAAGGCCAGAGAGTATCCCGGGTGTTGTGGAATCTTCTTTGGAAGAAAGAGGTCTGGTTCGTGTCATTACAACCCGGGTCAGCGAAGCGCAGGAGAGGCTGGAGCTATCGAATAACCGAGTATTGAAAATCCGCAACTTGGAATTGGATGAAGTGTTGGCGTTCTGGATTGCCGGGTATGCACCTGTACAGTGGAAATAACCGAAGGGAGACGATAAATGATGAACCGATTGGAATTGAAGCAAGTCGTCAAGCAATATGCAGACAAAACAGCCGTTAATGGAGTTACGCTCAATGTAAAAGAAGGGGAGATTTACGGACTGCTCGGAGCCAATGGTGCAGGCAAAACAACAACGATGCGCATGGTGCTTGGACTGATCCACCCGGACGGGGGGAATATCCTGTACAACGGCAAGCCTTACAACACAGAGTTGCAGCAGATTATGGGTTATCTTCCGGAAGAGCGCGGATTGTACCCGAAGGTGAAAGTCAGCGAACAGATTAATTATCTGGCACGGCTTCGTGGCATGAATGGTAAGGATGCAGATCAAAGTCTCAAATACTGGTTGGATCGGTTCGAAGTTCCGGAATATTATGATAAGAAGATTGAGGAGTTATCCAAAGGTAATCAGCAGAAGATGGGCTTTATTGCTGCTGTAGTTCATAGACCGCAGATTCTTATTCTGGATGAAGCGTTCAGCGGACTGGATCCTGTGAATGTGGAATTACTCAAATCCACCGTCAAGGAATTGCGTGATGAAGGTACAGCTATTCTGTTCTCGACACACCGCATGGAACACGTTGAAGAGTTGTGTCGCCAGATCACCATTCTGCATCGTTCCAACACAGTGGTACAAGGCGAGATCAAGGAGATTAAGAGCCGTTATCCACGTGAGCAGGTATTCCTGGGTACAGTTGGAAGTGTGGAGGGGCTTGAACAGTTGCCTGGTGTGAAGAAAGTCGAGCGGAATGAGCGCGGGTACCTGATACATATTAGTCAGGTGGAAGCGGCTCAAGAGATTTTGAGAACAGCCATGACTCAGACGACAGTGGAACACTTTGAACTGAAGGAACCAACGCTTAACCAAATCTTTATTCGTGAGGTAGGTGAGTCGAATGAATAAAATGGGAACGATTACGGGTTTTACAT
Source organism: Paenibacillus sp. FSL R5-0517 (assembly GCF_037974355.1). Taxonomy (NCBI): domain Bacteria; kingdom Bacillati; phylum Bacillota; class Bacilli; order Caryophanales; family Paenibacillaceae; genus Paenibacillus; species Paenibacillus sp. FSL R5-0517. The sequence goes on from NZ_CP150235.1 coordinate 646,457, forward strand.
TTAAAAACAAAGTTAAAACGAAATCATTCATGGTGACGACCATTGTACTTGCACTTTTAATCTCAATCGGACTCAATGTTCCATATTTCATTACCTTATTCAATGGAGGTTCCATTGGCGGAGCTTCAAGTAGCAATCCTGTAAATATTGGTCTTCTAAGCACAGGGCAGCCTGAAGTTTCCGAGAAACTGGAGAGTTTTTCGGCGGCACAAGGAGATCAGGCCTATCGATTCATTGCCAGTGGAGACAAGGATGAAGCGGCTCTTGCAGCGGATGCGGAAGCGGGGCTTACCGATGGCTATCTGAAGTTTGAACCGGTTGCTGGACAGGAGTTCCCACAGCCCATTCTATATTCAGCAGAAGATGTATCACCTCAGATCATTGCATCCATTGAAGCTGCATTGCAGAGTGTGAAGCTGGATGTGGTTGTGAAGGATGTACTCACAGCGGAGCAGAAGGAACTGATTACAACACCTGTGAAGCTCACTGAGCAAAGCTTGAGTACGGATGGAAGTGGGGCCAGTGCTGAGTCGGAAGGTGCGATGAGCCCAATTAACTATATTGTGGTGTACTTGCTGATCATCCTGCTGTTCACCTCGACCATGATGACAGGCAACATGATTGCCTCCGAGATCACAGCGGAGAAGAGCTCGCGTATTATGGAGATTCTGATTACGAGTGTATCACCGCTCAGTCAGATGTTTGGTAAAATCATCGGGATCTTCATGGTGGGTATGCTGCAAATCGGGATCTTCGGAGCGGTGGTTGCCGGAAATATCCTGCTGCCGCATAACCGTGCAGTGTTAGGGGATTTCAATATGAATCTGAGTGATGTGAATATTGCGGTTATTGTGTACGGACTCATATTCTACATTCTGGGTTACTTCCTGTATGCCGTGTTGTTCGCTGCCATTGGCTCAATGGTAAGCCGTACGGAGGAACTGGGTCAGGCTGTCTTGCCGATTACGATGCTGTCCCTTGTATCCTTCTATATTGCGATCTTCAGTATTTCTACGCCGAACATTCTGTTGTTGAAAATCGCAAGCTTCATTCCATTCACGTCGCCGACCGCGATTCTGGTACGGATCGGTGCGGGAGTTGCACCGACTTGGGAGATTTTAACTTCATTAGCGATTCTCATTGTGTCCATTATCATCTTCGGATGGCTTGCAGCCAAAATCTATCGCACAGGTGTGCTGATGTACGGTAAACGTCCGACCTTTAAGGAATTGTTTAAAGCCATGAAGGCATACAAGATCTAAGTAGAGTTCAGGAGAGGGCGGCGGCGGCTGATGATCATGCAGCAGTTAAAAGGGTTCTTTATACAGTTCTTGAGGGACCCGCTGTGGTTTAAAGCACTAATTCTCTCTACACTGCTACTTTCAATTGTGTTTAGTAGTTCGGCCTTTTCAGAGCAGGGCTACTACCAAAGCATCTCTAAACTAGCTATAGCTATTTTCTTCGTCTCATATGGAGTGAAGCTGCGGGCGAATCGGAAGGTTTCTATAGCATTCTTTTTCCTGGCTCTAATCAGTATCTATTTATCATGGAATAGCTTGGACTTTGCGAATATCTAGCATCGAACCTATGTGACGGATTCGTTTCTGTTATTTCTTATCTATTGAGAGTAATGAAGGGAAAGAGTGCTGCTCCGTTTGTGGAGTGGCACCAATTCCACCTTTATCCGTAGTATCTAAGTATGTCCATTCTATCAAAATGATTGGAAATTATATTCATAAAGGAGAATACATAATATGAAGAATTGGAAACGCATGCTCTTATCTCTTACCATCTCGGTAGGCTTGCTCACATCTGCAGTACCGGCTATGGCTGCTCCACAAGAAACTTCTGTCAAGGTCAATGACCAGGCAGTGAAATATGCCACAGGAGCACCAATCCTAGATAAAGGTACAACCTTGGTTCCATTGCGGACTACACTGGATGCGATGGACGTGAAGCTAACAACTGCGACAGATGATACGATTACGGCTGTGATTGATGGCAAAACGATTACACTGAAAAGCAAACTTACACGTATCAACGGTGTGACGTATGCTCCAATCCGCATCGTTGGAGATGCAGCGGGTTATGAAGTGCGCTGGGATGCTGCAACACGCACCGTGCTGCTGGTATCCAAGGGTGGAGCAACGGAAACTGCTCAAACGGGTGGACGTGGCTTCATGTGGGAAGTGGAAAGCAATGGCAACACGGTCTATCTGGTAGGGTCTATGCATATTGCGGATGAGAGCTTCTATCCATTGCGTCCGGAGTTTGAGGAAGCATTTGCGGAAGCTGACTATCTTGGGGTAGAGATTGATATTAGCAAAGCGGCTGAAGAAGAGCAGCAAAAGCTGGTTCTAAGCCTGGGTTCATATCAGGATGGAACAACACTGAAAGATCACATTTCCAGTGAAACCTATACGAAGCTGGGCGATGTACTGAAGAAAAATGGTTTAGAGCCTAACGCTTTGGATGCATTTAAGCCATGGGTAGTAGAGAGCACACTCGCAAGTTTGAAGTCCGCAACGGCTGGATACGAAGCGTCAGCAGGAGTGGATCTGTATTTCATCCAGAAAGCAATCGAGCGCAAACTCCCAGTTATTGAGTTGGAAAGTTATCAATCTCAACTTGGCATGTTTAACGACTTTTCCAAAGAAACACAAGAGGAAACTTTGAAAGCGACAATCGAGAACTTCGACGTGTTGGATAACAGTGTGAATCAGATGGCTGAGATGTGGAAAACGGGTAATGACGAGCAATTACTAGAACTGACTAACAGCTTCTCCACGAACGAGGAGTACAACAAAGCAATGCTGGTTGATCGTAACATTGGTATGGCGGACAAAATCGATGGTTACTTGAAAAACGGCAAAGGCGAGGAGTATTTCATTGTTGTTGGCGCGGCACACTACCTGGGCGAACACGGTATCGTGAAATTGCTTGAGGATAAAGGATATAAAGTAGAACGTAAATAAATATAGATTATTATAGAAGGTAACCCTTTCGTCTCGAATAAGAGAGTTGAGAGGGTTACCTTCTTATATATAGAAGAAAGACAGATTAGATAGTGAAGATCAAGTGTGCATGATAACACAAATGAACATAGGATATCATTGTAAATTCAAGGGCCTTTAATAGGGTTAGATTGTAAAATTAATATTTTTAGAAATTAACTCTTTACAAGTACGTATGCTGCATGGTATATTCTATTTCCGGCCAAAAAAACACGAGAAACACGGTGCGGCAAGCGAATCAAATAAGCTTCGAAAGAAACTTAAAAAAAGAGCTTGCAAAGTTGGTTCGGACATGATATTATATAAGAGTTGCTGAAGAGAACGACATTCGGTAACGAACAAGTTTGATCTTTGAAAACTGAACAACGAGTGAGTAAACATTCTGCTTGCAGAATGAACGCAAAAGTTTGAGACAAGCCTTGGCTTGGATCGACTGGAGCACAATTGAGATTTTTAATCTCGTCAGATTCAAAATGAGCTTATCGCTCTTTTCAATACTTTATTGGAGAGTTTGATCCTGGCTCAGGACGAACGCTGGCGGCATGCCTAATACATGCAAGTCGAGCGGAGTTGATAAGAAGCTTGCTTCTTTGAGACTTAGCGGCGGACGGGTGAGTAACACGTAGGCAACCTGCCCTCAAGTTTGGGACAACTACCGGAAACGGTAGCTAATACCGAATAGTTGTTTCCTTCGCCTGAAGGAAACTGGAAAGACGGAGCAATCTGTCACTTGGGGATGGGCCTGCGGCGCATTAGCTAGTTGGTGGGGTAACGGCTCACCAAGGCGACGATGCGTAGCCGACCTGAGAGGGTGATCGGCCACACTGGGACTGAGACACGGCCCAGACTCCTACGGGAGGCAGCAGTAGGGAATCTTCCGCAATGGGCGAAAGCCTGACGGAGCAATGCCGCGTGAGTGATGAAGGTTTTCGGATCGTAAAGCTCTGTTGCCAGGGAAGAACGCTTGGGAGAGTAACTGCTCTCAAGGTGACGGTACCTGAGAAGAAAGCCCCGGCTAACTACGTGCCAGCAGCCGCGGTAATACGTAGGGGGCAAGCGTTGTCCGGAATTATTGGGCGTAAAGCGCGCGCAGGCGGTCATTTAAGTCTGGTGTTTAATCCCGGGGCTCAACCCCGGATCGCACTGGAAACTGGGTGACTTGAGTGCAGAAGAGGAGAGTGGAATTCCACGTGTAGCGGTGAAATGCGTAGATATGTGGAGGAACACCAGTGGCGAAGGCGACTCTCTGGGCTGTAACTGACGCTGAGGCGCGAAAGCGTGGGGAGCAAACAGGATTAGATACCCTGGTAGTCCACGCCGTAAACGATGAGTGCTAGGTGTTAGGGGTTTCGATACCCTTGGTGCCGAAGTTAACACATTAAGCACTCCGCCTGGGGAGTACGGTCGCAAGACTGAAACTCAAAGGAATTGACGGGGACCCGCACAAGCAGTGGAGTATGTGGTTTAATTCGAAGCAACGCGAAGAACCTTACCAGGTCTTGACATCCCTCTGATCGATGCAGAGATGTATCTTTCCTTCGGGACAGAGGAGACAGGTGGTGCATGGTTGTCGTCAGCTCGTGTCGTGAGATGTTGGGTTAAGTCCCGCAACGAGCGCAACCCTTGATCTTAGTTGCCAGCACTTCGGGTGGGCACTCTAAGGTGACTGCCGGTGACAAACCGGAGGAAGGTGGGGATGACGTCAAATCATCATGCCCCTTATGACCTGGGCTACACACGTACTACAATGGCCGGTACAACGGGCTGTGAAGCCGCGAGGTGGAACGAATCCTAAAAAGCCGGTCTCAGTTCGGATTGCAGGCTGCAACTCGCCTGCATGAAGTCGGAATTGCTAGTAATCGCGGATCAGCATGCCGCGGTGAATACGTTCCCGGGTCTTGTACACACCGCCCGTCACACCACGAGAGTTTATAACACCCGAAGTCGGTGGGGTAACCGCAAGGAGCCAGCCGCCGAAGGTGGGATAGATGATTGGGGTGAAGTCGTAACAAGGTAGCCGTATCGGAAGGTGCGGCTGGATCACCTCCTTTCTATGGAGAATCGTTTCCCGAGTGGAAACATTCAAATACGCAGCTTAGCTGCAAACTACTCACTCGTTGCTCAGTTTTGAGAGCTCAAACTCTCAAACAGCTTGCTTTTGCATGGAGCTTGTTCTTTGAAAACTAGATATCGAAACGAAAGTAAATGCGAATTAGAACATTCCTTTTTAGCTGAACTTGTGTATAACAAGTTTCAATAAAAACGGTAGTTAATTGCTGTTGCGATGGTATCGAGTGGGAGCGACTTTTGGCTTTGGACGAAGTCCAAAACAAGGGAAGCAAGCGATCGAAACCGGAGCAATTTGGTTAAGCTACTAAGAGCACACGGAGGATGCCTAGGCGCTAGGAGCCGATGAAGGACGTGGCGAACAACGAAACTGCCTCGGGGAGCTGTAAGCAAGCTTTGATCCGGGGGTGTCCGAATGGGGAAACCCAGCTGGGGTAATTTCCAGTTACTCATAACTGAATACATAGGTTATGTAGAGGCATACCAGGGGAACTGAAACATCTAAGTACCCTGAGGAAGAGAAAACAATAGTGATTCCGTCAGTAGCGGCGAGCGAACGCGGAGAAGCCCAAACCAGAGAGCTTGCTCTTTGGGGTTGTGGGACGTCTCACATGGAGTTACAAAGGAACCGGTTAAGCGAAGAGGTCTGGAAAGGCCCGCCAAAGAAGGTAAAAGCCCTGTAATTGAAAGTCTGTTCCCTCCGAGACGGATCCCGAGTAGTGCGGGGCACGTGAAACCCCGTATGAATCCGGCAGGACCATCTGCCAAGGCTAAATACTTCCTAGCGACCGATAGTGAAGCAGTACCGTGAGGGAAAGGTGAAAAGCACCCCGGAAGGGGAGTGAAATAGAACCTGAAACCGTGTGCTTACAAAAAGTCAGAGCCCGTTTTAGGGGTGATGGCGTGCCTTTTGTAGAATGAACCGGCGAGTTACGTTCCCGTGCAAGGTTAAGGTGAAGAGCCGGAGCCGCAGCGAAAGCGAGTCTGAATAGGGCGACATAGTACGTGGACGTAGACCCGAAACCGGGTGATCTACCCCTGTCCAGGGTGAAGGTGCGGTAACACGCACTGGAGGCCCGAACCCACGCACGTTGAAAAGTGCGGGGATGAGGTGGGGGTAGCGGAGAAATTCCAATCGAACTCGGAGATAGCTGGTTCTCCCCGAAATAGCTTTAGGGCTAGCCTCGGAAAACAGAGTCGTGGAGGTAGAGCACTGATTGGGTGCGGGGCCCGCAAGGGTTACCAAGCTCAGTCAAACTCCGAATGCCATAGACTTACTTCCGGGAGTCAGACAGTGAGTGCTAAGATCCATTGTCAAAAGGGAAACAGCCCAGACCATCAGCTAAGGTCCCCAAGTGTGTGTTAAGTGGGAAAGGATGTGGAGTTGCACAGACAACCAGGATGTTGGCTTAGAAGCAGCCACCATTGAAAGAGTGCGTAATAGCTCACTGGTCGAGTGACTCTGCGCCGAAAATGTAACGGGGCTAAACACACCACCGAAGCTATGGCTTGATGCTTTGCATCAGGGGTAGGGGAGCGTTGTATAAGGGTTGAAGGTGTACCGTAAGGAGCGCTGGACATTATACAAGTGAGAATGCCGGTATGAGTAACGAAAAGATCAGTGAGAATCTGATCCGCCGAAAGCCTAAGGGTTCCTGAGGAAGGCTCGTCCGCTCAGGGTAAGTCGGGACCTAAGGCGAGGCCGAAAGGCGTAGTCGAAGGACAACAGGTCGAAATTCCTGTACCACCGTAAGCCGTTATGAGCAATGGGGGGACGCAGTAGGGTAGTGACGCGGACTGATGGATGTCCGTCTAAGCAGTAAGGCTGATGTGTAGGCAAATCCGCACATCGTAAGGCTGAGCTGTGATGGGGAGCGAAAATTGTAGTAGCGAAGGTCATGATCTCACACTGCCAAGAAAAGCCTCTAGCCAGGTGAAGGTGCCCGTACCGCAAACCGACACAGGTAGGCGAGAAGAGTATTCTAAGGCGCGCGGAAGAACTCTCGTTAAGGAACTCGGCAAAATGACCCCGTAACTTCGGGAGAAGGGGTGCCCCGGTAGTGTGAATAGCACGAGGGGGCCGCAGTGAAAAGGCCCAAGCGACTGTTTAGCAAAAACACAGGTCTGTGCGAAGCCGTAAGGCGAAGTATACGGGCTGACGCCTGCCCGGTGCTGGAAGGTTAAGGGGAGTGGTTAGGAGCAATCCGAAGCTGTGAACCGAAGCCCCAGTAAACGGCGGCCGTAACTATAACGGTCCTAAGGTAGCGAAATTCCTTGTCAGGTAAATTCTGACCCGCACGAATGGCGTAACGACTTGGGCGCTGTCTCAACGAGAGATCCGGTGAAATTTTAATACCTGTGAAGATGCAGGTTACCCGCGACAAGACGGAAAGACCCCATGGAGCTTTACTGCAGCTTGATATTGAATTTGGGTACGATCTGTACAGGATAGGTGGGAGCCTGAGAGACATGAGCGCCAGCTTGTGTGGAGGCAACGTTGGGATACCACCCTGATCGTATCTAGGTTCTAACCTGGTACCGTAATCCGGTGCGGGGACAGTGTCAGGTGGGCAGTTTGACTGGGGCGGTCGCCTCCTAAAGAGTAACGGAGGCGCCCAAAGGTTCCCTCAGAATGGTTGGAAATCATTCGAAGAGTGCAAAGGCATAAGGGAGCTTGACTGCGAGACCTACAAGTCGAGCAGGGACGAAAGTCGGGCTTAGTGATCCGGTGGTACCGCATGGAAGGGCCATCGCTCAACGGATAAAAGCTACCCTGGGGATAACAGGCTTATCTCCCCCAAGAGTCCACATCGACGGGGAGGTTTGGCACCTCGATGTCGGCTCATCGCATCCTGGGGCTGAAGTAGGTCCCAAGGGTTGGGCTGTTCGCCCATTAAAGCGGTACGCGAGCTGGGTTCAGAACGTCGTGAGACAGTTCGGTCCCTATCTGTCGTGGGCGTAGGAAATTTGAGAGGAGCTGTCCTTAGTACGAGAGGACCGGGATGGACGTACCGCTGGTGTACCAGTTGTTCCGCCAGGAGCACCGCTGGGTAGCTATGTACGGACGGGATAAACGCTGAAAGCATCTAAGCGTGAAGCCCCCCTCAAGATGAGATTTCCCAGTATGTAAGACCCCTTGAAGACGACGAGGTAGATAGGCTGGGGGTGGAAGTGCAGCAATGCATGGAGCTGACCAGTACTAATCGGTCGAGGGCTTATCCAATAGCAAGTGATAGTTCGCATGTTTCGTTTCGAATCTAGTTTTCAGAGAATGATCTCTGAAATGTAAGCTACGCGTTTGGTGGCGATGGCGGAGGGGTTCCACACGTACCCATCCCGAACACGACCGTTAAGCCCTCTAGCGCCGATGGTACTTGGACCGCAGGGTCCTGGGAGAGTAGGACGCCGCCAAGCAATCGAAGGACACACTTGATGATATCGAGTGTGTCTTTTTTGTTTTTATTTACACAGGGAAACAACTAACTTTACAGATCAGAGTGCACCAGGACCTACACTGTATGATTAGACTGACTATTGATTAAAGCTGCTATATGTATTTCATCTATTTGAATTCCGGACTCTCTAGCTTCGTTCAGCAACCTTTCAGTTGAATTTAACGTACGTTTCAGTGGGATGGAGTATAGTGAAGCCATGTAAAAACGAGGAGGACCATAATGAATATATCTTCTGCAGCCAGCTCCACAACATCATACATATCGGCATTTTCGAGTTCGGAAAATTCAAGTAGTTTAGAGAAACAAAAGACGAAGCTTGAGGCTCAACTGGAGAAAGTCCAGTCCAGCAAGGACGATGAGAAGACAAAGGAGACAAAGACCAAACAGCTTGAACAGCAGATCAAGCAGATTGAGGCGCAGATTGCACAGCAAAGCTCTCAAGGAGCAGGTACAACCGTTGCTAAGGAGGCGCCACCTGCCCAACCCTCAGCCAATGGAAAGGGCGTAGCTACCCCTAAGGAAATTGCAAACGCAACAACGGATAGCAATGGCCGATTCGATATACGTATCTAATTGCTTATATCTAATATAGGACAAAACATAACAAAGCCCTGACCGATCTTTATGGATCGTGCAGGGCTTGTTTAGATTTTTGTTTAATTATTTATGGGGTCTACCTACATGCTATCCGCGTTCCATTTATCTTTCATCTGATGCCGTTAACTCATCTGATAACGTTATTCAGCCTGCAACGCGTTTATTCGATCCGTAAGGGATCGTTTTCTATAGTATACGGCTATAGTTGCAAGAACGAGCATCTCAGATAACGGTACGGCAAGCCATACACCCGTTACACCAAAGAAGGAAGGGAGGACTGCAATCAGTGCAATCATGATGATCATCTCACGTGCAGCTGTAATCCAGATGGCCATTTTGGCATTACCTACAGATTGAAAATAGGTGCTCATGACAAAGTTAACACCCATAAACACATAAGCAAATGTAAATATACGTAATCCGTATACGGCATTATCCGTTACGCCGCTACTGAAGTTTCCAAAGATTTGCACGAAATAAGGTGCACCGATTTGAACAATAAGCAGTAACAGTAGACCGCATGCCAGAGCCGTTTTCGTGGCTAAACGTATCGTTTGTTGTACCCGTGTAACCTGACTGGCACCGTGATAATAGCTTATCAGAGGTTGGGCAGCGGATGCCAGACCCAGGAAAGCCAACAATACAACACCATGAATGTAGTTCAGCACGGTAAAGGAAGCTACACCATCCGTACCCGCAATGCGGTCCATGGAGATATTGTGAGAGACAGAGAAGACCGACATGCCAAGTTCAGCCAGAAAGCTGGGGAAACCAATGAGTAGAAGGGAAGCCAGCAGTTTGTTGTTCCATTTGAACCGGGTGAACGTGAGATTATTTGTTTTTTTGAAAAAGTGAGTGAACAGGACAAGCAGCGCAAGAGAAGCCGATACGATAGTACCGATGGCCACACCGCGTACACCCCATTCGAGTACATACAATGTTACATAATTAATGACGATATTGGCCACAGCAAACGTTATCTGAGCGTACATGGATGTGTTGGGATTGCCGTCGTTCCGAACAAAAACAGAGAGTGCATTCTCAATGGTAAAGACAAATCCGAACAACAACATGATATTCATGTAGTCCGAAGCAAACGGGAAAGTCTCGGCATTAGCACCGAGGGAGTATAACAGCTTGTCTTTAAACGTAAATGCAGTATAACCAATAGCCATCGTAACGAGCATTATGAGCATAATGGATTTGGTAAAAATTTGTTTGGCTGATGTGATATCTTTTCTACCCATCGCGTTAGAGTACAACGTTGCCCCGCCCATACCAATCCACAGCGACATGGCAACAAAAAGCGTGTAAACAGGAGAGGCAATGCCGATCCCTGCCATCGCGGTAGAACCCAGTTTGTGTCCAACCATAATACCGTCGATAATAAAATTAAAAGCAACCACCAGCATCCCCAATACAGAAGGCACAAGGTAGCTAATAAAAGCTTTGCCTACCGATTGCCCTTCCAATGGATGCGTCCAATTCGTATTCATAATGACCTCCGTTAGTAAACTGAATGTTCATTCTGTATGCAATAATACTGAACGTTCGTTCTGTATGATAACACGGCTTGAATTCTCTTGGCAACTTTTGCGTTTGAATATCGTTTATGTGGTAGAGTAGGTTGATATTTTATAAGGCGGGAGGAATCTCTTGATGAAACAAAATAAATACGATGAATCGGAATTTTTTGATAACTACAGTAAGATGGCTCGTTCTGTTCAAGGGCTGGAGGCTGCTGGAGAGTGGCATGAACTGCAGACCCTTCTGCCGGATTTGAAAGACAAGCGTGTGCTGGATTTGGGATGTGGTTTTGGTTGGCATTGCCGGTATGCACGCGAGCAACAAGCGAGTTCAGTAATTGGTGTAGATTTGTCTGAGAATATGCTCCAACGTGCTCGTGAGATGACGGACGATCCACAGATCCAGTACGAGCAGCTGGCGATTGAAGATATTGATTTTGCACCGGGACAATTCGACGTTGTGATCAGTTCGCTGGCTTTGCATTATATTGAACAGTTAGACACGGTGTATGCCAAAATCAATGACTGTCTTGTTCAAGGTGGCACGTTTGTCCTTTCCTCTGAACATCCCATCTTCACCGCTCGTGCGGCGCAGGATTGGCATTACGGACCCGAAGGTGAGATTCTTCACTGGCCCGTGGATGATTACCATGATGAAGGCAGGCGTGTGGCGAACTTTCTGAATCAGGATGTGGTTAAATATCATCGTACACTGGCAACACATATCAATGAACTTATTAAGGCCGGGTTTGCCATTCAAAAGGTGGCTGAGTCCAAACCATCACCGGAAATGATTGAACAGGTTCCTGGGATGAGAGACGAGAATCGGAGACCGATGTTTCTGATGATTGCTTCGGTTAAAGTATGAAGGAGTAAGGAGAAATTTGATAGTAACAGCGATCAGAAAGTTGATCGGTCATTCAAATGACCGGAACTACTTGAATAAATCGGTGTGTTCAGTGATATTGAACACGCTGTTTTTTATTTTGCTACAATAATAAGAAATAATGTTCAAAACAGGGAACCAAACCACAATTGATCCAGTCATATTAAGTGAGGTGAACAACAGTTGGATTATCAATTTCTGGCACAGGCTCAGACCATCGACAATTACACACTTAGCAGCATGATGGATGTCTACGGAAACGACGTGTGGAATTACGCTTATTTTCTGACCAAAAGTGCCGAACAGGCAGATGAATTGTCACAGGAAGTTTTTATTCGGGCGTACTCGGGGGTTGCTCATTATCGCGGAGAGTGCTCACTAAAAACATGGCTGTTGACGATTACTAGAAACACGACTTTTACATATCGAAAATCTAAATTTTTTCGTAGCAGTCTGTGGGGAGAGACCTTACCCATGGAGACAGAGTGTGTGGGTTCGAGCCAAAGAGTCATGATTGCAGAGCAGCCTACACATCCTTCGGCTGAGATGGAAGTGATGCGTAAGGAGCATGTCCATGAAATCTGGGATATTGTTCTGGCTTTGCCGAAGAAGTTCAGGGAGATTCTTTTGCTGAATCTGAAGTATGAGCTTACGACAAGTGAGATTGCAGAGATGTTGAAAATCAGCTCAGGCACAGTAAAATCCAGACTATCCCGAGGTAAGGATAAGGTACGGAAACAATGGGAGGAGCGAAGCGAATGAAACACAAGGATGAGCAATGGGAAAAGGAGATCCGAAAGGGACCGTTTGCATCGTCTCCTTTTACAGCGGATCACAAGCGAAATGTGCTTCAACAGGTGGAGTTGATGAAGAAGTCTGAAGAAGGTAGTCTGGGAAATGACTCGGAGCAAAGTTATAGGTCGCCCAGACCGTTTAGACCGCAAGTAGACAACGTGTCACTCAAGCGTCGCCTTAGAAGAGGGCCCCTTGCTGCAGGCATGAGTGCTTTGGTTATTGCCGCTGGATTGTTCCTATGGAGCTGGGATGAGGGAAAACTGGTGAAACCTGTGATCGAGCAGGTCTATCCGACAGCAGCATTACAGTTATCCGATGGTTTGAACACAAATCTGCTGACCGACAAAATGAAAAGAAATGTTGCGACTACGATGCGAGATGATCTGGGTAAACAGCTGAAGATTACGAAAGTGGAAGATTTGCCTGTGTCCGGCAGAATATATGTAGAGGCTGGACATGAAAGTGAGAAGGAGTATGCGCAGATATGGCTAGATGCGACAACAGGCAATCTGCGTGAAGTAGGAATGAGACGAGAGATGCAGCCAAGCGAGCTGGAGCACCGTTACCTGCGTCAAGTTCCATCGCTTTTGCAAAGTATAGGCAGCACTCCAACGCTTAAACCTGTATCCGTTCAACGTTATGTGAGTATGAAGCAAGGGGAGTTGGAGCCGATATCACATACGACATTAACATTAGTGAATGAGAGTAATTATGGGGAGATTGTATGGCAACAGGATCAGGCTATCTCGATTACAGGCGAGCTTAGTCCTGATCAGGTATCTCAGGCAGTGCTGGCAGATGCGGAGGATGCCGTTAAGGCAGTATTCGGTGAAACTTCTCTAAAACTTAGGGGGGTAAGTCGTACCAAAGATGATGAAATTGGGAGAGATGTAATTAATCTTAGTTTCAATGATCATTATTTAGTTCAAATGATTGTAGGAGAAGAAACTAAAGTTTACTCTGTAATTGGGGAGAATTTATATCGAAATGATTTTACTAATTGGGACGAAGTAGAAGCGTATCATCAGGAGATTTATGACGTAAAGGAGTCTATCCTCAGGGAGCAGGTAGGGGCGATGATTAAAGAGGTATTTAACGTTAACCTCCAAGGATACACTCTTCATAGGGAAGTTGATAATCCGGGGATTGCCATATTTAAACTAGAGTCGCCGAAAGATGTTATACGGGTTCGCTACAATGAAGATGTAAAAATTACGATGATCACCAGAGGCGAGTTATAGAGCTTGATCTTACATGTTACAATTTAGTTCATCAATAGAATGAACACAAGGAGATAATGATGAAATATTTGGTGAGTTCTTGTCTGGCGGGGATAGCTTGCCGTTACAATGGAACAGCGAGCCTGGATGAGAAGATTCAGGAGCTTGTGGAGCAGGAGCAGGCGAAGATGGTGTGTCCGGAGTTACTTGGCGGATTCTCCACTCCACGGGAACCGGCTGAAATTATCGGTGGAACAGGCAAGGACGTACTGGCAGGCATTGCAAAAGTGATCGAGAAAAGTGGCAAGGACGTCACGGACCTGTATATCAAGGGAGCCTATCAGACGCTCGATTGGGCGCGAAAATTGAATGTGTCATGTGTGGTATTGAAGGAGTTCAGTCCGTCCTGTGGTACACAGATGATCTATGATGGGAATTTTGCCAACCACAAGGTAGCTGGAGAGGGTGTCACCTCAGCATTGCTGAGACAAGAAGGATATACCGTCATTTCTGAAAATGAATTTATGGAGCAACTGTAAACTTCATGTGTGAAAATATGCCGTCTGGGGAGAAGATATATGATCCAGCAACGGCTATTTTCCTTGTTAGGACACAATAGTTACTTTTAGAAACTTAGGAACAATAATGTGCTTACTTTTCATTTTAGGATATAGATTCTAAACTAATACTTAAGCAAATCCAAAATTAGAGAATAACGATTCAACATAAAAATATAAAAAAGGACGTGGAGCTCCATGGAAGTTACAGCAAAGTCAAAGAAAAAGGAAGACATCTTAAAGGCTTATCATTTCCGGCATGCAACGAAGATCTTTGATGATACCCGCAAAATTTCGGATGAGGATTTCCAATTTATATTGGAAACCGGCAGATTATCTCCAAGTTCCATTGGACTTGAACCGTGGAAATTTCTGATTGTACAAAATCCGAACCTGCGCAAGCGTCTGTCCGAAGTTTCTTCCGGCGCTCAAAAGCAATTGGCAACAGCAAGCCATTTTGTTGTTATTTTGGCCCGGTCCGATGCCAGTTATAATTCTCCCTATGCGGAATACATGTTGAAGGAAACAAAAGGAATGCCGGAGGACGTATTTGAGCTAACAAGTCAGGCTTATGGAAAGTTCCAAAATAACCAGAGAATTCTGGATAATCCACGATCATTATTCGACTGGGCATCCAAACAGACGTATATTGCACTTGGCAACATGATGACGGCGGCAGCTCAAATCGAGATTGATTCTTGTCCGATCGAAGGTTTCAGTCGTGACGATGTCCATCGAATTATGGAAGAAGAGGGTTTGCTGGAGAATGGTGCATGGGACGTCTCGGTGATGGCAGCCTTCGGTTATCGGGTAGAGGAGCCCACGCGTGAAAAGTCCCGACAATCGGTTGAGAAAATCTCCCAATGGATTAACTGAATTCAGCAAAATTCAACATGAGTCAAGGAACGATGATCTAATATCAAGGTTTAAGATCAAGATCTAACATTATAGTATAGAGGATCAGAAAAACAAAACAGGATCGAAACAGCCCGATAGTTTCCACAGGTACAAGGATGGAAACTATCGGGCTTTTTTGTTTTTAGATAAAAAAGAACTTGAACATACATAGATGTCTATGTATAATGAGGTCATGCCAAAATACAACGCAATTGCACTGATTGCAAGAATCAGAGATCATGTCAACAAACGGATTGTTCACGAATTGGAACAGCATGAAGTGACAGGCATTGTACCTTCTCATGGGGATGTATTGATGTTCTTGTACCGTGAAGAGACGCTGTCAATCAAGATGTTGGCAGAACGTGTTCAACGCACGCAACCAACGGTAACGGTACTGGTCAACAAGCTGGAGAAGCTCGGTTATGTTGAACGCAGCAAGAGTGCCGAAGATAGCCGGGTGACGATGATTCGCCTCACTGAGCAGGGGAAGCGGCTCGAACCGATCTTCCATCAGGTATCCGAGCAGATTAATGACATCATCTATAGTGGCCTGTCCGATGAACAGTCGGAGCAATTGGAGAGTTTGCTGTCCATTATTGTCCGAAAGTTATAATGAATGAACTCTTCTGTCTGCAACCCTTTCCAGATTTGACTGGGATGGAGGCAGAGGAGCCCTAATATTTTTTACCCATATACATAGATATCTATGTATTCGGGAACGTATCAATGTAACCCCATTTTCGAAACCTAACTCAAACCAAACCTGGAGGGATTCACACTATGAAACATCTTATCGTATATGCTCACCCGCACACAGACAGCTTTAATAACGCAATCCTCAATACTGCTGTAGAAGCTCTCGAAGCTCAAGGCCATGAAGTGGTTGTTCGTGACTTGTATAAGCTTGGATTCCAACCCGTACTGACTGAAGCCGATACAGCTTCCATGCGCGCAGGACAGACACCACAGGATATCGCGACAGAGCAACAGTATGTTACCGACGCAGAAGCCATTACATTCATCTATCCGATCTGGTGGACAGGACTTCCTGCCATTATGAAAGGATATGTTGACCGTGTATTCGCCTATGGTTTTGCATATGCAGCGGGTGAAGCGGGTATCGAGAAATTGCTGACAGGCAAAAAAGGACTCATCATCAACACACATGGTACACCAAGTGAAATTTATGATCAGATTGGCATGACTGCTGGATTGAAAATAACTTCGGACGTAGGTATCTTCGATTTTGTAGGCATTGAAGCCGTAGATCATCTGCTCTTCGGTAGTATTGGATACCTGGATGCACTTGCATATCAAGCCATGTTGGATCAGGTTAAACAGACGGTAACGACCAAATTCTAATATAGATTTTGGTTCTCTATAGGAATTCCATATGATACCAGACCGACTCGATCATGAGTCGGTTTGTTTGTTCATGTGTTTGCAAAATGCCTGAAAGGGGGTATAATCGTACCCATGGAACCTATACTTATATTCAAAGCATTATCGAACGAGACACGTAGACAAATCCTGTTGTGGCTCAAAAGCCCGGAGCAACACTTTTCACCGCTGGAACTGTCCCAGCATCCGGATGGGGGCAAAAACGGAATCTGTGTCGGCACGATTCAACTGAAGGCTGGACTGGCTCAGTCGGTTATATCCAGTTATCTGCTGACCATGCTCAAGGCAGGGTTACTGCTCTCCGAGCGAAGAGGACAATGGACGTATTATCGGCGCAACGAAGAGACGATCCGTCAGTTTGCCGAGTACGTGCAGAACGAGTTATAAGCCGGATGCCGGAACGGAAACTAGGATGCACATGCAGGCAGGGATTCCGTCCGGATGTAAACGGCTAGTTCAGTATCACATCACTACATCCAGTTGCGATTTAATTAATCTATATATCTGGATATACAAAAATATAATCATCGAGGGGATTAAACGATAATGACTACAGAAAATACAGCTTCATCTCATAAAGAACATATCCAAGACGTTAAGCTTTCCATCCTTGATTTGGCTCCAGTTGTTGTAGGCGCAACACCAGCCGATGCCTTGCGCAACAGTCTGGATCTGGCACAGCATGCTGAGCGTTGGGGATATCACCGTTACTGGGTAGCAGAACATCACAACATGCAAGGTATTGCTTCTTCTGCAACCTCGGTCGTTATTGGATATCTGGCTGGTGGAACCAAAACGATTCGTCTGGGTTCAGGAGGTATCATGTTGCCCAACCATGCACCGCTTGTCATCGCTGAGCAGTTCGGTACACTGGAATCCTTGTATCCTGGCAGAATTGACTTGGGACTGGGACGTGCACCAGGCAGTGATCGCCGGACATCGCTTGCGCTACGCAAAGATCTGAATAGCGGGGAAGATTTCCCGGAGCTGCTCGCAGAGCTCAGAGCATACTTTGATGCTTCGGCGACATCTTATCATGCGCCTGTTCGCGCAGTTCCTGGAGAAGGATTGAATATTCCAATCTATCTGCTCGGGTCCAGTGATTTCAGCGCACGTCTGGCAGGTCAGCTGGGATTGCCGTTTGCTTTTGCCAGTCACTTCTCGCCCGATTACACCCGGATTGCACTGGAAACGTATCGAAACAATTTCCAACCATCTGATCACTTGAAGGAACCACATGTGATTGTTGGGGTCAACGCTGTTGTTGCGGATACAGATGAGGAAGCAGCATGGCTGGGTACAACGATGCAACAGCAGTTCCTGAACATTATTCGCGGCACAACGGGATTGGTACAGCCTCCGGCTGAGATGGAAGGCAAGTGGACGGACCGTGAGAAAGCTGGTGTGGAGCAGACGCTGAAGGCCGCTGTTAATGGTTCCCCAGAAACCGTTCGTGGACAGCTGGAATCCTTCATTCGGCAGACGCAGGCAGATGAGCTGATTATTACGTCGATGATCTATGATCATAAGGCGCGTCTGCATTCCTATGAGTTAATTGCACAATTGGCGGGAAAAGCCTAATCTTAAATTTTCACCATAAAAGCTGGCTTAACAGTAAGCTATAGATCCAAATTTACGGTTCGTCTCCCAGTGAGGCGGACCGTTTTTGAATAGGGAAAATTTTCAAATAATTCATGTGGGGCAGAAGACTCATTATGGGGTAAAATGACTTTACCGGTTTAATTTGAAACGGTTAATCAGCGCCATACGTATAAATCCAGAGAGTTATACATATGTTGGCTTGTACAAGGGACTTTATTTTTTTCAGGCAAGGGACATTTATCAGATTTACAGCTTGTTTTGATTAAGGATACATATGAGAGGACGACACGCCTATGGAGCAACCTGAGCAACCCCGCGTTTGGCCGGAGCGGTTCAAGCGATTTTTTCTTAACAACAAGTTTGTCCTATTTCTGCTAATTCTGCTGTTAGTGGGACTGAACGTCATGGTTCTGACCAAAGTATCCTTTGTTCTTCATCCGCTCGCAGTACTCATCAAAACCATTGTGTTACCTATCATTCTGTCAGGCATACTCTACTATCTGCTGAATCCGATTGTGGATGTGATGGAGAGATGGAAAATCAAGCGCGGCTGGTCCATTCTGATCCTGTATCTTGCAATAGGAGGCATTCTGACAGTCGTCGTGTTGGCGGTCATTCCGGTTGTGCGTAACCAGATTGTGGGGCTGATTGAAAATTTCCCAACGTACAGTGAGACGGTAAAACAGCAGTTTGAGGAGCTTACGGGCAGTAAACTGTTCGGTCAGTTCCAGGAGACGGTGAATTTGAATTCTCAGGATTGGTGGGGAACCATCTCCCAAAAGGCCACTGAAATTCTGAACTCGACCTGGACCAAGTTGGGCGGATTCCTCGGAGCTTTCACGGAGACCGTGCTGTCCATCGTAACTGTCCCGTTCATCCTGTTCTATCTGCTGAAAGACGGCAAGAAGCTGCCGGCAAAAATTCTGTCTTTCCTGCCAATCAAGAGCCGTACAGGCGCCATGCATGTGCTGGAAGACATCAATCACCAGATCAGTTCATTCATCCGTGGACAGATTATCGTCAGCTTCTGCATCGGTATTCTGCTCTACATCGGATATATGGTCATTGGTCTGGATTATGCACTGATTCTTGCAATAATCGCATCGTTTACAAGTGTTGTTCCGTACTTGGGACCTGCAATTGCCATTACACCTGCGTTGATCGTGGCACTCGTCACTTCGCCGGTGATGCTGCTGAAGATGGTTGCGGTATGGACGATTGTGCAGTTAATCGAAGGTAAATTCATCTCACCACAGATCATGGGTAAAACGTTGAAGATCCATCCCATCACGATTATCTTTGTCATCCTGACTTCGGGTAATCTGTTCGGAGTCGTAGGCATTCTGCTCGCTGTTCCAGGATACGCGGTGCTGAAAGTATGTGTATCGCATATCTTTAACTGGTTCAAGGACAGATCCGGCCTGTACGATCCAAACAAGAACAATCTGTTGTAACCGAAGTGGCAAGCTCCAACTGATCGGTAATCCGAAAGCATAGTTACTTTGTATTCTGTACAAAACGGTACCCTTACCAAGAAGAACCCCCGTCCATCGGCATATAGCCGAGAGGCGGGGGTTCTTCTTCATGGACCAGCTTGGCGGCTGCCTAGCTGTGTTTAATATGCTGGAGCGTTTGCAGGAAAATCTGCTCAATATGAGTATCATCCAGAGAGTAGTACACGGTCTTGCCTTCCTTGCGCCGCTTGACGATCCGCATATTGCGGAGTGAACGCAACTGGTGTGAAATGGCCGACTGTCCCATGTCGAGCAGAACCGTCAGGTCATGCACACATAATTCCTTCTGTAACAGCGCATCAATAATACGTAGCCGTGTCGGGTCGCTGAATGCCTTGAACCAATCTGCCATCTCGGAAGAGGTATCCCGATCTATGAGTGAAGTGCGAATCGTCTGCACATCCGCTTCAGTACCCGAGCAGGTTGCATCACATTCGCTTGGTGCTTTAACCGGTTGTTCCATTTCATATCACCGCCTATGTTAACAACTATAGCTCTATTATATCCAAAAACGGCCTAAAGCGAAATGATTACTATTAGCATAATCTGTATGAAAAATCAACAACGGATGTTGACACTCATGTTTGGGCGTGCATATAATAGGGGTAATTAAACATATGAATGAATGCTCATATATTGAATGTAGTTGGAGGATAACATTGTTTTTGTACTGCAAAGGGGAGAATTCACATGGGAACCGGACAGGAACAGGTGAAAAGGGAACTGCTGCTTGATGGATTGGACTGTGCGAACTGCGCATTAAAGATCGAGAACGGCGTTAAAAAAATTAAGGGCATTAACGAATGCTCCGTCAATTTTGTTACCAAAACATTATCGTTACACACCACCTCCGATATGGATGAACAAGTAGTGGAAGAAGCGAAGCGCAAAGTGCTTCGGCTGGAGCCTCATATTCGTATCTCGGAAAAAGGAAAACAAGTAAACGGACATGTACAGACTCATGCAGGGAGTTTGGCTGGTTCACACAAACACAGTCATGACCATGCCGGACATGATCATGGACATTCACATACACATGGCGATCACTCGCATACTCATGATCATGGAGATCCGCAGGGCCACGCACACGATCACGGAAGTCATGCTGAG
This sequence comes from Paenibacillus sp. FSL R5-0517, assembly GCF_037974355.1. Taxonomy (NCBI): domain Bacteria; kingdom Bacillati; phylum Bacillota; class Bacilli; order Caryophanales; family Paenibacillaceae; genus Paenibacillus; species Paenibacillus sp. FSL R5-0517. The sequence continues at coordinate 667,101 of NZ_CP150235.1, forward strand.
CATAATCACGATCACAGCCATACCCATGATCACGATGCTCATGTAGGCCATTCACATGAACATGGTGCAGGTCAGACCAAAATATTGCTTGCTCGTCTTACTGCCGGTTCTGTGTTGCTCGCAGCTGCGATCTGGTCACCGCTGGAGGGATGGGCACAGTTCACTCTATATGCGCTTGCTTATCTGATTGCCGGGGGAGATATCGTGCTCCAGGCGTCCAAAAACATCATCCGCGGTCAGGTGTTCGATGAATACTTCCTCATGTCCGTCGCTACCTTGGGTGCCTTTGCCATTGGAGAGTATCCGGAAGGGGTAGCAGTCATGCTCTTCTATCAGCTCGGAGAGCTGTTTCAGGGCATGGCGGTTAATCGGTCACGCAAGTCCATTCAGTCCCTGATGGACATTCGCCCGGACTACGCGAATATCCTGACGGGTTCGGGTGACGAGACACGGCGGGTATCTCCGGAAGACGTTCGGATCGGTGATCGTATTGTCGTGAAGGCAGGAGAGCGAGTACCGCTGGATGGTATCGTTCAAGCTGGGCGTTCCATGGTGGACACTTCTGCCCTGACAGGTGAGTCAGTACCTCGTGAGCTGGAGCCCGGAAGTGATGCACTTAGTGGATTTGTAAACAAAAACGGGATGTTGACCATTGAAGTAACCAAAACGTTTGGTGAATCAACGGTATCCAAAATTTTGGATCTGGTGCAGAACGCGAGTAGCCGGAAGGCCAAAACAGAGCATTTTATTAGTAAATTCGCCCGTTATTACACCCCGGTTGTTGTGATCCTTGCAGCCCTGATTGCATTTGTTCCGCCGTTGATACTCAGTGGTGCAACATTTGCGGACTGGATCTATCGTGCATTGGTCTTCCTGGTCATCTCATGCCCTTGTGCGCTGGTGGTATCTATTCCACTTGGATTCTTCGGTGGTATCGGAGCGGCTTCACGTAACGGGATTCTTGTCAAAGGCAGTAACTATCTTGAAGCATTAAACGATGTGAAAGTTGTCGTTTTTGATAAAACGGGTACCCTAACCAAAGGTGTATTCAAAGTAACAGCCATTCGTCCCGAAGGCGAACGCACGGAAGAAGAACTAATGAAGCTGGCAGCCATTGCCGAAGCAAATTCCAATCATCCGATTGCCGAATCCATTCGCGCAGCTTGGGCCAAAGCGATTCCTACACAAGGTGTGGAAGGTTATGATGAAGTTGCCGGACACGGGATCAAGGTGAGCGTGGATGGTAGGGAAGTGCTGGCAGGCAACGCTAAATTAATGAAGCAGGCTGGTATATCCTATACCACACCAGAGACGGCCGGAACGATAGTGCATGTTGCTGAAGCTGGCACATATGTTGGTCATCTGATCATTGCTGATGAGGTGAAGGACGATGCAGCAGCTGCTATTCAGGCGCTGAAGAAGCTTGGCATCCGCAAAACGGTTATGCTGACAGGAGATGCCAAAGCCGTGGGTGAAGCGGTAGGACGCGAGCTGGGTGTGGATGAGGTCTATGCTGAATTGTTGCCACAGGATAAAGTCGAACGACTGGAGCAATTGGAAGCGGCCAAATCTCCGAAGGAAAAAATGGTGTTTGTCGGTGATGGTATCAACGATACACCTGTGCTGGCACGAGCCGACGTGGGAGTAGCGATGGGTGGACTCGGTTCAGATGCTGCCATTGAAGCGGCAGACGTGGTCATCATGACCGATGAACCGTCCAAACTTGCGAGCGCAATCCGCATTGCAAAGCGTACACGCATGATTGTGTGGCAAAATATCGCGTTTGCTCTGGGGGTTAAGGCGATCTTCCTGCTACTGGGTGTGTTCGGCATTGCCACCATGTGGGAAGCGGTATTCTCGGATGTCGGTGTCACAGTACTGGCTGTCCTGAACGCCATGCGTGTACTTCGTGTGAAGAATATCTAAGTTTACGAAACGATCCAGGCGGCTCTTCGTATATACGTAGAGCCGTTTTTATATTTAAGGTTATTCTGTCATCGAAGTGCCAGTGTAAGCAGGTCGATGGAAGACAACAGAGAAGGGGAGAACGTTTTGACAGGAGCAGTAGTTGGGATCATTATTGGCGTGTGCTATTTCATTCTGGGGTTAATGGTGTTCAAAAAACCACCGAAAATGATTAACGGAATATATGGATATCGGACCCCGCGCGCAATGAGTAATCCCGAGTTGTGGGACGAAGCGCAAAGTTATAGCGCCAATCTGATGATGCAATTTGGTGTGATTATTACGATATTCGGCATTATCGGTTTCTGGCTTACAGATGTACGAGCTTTGGTGCTGAGTCTGGTTGCTACAGGGTTCTATACGTTCAGACTGTTTACCAGAGTGGAAGGTCGTTTGAAGCAAATGCAGCGAGCGCAACAGCAACAAAATGAGCAGAACGGATAAGGAAAATTGAATGAATAGTGTAGAGAGGAAGACTCGCGAGTGAAGCGGGTCTTTTTTTTGTTGTAATTGGAGAAGCGAACACGCTGTTAAACTCGCTAAAACTTCAGGCATGAAATCTAACGTTGACGTTAACGTCAATATTATATATAATTATATACATAACATTACGGACACATGAGAGGGGTGAGGGAAATGAGTTTATATAAAATCGACGACGTAGCCAAGGAATGCGGTTTGACCAAGCGAACCATTCGGTATTATGAAGAGATTGGTGTCATGCCTTCACCTCAGCGGACAGATGGCGGAACGCGGTTGTACACTCGTGACGATATCAATTTTCTGAAGAAGGTGGTTCGTGCCAAAGAGGTACTTGGATTCTCTCTTCAGGAGCTACATACTTATGTGGCAACAGCAGATGCACTGAACGAACAACGTTTTGACTACCAGCAGACGACCGAAGTGAGAGAGCGTATTGAGAAGCTCAACACGATGGAAACAACACTAGATGGTCAGCTGCAACTGATTGAGCAGAAACTTCAGAGCATACATGCCGTACAGACTGAATTGGAAGAGCTGCGTGAACGCGTTCGGAGCGGTATTCAGAAATTACAGGCACACGATCCGCAGCGTGATGAAGACGGGTAACCCGAATGGCAATCAAAGTTATATACAAAACCTTATATACACATAATCGCTACATGGAGTGAGCACCATAGTGACTGTGGCAATCCTGTACAAACACCGGATGTTCCGGTGTCATTTGTGCCGCTTTGTCACCTCTAATTCTGAAAATGAACACGGGTTTTCATTGTCTTTCGCAACATTTTCAAATAAAAAAATTCACCACATAAATCATTCACAGGAGGAATTACGTATGAAAAGAGAGCCATCGTTACCGGACGAATTGCCGTCATCTCGTGGGGGCTTGCTGTCTCAACCGAGAGCGGTATGGGCGGTCGCCTTTGCATGTATCATATCCTTTATGGGTCTGGGTCTGGTTGACCCGATTTTGCCGGCAATTGCAGATCAGCTGCATGCTTCCAAAAGCCAGGTGTCGCTGCTATTCACCAGCTATAACGCTGTAACGGGGGTAGCGATGCTGATTACGGGTGTCGTATCCAGCCGGATCGGTGTGAAATGGACGCTGCTTAGCGGCATATTGTTGATTATTATCTTTTCCTTCCTTGGGGGTACCTCAGACACGGTAGGTGCATTGGTCGGATACCGGGGCGGTTGGGGACTTGGTAATGCCTTGTTCATCGCAACAGCGTTATCCGCTATTGTGGGACTGTCCACTTCAGGGACAGCCAAGGCTATTATTTTGTATGAAGCAGCACTCGGTCTCGGGATTGCAGTTGGTCCGCTGCTAGGTGGTGAGCTGGGTTCCATCTCTTGGCGTGGCCCGTTCTATGGCGTGGCTGTACTAATGGCAATTGCGTTTATCAGCATTACATTTATGTTGCCCAAAATGGCAAAACCAAAAACACGCAGTTCGTTGTCTGATCCGTTCAAAGCATTAAGTTATCCTTCACTGAAAACTTTGGCGATTACCGCCTTCCTATATAACTTTGGTTTCTTTACTTTGATGGCCTATTCACCTTATGTCATGAATCTGGATGAGCACGGCTTGGGTTATGTATTCTTTGGTTGGGGACTGATGCTGGCCATTACGTCGGTATTTGTTGCTCCAAGACTGCAACGCCGATTCGGCTCGGTGCCGTCCATGAGTGTCATGCTTACATTGTTCGCGATCGATCTGGTTGTTATGGCCATGGGTACGGTGATGGGGTCACCAACTACCGTTATAGTGGCGGTCATTGTGGCAGGGATCTTCCTTGGGATTAACAACACATTGATTACAACGGCTGTTATGGAAGCTGCACCTGTGGAGCGTTCGGTTGCTTCTGCTGCATACAGCTTCGTTCGTTTCCTTGGTGGTGCACTTGCTCCATGGCTTGCAGGTAAATTGTCCGAGTGGTTCCTGCCGGAAACACCGTTTTATTTTGGCGCATTAATGGTTCTCATTGGTGTCGTTGTACTGTTAGTACGCCGTCGTCATCTGCGGGATATCGATTCCGCCATTACATCTCATTAATTCATAGGAGGAATTGCAATGCTGAAACGTATATTGGTTGCTGTTGATGGTTCGGATCATGCGCATAAGGCTTTGGAGCAAGCGCTGATTCTGGCTGAGGATATGAAACAACCCGCAAGTCTGTTGATCGTGCATGTCAATCCTGCTATCTCTATTAATGAGCCTGCATTGGGTGTTGATTTGGAAGCTCGGATTGCTGAAGAAGGGAAACATATCATAGAACCTGTGACCAGACAGTTGTCTGGGAGAGACGTTGCATATGAGACCCTGCTGATTGCGGGTGATCCCGTCAATGAGATCTGTCGTGTGGCGCGCGAACGAGATTGTGGAATGATCGTAATAGGTACAGGCGGGAAAGGCATGCTCGCAGAGATGATTTTGGGTAGTGTCAGCCATGGCGTATTAAAACATGCAGAGTGCCCTGTCCTGACGGTTAAATAAGTGAGTGGGTTGAGGGGCCAAAAGTAGTGTATAAATAGATAAGGTAATATAACGCCATATTCTTGTAGTCATTATTGGATGGAGGATACAGCATATGAAAAAACAACATCTGTTCATCGGTGGCAAACCGACCGAATCCGTAGATTATATAGCACTTCAAGCACCATACTCCGGGGAAACGCTGGCAGAAGTCTCGTCGGCTTCAGCCGAGGAAGCGGAGGCTGCTGTTGCAGCTGCGGTTCAGGCCGGGAAGGCAATGCGCCAGATGCCTGCACATCAGCGTGCAGATATTCTGTACAAGTTGTCCTCCATGCTTGAAGAACGCAAGGAAGAAGCAGCGCGAATCATTGCGCTTGAAGCGGCGAAGCCGATTACCGCAGCACTGGCCGAGGTTGACCGTACGGTGGAAACGTATCGTTTTGCCGCCGAAGAAGCCAAGCGGCTGACCGGTGAGACGGTTCCGATGGATGCAGCCAAAGGGGGAGAAGGGCGTATCGGCTATACGATGCGGCAACCTCTAGGTGTCATCGGTGCGATTACGCCTTTTAATTTTCCAATGAACCTGGTAGCACATAAGGTAGGCCCAGCGCTGGCAGCAGGCAATACCATTGTTCTCAAACCTGCGGAGCAGACACCCCTTTCCTCCTATTACATCGCTAATCTGCTTCAGGAAGCCGGATTGCCGGATGGTGCACTGAACGTAGTGAGTGGTGACGGTAAAACTATTGGGGATGTGCTTGTTGAACACCCTCGTGTTGCCCATATTACGTTTACAGGCAGTCCAGCAGTAGGTACGAGCATTCGCAGCAAAGCAGGACTCAAACGCGTCACATTGGAGCTTGGGTCGAATGCAGCGGTGATTGTGGATAAGGACGCAGATCTGGACAAAGTGGTTCCGCGTTGTGTGACGGGTGCTTTTACGTATCAGGGACAGGTATGTATTTCCCTACAGCGCATTTACGTACATCGTGATATCTCGGAAGAATTCATCCGGCGTTTCGCTGAAGCGGCTAAACAAGTGGTGATCGGAGACCCACTGAGCCCGGATACGGTGGTGTCTGCACTGATTACCTCCAAGGATGTACAGCGTACACTCGACTGGATTGAAGAAGCCAAACAGGCCGGGGCTAAAGTGGCAGCAGGCGGTCAAGCTGAAGGAGGCGTTCTGCGTCCAACGGTGCTGGTGAACGTTCCACGTGATGCCAAGGTATCCTGCCAGGAAGTGTTTGCACCCATCGTGGTGATCAATCCGGTAGATTCCGTTGAAGAGGGTATTGAACATGTCAACGATTCTATCTACGGACTTCAGGCAGGGGTATTTACAAACGATATTTATACCGCCCTCCATGCTGTCGATCAGATCGAAGCAGGCGGAGTTATGATTAATGATATTCCCACGTTCCGAGTGGATCATATGCCTTACGGCGGTGTGAAACAGAGCGGTATCGGTCGTGAAGGTGTAAAATATGCAGTAGAAGAAATGACAGAATTGAAGTTTGTCATGTTTAACAAAGGATAACTTTCTTCCATTATTTTATTCAATATACCGTATGTTAAGGAAAAATATAACTACACGCTCCTGTGCCAGAATAGTGGCACAGGATTTTTTAATTGAAGATCATGGAAAAAGTTTAAAAAATACATACGGATTCTTCACTGACTGCGGGTTCACATCTGATGAGACGGGTATAACATAGTTAACATACCGCAACTTAACTGACCAAACGCCGCTCATATTACCGAAGCATGATGTACCCAACCATAGCACGAGCGGAATGAAGCGGTACAGCACTGCCGAAAGTCTTATATTCTCTCATTATTCAAATAAAATGCAGTATGAAATAATAAGCCTGAACTCTGGAGTTGCAGGACAGGCAGGAGGTGTATTCAAATGGCATATTCCATGGTTGATGTATCAGGAATGTCAGGCGTAAGTCTGAACGAACTGAGCCAGTATGCGCAGACAGGTCTTCTGAATCCGGCCTTTGGGGATTCGGATGAAGCTATCTATTATGAAAAGCAGGAATTAATGAGACTCCAGCAAATCCTTTTCTGTAAGGAAGTAGGTATGGAGGAAAATGAGATTGGCCCTATGCTAAGGGATGATCCTCAGGATGTCATACGCATCATGAAACAGCATCGCATTGAGATTCTGGAGAAGGCACTCCGCTTGCATGGTTTGATTCAGACACTGGACAAAACGATCGCGCATTTGCTAGGAGAACAGGAAATGGACGAACATGAGCTGTATATCGGTTTTGTGGATAAGGGGCGTCATCAGTTATTAAATGAATCGGGTTCTAACCCTGTCAATAATGATGTGAAACGAATGCAGAAAGAGGACGTTCAGAAGTCTGACCAGGAGTTAAAATCGAAAGAAGATTATCTGGATTCCCAAGCGAAAATTGATCAGGTTCATCTTGACTTGCAACAGGCCATTGAGGATGGATTGGAACCCGGTAGTGCGAAAGTGCAACGGATTATTGACAGGCATCTTGAATGGATCAAAGGTTATTATACACCCACTGCTGAGATCTATCGGGATTTGGCCAATCTGTATGTAGAGCATAAAAATTTCCGCCAGATGTATGATGGTTACCACCCGAGGCTGGCTGAATTCCTGCGGGACGGGATGATGATTAAAGCGGAACACGATCTATCCTAGATGCATAAAGTAACATGGGCGAGCAAGAACATGGGTGTGAAACAACTTGGATAACAAAGAGCGCAGACCTCTAGGAGGACTGCGCTCTTTGTTATTACAGGTCATTCACCATCGTGTGTGATGAAGTCTCCGATCACCTTGTTCATCATTTCCTAAATAGATACGGTTGCTTCCAACTGCTCAGTAAGCAGGCTTACGGCTTTCTCCAGGAAGATGCGGTCTTCGTCATCAAAACGGTTTTTGATCGGGCTGTCGATATCCAGCACCCCGTACAGTTCACCGTTTATGATAATAGGTACAACAATCTCACTGTTCGATGCTGCATCACAGGCAATATGGCCTGGGAAGGCATGAACATCGTCAACGACCAGGGTACGTTTTTCCGCAGCAGATGTGCCGCATACCCCACGTCCCAGTGGAATTCGGATACAGGCAGGCAGTCCTTGGAATGGTCCGAGGACCAGTTCTTTTCCATCATACAGATAGAAGCCGACCCAGTTGGTGTCGGTCATAAATACATTGAGCAGCGCAGCAGCGTTCGCCAGATTGGCAATCGCACTAGGTTCATCGCGGATCAGAGCACTTAACTGTCCCAGGACGGCGGTGTGCTGCTCACTTCGTGTTCCTTCATAGGAAACAGCTTGAAACATGTAAATCACCCTCCCGAGCAAAATGGTACTTATTTTCAAGATAGTGCAGAGTATGCGGTTAGTCAAGCGGAGGATTTCGGAAAGGCAAGAGAATACCAGAAGAATCCTCCTGTTTCTCAGCTTCTCGCGTGGGGTAATTACTTAGCAACCACGGAGGGCTACAACCCGGGAAGGAGCTTGGCTTATGCATGCAGAGGTACAGAATCTATTTGTACGGATTCATCTACTATATTTCGCCCAAAATCAGGATTTGAACGTTAGCGAGGCGCTGCCCCTATTGGAAGAACGGGGATATCGCGTTGGAGAGCGGGAGATCAAGCAGGAGCTTGAACACCTGACACAGGAGAACTTCCTGACCGCCCACGGGGACCAATGGAGCCTAACCGGGACTGGTATTGAAGAATTCAAGGAAATCACCACCGTACTTGGCCGGGTTAGCGACGAATTGCTGGCGAAGGACAAGAAAACGTCCAAAGCCTAGAATTTATTCGGACAAGCACGATGACGTGATTCATTCAAACTTGAATGGATCCATACGGACAACAAGACCGGGAGCGATATTGGCCCGGTTTTTTGACGTGTATCCGTGACTGAACAGTTGCCATTCGGCGCAGGTTATGATTAGATGACTAATGAATCTTATGGTCTGCGGAGATGGATCGGATCGGAGTGTCTTATATGTATAAATGCAAAGGAAGAATTCCCGAAATGGAGACTGCGCGGCTTCGTCTGCGTAAAATGCGTCGCAGGGATGCGGCCCAGATGTTCGCATGCTGGTCAGATCGCGAGGTGACCCGTTACATGAATCTTGCACCCATGATTGGGACAAGCGAAGCGGCGGACATGATTGGACTGCTCAACCAAATGGCAGGGGAAGAGGACGCGATCCGCTGGGGGATCGAACTCAAAGAAACAGGCAAGCTCATTGGCAGCTGTGGATTTAACACATGGCAGCTTGAAGGCGCATTCCGTGGGGAAATCGGTTATGAGCTGGGACGGGACTATTGGCGTCACGGTTATATGACAGAGGCTTTCTCGGCATTGCTGCCCTTCGGGTATGAGACCATGGGGCTTAATCGAATTGAAGCGCTGGTTGATCCGCGTAATGTGGCTTCCGGTGAGTTCCTGACGAACCGCGGCTTCACGCGAGAAGGGCTGCTGCGTCAGGTGCAACATACATCCACCGGATACAAGGATATGGTGATGTATTCGATGTTGTATGATGAGTTTCTTCGCAAGAAAGGTAAATAAAGAGACAGTATATATTTGTTTTTTATTTACACGTAAACGAAGAAACAGAACAAAGTTGGAGAAGCACCAATTATATAGAGAACAAAGAGAGAAGGGTTCGTGTGAATGCAACTGGAGGTTTGAAGCGCAGTTTCATCTTGACGGGGCTGTTGCTCGCAACATTTCTGTCAGCGATTGAAGGCACCGTAATTGGTCCGGCAGGGCCTACCATTGTCAGTGAGTTGGGGAGTGTACAACTGCTGAGCTGGATTTTCACTGCATACCTGCTGACGATGGCTGTGAGTACGCCCATTTTCGGCAAAATTAGTGACTTGTATGGACGAAAGCCTGTATTTCTGATTGGTTGTGCCTTATTTTTGCTGGGTTCACTCTTATGCTGTCTGTCGCAGAATATGGAGCAATTGATCATTTTCCGTGCTATTCAGGGGATTGGTGCGGGGGCGGTAGTTCCTGTTACATTTACGATTATTGGGGATATCTACTCCATTGAAGAACGTGGCAAAATCCAGGGCTGGATCAGCTCCGTTTGGGGGATTTCGTCTTTGGCAGGACCGCTGCTTGGCGGTTATTTTGTAGACAATCTTGGTTGGCAGTGGATCTTTGGTTTTAATGTGCCGTTTGGACTGCTCGCGATGTGGTTTGTATTTCGTTACCTGAAGGAAGATATCTCTCCACGGACAGCCAAAATTGACTATGTCGGTGCGCTGACCTTCACGGTGGGCATTACCGCATTGTTATTTATCCTGTCGGCTGGTGGGCAGTATTATGCCTGGAGTTCTCCGTTGATTGTAGGACTGAGTGTGGTTGCCGCTCTGTTTATTATTTTATTTTTTGTGGTGGAAAAAAGAGCTCAGGCCCCAATGGTTCCACTACATCTGTTCCGAATTCGGGACATTCGTGTGGCGAATATCGCCGGATTGTTAACCAGTACCCTGATGATCGGTCTGACCAGTTATTTGCCGCTCTGGGTGCAGGGGGTTCGGGGAGGCAATGCGACTGAATCGGGGTTGCTACTCGCTCCGATGTCGGTCGGTTGGCTCATTGGTAGTGTGCTCGCAGGTCGTCTGCTGATGAAGATTGGATCACGGTTGACCGCATTGATTGGAGTAACCGGCATTGCGGTCGGATCGGGTGGGCTCTTTCTGGTGGGAGGGACATCCCCGCAGGCTGTGCTATTTATTTTGACCTTTATTTATGGTCTCGGCTTCGGATTTGCGTTTACGATCTTTACCATTATCTCGCAGTCTTCCGTAGGATATAAGGAACGTGGCTCTTCTACGGCATTGCATACGTTCATGCGTACCTTGGGACAGACGATTGGTGCAGCAGCTTTTGGCACTTGGTTGAACTATCGGATCTCCACGTTGTCGAGTGAGCAGAATCTGGCTGAGGCCGGAATATCGGAGAATGATCTGAACGAACTGCTCGCACCACATACGGATGCAGCGCTATCGGATGATAAGTGGGCGCTACTGCGGAGTGTGCTGGAAGGAAGCTTGCATTCCCTGTTTGTCATTATGTTTGTCATTGCACTGGTCTCCTGGGTAACGACGCTTGCTCTACGCAAACGTTTAATTGTACCCGAAGATGCAGATGCTCCACCGCAACCTCAAGGCTCGAAGTAAAAAGTGGACGTATACGAAAAACCGGATTCGCCGATGTCAGGCAAATCCGGTTTTTTTGTTGATTGGCACACATGCATTGGACTAGAGTGTACCTTCACTCAGGAGAGGGATACGCTGGAGGATGTCCGAGTCAAAAGCATTTTGAAGTACACGCTCATCCTGGTGAATCGTCCAGACGAATGACGAATTTCTAAGGAACGGAGGACATCTTATTTGGCCTTCTGCTGCTCTTTTTAAATTGTAAGAAACATGAGACACGTTATGTCCCGAAATCACCTGAAAAACACTTTGTATAAGGCTGTTTATTCAAGGATAGCGTGTGTCAGATTCCTTAAAATGCTGCGAGCGCTTCAAACCCCTGAATATGACGTCACAGGTTCGTTAGGACTCCCGCTCCATATCTGCTCCAGAACATTCAGTTACGCTCCAGCTTTCGGCTGGTTCGAAGATAAGCTCTAGCTGTTCACTGATAAACGGTCTGCAGAATGTGCAAGCCTTCCCAAAAGTTCGGACAGCAATTCCTTGTCTTCCTCACTCAGTCCACTGACAGCACGATCGATCTTCATCGCATAACCTGGATAGATGTCATCCATGGTGCGCTGGCCTTCTTCCGTTAGTTCCACAAAAATGATCCGTCTGTCTTGCGGACAATGTTTGCGGTGCAACAATCCTTTTTGCTCCAGCTTATCAATCACATAGGTCACATTCCCGCTTTGCAGCAGAAGCTGTGCACCAACCTGTTGAATCGGCTGAGCTCCTTTCATATATAACACTTCGAGCACCCCGTATGCGGTGGGGTTGAAGCCATGCACTTTGCTTCCGGATACAGCGTGTTCATTCACGCTCTTGAATGTCTGGGCCAAGGTGCGGTACAGATGAAGTGAACGTTCGGTTCCGATTTCTTGTAATTCCAGCATGCTGATCCCGCCTTTTCAGATTAGTTTTATAAGTTGAAATGATGAAGTTACAACCTACCACGATGGGCATAGAACAACCTTCCAATCACTGTTATCCCCATCGTTATGCTGTTCATATTAAAAATAATTTCAACTTATATGTGTTGGTTAGTTGGTTAGTTATGTTTGAAGATTCAGGTTGTCACCATGGTTTAATTGTAAACTTCTATTTCTACGAAAAACATGCGATATGTCACAAGATTTGCATTTTTAGCATTTAAAATTTGATCATTCACCATACCGAAAAATCATCCTTGAGGTGCCGCTTCTTCTCCGCCTCTGGCAGGAGGTTGAGTCAAGCCCTGCTCTCTTATAATGAGTTCATATCATGAATTCGGAAGGTAATGGGGGAGAAGAAGCATGACAAGTGATTTAACGTTTGAAGGACATCGACCGCTGAAGAATAACCGATCTTTTGTAACATTGATGGTAGCTCAGGCCATTTCCAATCTGGGAGATTGGCTGCATCTGCTCGCAATCCTGACCCTCGTGGGTATCCGCTGGAATGCAACGCCATGGGAGATTACATTTGTCACACTATCTGCAGCACTACCTGTTCTGTTGACAGGGCCATTCGCGGGCACGCTTGCAGATCGTCTGAACCGAAAATGGCTGATGATTGTAGCTGATGGTGCACGGATCATCATCGTGGGTGCGTTGATTTTTGCTGATCAGATCTGGCATGTCTACCTACTGCTTGTCCTCAAATCCCTGTTCGATGTCATTTTTTCTCCTGCGAAGAACGGAAAACTGAAAGAAATTGTACCTCATGAGCAGCTTGCGCAAGCTGTATCCATTAGCTCAATCATTGAACAGATGTCCAAAATTATCGGTCCAGCGCTTGGTGGGCTGTTGGTAGCCGCTTTTGGCATCACCTGGTGTTTTGTTCTCGATTCAGCGTCTTTTCTGATTTCCGGCATCATTTTATTGTGGATTCCTGGAACGCGGGTGATCCAATCTGCAATTCATAACGTAACAGAAGTAGAGGAAGAGACAGCTGGGGGTGTTCGCAACCGCCCTAAAGACTCTTTTTGGAAGGATACACAGGAGGGCATCCGCATGCTCGCATCTCTCCCTCATGTAGGAACGTCTCTGATCTTGCTTGCTTCAGCCATACTTTTTCTGCAATTTGCCGATTCACAGACCGTGGTGTTATTCAGACAGCTTCCCGGAATTTCAAGTGATCTGCTGGGATGGTGTGTGGCGGCCAGTGGTGTAGGTACATTAATTGCAGCGATGAGTGTGCGGAAGTGGAAGCATGCAGGGCATGTTTTGAAAATGGGTCTGGGTACCATACTCATGGGTCTGGTTATCGGCGGAGCCGGTGTTATTGTTGGAATTTGGCCGCACGCCGGGCTGGGTGCCAATCTGCTGCTAGCATCCCTCTTTGCCTTGGCAGGTGTTGGAATTGGGTTTGCGATTGTACCCTTTCAAATCCTGTTGCAGGAACAGACACCCGAGCCAATGACAGGCAGGGTATTTGGAACGGTAGGCAGCATTATGACAGCCAGTAATATTATGGGCCCGGTGGTAGGTGGATTCATGGTCACCTCATTCGGTGTAGTGCCAGCTTTTGTCTGTTCAGGTATTTTGCTGACCCTGCTTGGTTTGATTTATTTGATGAGACGCAACAGGGAAAAAGCCGATCTGAATGGCTCCATTGCCGCCAAGACCATGATTGCAGGCGACTAAAAACATGCCGGATCTGTTCAGGTTAGAACAATTGAAATGAAGGTTTGAATTTACTTCAAATTTAAAGTTTTTGATTAAAATGCGTTTGAGTAAACGCCTTCACGTTTAATGAGGAACAGGCAGAAATCCCTGTATTCTAATTATTCCTAGGGGAAAACTCATATGCCTTGTCCCACCAACCAACGCAGTAGCGGAAAGGGGGTGAAGCAACTTGAATGTAAAGTTACCAAAATCCATAGTACGTCTTGGAAGCATACCACTGGCAATACTTGCCGGGACCTTGATGCTGGGGTTTGGATCTTCGCATGTGTATGCGGATGATGCTCAGATATCTTCTGAAAAACCGTCCAGCGGATTGTCGCTGAATCTGCTCTCACGCGATTCGGATGGCGGGTTGAACCTGACTCCGTCGGTATCGGTGTCCACACCATTATTGGATGTTGAAGTTCCGTCGATCAAAGCGAATGAATCCACAGGTAAGCTGAGTGTATCTGAGCTGAAAGTAGATACACCGCTTGGATCGGCCGGAACATCAGAGATAGGTATTGATGCGAAGGAGGGAACCGTTGAACTGCCGTCTGTACAGGCGGATACGCCGGTGATCAAAGCCGATGTATCAAGCAGTCAGGTGAATCTGAACGAAGGTACAGCTTCCTTGCCCGAGGTTACCGCAGAGGTACCCGAGGTAATCAAGGCAGAGACGTCTGCTGTGAAAACTAACCTTCGGCAGGGTAAGGTTGAATTACCTTCCGTGAAGGTGGATGTACCCGAGGTTACTTCGGTCAATATCTCTTCATCTCAAGTGGATCTGAGTAAGGGGAATGTCCAGCTACCTTCTGTGAAAGCAGAAGTTCCTGTTGTAGACGTATCCGCTGAACTCAATCCTGATCAGGAGAAGGTGGAGATTCCAAGTGTGAAGCCGGAACGGCCTGTAGTCACTCCGGAACAACAGCCGGTCGTCAAAACACCGAATGTTAAAACTTCCAATACGAGTGCACTCGCAGATCCTGTTTCATCACAGAACAACGTGGAAGGGCAGGACGCAGTTCAGGTTACGGGCAACGTGATTGAGGTCACCCCGGAACCAGGAGTACGTCCAGAACAACCTGTTGTCCCGCAGGCACTGCCTGTTGACGGAACCGATCTGACACAGGATTCCGATGTCAATGCAGATTTGCCTGATAACGAGTTATTCCTCGTGGATCAGAACACTGTTAAACCATCTGTCACTGAACAAGTGCGGAGCAACCTGGAAGCCAATTCGAAACAAGATGATGATAATGCAGCATCTCCATTGCAGCCTCGCACAGAACGACCAACAAGTTGGTCTGTTGCGGCAACTTCTCCCGGAGCAGCGAATGCTTCCGCCGGGACAAGCTCCGGTGCGTCAGGTGTAACTGGAGGTGGAGCAACCGCTCCAGCAGCTGCACTTCCGGGAGCAACAACAGGTCTGGTTACGCCGGATTATGATTTTGCTTTCCGAATGGAACGCCTGGATGGGTTCAGTCAATGGTCACAGGCACCACCGGGACGACCGCCGCAATATACCTCTTTCTCATAGACAACATTGGCGTTAATTCAACCAAAATTGAGAAGGAGTGTATATAATCATGAAAAAAGTGAATCGTTGGGTAAAATTGTCGGTATTGTCGGGTACGTTGGTGGCTGGATTGCTGGGAGCTTCGCAGGCAACTTACGCAGATAGCTATAGCAATAACAGTAATGGTAATCTGGATCTGAATGCAGGTTTGCGTCTGGAACTGGGATCTCTTCTGTCAGGACACCGGGACACAGGTTACGGTACCAATGGTAGCTATGGAGGTTCATCCAGTGCAAGCGGAGCATTGAATTTGGATCTTGGACTCAATGCCGGCTTATCCTCAGAGAGCACGAACCGATACAATGATCATTCTTCCGACCACACTGCTGAGCGTAGCAGTTCTGGCAAGCTAGGCCTTGGCTTGAATGCCAATGTGTCGGGAGAAGGTACAACGATGAGCGATTATTCACGAGGCGGCGATGGTCGGAACGTAAACAGCAGCTATACGAGCGAAAGCCGTGGAGCGCTGGGTCTCGGTCTGAACGCGAAAGCGGAAGGTGAGAGTGCAACAATGGCTCAAACTGAACGCAATAACAGCGTGAATGACCGTGAGCGCAACACGAGCAGTAACTTCATGAATGAAAGCCGCGGTGCGCTGGATCTGGGTCTGAACGCCAAAGCGGAAGGTGAGAGCGCAACAATGACTCAAACTGAACGCAACAACAGCGTGAACGACCGTGAGCGTAACACG
Source organism: Paenibacillus sp. FSL R5-0517 (assembly GCF_037974355.1). NCBI lineage: Bacteria > Bacillati > Bacillota > Bacilli > Caryophanales > Paenibacillaceae > Paenibacillus > Paenibacillus sp. FSL R5-0517. The sequence goes on from NZ_CP150235.1 coordinate 683,176, forward strand.
AGCAGTAACTTCATGAATGAAAGCCGTGGAAGCTTGGATCTGGGCCTGAACGCCAAAGCGGAAGGTGAGAGCGCAACAATGACTCAAACTGAACGTAACAACAGCGTGAACGACCGTGAGCGTAACACGAGCAGTAACTTCATGAATGAAAGTCGTGGAAGCTTGGATCTGGGTCTGAACGCCAAAGCGGAAGGTGAGAGTGCAACAATGACTCAAACTGAACGCAACAACAGCGTGAATGACCGTGATCGCAACACGAGCAGTAACTTCGCGAATGAAAGTCGTGGAAGCTTGGATCTGGGTCTGAACGCCAAAGCGGAAGGTGAGAGTGCAACAATGACTCAATCTGAACGTAACAACAGCGTGAACGACCGTGAGCGCAACACGAGCAGTAACTTCATGAATGAAAGCCGCGGTGCGCTGGATTTGGGTCTGAACGCCAAAGCGGAAGGTGAGAGCGCAACAATGACTCAAACTGAACGTAACAACAGCGTGAACGACCGTGAGCGTAACACGAGCAGTAACTTCATGAATGAAAGTCGTGGAAGCTTGGATCTGGGCCTGAACGCCAAAGCGGAAGGTGAGAGTGCAACAATGACTCAAACTGAACGCAACAACAGCGTGAATGACCGTGATCGCAACACGAGCAGTAACTTCGCGAATGAAAGTCGTGGAAGCTTGGATCTGGGTCTGAACGCCAAAGCGGAAGGTGAGAGTGCAACAATGACTCAAATTGAACGTAACAACAGCGTGAACGACCGTGATCGCAACACGAGCAGTAACTTCGCGAATGAAAGTCGTGGAAGCTTGGATCTGGGTCTGAACGCCAAAGCGGAAGGTGAGAGTGCAACAATGACTCAATCTGAACGTAACAACAGCGTGAACGACCGTGATCGCAACACGAGCAGTAACTTCATGAATGAAAGCCGCGGTGCGCTGGATTTGGGTCTGAACGCCAAATCGGAAGGTGAGAGTGCAACAATGGCTCAAACTGAACGCAACAACAGCGTGAATGACCGTGATCGCAACACGAGCAGTAACTTCGCGAATGAAAGTCGTGGAAGCTTGGATCTGGGTCTGAACGTAGATGCGGATGCAGAAAGTGAAACTACATCTGTGGTGGAGACAAATCGGTAATATGAGATTTTCACTGTAATATGAAGAAGCAGGGGCTCCGGAACCCCTGCTTCTTTTTTTGCCGAAATAAAAACGCTCAAAATGATCAAACAAACAGCTCACAACTCGTATACAATAAAATGAGTTGATCTAATAAGCCCCGAATCAGAACAGGAGTGTTCGATATGAAGATAGAGCATGGAGGTACAGTTACACAGGAGTCCATATTGGACGTACATATTACAGAGGCAGGATACGAGCCAGGACAATCGACCATTCGCAATATTCGAATGAATGTGGCGCGAGGAGAGCTGGTAGGTATTATCGGTCCAAATGGTGCGGGCAAAAGTACCACGATCAAAACACTGCTTGGTCTGCTGGAACATGCAAACTATGAAGTGACGATTGGGGGAGATGGTCGCTATGCCTATATCCCGGAGCAACCGGTTTTTTACGAATATATGACCCTATGGGAACATCTTGATCTGGCCGCAGCAGCGTATGAAATGGAAGAAGAGGTCTTTGTCGCCAGAGCGGAGGAGCTATTGGTTCGCTTCGGCATGGACCACGTTCGGAATGATCTTCCAGCCAGTTTTTCGAAGGGCATGCGGCAGAAAATGATGCTGATGATCGGTTTTCTGTCTTCGCCGGATATCTATATCGTGGACGAGCCGTTCATCGGATTGGACCCCCGTGCAACCAAGGATTTTCTGAAATTACTTGATGATGAACGCCGCCGTGGTGCGGGTGTGCTCATGTCTACGCATGTGTTGGATACCGCTGAACGAATCTGCGACCGATTTATTCTGATTGCTTCTGGCAGATCTGCTGCCGAGGGTACATTGGATGAGATCCGTGAAGTGGCAGGACTGCCGGGAGCCTCTTTGTTCGACTGTTTTGATATACTGACGACTTAGATAGAGAGGGTGAGAGAGGATGGAAACTTCCCGGCGTTATACACCACTTCGTTTATACAAGCGAAGACGCAAAGAGCATTTCAGGGAGCAGATGAAAAACCTCAGACTCGTCGTGGATTGGACGGTGTGGGTATACCTGCTTGTTCCGGGTCTGCTCTATCTGATTGGGTGGTACATGAGTTTATGGACCAAAATGCTGCCTGCATGGGCAACAGGATTACCACTTCCCGTACTGACCGGGCTAATTGACGTGGTCATGCTTACCGGGGGTGTGCTGATATTTGTGGAGGAAGCGGATGTATTGTTTTTGAAATCAAGGTCGTTGTGGATGCGCACCCTAATGAGGCAAGGGCTCTACCGGTCCTGTCTGCAACATCTGGGCAAGATGATCTTGGTTACAGCACTAGCTGCTCCTCTGTGGTCCCGTGTCTATGAGATGTCGAATCTCCAGATTGCACTTATGGCTGTCTGGTTCGGCGCAGTAGCTTCATTTCAAGCCATAACACTACATATCACGAAGGTTCGATATACGGGTTGGCGACGCTGGATTCGGATGGTCCCTCTCGTGATTGGCATAGGTTATATGACCATCCATGCGACATCATGGATACATGAACAGACGTGGAAGATTATCTTTGGCATCGTGCTTATCATGCTTCTTCTGATTACCGTTGGACAGATGAGGCTGTTAATGAAGGGAACGTTTGAAGGGGATGTACGAGAGGATCTGCGGAGCAGGCTGCAGCTTACAGCTCTAATGTTAAGTCGGGCGGTGAGCAAGCCGAAAGCTCCACGAACACGGTCCATAATCTTCCGCAAACCACGGAAATTGTTACGCAATCGTTCCATCGCGAATCGGACAGCAGAGATTGCGTTCAAGGCGTTTTTTCGGAACTCGGCCACGATGAAATTGTATTTGCAGCTTGGCGGACTATCCATTGCAGCAGTTGCATTACCCCCTTTTCCGGTCAATGTCATCGTGTGTGCGTTATTAATCATCATGTTGACGGTGATGTTTTATCGTTCCTGGGATGTTTTTGCAACGTCGGACTATGTTCAGCTTATAACGTATGACTCGGAGGCCCTGCATCGTGCAGGTTCTATGATGGTTCGAATGTTGTTCGTTCCGATTGGTATTCTGATGGGATTCACGCTGGGATTGGCCTGGCTCGGCTGGATCGTGGGTATTCTGACAGCTGCAGGGGCGGTGGCCTTCGGACTTTGTGTATTATCTATTGCTGGATGGGTTCGGCTTACACGTGCCTAAAGGAATTCCTTACTAAGTTAGAGCATATCACGCGCTATAACTGACCATGCTATAGAAGAAGAATCTCATCTATGGGTGATGAGAGATTAGCTGTAGCAAGGAGGAAGAGATAATGATGATGGATAATAGCGAACTACAGGTGCATTTCTCAGACGGTTCAGCGTTGAATGCCGCCAAGGCAACCTTGGAGGAATTGGGATATAAGCCATATCAGTCTGGCCCGCTGGAATTGTATATCCCCACAGATCGCCAAGATCCTCAGTCTGCTGTAGAGATTGTACAATCTCATGGGGGAAGTGCCGTATTTGCCTCGCAGACGGAAGAACTGGATCAGTTTCAGAACATATCAATTCCGGCTCATCTCGTGAATGAGGACTGGAATGAGGGGTATGCGAGCGGAAACCAGGGAAGCCAGACGGAGCAGGGCAGACATAACTATAGCGAGGACCCGACATACGATGATTCGGCTGATGGATTTTCAGGCAGTGTCAAGGCATAGAAGGGAAAGATCACAAGCTAAGAGTGGTTCGTTCCGTCTTACTAAAATGGAATAATGCCCAAAAACCCCGATACTCCACAGACAGTGGATATCGGGGTTTTTGACATCTGAAGCAATTCATCGCTGATGATGCCAGTAGGCATGAGTTGTATTCAAAAGCGGACTTTTTTGAACAACCTCTACTATAATGTAGCGTGTCTATATTCAGCCGCATGCATGCCAGCCGTATATCCGGTGGAGAAAGCAGCAGTGATATTATACCCGCCGGTGTAGCCGTGAATATCCAGCACTTCACCGCAAAAGAATAGTCCAGGCAGCAGCTTGGATTCCATTGTTTTTGGGTATATTTCCTTTAAGTGAATTCCTCCCCCAGTGACGAAGGCTTCTTTGAGTGATCTCGTTCCGTCTGCACGGAAGGTAAAAGCTTTCATTAACTCACATAAGTTGCTTAACATGCCTTTGGGGAAATGGTGGAATGTAAGGTCATCGCTGATCTCTGCCCGTTTCATCATTAATGGAATCATGCGCTCTGGAATCCATGTTTTCAGTATGTTTTTGACAGCCTTGCGGGACTCTTGTTCCAATACCTGTTGAACCTGTGCTTCCAATGCACCTGCGGACAGCTCTGGGAACAGATCAATGCTCATGATGACCTGCGGGTTTCCAGACTTCATCTGAACTTTGCGGATAAATTGGCTACAACGCAATGCAACCGGTCCAGACACTCCAAAATGCGTGAAGATCATATCCCCGCGATGGGAGATGACGGTTTTTCCTTTGGCGTCCAATACAGATAAGCCGATATCCCTCAATGACAAACCTTGCAGTTCTTTGGATTGAATCCAACTCTCCCCAGATACAATAGGCACTTCGGTTGGATACAACTCCGTAATCGTGTGACCCGCAGCCTCAGCCCAGGGGTAACCGTCTCCGGTTGATCCGGTTTGAGGTACGGATTTGCCACCAGTAGCGATAATGACAGAACGTCCAAGGATCGTTTTGCCGGACATCAATTTAACACCCTGTACTTGCTGACCGTTCTGAATGAGTTCCTTCACCGGTTCTTTGGTACGAATCTCAACGCCGAGGGAGACAATTTTGCCTACCAGCGCATCCACAACTGTTTTTGCTTTATCGGTTACTGGGAACATTCTGCCGTTGTCTTCTTCTTTCAGGGCGATTCCGAGATTCTCGAAGAAACGCATGATTCCCTGGTTGTCCAGATTCTGGAATGAACTATATAAAAAGCGTCCATTACCCGGAATGTGTCGGATGAGTTCATCCGTTTCCTTGGCATTGGTTACATTGCATCGACCTCCGCCAGATATGCCGAGTTTACGACCCAGTTGATCTCCTTTATCCAGCAGAAGCACGGATGCTCCATGCTCGGCAGCTGCAACGCAAGCCATCAGGCCCGCGGATCCGCCACCAATTACAATGACATCATACATATGTTATTACCCTCTTTTTTCATTGATTTTGTCTGTTTTACGTAAACTGTGTCTACTCCTGGCTTTTTCTGAAATATAATGGAGTTGAGGCAGTTCTATTGTGCAGTCTTAAGGGATATATTGTAATATACTGTCGCCTATGTTTTAATCAGAAATACATGAGGGAATGTGCAGGCAGAGGAGGAGATGGCATTGTGGTTGCGTTAAAGGACATGCTTTTACAAGTACTGCTGGCAGGGACGGCGGTATTTCTGATTCCCTTATTCCGTCTGGTACTCTCCAAGCGGGCTATTGCCAAAATGGATCATGCCGGAACCGTTTATACCAGTTTTGCTGTGACAAGTGCCCTGAGCATGCTATTGTGTCTGCTATTTGCACTCTATGCAAGCCCGGTAGCTGTACCCATATCATTAAGTATTGTACCTGTGATACTTGTTATTTTGTATTGTAAGACCGCTATAGGCGTAACGCTGTCCATTCTACATATTCTCTTCTATTTTCTGTTTGCGCATCCCTATGATCTGTACGGATTTCTCCTTCATACGGGCATTCTTCTCTATCCTATTGTATGGTTGTCTGCCAAACGATTCAAGCATAATACACCTTCACGCAAAATGACGATCCTCATTATCCTAATTACAATGGAACTGGTTGTAACGAGTCTGTTATGGATCGCATCCCTCCAGAATGAATCCACGTACTCTGCAACCTACCTGATACTTACAGCTCTTGGATATACCGCAGGAGCCATTGTTGCAGGCATTCTGAGTCTGCTATGGCTGGAACGGATGAAGCACTATCGCGGACTGGAGCAGCATCTCTCGGAAGTACACAACCGATACATAGACGAATCGGAGAAACTTCATCAGATTCTGAACGCAGTGCCGCTCTCCATTGCCACCGTAGATAAACAAGGCACAGTGATGTTTGTCAATGAGATGATGAAGCAAATGGCAAGAGAACAGCTTCCCTGTACCTCCACCCCTGATCTCATTGGACAGCCTGCCACTCAATTTGTTGAACAAGGTCAGGCGGACAAGATGGATAAAAGCATTCGCAGAGCCGTCGTTCATGGTGAGATTAGTGGATTGACCGTTCGTTACGGTGCAAACGTCTTGCAATCCCGAACCGTTCCGATCTATGCCTTTTCAACAGAGTCTGCGAGAGAAGTAACAGGAGCCATGCTGATCATTCAGGATATCACGGAGCTTGAGATGCTGCGAAGTGAACTCGATAATGTGGATCGTCTCAGTCTGGTAGGGCAGATGGCTGCAAGCATTACGCATGAGGTGCGTAATCCCATGGCAGTTGTGCGGGGCTTTCTTCAACTGATGCAGGAAAAGAGTCCGGACTCCCTGGATCACTATTACCGGATCGTTCTGGAAGAGCTGGATCGGGCCAACAGTATCATTAATGATTTTTTGTCTCTGGCTCAGAATCGTATTGCCGAGAAAGAGGAATCCCAGCTGCACGATATCATCCATGAACTCAGTCCATTGTTATGGGCGGATGCGAACCTGCGTGGTCAGAGTATTGAACTCATGCTCGCCCATAATGTGCCGAAGTTGCATCTCAATTCAAAGGAAATCAAACAGGTGGTATTGAACCTGGCCCGTAACGGGATGGAAGCCATGAATGAGAAGGGTGTGCTTACGCTGGAAACGCGGATCGTGGATGATAAGGTGGAACTGTGTGTACGTGACACAGGACCGGGTATACCCCGGGTGAAGAAGGAAAAGCTGTTTGAACCTTTTTACACGACAAAAGCCAAGGGAACCGGACTTGGATTGTCGATGTGCCTGAGTATTGTGGAACGACATAATGGAACCATCACTGTGGAATCGGAGGAAGGTCAGGGTACCACCTTCAAAGTGGCATTTGAACGTTAGTCATTCAGCATATTTTGCCAGACAATGAGACATAATATTATAGAAGAAGCCTTTCCGCAGGCGGTTTCTGAATCTTGCTTTCATTGCTTATGGATGTATAATAGGAATAGCACATCATTACATCCATAATGTTCGATATGAATGTAACGTTGTTTTGGAGAGTTATTCGCCTTTAATTCGATCGAGATCATAGAACAACCATTTATAAGGAGTGAAACCGAATGTCAATGTCATTTGATCAATACATGAAAGATATGGTTCAACCCATGCGGGATGAGTTAACTCGTCTAGGAATCCAGGAGTTGCGTACTCCTGAAGAAGTGGAAGCAAGTCTTCCAGATGCAAAAGGAACAGCACTGGTTGTCATTAACTCTGTCTGCGGATGTGCCGCAGGTCAATGCCGTCCAGGGGTGTCCCAAGCACTTCAACACGATATTACACCGGATCACCTGTACACTGTATTTGCTGGTCAGGACAAGGAAGCAACTGCAAAAGCACGTGAATTCTTTGCACCGTATCCTCCATCTTCACCGTCCATCGCTCTGATGAAAGACGGAGAACTTGTTCACTTTATCGAGCGTCATCAAGTGGAAGACCGTTCTGCAGAGGAAATTGCGGCTGATCTGACAAATGCATTTGAACGTTATTGCCGTTAATTCGCTCCATAGAACGCCCCGCCCTTCGGATCACCGATGCCGGGGCGTTTCATTTTGGATAGATAAGGTTATTGAACCATTCGGACCTTTCAAGATGGACATCAAATTTCATTAATTTAGAAACGGGGTGTGTGAACGATGAGTTTGCAACAACAGATCATCGCTGAATTGAAGGTTAAACCAAGCATTAATGAAGAAGAGGAAGTACGCAAGCGTGTTGATTTTCTGAAGACGTATGTTAAAAATGCGGGTGCCAAGGGTTTGCTGATTGCGATCAGCGGCGGTATTGACAGTGCAGTGGCAACGGCGCTTTGCAAAAAAGCGACGGACGAGCTTACGGAAGAGAATAAACAAGAGTACAAAACGCTGGGTGTGTTCCAACCTTATGGTGAACAATCCGATATCGACCACAGCTACGCTGTAGCGAAAGCATACGATCTGAAGCATGTTGTGGAAACGAATATTGAAGATGCGGTGAACGAGATTGCACTGGAAGTGGAGCAAGGATTCAAATCCTTGGGCAGCCCACGCCATATGACTCACCAAGGCAAAGGTAACGTTAAGGCGAGAACTCGTATGGTGATGCAATATGCGCTTTCGTTTGAAGAAAACCTGCTCGTTGTAGGTACGGATCATGCGTCCGAAGCCATCACGGGCTTCTATACCAAATGGGGCGATGGTGCTGTCGATATCACACCACTGAGCACGCTGAACAAACGTCAGGTACGCCAGCTGGCAGCATATTTGAAAGTGCCACAGGCTATTTTGGACAAGGCACCATCTGCAGGGCTATGGGAAGGTCAGACGGACGAAGATGAGCTGGGAATTTCGTATGAAGCGAACAGTGATTATCTCGAAGGAAAACAGATCGATCCGGCTGCCCAAGAGCGCCTCGAAGCGTTCTATACGCGTACACATCACAAACGCAATGCCATTCCGGGTATCTAATACGGATGGATGAGCAAGCTTGTTATAAGCTGTTAACACCAATATTGAAATACATTCCCTCTTAGGGAATGCAAAAGAGTCACTGCTCACACAGTGACTCTTTTTTTATGTGGAACGAGAAACTGCAAAAATCCAGGTGACTACAATATTAAAGAAGAGTTAGCTACTCCAGTCTTTGATCTGTTGCAGGGTCTGGGTGATGACTTGTTCCAGTTGCGGAGTTGTTTCTTTAAATGGATGAACAGTATTGAAGGTATGGTTTCCCTCATTAATCTGGTGCCATGGGATATCAGGACGGGCTTGAACAAGTGCAGCAGAACCCTCCCGAAGACGCTGCGGATCTTCCGTTCCCTGAATGAGTGCGACTCGCAAAGGTGAAGAAGATAAGCGGTCAATAATAGCGTAACGTTCGCTGTGCTTGTCCAGGTCTTCCAGTATAGACACGTCCAGTGGCATCTGCTGACCTGTACGTCCGTTAACGACATGGCTGCGGCCCTGCGTACGCATTTCTTCTTTTTGCTCCGCTGTGAAGAGATCCAGATTGGTTACGCCATTCCAGGAGATGACACCTGCCACCTGTTCGGGATGATCCAGTGCATAGACGAGGCTTACGCCCGCACCGCGACTATGACCAACTAGGTACACAGTAAGTCCGGTGAATTCAGGTTGTGTAGCTACATGCTCCAGTACCAGGGCCAGATCGGCAAGCTCCCGGCTGTAGGTATTGACTGCGAACTTTTCCAGTTCTGAGAATTGCTCCGGATATTCACCGATACCGTTGTGAGAGAAATTAAAGATCAATACATGATGCGTCTGGCTTAGCTGTGAAGCTGCGTAAGGGAACATGCCCCAGTCTTTGAAGCCTTTGTATCCGTGAGACAGAATGATGACGCCCTGAGCGGGGTGTTGTGCAGGGAAAAAGTCGCCGCGAATGATAGCATCTACGTCAGTGGGCAATTCAAAAGTGATGGGCATAATTCAGACCTCCTCAGAATTTCAGACGATTCCTGATTTATATTTTAGCATATATGGTAATGCCGATAGGTACTCGCTTCTGGACGCCCCTCCTGCTACAATAGAATACGTGTTCGGAGAGTTACGGATCATGTGATGGAATGGAGATTTTATACAATGCATGTTCAAAAAGAGCGGTTTTCAGTACCAAGAAGATGGGACTTTTGAACAACCTCTTACAGTATAAAAGATTAAGCAGGTGAAGCGTTGATGATATATGGCATTGGCAATGATGTGCTGGAGATTGGACGTATGCGGAAGCTGCTGTCCGGTCGCCATGCGGAAGCTTTTTTGAAACGAATATTAACGCCAGCAGAGCGGGAGATTGCGTTCCATCGGGGGAAGCGGATGACGGAGTTTGTATCCGGTCGATTTGCAGCGAAAGAAGCGGTGTCCAAGGCATTTGGGTGCGGTATTGGTGGCGTTATGGGCTTTACTGACATCGAAGTGCTGCCTGATGGGACAGGACGTCCGGTGGCCTCGCTGTCCAGTCAGGCCTGGGAACGCCTGCAGCTGCCATACGACAAACAATATGACATACATTTGAGCATTACGCATCAGACGGAATTGGCAGCGGCCTTTGCGATCGTAGAACAGATGGAAAAGTAGCTAGCTTGGCAATAGGAGAGGACGGAAATATGGGTTTACAGGAACAGAAACAACATTTCAGCGTGAATTTGCTGGACTGGTATATGATCAACCGACGGGATTTGCCGTGGCGTCGCCACAACAATCCGTATTTTACGTGGGTATCAGAGATTATGCTTCAGCAGACACGGGTCGATACGGTCATTCCGTATTTCAATCGTTTTATCGGGAATTTTCCAACCGTGCAGGCACTTGCGGAAGCACCCGAGGAGGATGTTCTGAAAAATTGGGAGGGACTCGGCTATTACTCCCGTGCACGTAATCTTCAGGCGGCTGCGAGACAAGTCATGGAGCTGCACGGAGGCGAGATGCCTCAGGACAAGCAGGCTGTCTTCGCATTAAAAGGGGTTGGCCCGTATACTGCCGGAGCCATTCTCAGCATTGCCTTCAACCAGCCGCAGCCTGCGGTAGATGGCAATGTTATGCGGGTCCTGTCCCGATACTTCCTCATTGATGAGGACATTATGAAGGGCAGCACCCGGGTGTTGATGGAAGAGCTCGCAGGAGAGCTCATTCCGGAAGGGCGAGCGCGTGATTTCAATCAGGCGCTGATGGAACTTGGCGCGCTGGTGTGCACGCCCAAAGCGCCGCACTGCCTGACTTGCCCGGTCATGGAGCAATGTTCCGGCCGCATCGCCGGAAGAGAGCTTACGCTGCCGGTCAAGACCAAGGCGAAGCCGCCGCGCCCTGAGCAGCGGCTGGTCGCGATTGTGGAGGGCCGCGGCGATCACCGCGGCCAAGTGCTTGTGCGCCAGCGCCCAGACACGGGCCTGCTGGCCCGGATGTGGGAGCTGCCGCATGTGCTCGCGGCGCCCGCCGCAGCCAGCAAGAAGGCGGCGCCGCTGGCGGATGAGCCGGCCATGGCCTTGCTGGCCGGCAGTCTGTGGGCGGAAGGCTTCGCTGCCCGCCCGGAAGGGCTGGCTACCCATGCGGAGCATGTGTTCAGCCACATTGTCTGGAGCCTGCAGGTGTACAAGTGTACCGAGCAGGACCAGAGCAGTGAGCTTCCGCTGATTGCAGCGGAAGCCAGAGCCGCCTACGACGCACAGGCGGCAACGAAGGAGGGCACAGCCTCATCTTCTGCTGTGTCACCTGAGTCAGCCACAACGCATTCATCGGAGCCAGGCATGCCTAATTCGCAGAACATTATCTCAACATCGCTTAACGATGGAGAGAAGTTAATGTCCCCATCTGATGTTAGTGACCTGGCGCTGAACACTCCGACACTGACAGGGAAAGGCGATGGCTTGACCTACCGCTGGATCGGACCGGAAGATATGGACAAGATGGCATTTCCGAATATATTTCTGAAGCTGATCAGCAGTTATTTTGCCGGTGCGTATGATCAAGTGAATGATTAAATGGGGGAGCTAACGAATCTGAGTGACGTTATCTTAGCTAAATTAACCTAAAAGTGCGAATCAACGCCCTTATTTTGGGGAATAGTTACGCTGAGATTCGTTAGGTTCACGATACGATGAAATATGGAGCAATAGCGTGTCTCTGGTTCGTTAGAAAAGATATCCATTAACTATAAATACCGATTGCGATAGCAAAAAGAGAGCCTGATCACGGTCACGATGACCGAACCAGGCTCTCTTTAATGTTAACTGTTGCATGCGAACAGTATTATTTTGCAGAAGCGTAACGTTTGTTCACTTCATCCCAGTTGATTACATTCCAGAAAGCACCGATGTAATCAGGACGTTTGTTTTGATATTTCAGGTAGTAAGCGTGCTCCCATACATCCAGACCCAGAACCGGAGTCAGACCTTCGAAGAGAGGGCTGTCTTGGTTAGGTGTGCTAGTGATGGACAACTTGCCATCTTTGCCAACTACGAGCCAAGCCCAGCCGGAACCGAAGCGAGTTGTAGCTGCTTTAGCGAAATCTTCTTTGAATTTATCAAAGCCACCCAGTTCGCTATCAATTGCTGCAGCGATATCGCCTGTAGGAGCGCCGCCGCCGTTAGGTCCGATGATTTCCCAGAACAAGCTGTGGTTAGCATGTCCACCACCATTGTTGCGAACCGCTGTGCGGATGCCTTCAGGTACGCTGTCAAGGTTAGCAATCAGATCTTCCAAGCTTTTTTCTTGCAGTTCAGGAGCGCTTTCCAGAGCTGCGTTCAAGTTCGTTACATAAGTATTGTGATGGCGATCGTGGTGAATTTCCATCGTTTGTGCATCGATATGTGGTTCCAATGCGTCGTTAGCGTAAGGAAGTGCTGGTAATTGAAAAGCCATAATGAAATACCTCCTGAGATTTTAGGTTTTTTTTAAATCAGGTACATATGTAATAATACCCTTGCCACTAATATTAAACCGCATTCGGGCTAATTAAGCAACATTTTTGTTTATTAAGTCCCCCGAAGCGTTGATTTAATCATGGGCCAGAGATAACAAACATATTTTACCCTTTATGAATATATTTATGTGATTTTAATAGACAAAAAAGCAAAAACTTGAATAATCTTATTGTAAACGGTTACAATTAAGCGCTTTCAAAAGAAAATGCGTGTTTTATGGAGTAAAGTATGGTTTAATTGACGAAGAAGCGGTATTTTCTCGTTTTTTGTCATTATATGAACATTGGGTTTTTGGTAAAAGGGAACTCCTTTTTGTAAAAAACCTCATCTAAGCTAACGAAAAGGGAGATTTAAGACATGCACGTTCGTTCCTTTCAGTTGAGTGATGCAAGCCAGATGACGGAGCTTCTCCAGGTTGCGCTATCGGAAGAGTGTTATGAGAACACGATGGGCCCGTTTGCCCGTCAATTGTCATGGGATTCTGACCTGATCATGGTTGCGGAAGAAGAGGGAGACCTCGTCGGCGCTTTGATCGGTACGATTGATCAAAACCAGGGTTGCATCTACCGTATTGCGGTACATCCAGACTATCGTCGCCGTGGAGTCGGCAAAACACTTGTCGAGGCTATGGAACAAAGGTTCCAGCAGCGTAAAGTCAGCCAGGTATGGGTGGCGGGTGATGAGCACAACAAAGTAGCCATGCCTCTATATGAAGCTATGGGTTACGGTGCCAATCAGATTATGAGCGCTTTCCAGAATCTTAGTATTTTGTCTAAAGCTTAGTTTGCATGTTTAAAAAGAAATAAAAAAGATGTTCATTTCATATTAGGCATATCTCTTTAACGTGTAAGAACGTGAGAGATGTGCCTTTCTATTTGTATGAAGGACCTTTACGTAATATTCCTCTGATTTTCTCATTCTCTGAACACGCTTCGGTGTCTCCCATTCAATTAGACCACTGCGCCTAACCAGGCTATACACATGATATCCAAGGTATTGGTGCTCATAACCAATTGTTTCACTCTTCCAAATGAAGTAGACTGAAGGGGAGTATGATCATCATTGTGCAAGCTTAATTCAACTAATTAATAAATGAGGTGTCCCTTTGAATTCCAATCATCATTCAATGGAACATATGGCTTCCGAGGAACGTAATCAACCGCCAAAGCCTGAACAACCGGAGAAATCCTGGGTGGTCGAGCTGTGGGACTGGGTCAAAACGATTGTTGTTGCTTTTGTCATCATGATGCTGCTTAACCTGTTTGTGTTTAATCTTTCGATGGTCAAGGGACAGTCCATGCAGCCGACATTGGTTGAGCGGGATCGTCTTTTCGTCAACAAAATTGTATATCATCTGGATACACCTTCCCGATCCGATGTGATTGTACTTCGTGATCCAAGTGAAGGTGTGGAGAAGAAGGATTTTCTGGTAAAACGGATCGTAGGACTTCCGGGAGATACCATTGAAGTCAGGGATCACCATCTGTATGTGAACGGCGAGCGTCAAGCGGAAACGTACACCGATATCGAGGTGCAAGATCCCGATTTTGGCCCAATCACACTGGAGCCGGATCATTTCTTCGTGATGGGAGATAATCGTCATGAAGGCAAAAGTAAGGATAGCCGAGTGTTTGGCAGTATTACATCTGACCAGATTGTGGGCAAGGCTGAATTTATTTTCTGGCCGTTTTCTGAATTGAAGAAATTGTAAAATGCTGACAGGACAACAACTTCAGACTGCATTTTGCGTTAAACCATATAGACTCGATCCGTTTTGAATGCAAGTAAGCAAGGCATATATAGAAATTAACGCCTGTCCTCATACCGTGAGGCGGGCGTTCACTATTTACGGAATACGTGTTGGAAGAAGAGAGGGAAGAGAAATGACGAGCGTACAGACCGGGGCAGCACAGGAAGCCTCCGTATGGGAGAAGTTAAAACAGGAGATCAAGGCAGCTGGCCCCGGACTGGGCATTGATGATATCGGATTTGCTTCGGCGGATCCCTTTGTTTCCCTGAAGTCGCTGTTGGAGCAGTCGCGGGATAAAGGGTATGCATCAGGTTTTGAAGAACCGGATATTCAAAAAAGGGTACACCCTTCCTTGAAGGAGGGCGAACCGGCGTCTCTTATCGCGATAGCAGTAGCGTATCAGTCCAAGATGGTGAATCCACCGAAATCGGAGCCTGGTGCGTATCGCGGCATTTTTGCCCGTTCAGCTTGGGGTCAGGACTATCATCAGGTGCTGCGTACAGCGATGGACAAGTTGGTAAACTTTATACGTGAACGTGTACCTGAAGCCATGATCGAAAGCATGGTAGACACAGGAGCACTGGTGGATCGTGCGGTGTCCCAGCGTGCGGGGATTGGTTTTAGCGCCAAGAACTGTGCCATTATATCACCCAAATTCGGTTCATGGATTTTTCTCGGGGAACTGGTGACGAATATTCCCTTTCAACCGGACACTCCTGTGACCGAAGACTGTGGTGAATGTACGAAATGTATTGATGCTTGTCCGACAGGCGCATTGGTTGGGCCGGGGCAGTTGAATTCACAGCGTTGTATTTCTTTTGTAACCCAGACGAAAGGGTTCGTGGATGAAGAATTTATGCTGAAAATAGGCAACCGTCTGTACGGTTGTGACACATGTCAGATTGTCTGTCCGAAGAACCGGGGCAAGAACTGGGATCACCATCCCGAGTTTCACCCCGATCCGGAGATTGTGAAGCCACTCCTGCTGCCGTTACTGGATATCGGTAATCGGGAATTCAAGGAACGTTTCGGTCAGAGTTCTGCCGCTTGGCGGGGCAAGAAGCCAATTCAACGCAATGCCGTTATTGCCCTGGGCAATTTCAAAGACAAAAGTGCTGTACCCAAACTTACAGAAGTACTAAAACGTGATCCGCGCCCCGAGTTGCGGGGAACCGCAGCCTGGGCGTTAAGCAGAATTGGAGGAGAAGACGCCATGAGAGCAATTGGGGAAGCTGCCGCTAACGAACAAGATGGGAACGTACTAAGCATGCTGCAGAAGGCCGAGGAGCGACTGAGTTCGTCCGAGACCTTACCCAAACAGCCAGAGGCTGGACAAGTGAGTGAGAAGCAGCCAGAGCAACAGAAAGAGCGCAATGCATTACAGGCGTTACAACAGGATTTGAAAATGGAAGCGGGGAATGAACCGGGTAGTGAGGAGCCTGCACAGCCTGCCAAACCAGAAGCCGCAGCGTGGAGGCCTTCTGCAGTTACGGGTCTTCATGGCAAGCCCGTATACTACGATGAGGTACTGACACCGATTGGTACACTTACGTTATGCGCGACGGATGAAGGACTGTGTCACATTGATTTTGGCGCATTTCACGTACGTGAGGCTCATCTGCAACAATGGGCCCGTACCTGGATTGGCGAGTATCGATATGAGAAGAATGAAGAGAAGCTCAGCGAAGCTGCACAGCAGGTACAGCAGTATTTTGCAGGGGAGAGAAAAACGTTCGACTTGCAGCTTGATCAGCTTGGAACACCATTCCAACTACAAGTATGGCAGGTTCTGTCCGATATATCTTATGGAGAGGCCTCATCACACCAACAGGTTGCGGAAAAGATCGGCAGACCCAAGGCTGTTCGTGCAGTTCTGGACGCCATTAGCAAAAATCCGATTCCGATTATTATTCCCTGTCACCGCATCAGCGGTAAAGATGGAACCCTGGTGGGTTATGTAGGCGGTCTGCAAACCAAGGAGCAATTGCTCGCATTGGAGCAGCAATCGTAAGAGCGGGGGACGTTCATGAAGTATGTAAACGTGGAGAGCGTGGAAGCGGGGGAACTTCTGGGCAAGACGGTATATTCCAGTAACGGTACGGTACTGTTGTCCGCCGGAGTCCAGCTCACCGTATATATGGTCAATACGCTGAAGCGTATTGGCGTGACCATGCTATACATCCAGGATGAAGCGTACAAAGATGTGGATACAGAGGACATTCTGGATGAAACCACGAAACGGGCAATAATTAACGAAATGAGTGTCACACTCGAATCCATTCGATCCGGCAAAGATTGGAGTCCTAGAAAGGTCGCCCTCAGTATAGAGAAGTTGCTAAACGATGTACTGAACGGACGTGAACTGCTCGTGCAGCTTACCGATATTCGTACCAAAGACAATGCACAGTATGTTCATGCGATGAATGTATGTTTGTTATCTTCGGTCATCGGACTGAATATGGGACTCAATTATAATCAACTGAAGGACCTTGCTGTGGGGGCATTATTGCATGATATTGGCAAAGTGGGGGAACCTCCTGGCAGTGGCTCGGTTGCAAATTCTTCGCTGCACCATACATGGCGGGGATTCGAAGTGATTAAGAACAAGCGGGAGTTCAGTCTGTTGGTCGCCCATACAGCCCTGCAACATCATGAGCATGTTGATGGTACAGGTATGCCAAGAGGTATTAAAGGGAATGACATCCATCTGTTTGCGAGAATCGTCAGTGTGGCTAATATCTATGATAATCTTATTAATGGGTTATTGAAGGACAGTCTGTTGCCACACGAGGCATGTGAAGAGATGATGGCGTTGTCTGGTACAAAGCTGGATCGGGACATTCTGATCGAGTTCAACAAGAGTGTATCCGTGTATCCCAACGGTACTGCAGTACGACTGTCTACCAAAGAGACTGGCGTCATTGTGCGCCAACATCGGGGATTGCCCGGCAGACCTGTAATCCGGGTGGCGCGCGGAAGTACGCGTTATTCTCTGGATGTGGTTGAAATTGATCTGGCTCAGCATACAACCGTTTTCATTGAAGCCGTCATGACGTAGCTTGTGTGCGGTTCAACTGGAAAATCCGTTTGCTCAAGGCGTGCGGAAATGCTATGATACTTTCAGGAAATCCGGTCTGTGTCAGGTTTGCAACATATGCGCTTAACATCATGAATTGACACGGATTATCAGGCTTTTTAGAATGCATACAGAGGTGTCTAAGAGATGGATATTGTTATACCGATTATCACATTGATTGTTGGTCTGGTCGGGGGATTTTTCATCGGGGTGTTCTACTTGCGTAAACAACTCGAGAAAATGCAAAGCAATCCGGACATGCTTCAGAAAATGGCGAAGCAAATGGGCTACAACCTGAATGGCAAGCAAATGCAGCGTGCCCAGCAGATGATGAAGAATCAGCAGCCAGGAGCGAAAATGCCTCAGCCGCAACAGCATCCTGCGCGTAAAAGTTCGGGCCGCCGAAAATAATAGCAGGGAATGGCTGCTTAAAGTGCGTGTTCAAAAAAGTTGGGTTTTCAGTACCTGAAGCGGACTTTTTGAACAACCTCTTACAGTAGTGGTTCGAAAGGAGGCGTTCGGCAGTGGCTGGCGTTAAAGATTATGTGAATTCAAAAGTATCCGACAATCGGGAAAAGATCGAGTATCATGTAGAGCAGATCCTAAAATTGATCGGAGAAGATAGTACACGTGAAGGGCTGCTTGAAACGCCTGCACGTGTGACCCGAATGTATGAAGAAATTTTTGGTGGATATGAAGTAGATCCGCGCGATGTGCTCGGTGTCACGTTTGACGAGAATCATGAAGAACTGGTTATCGTCAAGGATATCGTCTACTACAGCCAGTGTGAGCACCATATGGCGCCATTTTTCGGCAAAGTGCACATTGGGTATGTACCCAGCGGCAAGATTGTTGGTTTGAGCAAAATGGCTCGTTTGGTTGAAGCAGTAACACGTCGCCTGCAAGTTCAGGAACGTATTACTTCACAGATCGCTGACATTCTGACAGAAGCTGTCGAGCCTCATGGCGTGATGGTCGTGGTGGAAGGTGAGCACTTGTGCATGTGTTCCCGCGGCGTGAAGAAACCGGGAAGCAAGACGGTAACATCTGCTGTACGTGGTTCTTTCCGTGAGAATCCGGCACAACGTGCAGAGTTCTTGTCTTTGGTAAAAGATTAAAATTCGGTACGTCCACTTCATGGACAAGCCGGATGAGTAGGTCCTTGTGGTTTTGGAAGCGGGAGCTTCTGAAGCCGCAGGACAGGATATAATAAGCCGTGTTCCCAGGGGAACCGGCTTATTTATATATGGCGTTATCATTTCTATATATACTGAATACATACGAATTCGTTAAGCCGGAGGTAATGGAACGATGAGTGCATCTTCCCATTCAAGAGACCCGATACAGTCTGAAAAGAAAATACAAGCAGATAAACATGCTACATTGCGCCTGCAAATCTGGGAGACACCACTCAAGCGACAAGGCAGTAGTGTACTCGACGCTTTTGCATGGGAAGAAGTCATGTGCAGACGGGTTGGGGCAGGGCATCTGCCAGTTGCACACATATGGCGACATCCAGATGCCTTTGTAGCCGGTCTGCGTGACCGCAGGTTGCCACGGGCTGTAGAAGCGATGGAACGGATAAGAAGCCAAGGGACAGCAGTCTGTGTTCGACCTTCCGGTGGAGCGGCCGTACCTCTGAATCCAGGGGTAGTTAACGTATCATTGATTCTGCCTAATCCCGGACATGCGATCAATATCCATGATGATTTTCGGGAGATGGCGTCAATTATTGCCGAGTCGCTAACGCCATGGTCAAACCAGGCGCAAACAGGTGAGGTCCAGGGTGCTTTTTGCCCGGGGGATTATGATGTCAGTGTAGGTGGGCTGAAATTCTGTGGTATTGCCCAGCGCAGACAGGCAAAGGCGTATATTATTACTGCTTTTATCATCGTGGAGGGGGAGGGAGATCAACTGGCAGCAGACGTGCGTCAATTCTATCAACATGCATCAGGCGGAGCCAGTGAAGGATATCCTGATGTTCAGCCGGGCACGATGGCCAGTCTGAAGGAGTTGGCAGGTGTCCCTTCTGCCGCAGCCTATACCGCCTCATTGGTACGAACTCTGCGTGATCGCTATCCACAGGCGGAAGCTAGCAAAGTGCTTAGCGTTGGCTATGAAGAAGTGCGTCTGACAGCTGAGCAGATGAAGCTGCGCTATGACTGAGTTCTTGATAATCGGACTTGGAATTGGGTAATAGAGATGATATGATGTGATTTCGGAAGGAGAGTGTTAGGATGGAGACGTTGAGATATACGTACTTATATGAGGTTGTATCTACAGGCGAAAAGTCTGAGTTCAGCCAAATGGCAACAAGCAAGGAAGAGGCTGCTGCACTGATCGTTGCTCGTATCGCCGATCTGGAGTTTACCGATGAGGCAGATATCAAGCTGGGCGACCTGATCGCTATTAGCAAACAGGTTGGCGACAACTATGTAGCGTGCGAGGGCTGTGCTTCTTAAGTGAGCATAAGCATTTTGAAATAGAAAGTCTCTCAAAATATAAGCAAGTCTCTATTACAAGAGGCTTGCTTTTTTGTCTACACCAAAAAGAGATATCTTGCAGTCATTCGGCTGGAGATATCTCTTTTCATTCCATCTAACTAAGCTCAAGCTTAATAAGGCGGCCACAACAACTTGCGTGCTGTTTCGTAACGCTCAGCAACAGCCGGCCAGTAGACGACATTCCACCAATCCTCGATATACTTTTTGCGTTCATTCTGGTGTTTCAGATAATAGGCATGTTCCCACACATCCAGCGGCAGGAGTGGAACGATATCGGACTGGGACAGGTTCTGGTGTTTTTCCGCCTGCAAAATCTCCAGACGATGTGCTCTCGGGCTCCAGACAAGCATCGCCCAGCCACTGCCTTCCACTTTGTTCGCAGCTTCAGTGAATTGATTCTTGAACGCTTCATAACTTCCGAAATCCCGCTTGATCTGCTCTGCGAGCATGCCGGAAGGTTTACCGCCGCCAGCAGGATTCATAATTGTCCAGAAGATCGTATGCAGGTAGTGGCCTGCCCCGTTGAAGGCGAGTTCACGTTCCCAATGCTTGATGAGTTCAAAGTTATTCTTTTTTCGCGATTCCGCCAGCTTCTTCTCTGCTACATTTAGTCCGTCCACATAAGATTGATGGTGTTTATCGTGATGGATACGCATCGTTAGCTCATCAATATGTGGCTCCAGCGCATTGTACGCATAGGGAAGAGGGGGCAGTGTGTGCCCTCCAATGGGAACCGGCTTTTCTTTTACGGGAGGTGCAGTAGTGCTGGGCGTGGCTTGTGTTGTTTCGGTAGAAGGTGATTGAACGGTTGTGGATTGAATCTGCGCTGAAGTAGCAGGTGCGTTTACATTCCCCTCTTGAGAAATTGGAGCTTCTGAAGCTTGGCGATGGGTGGTTGCTGAGCCTGACGTATGCAGTGCATTTTCCAGAAAAAGTGACGGCTCCAAATTTGTTTCTCGCAAGATGCCAGGTTGGCCAAGCGTATCCAATACGCCCAGAAAATACTCTGATTCGCGGATCAAATGCAAAATAAGTACTTTGGCAAGCGGAACAGCTTGCACCGCAGCACTTTGCTCCAGAAGAACATACAGCTGTTTGATGAACTCTCTCGATTGCTGCCGAGCAGCCGACACAAGTTGATCGATACAACGAACGATGTAGGGAGCAGGCGGATGGGTTGCGGGCAATAGTTGTTTTAGCAGCTGATTCGCTACTCGCTCACTGTTCGCAAAGGTAGCCTCCCATTCCTCCAGCAGCTTGACGTATGGGGGCTCCAGATCGGGCACCAGTGCACGAATGACGAGTGTATGTTCTTTCTCCTGCTCTTTCCAGAAACGGATTTCTTCCAAGGTCCGCAGAGGCAGCAGGTGACCATATCCATCCCAGTTCATATATGGTGGGCCTCCTTCAGTTGAATTTCATCGCATATGTAGACCGTTGCTTCATGCGTCCCAAGAGTATATTCCGTCGGGCTGTTGTCCTATGAGTGCAAAAAAAAGAGCCCCCTGAGGGGCTCAAAAATCAACGGAAAATCCGATGATTGAAGTTTGATTATTCTCCACTATTCGTGTTCTGCACATCGTCACTGCTTGTTTTTGTTACATGACTCAGGAAAGTCGAGACACGGCGAAGATATTCCTTTGGATGCTCCCGGAAGATCAACTCATGGTGCGCATCCTGGACAATCCATACATCCGAGTACGGATTGGTCTGATTGGCGGCGAGCTGTTCTGCAATTGGGTAAGGCGCCTTCTCATCTTCCGTACCATGAATGAAGAAAATCGGGAACGGATAATCTTCCTTTTTCACTTCCTGGTATGGAATCTGTTGCAATCCGGTGCCATTCAGAACAGGGAACAACAGCTTCATGATCTCCAGTGTAGGCTGACGCGGGAGATCGATCTGGTTATGAATGTTGTGGTACAGCGTATCCGGCTCAAGCAGGAACGTACTGTCCAGAATCATCGCATCCACTTCCTGTGTAATCAGTCCGGTTTGAAGCGCCGTACCGGCACCCATGGAGAAACCCCAGACTACCAGTTCCTGCGCACCGCGCTGCTTGGCGAACTGGATGGCACCCAGCAATTGCTGGGACTCAGCCTTGCCACCTGTGGCTACAGCTTTGTTCACCTGGGAGGCGAAGCCATAATCGAACATGACGACGTTGAACCCAAGTTGATGGGCATAGTGTGCCAGGTCATACATGGGTACCCATGTTTCTTCACGATTGGCACCATAGCCGTGACTGAAAATAATCGTTTTGCTTGCGGCATTGTCAGCAGGGATATACCATCCTTGCATCGTCCGGCTGCCATCTGCTGCCGGGAAAGTGATATCTTCGTACTTCATATTCTTGGCCTGCATCGGATTGGAGAAGACAGGCGCTACAGTCGGGTTGGATAATACCCATGCAATGTAACCATGCAGTGCAATAAAACAAAACAGTAGAAAAAATACAACGGAGAGCAGCAGCGCTACGATAATATGTTTGAACCGAATCAGCCTCGGTGATAGGGAAGAGGGCAGATCGGACACCTTTGTATGCAGCGGGGCTTCGCTCTGGGATGTTGGATACATGAATGCCCCTCCTTTGAAGTTCAGTTGAAGATAACAACGAAATGAAAAGAGAATTGCGTCTATTCAGAGCCTGCTTCAGAGCGATATCTTAATGTAATATATCTTTATCGTATGTTCCAATATAGTCAAAGTCAATTGCTTGAGGGCATTTGTTACGCAATTGTTATATAGTTCTTAAGATATATGGGTAAAATTACCTTAGTGTGTAAATTACAGGGGATTAAGTCTTATAAAAAGGAAAATTTTACACGTTGGCCTATTTCAATTTTGGCTCTTTTTGGTTTACAGATGAGACCGTTTCTCATATAATTTATGTAACCAAGTTTCATGTGATGAAACATGAGGAGGGCATTATGCCATGGAAGATCGCAAGTTAACCGTCCGGGCTGTGGAACGGGCGCTGGATATATTATTATGTTTTACCACACGCAGTGATCTGGGACTCACCGAGATTGCAAGCCAGATCGGCCTGCACAAAAGTACAGTGCACCGCTTGATGGCTACACTGGAGGATCGAGGATTCGTAATCCGCGATGCAGCAACAGAGAAGTATCGACTTGGCATCCGAATCTGGGAGCTGTCGGCTCATATGTCCCGTAGTGATGATCCCGCTATTCTGCTGCTGCCTGCGATGGAGCGACTGAGAGATCGATTGGGGGAGACCGTGAGTCTGTACCTGCGTGATGGCAGTGAACGGATTCGGATTCAGGCGGTGCAAAGTGATCAGGCGATTCGCCGAGTCGCTCCCGTTGGTGTTAGACTCCCGCTGTCTGTGGGCGCTTCCAGCAAAGTCTTGATGGCGTTTGCCACGGACGAGGATCGTGAGGAGCTGATGAACGGGCCGGAGTGGCCGGTGTTTATTGACCCTGCGGTGTATTTGGCGCAAATGGGAGATATCCGGGATAACGGATATGCGACGAGTTATGAGGAGCGTGAGCCGGGAGCTGCAGCGGTATCTGTACCGATTATGGATCGCCGAGGCAATATTGCAGCTGCTCTCTCGGTCTCAGGGCCTGTCAGCCGACTTTCGCAGGAGACTTTGCACGAATACGCACCTGTGCTAAAGGAAGCTGCTACGCAGATGGGGCTCATGTTATCCTGATATTGATGTAAGGTTTTTCTCCAATTGGGTTGGTGTTCTGGAATATAAAGGTTGTTTTTATGTTCCGGTTGCGCTACTCTGTAATGGACGGCCCATCGGGGTCAGCTTCATTGAATATGAACAGCGGCTTATGAATGCCGCAACTTTTAACGTTACTGGGGGAGTCCGAATTGTCCGGACTGAGACGGAATCGCATGAGATTCCGGACCCTTTGCACCTGATCTGGATCATACCAGCGTAGGGAAGTAATCGGCGATATGACCACAACCACCACATGTGTGACTCTTGCAGGACTCCGTTATGGAGCTGCAACCAGGAGCATTATTGGTGATGGACATTAAAGTCGGTTCCTTCGGGGGCCGGCTTTTTTTATATACAGTGGACGGGCGAGATAACACACATTCCATGGACTTTTTTTTCAATAACCTGCAAAAGTGGGCTTGGAGAGAGCAATCATTATAGATCCATGATCTGTGGTAACCTCCGTTCTGTTGTTATCTGTACATGAATAATGTCTCCCCCTTGGTCTGGTGTAGGATCGCTCTTTCTTCTCTGCGCTCTGCATGATTTGGGACAGGTGCGTAAGCGAGCTGATGGCGATGCCAACCAAACCTAGTGAACGAACACGGAGGAGGAGACGAGCAAACATGAGTACAGGAAATCAAACGGGACAACAAGCGATGGAACAGGAACATAACGATCAGCAGGTGGAAAAGGAAACAGGAGCGGCCGGACGGGTTCAGCCCTTTCCGGGCAGCCGCAAAGTCTACATTCAGGGCTCACGGCCGGACATAGCTGTACCGGAGCGTGAGATAGCCCTTCATGACACCAATACTCCCCAAGGGGTGGAGCATAACGAACCGCTGCGTGTCTATGATACGAGCGGCCCCATGACTGATCCCGAATTCCAGATGGATATTCGGAAGGGATTACCCGCACTCCGAAATCATTGGATTATGGAACGCGGTGATGTTGAAGCATATGAGGGCAGAGCCGTTCAACCCGAGGATAACGGACTAAAGCCCGGTGGGAGGAGAGCCGGGGCTGAAGAGTACCCTGGATTTCGGGGACAACCACTGCGTGCTCAGGCTGGGCGCTGTGTCACGCAGATGCATTACGCGAGGCAGGGAGTCATTACACCAGAGATGGAGTATGCCGCTATCCGTGAAGGGGTGGAACCGGAGTTCGTGCGGCAGGAGCTGGCGAGTGGACGGGCGATTCTGCCATCCAACATCAATCACCCGGAGAGTGAGCCAATGTTGATCGGTCGTCATTTTCACGTGAAGATCAATGCCAACATAGGCAACTCTGCCGTATCTTCCTCCATCGAGGAAGAGGTCGAGAAAATGACCTGGGCTGTGCGCTGGGGATCGGATACGGTGATGGATCTCTCGACAGGCAAAAACATTCATACGACACGGGAATGGATCATCCGCAATTCACCTGTACCAATTGGTACGGTGCCGCTGTATCAAGCGCTGGAGAAGGTGAATGGCGAAGCGGAAGCGCTGACCTGGGAATTGTACCGAGACACGCTCATTGAGCAGGCAGAGCAGGGCGTGGACTACTTTACGATTCATGCAGGTGTGCTGCTGCGTTATATCCCCATGACCGCCAAGCGGATGACAGGCATTGTATCCCGGGGCGGGTCCATTATGGCAGCGTGGTGTCTTGCGCATCATCAGGAGAATTTTTTGTACACCCATTTCGAAGAAATCTGCGAGATTATGAAAAAGTATGATGTGGCGTTTTCGCTGGGAGATGGACTTCGTCCAGGCAGTATCTACGATGCGAATGACGAAGCTCAGATGGCGGAACTGGCTACGCTTGGGGAACTGACGCAGATCGCATGGAAACATGATGTGCAGGTGATGATCGAAGGCCCGGGGCATGTACCGATGCACAAGATCAAGGAGAATGTGGACCTGCAGATGGAGATATGCCAAGAGGCACCGTTCTACACACTTGGGCCACTGACGACCGATATTGCCCCGGGATACGATCACATTACGTCCGCCATTGGTGCGGCTATGATTGGCTGGTTTGGCACGTCCATGCTCTGTTACGTCACGCCAAAAGAACATCTGGGCTTGCCCAACAAGGATGATGTACGGGAAGGGGTTATTGCCTACAAGATCGCAGCTCATGCTGCCGATCTGGCGAAAGGTCATCCACGTGCTCAGCGCCGGGATGATGCATTGTCCAAGGCGCGCTTCGAGTTCCGCTGGCGGGATCAGTTTAACCTTTCACTCGACCCGGAACGGGCATTATCTTACCATGATGAGACGCTGCCGGCAGAAGGGGCCAAAGAAGCTCATTTCTGCTCGATGTGCGGACCGAAGTTCTGCAGCATGCGTATTACGCAGGACATTCGTGCCTTTGCGGCGGATAAAGGATTGTCCGAGAATGAGGCTGTAGCAGCGGGCATGCAGGAAAAGGCTGAGGAATATCGGACACGGTCCTAGGCGCTGGTACAGCTTAACCTTGGCAGTCTGACATCGTTTGAAGGTGAGAATACTGCTATCATGTCGTATTTTTCTCTTATTGATCAGCTTCCTAATACTTTTTATCAGTATTATGGTTGATTGTCTAGCAGATGTTTAATAAAATGAATGTAAGTAAACACCAATAAGAGTAGCCAGGCCAATGGCTACTCCTGCACAGCATTTGCGGTGGGTATTCCTCCGAGTGCAGCAAGTTCAGATGAAGTGACCCGTCAGGCCGTCAACCTGTGGCGGGTCACTTCTTTTTACGATCGATGTATGTCAGGAGCGCAATAATTAACATCGCGAACACGATTACGTCGTTAAAAGAGAAGTTCATAGGATCACCTCCCACTGGAGGCAAGCCTATTTCCCACCACAAATTGGCTGTACAAAGTGATTATACCATTTGAAATGCTCGTGTTCGAGAGCATTTTTATTTTGCAAAGAGCCTACATACTGCTTTTCACATATTTTTAGTGATTGTAATATGTCACTCCAAATCAGCCACTACTTTCGAGCCACGCCCAAATTTTTCTCCACATACGCCGCAAGCAATGCCAACGGACTATGGATCGCAATGCCTGTGTCTGCAGTAACCTGTGCAGCAGCGGGAGCCATAGACAGTTGAGCTGCCACTACCGTTTTACCCGGATACTGCTCAGCAATCTGCTGTAATCCCTCACGTACCGCTTCGAGATACCCTTGCTGATCTCCACGCATAATCAACTCAAATGTCCCAGGGATGCACACCGCTTCCGTCTGATATGTATTTGCAATGTAGGGATGCTCATTCTCATTCTCTTGCTGTAATGCCTGATTCAGCCGTGCCATCGTTCCTTCAATGGTTGCCGGGTTGGTGAATGCTATGATGTAATCTCCTGGTACTTGCCGCATCTCCTGCAATAGCGGATCATCTATGCCGATCACAGGCACAGGGACCTCTGTGGCTTCCTGCTCCAGTACTGCCGCAAACAGGGTACACGTGACCAGAATGGCATCGGCATGACACTTGGCGATCCATCGGAGCGTCTGAGCTACTTTCTCGTGGATGACGACATCGGAAAAGTCAGCGTCATGTTTAAGACGATCCAGGCCTGGATCGACGTAATGGACCAATTCAACTTCATAAGCAGCAAGCGTCTCTTCAATTAAGGCGATGTTGGAATAGTGAGCGTGAAAACAACCGATGGTGATCATGTGCTAAATCCCCTTTTACAGTTCGTATAATGTGATGGTAATCTTAGATATTTAAACCATTATAGAAACATGCCTGAGAACTGTACAGTTGTTTGCGATTCAACGCCAATAACCGTCCTCCCGCCAAGCTGCGGAAAGACGGTTCATAACCGGACTGGCAATCGTCCAGCTTTCATTTTATCTAAGGGAAGGAGAAGCATTTTTCTTCGCCATTTTTTGCTGTAAAATTTCATGAAAGGATAGACCTTGAGTGTTCTCATTCTCCTTTTTAGGAGCAGTGGTCGCCGTGTTGCGCGGATATTGGTGATGGTACGGGATCATTTGCTGAATAGGCATGCGGATCATCTTGGTTCCTCCTTTGAAGCATATTTGTGAATTATGTATTTCGACTGGTTACCATGCCAGGTGCGCATATAGGTATATGTGACTTGTTAGACGAAATAGAAGAGTTTAAAGCGTAATTCCAATTGGATTGTAGTGATTTTACCCCGTATTCAGGAGATGTAAACGGTTTTAGGGAAATTCAGGAGTAAAGAACCTGATTTGAAAGGATTTGTGTGGGAGGATGGAATCGGTTGTTATGTGAATAGTCCCAATTTTAAGGAAGTCAATGGTACCCGCTTATGAGGCATATTGTCTGGTTGAATAGGTAGGTTCCATGCTAACTAACTTGGTACTATAGGCGGTTGTATCACGGGAGGAACATCAAAAAAACTGCCGGGTGAACTCGGCAGCTTGCATGATATGCAGAAGGATGTGAGGAAAATTTGGATCCAGTCTGAGTTGATATAGTGTTGGTTTTATCTACTATCTCGAACGGCGATGTATATATCGACTTGTACATTTTCGGGATTCAGGCTGCGTTCATCATACAATTCAAAATCTCCGGTGAACGTACGATCACTTTGCTTCTCCCATGCCCATACGGCTCCCCAGGCTTCGTGAGCAACCTCTGCCATTGGCCCTTTTCTGGAAGTGAATACGGCGTAAGTTGCAGGCGGGAGCAGAATGTCGTCCAATCCTTCAGGCAATGATTCCTCCGAACTGACCTCATGCCCTACCAGTATGGTGTACTCTCCGTTTATGCCATCGGTATAATTCGTGTAACAGCCATAACGAGCAGCTTCGGGTGCAGGGAGGTGCTCTGAGGCAAAATAATTGTTCCAGAGACCTTGGATACGGCCTTTGCCACTAATCTCAATGGCATTGGTTGTGCGGGCGGATATGCCGGCCAAGCGTTTGCTTGGGAGTGTGACATAACGAACGGGCTGGGCAGATAACGATAGAGTTGTTGTAACCTGACCCGGTATAGCGGAAGTGGCAGAGTTTTCAGCCGGAGATACTTTGTGTTGATCCGTTGTATTCGTGCGCCAACGTTTCAAAAAAGGAAGCTGATTACGCAGCATCGAACGAGCGGATTCCTCATCCATGCCCTCGTCCTTCAGAATGGCGGTGCACATCTCCGTCATGCCTTCAAGCGAGATTCCTGGCTGTGCAAACTTCCCATCCTTGTAACAATAGATACAGTACTCACGGGTTGTGCCTCCATCTGCCTCCGTTCCGAATTGGGCAGGGGTGGTGAGTGGCATGCCGCAGCTTTGACATACAGTAACGTTCATCTTTTATTCCTCCTTGGGTATATATGCAACTTCAACCTGAACATATTTGAAGTATACGGGGAGGAACTGGACAGCTGTCTGTCAGGTTTGAGCGGAGGTTTTATAATTTTGAACAATTTGTTCGGCTATACGGCAAATATTATCCCGAATATGCAAGGGTTCCAGCACCTCAACATCCGCCCCAAAGCCCAAGATGAAGCCGTACAGCCAGTTATCTTCTGGAAAAGCGACCTGGCTGATATAATAGCCGTTCCCGTCAGGCAATACATTTTCAATACCGAACCATTCCTCCGCAAGATGATGGACACGGGCATGGAATCTCAGGGTAATCCCAATCTGGTTGTCTGGTCGGCTCCATTCCTGCTGCCACGGCCGGTCTTGAAGGTTGATGGATTTTCGTTCAAAGTGCTCTGCAGCAAGAGAGACGTCTTTCATACGAACCAGCTTGAACATGCGGAATTCATTTCGTTCATGGCAAAAAGCATATAGATACCACGCGTGCCTCTTCAGCACAAGCGTGTGGGGTTCAACTGTACGATAGGTCTGTGCACCTTCGGCGCTGCAATAGGCAAAATAAATGCATTGAAGCTGATCAATTCCCTGATCAATAACTTTTAATTTCTGTTGTAGCGCTTCAGGGTGCGTCCACGTTGAATGATCCACGATGAATCGGTGCGTGCTGGCTTGAAAATCTTCATTTTTGGCTTCCGGAACGATACTGCTTAGTTTCTCCACCAGTAGTTCACGTGCAGCATTTGTATGTGAGGTGGATATGCTGCGCAGGGCGGTGACGATGGAAACAAGATCCTTGTCAGTTAACAGATTGCGATCCAGACGATACCCTTCCGCCAGACCGATGCCTCCGCTTGCTCCCTGATAGGTCACGACCGGAATCCCGGCTTGTCCCAATGTGTCGATATCTCTATAGATCGTCCGGATGGAAACTTCAAACATATCGGCCAGGTCTTTTGCCTGTAATCGCCCCCGGTTGATAAGCAGTACAACGATGGCTAACAAACGCTCCAGTTTCATAGCTACCTCTTCCTTTTTTTTATTTGTGTTTATATAAATGAGCTATTTCTTTTACACTTGAACGGAGAGGACAGAAAAAACCTGGAGAAGCGAAGCGCTCGCCTAAAAGCTTTCTGGAAGAAAGCTGCTTCGGAAGCATACGCTCTCACCGGTTTTTCCCCTTTGGAAGAGGGAACATTGCTTTCAATTGTTTATCTTGTACTTATCTGTTAGATTCATAGGTGTTATATTGCTCAGCATCCCATATAGGAGTGAAATAAGCAATGAAGCGAATTACGATTCTGATTGCGGACGATGAAGTAGAGATCGCGGATCTGGTGGCTTTACATTTACAAAAAGAAGGATATCATACCGTCAAGGCATCTGACGGACAGTCGGCACTACAGGCGATTCAGACACATACCATTGATTTGGCCGTACTGGACATTATGATGCCGGGTATGGACGGGTACGAGGTGACTCGTAAAATACGGGAGCAGCATCATTTCCCGATCATTTTCCTGAGTGCCAAAACCTCGGACATGGATAAAATTACGGGGCTGGTGATGGGTGCCGATGATTATATGACCAAACCGTTTAACCCGATGGAGCTTGTAGCACGCGTGAATTCTCAATTGCGGCGCTCATTGCAATTCAGCCAGTCCACAGCGGCGGTTCAGCGCTCGATTCTGGAAAAGGGCGGACTTGTCATTGTACCGGAGCAGCATAGCGTGACGCTTTACGGTAAACCGCTGGAGTTAACACCGAAGGAATTTGATATTTTAGTGTTGCTTGCGAGCAATTCAAAACAGGTCTTCAGCGCAGAAAGTATTTTTGAAAAGGTATGGGGAGAGGCTTATTTCGAAAGTGGCAATACCGTTATGGTACATATTCGGACGCTGCGCAAGAAGCTCGGAGAAGATGTGGACAAGAACAAGTTTATCAAAACCATCTGGGGCGTGGGGTACACGTTCAATGACTAAACGCAGAAGCTTTCGCACAACGATGATTATGCTGGTCGGTCTGAGCATGCTGTCTTCTGGCGCCGTAACATTTATCGTGTACAGGCTGTTGCAGATGTATTATGCAGGGGTCAGGAGAGAAGATCCGCTGGCGGAATATCGTAATATCATGAGAAGTATTGGCGATCTATATGTTTTTATGCTGCTCTTCATCCCGCTTGCGATTTTGTTTTTCTACTTGTTTACAAGACCCTATGTCACGTATTTCAAAGAGATTTCCGCAGGCATTAATCACTTGGCGAATGGAGACTTTCAGCATCGTGTACAGATTTCTTCGAAGGATGAGTTAGGTACGATTGCGGAGGATGTGAATCTGGCAAGTGAGAAGCTAAGGGAAGCGGTGGAACGAGGTGACTTTGCCGAGAACAGCAAAGACCAGCTTATCGTAAACCTTGCGCATGACCTGCGAACGCCGCTGACCTCTGTGCTTGGATATTTGGACCTGCTCATGAAGGATGATCAGCTGACAGAGGAGCAAGTAAGGCACTTTACATCGATTGCATTCACCAAATCACAGCGTCTGGAGAAGCTGATTGATGATTTGTTCGAAATTACCCGCATGAATTATGGCATGTTGCCTATAAACAAAACACGGTTGGATCTTAGCGAACTGCTGAAGCAGATGAACGAAGAGCTCTATCCTGTATTTGAAAAGAATCATCTGATTACCCGGTTGAAAATAGACACTGAACTTACCATCTCCGGTGATGGTGAGCTGCTGGCTCGTGTGTTCGAGAATCTGCTGATTAACGCTGCACGGCACGGCAAGGACGGCATGTACGTGGATATTAACGGATATCGTGATGCAGACCGGATCATTATTCAGGTGATTAACTATGGGGGACATATTCGTCCGGAGGAATTGCCACATATCTTCGATATGTATTACACAGGAGATCGTGCCCGAACCCCTCAAGAGGGTGGGACAGGCCTTGGCCTATTTATTGCCCGCAATATTGTAGAGCAGCATGACGGTACGATTTCGGCCCAGAGCGATGTGGTACGGACGCAATTCGAAGTTCGTTTGCCGGTATTCCAATAAGGTTCAACGTATAATTTAAGAAAAACTTTAAAATTGCCCTGCTTTTTCTTTAACTTGTTTTGTCTATCCTTGATGTATGAGTTAAAAGGAGGAACAAGCATGAAAAAGTGGGGCTTTTTAATATGTATCGTTTTGGTTGGATATATTGTTACACAATCACCGGGATGGCTTCAGCAGAAGAATGAGCTGCCCATCGAGATTCAGAATACGCGTGAAAATCCCGCAGGTTATACGGTATCCGTCACAGGAAATATTCAGGATCAGGTACATAAGGGCAATTTGTTACTGGTTAATAAGCAATACCCCGTTCACGAGGAGGGGGTTAGATCCGATATTGTATATGTGGCGGATGAGGATGATCTGCTTCGTGGATATGGAATAATGGATCGGAAAATCATGTTATCCCGACTGGTGGCGCAGGAGTTTCAGAAGATGGTTGAGGCAGCAGGGGAAGAGGGAGTTCGATATTTTCTCATGAGCAGTGGGTACAGGGACTTTGAGAAGCAGGACGAGCTATATCAGGAAATGGGTTCAGACTATGCACTTCCTGCAGGTCACAGTGAGCATAATCTTGGCTTATCCCTGGATGTCGGTTCAAGTCTGGCTGCCATGAATGAAGCACCGGAGGGTGAGTGGCTGGAGAAAAATGCATGGAAATACGGATTTATCTTGCGTTACCCGAAAGATAAAGTAAGCATCACGGGTATTCAATATGAACCATGGCACTTTCGGTATGTGGGGTTGCCCCACAGTGCGATCATGCATAAGAACAATCTGGTACTGGAGGAGTACCTAGATATGTTGAAGGAGAAGGAGAACATCTCTGTTGAAGTAGAGGATGAGACGTATCATATCCGCTATTATCGAGCAACTGGAGATACGACTGTTTACATACCTGAGCACGGCGAAACTGAAATATCGGGTGACAACATGGACGGAGTCATTGTCACCGTAAAGAAATAACAGGGCAACACAAGGGAGGCCAAACAACATGAAACACAACAACCAGAAGAAAAGCAAACATTACATCCTTTGGACTGCCGTGTTCATTATCTATTTATATCTGCTGACGAAGCTGATCCTGTTCAAAGGAAGTGCTGTCGACTTTGGCATCGTGAAGGTTCGACTGATGGCATTCTTGCAACAACCGGATCTGATTCATACGCGAACCGTCAACCTGACGCCATTTCAGGAAATTTCACGAGACTGGAACAGCCTTTCATCACATCGTCCAGGTACAGCTATCCATCTGGTAGGGAATGTTCTGGCTTTTATCCCACTGGGTATCTTCATTCCTGTTCTGACGGGCAACAAACTATTCTCTGGAATAAAGGTATTCCTGCTGTCCCTGCTGCTCAGTCTGGGGTATGAGGTGACACAGTTAGTGACTGGCATGGGCATATTTGATGTGGATGACCTGATGCTTAATACACTCGGCGGCTTGATTGGATATATCATTTTCACCATGGCCATTGGCCTGAAAAGGGTGTTGGTGGGAGGAGAATCCCGCGAGACGACGAAGTTAACCTCTAAGGAGAGTCACGTGTAAGGAGGGATTACGTTGATTATCATCGCGATACTGTTCATTAGCGTAGGGCTAATGTTTCTCGTGTATCCACACAAGGTAACGGATGCTTCGGAAAAACAGATTACGGAGCAATTGATCATGTCTAGATGGGTCGGAGGCTCGTTAATTGCTCTGTCGTGTCTGTTTCTGATCATGGGTACGATTCAACTGTTCGATCAAGCCTCACATCACATTGGGCATTAGCAGGTCGTTGAATTGAGAATTGATGATTTTAAAAGGTATGCCGATATGAAAAGCAAAGCAAAAAAAAGCTCCCCATCCCTGTGCAGGTTGCACATGGTGGGGAGCTTTTCTATATCATTTCATTACTTTAATGATTCATATCATTAAGCTTTTTTCATCATTTGACGCAATACGGTTTGCAGGATACCGCCGTTATGGTAGTAATCCACGTCAACCATACTGTCCAGACGAGCGATAACAGGGAAATCGAACTGTGTACCGTCTTCACGAGTTACGGTAACTTTCAACTCTTGTCCTGGCTTCACATCATTGCTGAGACCCGTAATGTCATACGTTTCACGTCCGTTCAGACCAAGGCTGGACCAGCCGTGACCCTCTTGGAATTGCAATGGCATTACGCCCATGCCAACCAGGTTACTACGGTGAATCCGCTCGAAGCTTTCTGCGATAACGGCTTTGACGCCGAGCAGGAATGTTCCTTTTGCCGCCCAGTCACGGGAGCTTCCTGTACCGTACTCTTTACCTGCGATAACGATCAGGTTCTGTCCTTCATCTTGATACTTCATGGAAGCATCGTAGATGGACATTTCTTCGTCCGTTGGCAGGTACTTCGTGATACCGCCCTCGGTGCCCGGAGCAACCTGGTTACGGATACGAATATTGGCGAACGTACCACGCATCATTACTTCATGGTTACCACGACGTGAGCCGTAGGAGTTGAAGTCTTTGCGCTCTACGCCATGCTCTTTCAAGTACAGTCCAGCCGGGCTGGATACCGCAATATTACCTGCTGGCGAGATATGGTCCGTTGTTACGGAATCCGCAAGCAATGCCATAACGCGTGCAGAACGGATATCTGCGATATCGTTCAACTTGTCGCCAAGTTCTTGGAAGAACGGAGGATTTTGAATGTACGTAGAATTTGGATCCCACTCGTACAATTCACCTTCCGGTACAGAGATTGCATTCCAACGCTCATTAGCTGTAAATACGTTCTCGTACTTGTTGCGGAACATCTGAGCGTTCAGGGAGCTAGCGATGGTATCCTTGATTTCCTCGGAGCTAGGCCAGAGGTCTTTCAGGAATACAGGCTCATTGTTCGTATCATAACCGATTGGATCGGTTTCAAAGTCAATATTCACAGTACCTGCAAGTGCATATGCCACAACGAGTGGTGGAGATGCCAGGTAGTTGGCTTTAACCTGTGCGTGCACACGGCCTTCAAAGTTACGGTTACCGGACAATACAGCCGCAACGGTCATATCGTTCTCAGCAATCGCTTCGCTCACTTCGTCTGGCAGTGGGCCGGAGTTACCGATGCAAGTCGCACAGCCGTAGCCGGCAACGTTGAATCCGAGTTGGTCCAGATATGGAATCAGGCCTGCTTTTTCCAGGTACTCGGTGACAACAAGGGAACCTGGAGTCAGACTGCTTTTCACATATCCTGGCTTGGTCAGGCCGCGTTCAACTGCTTTTTTCGCCAGTAGTCCTGCTCCAACCATAACACTTGGATTCGAAGTATTCGTACAACTTGTGATCGCCGCGATCACAACAGCGCCTGCTTTCAATTCACTGGTGGAACCGTTCGGGTGCTTGACAGGTACGGTTTGTTCGATTTTCTCATCGCTCAGCCCGTATCC
Source organism: Paenibacillus sp. FSL R5-0517 (assembly GCF_037974355.1). Lineage (NCBI taxonomy): Bacteria > Bacillati > Bacillota > Bacilli > Caryophanales > Paenibacillaceae > Paenibacillus > Paenibacillus sp. FSL R5-0517. The sequence goes on from NZ_CP150235.1 coordinate 718,681, forward strand.
GCCTTTATCTACAGGTGTACGGATGATGCTGTTGAAGCTTTCTTTCATTTGTGTCAGCTCGATGCGATCCTGTGGACGTTTTGGTCCTGCAAGACTTGGTACAACAGAGCCGAGATCCAGTTCAATCACATCTGTGAATTCAGGGTCAACGGTGCTGGAAGTACGGAACATGCCTTGAGCTTTGTAATAAGCTTCAACCAACTCCACTTGCTCGTCAGGACGGCCAGTGCTGCGCAGATAGTTCAACGTTTCACTATCGACAGGGAAGAAACCGATCGTTGCGCCGTACTCTGGTGCCATGTTGGCTACTGTTGCACGGTCAGCCAGACCGATGTTGGCAAGACCAGGTCCGTAGAACTCTACGAATTTACCAACAACGCCTTTTTTACGAAGCAATTGGGTAACTGTCAGTGCCAGATCCGTTGCTGTTGCGCCTTCACTCAGGCTGCCTGTCAGTTTGAAACCGATAACGTCCGGTGTTACAAAGTAAAGCGGTTGGCCCAGCATACCTGCTTCGGCCTCGATTCCACCAACACCCCAACCAACAACGCCAAGTCCGTTGATCATGGTGGTGTGGGAGTCAGTACCTACGAGGGAATCCGGGAATACAACGGTCTCGCCGTCAACAGTTTTCGTTGCTGCCACGGAAGCCAGATACTCCAGGTTAACCTGGTGAACGATCCCTGTGGATGGTGGAACTGCACGGAAGTTGTTGAATGCCGTTTGCGCCCAACGCAAGAAGCGGTAACGCTCTTCATTACGCTCGAACTCAACTTTGATATTGTAATCAAGTGCATCGTTGGTACCAAAAGCATCAACCATAACAGAGTGGTCGATAACGAGATCGACGGGTACGAGCGGGTTGATCTGTTTCGGATCGCCGCCTGCTTTTTTCACAGTATCACGCATTGCAGCGAGGTCAACGACAACCGGTACACCGGTGAAATCCTGCAGTACGATACGTGCAGGAATGAATGGAATTTCCTTGTTATTATCACGGCCATCTGCCCAGCCGGTCAGTTGTTTTACATGTTCTTCGGTAATGGCACGTCCGTCGAATTGACGAATTGCTGCTTCAAGCAACACTTTAATGGAGAAAGGGAGTCTGGAAAGATCGCCGTGGCCGTTTTCCTGAAGAGCATCGAGACTGTAGTAGCGGTAAGACTTGCCTCCAACCTCAAGACTGCGAGCGGCGGAGAAATGATTCTTTGCTGACATACATGTACCTCCTTGGGATGTGTCGGTGAGATGAAGAAAACGTTCATTTAGGTGAAGAACAGGCCTTCATCGTTCCGTGTTCTTGTTCGTTAGTTTCATCAGATGAAACGTAATTTCATAATCATGACTTTAGTATTAAGTATACCGTTTTCACCTCCGTACGTAAAGGTCTTTTTGCCTGATCAAGCAAGCATTTGGACCAATGAAGGCGTTTTCGTGAAGCGGGCAGGAATAAGATATCTCGTGTACCTGTATTTGCCGAATTTTGGACCTCCTTCCCGAGCCGTGTACATACAACCGGGGACCCTCTCATATGAATAGTAGGAGTTTATATACGCAATGAATATTCCGGACAGAACTCATGCCAAAGGGGGACATAGGCTTGGAACGGGAATGGAAGAGTGCCTTATATACTTACGTGAACCAGTACAATCGCTGTGAGATCGACTACCGTCCACAGACCAGCGAACGGATCGTTACCGATCCTGAATTCGTGGTGGAACGGGGAGAGCGTATGGCAAGGCTGGACGAATGGTATCGTAAGCGGCGCGCCGTGCCTCTTCGCAGCGAGACCAGCGCCAAGCTTGTGCGCACGCTTATGGATGGACAGGAAGAAGCCGTGGTGGATGTACAATTGTACAGCAGACTGTTCTATGAGAAGAGCGGTATTACCCACCGGGAGGACCGGATTGAGCGGGAGCGGTTAACCTTTCTGCGGCAGAGTGGTGGATGGATCATTGGACGGGTTGAGCGAGAAGTGCCGGAGCGTCGCCCTGCGGGGGAAGGGCGTCCGTTTCAACAAGCTGATTTTGTACAGGCGATGAATCGACCGCTGCTGAATCGGGAAGTGTTGGGTCAGGGAAGAAGCTCACGGCAACAAGCCTATCGCAGAGATTTGGCGGTTGCCTATGCGGATCGGTGGTGGAATGCGGGGAATCCGGCCTTTGAGGAATTTGATGTGGATTGCACTAATTACGTGTCTCAATGTCTCTTTGCAGGGGGGGCACCCATCCACTATACTGGTAGAAGAGAAGCCGGCTGGTGGTATAAGGGGTATGTGAACGGCTCCGAAATGTGGAGTTACAGCTGGGCAGTTTCCAACAGTCTGGAGCGTTATTTGTCAGGCAGCAGCTGGGGTCTGACCGCGACAGAAGTGGAGCGTCCTGAGCAGCTGATGCTCGGTGATGTTATTCTCTACGATTGGGATGGAGATGGACGATTTCAGCACAGCACCGTTGTGACCGCGTTTGATGCAGGTGGTATGCCGCTGGTCAATGCACACACGGTTAGCAGCCGTCACCGATTTTGGGATTACCGGGATTCTTACGCTTGGACGGAGCGGACGGTATACCGGCTTTTTCATATTTCAGATGAGTTTTGAACACGAAAGATTTTCGGGATGCGGTGACGCAGACATCCAGTTCCGTGTAAAATAAGACCAGATAACACAAGCAGAAAAACAAGGGTGCTGAGCATGCAAGCATGACAGCATCAGGCACAGATAATCGGAGGGTACACATGAGTATGGATAAATTAAAAGTAGGCGTCGTGTACGGCGGAAAATCAGGCGAGCATGAGGTGTCGCTACAAACGGCGTTTGCTGTAACGAACGCATTTGATTACGAGAAGTATGAACTGGTTCCTTTTTATATCTCCAAGCAGGGGACGTGGAAAAAAGGACCTGTCATGCATGCGCCGTTCGCGCAGATTGAAGATTTGAAGCTGGAGCAATCGGCGGGTGGAACGCAGGATGCCCTGAACGCACTGTTTGGCCGTTTGTATGGCGGAGCAGAAGCGCTGGACGTAATGTTCCCTCTGCTGCATGGTACGTTTGGCGAGGATGGCACCATTCAGGGCATGTTCGAGATGGCGGATATGCCATATGTAGGTGCAGGTGTACTCGCTTCGGCTGGCGGCATGGACAAAGTGGTCATGAAAAAGCTGTTTGCACAGGCTGGCATTGACCAATGTGCCTTTACGTATTTTAATGCTACACAATGGAAGCAGACAGAGCACGAAATGATCGTACAGGTCGAAGATCAGCTGGGGTATCCTTGTTTTATCAAACCGGCCAATCTGGGCTCCAGTGTGGGCATCTCCAAAGCGCGTAACCGCGATGAGCTGAAGACAGCTGTCGAGTTCGCACTACGGTATGATACGAAGGTGGTTATTGAGGAGTTCGTTGAAGCACGTGAAGTTGAGGTTAGCGTGCTCGGCAATGACGAGCCAATGGCTTCCGTTCCAGGCGAGATCGTATCCTCCGGGGAGTATTATGACTATGCAGCCAAGTATATTGATGGTCAATCACAGATGCTGATCCCAGCTCCACTGGACCCGGAGGCCGCAGATCGCATTCGCGAGGCAGCTCTGCAGGCGTTCCGTGCGATTGAAGGTAACGGCATTTCACGTGCGGACTTCTTCATTCGGAAAAATGACGGCGCATTGCTTATTAATGAAGTGAACACCATGCCTGGTTTCACACCCTATAGCATGTATCCACTTCTTTGGCGTGAGACAGGTGTCTCGTATGCCGAATTGCTGGATCGCATGATTGAGCTGGCACTGGAGCGTTACAACCGCAAGCAGGCACTGAATTACGAGAACGGCGTACAGGCGTAGCCTGCAACCACAAGATCAGGAGGGATATGCATGGGATTTCAGACTGAATTCAATTCCGTATGCAAGTTCAAGAGTGAGCAGGAGCTGTTCGAACTGCTTGAATACGGACGCGGCAAAATGGTCAAACAGGGCTTCCGGGTATTTCCTACCGGCCAGAAAGTGATTGCATACACACCGGATAACGTGGCTGTAGCCATCGTGAAGATCGTGGTTTCCATTGCAGAGATCAACTTCCAGGGGCAAGAAGTAACCGAAGTGGAGATGCAACTGATCCGCAAACTGACGGAGGAAGAATCACGTATCCAGACCGCGCTTGCCGATGAGATGTTCTTTGGAGAACAAGCGCAGGAGTAGTGATTTTGACCGGGAATGCGGGTTGGATGGACTGATTTGCCAGAATACGATTATGGTCACTCTTTTAGGGTAAAACTTGGTTATATACAGTGACGGTACATCCTGACGGCTGAACATGCCTTGCAGGTTCTCCGCCCTAATAGAGAGGAAGAAATTCATGCTCGTACGCTTTGGTTACGTGGCCATGTCCGTGCTCATAGAGAATGCCTCGCCTTCCCGGACCATGACCATGTCGAGTTTTAACAAAATCGATGACAGGGAAGCAGCGATCCGCAAGCTCGAACGGATTGCAGCCGAGAACCTGCATAATACATTACGTTTGCTCAGGCACAACAAGGGCAGCCATATTCATGTATATCGCTTCTCTTCCAAATTGATTCCACTGGCAACACACGAGGATCTGAATGACTGGGACCCGTTCCCGGCTCTGAAGCAGGACTTTGCGGCCATTGGTGATTTTGTGAAGGAAAATCATATGCGTGTCTCCTTTCATCCGGATCATTTTACCGTACTTAGTACACCCCGTGAGCAAGTTCTGCGCAACTCGATTCGCGACCTTCGTCATCATGTTCGGATGCTGGATGCCATGGGACTGAATGCCACTGCCAAGAACAATATACATATTGGTGGTGCATACGGGGACAAGCCTTCGGCGGCGCTTCGTTTTGAAGAAAATTTTTTGAAGCTGGATCGGGACATTCAGGAGCGGCTCACACTCGAAAATGATGACAAAACATTCAACGCACCCGAGACACTGGCCGTGTGCCAGCGCCTGGGATTACCCATGGTATTGGATATCCATCACCAGTGGGTGAACAACGAGGGAGAACAGCCATGGGATCTGTGGCCTGATATTCTGAAGACCTGGGAGTCACCGCTTGCCCAGGCAGATTCACCGGCTGATCAGCCATTGCCACCCAAAATTCATGTCTCCAGTCCGAAGAGTGAAAAGGATGTGCGAGGTCATGCGGATGGCGTGGAGGTAGAGCCTATGCTCGACTTCTTGCGTCATATCGCAGCAGACACCCCAAGGCTTGACGTGATGATTGAGGCCAAACGCAAGGATGAGGCTCTTGTGCAGCTGATGCAGAAGCTGGCATTCTATCACGAAGAGGGCGTGGAATGGGTGGACGAGTCTACCGTCATCATTCATCCGTAGAGCCAAAAGGGGCTTGGGCAACGAGAAACTTTACGACCTGCGGGGCGTATACTTTTAACAAGTATTTCAACTTTTCGTAGATTGATATAGAAAGTAGAGTGAACGCTTTGAATGAGAAGGAAAAGATACCTTATGTCGTGACAAGCAAAAGCTATACTGCCGTTGCTATTAATGCAGCTTCCAAAGCTGGCGAATGGATCAAAAGCCGTCTTGGGACGGTAGCTGAACTTGGCACCAAGTATTCACCCCAAGATCTGGTGACCGAAGTGGATAAAGGAGCGGAGCAGATGATCCGCCGCCTGATTCTTACGCATTTTCCCCACCATGCCATTCTGGGTGAAGAAGGCGTCGAACCGGGACCGGAAGCTTCGGCAAAAGCATTGAAAGAGGCCGAGGAAGAAGAGTTCCTGTGGATTGTTGATCCGGTGGATGGAACGACGAACTTCGTACACGGATTCCCGTTTTACTCGGTGTCTATCGCATTGGCTCATAATGGTGAAGTCATTGTCGGCGTGATCTACGACCCTTCCCGTGATGAAATGTTTGTTGCGGAAAAAGGTAAAGGAGCTTACGTTCACGGCAACCGGATGCAAGTATCCGGTGAACAGGCACTGGCTCAGAGCCTGATTGCGGTTGGGTTCCCGGCAGACACAACCTTTGCGTTGCCGCTGAATATGGCTGCTGTGCAGGCGCTGGCTCCGCAAGTTCGTAACTTGCGTGCAGGCGGATCCGCCGCTCTTCATCTGGCATATGTTGCCGCAGGGCGTCTCAGCGCCTACACCGAAGTTGGGTTGAAACCGTGGGATATTGCCGCAGGTGCGCTGTTGGTTGAAGAATCCGGCGGCAAGGTGACCGATACCATCGGAACACCTTATCAACTGTCAGTAAGTCATGTCGTTGCCAGCAATGGCAAAATCCATGATGCACTGACGGATGTGTTGAAGGAAGCGAAAGCAACGGGTCTGGAGTGAGTTTATTCAACTCATCGATGCTTTAATTATTTTTAATTGTACATTAACGGAGGGGACAGAAAGCATCTGAAGAAGCGGAGCTAAAAGCTTTCTGGAAGAAAGCTGCTTCGTAAGCATATGCTACGCCTTTATCACCGGATTTCTACCTTGGAAAGGGGATCAAAGAAATCTGGGGATAACAGCGATCCGAAGATGGTTATGTACACGAAGTGAACGTACAATAGCAATATTTAACACATGTATGACTTTAATTAAAGGAGCGAGAACAATGGATGAATCCAAAGAACTGGAACGACGGCTCAGTGATATGCTGACGGAAGGGGACATGGAAGAGTCCGGCGACACCGATCAGCGTGAACGCCAGTTGATTCCTCCCAAATATGAAGTGCGAATCCAGACAGAGCGTGATCCGATTGTCGAGGAAACGTTAAAGTACCGGAAGATGGCACGCGAGTTGGATGATCGTTATGATCGATATCTGGAGCGAGCTACCGGGAACAAACCGGAGAGCGACAAGGGTCATTCGAATGCCGAAGACTCGGATAAGCCGCAATCTTAACTAATCACTGAACGTCATAGCTGTGCTTCACCAGTAACAGACTCCCCATCCGGGAGTCTGTTATTTCATGCGCACTTCCAGCAGAGAGGACAGCGCCTGCTTTAAAATGATAGAATAGAGTAACACGAACTTATATCATTGGAATGAGCGATGTACTATATATTAGTGTGAATGAAGATAGATTCACGAAAAGGAGTGTTACCTGAATGAAGCGTAAACGGATATGGGAAAATACGGCTGCCGGTTTAACGGCGAGCATGTTGGCAGGAATGCTGCTCTTCACATCTTCTGCATTGCCTGCACACGCGGCTGACACCACAACAAGTGTATTGCCAGTGGGTACAAACGAAGCTTCGCTGACTGCGAAGAAAGATGCAGTAGCCGTAACGAAGGAGTTCCGCATCGTCACATTGGGAGATTCCATAACGGTAGGTTATGAGCCCAACACGAAAGAATTGCCTTATGGTTATGTCGAACGTCTGCAGGAGCAAGGTTTGCTGCACGGACGTACACAGGTGGACAACTACGGGATTGCGGGACTTAAGACCAGTGGTCTGAAAAACTTCACTACTGCAATTAAGGATGGCAAAACACTGACTTCCGAAGCCATTCAACCAAGCCTTCCTGATCCAAGAGCGGGACAGATCGGAGCTAACACTGCCGCAATCCGGGAGAGTGTAGCACAGGCCAATCTGGTCGCAATTACCATTGGGGGAAATGATGTATCTGAGCTTCTCGGTACAGCAGACAAACTGAGTGATCAGGAACTGCAAACAAAATTAAAAGAATTACTTGCAACATATACAGAGAATGTTAGTGCAACGATTAATACGATCCATGAAATTAATCCGACCGCTACAATTGTCATCGCAGACCAATATCAACCGATGCCAGAAGTAGCGGGCAAGGCACTCTATGCCAAACTGATGGAGGCATCCCAAGGTTTCACACAGACGATTGATGGAATCGCAGCTAAATTCTCTGCTCAAGGAACCAATGTCAAAGTCGCACACGTGGCCAAAGAGTTTGTTGGCGGTGAAGGCACGATGACTCATATGATCAAAGATCGTGATTTTCACCCGAATCAATTCGGATATGCGGCCATTGCCGAAGTATTTGCCAAAACGATCTGGGGAGATTACACCAAGCTGACTGCACCTGCCACAGGTGAACCCATGAATATTATCGTGAGTGGCAAAACCTTGAATACACCGTACAAACCAATTATCCGTAACGGCAAAAACTTTGTGGCAATCCAAGATATCGTGAACGCTGTCGGTGCTACTACGGTATGGGATAACAAGACTTCAACTGCAACCATTACATATGGAGAGCGGAAAGTTGCTGTCAAGATTGGTGCCAATGCGGTGAAGGTCAATGGAGCATCGGTTAACGTGGATACACCTGCATTCCTGAACAAGGTAGGCAAAGAGTCCAAAACCTATGTCCCTCTTGCCATGGTGGCTGAAGGACTTGGCTTTGATGTGCAATATGTAGCGAAGCTGAGAACTGTTTTTGTTAATCCGTAAGATATGTTTCATGCTTTAGCATGATGTGATTCAACAGCCAGAATGCCTTGATCTGTTCAAGGCATTCTGGCTGTTTTGTGTTCTTTTTGAGTTGCTGACACAGATGGATCACTCCTCTAATGACCTGAAATGTTGGATAAATATATCTTGTCAGATGCCCAATGGATGTGTAAATATGAAAATAACTTACAATAAAACGATTAAACCATAACACGACAGCACCCTTCGCAAGGCAAAGGAGCGCTTAGGATGACTAAAATTAAGAACGCTTTCACAACACTTCCGATTCATCACAAAACGATTCTTCTTATTGGCATTTTGATGTTAATCAGCTTTACGTTTTATGCGTCTGTGCTCCGATATGTGTTCAGCATCTATGATCGTCAAATCTACGAGAAGTCCTCGCAAGTCCTCAATATGTCTTCAGTAGGCATTGAGAATCAACTGCGTGAGATGTCCAGTCTCTCTTTCAAGGTGATGTCAGATGAGCCGCTTCAGCAATATCTGCTTCAACTTGAAAAGGCCGAGACAGGTTACGAGAAAAATGGTCTGCGCAAAAAAATTACTAACCGGTTAGTTGCTTATGCCGGGTCTGAGAAATACGTCTATTCCATGCTATTTATCGATAATGATAATAACGTTATGGCTGCAGGGAACCGGGAAGGAATTTCGGAGACAAAACAGAAGGAACTGGTGACACTGGGAGACCGATATTCGGGGTCCAATGTGTGGCATACCAGTGGGGATCAACAAGCTAGGCTTTTATCCGTCCGACAGGTGAAATCTTTTACGGGTGGGGCGTTTACGCTGGAAAAGCTCGGTACGCTGATTATCCGTGTCCGTCTGGACCGAATTGTCCAGGATCAGATGCAAGAACCGGCAGAGGACTCCCAGTTGTTGATTACGGATGGAAAAGAAGTGATCTATCCAACAGAATCAGCAGTCAGTGAAGCTGAAATAGAGTCGGAATTGAAGCGGACCCAACCTTATGGCATCGCCATGTTTGAGCATGGTCGTTATTTTGTCGCCCGGGCCAACTCTTCCTACACTGACTGGACTTACCTATATACGACGCCTTTTGATCAGATGTTTAAACAAATTCAGTTTGTCAAACAGCTGGTCACGGTCATCTTTATTATGATTTTTCTGGTCGCACTGATTATTGGAGCGAAGTTTTCTCGCAGTATCACCCACCCGATTGCGCAGTTGATCAAAAAGATGCGTAATATCGAAAAAGGCGATTTGGATAAACTGGAGGAGGCTGCCCTTGGCAATGTTCCCATATCTCCACAGAATGAGGTGGGGCTGCTGCATCGCACCTTCAAGATGATGCTTCAACGGATACGTGAATTGATTGATGAGAACTATGCTAAGCAATTGGTGATTCGTGAGACGGAGTTGAAAGCGCTTCAGGCGCAGATTAATCCACATTTTCTATACAACACGTTGGAATCAATTAACTGGTTGGCCAAAGTGCAGAAGCAACGACAGATCTCGGAAATGGTTGAGGCGCTTGGATTTCTGCTGCGCAGCTCTGTGAATATGTCCGAGAAGTGGATCACGCTTGAAAGAGAGCTGGACATAGTCCGCAGTTACGTTACGATTCAGCGCACTCGTTTTGAGGAGAGACTTAATTTTGACATGGAGATTGCCCCTGAGGTGGGAACGGCCCGGATTCCCAAGTTAACGTTACAGCCACTCGTGGAGAACGCCATACATTATGCACTCGAACCAAGCATTGAACCCTGCCGAATTCGTATTCGGGCGAGAGCAGATGGAGATAAGGTGATTATCGAAGTCGAAGACGACGGTCCGGGGATGACACCGGAATTTCTGGAACAACTACACGAAGGACGTATTCAGACAAGAGGACAGGGCATTGGGTTATCTAACATCCAGGAACGAATCAGACTGACCTTCGGTGATGAAGGTGGAATGGTGATGAGGAGCAAGCCCGGATCAGGAACTGTAGTATCGATCAGCATACCTTGGATCAGAGAGGACGATGACGATGTACAAAGTGATGCTCGTAGATGATGAACGTGTCATTCTGGAGGGGATTTCCCAAGTGGTCGATTGGGCCGCGGCAGGTACGGAATTGGTGGGTACGGCGAGGAATGGGATTGAAGCATTGGACAAAATCGGGCAGTCGAGACCTGACATTATTATTACGGATATCTCCATGCCGGGTCTGGATGGTCTCGGACTCATAGAGAAGGCATCGGAAGCATATCCAGGGGTACGTTTCATCATGTTATCCGGCTACAAGGAGTTCGAGTATGCCCGCAGGGCGATGCAATATGGTGTGAAGCATTATTTGCTCAAACCATGTAATGAGAATCAGATCCATGATGCGTTAACCGAACTGTTGCAGGAACATCAGGATGCTCAAGTGAAGGAGCATGTTGCTGGTGAGATGAAACAGCGATTACAGCGTGTCCTTCCGCATGTGAAGGAGCAATTTCTGCTAGAATTCATGACCAACCGAACCTATGGGCCAGTTGATCTGGAATATTATCAGGAGCTGTTCGATCTGGAGCTTGAAGAGAACACAGTTCGGTTACTGCTGTTCCGAATCGTAGATGAGCATGATTACAGTCACTTATTTGCGATCAAAAACATTGCCAGTGATCTGCTACCGGATGTACTGTTAAGCACTACCATTGAAGGCAAACTTCTGATTCTGCTTGCGGATTCAACTGATCCGGGCCGATTGGAAGAAAATATTGAAGAGGTTCGGGCTGCATTTACCAGACTGTATAAACTGGAAGTGACCGCTGCGCTGAGTGAAGCAGATCGAATGATCCAGTCCCGGCGGTTGTTTCGTGAGGCATTGCAGTATCTGAACCATCGCTTTTTTATTGGTGAAGGCAAACTGATCACGAAGAATGATCTCGTTCTGGCAGGAGAATGCGACGGCGTGCATGTAGAACAGGATGCAGAGCAACTGTGTCAGTTGATCAAATCGGGCAATACAGAAGAAACCGCGGCAGAGGTGGATCGTCTGTTTGATCTATTATCGCGTCAGCAGTTGGAGATTGAGGTGACTCGTTCTTATGTAGTGCAGCTGTATTCTGCGATGGTTCATGTATGTCCGCCCGAGGAGGCAACAGAATTCACCCAGCGTATGGCGGAACTGCCTCATATCGATACGTTATCTGGATTAAAAACTTTTGTTGCAAGCAGTGCAGCCCGGCTAACTTCCGGGTATTACAAAAACCATATCAGCCGCCAGTCTTCCGCCGTGGAGAAGATGATGGATATCGTGGATCGTCATTATGGAGAGGCAGATCTCTCGCTCAATGGAGTCGCTCATCAGATGTTATATATGAATCCGGATTATCTGGGCAAGATTTTCAAAAAAGTCACGGGCGAGAATTTCTCCAATTACGTCAATCGTCTGCGCATCGAACGGGCGTGTGATCATATCCGCAGAGGCGGGGATGTTAAAGTATTCGAACTAGCTGAGTTGTTCGGATTCGGCGGTAATTCGCAATATTTCAGTCAGGTGTTCAAAAAATGGACCGGTATGACACCTACGGAATTCCGCAGGATCGGCATATAACAATGAGATATCAATCGTATGACTCATGTCTGGGGAGGATGAACAGCGCTGAGAGGGAGCTGTTGTCCTCCTCTGTTTTTTGAACCAACAAGACGGTTTTGTGTATTCAACTCTGGTCGCACATTTGCGAAAATGACATTAACAAGTTTGTGAAAGCGTTATCAGAAATAAGAGGGTAACGCGTTCACACAACCATATCAACATAAAAGGGGAGATTGGCATGGTGAAAAAGGCAATATTCCTGATGATGGCTGCGTTGCTCGTTTTTACAGCGGCATGTAGTTCAGGTGGAGGAAGCGAACAGGGGTCTTCGGATGGATCGGTTACTCTGCGGATCGCTTGGTGGGGTTCGGATGCACGGCATGAATATACACAGAAGGTCATTGACCTATACAAGTCGAAAAATCCGAATGTCAAAATTGACGTGGAATATGCTTCATTTGATGACTACTGGAAAAAGCTTGCACCACAAGCAGCAGCAAATCAATTGCCTGATATCGTTCAGATGGATATTTCCTACATCAGCCAATATGCACAGAATGGTCAGCTTGAGGATCTAGCGCCTTATCTGGGCAACCAGATCAAAGTGGACGATGTGTCTGAGAATGTAATTAGCACAGGTGTAATTAATGGCAAACAATACGGTGTACCTGCCGGTGTTAACGTTCTGGGCTTCCAATATGATCCGGCGTTGCTTAAAAAAGCAGGCGTGGATGCAATCCCTGACAATATGACTTGGGAGTCCTACGAAGCACTGGGTAAACAAGCCGCTGAGAAAGGTCTGTATTTGGATGGAGGGGTAGCTCCGGATATCTTCTTCCATTACTTCCTGCGTACCAAAGGGTTGTCGCTATACAATGCGGAAGGCACAGGTCTTGGTTATGATGATGACCAATTGTTTGTTGAATTCTTCGGACTTATGCGCCGCATGATTGAGCAGGGCGCAGCACCTACACCGGATGTAGCCAACCAAACCAAAGGCATTATTGAGGAATCGGATCTCGTGAAGGAAAAAGGAATTGGCGTATGGCAGTGGTCCAACCAGTTCGTAGCTTTGCAACAGGTAGCGAACCGTCCGCTCGAAATTGCTCCAATGCCAGGACCTGATATGGAAAAAGGACTTTATATGCAACCAAGTATGTATTGGGGTGTAACATCTAACTCCAAAGTGAAGGAAGAAGCGGCTAAATTCATTGATTTCTGGGTGAATGACGTGGAAGCCAACAAACTGATCAAAGGGGAGCGCGGTGTACCAATCTCCGGAGCAATCAAGGAAGCCATCGCACCTGAGCTGAGTGACGCCACGAAACAGGTCTTTGAATTCGTAGCCGCAATGGAGCCTAAGGCTTCACCAATGAGTTCACCGCCACCGGTGGGTTCACCGGAAGTAATCTCTGCTCTGGCCGATGTGGTTGAAGAGTTGAACTTTGGCAAAATCACACCTGAACAGGCAGCAGAAACATTCCGCAAAAATGCCGAATCGGTACTTGCAAACAATAAATAACAGTTGAATGATAGCTTGCTCGTCCCACTTCAGGGATGGTCGGGAATGGGGCTGCTCGCGAATGCGAGGGCCTTTCCCCGTCCAGATGACCGAAGGATGAGAGAGCAAGCTGATCCATGAAGGAGGTTCGTTCCATTGAGGCAGTATTCGTCGTTACGTCGAAACTTAACCGGATATGCGTTCATAAGCCCGTTTATTATTGGATTCCTGGGCTTCACACTCATCCCCATGTTTGTATCCTTATATATGTCGTTCACGAGTTATAACTTGTTCACTTCTCCGCGGTGGATTGGGCTCGATAACTACACCAAAATGTTTTTTGATGACCCGAAATATTGGAACTCGGTCAAAGTGACGTTTCTGTATGTATTCATTGGGGTTCCGTTAAGATTGATCTTTGCCCTCTTCGTAGCGATGGTCCTCAATACTGGCTCTCGTATGATTGGAACGTACCGGACGTTGTATTACCTGCCATCCATTATCGGCGGTAGTGTGGCTGTATCCATTATGTGGCGTAACCTCTTCAGTAATGAGGGTGTTATCAACAGCGCTCTAACGGCAATTGGGATTGGGCCTATAAGCTGGTTTGGTGACCCGAATGCGTCCCTGGTTATGCTGATCTCACTGTCTGTGTGGCAGTTCGGTTCGTCCATGCTGATCTTCCTGGCTGGTCTCAAAAACATCTCCCCTGAGATGTACGAGGCAGCAGGTGTGGATGGTGCGAATCCGGTTCGAAAATTTTTCAGCATCACCTTGCCGCTTCTTAGCCCAATCGTCCTGTTCAATATGATCATGCAGACAATTGGGGCATTCATGACCTTCGTACCTGCTTACATTATCTCCAAAGGCGAAGGCGGCCCAATGGATGGTACCATGCTGTACTCCCTGTATCTGTTCCGTCAGGCATTTATGTTTAACAACATGGGGTATGCTTCGGCAATGGCCTGGATCATGCTCATTATGATTGGAATACTCACGGTGGCTGTCTTCCTGACATCCAAGTACTGGGTATTCTATGAATCTGAAGGAGGGAAGTAACGATGATGGTATGGAAAAATGTAAAATGGCCCGTGTATCACCTGTTCGTTGCAGCTCTTGCCCTCCTGATGCTCTATCCCGTACTCTGGATGCTCTTCAGTTCATTCAAGGAAAGTCGTACGATCTTTGTTACCGCAGATACCCTGTTTCCAGCAGAGTGGATCTGGAGTAACTATGTGGATGGTTGGAAAGGAACAGCAGGAAGACCGTTCATGGATTACATCACCAACTCCCTTGTAATTGTAGTTATATCTACCATCGGTGCTGTGATATCGTCATCGCTGATCGCTTTTGGTTTTGCCAGACTTAGCTTCAAAGGTCGTAGCTTCTGGTTCTCCATTATGATGTTGACGCTGATGCTGCCACATGACGTGGTCTTGGTTCCTCAATACATTATCTTCACGAAGCTGGGTTGGCTGAATACGATTCTGCCAATCGTTGTCCCTACATTCTTCGGAATGCCGTTCTTCATCTTCCTGATGGTACAGTTCATTCGAACAATTCCGAAGGAGCTGGATGAGGCTGCAACCATTGATGGATGTAACAAATTCAGATTATATATTCAGATTATTATGCCGCTGATCAAGTCATCTCTGGCAACAGCAGCGATTTTCTCCTTCTACTGGAGATGGGAGGATCTGCTCGGTCCGGTATTGTACCTCAACTCGCCTGAGAAATATACCGTATCGATGGCACTGAAAATGTTCCTGGATAGCGAATCTGCTTCTAACTGGGGCGCCATGTTTGCTATGTCCATCGTCAGTCTGGTTCCGGTTGTAGCTGTGTTCTTCATCTTCCAGAAACAAATTGTTCAAGGGATGAGCACCAGCGGATTGAAAGGATAAGCAGGCTTGACTGTATATCTTCGTATCTTGCCCGATTGAACGTTTACGAAAGTTAACCAAGGAGGTTATCGCTTTTGAATAAAGCTCAGGATCGTCAGGCCGTTGCCATGGAGGCAGCGGCAGAGGGCCAGGCAGTGTCCGTGACCAGCTGGAAGTATAACTTTGGACCGGATTCGGGAAGAGCAGATGAGACAGGGGATTATCTGAAAGTAACTGCAACAACCGCATATGAGGAACGAGGCGGATACGGATTCGAAGCGGGTTCTCTGGTGTATGAGAAACAACGCATCGGAGATGATGACGTGTCGAATTCCACGAAACAACATCATAACAATCCGGGGCAGACAACCATGTCTGCCCGATTGCGTTCGGGCTTCTGTATTCCGCTCAAAGCATCCTTCATCGTGGATGTTCCCGATGGAACCTATCAAGTTTTACTTGTTGCAGGTGATGAATTGGCTGAGACAGTAACCCGCGTGAAAGTTGGTGAGGGCAGGCTTGTACTGCCAACCATTCGTACACTTCCCGGGCAATTTGCAGAGGTGCGATTCTCGGTTGTTGTTCGTGGCGGCAGACTTCGTCTGTCATTTTCCGGTCCCGCGCCAAGAATCAATGCGTTAGAGATCACCCTTGCGAATCAGACCATGACTGTATTTCTTGCCGGGGATTCAACCGTAACGGACCAGCCGGAAAGTGGGTATCCGTATTGTGGTTGGGGCCAGCTATTGCCAGCACAGTTCAAACATGATGTGGCAGTGGATAATCATGCCCAGTCAGGGCGCAGTTCCCGCAGCTTTATGAATGAAGGCAGGCTCAGCGCCATTCTGGAGCGAATCAAGCCCGAAGATTTTCTGTTTATTCAATTTGGACATAACGATGAGAAGCCGGACCCTGAACGTGGGACCGACCCATTCACAACATATAAGGAATATCTGAAAAAGTATATCGATGCTGCCCGTGAAGCCAAGGCTCGTCCGGTGCTCATAACCCCGGTGCATCGTCGCTATTTTGCGGATGATGGCACATTGACCGATACGCATGGCGATTATATCATCGCCGTACGTGAGCTGGCGGAACAGGAAGGTGTACCGCTGATCGATCTGGCTGAGCGCAGCCGCCTTCTGTTCGAGCAGGCGGGCGTTGAGGGCACCAAGGACGACTTTATGTGGGTGCTGCCAGGAGAGTATGTGAATTTCCCTTCGGGTGTGGAGGATAACACGCATTTTCAGGAACGCGGCGCCCGCCGCCTTGCCCAGCAGGTGGCAGAAGCCATCCGCGAGTTGCAATTACAACCGTTGCAGATGTATCTGCGGTAGGTTCATGTCCTTAATTATTAAGCGAGTTAAACGAAGTAACGAGCGAAACAAAGTTGCCCAGCGAAGAGCGAAGGCAATAATTTTTTAAAATCAGTTCGGCGAGCGTAGCAGCGGAGGAGGACGGAATCGGGTAGAGGGAGCGAAGCGTCCGCCTTTGGAGCGGGATTTCCCCTGCTGAGGAGGAATAAATAGAAATCCCGATCCAACAGCGGCCCACAGCCCGATCCGCCCGCCGGAGCGCCAGCTCCGCGAGTTATTCAGGGTTTAAAAACGGTAGCGAGTTAAACGAAGTAACGAGCGAAACAAAGTTGCCCAGCGAATAGCGAGGGCAATAATTTTTTTAAATCAGTTCGGCGAGCGTAGCAGCGGAGGGGGACGGAATCGGGTAGAGGGAGCGAAGCGTCCGCCTTTGGAGCGGGATTTCCCCTGCTGAGGGGGAATAAATAGAAATCCCGAGCCAACAGCGGCCCATAGCCTGATCCGTCCATCGGAGCGACTACCGTGCGAGCCCACCGGATTTTTAAGAGTTTGCCCCCGCGAATGAGCCAAAGAAATCCCGAGCCAACAGCGGCCCACAGCCCGATCCGTCCATCGGAGCGACAGCCCCGCAAGCCCACCCGATTTTAACTTAATGATTGGAGGATATATTTCAATGACATTGGAGCCGACCAAACAAGGTGCATCAGCCCATAAGAACGATCCGACAGCCACAGGTCATACCTACTGGGTTATCCCTGATGGCTACATCCCGCCGGAGAGCAGCGGCACACTGGAAAGTCACGAGAGCATCTGTGTATTAAACACAGGTGCCGCCGATGCGGAACTGAACATCACAATCTATTTTGAAGACAGAGAACCACTCGAAGATATTGTGGCAGAGGTGCCAGCGAGAAGAACAAAACATATTCGTACCGCATCGCTGCAATCGGGAGAGCAATCTATCCCGTCAGGCGTACCTTATGCAATTACGGTTTCCAGCAGTATGCCTGTCATTATCCAGTACAGCCGTTTGGACACGACCCAGCCAGAATTGGCTCTGATGAGTGTCATGGCATATCCATTAGGATAGAATTACAACTTGGCTTGAAATTCAACCCAAAAGAAGACCGGTAACCTTGCATGTAATGCAGGTCACAGGTCTTCTTTTAATCACTGTATTTATACGTGCTCGCATTCAGAATATCCACATGGACCTCCACTTTGCCAAGCTTGAAACGTTCGAGGGGGTCAGCGCGTTGGGTGAATTCCTGCCATAAGGGTAAATTGTTGCGATAGAGATGTTCCGCAAGACCATATGAATCAATCTTGCGTGACTTGTTTTTTTCGAACGTATCTCGAATCTCAGATTCGATCTGTTTTTCCGCTTCTTGTTCCATGGCATGAGGCGTGCGCGGGGCTCCATGGTCTTCGGTGATGGAACTTTTGACCGAGGTAACCATGTCGAATGTGACGCCGTCTCCTTGTTTCCTGGCCGTGATTCTGGTCTTGGGATTACGAAGCATCAGGGTTAAATCAGGAGTCTTTCCGCCATTCCCATACACGTACAAAGGATATTGATGAACACGCTTATATTTCACATATCGTGTACCGTCTGCATCTGCTCCTGCAACTCTACCTTGACTTTTGCCTTGGGAAATGACATAAAATCCATCCATTCTAACCAGAGGTGGGTTTTTATCGCCATTGAACCACGTTTCATTCCTTGTGGAGACCGAAGGTAAGAGAATGACGGAAGCTGGTTCCCGTAATCCATCGAGAAGCTGATGTAGCCGAATAGGTTCGTAGCCGGAATGCTGTTTGTATAGCCTCATGGGTTCGAATATCTCAATGGTCTGGGCGGATTGGTTCAGCAGCGCAGAAGGGGATAGTACTTCCGGAATGTCCTGCTCAGTCGCATAAATCCAAGGTGTATATCTCAGTTGACCTGAATGCAGCAACGTATTAAATATATCCTCCAACTTTCCGTCCAAAGCATTTTTTGATAAAACAATGGCCTTAACATGAGTCCAGAGCGTTTGCTGCTGTGATGTTTCATACAAGTCATTAATAGCCATGCTCAGAGTTGTACCTTTGCCTCGTCCTATCCACATGTCCCTTGTTTCCCGGGAAGTTGGTGTTTCCTGTTTTGCAATGCTCGAGAAGTCTATCAATTGAGCATACGCAATATATTGGTTGTCCACATAGTTTATTCCTATCGCTGTGATGAAGTTAATACTTTGCACTTCCTTGGAATCCCAGCATCCGGTTAGCAGGATCAAGCACCCCACAAGTAGGCCAGTCATGGACGTCCATCGGATCATGGGCGTTTTCTCCGACGAGTTGAATCTTGGGTGTGAAGTGCTTCCGGACGCTTATTTTTATTCATGGACGGTGGCATGGATACGGCCTGCGTGAAATCTCCTGGAATGTAAGGAGAGACGGGCGTCAGATAAGACACTCCATAACATTCTAAGGATACAAGGTGAACCAACAGGGCGAATAGTCCAATCATGAATCCGAATAATCCAAGAATGGAAGAGATGAGAAGCATCCCGATCCGAACCTGGGCGGTAGCTCCGCTCAGCACGGTGTTCACGAGAATATAGCTGGAGATAACTGAAATGGCTACCGTGACTATGATGGTAGGAGACGTAATCCCTGCGCGAATAGCGGCATCCCCAATGATAAGCCCGCCGACCACGCTGACGGTCTGGCCCAATGCACGTGGTAACCTGCGACCAGCTTCGTTGAATAGCTCAAACATAAAAATCATTAGAAATGCTTCCAGTGTCACGGGCATGGGCAGGCCCATTCGAGTACCAGCAATTGTAGCCAAGAGCGGTAGCGGTATCTGTTCCACATTGAAACTGGTCAGCCCAATATAGAAGGCTGGGAAGAAACAGGCAATCAGCAGTCCGGAGATGCGCAAGATTCGTTCGAAGGTAACGATGAAAAAGGGTGTACTCCTATCTTCAGGAGATTTCAATTGATTGAAAAGTGTAGTTGGCGCGATGACTGCTACTGGAGAACCTTCAATGAGAACGGCAAAACGTCCATTTAACAGGGAATCGACAACAAAATCAGGACGTTCAGTGTTATCCGTGAGCGGAAAGATGCTCCGAACCCCTCCCATGACAGCTCGCTCCATGATGGAGCTACCTATAATGCCGTCAATCTCAATTTGATCCAGATTGTGTCGTGCTTCTTTTAGAATGTCTGGATTAATAATATCTTTTACATACAGTAGTCCAATGGCAGTTTGAGTACGACCGCCTTTGACATATTTCTCGTAACACATCGAAGATGTTTTCATTCGTTTGCGAATAAGGGCGATGTTGGTCGTGAGTTCTTCGGTGAATCCATCGCGAGGGCCTTTAACTGAGGTCTCAATAGCTGATTCTTCTGGACTGCGTCCTGGAATATCAGCAATATCCAGACTGCAGGCTTGAACACCGTTATCGAAGATGATCAGTAGCTGTCCACTAAAAATCAACAGATTAAGTTTCTTGAAATTGGTGATATCCTCAATCGGATTTAAGGTTAATCCCAACTCTTTGGGATGTGATTCCTCAATGATTAGGGCGTGCCGCTCTAAACGTGGGATAATAAATTGGTTGATTTGTTTACCGTCGACAAGCCCTTCGCAATACAGCAAGATGACCGGCTGATCGGATTCATCTTTGACAGGAAAGGTCTGAATAACAACATCTGCGCATGGATTGAACTGCTCTTTCAAAGAGGCAAGCAGTGTTTCATGGGACGTGGTGTCAATCTTTTGATGCTCCATGATGTTTCCTCCTCTGATGGCGTGAATGGATAAAGGCAACCGTCGTTGCTATAATCGCAAGTCCGCTCAGATATACGAGATTGAACGGGAATATGTATTCGACCAGAAGCTTTTCGAAGGTCATATCATCCAGAGGATACAACATGGTCAGGATAAAGAAGACACCCAACGAGATACAACTGATAAGCCTTTTGGTAGAGCTCTTAATATTCCATATTTCTACTACAATATACATGGCAAGACTAATTCGGGTGAATGCACCTGCCAGCCATTGGTAGATGGAAAAGAAGTCGGTCTGGGCAATGTATTTGCCCAAAGAGGCAATTCGCCATTCTTCAAAGGCGGGATATCTCATTTTGGCAGCCTCAAAAGGATCGAATTCCACAATCGCCCCAATGAGTGGGCCGACAGTTAGTCCTACAAGAATGAGTGCGAGCATCAAATACTGCCATACACGTATACGTTTGGTGAGATGAGGCTGGATGTACCAGATGAACAGCAGTTCAAACATGCCTGCAAGACTGTAGACCATGCCATTAAGAATGGGATGCCATCCATGTTCAAGAACAGGCAACAGACGACTGTAGTCCTTGTATTGGGTATTTACGATAGCAACATAGAAACCTAACAAGACAACTAGTGGCAGGACTAACCCTGCGGTAAAGGCCAGCGAGCGAATACCTTTATACGCAGCGTAGGCACAGAGAGACATCAGGGCAATACTGGTTACCAATACGGGAGTTTCGGTCAGATAGTTCGTTTTAGCCCAAGCCGTGGTATCGTGCAGGGTGAAGTAGATGACACTGAGAAAAAAGAGGCTGTTACCAACTCGAAATAACATGCCAATGGGCTTTCCGAGACGGGAAGTTAACCAATCATGCAGCGTTTGATGCTGAAGGAAACGAGAGACATAAGCAAGCATTAGCGCGAATATCAGAAATGGTCCGGCAGATAGCAGGACGGAAATCCAAGAATCCC
The DNA here is from genome assembly GCF_037974355.1 of Paenibacillus sp. FSL R5-0517. NCBI lineage: Bacteria > Bacillati > Bacillota > Bacilli > Caryophanales > Paenibacillaceae > Paenibacillus > Paenibacillus sp. FSL R5-0517. The sequence goes on from NZ_CP150235.1 coordinate 740,102, forward strand.
TTTTGGCCGCAGCCAAAAGGGCAGGAATAATCAGAACATGGCTGATCAAGCCAACGGATAACATGATCAACATCATGGCTTGTAAAAAAGAAGGCTGTGTTCGTTTCATGCTGAAGAGTCCCCTTTTCCCATTAGACTGTCCTCAGCAGTGTTAACGTGTTTGAAGTCCTTCATACAGGCATTGCATGGAGAGATCAAAATAACGGATAATCCTGGCTTTACGTACCTCAAGCATCGTATTACATGTGACCTGTAGAGCCTGTCGCGTTCCTTCTATAAGAAGCTCTTTCACAATCTGCTTGCGGAAAAAATGATGATAGATGAAAAACAGGGCAGATATCCGGGTGTCCCGGATCGGTACGATGAAGGCGGCAGGATCAGTTTTGGCCTTGGCCGGTCCCACTGACCAGCCTATGTTTGCGACCGCTCATATTGGTGCCAAGCACACCTGCGATAATCAACAATGCACCAATATAGTGATGACTACCAACAGGTTCGTGCAATATCCATGCACCTCCTACGATGGAGATGAGTGTGGACAGGTTGCTGAACACACTCATCTGGGACGCCTCCAGGTGCGTCAGGGCATAACTCGCAAGCAGGGTGGAGATCATGGTGGAAAGAATGGCCAGATAAGCAAGGGCACCCAGATAGGAGGCATCTCCCAGTGGTTTGATGTAGTCCATCATGGAACCGCTTGAAGCATGTCGGACCAGGGAGCCTGCGTTAAATACAACACAGCCAACCATCAGCGTGACCCATGTTAATTCCATGGGTTTGTACTTCTGGGTTAATGGTCTCGCAAGTACGCCATAACCTGCAAAACACACCGTGGATAACAGCAATAATGCAATGCCCTTCAGGTTACCCAAAGACATGCCATTACCTTGCATCATGAAAATAAAAACAACTCCAGCGACAGACAGCAGCAGGAATAGCTTCTGCAGGGTGGATGTTCGTTCTTTCAAGAAGACAGAAGCGAGAATGAGAGTGAAAACAGGGGCCATAGCCTGAATAATACCCGCTTCCGATGAGTTGGACGAGACGAGTCCAAAGGCTTGAAAGGCAAAAAATAGGACGGGAGATAACAGCCCAAGTGGAATAATTCGCCACAGATCATGAAGGTTCAGTCGGATTTTGATCCAACCCAAAACGACAGGAATGCTAACAACGATTAGCGACAGCGCAAATCGGTGGGCAAGCACATCAATGGGATGTGCAACAGTGACCGTCATTTTAACAAATAGAAAAGATAGACCGATAATAGCCGCGTACAATACAGCTGCGATATATGCGTATCCCCGAGTATGTGCTGTGTTCATGAATGCTCCTCCAATACATTTGTCATAGCGTATGATCTTTATCATCCTGAAATATGTCAGGTTCAAGGCACGTGCTTGCCTTATTCAATATACTGCCGGGTGCATCGTGCTACAATAGATAAAAGGTTAAACTGTATCGGTACAGTTATAGGAGAGGAGTGGGTGCGGTGAGAAAATATGAAGTGATTGCCGAAGCTATAAAGCAATGGATTCAGGAACAGATGCAGCAGCAGGATCGTCGCCAGTGGGCAGATAAGGGCATCCGACTGCCAGCCGTGCGAGTTATAGCTGAACAGTATCAATGCAGTGTAAGCACAGCAATTCGTGCATATGAATGGTTGGAACAGCGGCATTTGGTGTACGCCATCCCTCAATCCGGTTATTATGCCGTACAGAACGGGACAGGTGCTCAGGACATGGACTGGCAGGGAGCGTTGGACTTCGCTTCGGCTGCTCCGGATCCGCGGGTGTTCCCTTATGCGGACTTTCGTCATTGCGTGGATCAGGCGATGGAGAAGAAACAGGCAGAGTTGTTTATGTATGGAACAGATCAGGGATTGCCTTCGCTAATTCTGCTGTTGCAGAAGCAGTTTGCGGATTATCAGGTTTTTGCAAGAACGGAGCAGTTTTTTATCACATCAGGTGTGCAACAGGCGCTGGCTGTACTTGCGTTGATGCCTTTTCCCAATGGAAAAAGAACAGTAATGCTTGAACTACCGACCTATCACAATATGCCTTCTCTACTGAGTGGATTAAATGTACCTATTGCTGGTGTGAGACGTACCCAAGATGGGCTGGACTGGGCATCGCTTGAACGTCAGTTCGCAGAGGAAGAGATCAAGTTTTTCTATGTCATGCCACGCTTTCACAATCCGATTGGTACATCGTTAACGATTGCGGAGAAGAAGAGACTGATCCGGCTTGCTCAGCGGTACGATGTGTATCTGGTGGAGGATGATTATCTGTCTGATCTGGATGACAATACGAAACAGGACCCGCTATGGTCCTATGATACGGAAGGCCGGGTCATCTATCTGAAGAGTTACTCCAAAATTTTGTTTCCAGGCTTGCGTATTGGTGTAGCCGTTCTGCCCTTACCACTCATTCAATCTTTTGGTGCTTACAAAAAAATGCTTGATATCGACACTTCAGTCCTGTCTCAAGCTGCTCTGGAGATCTATGTCCATAGCGGCATGTTTGCTCATCACAGGAAAGTGATTCGCAACCGCTATGCTGCTCGGATGCACACGGTGCAGGAGCAGCTGGACGCTTATCCAGACTTTGCTCCGTTTATGGACGCTCCTCGAACAGGAGGAGAGCATACGGTGTTACCTTTGGCGGGTGATATGCCGCTTCGTGTTCTGCTATCCCGGCTTCAAAAGCGCGGAGTCATCGTTGATACGACTGAACGGTATTATCCAGAGGGAACCTATCAGGTACATCAGGATCAGATGTTGCGATTGAACATCTCCAATGTGCCGAAGCAGCGAATCGAGGAAGGGATGCAGGTGATCCGAGAGGAAATTTTGAAGCTGCAGATCAGTCAGAGATAAGTTAAGTAATGGCAGGATCATAACAGTGCACCCTATTAATAAGCTACGCTTGAAGATGTTGCATAACATCTCATCCTAACCCTATGTAAACCAATCACCCCTATTTGTAAAAAAACAAAGGCGTCCGCACAAGTTGAACACTTGTTGGACGCCTCTTTTCGTAGTTGCTGTCTCTCAACTATTGTTTGTACGTTACATTTGGATGGGAGATATTCGGATTATTCCTGAGCCATCGCCTTGAAGGAAGCTTCTGCGGCTTCCAATGTAGCCTGAACATCCTCGTCTGTATGAGCCGTAGTCAGGAACCAAGCTTCGTACTTGGACGGAGCGAGGTTAATGCCACGGTCCAGCATGTGACGGAAGAAGGAAGCGAAGCGTTCCCCGTCTGTATCTTGAGCATGATCGTAGTTCGTCACGGGGTGATCACAGAAATGGGTGGAGAATGCACCGCGAATCCGGTTGATTGTCAGTGCAATCCCATGACGGTCAGCAGAAGCTTGCAGACCTGCTGTCAGGTCGATAGCAAGGCGTTCCATCTCCTCGTATACACCTGCGCCTTGCAGGACCTCCAGACATGCGATACCCGCCGAGATGGATGCAGGGTTACCAGCCATCGTTCCCGCTTGATAAGCAGGTCCGAGCGGAGCAACCTGCTCCATAACGTGTTTGCGTCCGCCGTAAGCACCGATGGGCAGGCCGCCACCAATAATTTTACCAAGAGCCGTCAGATCCGGTTCAATCTCCGCATGATTATCGAGCCCGGCATACGTCTGCGTGGAACCGTAATGGAAACGGAAAGCCGTAATCACCTCGTCATAGATAACCAGTGAGCCGTTGGCGCGTGTCATGGCACAGAGACCTTCCAGGAAGCCGGGTTCCGGCATAACCATACCGAAGTTGCCAACGATCGGTTCAACCATGACCGCGGCAACATCATCACCCCAGTGCTCCAGTGCAGCTTTGAGGCTATCCAGGTCATTGTAAGGCACCGTGATGACCTCTTGTGCAATACTGGTGGGAATGCCGGCACTATCCGGGATACCCAGCGTGGACGGGCCAGAACCGGCCGCCACAAGCACCAGATCCGAGTGACCATGGTAACATCCGGCGAATTTTACGATCTTGTTGCGTTTGGTGTAGGCACGAGCTACCCGAATTGTAGTCATGACCGCCTCTGTACCAGAGTTAACAAAGCGTACTTTATCCATGGAAGGAATGGCTTCCTTCAGCATTTTGGCAAGCTTGATCTCTAATTCAGTCGGGGTACCGTACAGTACTCCATTGGCTGCAGCTTCTGTAATTGCCTGCGTAATATGAGGGTGGGCATGTCCTGTAACAATCGGACCGTAAGCGGCCAGATAATCAATGTAACGGTTGTCATCAACATCCCAGAAGTGGGCGCCCTGGGCTTTTTTCATAAATACAGGTGCACCGCCGCCAACGGCTTTAAACGAGCGTGAAGGGCTGTTCACACCTCCTACAATATGTTCAAGTGCTTCTGCGTATAGAAGTTCGGATCGGGAACGTGATGGTTTCATAAGATAACTTCCTTTCGTAATTCAAAATATAATAAAGGTACAAGCCACAGAAAGATATGATGATTTTCTCATAATAGTATAGCCGGGCACAACGAGAGGGCAGCGTAATGGCTGCCCTCTGCATGTTTAGATTACTGAGCCGGTTGTTCTGACTTCTGATCGTCACCACTGGCTGTTTTATCTTCGGTGCTGGTCGTACTATCATCCGTTGTAGCAGGCGGGTGAATAATATCCTGAATATGCTGCTTCAATTTTTCTTCATTTGTAACCGTTAATACTTGCGCACCACCTGCTGTACGTTCTTCTTTCAACAGGTTCATTGGTGGGATCTGCTCACTGCCGTTCATGCTGCTCTGGTATCCGAGTCCACCCAGCTTCCACATATCGGAGAGTGTCAGATTCGTATCTACGTAGGGATTAACCTGTTCCAGAATGGCAGGCAGTTTGGCTATGGTAGTGGTGGACTGCATTTTTGCCGTAACAGCTTTCAGCAATTCACGCTGACGCTCGGAACGAGCGAAATCCGACATCGCATCATGACGGAAACGAACGTACATGAGAGCTGTCTCGCCATCCAGATGCTGATACCCTTTTTTGAGATCAATATCGTATTCGTTATTGTCTGCTTTACTTGTATAGTGCATGTCTTTCTCCACATTAAAATCAACACCGCCAACGGCATCCACCAATTTGATGAATCCTTGGAAATCCGTATACACATAATACTGTACAGGAATGCCGAGCAGGTCGCCGGCAGCTTGCATCGCTGCATTCGGGCCATGGGTGATGGCAGTGTTGATCCGCTCTTTACCATACCCGTCAATATCGACGTATGTGTCGCGCAGAATGGAGAACAGATTGATTTTTTTGGTAAGTGGGTCGAGCGATACGACCATCATGCTGTCGGAGCGGGGAACTTCACCTTTTTTCAATCCGCGCGCATCGACACCCATAACGAGAATATTGACCGTCTCTGTGCCTTCCCATTTGGGTGGGTCAGGTGTATTTACTTTCTCCACATTTTCGATACCGGCGAATGGTGATTCGTCACCGTCTTTTGCCAAACCGTCCAACTGATTGAGAATAGAACCGAAATAGTATGCCGCAGCTCCTCCGACAATTAACACGAAGGCGGCAAGAGAAATCCAGATGGTTCTCTTCGTCTTTCTGGTCATGCTAGCTCTCCTTTGTATTTGAGATGAAATAAAAAACGAGTTCAGGTATTGCTGAATTTTGACTGATACCATTATAATTTCTTTTTGGGCTACAAGCAATTTCAACAAAATCCAAGTGAGGTATAATCATGCTGGCGATTGATGTCAAAGATTTGCGCAAGTCGTTTAGCGTCCAGAAAAGCCGAGGTGGGCTGAAGGGCGCGTTCCAGGACCTGTTTGCACGTCAATACCAGGAGGTATTGGCTGTAAATGATATTTCATTTCAGATTCCGCAGGGCGAAATATGCGGATATATCGGGGAGAACGGTGCCGGTAAATCAACAACAATCAAGATGTTGACCGGCATTTTGGTGCCTACTTCAGGGCAAATATCGGTTGGTGGATATGTTCCGTATCAGGAACGGGAGAAGTTTGTACAGAATATTGGTGTTGTTTTTGGTCAGCGCAGTCAATTGTGGTGGGATATTGGCGTTATCGAATCCTTCCATTTATTGCGCAAAGTATATCGTGTAGGAGAGGTCGATTTCCGTAAAAGGCTGGATGAACTGGTTGAGCGATTGCAGCTTCAGGACCTGCTAAGTCGTCCGGTGCGGAAGCTCAGTCTTGGTCAGCGTATGCGCTGCGAGTTGGTGGCAGCATTGTTGCACAACCCGAGTATTGTTTTTCTGGATGAACCAACCATTGGTTTGGACATTGTGGTGAAGTCGGAAATTCGGGATTTCTTGAAGGACATGAACAAGGAGCATGGAACAACCATTCTGCTCACAACCCATGATTTGCAGGACATTGAGGCCCTATGTTCCAGGGTGATCATGCTTGATGCGGGTAACATCATCTATGATGGAGGTCTGGATCATCTGAAGTCCCAATGGGGCAAGGAACGGGAAATTCGCTTCAAGTTCGGTTCAGCTCACAACATGAGTCAGATGCAGGAATGGACTGCGGCGTTACCTGTGCGCTGGACGGTTGAGAATGAATTGTCTGCATCCGTATGGATTCCACTGGAATTGAACGTTTCGGATGTACTCGGACGTGTCGTTGGACAAGCCGATATTACCGATATTCAGATTATCGAGATCAACACGGATGAGATTGTGCGCAGTATTTACCAATCCGGTTCCGCCGAGCGTCCCGAGATTGTGGGAGCAGGGAAAGAAGCGGTGAGTGTATCCTAAGATGAATAGTGCATTTATTGATTTCATGCGCATCCGTTTTCTAACGATGCTGGCATACCGGGTGAATTATTACTCTGGCATTTTGATATATACGCTGAATATCGGCGTGTATTACTTTACCTGGCAAGCCATTTATGGCAGCAGTGGTGAACTTGGCGGCTTTACGGCAGCACAGATGACAACCTACATCGCTGTATCCTGGATGGCACGTGCCTTTTACTTTAACAACCTGGACCGAGAGATTGCCGCAGACATACGGGATGGCTCCATTGCGATTCAATTCATCAGGCCAATCAATTACGTTATGGTCAAAATGATGCAGGGTCTTGGCGAAGGCATTTTCCGCTTCCTGCTCCTCATGATTCCGGGGATGCTCATTGCCATTCTGCTGTTCCCGGTTGAACTGCCTACGGCGCCGTCGGCGTGGATTGGCTTTCTCGTCATGCTGTTCTTCAGTTTCCTCATTAATTCCCAGATTAATGTGATCACGGGACTGGCGGCATTCTTTGTGGAAAATAATGAAGGCATGATGCGCATGAAACGCGTCGTGGTTGATTTGTTCTCCGGTCTCATCATCCCGATCAGTCTGTATCCAGGCTGGATGTCCGCGGTGATGAAGGTATTGCCTTTTCAGGCCATTACGTATCTGCCCGGTTCGGTCTTCACGGGAAGAGTGGAAGGTACCGCCATCTGGAATGTACTCGGTATTCAGGTGTTCTGGTTTGCCTTGCTGCTACTTCCGATGGTACTGATCTGGCGTAAGGCGCGCAAGCGTCTGTTCGTGCAAGGGGGATAACAGAATGTACTATATGGGTCTGATCTGGGAATATTTGAAGAACTACATGAAAACTCGACTCACGTACCGTGCTGATTTCTGGGTGGAGATCCTATCGGATCTGCTGTTCCAGGCAACCAACCTGATCTTTATTTTTGTGGTCTTCCGCCATACGGATAACCTGGGCGGCTGGAGTGAGAGTGAAGTGCTCTTTGTTTATGGATATTTTATGGTGCCCTATGGCATCTTCAGTTGTTTTATCAATCTGTGGGGATTCAGTGAGCGGTATATCGTCAAAGGCGAGATGGATCGTATCCTAACACGCCCTGCACATAATCTGTTCCAGATCTTGCTTGAAAATGTAGACCCGCCTGCACTCGTGGGCTCGTTTATCGGCTTGATCATTATGATCTTCAGCGGAGCAGAGATGGGCCTGGTGCTGGAATGGTGGCATATTCCTGCCTTGATTATTTTGGCGCTTAGCTCAGTCATGATCTATGCCGGAATCTATACCACACTGACTTCATTGTCCTTTTATTCGGACGCACCAACAGGTATTCTGCCATTGATGTATAACATCCAGGGATATGGGCGTTACCCGGTAACGATCTACAACCGTGCTATTCAGGTGCTGCTGACCTGGGTCATTCCGTTTGCCTTTGTTGGCATTTATCCGGCTGCCTTGTTTCTGGAGAGGTCCGAGATGCATCGCATGGCACTGCTGACACCTGTGATGGGGTTGGTGTTTGGTTCCGTGGGTTTGCTTTTGTGGAATTATGGCGTGAAACGGTATCGTGGAGCAGGATCATAAAATGCCCTCAACGCAATTCGTGGGCCAGACTAGGGAGGAATTGACATGACGTTAACTGTAGGCGAAGTGGCACCGGATTTTGAGCTGCCGTCCAGTACGGGGGAGACGGTGAAGCTTTCCGATTACCGCGGACAGCGGGTGCTGCTTTATTTTTATCCCAAGGATATGACCTCGTCCTGTACGCAACAGGCTTGTGATTTCCGGGATCGACATGCTGAATTTGAAGGGCTGAACACGGTCATTCTCGGGATTAGTGTTGATCCGATGAAACAGCATGACAAGTTTATCGCCAAATATGGACTGCCGTTCACCTTGTTGTCAGATGAAGAGCACGCTGTAGCCGAGCAATACGGTGTATGGCAACTCAAGAAAATGTATGGCAAGGAGTATATGGGTATGGTTCGCTCCACTTTTCTGATTGATGAAGAGGGGAGATTGATCCAGGAGTGGTCCAAAGTTCGGGTCAAAGGACATATTGAGGCTGCTCTTGACGCAGTGAAGGCGTTGTAATGTAATAACCGGGACATGTATGAATGAATACATCTTATCCGTTTCATCACCAAAGGCTGTGTTTCGCGGGATTTACCGTGAACACAGCCTTTTTAGGTGGGCAATCGTTTATGACTGGGTGAATTGTTCTTGCTCTTGCCAGAACGAAGCCGATGCACAAGCAGAAGGAATAGCGGAATAATAAAGCTTACAGTGATATCCCAATCCACCCAGGCGGGCATGATCGTATTGGTGTAGAAAATGACATTGGGAGATATCAGTACAGCTAAAGCGAATAGTAACATGGCTGATGGCAGGATGAGAGGCTTGTATGTTTTCAACCGAAATAGTTGTGCTATTCCAATGACAAAAGAAAACATGTACAGCAGGCTTTTGAAATAGGTGGCAATCAACCAGGCGGTCGCCATGAACGCCTCAATTCGCTCGAAAAAATTGCCAATATTAATTTTTTGAGACAGGGTATAGGAGATGTAGATGTCATGTTGGGTCAGAAAGGGACCAAAGATCATCAGGGAAATGAGCAGCAGAGTGGTTAACATTAAGCCTCCACATAAGGTAGCGAGTAACATGTCCCGTTTGATATGAGGTCCTGACACAACATACGGGAGAACCATGGTAATCACGATTAGTTCACCAAAGGAAGTGAAAGCCCCCCTAATGGTAGATTGAATCAGTTGGAGCCAGGGGGTGTTCAAGAAAGGCTGTAGATGTGAACTTTTCACTTGGGGTATCAGGCCCATGAATAACAGGATCATAAATGCAACAACGATCGGCGTCAGCATTTCACTGCTTCCTCCTATTGTATTCAAACCATGCATAACTCCCCAGATAAGAGCGCACATAAGAATAATCAAAATGACCCGGATGGGGGTCTGAAGATAGATCTGTGTGGTCATGAAGTCGCCAACTTCACGGATACATATGGCAGCACCTATGGCGAAATAGAACAGATAAGCAGATGACAAAACAGCTCCTACCCATCGGCCAAGTATTTTTTGGCAGATTTCAATAAGAGACAGATCAGGATGTGTCTGATGAAGTTTGTAAAGAACCCATATAATGAGTAAGCCGATCGGCTGACCGATAAGAGAACAGAACCATGCATCCTGCTTACCGGAAGCAGTAACCACGGAGGGATAGAGCAGAATCATGTCTCCGACCATGACCAGGAAGGTGAGCAGTGTAAATTGCCTAATGGTGATTTTCTCCTTAATTAACATAGACCGTATACTCCTTCACTAAATTCAGCATGGATGACATTCGTTGATGAACTTCAATTATTCATCTATTCCAGGCTCCTTCCCGTAAAAAGTATTCATTCCTGTGAGGAGTTGTTGTGAGTAACCGATGATTTTCTGTTCGACTTGAGCAACTGGATCAGCAGGAGACAGCCGGGCAGAATGATCCCCAGCGTAGTATCCCAATCTACCCAATAGGGAACAACGGTAATTACGATAAAGGTTACGCTTGGTGAGACAAGATTGGCTAATCCAAAAACGAGTAGCGACGCTGGGAGCACAAGCATCCGATACTGCTTAAGCTTGAACAGTTCCGCACAACCAACAATAAAGGCGTATAAGTATATCATCGCTTTGAAGTAAGTGGAGATCAGCCAGGAAGAGGCCATAACAGCTTCAATACGTTCAAAGAAGCTTCCAATACTAATTTTCTGGGATAAAACAAAAGAAGCATATATGTTGTGTTGTGTGAGAAAGGCACCCAAGACCAGCAGGGATATGGTAACAAGTGTTGCCAATACCAGATTGCCTAGGCCTGCTGCGATAAGTACGTCCCTTGTTCGATGAGCCTGCTTGGCAACGTAGGGCAGAATCATCATGATGGGGACGACTTCACCAATTGGATATATAATGCTTACCAGAATGCCCTGTGAAATAGAGACCATATTCGTATCACTTACTGGTTTCAGATTGCTGGCATCAATCTGGGGAAGCAGGCAGAATGCAAGGACGACAATAAACACAATAACGACAGGCATCAGTAGTTCACTGCTTCGACCCATCGCCTCTAATCCGTGGAATACTCCCCAGCCGATCACGATGACAAACATCAGAATGATGATACGAATGGGAGTGTACTGGAAGATTTGAGAGGTCATGAAATCGCCGACTTCTCTCGTATGAGTGGAAGCACCAATAATAAAAAAGAACAGGTAGAAGCAGGAAAAGAGAGTACCTGGCCAGAACCCCAGAATGCTTCGTGCCATTTGTACCAGATTCTTTTCTGGGTGCAAACTGCACAACTTCAGGATCATGGCCAGTAGTGCCATTCCCAGAGGAATGCCTATGAAAGCACAGATCCAGGCGTCTTGTTTTGCGTAGGATGTGATGACTGAGGGGTAGATCAGCATCATATCTCCTACCACCATCAAAAAAGTGAGAGTGGTCAATTGTCTTGTTCCAAGGCGCCCGTGTTCAAGCATAATCGTCCTCTCCTTTTTCTAGGTTCCCGTCAGATGCGCCAAGAATTGATTAACAGGTTCATAGATCCACATGATGATATAGAGCGGACTCGGAAAATCCCACAGGTTTGCTGCGATTATACTAAACCCTGTGGCAATGATGAGCATGCCGCTATACACAGCTGTTTCCCTCCATTCCTTACGGCGGATAAGACCTGGCAGATCAAACAAGCCTATAAGGCCCGCTATGACAATGACAGTAATTGTAATCAACATCCGAGCTCACTCCTTCAAATCCTCCTTGAATGAATCATCCAGTGTACCTACCCGTTTGATCTGAACATTGGCTTCATACGTGACATCCAGGTTCTCAAAATATTGATCCCAATCCTTCTCAATCTTTTTGAAAAATCCAGGATCGGCATGATATACTTCCTGACCAAATCCAAAAATATCGGTATGGAATTTTCGCCGAACCGATTTCACTGATTTTTCCATCAGCTCGATCAGCCGCTCCTCACTGTCTTTTTCCAACTCTTTGAGCGTTTTCATTGAACCAATTCGGATTCCGCACTCAACTGCACCAATGGAAGACACATTTTTTATTTTGATATGAATTATTGGCTGGTCATGGATAACCTTCGCTTTTCGTTTCGTCTTGGTACGAAGGGTTTTGAAAGTCACATTACCGCCTTTTTGGCAAGGTAAGTGACCTATGGTAGATACCACGTTGTTGCGAATATAGTTGTATCCTTTGGATTCATCTTCAGTTAACCAGCCGATTAGTTTGTCCTTCTTGAAGACACTTAATCCCGTCGAATTGAGACGAGCGGGGGACGTGATTGTTGAGATATTATCTTTGCTTCCGCTTCTCGTAGTATTGCCTACAACCTCTACACCGGTGATTACGGGCTGTATTCCGGGAGCCAGCATATACTCCATCAACTGATCGCCAGTGACCGTAGTTGTGGGTGACCAGGTTTTGGCGGAGACGTCGAGGGAATTAAATATCTTCTCTGCAGGTAAATTCTCCAATGGAGTAAGTGTATCCAGTACCTTGGAAGCTGTTGTATTTCGAGCAACGATAACGTAATAATCGGGTCTCGCAGTAGGTTCTCTCATTAATGCTTCAATGACATCGTAGATGCCTTCTTTGCGGGCATATTCCTCACCGAACACCAGTATACGGATATGGGCCATGAATATGCGGCGCGGACTTGTCTCAGTCAGCTTTTGAATTGCTTCAAACAGTGTGGATGCGGAGGCTTCATACTGTGTGACAGGAGTGCCATTCCCTCCGCCCGATTTGGAGGATACTTCATTCGGTACAACGACCTGAGCGCTCACTTTAATCAGATCACCATCCTTATCTACACCAAGACCCAGCATAATGCCAAGTTCATTCAATTCCTGGCGGTCCCAGCATCCGGTAAGGAGAGGGAGCAGGAATGTAATGCATAGGATTAATCGGAAGCACTTGTTCATACATTATTCTCCTTACCGTATTAACGCTTCGTTTTTTTGCTGGCTTGTCTGGTTTTGTTCGGTGTACCTGTAGAGAGTGGACGTGTTTTCATATGGGACCAAGGTACACGAAACAGAGTATCCTTCAGATCTTTCTGAATGAAAGGTGCAAAGGGAGACATATAAGGTACGCCAAAAGAACGCAAGCTGCATAGATGGGTAACCGTAATGAGCAGAACAATGAGAATACCGTAGAAACCAAATGCTGCCGCAAGTATCATCAATACAAATCGCAGAATTCGAACAGAGATGGATAGTCCATTCTCTGGAATGACATAACTGGATATAGCCGTAATGGAAACGATAATAACCATCGCAGCGGAGACAACCCCTGCATCAACGGCGGCTTGGCCGATAACCAGCGTCCCGACGATGGAGACGGCTTGACCAACGGTTTTCGGAATTCGAATGCCTGCTTCCCGCAAAATTTCATAGGTCAATTCCATAAGTATAGCTTCAATGAATGCGGGAAAAGGCACGCCTTCACGTTGAGCTGCCAGACTAATAAGCAGATTGGTGGGCAGCATCTCCTGGTGAAATGTGGTAATAGCGATATAGAAGGATGGGGCCAGCAGAGCGATGAAAAAGGACAGATAACGAATCATCCGAATCAATGTGCTAATATCGGCCCGTTGGTAGTAATCCTCTGGTGACTGGAAGAAATGTACGAACAATGCCGGAACCAGGAGCACAAAAGGCGTTCCGTCTACAATGATGGCTACTCTCCCCTCAAGCAAGGCAGCACAAACCGTATCCGGACGTTCACTGTTGTACACGGTAGGGAATAGCGTACCTGTTTCATCTTGAACAAGTTCTTCGATATACCCGCTTTCCAGAATCCCATCAATATCGATCTCATCGAGCCTTCGCCTTAGTTCCTCCACCACACCTGCATCAACGGTATGTTTCAGATATAAGACAGCAACTCTTGTTTTGGTGATGCGACCAATCTCTCTTTCTTCGATCCAGAGATGAGGGTCCCGAATCCGTTTGCGGATCAAGGCTGTATTCGTACGCAGATTTTCATTGAATCCCTCCATGGGACCCCGGACAACGGTCTGTGAGATGGGTTCACCCACAGCACGGTCTTCCCAACCGGCGGCAGCAATTTTCAATCCACGTACACAACCTTCGATCAGCAGAATGGCCGATCCTGACAGGAGAGCATTGAGCACATCCTCCATGTCATCCACCAGAATGACATTGCTCGCGGCTAAAATATCATTCTGGATGTAGCTTAGATGCTCTTCATCTGCCGAGAACTCCGGGAGTTCATGTGTCTTTAACAGGGACTCCAGGATGGAATGATTCAGGATCTGCACATCCACTAATCCATCAATGTACAACATGACGGCAGGCCATTTATGGAGGCACTGGAGAGGACGCATCATTAAGTCATTGCTGTTCCCCATCACTTGCTTGCAGTAATCCATATTTTCGCTGAGATTCGGTGAGATTTGCCTCTGATCTTGATGCTCCACGTTTGGTTCACTCATACCTTCACCCCCTATACATCCTATATTTGCAAGTTAGTATGACCTGGATGATTTCGGATTATCACAAAAAATGAATGATAGTTCATCATTGTGTTTGAGGAAGTGTGTATTTTGGAGGGAGGAAGTGTTTACAGCGTTTTTTTGAAAAAAGCGATAAAAAAAGAGCTGCGATTATTCGCAACTCCTTGATAACTTATTATCGATGGACGTTTGTCCCAATTTACTTTTGTCTTTGTCGTACAGGGGCTGGCTTGGATACGGCGGATCTTGATGCCCATGCTTTGCGGTAGCGGTAAAGCACGGCAACAATAAGCAATAAGCCAACTCCTCCCACGATATATGCTGCATATTGATGAGCCAGATGGAATACGGCATTCCACTGGGGCCCGAATATTTTGCCAATGCCCAGAAACAGCACAACCCAGAACAGCGCACCTGAGTAGGCGTAGAGAGCGAACTTGCGAAAAGGAACGGCGGCTATACCCGCAAAATATCCGGTGAAATGCCGAACTCCCGGAATGAAATATCCGATGAAGATTAAAGCATTACCATATTTGGCGAACCACTTTTGCGTTTTATCGAGCTTGTCCTGCTTCAGCAGAAACCATTTTCCGTATCGTGTTATAAAGGGCAGTCCTGCTTTGGCTCCAATAAAATAAGTAATTGTCATGCCGATCGTTGTTCCCAGAAAAGCCAGTATGGTGAGGATTCCGAAGTCGAGATGACCCTTGTAGGAGAGAAACCCTGCGTAAGCCATCGTTGTTTCACCAGGAAAGGGAAGTGCGATGAATTCAAGCAACAAGCCAAAAAACAATACGCTGTATCCGTAGGACCCAAACAGATGTTGGACCTTCTCAAGCAATTCCAATAGATTTCACTCTCCTGAAGACGGGGTGGGAGCATGAATCTCTCCAAGGTGTTGTGTATACGTTATACCTGTCCATTATGCTACCTAATCTGAAGCGAAGAATCAATCACACACCATACCAAATTGTGAAAAAATATTAAACAAAAATGCGTCTTTTTTCAAGAAAGCCTCCATATAATTCTAACAAATCTGCTGAAGTCTATCAGCAAATTCACTAGAGACGGTGGAGGGCGATTCGTAAATGGTACAGAGACCGGAATTAAGAATCAAGGGAGAAGGGGAAATTCCCGTAACATCCATACATACGTTTTTATCTGGACAATGGTCTGTCATTCTCGTGCGAATTGCGATATTGCTATGTGTGTTCGCTGTATACGCTGGCACCGCGTATGCATCTTCTGCTTCTGGCTCAGATGATTCGATCAGGGAAGATAAGAATACGCAAGACAAGGTCGTCTATCTGAGTTTTGACGACGGACCGGGTAACCATACCCGAGAAGTATTGGATATTTTGCGCAAAGAGCAGGTTCTGGCCACTTTTTTTGTGCTGGGTGAGCAGGCAGAGCGTTATCCCGAGTTAATCCGGTCGCTGGTGGAGGATGGACATGCTCTGGGCAATCATACGTTTAATCATCAATACAAACAGCTGTACAGTGATTTTAAAGTGTTCTGGAACCAGATCAAGCAGACAGAAGACGTGCTGGAGCGTATAACTGGTTTCCGTCCGAATCTGGTGCGAGCGCCAGGAGGTACCTACGGACATTTTGACCAGAGTTATTTTGATCTGCTGCAATTGGGTGGATACACCGTCATGGACTGGAACGTCGATAGTGGGGATTCCAAACGAAAAGGTGTTCCGGCCACAGAAATCCTTAAAAATTCCACCAAAGTACCTGAAGGAACACGTTCGGTGATTGTCCTGATGCATGATGGAGGTGCGCACGCTGAAACGGTAAAAGCACTTCCGGGTATTATCAAATATTATCGTGATCACGGATACCGTTTTGACATCATAAAGAGTTCGGATCAGCCGGTTCAATTCCGAGTTCATCCCGATGCCAAGTATAAGTCCCGCAAGGCTCCGGGAAAGGCATGGATCGCAGAGCATGTAGAAGGTAATGCTGCGTTGTGGCTCACAAGCAAGAAGCTGAAGATAGAGGTAGGATTGGCTGCGGCAACCTTACAACCTGGAGAATTCCGAATGGATGGGCAGCGAATCATGGTGCCTTTGCGTACATTCATGAAAAAGTTCGGGGGCAGCACGCGCTGGGACCCAGAGACAAGGACAGCCACAGCAGTATGGAAGGAAAGAACGATTCATGCAGACAGTGTGAGCGGAACACTGAGCTCAACAGGGGTAATTGAAACAGGAGCAGTACAGAGTCAGGGGGGAACCATCTGGGTTCCGTTACGTGAGTTACTGGAGCAGATGGGGTTAAAAGTGAATTCCTTAACCAGTAATAAGGCAGAGTGGACGGTAAAGGCGGGCGCTTCCAGGTCCATTTCGGCAATGAATCTCATATTTAAGTATAAAATGATCTGAAGAAAGTCATGCTTGCAGGACTATTCTCTCTACTTCCGGGCAACACTGAATCATAGATTACTATGGTTCAGAAATGCCGATGGACGGAAGGAGATCAGGAGAAATGTCTTATATCCGAATGGAACATGAACATGCGGTTGAATTGTTAAACAGGGTCATGAAACGTGTTGAAAGTGTGATTGTTGGCAAAAAAACAGAGATTCGTTATGTTCTCACTGCAATGCTCAGTGGGGGGCATGTACTTCTGGAAGATGTACCGGGTACCGGGAAAACCATGCTGGTTCGTGCCGTTGCTTCCGCGTTGGACTGCTCCATGGGCCGGATTCAATTCACGTCCGATGTCATGCCGGCAGATGTTACGGGCACTTTAATCTATCATCCACATACAGCTGAATTCAAGTTTCGCCCCGGACCTGTCATGTCCAACGTTGTCTTGGCGGATGAAATAAACCGGGCTTCACCCCGGACTCAGTCTGCCCTGCTGGAGGCAATGGAGGAACGACGTATTACGGTTGATGGAACAACCTATGCCTTGCCACGCCCCTTCTTTCTGCTGGCGACACAGAATCCGTTACAGTTTGAGGGTACGTACCGGCTGCCTGAAGCGCAGCTGGATCGATTTATCATGAGGATTGGACTGGGGTATCCCGATCCGGAACAGGAATTGGAATTGTTAAGTCGGATGCAAGGTAGAGAAGAGCTTGATGAACTTCGCCCTGTCCTGCTTACTGAAGAAGTCGTAGCCATGCAGCGTGAAGTCAAACAGGTACATGTTGACCCGGTCGTCAAACAGTATCTGGTGGCCGTTGCTGTAGCCTCTCGCAGCCTTCCGGCGGTCAGATTGGGCATCAGCCCGCGTGGAACACTGGCCTGGATGGCTGCGGCGCAGTCGTTTGCCTACCTTCAAGGACGCAGTTATGTCATTCCCGATGATGTGAAAGAGTTGGCAGTGCCTGTTCTCTCACATCGAATTCAATTGAAGGCCCAGAACAGAGCGGAGGTTTGGGGACAAGTCCAAGTTATTGAAGAAGCCTTGTCATCCGTCCCTGTTCCTGTACAAATGGCATCACAGGGAAGGGGACGGAGGCAATGACTGCTCTGGGACAACGGATGTTGAGTGCTGTCCTTGTGGTGGCTCTGGCTTCCTTATATCAGTGGCATGGTGGCAAAGCGGCGTTGTTTCTATCCATTATGGCTTGCTTGATGTTCATAGGAGGTCTGCTTCTCCATTGGTTCGGACCACGGCGTATTCACATCCGTCGGAAAATACATGCGAATCGGATTGAGGCAGGCGAGCGGGTGCGGGTTCAAGTCGAACTGGAATTCGAATGTCGTATTCCATTGTTATGGATCGTTCTGTGTGAAAATTCACCTGCAGGTGTTCATCGCAAATTATTTTTCCCGGGAACTCGGCGGAAATTTTCCTATCAATATGAATGTTCCGGTTTACGCAGAGGGGTCTACAGATGGGATACGGGCAGATTGTACTGGGGAGATCTGTTTGGCTGGAATACCCACTCTACAGAGACCGCAGGCGGCACCCCCTTGATTGTTGTTCCTCAAGCATCGGCTTGGGGGGAGGGGGATTCAGCAGAATTCGCAGCGATGATCGAAGGGACTCTGTCGGAGAGAAGAAATAGCCAGGGAAACCGCAGCCCCGAGTTCCGTGAATATCAGCAGGGTGACCCGCTGGGACGTATTCATTGGAAAAGCACAGCCAAAACGGGGCAACTTCAGACCTTTCTGCCCGATACCACAGATCTGGCTTCACTGGGCATCCTTGTGTATGAAGGCGCATCGGGTTATGAGGTAAAACAGCCAGAGACTATGGAAGCACCTGCTTTTGAACGAGTGGTGGGTGCAGCCGCCCGCTGGATTCATACGGCTGAGCGGGACGACATTCCTTATCATCTGTGGATGGAAGGCGGAGATAAGAGTCGTAATGAACAAGATCAATGGCGACATGGGTCATTCCAGGCAGATAATGAGTGTCATGGTCTGGACAGACTAGCAGGAGCACGAATATCCACAGCCCAATCCGTGTCGGTTTCACTCCGAACGGAGATGCTGGATGGACTGGCGCGCGGTTCGCGAATTGTGGTTCTCACAGGCAAGATCGATCAGGTTCTGACCGAATGGATTATAACTGCAATGGGTTCAGGTTATCGTGTAGAGGTGCAATTGGCTGAAACGAACCAGCTAGGATCAAAGGATAGATTCATGACTGGAATTGAGCATGACAGCTCAAGTATAGAGCGGCTTCGTCACACCGGGGTATTGATTCAAGCGGTTACAGACGTTGCGTTATCTTCATTGGGAAAGGTGGAGGTAACGGATGTGGGAGCATAATAAAAACCAGGAACCCAATTCCACTGTGACGGCTGACAAAGCGTCAACAGCCCGTCTGAGATTAGAATCGGTCCATTCTGTAGTTAGGAATGTGAACCACACTTCTCTTACAGAGATAAAGGATGAGGGATCTGTTAGAGTGCCGGTTCTGTATAGGATATTTATTTCGGCCATTTTACTTATACTGTCTCTGGAGTGGATATATCCTGTTACGTCATCAGGTCAGCAGGGCAGTGAACGTTTCTTGTCCGTAATGGCGGGGTTAACTGGAGCATTGCTGCTCGCAGGGTTAATTCGTACAGGGTGGATCACCCGAATACTGATCCGATTATTTATTGCACTCGCTGCGCTATGTCTGATGTATGGAGGAAGTGATCCTGCCCGTTGGGCGGTTGCATACCCCGGAATACTTTCAGCGGATATGGACACCTTTATGGATAACTGGCGATTCCACTCGATTAGTACAGAAACGAGAGGACTGTTCATGATGTGCGGTTGGAGCATGCTCATGGCTTCTGTGCAATCCCTTGTATTGCTGCGTAGAAGCGTTATGCTGTTTGGCAGTGCAACGCTAGTATACTTGCTTCTGCTTGAATCTTTTGCGGGGTTGGATGTATATGCTTCAGTAATACGGTCTGTGTTATGGACTTTTCTAATTCAGGCTCTGCTTCAGCTACTACGCCTCAACGGAGGAGTAACTACCCCGAGTTATCGTGGCAGTCCCTATGGCCGTTGGAGCGTTATAACCATTGTTGCTTCCACAGGTATGGTCCTTTTCTCTGCGTTACCTGGTCAGTTCGCTTCCATACCTCAACCGGAACGCATATCCCTGGAGCAGATGGGTGAACGCATAGCTCGCTGGGCAGGTTATACACAGTACAGTAGCATCCCTGCTGCAACGGCGGTAACGGGATATAGCACGGCAGATGCGCCCATGGGAGCACCTCTGGTGCAGGGGAATGCCCTCTTTTTTACAGCGAAGAGTCCGGAAGTGACGTATTGGCGAGGAGAGACTCGTTCATATTATAACGGTAGTACCTGGAGTGACCCAGAGCAAAGCTTTGAAACGGCCAGTCCTTCCGGACTCCTGCGTTCTGATGGTTGGGAGAATCAAACCTATTGGAAACGTATTCGCCAAACGGTCACGATGAAACGGGAATGGAAAGGGCCGAATCCGTTATTTACCGGGGGAATCCCGCTGAATGTATCGTTTCAAGATAAGAACAGCAATAATAAGGAGAACATGCTTACGTTGTTATCTAATCGAGATTCCGCAACGTTGTGGCTTGCAAACGCCGGCGAAGATCATATGGTTAAAAATTATACGGCAGACGTCATGTTTCCTGTGGCCTCGCCGGAACAGTTACGTCTGTTAGGGAATGCGAATAAAGGGAAAGATCCTGCCTCTATACGGAGGACATATCTGCAATTGCCCACATCTCTCCCGGGTCGGGTGCAGACGCTCGCCAAGGAAATCATTCAAGGCAGTGAGACTCGGTATGACGCTGTACAAGCCGTCAAGACTTATCTGGCTGCTCATGCCGAGTATACGCTCGATACCCGTATGCCACCGCGTGGATCAGATTTTGTGGACGATTTTCTATTCGTCACACGGCAGGGGTATTGTAATCATTTCTCCACTGCCATGATTGTGTTGCTGCGTTCAGAGGGGATTCCTGCACGCTGGGTTAAAGGCTTCGGGTCTGGGATGGCTGACCCGAATATACCAGGTCAATATATCATTTCCCAAGGAGATGCACATTCTTGGGTAGAGGTGTATTTTCCAGGGGCAGGGTGGATGCCGTTCGAGGCTACGCCGGGCTTCACCATGGCGCAAGGCGCGGGTGAAGATGTGGCAGCACTCGCCGGGCCGCAGCCTGTTGTAGAGACTCCGCCGTATATGAGCGGCGGATGGGCTAACGCGGGCGCATGGCTGCTCGCCCGCGCACGGGCCATTGCCGCGGAGCCGGGGCTCGCGGCAGCCCTTGTCGCAGCGGCCCTGCTGGGCGCCGCTGCTGTGATCCGCATGCGACGGCTACGCCCCGCGCTGCGGATCAGGCTGCTGCTGGCTTGGCCGCGCAGCAGCTTTCCAGACCGCGAGCGGCTGCTGGGCGCCGCCGCTCCGGTCTGGGCCGCGCTCGCGCGCCGGTACGGCCCGCGGCCGCCGGGGATGACGCTGCGTGAATATGCAGCATCACCGGCTTTGGCCGCATGCGCGGACGGCGCGGACATCGCGCGGTTTGCAGCCGACTGGGAACGGCTGCTGTACGGGCCAGACCGTCCGCTGCGCGCAGACAGTCTGGACTTCCTGCGCCGGGCACTTCGTTTGGCCCGGCGATTGCAGGCGTTGTAACCCAAGGATGTTACAACATGCAGGCCACACAACCTGCCGGTGATTGCACTCTCGCTATCGCTTCCGATACAGATTGGAAGGTTGCAGCAGCAGATGATCACCACTGGCGCATCTATTCTATTGTGCTTCGGTTGTCCATTGTTGCATGTTACACATAAGACGCCTTTCGCGCTCCGCTGCGAACGAGGCGTCTTTCCACGATCATACACTTGAACCAGCATCTTGCTGCCATGTTTTCTGATCGGAATTTCATATTTAGAGGCATTTGGTAATCCTGTTTTGATATGTCGAAAAAAGGAGTTTCGCCTTTCCTTGACGGTATGTTTTGTCGTTGCGTATAATTAGTTTCATTGAATTGAGGGAGGCACGGTTATGAATAAGCAGAATGAGATTGTGGTTGTCCTTGACTTTGGGGGCCAATACAACCAGTTAATCGCCAGAAGAATCCGGGATCTTGGCGTATACAGTGAGCTTTTGCCGTATAATACACCGGCGGAGAAGATCGCAGAATTGGCACCAAAAGGGATCGTATTTTCAGGTGGGCCGTCCAGCGTATACGCTGAGAATGCTCCACACGTGGACCCGGCTGTCTATGACCTGGGCTTGCCGATCTTCGGGATCTGTTACGGGATGCAGCTTATGGCTCAACAGCTCGAAGGTAAAGTAGAGCGTTCCGAGAAGCGTGAGTATGGTAAAGCAGACCTTGAATTTGCTGCTGGATCTGCACTTGCAAAAGGCATTGAAGGTGAACATACCGTATGGATGAGTCACGGTGACCACGTGGTTACACTTCCTCCAGGTTTCAAATTGGATGCAGGCACGGAAAGTGCGCCAATCGCTGCCATGAGCGACGATGAGCGTAAATTGTATGCTGTTCAGTTCCATCCGGAGGTACGTCACTCAGTTCGAGGTAACGACATGATTCGCAACTTCCTGTTCGAAATCTGTGGTTGTGAAGGCAACTGGACGATGGAAACATTCATCGATGACACGATCAAAGACATTCGTGAAAAAGTGGGCGACAGTAAAGTACTGTGTGCTCTTAGCGGTGGCGTAGATTCTTCCGTTGTTGCTGCATTGCTTCACAAAGCCATTGGTGATCAACTGACATGTATGTTTATCGACCACGGTCTGTTGCGCAAAGGCGAAGCTGAAAGTGTAATGGAGACGTTTGTTGGCAAATTCGACATGAAAGTTGTCAAAATTGATGCTCAAGAACGCTTCATGTCCAAGCTGGCTGGCGTGGATGATCCAGAACAAAAACGTAAAATTATCGGTAACGAGTTTATTTACGTATTTGACGAAGAGTCCAAGCAGTTCGATGATTTTGCATTCCTGGCGCAAGGTACACTGTACACGGACATCGTGGAAAGTGGCACAGCGACTGCACAGACGATCAAATCCCACCACAACGTGGGCGGTCTGCCTGAGGACATGAACTTCAAACTCATCGAGCCACTGAGCACGTTGTTCAAGGATGAAGTACGTAAAGTCGGTACCGAGTGTGGCCTGCCGGACGAAATTGTACACCGTCAGCCATTCCCTGGTCCGGGTCTTGCGATCCGTGTTCTGGGTGAGGTTACTGAAGAGAAACTCAAAATTGTTCGTGATTCGGACTACATCCTGCGCGAAGAGATTGCCAAAGCCGGCCTCGACCGCGAAATCTGGCAGTACTTCACAGCCCTGCCGAACATGAAGAGTGTCGGCGTTATGGGTGATGCTCGTACGTATTCCTACACTGTAGGTATCCGTGCCGTAACATCCATTGACGGTATGACTGCGGACTGGGCACGTATCCCTTGGGATGTGCTGGAGAAAATCTCCGTACGGATCGTTAACGAAGTGGATAACGTCAACCGTATCGTTTATGATGTAACATCCAAACCACCTGCAACGATCGAGTGGGAATAGGATATACGCCTTAACAATAGATTGAAAAAAGACTCTCTTTTATCTGCGGTGTTTAGCAAATAGAAGGGAGTCTTTTTTATTGCGTACCGTACCGTATGAGTAAACATTAATCCAGGCGCTGTTCCTTATTAATAATCTCTAGAATTTCATCCCATTTTAAAGTTCATTTCATGATTCTTTCAGGTCCAGGCTGTACAATAAGGATATACTAAGAGCTAATATGGCTACTGAAAGGAGATTGAATGTATGCGTAAAACCGACTATATGAGCAAATGGAAAATGGGCATTGGAAGTGCATTTCTGATGGTGATGTTGGCAGGGTGCGGTTCAGGTATGCAAGACCTGGCTTCCGGTTCAGGAGACTTTCCACTTGTGAACTTAGAGGCAGCGGATGCTTCTTCCGATCAGACCAGAAACCCGGACTTAACAACGAACACGAATCAGGAACAACAAGAGGGACAGGATGCTCCACAGACAGAGATTTAACTAACATAGGACTGATCCGGTAAAAAAAGCTCCGGAACATGTCGCCAATTGCTCCATATACCTAATTAACATTGACTATTCACCTGATTGCCAAAACGCATCAGAAACATAAGCTGGCCAGATTAGAGCGCTTTTCGCCCTTTGATCAGGCTAGCTTTTTTATGTTAAACTGCTGAACTTTCTAGTCTGACAGAATGAACATATTCCCTAGAGATTTCACCGAAAAAAGCGCATACAATTGGGTTGTAAACCGCTGAACTGGTTCAATCTGTTAAATAATACGAACGATATTATAGGATATCGATATTAACATTCGTTTTTATGATTGACAAAAACATATTGCCCTCCTAAAATAGTGATGGGAAACAAACAAATAGCGCATACTAATTCGTATAATCTCGGGAATTGGCCTGAGAGTCTCTACGAGATCACCCTAATGATCTGGCTACGAAGAGGAGAAGGCTGAGCACAGGAATTCTACATGATTGCGGGACATCACGCACATTAGAATTTTTTTTGTTCTTAGTAAATGGCATCGTGCCGCTCCTTGTCAGCTGAACCCTGGGTGAAGAATATTCATCAGGGTCATTTGTCGTTTTTCAATATGGCTTCAACATCTCTAAGGGGGAGTTAGTGAATTATGGATCGTTTTTTTAAATTAAAAGAAAACGGAACAAATGTTAGAACGGAGATTGTTGCGGGTCTTACTACCTTTATGACAATGGCTTACATTCTTTTCGTAAATACGTTGTTCTTGGGACAGGCCGGAGCGGGTATGTCGGATAATGCAGTATTCTTTGCAACAGCCGTCGGTGCCGGATTAATGACTATTATTATGGGATTGTTCGTGAATATTCCAATCGCGCTTGCACCAGGTATGGGATTGAATGCGTACTTCATGACTGTTGTTCTAAGTTCGAACGGGGCGATTACTTGGCAGGCTGCTCTCGGAGCGGTATTCCTTTCCGGTATCGTGTTCATTATTTTG
The DNA here is from genome assembly GCF_037974355.1 of Paenibacillus sp. FSL R5-0517. Lineage (NCBI taxonomy): Bacteria > Bacillati > Bacillota > Bacilli > Caryophanales > Paenibacillaceae > Paenibacillus > Paenibacillus sp. FSL R5-0517. Next base: position 764,898 of record NZ_CP150235.1, read on the forward strand.
ACCGTGACAAAGATTCGGCAAATGCTGCTTGTGGCAGTTCCGCAGTCGATCAAAATGGCCATTACGGTGGGTATCGGTCTCTTTATTACCATCATCGGTTTCAAACTTGCTAATCTCGTGGCGGTAACCGTTAATGTCGCACCAGACGCAGACCTGAGTCAGCCGATTCCGGGTAGCAGTTTTAACCTGTCATTGGGCAACTTTGTAACACATCACGATGCATTGCTGGCTCTGATTGGTTTGCTCCTGATTGCTATACTGATGGTTATGCGTGTCAAAGGCGCTCTGCTGATCGGGATCGTAGTAACAACGCTGATTGGTATTCCAATGGGTGTTACGAATCTGAGTGGTCTTTCAGGCGCAAGCTGGTTGCCTAACTTCAGCGATCTGGCAGTTGGACAACTGGATTTGAAAGGTGCTATCAGTCTCGGATTGTTCGAGATCATCTTCATCTTCACCTTCGTTGAATTGTTCGACACGTTCGGTACGATGGTTGGTACGGCAACACGTATGGGGATTATGAAGGACAAGAAAAAAGGCGAGAAAACGATCGGTAAAGCGATGCTCGTCGATGCAGTTGGTGTCAGTGCAGGTGCTGCACTGGGTACAAGTACAATTACGGCATACGTTGAAAGTGCTTCAGGCGTTGAGGCGGGTGGACGTACAGGACTGACTTCGGTAACGACAGGTTTGTTGTTCATTTTGGCCCTGTTTATCGCTCCGCTTGCGCTGGTTGTTCCATCCGCTGCGACAGCTCCGGCATTGATCATCGTGGGTGTGCTTATGATGAGTCAAGTACGTAGCATCGAGTGGGATGATTTCCTGCAAGCTTTCCCAGCGTTCCTTACCATTGTATTGATGCCTTTCACAGGCGGAATTGCAAACGGGATCTCCGCAGGTATCGTATCTTATGTGATTCTGGCGGTGTTCAGTAACTTGGTTACAGAGCGTAAAGTTAAAATTCACTGGCTCATGTGGATCTTGGCAATCATTGTAGTCTGCCGATACGTATTTATTGGCGGGGAGTAAGCATACAATAGTTGTGAGGAAGAATACTGTATTAAGTATGTAGTCTTATATATGAAAGAAAAGCGGAAGCCACGGGATCTAAACCCGGAGCTTTCGCTTTTTTTGTTTTCTTTTCTTGAGTAAAATGAATTTCAAAATTGTTTTCCTTCTATAATAGAAGGAATGAGTATAATGCTCTATGATCTGTTGATTAATTATCCAATGAGATCATACAGTTAGCATGTTTCTATAAGTATGAAGATTCTATACTATTCTTTCTTTTAAAATGAAGGATAATAGTGAAGTGAACTTCTCGTGATCTGAATGTCATTAGCGCAATTGTGGTAGCGTGTATAGAAAAGGAGTTTTCTCTACAATAGGATTGGTTAATCGTACGGGGGGGGGATTCATACGTATCATACGTCCGACACTGAGGAAATGCTTGTTAAAGGACTATGGATAATATATTTGAAGAAACTAATCTTATTCGAAAAAAAAGACTTGCATCCGATAACTGTACATGGTATATTCTAATTCCGGCCAAGAAAACACGAGATACACGGTGCGGCAAGCGAATGAAATGAGCTTCGAAAGAAACTTAAAAAAAGAGCTTGCAAAGTTGGTTCGGACATGATATTATATAAGAGTTGCTGAAGAGAACGACATTCGGTAACGAAACAAGTTTGATCTTTGAAAACTGAACAACGAGTGAGTAAACATTCTGCTTGCAGAATGAACGCGAAAGTTTGAAACAAGCCTTGGCTTGAATCGACTGGAGCACAAATGAGATGTTTAATCTCGTCAGATTCAAAATGAGCTTATCGCTCTTTTCAATACTTTATTGGAGAGTTTGATCCTGGCTCAGGACGAACGCTGGCGGCATGCCTAATACATGCAAGTCGAGCGGAGTTGATAAGAAGCTTGCTTCTTTGATGCTTAGCGGCGGACGGGTGAGTAACACGTAGGCAACCTGCCCTCAAGTTTGGGACAACTACCGGAAACGGTAGCTAATACCGAATAATTGTTTTCTTCGCCTGAAGGAAACTGGAAAGACGGAGCAATCTGTCACTTGGGGATGGGCCTGCGGCGCATTAGCTAGTTGGTGGGGTAACGGCTCACCAAGGCGACGATGCGTAGCCGACCTGAGAGGGTGATCGGCCACACTGGGACTGAGACACGGCCCAGACTCCTACGGGAGGCAGCAGTAGGGAATCTTCCGCAATGGGCGAAAGCCTGACGGAGCAATGCCGCGTGAGTGATGAAGGTTTTCGGATCGTAAAGCTCTGTTGCCAGGGAAGAACGCTTGGGAGAGTAACTGCTCTCAAGGTGACGGTACCTGAGAAGAAAGCCCCGGCTAACTACGTGCCAGCAGCCGCGGTAATACGTAGGGGGCAAGCGTTGTCCGGAATTATTGGGCGTAAAGCGCGCGCAGGCGGTCATTTAAGTCTGGTGTTTAATCCCGGGGCTCAACCCCGGATCGCACTGGAAACTGGGTGACTTGAGTGCAGAAGAGGAGAGTGGAATTCCACGTGTAGCGGTGAAATGCGTAGATATGTGGAGGAACACCAGTGGCGAAGGCGACTCTCTGGGCTGTAACTGACGCTGAGGCGCGAAAGCGTGGGGAGCAAACAGGATTAGATACCCTGGTAGTCCACGCCGTAAACGATGAGTGCTAGGTGTTAGGGGTTTCGATACCCTTGGTGCCGAAGTTAACACATTAAGCACTCCGCCTGGGGAGTACGGTCGCAAGACTGAAACTCAAAGGAATTGACGGGGACCCGCACAAGCAGTGGAGTATGTGGTTTAATTCGAAGCAACGCGAAGAACCTTACCAGGTCTTGACATCCCTCTGATCGATGCAGAGATGTATCTTTCCTTCGGGACAGAGGAGACAGGTGGTGCATGGTTGTCGTCAGCTCGTGTCGTGAGATGTTGGGTTAAGTCCCGCAACGAGCGCAACCCTTGATCTTAGTTGCCAGCACTTCGGGTGGGCACTCTAAGGTGACTGCCGGTGACAAACCGGAGGAAGGTGGGGATGACGTCAAATCATCATGCCCCTTATGACCTGGGCTACACACGTACTACAATGGCCGGTACAACGGGCTGTGAAGCCGCGAGGTGGAACGAATCCTAAAAAGCCGGTCTCAGTTCGGATTGCAGGCTGCAACTCGCCTGCATGAAGTCGGAATTGCTAGTAATCGCGGATCAGCATGCCGCGGTGAATACGTTCCCGGGTCTTGTACACACCGCCCGTCACACCACGAGAGTTTATAACACCCGAAGTCGGTGGGGTAACCGCAAGGAGCCAGCCGCCGAAGGTGGGATAGATGATTGGGGTGAAGTCGTAACAAGGTAGCCGTATCGGAAGGTGCGGCTGGATCACCTCCTTTCTATGGAGAATCGTTTCCTGTAACGGAAACATTCAAATACGCAGCTTAGCTGCAAAACTACTCACTCGTTGCTCAGTTTTGAGAGCTCAAACTCTCAAACAGCTTGCTTTTGCATGGAGCTTGTTCTTTGAAAACTAGATATCGAAACGAAAGTAAATGCGAATTAGAACATTCCTTTTTAGCTGAACTTGTGTAAACAAGTTTCAATAAAAACGGTAGTTAATTGCTGTTGCGATGGTATCGACTGGGAGCGACTTTTGGCTTTGGACGCAGTCCAAAACAAGGGAAGCGAGCGATCGAAACCGGAGCAATTTGGTTAAGCTACTAAGAGCACACGGAGGATGCCTAGGCGCTAGGAGCCGATGAAGGACGTGGCGAACAACGAAACTGCCTCGGGGAGCTGTAAGCAAGCTTTGATCCGGGGGTGTCCGAATGGGGAAACCCAGCTGGGGTAATTTCCAGTTACTCACAACTGAATACATAGGTTGTGTAGAGGCATACCAGGGGAACTGAAACATCTAAGTACCCTGAGGAAGAGAAAACAATAGTGATTCCGTCAGTAGCGGCGAGCGAACGCGGAGAAGCCCAAACCAGAGAGCTTGCTCTTTGGGGTTGTGGGACGTCTCACATGGAGTTACAAAGGAGTCAGTTAAACGAAGAGGTCTGGAAAGGCCCGCCAAAGAAGGTAAAAGCCCTGTAATTGAAAGTTGATTCTCTCCGAGACGGATCCCGAGTAGTGCGGGGCACGTGAAACCCCGTATGAATCCGGCAGGACCATCTGCCAAGGCTAAATACTTCCTAGCGACCGATAGTGAAGCAGTACCGTGAGGGAAAGGTGAAAAGCACCCCGGAAGGGGAGTGAAATAGAACCTGAAACCGTGTGCTTACAAAAAGTCAGAGCCCGTTTTAGGGGTGATGGCGTGCCTTTTGTAGAATGAACCGGCGAGTTACGTTCCCGTGCAAGGTTAAGGTGAAGAGCCGGAGCCGCAGCGAAAGCGAGTCTGAATAGGGCGATGTAGTACGTGGACGTAGACCCGAAACCGGGTGATCTACCCCTGTCCAGGGTGAAGGTGCGGTAACACGCACTGGAGGCCCGAACCCACGCACGTTGAAAAGTGCGGGGATGAGGTGGGGGTAGCGGAGAAATTCCAATCGAACTCGGAGATAGCTGGTTCTCCCCGAAATAGCTTTAGGGCTAGCCTCGGAAAACAGAGTCGTGGAGGTAGAGCACTGATTGGGTGCGGGGCCCGCAAGGGTTACCAAGCTCAGTCAAACTCCGAATGCCATAGACTTACTTCCGGGAGTCAGACAGTGAGTGCTAAGATCCATTGTCAAAAGGGAAACAGCCCAGACCATCAGCTAAGGTCCCCAAGTGTGTGTTAAGTGGGAAAGGATGTGGAGTTGCACAGACAACCAGGATGTTGGCTTAGAAGCAGCCACCATTGAAAGAGTGCGTAATAGCTCACTGGTCGAGTGACTCTGCGCCGAAAATGTAACGGGGCTAAACACACCACCGAAGCTATGGCTTGATGCTTTGCATCAGGGGTAGGGGAGCGTTGTATAAGGGTTGAAGGTGTACCGTAAGGAGCGCTGGACATTATACAAGTGAGAATGCCGGTATGAGTAACGAAAAGATCAGTGAGAATCTGATCCGCCGAAAGCCTAAGGGTTCCTGAGGAAGGCTCGTCCGCTCAGGGTAAGTCGGGACCTAAGGCGAGGCCGAAAGGCGTAGTCGAAGGACAACAGGTCGAAATTCCTGTACCACCGTAAGCCGTTATGAGCAATGGGGGGACGCAGTAGGGTAGTGACGCGGACTGATGGATGTCCGTCTAAGCAGTAAGGCTGATGTGTAGGCAAATCCGCACATCATAAGGCTGAGCTGTGATGGGGAGCGAAAATTGTAGTAGCGAAGGTCATGATCTCACACTGCCAAGAAAAGCCTCTAGCCAGGTGAAGGTGCCCGTACCGCAAACCGACACAGGTAGGCGAGAAGAGTATTCTAAGGCGCGCGGAAGAACTCTCGTTAAGGAACTCGGCAAAATGACCCCGTAACTTCGGGAGAAGGGGTGCCCCGGTAGTGTGAATAGCACGAGGGGGCCGCAGTGAAAAGGCCCAAGCGACTGTTTAGCAAAAACACAGGTCTGTGCGAAGCCGTAAGGCGAAGTATACGGGCTGACGCCTGCCCGGTGCTGGAAGGTTAAGGGGAGTGGTTAGGAGCAATCCGAAGCTGTGAACCGAAGCCCCAGTAAACGGCGGCCGTAACTATAACGGTCCTAAGGTAGCGAAATTCCTTGTCAGGTAAATTCTGACCCGCACGAATGGCGTAACGACTTGGGCGCTGTCTCAACGAGAGATCCGGTGAAATTTTAATACCTGTGAAGATGCAGGTTACCCGCGACAAGACGGAAAGACCCCATGGAGCTTTACTGCAGCTTGATATTGAATTTGGGTACGATCTGTACAGGATAGGTGGGAGCCTTTGAAGCGTGAGCGCCAGCTTGCGTGGAGGCAACGTTGGGATACCACCCTGATCGTATCTAGGTTCTAACCTGGTACCGTAATCCGGTGCGGGGACAGTGTCAGGTGGGCAGTTTGACTGGGGCGGTCGCCTCCTAAAGAGTAACGGAGGCGCCCAAAGGTTCCCTCAGAATGGTTGGAAATCATTCGAAGAGTGCAAAGGCATAAGGGAGCTTGACTGCGAGACCTACAAGTCGAGCAGGGACGAAAGTCGGGCTTAGTGATCCGGTGGTACCGCATGGAAGGGCCATCGCTCAACGGATAAAAGCTACCCTGGGGATAACAGGCTTATCTCCCCCAAGAGTCCACATCGACGGGGAGGTTTGGCACCTCGATGTCGGCTCATCGCATCCTGGGGCTGAAGTAGGTCCCAAGGGTTGGGCTGTTCGCCCATTAAAGCGGTACGCGAGCTGGGTTCAGAACGTCGTGAGACAGTTCGGTCCCTATCTGTCGTGGGCGTAGGAAATTTGAGAGGAGCTGTCCTTAGTACGAGAGGACCGGGATGGACGTACCGCTGGTGTACCAGTTGTTCCGCCAGGAGCACCGCTGGGTAGCTATGTACGGACGGGATAAACGCTGAAAGCATCTAAGCGTGAAGCCCCCCTCAAGATGAGATTTCCCAGTATGTAAGACCCCTTGAAGACGACGAGGTAGATAGGCTGGGGGTGGAAGTGCAGCAATGCATGGAGCTGACCAGTACTAATCGGTCGAGGGCTTATCCAATAGCAAGTTGTAATTCGCATGTTTCGTTTCGAATCTAGTTTTCAGAGAACGATCTCTGAAATGAAAATTGGTACATCACAGAATGTGTGTATGATTTTCAGTTCCATATCTGATTTCAAGAAGCTATGCTTCGACAAATCGCGTTTGGTGGCGATGGCGGAGGGGTTCCACACGTACCCATCCCGAACACGACCGTTAAGCCCTCTAGCGCCGATGGTACTTGGACCGCAGGGTCCTGGGAGAGTAGGACGCCGCCAAGCAATCGAAGGACACACTTGATCATATCGAGTGTGTCTTTTTTTATTTTAATCCTAAATACTTATATAAACCTTAACAGCCCTGGTAAATAACCAAGGCTGTTTTTTTATTTCAATATTTATGAGAATGATAAATAACTTTAAAAGGATCATTTCTCTATCAGGGATTTAAGTACAACATTTGTCTAGCTTTTCATTTGATTGCAAGCATTCTCAAGGATTGAAAGGGAGTTCTGCAATGCATGCTGGGTTTCCGAATCAATGATGACGCCTTGTTTGTTCATTTTCAATGTAATATGAGGAATGGTTAAACAGCCCTCCTGTAGAACTTGTGCATTGATCATGTTTAGTGTCAGCAATAAGGAAGCATGGGCTTTGTCACCTCCCATGGGGCTTGGGGAAGCAGCGATGGCAATAGTGGGTTTATTGAGCCATTCTCCAGAAGATACAACCCAATCTAGTGCGTTTTTTAAGACCCCGGGAACGCCATTTCCATACTCTGGCGTGCAGATAAGGACACCGTCCGAATGCTTAAGTTGGGCTCTCAAGTTCTGTATGTACACTGGACCCTCCTCGACATCGAGATCAGGGTTAAAATGTGGCAGATCATTTAATCCATCATATACTTCAAACTTAAGGTTAGTGTGAGCCAGCTTAATTATGGCGTGCATTAGTAACGTATTGGAGGACTGATTACGCAGACTTCCGGAAATGGCAAGGATATTTAATTCTTTCATGGGTATAGGTCATCTCTATTCTTTAGTAATGTAGGGTAATCTGTTTATTTTCCCCCTGTTGGAATGAACTGTCTATAAAAAACGCATTTAATTAAGACATTCTTCATGTTAGTCAGGGGATATTCACAATTCTTCATCAAAAATGCATGCCATCGTTTGTATCGCTCTGGGTAATAAATGAAGAGATCATTTTAAAATAAACAACTAACGAAAGAATCATAATAAATTTTTTATAAAATTAGTACCAAGTACTAAGACTTAGTGCTATAATGGTGAAAAACCAAATGAGGTGAATGCCGATATGAATCATCAATCAAAGGCAACGATCACGGCAATGGGAGCATATGTACCGGATCGAATATTAACGAATGCTGATCTGGAGAAATTAGTCGAGACAAGTGACGAATGGATTGTGCAACGTACAGGCATGAGAGAGCGGCGAATTGCAGCTGAAGATCAATATGTATCTGACCTGGCTACGAAGGCTGTAGAAGATATGATAACTCGTTATGGAGTTAGTGTAGAAGATGTGGATATGATTCTTGTGGCTACCAGCACACCTGAATATGCTTTCCCAAGTACGGCATCCAGAGTACAGGCTAATCTTAAGATCCACCACACGGGTGTACTTGATCTAAATGCGGCATGCGCTGGTTTTTCCTACGGGCTGCAGCTTGCTGACAGTCTGGTGACCAGTGGAATGTACCGCAAAGTGCTAGTTATCGGCGCAGAGACGTTATCCAAAATTACGGATTACACAGACCGCACGACTTGTGTCCTGTTTGGGGACGGAGCTGGAGCCTTCTTGGTGGAGAGAGCTGCACATGATGAAGGTGACTTTATGGCAGCGATATCCGGTACGCATGGAGAAGGCGGTATCCATCTTTATAAGAGTGGTCTGTCTTCAGAGATGGATGGAGTGCCTTTACAGGGCGAAGGTTGTTTGGTTCAGAATGGACGAGAGGTATATAAGTGGGCTGTACGGACGATTCCAGAGCAATTGGATAAGCTTATAGCAAAAGCTGAATTAAGACCTGAACAGATTGACTGGTTTGTCCCGCATAGTGCCAACATGAGAATGATTGAGGCTGTTTGCGAACGTGGCCCGGTCCCTTTGGAACGTACTTTAACCAGCGTCGAGTATCGTGGAAACACATCTGCTGCCTCCATTCCGCTTGCTTTACAGCTTGCAGTGGATGAGGGGAAATTGAAAGAAGGACAGACTGTAGCTCTATTTGGTTTTGGCGGTGGTCTGACTTACGCAGGTCTGGTGCTGAAGTGGGGCGTACCGGACAAAGTTTAGTAATGGATAACATACGACTGTATGTAACACAAAAATAAATAGAGAAAATAAAAGAGACCACCCGGACTCCATGCAGTCATGAAGAGGGTGGTCTCTTTAGTGAGAACTTGTTTAAATAAAATGATATGAATGCATCTGTTTTTTGTGTTAAAAGGAAATGCTTAATCCCATAAATATTTTACGGCGTAAGCTTAGGCGCTTGGCGGTGATGTGTACCTTGTTCGTAGCTGTAAGCCAGCTTGATCAAAGTTCCTTCATCAAAGGCACGACCCAAGAACTCCATGCCTACAGGCAGACCATCGGTTGTGAAACCAGCAGGAACCGTGATCGCCGGGAAGCCGGAGAATGGACTCAAACGGTTGTTACCACCAGAGTTTTGTCCTTCGCCAATAACACCAGCGGCTTGTGTGGACGTAGGATAGATGATGGCATCCAGATTATTATCTGCCATTACTTTCAGCAAGGATTCACGTGTAACTTGGGTACGTTTCAGGACGATATCCTTATATTCGGTAGTCTCCAGGGTTTGGCGTGCATCCCGAGTCTTCATGGATTGTTCTTGGGACTTATCAAACTCTCCGGAAGCGATGATCTCGGACAGACTGTGGTATGGAGCATCTGCACCCAATGATTCCAAATAGTCATTCAGCTGGAACTTGAATTCATATCCACTAAGGCTTGGGTATTTGTTGATCTCAGCCAAGTTCGGGATAGAAATTGGAACTGCGGTAGCGCCAAGTGATTTCAATTCTTCAACAGCTGTGTTGATTACGTCAGCAACGGCTTTTTCTTCAGCTTTGGTACTTGGGATGAGTTCGGTGGCCACACCGATGCGCGCACCTTTCAGTCCATTTACATCCAAGAAGTCAGTGTAGCTGGAAGGGATTTTCCCAACCGCGTAAGCTGTAGCGACATCTTTTTTGTCATAGCCGGCTGTAGCATCCAGCATGATTGCGGCATCACTTACGGTACGAGCCATTGGTCCACCGACATCCTGTGTCAAAGCCAATGGGATAATGCCTTCACGGCTGGATAGTCCGATGGTTGGGCGGATACCCACAAGGCTGTTGAAGCTGGAAGGGATTCGGATCGAACCGCCAGTGTCTGTACCCATGCCAGCTGCGGCAAAGTTAGATGCAATGGCAGCGCCTGTTCCACCGCTTGAGCCACCTGGATAGTGGTCCAGGGCGTATGGATTCAATGTTTGTCCACCCAATGAGCTGGATGTTGTGATGCCAAATGCGAATTCATGCAGGTTTGTTTTGCCCAAGATAATGGCGCCAGCTGCTTTGAGTTTCTTCACTTGTTCAGCATCGTGAGCTGGAATGGAATCCTTAAGACAGATACAACCTGCAGTTGTCGGCATGTCATTGGTATCGAAATTGTCTTTCACCAGAATTGGAACGCCATGCAGAGGTCCGCGGGCACCTTGAGCTGCACGTTCTTCATCCAATTGCTCCGCGATTTGGAGCGCATCCGGGTTCAGGGTTAATACTGCGTTGATGCTTACACCCTGATCATCGTATTTTTCGATGCGGTCCAGATATTTCTGAACCAATTCTTTTGATGTCAGTTTTCCTTGCGTCATAGCGGCCTGGAGATCCATAATGGTTGCTTCCTCCAGGACAAACGGTTTTATGTAATTATAGATGCGATCTTTCAGTATGGAGAGGTCATTCTCGGTAAGTACAGCATTTGGAAGGAAGAGGGATTCCGTATAGCCTTTCATCAACCCCGCAGTGTTCAATGCACCGACAGCACCTGCAAAGGTGGATTCATCCGGGACATCCTTGAATGATTCGGTAGTCGAATCCAGCTTGAGCCATTGTTGCAAGGCAACCGCAGCATCTTTACGTTGTACGGTTGTTCCGGAGAGCTTGTCCATGGTAAAAGGAACACCTGCAAGTGTAGCGGCTTCTTCCATGGCTTGAACAAATGCTGCCGGCGTAGCAGGCGCTTTCCCTTTGGAGACAGCTGCTACTGTTGTTTTGCTTGTAGGCGTTGCCGTTGCGGCTGATGCCGAAGGTAATGTTCCTCCCCATGTTGTGGCAACGACAGCTCCCGCCAGTAACAAAGCCCCACTTTTTTTCAATACAGATCCATGATAAGTCATGCATCCACGCTCCCTTCCTGTGTCTCATTGATGTGTGTTAACAGCGATTCTGTTTCTATGCTTTTGACACATTGTATAGTTATGTTAGGTAATCTTACAAGGTTTATATTTATCCAAAAAAACGTATACATCAATATCGATCGGTATAAAACCTTATCCATGCTTCTATTTACTTGATCACAGTAAAACTATTAATTATTCTTATGTAAATAAATGTGACATGAATTCGATATATTGATTAAACATTAGAAACAGAATGGGAGTAAGATGAGGGAATGGAGATCACAGAGCATACCTTTAGTGCGAGATGATATAATGAAAAGATAGGAATAAAAGAGACATAACGTTCTACCAGAGAGGAAGAGATATGAAGTGAAGACATTAGTACTCGCAGAAAAACCATCTGTAGCACGCGAAATAGCCAGAGTTATGGGCGCGCGTGATAAACATAAAAGTTATATGGAAGGCCCGAAATATATCGTTACCTGGGCGCTGGGGCATCTGGTTGGATTAGCTGAGCCAGAGGATTACGATAAGAAGTATGCCACATGGAATCTGGAGGATTTGCCGATTCTGCCAGAGCGTACGAAACTGAAGGTACTGAAAGAGACCAATCATCAATATAAAGCCGTACAGCAGTTGATGAAACGTCAGGATGTGGGCGAGCTGGTCATTGCCACAGATGCGGCCCGTGAGGGTGAATTGCTGGCCCGTTGGATCATGCAGATGGCGGGGTGGAAAAAATCATTCAAACGTCTATGGATTTCATCTCAGACAGATAAGGCGATCAAAGACGGATTTGCTTCGCTAAAGCCAGGCAGTCAGTTCGACCGTCTCTATGAATCAGCACGTTGCCGGGCAGAGGCCGACTGGATGATTGGACTTAACGTGACTCGTGCGCTAACTGTTCGTTTCAATGCGCAGTTGTCTGCTGGACGGGTGCAAACGCCGACCTTGGGCATGATTATGGATAGAGAAAATGAAATTAATGGGTTTCGCTCTCAGGAGTATGAGACGTTAACGGCAGATTTAGGCGATTTTCAGGCTGTGTGGCGGGCAGCAGGGGGAGATTCACGCATTTTCAACCCCCAAGAAATGCAAGAATTGAAGAAACGGGTAGACGGGCGCAAGGGCACGATTGCCCAAGTGAAGAAAAGTGAGAAAGTAGAGCCACATCCACTGGCATATGACCTGACGGAACTGCAGCGGGATGCCAACCGGAAATATGGTTTCTCGGCAAAGCAAACCTCAAATGTCCTGCAACGTCTATATGAACAGCACAAACTTGTGACGTACCCACGTACGGACAGCCGATATCTGACTGCCGACATGACAGCTACTTTGAAAGAACGTCTGGACAGTGTAGCCATTGGACCTTATGCGTCTCTGGCACGTCCTTTGCTGCGTAAAAATCTGAATATCACCAAACGTATTGTGGATGACAGCAAAGTGACCGATCACCATGCCATTATTCCCACGGAGCAAACGGTACTTCTGAATCAATTGAACCCGGAGGAACGCAAATTGTACGATCTGATTGTACGTCGTTTTATCAGCCTGTTCTATCCGGCAGCGAAGTACGATTCGGTTGCAATCACGGTTCAAGTGGGGAATGATTCCTTCCATGTCAAAGGTACAACGGTGAAAGAAAGTGGATGGCGCGAAGTATACGGCGGTGATTACAGCGATGACGACGATGACCGTGCTGACGATGCAGCAGACCATGAGCGCACTCTTTTGCCAGATGTGCAGCAAGGACAGTCCGTGACGGTTCAGCGTTGCCATATTAAAAGTGGACGGACGATGCCGCCCAAACGGTATACCGAAGCCGCTTTACTTTCCCAGATGGAAAAGCATGGACTCGGCACTCCGGCTACACGGGCGGATATTATTGAGAAGCTGGTCAGTTCCGATACGATAGATCGTCAAGGCAACAGCATGCATCCAACCGGCAAAGGAAAACAGTTAATTGAACTGGCTGCTCCGCAGCTGCGTACACCGGATCTGACTGCCCGCTGGGAAGCTGAACTGGAGCGCATCGCTCGTGGGCAAGGACAGCCAGGCCCTTTCCTGGACAGCATTCGTTCTATGGCCAAAGAGCTGGTGTCAACGGTAAAAGGCAGCAAAGCAGAATACAAGCCACATAATGTGTCCAATAGCCACTGCCCTGACTGCAATGCGCGATTGTTGGAGAAGAAGGGCAAGCGCGGCAAGTTCCTTGTATGTCCTACGGAGGACTGTGGATATCGTCGTTCGGCCGAGAAAAGATTGTCCAATCGTCGTTGTGCGCAGTGCCACAAAAAGATGGAAATCAAAGAAGGCAAAGCGGGGCTATACGTGCAATGTCTGCCTTGTGGTATTACAGAAACATTGAATAAAGACAAACAGCATGTGAACAAACGCGATCAGCAAAAACTCGTGAAACAATATGCGAAGCAGGAGTCCATTGGGTCTAACCTTGGAGAGCTGTTGAAGGCGGCTATGGAGAAAAAGGGAGAGTAGAGCAAGCTCTGAGTTAGGGCAGATCTCATGTAACGCTAGTTGCGAATAACTGGCGCTATGGAAAGTGATTGCTGCGTGTGTACCTAATCAACCATGTGATGGGGTATAAGATCCTCTGTTTTCAGGCAACGTAAGCCAAGGAGGTGATACCCATATGCCGCACAACAAACCCGAAAAGATCCATAACCAGCAGAACAAAGATAGCATTAGGGAAGAAAACATCGATGTTCGTCCAGCCAAAGCAGCCAAAAGAGTACCCAGTCTGAACGGTATTCCTAAGCAGGAGTCCTAAAATTATCTAAACTGTCGATCTTAACGCGTGCCTCGCAAAATACTTGCGGTTCCCCACCGGTGCGTTGAACATGTCTCTAATGAGGACTATAATGGAGACAGGGAGATGTCCCGGGACAGGGGGATCGCTAGAATTATATGCAAACCGGACTTATATTGTGGTTTTTATTTATTAATGTAGTGGGTTATCTGGTGATGTCGGATGATAAGAGGCGTGCACAACAGCGTCGTGACCGTACACCCGAACGGACGTTATTCTTGCTTGCTTTTATTGGCGGTGCTTTGGGAGTCTGGATCGCGATGTATCGGAAAAGGCATAAGACCAAACATCCCAGCTTCACCATTGGCATTCCGTTGTTATTGTTCCTGAATGCGGTAATCTATGGTTATTTTATTCAATGAACACTTGGAACAAATGCGTAATCGTTCATCGTCACCGTAAGGATTTATATGTAAATTCATTCGTATAAATGGTTCATTGTGGCTCCGGTACGTTTAAGGAGTTATATGGTTATATTAGTTTAATGGATGTCAGACCGAAGCTTGCTTCGCGTGCTCTACATATAAAGGAAGGGACGGGATTCACATGTTATTCTCCAAAATATTAGTGGCTTATGATGGTTCCAAAGCTTCAAATAAAGCACTTGATCGTGCAATTGAGCTAGCCAAAGTGTCCCCGAATGCTGTACTGGATGTCATTCATGCTTTTGATTTCCCGCGTGTATTCATCGGTGAGGGATTGGCGCCTCTGCCACCTTCACTTAATAATGACTACTACAATTTGGCGGTGCAAACAACAGATGAAGCGAAAGAACGACTTCAGGCTGCTGGTGTAACGGCCAATGTAGATCTGATTCAAGGAGCGGCTGCGGAAGTGTTGCTTGATTTTGCCAAAGAAAATGATTCGGATATCATTATTATTGGCAGCCGCGGACTCGGTGGAATTCGGGAATTTGTCCTGGGGAGTGTCAGTCACAATGTGGTGCAGCATGCTCAGGTTCCAGTACTGATCGTAAAATAATGGATGCAGTGTGTACGCACTGAAAAGCAGGAAGCCGGTTGCCTTCGAGAGATTGAAGAGGAGCCGGCTTTCTTTTATGGGATGAAATGGATGTCTAACCGAATTTAATGAAGCAATTCCCGAACATTATATTTGTCAATATGTTAAATGTTCGTCTTTAAGTTGACATTAGCTGTAGGGGATTGTTAAAATGTTAGATGTGTCGATCAGGTAAGAATAAGGTCGAGTAGGAACGAAATGTGTAATAATAGATTACAAAAATGAACAAAAATAGTTTGATAGATATTTGCTCGTATAACGCCGGGAATAGGGCCCGGAAGTATCTACCCGGGAACCGTAAATTTCCGGACTACGAGGAGATACGGCTGAGAGTCGCATGCAACCAGATGCGGACAGCAAGCCCCCTTTTGGCATGCCCAAATGAGGGATACGTATTTCTTGGAGTCCGGTGTCCGAAGAAAATGTGATGTTTTCGCGGGTAGCGGATTTTTTCATTTCACATGTAATAAGAGTTTCTTATTGGTCAGATGTAATCAAAAAAGCTCAGACGGGAGTTGGATGTATTCATGTCACTGCAAGTCGCTGTAATTATGGGCAGTAAGTCGGATTGGGAAACGATGAAACATGCGTGCGAGGTGTTGGACGAACTGGAAATTGGATATGAGAAAAAAGTGGTCTCCGCCCATCGTACACCGGATTTGATGTTCGAATACGCAGAGCAAGCAATTGATCGAGGATTCAAGGTGATCATTGCAGGCGCAGGCGGGGCAGCACATCTACCCGGTATGGTTGCAGCCAAAACGATGCTTCCAGTCATTGGCGTACCGGTTCAATCCAAAGCATTGAACGGTCTCGATTCCCTGTTGTCCATTGTTCAGATGCCAGGTGGTATTCCCGTCGCAACTGTAGCGATTGGGAAGGCAGGGGCAACGAATGCAGGATTGCTGGCAGCTCAAATGATCGGTGCTTTTGACCCGGATGTCCAACGTCGCTCTGAAGCTCGAAGAGAGCGCATCAAACAAGAAGTACTCGAAAGCAGTGAAGAACTATGAGTAGAGCCGCGAACCAATCCGGCATAGCAGGAGAACTGAAAAATGTCCTGCTACCGGGGAAAACAATCATCGGCATTCTTGGAGGCGGACAGCTGGGACGTATGATGACGCTCGCAGGAACGGCAATGGGGTATCGATTTGTTACCCTTGATCCCGCTTCGGATGCGCCTTGTGGTCAAGTTGCTCGTCAGATTGAAGCGGGATATGACGATGCCAAAGCTGCGCTTGAACTGGCTCGGCAATGTGATGTTATTACGTATGAATTCGAAAATGTGGATGCAGAAGTCGCTGGACTGCTCGAGCGTGAGTCCTACGTTCCGCAAGGAAGTGCGTTGCTGTACACCACACAACATCGATTACGTGAAAAACGTGCAATTGAAGCCGCTGGAGTAAGAGTTGCGCCTTATCGTGAGATCACTAGTGCGGATACGATGCTTGCTGCTGTAAGTGAACTTGGCGTGCCTTGTGTACTGAAGACGGTGACTGGAGGTTACGATGGCAAAGGCCAGCGCGTAATCCGAGAGGCGAAGGAGGCTGTGGCTGCGTATGAAGAGCTCGCAGCTACAGGTGCGGAACTGGTGCTGGAACAATTCATCAAGTTTGAATGCGAGATTTCGGTCGTCGTAGCGCGCAGTACCAATGGAGAGATCAAAACGTTCCCGCCAGCGGAGAACATTCATGTGAATAACATTTTGCATGCTTCCATTGTACCGGCTAGAGTTGCTGCAGACATCCAGATTGAAGCGCAAAAGCTGGCAGCAGCGGTAGCAGAATCGATGAAGGCTGTCGGGCTGCTGGCAGTGGAACTGTTTGTGGCGGCGGATGGAAGACTGTATGTCAACGAACTGGCGCCAAGACCACATAATTCCGGTCACTATACGATGGAAGCTTGTGCCACTTCTCAGTTCGAACAACATATCCGTGCGATCTGCGGATTACCACTTGGGGACACTTCGTTATTGAGCCCAGTCGTTATGGTCAATGTGCTTGGAGAGCATCTGGAAGGCATTATCGCCAGAACAGGGCAACCTGATGCAGAAGCGATCGAACTCGGTGTGATTCCCAAGCTTCACATATATGGTAAAACCGAAGCGAAAACAGGACGTAAGATGGGGCATGTGAATCTGCTTTGTCAGGATGTTGAAGAAGGATTGCAATGGATTGAACAAACTAACCTCTGGAGGAATACAAATTCATGATTGAACGTTATAGCAGACCCGAAATGAGAGCCATCTGGACCGAAGAGAACAAATTCCAATCGTGGCTGGAAGTTGAAATATGTGCATGTGAGGCGTGGGCCGAACTGGGTGTAATCCCTAAGGAAGAAGCAGCATTGCTTCGTCAGAACGCATCTTTTGACATCGACCGCATCTATGAGATTGAAAAGGAAACACGTCATGACGTAATCGCATTTACACGTACGGTATCTGAAAGTCTGGGTGCGGAGCGGAAATGGGTGCACTACGGACTGACTTCCACAGATGTCGTGGATACGGCTCTGGGTTATGTACTGCGTCAAGCGAATGAGATTCTGGAGAAGGATATCGTGAATTTCATTGAAATTCTTCGTGAAAAAGCACTGACTTATCAGCACACACCAATGATGGGACGTACGCACGGGGTACATGCAGAGCCAACAACATTTGGACTGAAAATGGCGTTGTGGCATGAAGAGATGAAACGGAACCTGGAGCGTTTCCGTCATGCAGCAGACAACGTACAATACGGCAAAATCTCAGGCGCAGTAGGAACGTACGCGAACATCGATCCATTTGTCGAAGAATTTGTCTGCGAGAAGCTGGGCACGAAACCTGCGCCAATCTCCACTCAAACATTGCAACGTGACCGTCACGCGGAGTATATGGCTACACTGGCATTGATCGCAACGTCCCTGGACAAGTTCGCAACAGAGGTACGTGCACTGCAGAAGAGTGAATTCCGTGAAGTGGAAGAAGCTTTTGCTAAAGGTCAAAAAGGATCTTCCGCGATGCCGCACAAGCGTAACCCGATCGGTAGTGAAAACATCTCTGGCTTGTCCCGCGTCATTCGCGGACATATGGTATCGGCATACGAGAACGTAACGCTCTGGCATGAACGCGACATCTCGCACTCTTCTGTAGAACGTATCATTCTGCCGGATGCAACGATGTTGCTGAACTACATGTTGAACCGTTTTGGTAACATCGTGAAGAACCTGACGGTATTCCCTGAGAACATGAAACGCAACATGGAGCGCACCTTCGGCGTGCCATTCTCTGGCCGTGTAATGACGAAGCTGATCGACAAAGGCTTCAGCCGTGAGCAAGCATACGATACCGTTCAACCACGTGCGATGCAAGCATGGGAAGAACAACGTCAGTTCCAAGATATCGTGAAATCCACTCCGGAAATCACGGAAGTACTGAACGAAGAGGAAATCGCAGATGCGTTCAACCCGTCATGGCACTTGAAGCACGTAGACACCATCTTCAAAAAACTAGGTTTGAACGACTAATATATTAAGGCTTTGAATTAGTCTACTCCCTAAAAGTATAGGTTAATTATGTGTTCACGCTGGAACGGAGAAGGCAGAAAAAACCTGAAGAAGCAAAGCGCTCGCCTTTATCACAGGATTTTCCCCTTGAGAAAGGGGATCAGAAAAATCCGGGGATAACAGCGATCGGAAGGTTGTTCTGTATTCGGAGTGGCCCCGCGTGATGAGGGGAATTGGACGTATACTTTACATCTCCTGAAAGAAGGTGAACCCATGGCACTGTCCACTGCGGCAGATCTCGTTAAAGCACCTCTGTTATATAAAGGAAAAGTACGTGAATTGTACGATCTGGGTGAACATTTTCTGATCGTGGTTACCGACCGAATCTCGGCATTTGATTATGTGCTGGACCCGGCAGTTCCCGAGAAAGGAAACGTACTGAACAAGCTCAGCAGTTTCTGGTTTGAACTGACAGGCAGCATGATGGAGAATCACGTGATTCATACCGATGTGAACAAATTGGGTGATCTCGTCACAGACCCAGAATTGCTCAAAGACCGCATCATGGTAACCCGCAAAGCAGAACGCATTGATATTGAATGTGTCGTGCGTGGATACATCACTGGTGGTGGATGGAGACAATACGAGACGAGCGGTGAAGTAAATGGCATTAAACTGCCTGAAGGGCTGCGCAAGAACGCCAAACTCGAAGTTCCCATTTTCACCCCGGCAGCCAAAAATGATGTAGGGCATGACGAGGACATTTCGATGGATCGCATGAAAGAACTGGTGGGCGACGGACTTGCAATGGAGCTTCAGGAAAAAAGCCTGCGCCTGTACGAATTCGCTCGTGATTACTGTGATCAGCGTGGCATCATTCTGGCAGACTGCAAATTCGAGTTCGGCATTGTGGATGGCAAGGTCATCCTGATTGATGAAATCTTCACCCCTGATGCTTCACGCTTCTGGGCCAAAGAGAATTATGAACTCGACATCGAGATCGATAGCATGGATAAAGAACCAGTACGCACCTATCTCGCCGGAACGGATTGGGATAAGAACAGCAAACCGGATCCACTCCCGCAAGCCGTAGTTGAAACAACAACCGCCAGATACGTCGATATTTATAACCGTCTAACGGCACAATAAATTTAATTGTTTTCACGTAATGGTCAGTCTCGACCATTACACACCGTGCAACGTAAAAGGTTTAAGCCTTAAAAAAAACGTCGCATGGACTAGCGGAGGGGCGGAATTGTTCTTAAAGGAGCGATAGGTTTCGCCTTGTCCCCGGGTTTTGACCGCAGAGCGGGCCAAAACAATCCAAAAACCTGGGGACAACAAGCGACCAGAAAGAACAATCCGCCTGGGAGCAAGCACTAGACCATTACACACCGTGCAACGTAAAAGGTTTAGGCCTTTAAAAAACGTCGCATGGACTAGCGGAGGGGCGGAATTGTTCTTAAAGGAGCGATAGCGTTCGCCTTTGTCCCCGGGTTTTGACCGCAGAGCGGGCCAAAACAATCCAAAAAACCTGGGGACAACAAGCGACCGGAAAGAACAATCCGCCTGGGAGCAAGCACTAGACCATTACACACCGTGCAACGTAAAAGGTTTAGGCCTTTAAAAAACGTCGCATGGACTAGCGTAGGGGCGGAATTGTTCTTAAAGGAGCGATAGCGTTCGCCTTTGTCCCCGGGTTTTGACCGCAGAGCGGGCCAAAACAATCCAAAAAAACCTGGGGACAACAAGCGACCGGAAGAACAATCCGCTCCGGAGCAAGCTCCACACCCCATTTTTAACAGCGTAAAGCATTTATCCCGTTCATTACTGAGGAGGAACATAAGGATCATGATCAAAGCAACCGTATATGTCACTATTAAGCAAAGCGTACTCGACCCGCAAGGCGTAGCTGTTCAAGGAGCCCTGCATTCCATGGGATTCAACGAAGTGGAAAGTGTACGGATCGGTAAAGTCATGGAACTCAACCTGGATACAACAGATCGTGCGGAAGCGGAGAAACGTTTGAAAGTCATGTGTGAAAAGCTGCTGGCCAACACCGTTGTTGAAGATTACCGCTACGAATTGGAGGGTTAATCTCATGAAATTTGCAGTTCTTGTGTTCCCTGGCTCCAACTGCGACATCGACTGTTACAAGGCAGTGGAAGATGCGATTGGACAAGAGGTTGATTATGTATGGCACACGGCTACAGATCTTTCGGCTTATGATTGTATTTTAGTTCCAGGTGGTTTCTCTTATGGTGACTACTTGCGCTGTGGAGCGATTTCCCGCTTTGCACCGGTAATGAACGAGGTAGCGAAAGCTGCTGAACAAGGTAAATATATTTTGGGTATTTGCAACGGATTCCAGATCCTGACGGAAGCAGGATTGCTTCCAGGCGCGTTGATCCGTAACACTTCCCTGAAATTCCGTTGTCACGATACGGTATTGAAAGTGGCGAATGCAGATACACCATTTACACGTGACTATGCACCGGGCGAAGAGATTATCATCCCGATTGCTCACGGTGAAGGCAACTATTATTGCGACGAAGAGACGCTAGCGAGTCTGCAAGCGAACAACCAGATCGTATTTACGTATGGTACCAACCCGAACGGTTCCCTAGGTGATATTGCAGGAGTCTGTAACGAGGCTGGAAACGTGGTCGGCATGATGCCGCACCCAGAGCGTGCAGTGGATTCACTGTTTGGTTCGGAAGACGGCAAACGTATGTTTACATCTATTTTGAAAGCATGGAGGGATCGGCATGACGCAGCAGCTATCCGCTAAGGAACCGACAGCAGAACAGGTCGCAGAACATAAACTTTACGCACAAATGGGCGTATCTGACAGCGAGTATGAGCTGATCTGTGAGTTCATGGGGCGCAAGCCAAACTACACAGAAATTGGTGTGTTCAGTGTAATGTGGTCCGAGCACTGTGCTTATAAAAACTCCAAGCCATTGCTGCGCCGTTTCCCAACCACTGGACCACGTGTCCTGATGGGACCTGGTGAAGGTGCTGGTATCGTGGATATCGGTGATAACCAGGCTGTTGTATTCAAAATTGAAAGCCATAACCATCCTTCCGCGGTTGAGCCTTATCAAGGTGCGGCAACAGGTGTGGGCGGCATTATCCGTGATATTTTCTCCATGGGCGCAAGACCGGTTGCATTACTGAACTCCCTTCGTTTTGGCAAGCTGGAGAGCGATCGCGTTAAATATTTGTTCGAACATGTTGTAGCGGGTATTGCTGGATACGGTAACTGTATCGGTATTCCTACCGTTGCAGGCGAAGTGATGTTTGATGAGAGCTATGAAGGCAATCCGCTGGTTAACGCGATGTGTGTGGGTCTGATTGATCATGACAAAATTCAGCGCGGCGTAGCTAAAGGTGTAGGGAACCCGGTTTATTATGTAGGGCCACCAACAGGCCGAGATGGTATTCATGGAGCAACCTTTGCATCGGTTGAACTGACGGAAGAATCCGAGTCCCAACGGACAGCGGTTCAGGTCGGTGACCCGTTTATGGAGAAACTGGTCATGGAATCCTGTCTGGAATTGATCGACACGGGCATCGTGCTCGGAATTCAAGATATGGGTGCTGCGGGTCTGACATGTTCGAGTGCAGAGATGGCAAGTAAAGCGGGTAACGGTCTGGAATTGTATCTGGATCAGGTACCACAACGTGAAGAAGGCATGACGCCTTACGAGATGATGTTGTCTGAGTCCCAAGAACGCATGTTGTTCGTCGTTGAGCCGAAGGATGAGGCACAGGCGATGGAAATCTTTGAACGTTGGGGCGTAATCTGTGCCAAAGTTGGTAAAGTAACGGATGATGGTCGTCTGAAATTGATCCACCACGGCGAAGTGGTTGGAGATATGCCAGTAACGGCACTGGTTGACGAATGTCCAGTCTATGACAAACCTTCTTCTGTACCTGCTTATTATGAGCAAAGTGCTTCCATCGACACGCTTCGTTACGACGAAGTGTCGGATCTCGGTGGAGCGCTGAAACAAGTGCTGGCTTCACCAACCGTAGCGAGTAAAAAATGGGTGTATGATCAATACGATTACATGGTGCGTACAAGTACTGCCGTTCGTCCAGGGTCGGATGCTGCCGTAGTTACGATTCGTGGCACACGCAAAGGTCTCGCAATGACAACGGACTGTAATGGACGTTATGTGTATCTTGATCCTGAAGTTGGTGGACGGATTGCCGTAAGTGAAGCTGCGCGTAACATTGTATGTTCTGGTGCTGAGCCACTGGCGATCACGGACAACCTGAACTTCGGTAACCCGGAGAAGCCGGATATTTTCTGGCAAATGGAGAAAGCGGTAGACGGTATGGCAGAAGCTTGCCGTGTGCTGGATACGCCGGTCATCGGTGGTAATGTAAGTCTGTATAATGAAAACGCCAAAGGCTCCATCTATCCAACGCCAGTTGTCGGTATGGTAGGTCTCGTTCATGATACGGATCATATCACGACACAAGCATTCAAATCCGAAGGTGATGTTATCATCCTCCTCGGTGAGACCAAAGCTGAACTCGGCGGCAGCGAGCTGCAATACGCGGTTCATGGTCAGACGGAAGGTCGTCCGCCAGAACTGAACTTGCAAACGGAAAAAGCGTTGCTCAGCACCGTGCTGGAAGCTATTCAATCCGGTCTTGTTCGCTCGGCACATGACTTGTCTGAAGGTGGCCTGGCTGTAGCACTCGCAGAATCTTGTATCAGCGGTAATGTAGGCGCACAGGTGAATGTGGAGACTGCACTGCGTGCAGATCACGCCCTGTTCAGTGAGAGCCAATCCCGTATCTTGTTGTCGGCTACGCCAGAGCAAGCGGGTAAACTTGAAGCATTTGTACGTGAGCGTGGTGTACCTGTAGCTGTGATTGGACGTGTAGAAGGAAGTAACCTGACGATTGAACTGAACGGAACATCAGCCGTGAGCGAACCTGTAGGAGGTTTGGCTCAGGTCTGGGAGGATGCGATTCCATGTCTCATGAACTGATGACAGGACCGTTGTGGACAGGCGATTATTATAATGAAGGGTCCGGCAAGGAAGGACTCGACAAATTGAAGGAAGAATGCGGCGTGTTCGGGGTGTTCAGACACCCTGACGCGGCTTCGCTCTCCTATTATGGACTGCATGCGCTGCAACATCGGGGCGAAGAAAGTGCGGGCATGTGTGTGAGTGATGGCAGCCAGTTTAACTATCATCGTGGCATGGGTCTGGTGAAAGAAGTATTCACCAAAGACCTGATGCAGACGTTAACCGGGGATATTTCCATTGGGCATGTCCGGTATTCAACAAGCGGTGACAGTAAACTGACGAATGCACAGCCATTGGTGTTTAAATACCGTGATGGCGATCTGGCAGTAGCGACCAACGGTAACATTGTAAATGCACCAACGATCCGGCGTGAGCTGGAGCAGAGCGGTTCCATTTTCCAAACAACAAGTGATACCGAGGTTATTGCGCATCTGATTGCACGTTCCTCCAAAGGGCTTGTGGAAGCAGCAAAAGAGGCATTCCAGCGCATTGTCGGCGGTTATGCGTTTCTGATCATGACCAACGACAAGTTGCTCGTGGCTTCCGATCCACACGGACTACGTCCGCTGACGATGGGTAAGCTGGGAGATGCGTATCTGTTTGCATCCGAGACTTGTGCACTGGAAACAATCGGCGCAGAGTTAATTCGTGATATTGAACCCGGTGAACTGCTTGTACTGGATGCCGATGGTCTGCACGAAGATCGCTTTGATCATCACAAACACCGCAAGGCATTATGTGCGATGGAATATATATATTTTGCACGTCCAGATAGTGATATGAATGGTGCGAATCAGCATGCTGCCCGTAAACGGATGGGAAGCCGGATGGCGATTGAGTCGTTTGTAGATGCGGACTTGGTTACGGGGGTACCAGATTCCAGTATCTCAGCGGCCATTGGTTATGCGGAGCAAACGGGTATTCCGTATGAGATGGGTATGATTAAGAACAAATACACCGGACGTACGTTTATCCAACCAAGCCAGGAATTGCGGGAGCAGGGCGTGAAGATGAAGCTGAGCGCTGTGCGTCGTGTTGTCGAAGGCAAACGTGTGGTCATGATTGACGACTCGATTGTACGGGGAACGACCTCCCGCCGGATCGTGAACATGCTGCGTGATGCAGGAGCAACGGAAGTTCATGTACGCATTACATCGCCACCTTTCAAAAACCCTTGTTTCTATGGCATCGATACACCGGACAGCCGCGAATTGATCGCTTCACAGCTGTCGGTGGAAGAGATCTGCCGTGAAATTAATGCGGATTCTCTGTCGTTCCTCAGTCCGGATGGACTGATTGCATCCATTCAGGGAGATAATCAGGATGATCCCAAGGGCGGACTTTGCCTCGCATGTTTTGATAATGATTACCCAACCCGTCTCGACTTTGGCGGCGAAGAGAAATTCGGCTGCAGCTGTTAATCCATGCGGATGAGAAAGAGTTATAACGAAGGTGACGTGTTCCTGATTCCGATGAAGGACGGCCGATTTGCGGTATGCCAGGTGGTATGCGCACTTAAAGGCCGTTTCAAAAAGGCATTTTCGTTCGGCGTGATGAGCATTCAGCGTGACGAAACCGTAAGTTTGGAAGATGGCGAATTTCTCTTCTATTCCTTTGGGAAGCGTAGAAGCAACATCATATTTACTTCTCCGGCCAATATCCGAAACGGATCGTGGAGGATCGTGGGTAACACACCTTTGACGCCCGAAAAGGAAAAGCTGAAAGTGTTTCAGTGTGCCGGACATTTATACTGCGGTGATGAGTACATTCGTAACCTCCCGATAGAAGAGTATAGTCAGTTTAATACGCTCGGCGTAGCCGGATTTGAATTGGTACAAAACCATCTGTTAGAGATGGAGCAAGGATAGGTAGGTTGGACTTAACATTGACACGATAAAATCTGGAGATAACGGCAATCGAAAGGTTGTCCAGTCATCGAAGGGGAACGTGTTAATACGCTGGTTCAATTTTTATAAGATATGAAGGGTG
This sequence comes from Paenibacillus sp. FSL R5-0517, assembly GCF_037974355.1. Classification (NCBI taxonomy): domain Bacteria; kingdom Bacillati; phylum Bacillota; class Bacilli; order Caryophanales; family Paenibacillaceae; genus Paenibacillus; species Paenibacillus sp. FSL R5-0517. The sequence continues at coordinate 790,328 of NZ_CP150235.1, forward strand.
TGATGGTTGTGTCCGAAGCATATAAAAAGGCCGGCGTCGATATCGCGGCAGGTAATGAAGCGGTTGAACGGATGAAAAAACACGTGAAGCGTACCTTCCGTCCGGAAGTGATGACAGATCTGGGTGGATTCGGTGCCCTGTTCGGTTTGAACAAAGATAAATACGATGAGCCAGTGCTTGTATCCGGTACGGATGGCGTAGGTACCAAGCTGAAGATTGCATTTGCGATGGATCGTCATGACACGATCGGAATCGACGCGGTAGCCATGTGTGTGAACGACATTGTGGTACAGGGTGCAGAACCACTCTTCTTCCTTGACTATCTGGCATGTGACAAAGTTATCCCTGAGAAGATCGAAGCTATTGTTGCGGGTATCGCTGAAGGCTGTCACCAATCGGGTTGTGCGCTGATTGGTGGCGAGACGGCAGAGATGCCGGGCATGTACAGTGAAGGCGAATACGATATTGCCGGATTCACGGTAGGTATCGTGGACAAAGCGAAGATCATCAACGGCACAACCATCACCCCTGGCGACACTGTGATTGGATTGGCCTCTAGCGGTGTACACAGTAACGGATTCTCGCTGGTACGCAGACTTTTGTTGGAAGATGCGGGACTTGATCTGCATGATGAAGTAGCGGAACTGGGCGGTAAGCTGGGGGATTCCCTGCTGGAACCTACGAAAATCTATGTTAAACCCCTGTTGTCCCTGCTGGAAAAGGTAAAAGTAAAAGGCATGGCACACATTACAGGTGGTGGCTTCATCGAGAATATCCCACGTATGTTGCCGAGCAACGTGAATGTGGATATTAACTACGGCTCTTGGCCGATCCAGCCGATTTTCAACCTGTTACAGGAAAAAGGATCTGTCTCGAACCGTGACATGTTCACCACCTTTAACATGGGTGTTGGGCTTGTACTGGTCGTTAATGAAGCAGATGCAACGGAAGCACTGCAACAACTGAAAGCATCTGGTGAAGAAGCGTACATCATTGGACGTGTTACTGAAGGAGACGCGCGAGTAACCTTCACGGGAGCGGATGTTTAATGGCGAACTACCGCATAGCTGTATTTGCCTCGGGTGAAGGGACTAACTTTCAGTCATTGGTCGATGCAGTACGGAACGGTGGGCTGAATGCATCCGTAGATCTGCTCGTGTGTGATAAACCGTCTGCACGTGTTGTGCAGCGGGCACAGGATGCAGGCGTGGATTGTCATCTGTTTACTCCGAAAAATTATGCTTCCCGTGAAGCCTATGAGGCTGAGATCGTGGAAGTGCTAGAATCCAAAGAGATCGACTTGGTCGTTCTTGCCGGATATATGAGATTGTTGACTTCGGTTGTGGTGGATCGTTACGCAGGGCGGTTGGTTAACATTCATCCGTCCTTGCTGCCGGCATTTGCAGGCAAGGATGCGATTGGACAAGCACTTGAGTATGGTGTGAAAGTGACGGGTGTGACTGTGCATTTCGTAGATGGAGGTATGGATACTGGCCCGATTATTGCCCAGCATCCGGTTCCCATTCTGCCAGAGGATACGCCTGAAACGATCAGCAAAGCCATTCATGCGGCCGAACAGCAGCTATATCCTGAAGTGGTATCTTGGTTCGCTCAAGGGCTGGTTCAATTGGATGGGCGTCACGTCACTGTTAACAAACCGGTTTGATATAAGTTGAAATTTTTTTACACATTAACGAAGAGGACAGAAGAAACCTGAAAAAGCGAAGCGTTCGCCTAAGAGCTTTCTGAAAGAAAGCTGCTTCGGAAGCATAGGCTTATCACCGGATTTTCCCTTTAAGAAAAGGGAATCAAAAAATCTGGATAACAGCGATTAGAAGGTTGTTCTGTCATCGGAGTGTCCTGTGTAAACATCTTAGTTCCACTTATATAACAGAAGTCGAATATTGGTACGCATTTTGTGATATTTCTCGGGAAATAAATCGGCTGTGTTTCGTCAGGAAACGCGAAGCTATGGGACATTAAAGGAGGAGCATATTGTGAGTATCAAAAGAGCGTTGGTCAGCGTATGGGATAAAACAGGCATCGTGGACTTTTGCCGCGAGCTGTCGCAAATGGGTGTGGAGATTATTTCGACAGGAGGTACAAGCAGCCTGTTGTCGAAGGAAGGCGTACCTGTCATCGGAATTTCGGATGTGACCGGATTCCCGGAAATTATGGACGGACGTGTCAAAACATTGCATCCGGCAGTGCATGGTGGGTTGCTGGCTGTTCGTGACAGCGAAGAGCATAAGCGCCAGATGGAAGAGAACGGACTGGATTATATCGACCTCGTTGTCGTGAACCTGTATCCCTTCCAAGATACTATCGCCAAGCCGGACGTAACATACGAAGACGCGATCGAGAACATTGATATCGGTGGTCCTACCATGCTTCGTTCTGCTGCCAAAAACCATGCTTTTGTTAGTGTCGTTGTTGACACAGCAGATTATGGGCAGGTGCTTGAAGAAGTTCGCAGCAATGGAGATACCACTCTCGAAACACGCAAACGGCTTGCGGCAAAAGTGTTCCGCCATACAGCGGCTTACGATGCAGTTATTTCTGACTATCTCTCCAACCTGAATGGTGATCCATTACCAGAGCGTCTGACGGTTACTTACGAAAAACTCCAGGATTTGCGTTACGGCGAAAATCCACACCAGCAGGCGGCATTCTACCGCAAACCGCTGGCTGCTCAAGATACGTTGACAACAGCCGAGCAATTGCATGGCAAAGAGTTGTCTTACAATAACATCAACGATGCAAACGCAGCATTGCAGATTGTGAAAGAATTTGAAGAGCCTGCGGTTGTCGCGGTTAAACATATGAACCCATGCGGCGTAGGCATTGGCGCAAGTATCTATGAAGCTTACAGCAAGGCATATGCTGCAGATCCAACGTCCATCTTTGGTGGAATTGTGGCAGCCAACCGCATTATCGATAGCGATACAGCGGGCAAATTGAGCGAGATTTTCCTGGAAATCGTGCTTGCTCCTGACTTTACGCAAGAGGCACTCGATATCCTGACGAAGAAGAAAAACATTCGTTTGCTCAAAACGGGTGAACTGAACGCTGCTCGTAAACGGGAGAGCCAATTCGTGGTAACTTCCATCGACGGTGGTATGATCGTACAACAGTCCGATGTACATTCCATCGAAGCGAGCGAACTGAACGTGGTAACGGATCGTGCACCATCGGAAGAAGAACTGAAACAGCTGTTGTTTGGCTGGAAAGTAGTTAAACACGTGAAATCCAACGCGATTGTACTAGCTTCGAATGACATGACAGTAGGTGTGGGCGCTGGACAAATGAATCGTGTGGGTGCAGCCAAAATTGCGATTGAGCAAGCTGGCGAGCAAGCAAAAGGTGCTATTCTGGCATCGGATGCGTTCTTCCCAATGGGGGATACGCTGGAACTGGCAGCAAAAGCCGGCATTACAGCGGTAATTCAACCTGGCGGTTCGATCAAAGATGAAGAATCCATCAAAGTAGCCAATGAATACGGAATTGCCATGGTCTTCACAGGCGTTCGTCACTTCAAACACTAGAGCGTAAAAGGTTCAAATAAGGGGTGTCGCCAGTCATACTTATGACTTATGGTACACCCCCTATTTTTTAGGTTGTTCAATACGCAGTAGCGTAACAAACAATGTTATGCACGGAGGGGGAAACAGAGCGAATGGATATTCTGGTAGTAGGCGGCGGTGGCCGGGAGCACGCAATCATCTGGGCGCTGGCGAAGAGTCCAAAGGTAGGCAAGATTCACTGTGCACCGGGAAATGCAGGTATTGCTCAGCTCGCTGAGTGTCATGCGATTGCAGTGAATGAATTCGATCAACTAACGGCTCTTGCTGTAGAGCTTCAAGTAGGATTAGTGGTTATTGGTCCGGATGATCCGCTGGCGGATGGGATCGTGGATGCATTTGACTCCACTGGTATTCCGGTATTCGGACCTCGTCGCAATGCAGCAGAGATTGAGGGAAGTAAAACGTTCATGAAGGATCTGCTGCACAAATACAACATTCCAACGGCAGCCTATGAGAAATTCGATAACTACGAACAGGCTCAAGCATACCTGAATGAACAAACCATTCCGGTTGTCATCAAGGCAGATGGACTGGCAGCGGGCAAAGGTGTGACGGTAGCTTATTCCCGTGCTGAGGCTGATCAGGCACTTCGCAGCATCATGGTGGATAAAGTGTTTGGTGAAGCGGGAGCGAAAGTGATCATCGAGGAATTCCTGGCAGGTCAAGAAATGTCCATTCTGGCCTTTGTTGATGGGGAAACGGTTCGTCCGATGGCCGCAGCACAGGATCACAAACCCGTGTTCGATAATGATCAGGGGCCAAACACAGGCGGTATGGGGACATATTCACCATTGCCACATATCCCGGCTTCCATTATTGAGGAGGCTGTGGAAACGATCATCAAACCAACGGCTAAAGCAATGGTGTCAGAGGGACGTCCATTCCAGGGTGTATTGTTTGCCGGATTGATGATCTCGCCCGATGGTAAACCCAAAACGATTGAGTTCAATGCACGTTTTGGTGATCCCGAAACACAGGTTGTTTTGCCGCGTCTGAAGAGTGATTTGTTTGATATCTTCTGGGCAACTGTCCATGGCAAGCTGGCTGACATTGAGATTGAATGGAGCGATGAAGCTGCTGTATGTGTGGTACTTGCTTCAGGCGGATATCCGGGTCCTTATGCCAAAGGTGTAGTTATTGAAGGACTGGATCATGTGGATGATGCGGTGGTATTCCACGCAGGTACATCGCGTAATGAAGCAGGAGACTGGGTCACCAACGGTGGACGAATTCTGGGCGTTGTGGGCCTTGGTGCTGATATTGCCGAAGCTAGAAACAAAGCCTATGCACAGGCGGAGCATATCCAGTTCGATGGCAAACATCAGCGGACGGATATTGCTGCTAAAGCACTGGTATAGAATGAACAAAGAGTCCGTAAAGATGTGTACCGGAAAGGTATTTGCATCCTGCGGGCTCTTTGCTTCGTATATAGATGTATCTTGTGTAAACGATCGGACTTGTTCATAGGTGAAAGATAGGGGAAAGAGACGAAACAGGATTAAACCTGGATGTTCAGGATGTTTAATGCCCAGAGGTACAGGGTAGTATTTTTAGAAATCGGACTATACTAAACTTGTGAACAATATCACATTATAAGGCCATATTATTCATATTATATAAAGTACGTAACATACATAGAGACTAATTTGTGAACATTATACTGTAACCTTGTTCCAAACCATAACGTGCAACTGGATGGTTGAGAGGGAAACATGGTATACTTTTCGGAAACAGGAATGAGTACGAGGGGAGGTGGATATCTATTGGGTAGGCGATATTGTAAATTGTCCAAATGGCGAATCTAGGTGGAGTTAAGCGAGGAACAATTGACAGCATGAGGGGTAACCCGATTTGAATGAAGAAGTTTCTGCAAGTCATTGACTTCATCTTGAATTCCTGTTTTGTAATTTTACAAGGTCAAAACGTAAGACTTATACAAAAATTATCATTGAAATCGATTTTATATAAGGCAGACGTCGTGTTGAAAGACTAACAGCGGATGAATGGTTAACACAGTTAACGGATCACGCTGTAACTATCTCTGGAGGTGAATCCCTGAGAATCGGGGAAATCATTGGACATAATTACCATATTGAATATCGCTTTACTTATTATCTTGATTGCATTGACTGCATTTTTCGTAGCATCGGAGTTCGCTGTAGTCAAAATTCGTACATCAAGAGTGGATCAACTGGTTGCCGAGGGCAATAAAAAGGCCGTACTCGCCAAAAAAGTTGTCTCGGACCTGGATTATTATCTGTCAGCCTGTCAGCTCGGTATTACAGTCACCGCTCTGGGACTGGGAGCACTCGGAAAACCGACGGTTGAGAGATTGTTATACCCGGTATTCAATTATTTAGATGTGCCTGCTTCAATCTCATCCATTGCCTCATATGCAATTGCCTTTATCCTCGTCACATTCTTGCATGTGGTTGTTGGTGAGATGGCACCCAAAACATTGGCGATTCAGTTTTCGGAAAAACTGACGTTATTGCTCTCGCCGCCTTTATATTGGTTTGGTAAAATCATGTATCCGTTCATCTGGGCACTTAATGGAGCCTCACGTGTTATTCTGCGGGGATTCGGTGTGAAGCCTGCCGAACATGATCAAGCCTACTCGGAAGACGAGATCAAGATCATCATGAACCAGAGTTATGAAGGTGACGAGAACAACAAGACCAAGCTTTCTTATCTGGAAAATGTATTTGTATTCGACGAACGTGATGCCAAAGACATCATGGTACCACGTACGGAACTGGTGACATTAGATCAGGATATGACCTATGACGATATTATTCCTATATTGGATGAACATAACTATTCACGTTACCCTGTCATCGAGGATGGGGACAAGGACCGCATTATCGGCGTCGTGAATGTGAAGAAGATTTTGCCGGATATGGTTGCTGCAAGATCGTATCAACTGAGCGAGTTCGTTCGCGAGATCCCATTCGTTTCTGAAGTTACACGTATCCAGGATGCGATGATTAAAATGCAGCAGGAACGTGTACACATGGCCGTGGTTGTGGATGAGTACGGCGGTACTTCGGGAATCATTACGATGGAGGATATTCTGGAGGAGCTGGTCGGTGAGATTCGTGATGAATTCGATGCCGATGAGGTGGCTGATATTCAGGAGACCGGAGAGAATCAATATCTCATTAATGGTCGGGTCCTTTTGGATGAAGTGGAGCGGCAGTTTGGGCTTAGCTTTGAAGGAAATGAAGAGATGGATACCGTAGCCGGATGGATTCAGTACCAGAAGGGTGTGGGTGTGGAAAAAGGAGACACGGTAGAACACGGTGATTATGTCTGGACCGTTGTGGACGCCGAGAACTATCACATCAAGCAAGTTCTTCTGGAACGAGTGAATGGCGCTGAAGTTGAGGAAGGTGCAAGCGATCTGGCGTGATCTTAGCCGAAAATCTTGTGAAACTTCAAATATTTTGACAACGTAGCTGTGTAGGGGACGGAATCGATTCTGAAGAAGCGCAGCGTTCGCGTTTGCAAACCAATTTTAAACCACTGAAAACAACAATCAGCGAAATTGGGAGGCAATGGCGATTGGAAGAACGAGCCGTCACCGGAACTTCACTCGTGCACCTTATTTTAAATTTTAATGGAGGTGAATCCCTCAACCTGAGGGAAATCATTGGACGGAATAATAGCCTTGAATTTATTTTTAGTAGCCGTATTTATAGGTCTGACAGCCTTTTTCGTTGGAGCCGAATTTGCAATTCTTAAAGTACGGATGTCCCGAATCGATCAATTGATCTCGGAAGGTAACAAAAAGGCAGTACTGGCCAAAAAAGTGGCGCACAACCTGGATTATTATCTGTCGGCATGTCAATTGGGGATTACCATTACGGCGCTCGTATTGGGAGCCTTGGGTGAACCTACCGTTGAGAAAATGCTGCACCCGCTATTTGAGCGCATGGAAGTGCCGGCGGCATTGTCTACCGTGCTTTCCTATGGTATTGCTCTCGCGATTATTACGTTCCTGCACGTGGTTATTGGTGAATTGGCACCGAAAACACTGGCGATTCAGTTTGCAGAGAGAATGACGCTGCTGCTGGCACCACCACTGTACTGGTTCGGTAAAATCATGAATCCGTTCATCTACGGGCTGAATGGAGCTGCTCGTCTGTTGCTTGGCATATTTGGTGTAAAACCTGCTGGGCATGATACCGTTCACTCGGAAGAAGAGCTGAAGCTGATTATGGCACAGAGCTATGAGAGTGGCGAGATCAACCAGACGGAGCTGGACTATCTGAAGAACATTTTTGCTTTTGATGAGCGTTTGCTTCAGGAGATTATGATTCCAAAAGATAAAATCGTTACCTTGAATAAAGAAATGCCGCTTGATCAGATCATTGAGACGCTGAATCGACACGAATACACGAGATATCCTGTTATTGCAAATGGAGATCAGACGCATTTTGTTGGTTTCATCAACACCAAAGAAATGCTGACAAGTGTGGCTGCAGGCCGTGCCTTTAATATGGAGACATTTGTCCATAATACGCCGAGTTTCTCCGAGCGTTCTCCGATCAAGGACGTGCTGATTCAGATGCAGCAAAGCCGTGTACACATTGCAACCGTGAAAAACGAGGCAGGTGTTACGGTAGGTATGGTTACGATGGAGGATATCCTTGAAGAGATTGTCGGAGATATCAAGGATGAATACGAGCACAAAGATTTGGTGAATCCTCCAAAAAGAATGAAATTGGTTTAAGCAGCAGTGTTAAAAAGAAATTACAGCATTAACGAAGTATCGAAGTGAAGCAACGTAATTCTTCTAACGATAAAAGCAGGTTCCCGATGTGATCGGGGCCTGCTTTTTGGTTTACATCTTAATTTTAAAATAAAAGCTTGCATATTGAGTTGCAATGGATTAATATAAATTTAAAGAATCTTAATTTAAAGATAAATAACAAAAGCAATACAATAAATAAAAGAAGCGCATCTAACTTATGATACTACTAAAAACCAAGGGAGTGGAGATTATGTTCAGAACTTCAGGCATTCATCACATTACAGCTTTTGTAGACGATGCACAGAAAAACGTTGATTTTTACGCAGGCGTGTTGGGTCTCAGATTGGTAAAAAAAACAATTAACTTTGATGCACCAGACGTGTATCACTTGTATTATGGGAATGAGCAGGGTGCACCGGGCACAATCATCACCTTTTTCCCACAGCAGAATTCAAGAAGAGGTGTTATTGGTTCAGGTCAGACTGGAGTTACTGTATATGCGGTACCTGTAGGAAGCTTGTCTTTCTGGAAAGAACGTCTTACTTCCTTCGACATTCCGTATGAAGATAAAACGAGATTCGGTGAGCAGTACATTCGTTTCTTCGATAAAGGTGGCCTGTTGCTTGAACTGGTTGAGCGCGAAGGTGGTCAGTCAAGCAGCTGGAGTTTCAACGGTGTGACGCCGGAGCATGCCATCAAAGGATTCGGCGGTGCGGTATTGTTCAGCCACGTTCCTGAGAAAACCATGGATGTATTGGTGAGCAAACTCGGTCTGGAGCAGGTTGGTGAAGAGAACGGACTCCTTCGTCTACAGGCAAGCGGCGATATTGGCCAGATCATTGACATTCAGTCTACAGGCATTCAACGCGGGATTGGCGGAGCCGGAACGGTTCACCATATTGCATGGCGTGCCAAAGACTACACGGAGCATGAGCAGATTCAGCAGGATCTTGAACAATCCGGGTATCATCCAACACCAGTCATTGACCGTCAATACTTCAACGCTGTGTATTTCCGGGAGCCGGGAGGCATACTGTTCGAATTGGCTACCGATCCTCCGGGATTTGCACGGGATGAACCCGCAGAGAGCATGGGTGAGAAACTGATGTTGCCTGAATGGTATGAACCACAGCGCGAACAGATTGAACAATTGTTGCCACGAATTGAAGTACGTGAATGGAAAGGAGAGTCCAAATCATGACCACAACTAATACAATGAAACATATCTATAAAGCAGGTGCTCAGCCGGATGCGCCAACAATCCTGTTGCTTCATGGCACAGGCGGAACCGAGAACGATCTGATCGGTCTTGCCGAGATGATCGCGCCAGGAGCTGGCATACTTGGGGTGCGAGGTAACGTATCGGAGAACGGGATGCCCCGTTTCTTCCGCCGCTTGTCCGAAGGTATTTTTGATGAAGAAGATCTGATTGCTCGTACGGCAGAGCTGGGATCTTTTGTAGATGCAGCTGCGGTGGAGTATGGTTTCGATCGGTCCAACGTGTATGCACTGGGCTACTCTAACGGTGCCAACATTGCGGCAAGCCTGATCTTCCATCAAGCGGATGTATTCAAAGGTGCAATTCTGCATCATCCAATGGTACCGCTGCGTGGTCTGGAATTGCCAGATCTGAAAGGTCTGCCTGTGTTCATCGGTGCAGGGGAGAACGATCCAATTGTACCCAGACGTGAAACTGAGGAACTTGCTTCGCTGCTCAGTGGTGCAGGTGCCGATGTAAACCCGTATTGGGAGCGTCAGGGTCATCAGTTGACTCGTACCGAGGCAGAAGCTGCGGCAGCTTGGTTTAAGACACAGGCGTAAGTTGGGTATTTTCTTATTGAATGAGCGGTATGATTAATCCCAAATATTGTGAAGCTAAAGCAATAAAAAAACAGTCCTGATGAAATTGAAATCGGGCTGTTTTTTATTTTATTTTTGGCTTGTGAAGCAAACGAAGAGTTGCTGTTATGTAAGCGTGACGAATGGGGTAAACATTTGAATAATCAATAGTTGAAGATGTATTCTTGTTATATTACTTAAATCCAACTAAAGATTTACATGACAACGGAAAATACAGAAAAAACTTGAAGAAACGAAGTGTTCTGTCATCGGAGTGCAGTGTAAATTGTACTAACATCATGAACTGGAGGGGTTAATGTGGAACGTAACATCAAGGAACTGGTACAGCGGATGACACTGGAGGAGAAAGCGGGTATGTGCTCGGGGCTGGACTTTTGGCATCTGAAAGGGGTGGAGCGTCTTGGCATTCCTTCCATCATGGTGACGGACGGACCTCATGGGTTACGCAAGCAGGATGGCAGTGCAGATCATCTCGGTCTGACGTCGAGCGTGCCCGCAACCTGTTTCCCGTCTGCGGCAGGACTGGCTAGTTCATGGGACAAGGATCTGGCGCGTCAGGTCGGAGTAGCCTTGGGTGAGGAATGTCAGGCTGAGGATGTAGCGGTATTGCTTGGGCCGGGTGTGAATATTAAACGTTCCCCACTGGGCGGACGTAATTTTGAATACTTTTCCGAAGATCCGTTGTTATCCACGCAGATGGCTACAGGTCATATTCAGGGTGTACAGAGTCAGGGCGTGGGTACGTCTCTCAAACACTTTGCAGTCAATAATCAGGAAGAACGGCGCATGTCGATTGATGCGGTAGTAGATGAACGGACGCTACGTGAGATCTATCTGGCGAGCTTCGAAGGTGCGGTGAAGGATGGACAGCCGTGGACGGTGATGTGTTCCTACAATAAGGTGAACGGTACGTATGCTGGTGAGAATGAATGGTTGCTTACCGACATCCTGAAAGACGAATGGGGACACGAAGGTCTTGTGGTATCCGACTGGGGCGCGGTCAATGAACGTGCAGACGCCCTTGCGGCAGGACTGGAACTAGAGATGCCAACAAGTGGTGGAATTGGTGAACGTAAAGTGATTGATGCCGTAGAGAGCGGACAATTGCCGCTGGACAAGCTGGATCGAGCGGTGGAGCGTCTCCTTACGCTGATCTTCAATGCCGTTGATCAAAAGAAAGAAGGGGCTACATATAACAAGGATGAGCATCACCAACTTGCGCGCAAGGTGGCAGCCGAGAGTATGGTTTTGCTGAAAAATGAAGAAGGTCTTCTGCCGCTGGGGCGTGAAGGCAAAGTGGCGTTAATCGGAGCATTTGCGCGCAAACCCCGCTTCCAGGGCGGTGGCAGTTCCCACATTAATCCGACCAAAGTGGATGATATTGTGGAAGAGATGACACGGGTGGCTGGCGAAGGTGTAACCTTCTCCTATGCCCCAGGTTATCGGATTGAAGCGGATGATGTGGATGAGACATTGATGCATGAGGCTGTCCAGGCAGCGCAATCAGCGGATACCGCTGTAGTGTTCGTTGGATTGCCGGATCGTTATGAATCCGAAGGGTATGATCGTTCCCATCTGCGCCTGCCTGACAATCATATCCGGCTGATTGAAGAGATTGCGAAGGTTCAATCACGCGTCGTCGTTGTGCTGAGCAACGGATCTCCAGTGGAGATGCCTTGGCTGCCGAAGGTGCAAGCGGTGCTCGAAGCGTATCTTGGTGGACAGGCGGTTGGTGGAGCGATAGCTGATCTGTTGTACGGAGAGGTGAATCCGTCCGGTAAACTGGCAGAGACATTCCCTGCCAAACTCAGCCATAATCCATCTTATCTGAACTTCCCGGGCGAAGGGGATCGTGTCGATTATCGGGAAGGTATCTTTGTGGGTTACCGCTATTATGACAAAAAAGAGCTGGAGCCCCTGTTCCCGTTTGGTTATGGACTGAGTTATACCACATTTGAATATGCCGACCTGAAGGTAGATCGCACGGAACTGACCGATCAGGATGAGGTGAATGTGCAAGTTCGGGTCACTAATACCGGAGACAGAGCGGGCAAGGAGATTGTACAACTATATGTCAGCGACGTAGAGAGCACAGTTATTCGTCCAGTCAAAGAACTGAAGGCTTTTGCCAAAGTAGCGCTTGAACCGGGAGAGTCAAAAGTAGTGAGCTTTACACTAAACAAGCGTTCATTCGCCTATTACAATGTAGATATGAAGGACTGGCATGTTGAGACTGGAGAGTTCGAGATTCAAGTGGGCAGTTCCTCACGGGACATCCATGTGCAAACACGGGTGAATGTAGAGTCTACAGCGACATTCCTTCCAACCTATACGCGTAACAGCACATTGGGGGATATCCAGCGTGATCCGGCCCATAAAAAGCTGCTCGAACAGGCTTTGCAACAATTCCAGGAAGCCAGCGGGTTCGGTGGCGAGGATGCGGGTGATCATGCAGATATGATGGATGCAATGATGAAATATATGCCACTGCGTGCACTGGTTGCGTTTAGCGGTGGGGCCATGACGGAAGAAGCGATGAACGAGCTTCTGGAGCAGCTGAACAACAAGGATCATGGTATTCGGGGATAAGGGGCAGTAGCCTTAAACCGAGTATTCAACCATCCTTGGATTAAGCGAATGTGCAATCCGTGCAGGAACTGCGCACGAAGCAACAAGAAGGTGTATGTGAGGACCAGCCGCATAGTGGCTGGTACAGTTACCCGATCCGATTGTGGATCGGGTTTTCTTTTTGCATAAGGAAAAAAGGGAGAAAACGGTGGGATGGGTGGTGATCCTTGCAACGTGACATAAAGCGATGGAAACGACAGGACGGCTGTAACTTTGATGAATCAACATGGTTGTGGTAAAGGATGGAGTATTCTATAATGGAGTAATTGATAATCATTTTCAATTAGATCGGTGAAAGTTGACTATGGATGTAATCAGGAGGGGAATATGAATCCTAACTCTAGCTCACATACGTTTGGCTCAAGTGCGTTTGTTCAGACCCGCGATGGTCGCAAATTACATTATATGTCCAGGGGAACAGGAGAATTTACGGTTGTATTTGAATCCGGCATGGGTGCCTCCAGATCGAACTGGGGATTAGTTGCACCAGCCATTGCTGAGCATGCACGCGCCGTCGTGTATGACAGGGCAGGGGCGGGACGAAGTGATGTAGACGCGGCTCCCCGTAGCCTTGAACGCATTGCAGGGGATCTTGGGGAACTGTTGACTGCGCTGGGTCCGGGGCCTTTCATTCTGGTTGGACATAGCTGGGGAGGTCCGATCGTACGGGCAGCGGCGGCTGCACATCTGTCTCGATTACGTGGCATTATTCTGGTGGATCCATCAGACGAGCATTGCGAAATGTATTTTTCCAAACTTACTAAGATGAGCTTTGCCTTCAATGGTTTCCTTATTCCAATCATGGCACGTACGGGTTTATATAGGTTGCTCGGCAGCAAAGCGGGAAGCATTCAGCCTGACGATGTGGCGGCGGATCACCTCAAGGAAGATTTTACTTTACGAGCAGCCAGCACGATGCTTGCGGAGGGCAAAACATTTCTGACTGACATGGCAGCGCTGCTGGAACATCCTCCGGCTCTGGGTGATCTGGAAGTCAGCGTGATCTCGGGTACGAAACCGGGTAAGGGAGAGGGGAAAATCAGACCTGCACTCATCAAGGCGCATCGCCAGACGGTGAGCAAGCTATCCAATGCAAGATGGAGTGGGGCAGATCAATCGGGACATATGGTTATATATACAGACCCTCAGGTCATTATCGATGAAATTGTACGAATGATAAATGATGTAAGCTCAAGCGCAAGAACAGAACAAAAGTGATACAATACAAAGAAAAGCAGTGCGCGACATTGCTAGACCATAAAAGCGGAGTGTGGAGACAACATGAAACCAGTTGAACAAGAACCAACGGGAACCACAAATCCCGGCCGTGCCAGTGTTGGCATGGAAGATATCGTGCGTGCACATCATGTGCTGCGTGAGGTCATTGTAAGAACGCCGTTGCAGCGGGACGCTGTATTGTCGGCCAAATATAACTGTAATGTGTATCTGAAAAGGGAAGACCTTCAAGTGGTGCGCTCGTTCAAAATTCGGGGTGCCTATAATATGATTCGCAGTCTGACACCAGCCGAGATGGAGAAGGGTATTGTCTGTGCAAGTGCGGGCAACCATGCCCAAGGCGTCGCTTTTAGCTGTAATGCCCTTGGAATTAACGGCAAAATCTTCATGCCGAGTACAACCCCGAACCAAAAGGTGAAACAGGTAAGACGTTTTGGTGGTGACAACGTTGAAGTGGTGCTGATCGGGGATACGTATGATGATGCGTATGCTGAAGCGATGCGTGCATGTGACGAACAGGGCATGACGTTCATCCATCCTTTTGATCAACCGAAGATTATTGCAGGTAATGGTACAGTAGCGATGGAAATCATGGAAAGTCTCGATGAGAATGCCGACTATGTGTTCGTGACGATTGGTGGCGGAGGGCTGGCGGCCGGTGTGGGAACCTACATGAAAACCGTGAGTCCGGAGACACGAATCATTGGTGTTGAGCCACTTGGGGCAGCTTCCATGAGTGAGGCGATGTTCCGCAAACAGGTTGTAACGCTGGATGATATTGATAAATTCGTGGATGGCGCAGCGGTGAAGCGAGTTGGCGACCTGACCTATGATATCTGCAGCAGCATACTTGATGACATTGTGAAAGTGCCGGAAGGCAAAGCCTGCACAACCATTCTGGAGCTCTATAATGAAAATGCAATCGTGGTTGAGCCTGCCGGTTCCTTGGCAGTTGCGGCGCTGGAGCAGTATCGTGAGCAAATTGTGGGCAAGACGGTGGTCTGTGTCATTAGTGGCGGGAACAACGATATTGACCGGATGCAGGAGATCAAAGAACGTTCTCTCATCTACGAAGGTCTGAAGTATTATTTCATGGTTAATTTCCCACAGCGTGCAGGAGCTTTACGTGAATTCCTGGAGGAAGTTCTAGGGAAGAATGATGATATCACCCGTTTTGAATATACGAAGAAGCATGATAAGGAAAATGGCCCTGCCCTGGTGGGCATTGAGCTGATGTACAAGGAAGATTACCAACCGCTCATTGAACGTATGAACCGCAAAGGTATCGCCTATACTGAGCTGAACAAAAACCTGAATCTGTTCAACATGTTAATCTGATGAATTATTCAAGAAGGCAGTCAGACATGCAGTCGGAGGTGAAATGAAGTATGCAATCAGATCACCAAGAAACATCTCCTCTAATCAGACCAGGGCGCATAGAAGATGTAGATCAAGTCATTCCGTTGCTGTACCAGGCGATAGGAGATATTGCTTACGCGCTTGCGGGTGAGGCGGATCATGATAAGGCGATGCAGATTTTGCAGGATTTCTATGTACAGGAAGACAATCGGATTAGCTATCGTCATGTGACAGTGATGGAGCAGGATGGACTTGTGGCGGGAATTCTCGTAGCCTATGATGGCGGTGAAGCGGATCATCTGGACCAGCCGATTCTGAATCGCCCTGGACGAAGTCGGGATGAGAAGTATGCTTTGGTTAAAGAAACCCGCCCGGGTGAGTATTATCTGGATACTCTCTCGGTAAGTGAAGCTTATCAGGGGCAGGGCATCGGCCGGGCACTGATGGCTGCTTTTGAGCAGCAGGGCAGAGATCTGGGTCACTCGCAGGTATCCCTGATTGTAGAACGGGACAATGGCCGTGCGCTAATGCTCTATGAACGGCAGGGATATGTCAAAGACGATGTCATTGTCATCGCAGGACATGAGTATAATCATATGGTCAAGCCACTTCAATAGAGCAAGAAACCAAGAAGAAACCGCTACAGGGAGATCCTGTGGCGGTTTTTTGTTGTAATGATACGTTGTAACGTAGCCTAAATATTTAGGCCTCAATGTTAATGTGGCAAGGAACAGATTACTCAATAATTCGCATAATCGCTGACCGGCACATGCTGCTCCAGCCATTTCTCGACTTCAGCCGTTTTCTCATACTTCGATTCTTTCACCACATCCATAAAGGCATCCAGCTTAGTCAGGAACTCACTATCAACGGATGCAAGACGCTGCAAGACGCCGTTGTAGCCTCTTTGGGCGTTCGCAACCATTTTGTTCGTGTCATAATCAAACAGCGGTGTATTGTTCAGCCCATAAAAAGTATACAGGGTATAACTGTTTAACAGATTATGCACCTGCTTGGCCCGATTTGATTTCGGATAGAGTTCCAAAAATTTTTCCTGGCTGAGTGCTCGAAGGAGAATTTCCTGATAGCCAATGATTAGAGCTCCGTCATCCGCAGGCAATTTTTTCGTTTCCTTCGTCATGATACTGATATAGCTTGAGATATCTGCTGTAATATCAGATGAATATTTCACGAATGCCGCATAATTCATTATGGGATAGAGGGAGCCTTCGAGCATGACGAGGCGGTAGCCGCTGTCACGGGCTTCTTTTAGCAGTGCACGCAGATCGGAGTCCTGGGTACGCTCTATGAGTTTGGTGAAGCTATCATTCATCTTGTATGCCTTGAGCATCTTGTCCTGAACGTTAGGAACGAGCAGGCGGTCCGTCATGGCACTCAGCGCCTTCAGGCGAGCATTCTCCAATTGAAGCACCATCAGGGTGGCGTGATATTTTGTTACTTTTTTGATATGAGATTCGAGATAAGTATCCGCGGCAGGCAGGCCGTTCTTTTTGTAGAGTATGGACTGAAATGTTTGATATATGGTTGTTGAACTGGCAGTTGTGACTTTGGAATCTGTACTGGAAGAAGCGGCAGAAGCAACTCCGGATAATGGAGCGACAGCCGATTGGAGCAGCATAAGGACGGCGGTTGCAGTAATAAAAGTACGCATGCCTTTACGTTTGGCAGATTGGAACGATGATGTCATAGATATGAACCTCCCGTAGTTAAGAAAATGATAGGCGTTGTTCACTAGTCACTATACATTAACGCAATTGGGGCAGGATGAGGTTGCGGAATAGTGACAAATTCTTCTGTTATTTTTAACTTTTGGAGGGTGGAAGATAGAGGAAGATTTCTGCGAAAATATTTTTTGTACAACTGGAAACTTTTGAGCTGATCTGAACGTCTTAGTTGTGCACAGGTAAATACAGGAATGAATGAAAAGAACAACGAATCTATTTCGATGTTAACTACATGCGAGAATGGGGATATGGGATATGAGGAAAGCGGGAGGAACACAAGTGAAGAAGGTAATGTCAGCGCTGGCTGTATCGGCCATGCTGATGTCCGCACTTCCAACGTCGGTTATGGATGCAGCTGCGAGGATCAGCATATATATTAATGATGCAGAGTTATCATCTGCTCAGGCACCTGTGATGAAAGGTGGACGTGTACTGGTTCCGCTGCGGTCGATTTTTGAAGGATTGGATGCGAAGGTACAGTACACAAACAGAACCAAAACGATTGTTGCAACTCGCGACGATCAGGAAGTTACATTGACACTCGGTTCCAAAACGGCATACATCAACGGGGAAGCGATATCGCTGGATGTACCTGCAAACACGATTAAGGGCAACACGATGGTTCCGATTCGTTTTGTCAGTGAAGCTTTTGGAGAGAAAGTATTCTGGAACTCGCGCAATCAGCGTGTAGATATCAAGACAACGGCAACGCCACCAGTGGACGAGACACAATATGCTGCATGGAACATCTATGGTTCGGTATCCGGAAGTAACGGGGATGGTCGTGACCTGACCGTGAGCTTCACACGTCCAACGTCGGAGAAGGCGGTCTCTGCTTACCGGATTATGTTGGTGAAAACACGCGATGTGAATACCTTCACGGAGTCGGCAGCATCGGCCGTACCTTCTGCGAACTATACATCTGTAACACCGAATGGCAGCAACCCGAAACTGACGCTTAATGCACAGACGCGTGACGTAAACGGGGATTTGCTTAATAGCAATGAAACGTATCGCCTGTATGTTCTGACTGTTGGCAACAGCAACAATAATTATAAAAATGCATTGAACTGGTCTTCCCAGGCATTGAAGCTCAATATTGTGAAATCCACAGTACAGGCAGTTACAAGTCTGCGTGCCGCAGATATTAGTGACTATGGCGATGGCCGCGATCTGGAGATCAACTTCACACAGCCGAGCACGACATCGAACATTACGTATTATCGTGCATTTGTTGTTAAAGCGAAGGACTCTTCTGCATTCAATCTGGCTGCAGCGAACAAAGTATCAAGTGCAAACTCCACGATTATATACAAAGGCAACTCCGCTGCGGTCAAAAGCCAGCTGACTTCTTCGACACGGGACACGTCCGGCGAATTGATTAAGAGCGGTACTGCATATGTAGTATACATCTTGTCTGTAAGCACAAATACAACAACAGACAGCAAGCTGTCCGCGGCATCCTCTTCACTTACATTGTCCGTGAACACAGCAACTTCTCCGGTAATTACGCAGGTGAGAGACAACTCGGATTATGGAGATGGTCGTGACATTCAAGTGAGTTTCAACCGTTCATCGGATGAGTCCAAGGTGGCGAACTATCGCATCTTCGTGGTGCGTAACTCGGTAGCCAGCAGCTTCAATCTGACAACAGCAAGCAATCTGTCCTCCAGTCTGTATTATACGGTGAACAAAACAGGCAACAACATTACAACGACATTGCCTTCATCCATGAAGGATACAAGTGGTTATAACGTAACGAATCTGCAAGATTATCGCATCTACGTAATGGCAGTGGGCAATCAGCAAAATGGATACACCAATGCGCTGTCAGCTTCCTCCACTGTGCTGAGACTTACAACGAACGGTAATGCTGGAGTTATCAGTAATCTGGCTGTTGCGGATATTAGTGACTACGGTGATGGCCGTGATCTGCGGGTTTCGTTCAACAAAGCTGCGGATGAATCCAGAATCTCTGCCTATCGAGTATATGTCGTTCGTTCCGCTAATGTGGGCAGCTTCACGTTGAGCGCAGCTAATGCATCGAACAACTACACACAGGTGAACAAAACGGGTGGTAACCTGTCCGTTACGCTTCCAAATGCATATGATACAAGCGGTTCTAAAGTCCAAGAAGGTGTCAGTTATCGTGTATTTGTTGTATCGGTGAGCAACAGTGGTAATGCTAGCCAGAATGCACTGTCTAGTTATTCTTCATTAATCATATTATCTAAAACTGCTGTATTGACTGCACCAACAATCATTACAGCAACGGATATCGGCGATAATGGTAATGGTAGCGACATAAGTGTGACATTTAATAGATCGGCGAATGAGACTAATGTTCATCACTACCGTGTATTTGTGGTAAAGAAAACGAATGTAAGTGGATTTGATCTGGCAGAAGCGAATCGGAATCCTAATTTTACCCTCCAGAGTAAAAACGGAGGAAGCGGAAACTACATTTTGACTTTAGAGAATGCAAAAACGACAGATGGTTCAAATATTCGTAATGATGAAGACTATCGTATATTTGTACTGGCGGTGAGCAATACCGGTACTATTTCGAATGCTCTATCTACGGTCTATTATGATCTTAGGTTGTCTGTAACTGGTGAAGTTGGGAAAGTTAAAATCACTAATGTTGAAGTTAAGAAAGAAGAGCAAGCAGCTGGAGATGTAACGGATGTGACTTTGACATACACGGAACCAGATTCCAAAGTAGGGATCGGACGTTATGTTGTTATGGTTGCTCCGACAGGAAGCGCATTTGGGCTCAATGTAGCGAAGAACATAGCGAAAGAAAACAACTCCAATACAATAAAATCTGTGGAAACATCTGGAGGCACTGCCACACTTCCGAGTGTACTGTCTGATATCAATGGTCAAAAAATTGAAGCAGGCAAATCATACACGGTGTATATTTTATCTGAATCAAACGATAATAATCGTGAATCAAGTTTGGCTTCATCTACATTCACGATTAATGCGAAGAAACAGACAATTACGCCTGTTGAGAGTGTAAAAGATCTAAAAGCAATTGTAAGTGCTTCTTCCATTAGTGTAAGTTTCACTAAACCAAATGAAACAGGCATTGCTCGCTACGATGTGTATATCGTTAAAGAAGAGGGAAGCTCAGGAACTACTGGGAAAGCTTTAAAAGATGTTAGTACGGGTGGTAATCCTTTAGCAACAGTGGATATTGGAATTTCCGCCAAGGATTCAGATGATGCAACTTTTGGAGTAGGAAAATACAAAGTTTTGGTAGTCTCAGTGGTAAGTGAGCCGACGAAATATACTTCCGTCAGTACATCAGAAGCATTTGAGATTTTACCGGCTCCTTCTGGGACTGGTCAGTGAACTGCCATTAAGAGCCATCCTCTATACAGGGTTCATGAATTTAGATAGGAAAACGTGGTTGAAAGAAATTCATAATGGATAATTGAATTTTAGGAATTCGAATTAATTAACTCCCTTTCTATACGGAAAGGGAGTTTTTATCATTCCCTCTTAGATACCGTTTAACGTCCTCGTGGCAACTTGCTTTATGAAAATCTTGTCGCCAAAAAGGTTCCTTAGACCATTGCTGCAATAGGACAACCCGATAGATAATAGAAGGAATAAGCTAGAAGCCTATGAGCCGAAAGGAATGATGGAATGCTTGCGTTTCGTTTGACGGGCCAGCCGGATTCCCGGTTGCCACTGTACCTGTATTGTGTGGGCACGCAGGAAGCGAAAGTTCTGCATAGACCGGATGGATTTCCGGTGTATCAGTTGTTTTTGTCACGGGGTGGTGAAGGGCAGTTCAGGATTCCGGGAAAAGGGACGTGGACGATGGGAGCAGGGCAGTTATTCATCGTGGAACCCGAGGTTGCGCATGAGTATGTGCCTCATTCCAAATCCAAAGAAGAACTTGGTTATATCGGTATTGGCGGTGCATCTGCTGGATCGGTACTTCATAGCGCGGGTTTGCTTCAGAACGAGCCGTATCCCATCTCCAGTTTTGAATTCATCTGGTCGCGGTTAGCAGATCTCTGGCACGCGCTGGATCAAGGAGCAACGGAGATGTGGAACACATCAACCCTGATCTACCAGCTCATTTTGGATATAGCACAATCAAAAATTGCATCGGATGTCGGTCGTGTGGATATTGGATCATCTATGGTGCAGGAGGAGATAGTAACCCGTTCGAATCGGGAGTCAGATATGGGCAAGGAGGCACTCATCCGAGCAGTAGCATTGATGCATACGCATTATCAGGATGACCTGTTATTGAGGCATGTCGCTGACGCAGTGGGTTATTCGGTGCAGCATCTCAATCGATTGTTTCATCATCATTATGGCGTGACAGGACATCAATATATGCAGCGATTGCGGTTGCAGAAGGCTTCGGACTGGTTGAACAAGCATCCAAGTGCAAGCGTGCGAGAGGCGGCAGAGAACATCGGCATGGAAGTGAACTATTTTATCCGGATGTTCAAGCGGGAGTTTGGAGAAACACCAGGCAAAGGAATCAAACATCGGCACCAGCTCCAAATGGAAAAAGACCTCACGAATTCGTGAGGTCCCTTAATTGATGATATAACGCGTGTTATGCTGTCTTCTTTTGACCGAATAAAGGCCGTAACGTAGCAAGCCCCACAATGCCGATTACCGCACTCACCCATGGAGCTAGTGCGAATACCGGAAGTTTATCCCGTAACGGATACCCGACAAACAGCACGAGTACCACGACCACGATGTAGATGACGATCCCCCGAATATTGAGCTTAGGTACCTTATTTCGGTCCGCTCCTTCATCGTCTGGTCGCTCAGCAAGGCGGCGGAGCATCTCTACCAATGCGATTCCGCCAACGGCTGCAACGATCAGAGAGAACAGACTGATGTGTTGGAATGGTTCCGTGTCTCCACCAGTCCAACCCACGAACAATCCTGCACATCCTTGGATCAGCATGACAAAAGACAGTGCGGCCCATGCGATCATGGCATACCACTTTGGTGTCCGTTTCGCTGGCTCGGCATTCTCCGCTGGCTGTGGTTCAGCAACGTTGGCTTTCTTTTTCGATGAAGCTGATGGACTATTACCACGGGTTGGAGTGGATGTACCCACCTCAGTGGCAGCCGTCTTCTTCGATGCTGTATCTGTTATCCCGAGCTGTGCATGGATGTCTTGTTCCAGATCAGGTCCGTATAGCTCGCGTGCGGGTTTGTTATCCCGCTGAGCCTGCACGATTGCTTTTCCTGCGGAGAGAATCCATTCTTCCTGTGTTCTCTCGTCCGCTGGTGCATGACGCGCAATGGTGCTGATCTCGTCATACAATTTCACATGTTCAGGTGTCATACGACTCATCTCGGTTATTTGCCGATTCTGTATTTCTTTCAGTTTCTTATAGGAAATCCCCAATGATTGCTCCCCCTGTCTACACACGTTCTGATCTTCCGTTATCTGAAGACCCTGACGGTATTTTAGTATACGGGAAGGGCTCTCGTTTCGCAAAGTCATTCCTTATTAAAAAGCTGCTCATGGTTGGCCCAGATGCCCACACAGGCCAGAATGACACAGGTGCATAACAGTACCAGTTTACCGTGTTGTTGAATCCATTCCAATAAATGTTCCATGAATTCATTCCTTTCGGCAGAAGGATTCCGAGGCATATGCTGCCAATGATTGTTCGTTTATTTTCCCCCAATCATGTGAAAAAATACCTCAGGCATCACAGATCTAACGATTGTGTGAAGTATGCATAAAGAGCAGCCAATTCCATCACAATAGTAGCATTTCCAACAGAAATCCAAGATTGGAGTGTGCTTGTTATGGACAAACAAACAGATTTGACGCGTAAGCTGCTACTGAACAGCAACTCCCGTGGAGTTGTGGACGAGGTTGTATCCTTTGAGGAGAATCTGGAGGACACGGAGTATGCAGAAGAACTGACAGATGGGAATTTGAGGGGAAGAAGTTTCTGGGACAACAGTGATTCGGGTCATGAGCATGAGTGGAATGGACGGGTGGAGACCCACGAGATGTTCCGCAGAAGCTACGAATAACGATCCTGCAACCCTTGGTTTGAATTCCAAAAAGATAAAAGATATCCGGGCCAGCTGTCATCAGCATGGCTCATTTTTTGCGCCTATCATCCGATAAAATGAAGACTAGCATTCAACGTAGAAAGGGTTCTTCCTTACGTTGACTTGCAGGTTACGGGATGATAATATATGAATAACATCTTAATACACACTAAACTTATCGGATTATATATATTTAATAAATGAAACATAACAGGCTAAGCATGGAAAGGGGAAATCGGTATGGAACGTCAGATCAGTATCCGTCATGGACAGGAAGAATTAACAGCCACGATTCACTATCCGGTTGTGAAAGATATCAAGGAGGAGAAGAGTCAGCAGCGCGTACCTTTGGCAGTCATCTGCCACGGTTTCGTGGGTAGTCGGATCGGTGTGGACCGTTTGTTTGTAAAGACTGCCCGTGAGCTGGCTGAAGACGGTTATCTGGTTCTACGTTTCGATTATATCGGTTGCGGAGAGAGCAGTGGGGAGTATGGAGCGGAGGGACTGGAGTCCATGGTGCTGCAGACACGCTCGGTGCTGGATTACGCGGTGAATTGCAGTGATGTAGATCCTACACGCGTAACGCTGATTGGTCATAGTCTGGGTGGTGCCGTTGCATTACTAACAGCTGTGCGCGACAAACGTGTCAAGAATCTGGTGATGTGGTCCTCCGTGGGTTATCCATTCAATGATATCGTGAAGATTACGGGACGGGAAGTCTACGATGAAGGCGTGAAACTGGGTGCGGCTGATTATCTTGGATACAAATTCACACCTACCTTCTTCGAATCTCTCGCTGAACATCAACCATTCCAGGAAGCAGTCAAGTTTAGCGGTGATGTTCTCGTCATGCATGGCACGTCAGATGAGATTATTCCTGTAGATTACGCATTCCTGTATCAAAAGGTATTCTGGATGCGTCAGGAAGGGCGTTGCGACAAGGAGATCATCTTCCAGGGCGATCATACCTTCTCTTCAGGTAAAGAGCGGGAACAGCTAATTACGCGTACCAGAGAGTGGCTGGGTGAACGTCAGAAGATCGAGCAGGATTGGCAGCACTGGATGATATAAATGGCAGGATTGCAACGGTTTGGGGATGTCAGCTTGGAAAAGCGCCTTCTTAGGGGTAAAATAGAAGAGTAAGCATTCTATCCGTGTCTGGAGGTTGGCAGCAATGACATTACCCGCACTTTTCATTGCGCATGGTTCTCCCGCTCTGGCGGTGGAGAGCAATGACTACACTCACTTCTTGAACCAGCTTGGAGACAGGCTGCCGGCTCCGAAAGCCATTGTCGTATTTACGGCGCATTGGGATTGTCCTGAACCGTCCGTGACGATGGATGATACACATCAGACCTTGCATGATTTTTATGGATTTCCTTCTACGATGTATACGATGGAATACCCTGCATCCGGGCAGCCAGATCTGGCGAACGAGATATGTGCTTTGTTCACCCGCAGCAATCTTGCGCATCAGCCGATTCGAGGCCGAGGACTGGATCATGGCGTATGGGTACCGTTGCTCCATATGTATCCCGAAGCGAATATCCCTGTGATCGCTGTATCTGTAGACTCGCTGCGTACGCCGCAGGAACAGTACGATATTGGCCGAATGCTGGAACAGCTGCGTCATGATGATGTGCTGATCATTGGCAGCGGTGGAACGGTTCACAATTTACGTATGCTGGGCGATACGGATGAACCGCAGGAGTGGGCGGTGGAATTTGATAACTGGATTGGAGATCGCTTGCAGCAGTGGAACACAAGAGAACTGTTTCAATATGAGAAAAAAGCCCCTCATGCACGTACGGCAGTGCCGTCGTATGGGACAGAACACCTTGCGCCTTTGTTCTACGCGATGGGTACAGCGGATATGTCTCGATCAGCGAAGCGCCTATTCCAGTCTTACCCTTATGGAACGCTCAGTTTGAACTGCTGGCAGTTTGGAGACGGCGTGTAACTTGGAACAGACAACAGCCTGAATATGCTGTCAGAAACCAGTTGGGTACGGATAACATGTGTTAATGTATACCATTACAATATATAAATAAAAGAAGGTTCCTTTAGACCCTTGATGGGCTAAAGGAACCTTTTTTCAATACGAGGACTTATGCAT
The DNA here is from genome assembly GCF_037974355.1 of Paenibacillus sp. FSL R5-0517. Taxonomy (NCBI): domain Bacteria; kingdom Bacillati; phylum Bacillota; class Bacilli; order Caryophanales; family Paenibacillaceae; genus Paenibacillus; species Paenibacillus sp. FSL R5-0517. The sequence goes on from NZ_CP150235.1 coordinate 815,681, forward strand.
GCAATGGATCTTTATTTGCGAATTTCGAACAATTCACAGTCTGTACGCGAATGATAAGCAAGTTCACTGACACTGGATTGTACAACTACGGTATTGCTGTCAAAACGGATAATAATGCCACCCGAGTCAATCTGGTGATTATCTTTAAAAACTCGAACCTTATACTTCATATTCATGGCTTCCTGGAAGTCTGCATCGGTCTCAAGACGTCGCTGGGTCGGCATATCGTGTACTCCTTTAAAGTTCAACTTTATGTTCATCATAATATGATATTCTGTGGATGGGCAAGTCAGTCAGGACATTCAGGATATCTTGAAAAGCAAAAAGCCCTGCTCTCCGGGGGATGGAGAGCAGGGCGGCAGCGTTGTTGATTATTGTTTAAGCTGTTTTATGAGTTGGGCTAATCGTTGGTGTGTCTTTTGGGTGATTACCTTTGTTACGAGTGATCAATCCGCGAAGGTAAGGCAGTACCCAGTGATCCAGACCGATTTTACCTGCATTTGCACCAGCAACTACCAGGAAGATTTGCATCAGAACCAGTTGAGCGTTCGTGCTTACTGTACCCGAGAAGAGGAACGCGAAGTTCATCACGAGAGCCATCAGCGCAGCCAGTGTTGTGAAGCATCCGAGAATGAGTCCTACACCTACAAGGAATTCACCAAGCGGAATGATAAAGTCGAACAATCCTGCGTTTGGTACTGCGAATTTCTCAAGGAACGTTCCCCACCATGCTTGAACTGTTGGATTTTCACCCGTTGCTTTACCGACTGCCCCGGCGAGGAACCCGCCAGCTTGGAATCCGCCAGTCAATTTGCCCCATCCGTGAGTCATCCAATCGTAACCGATATACACCCGAAGTACTGTCAAAATCCACATTGCCACTTTGTTTTCTCTAAGCCATTGGTTGAAGCTGAACATATGAACCACTCCTTCATGGAATCTAGTGTGTGTTGTTTTTGTTTTTTCTAAGTGATCACCTTTGATGTCTTTATTGTATAGTCCAAAAGTCGTTTTGTTTGTGATTAAAATCACAATCTAGTTCAAATTTTAAGTAAGGTTTGAGAAGTTCACATTTAGGACATATTTTTCTCGCTATTCACTGTTTCAAATGTGAATTTCACGCTGTATCAAGGCCTTCAGGGCGCAGACAAATCGGATTGGGTGTGATTAAATGGAAAGAAATACGTGAAATGGTTGCCCACATGAGACATATATCACAACTTAGAACCAGGCCATATCGTTCAGGAGGTCCTATATTGAAGCTTTTTAAATGGAACAAAGCAGCATCGGCTGCATCCCTGTTAATTCTCTCATTGAGTCTTGTTGCCTGCCAAAATCAGGAGGCTTCCAAGATGCCACTTCAGCCAGAACCGACACCTGCACCTGTACAAGAAGAACAGACTGTGGAGGAGTCCAACGATTCTCTCTACACAGCACCTCTTACAGGTCTGCCTGTAGATGAAGCGATTACGCGTCGTCCCCTTGCCGTCATGATTAATAATGCACCAGCGGCTCGGCCCCAATCGGGTCTGAGTTCCGCCGATATCATTCTTGAAGTCCTCGCAGAGGGAGGCATTACCCGGTTTATAGCCATCTTCCAGAGTGAAGGCGGTGCTGAGACGGTTGGACCGGTTCGCAGTATACGTCCATATCTGATTGAGCTTGGCGAGAGTTATGATGGGGTGCTTGTTCATGCCGGAGGCAGTCCGGAGGCATATTCCATTTTGCAAAGGCAGCAGAAACAGCATATGGATGAAATCTCAAATGGAGGGCCTTACTTCTGGCGTTCCAAGGATCGTAAAGCGCCACACAATCTGTATACTTCAGCGGACAAGTTAAGAGAAGGGGCAGACATCAAGGGTTATAGCCATGAGTTTAAATCTCCCGTATATATCTATAACGAAGAAGGCGCGACTTCCGCAGGAGAGGCAGTGAAGCAATTCGACATCCATTATTTATTGGATAGTTACCGGGTGACGTATGATTATGATGAAGTTAGCGGACGATATATGAGAATGGTGAATGGTAAGGCAGATCAGGATCTGGATAATGGGACTGCACTTGGCGCAGCGAATATCATTGTGGCAGGTGCAGATCACAAGGTGCTCGATAGTGTAGGTCGGTTGTCCGTCAATTTGGAACAGGGCGGGGAAGCCATGTTGTTCCAGAAGGGCAAAATGATTCGTGGGCAGTGGGTGAAGAAACAGGGGGATATTATCCGGTTTGTTCAGGATGGCAGTGAAGTGGCTCTTGTGCCGGGTAAAACCTTTATCAACATTGTTCCCAATCAACCGGAATTCTCCAGTCATGTGAAGCTGGCTGTGCAGCAATGAAGGATGTAATGAAAGAAAACAATGAAACAGGTATGCATTTTGTTATCGAAAAGGCGTTATATTGTATCTTAGCGTGAAAAATAGAATCGTGTCGATTCTGTCTTTGGATGTCGAATTGTAAACGCAGTGTAAAATCTTGACTTGAATTTACCATTATTCCAAATAATTAAGATTCATTTCAGATTAATGTGATAAGAATATAAAAAAGGATCACACCTTTTGTACAAACCATGAAACAAATATGATAAGATATCAAAGGTTGTCATTTCATGTTTCATCGGTTATCGGCAATTTTTTCCGTAAAGGGGATAGGGCTATGAAGCTTAAGAAGAAGAAGGATATATTTTTTGAGACACTGGAGAACATGGCAGATACGGTTGTTCAAGCGGCAGATTATTTCTCCCAGCATGTTTCCAACCTTCAGGATGTGACTCTTTTTGCCAATGAAATGAAGAAGTACGAGTCCCAATGTGATGACTATGTGCACACAATCATTACGGAACTCAACAAAACGTTTATCACGCCGATCGAACGCGATGATATTATGGAGCTGACAACAACACTTGATGACGTATTGGACGGACTCGAAGCAACGGCTTCCCGTTTCTATATGTACCAACTGACGGATCCTGACGAATATATCGTGCAATTTGCTGAAATTTTGCGCCAATCGGCTTACGAAATTCAGAAGGCTATTCATTTGCTGTCTCAGAAAAAATTGCTGGCGATTCGTGAGTACACGATTCGATTGAATGATCTGGAAAATCAGGGTGATGAAGTGTTGCGCATGTGTATCAAGAACCTTTTCGCTACCGTTCCTGATCCGATTGAATTGATCAAACGTAAGGAAATTTACGAACGTCTTGAGACAACAACGGATGCTTGTGAACACGTAGCAAATGTGCTTGAATCCATCATCATGCGTAATTCTTAAGGAGCCAGAGAATAATGGAAACAACGATTTGGGTATTAGGTATAGTCGTCTTCCTTGCACTGGCGTTTGACTTCATCAACGGTTTTCACGACACGGCCAATGCCATTGCTACTTCAGTATCGACACGGGCACTAACGCCACGTCGCGCGATCCTTTTGGCAGCGGTAATGAACTTTGTCGGTGCGATGATGTTTACAGGCGTCGCGAAGACGATTGGGGGGAGTGTAACCGACCCCACCACGCTAGATAACGGGATCGAGGTCGTCATAGTCACCTTGATCGCTGCGATTATCTGGAACCTGGTTACATGGTGGTTTGGTATTCCGTCTTCTTCATCACACGCATTGATTGGAGCCCTTGCTGGTGCTGTGCTCGTTGGCGCAGGTTCCGATAAAGTGAAGTGGAGCGGGTTCATTGATATTGTCGGAGGTTTGCTATTATCACCTCTAATCGCATTTGCCATCGGTTATGTGGTCATGACGATTCTCAAATACATTTTTGCCAAACGCAGTCCGCATAACGTGAATAAAGGTTTCCGTACGGTACAGATTTTCACGGCAGCACTGCAAGCTTTCACACATGGTACGAATGATGCACAGAAAGCAATGGGTATTATTACGTTTGCTTTGGTTGCAGCAGGTGTACAAGATCATCTGGAAGTGCCGCTGTGGGTTAAAATCTCAGCAGCAACCGCGATGGCTCTGGGTACATCCATTGGTGGTTGGAAAATCATCAAAACGATGGGTACCAAAATCTTTAAAATTGAACCGATTAACGGTTTTGCCGCCGATCTGTCAGCTGCTTCCGTTATTTTCACAGCAACGTTGCTTCACCTTCCAGTTAGTACAACGCACGCGATCACATCAGCTATTCTGGGTGTGGGTTCCGCAAAACGTTTCTCTGCTGTGAAATGGGGACTTGCTGGACGTATCATTATTACGTGGTTCATTACGATTCCAATTACTGCTGGACTGGCAGGATTGCTGTACTGGATTATTTTCTAAAAAGAGAAGTGATCCCGTACGAATCCGGGGTTACCAGACAAACTGTTCATAACTGTGTGAATATCGGGATATGTGGACAATTATACAACCAAAATCAAGAGACGCCTGTGCATGAACGTGTGGACAGGCTGGATATGTGGATAGCCATCCGTGGAATGATAAACCAAAAGAAGATATTCCTGTGGATACAGGGAACTGTGGATAGGGAAATGAGAGAAGCCAACAGGGTTGGCTTTTTTTGTTGTCGAGTTTGTAGGTGGCTGTGGATATTTGGGGACACGTGGGAGACGTGTCTATGGTTAACGTTGTACAATGATCTAAAGATACAGGACAAGGACGTGGTCTGATTTATGATTCGTACACTCGCCATTACACGAGAACATCAAGTCTCCGTGAACGTACCGCTTACACAGCTGGATCTGAACGATTACGCCTGGGTATGGGCGGATTTTAACCAGCCAACGGAAGAGGAAAGCCGTTTGCTGGATACATATTTTCATTTTCACCCCTTAGCTATTGAGGACTGCCTGCATGTGTTGCAGCGGCCAAAGCTTGATTATTATGAAAATCTGCAGTTTCTTGTACTGCATGCACTGAACCCGTCCACACTGGAAGCCGAGGAGGTTGACTTGTTTCTCGGAGCGAACTTCCTTGTATCCTTTCATCATGGTGTACTGGAGGAAGTGGATGAAGCGTGGGAGCGATTATTGCACCATGCACATGAACGTACGATCTGGGCGCGAGGTCCAGTGGCAGCGGCCTATACGGTGATGGACAAGCTGGTCGATCATTATTTTCCGTCCCTATTTGCCATCGAGGATGAACTGGCTGAACTGGAGAACCGGGGTGGACAAGAGTCCGTTGAAGACCTGATGAATCAGGTGTTTGACTTGCGAAGCCGATTGCTGAAGCTCAGAAGAACGGTCGTACCGATGCGGGATCTGCTCTATCGAGTGGTGAACTCCCAGCATGTGCAGCGAACAGGCGAACATACGGCTTATTTTACCGATATCTATGACCATTTATTGAAGCTGACGGACATGATTGAAGCCGATCGGGAGATGACGGCCGACCTACGCGACAGTTATATTTCCCTGAACTCCAACCGGATGAATCAGATCATGAAGACACTTACGGTGATTACGACGGTATTTATGCCGCTCACGCTGATCGCGGGTATTTATGGCATGAACTTTGCCTATATGCCTGAGCTTCAATGGAAGTTTGGGTATGGGGCGGTGCTGCTGTTGATGTTTGTGCTTGGCGGAAGTATGGTGGCCTGGTTTGTGAAGCGCGGATGGTTTAAGTAGAATGTGCTACATTTGGATAGCGGTGAGGGTAGGTAAGAGGAATTGCAGTTAGAATTACATATAAAAAAGGCCACTGGGTCATGATCTCGGGCAGAAATAACTGTAGGGAGATGATGTTTGCCAGGTGGCCTTTCTGATGCTGCTATAGATATGCTAGAAATATTCTATCCACATGTGAATAAGTATTTCTTTGGAGTGAGATGTGTATAACTTACGATTGCTTCCTGTTACTCCATTTCAAGAACAAAAGAAGTTGTTGCTGCCGCTTGACCATTCACTACAATCGTTAGCGTATGTAATCCGGCATAGTATTTTCTCGTTGTAATGATTTTGAACGACTGTTTGGTGGCTACCTTGGTTCTGCCTGTCGGATACATTTTATCAGAGCATTTGAATCGTTTGGGAGCCTGCTTGCCGTTTGCCTTCATATAGCCCATCTCATATTCAATTCGCAGCATCTGTGACTCACCACTCTCATTAACAACATCAAATGAAAAATGAAGATCCTCGCCAATGGCAATCGTATCTTGTACAAGCTGAAGCTGCTCAATGTGAATGGAATCCTGCTCGTTATAACCAAAAAGACTTAGTGCTTTGGGATGTCCTTTCTTCAGTAAGGACCTGCTGGCATGCCGGACAATCCAATCTGTGTGGGCATGTTGTCCATACCAGGTGGTGGCCAGATCCAGTACCAGTTCGGGGTGGTCTTTGGAGATGTCATTCAGATGATTGGCAACACTTTTGCGCACATAGAGGGACTCGTCCTGTTTCAATGCGTGCAGAATCGGAAGTACAGGTGTTGGATCAGTGATAAAGTTCTGAAGTTTGGCGCCCCATGGCAAACGTGGCCTACTCCCCTCACTGGCAAGTCTGCGGATATGCTCATTGTGGCTATCTGCCCACGCCATCATATGTTTCATCGTTTGCATGGGATAACGTTCAATAAACGGGCGTACCGCAAACTCGGAGCTGGAATAAGGTGTGAAGAGGGTCAGATACTTCATGGATAATTCGTAATCCTCCGGCTCAAGTCCGTTCACTTCGATAAAATCCGGTACAAACAGATATTCAACACCTCTCATATTCGGAGCGGCTTGTTCGATAATATGTAACGCTTCTTCATAATTATTGGGCAGCACTTCGGTCAACGCTAGTGTGATTCGGCGAATGCGCCCTTTGAATTCCAACTGTTCCCAGCCTTCAGCGAAAACCAATTCATGAAATAGCTGTGTATCCAGCTCTGGGTAGAATTGATGCAACAGTTCGCCTGTCCGATCGATTAATGCGGGCGTGTATTTGTCTTTGAAAAGTTCCATGGTCCGCCTCCTTTAGTTACTATCCAGTATACCTCAAAGTTGCAGAAATAAGAACATAGGTTCCTGAAATTTTATGTGTGTAGTGATGAACGCGGTTAAGGCACCCACCTTCTGTATGGGGGTGCCTGGATGAGTTTAACGTTTGCGACTTTTGGGACGGCGCTTCGTGGAATTGGATTTGCGGCGGACTGGAGTTGTGTTGCGACGACGTGGAGTGCTCGTTTGTTTATTCGTCCGCTTGCGCTTCCGTCTCCGGGGCGGTGTATATTCTTCATAGTCTGCGTCAGCCGCGCTGTTATTACTTTTACCTTTTCCAAAAGGCAGAATGCCCATAACGAGTTTCATCATCGGAGCCATCTGCTGGATGCCGCCGACGACCTTTTGCATTTTGCCTATTCCACTCATGATTCCATCAATACCGCCGAAACGGTCGATCATTCCTTTTAACTCACCGATGTTAGCTAATGAAAAGCCTGAACTGCCAGAAGCAGGTGTCGGTACCGGAGCTGGGGCAACAACCTGTGCTGCACCTCCGTATAAGTTCCCTCCAGCTACACCTTGCCCATAGGGTACGACTGCAGATGCTTCGACTTCACCGAAGCCCGGGTAATGGGGCTCTACTCCAGGGTACATCGGTTGAATCTGAGTTTCATTTAAAGACCGCTGAACCATACCGGGCGGCACATAGGCAGAAGTATGTGCCTGCCGATGTGCATGAGAAGACGGTCGGTGCCCTTGTGCTGGCTGGCGGTGATAATAATGCTGTGGCATGAACGATCACGATCCTTCTATTGGATTTCGGAATTGCGTTCCACAAGTTTCATGACAGTGTACATCATATGCGGTAGTGGAACTCCCTTTTGTTATACTGTATGTCATTCGCGGAGAGACGGCGTAGGCGGGTATCCCGGAAAACGGGATATTTGCGGATTTGGGCGCATGGCATGATGGCAGGTTGTCAAAGAGTAAAATGTAGTTTAGACACAAAATTGTCACAATTTAACGGGTTGAAATCCTACATAAGTAATCGGATATATACAGGTGAAAACTGGGAAATAGCGGGGTAATTTCATCTGATGTGCGCGAGGGGAGGACAATAGTACCTTTTGTAAGCGGTAACATGTATTTTTATTCTGTAGTGCGTGAAATCGGTAACGCTTGAAATACCAACTCAGTGTGAGTACAATGTAGGTACACAGTAACCGCTAGGGGATGATGATGAAATGCAGCTGAAAAAGCTAAATGATAAAAGCATTGAACAACTATTTGAGGCTATTTTGACGTTAAAAGATATTGAAGAGTGTTATGTTTTCTTTGATGACCTCTGCACAGTAAACGAGATCCAATCCATGTCCCAACGGCTGGAAGTGGCTCGTATGTTGGGTAAAGGCAATACGTATAACCAGATTGAAGCAGAGACAGGTGCGAGCACAGCTACAATCTCACGTGTGAAACGCTGCCTGAATTACGGAAATGATGGTTATAAAATGACGCTGGAACGCCTGGGACGCTAACATGAAGAAGCCGGGCGTACTCATCATCAGTCACGGTTCACAGGAGCAGACCTGGGTGGAATCCGTCGATGACGCGATCTCCCGGTTGAATCTGCCTATTCCATTGCCAGTTGAAGCTGGTTTTCTTGAACTAGTGGAAGGACGCTTAATCCAGGACGGTATCGACCGACTGGAAGCACAAGGCGTAACCGATATTCTGGTCGTACCTCTATTTGTTTCATCCGGGAGTACACATGTGGATGAAATTGAATATGCCATTGGTGCAAAGGAAACACCTGATCGCGAAACGGATCTGGAGCCGTTCCATGTCAAGGCTCGGGTTCACTTCGGTTATCCAGTAGATAACGATCCGGATATTGCCGTGATGGTGTGGGATAAGGTCAAGTCACTCTCGCAGCAGCCTGAGCAGGAGACAATTCTGCTGGTGGGACATGGGAGTATTCATGATGGTTTTCGCGAGCGTTGGGAAGCCGGAATTTCTTCCCTTGCAGAGCTTGTGCAGGAAGTTAGTGGTGTAGCCCATACGGATTATGCGTTGTTGAATCCGGAGAGTGTGTATGACAAAGTGAAGTACTGGAGCGAAGAGCGGGGGAACCGGGTTATTGTGGCGCCGCTGTTTTTGAGTGCCGGTTACTTCACGAGGAACGTAATTCCGGACCGATTGAAGGAACTGGATTATGAGTATAGTGGTGAGACGCTGCTGCCACATCCATTACTTGGGCAGTGGCTGGAACGCCAGATCCAGATATTGCTGGAGAGATGTAATGAGGTTGGGGCTTCTTCTTGAAGTATATCAAAACCACGTCCAAGGACGTGGTTTTTTGTTTGTTGTAGACCACTCGAACACTCGAACGAGGGCCAGGTTACCCACTTATGGGAGCGTGCAAATTCAGATGTAGTTCCAGTAGATCTATTAATTGGTCAACGATCTCCTCGGCCGGATAAGGCATGGCATTCATAATCCACCACTCCAGGAGGCCTACAGCAGCGGAAGCAAGAAACTGTATGGTAATCTCTTTTTTCATACCTTCCTGGATGCCACAGGCATCCATCTGATCCTGTACTCCTTGGACCAACAATGTCATCAACTTACTACGGAATGCCGGAATACCTTTTTTGGTTAGAAGTGTAGTGTAGGTAGAGGCATGTTGTTCCAGATAACGGAAAGTTCTGAGCAGCGCATCCTTGGCCGTAACAGGTGTTGTAGTAGAGCTTTCGATCATACAGGCATCCAACAACTGCTGCAAATAGGTATCAATGCATTGATCCAACAGGTCGAACTTGTCAGCGTAATGCAAATAGATGGTTCCTCGGTTTACGTTAGCCCGATCAGCAATATCGTTTATCGTAATTTGCTCGAAATCCTGTTCCTCCAGTAACCCGACAAAAGCTTCGATTATCGCCTTTCGTGTCTTGAGTACTCGTCTGTCCATGGCCCCTCCTATAGGTGGTTTTTCAACAATAAGGAAACATTCGTTGATTATTCAACAAAAGCGGATATTTTAACGATTGAAGCATAGTAGGTGCTTTGTTACTCTTATTTTATCAACAAATGTTGATAAAACAACGATTATTCATAAAATATGAAATTGAGGGATAACCAATGAAAATATTAGTGTATGGTGCGGGGATTCTGGGGAGTCAACTGGCGCACGTCCTGGTACGCGGTGGCAATGATGTCACTGTTCTGGCTAGAGGGAAGCGGGCAGAGGAGCTGGAGAAGGATGGAGTCGTCATCCGGCATATGTTTCAATTCAAAACGACAGTTGATCCGGTTCGGGTCACCAGAACGTTGGAGGTGGATGACCAATATGATCTGATTTTTGTTGTGATGAAATATAATGATTTTCCTTCAATATTACCTATTCTGGCAGACAATCAGAGCAGCAATATTGTAATCGTAGGTAACAACGCAGATGCACGAAGCATGCAAAACTTTTTGGAGGTAAACAGCAAGGTGGCAAAACAGATCGCGTTTGGATTCCACGTGAGTGGAGGGAAGCGTGAAAAAGACCGCATGTTATCGATCGGTGGAGGCAGCGGACAAATGGTGATTGGCAGTCTGGATGGTGATATCAAATTTAAACCTTTGCTGGATCAAGCTTTCCAACATGTGAAATACAAGTTGAATGTTCTAAGCGATATTGATGCCTGGTTGAAAAGCCATATTGTGCCCATTCTGATGCTGAATGCAGTGAGCTTTAATGAGAAGTTTGAGTTGATCAAGTTGGACGGGAACAGAAAGCAAATTCATCATATGATTAGGGCGATGGATGAGGGCTTCAGCGTACTTGAGGCAATGGGCATAACGATTATACCGGAGATTCAGGCTAAAATGATTCGTAAGCATCAACGGACGTTGTACCTTCTGTTGAAGATCTACAGTGTGCTTCCAATTCATAAGCTGATTGCGGGTTCTTTTGGAGAGATTGAGGCACTAAATAATGTATTTAACGATTGGAAAAAGACAACAGGCATCCCGACACCCCATTGGGACGTGCTGAAAAGAGATTTTACTCCCCTTAAATAAAGTGTACTCTTGCTCATTAACCCAATACCGACTACAATAAAACCAACTAATAAAATAGGAATAAGGTGGTATTCTGATGCGGGAAGTGCCCATGCGCTATGTGAAAGCGAATCAGGTCGGTATTGTGTTGTTTGTTTTACTTTCATTTGTGTTTAATCCACTTGTAGTTCTGGGCGCGCTGTGGAGCATTCAGGTGGTTGGTCTGGCTTCCGGTGGAAAGCTTAATCTGTTTGTGCAAATTGGGAAAGTTGTGTTGACCAGTAAAGGGACAGAAACGCAGGCAGTGGAGCTGCAGCGATTCAACAATATTCTGGCTGTGCTCTTCCTGTCTCTGGCGATCATTTCATTTTCACTTGGCTGGACGGTTGCAGGTTATCTATTTGCTGTGATGCTTCTTACAGCTGCAAGTGCCGCCCTGGTGGGCTATTGTGTGGGCTGCACCGTATACTTCTGGTACAAACAATTGCGAGCAGGCAGAAAAATTGGATTTTGAGGTGGCTGAAGTGAGACGAAGATACGATGACGAGAACGCCCGATACTTCGAGTAAAGAGAGCTATACTCCGAGGAGTTTTCTTGCGGCAAGTATCAGCTGAACCTATAGCGATCGTGATACGAATCACTTCATATGAAATCCCCTTCAAGTGAACCGTTCACTTGAAGGGGATTTTTTTACCTAAACCAAGCCTTGTTCAGATTGTTCGTGAAATTGTTATCGTTAAAAGGTACGTTGGCGCTGCCAAAGTCCGTAGTATTAAGCGCATTTCGTGCCGCAGAAGTCAGGTCGTCCCATCCGATTAAAGGTTGTGTTCCCCCAACAGTGTTAGTAACACCAAGTTCATGGTTTAGCGGCCAGGTGCTATTATAGGAAATTAACGGATGGTTACCTTGTGTATTGGTATTGCTCGGTGTGACGTTGGTGAACTGGCCGTGACCGGAATACGCGATGGAGAGGATTTGGGGATTGGCCGCTGCCGGATTATCCACCCACACGACGATACCTTCCCAGTCATGACGATGGCCGAGTCCAGGGGAGGGGGAGTCTTTGGGGAAATACCATGAATACATGATAGCCCACACCCCATTGTGCCAAGCGGAACGGGAGTAAATCTGTCCTGTACTGGAGCTACAGTTTCCATTCGATGACCCGGACGTATTCAAACCAGCACTGGTATTGCCCTGTTGATCCACTGCGGGGAAAGGCACACAACCATGATAGACTTTGAGAAAAGGCTGAAAACGCTTGGCTGCTTGTTGTGTCACGGTAACGGGTGAGAGTTCCTGAAATCCGACAACCTGATCATGATTAATCTCCGCTGCTTCAACAACGGTGACCCAAGGAACACATGCCATAAGAAAGGCCAGGAGCATTAACACAATTTTTTTCATTCCTAATTCTCCTTCGCTGATAAGGTGTGATGCTGGGGGAGGGTGCACTAAGACTATAGTGTAAAAAGGTTTATATTATTTATCTTTTTATCTTAAGATTTGTAAATTTGTAGTATATCCATGTCATAATCAGATGAAGGTATCGAAACCGAAGACTAATTCCTGTGCAAGCGGGCAGAATGGTTGAATAATGAGACTATTTTACATAAAAGGCAGTGGGAAAGATTCAGGACTGGTGCAGGATGTTTATTGGGTATTAGATGGATTAGTGGGTACATATATGAAAAAATATACTTATAGATTATAGGCTAGGACATCTTTACATTTGATGATATGATAGGAGTTAAAGGCTTTGGAATGAGACGGAATTCCTGATGCATAGATATAGGTAAGACGAAAGATTAGAGCAGAATGAACGGAAGTTCATTGTTGTGTTAAAATTTTGCCCTTTTGTGGACTGATGCAAGGTAAGATTATGAGGTCGTATAGACTCATGGATAATGTGGAATAGGTGGCGTATGAGATGAAAAAAGCTCGCTTAATATATAATCCGACCTCAGGCCGGGAAGAAATGAAGAAACGTCTGGCTGATATTTTGCAGCGTTTGGATCAAGGTGGTATTGAAGCTTCATGTCATGCAACAACAGGTGAAGGTGATGCAACCCGCGAAGCTGAACTCGCGATTGAACGCGGCTATGACATGATTATTGCTGCTGGTGGCGATGGTACGTTGTACGAAGTCATCAACGGTATGGCCGAGCGGGAGAACCGTCCTCCGCTGGGTGTGTTTCCTTTGGGAACAACGAATGATTTTGCGCGTGCACTCGGCATTCCGAGACAGTGGGAAGATTACGTGGATCTGGTCATTAACCAGCAGCTTCGTCCGCTCGATCTGGGCAAAGCGAATGATAAATATTTTATCAACATCGCCGGTGGCGGATCATTAACTGAACTGACCTATGAAGTACCGAGTCGTCTGAAAACGATGATTGGGCAACTGGCCTATTATATGAAGGGTATTGAGAAAATGGCGAGCCTGTCTCCTCAGGAGCTGATTATTCGCGCCGACGGTCAGGAAGAGATTCATGATGAATTCATGTTATTCCTCATCGCCAATACCAATTCGGTCGGGGGCTTCGAGAAGTTGGCTCCAGGTGCAACCATTGACGATGGTCTGTTCGATGTGATCGGTGTCCGCAAATGTAATCTGGCTGATATGATCCGCCTCGTCACGCTCGCGCTGCGTGGGGAGCATCTGAACGATAAGAAAGTGGTTCATTTCCAGACAAGTCATATGGAAGTTACGTCGCCAGGCTATGTGCAACTGAACCTCGATGGAGAGTTGGGCGGCACGCTGCCAGCCACATTTACGAACCTCAAGCATCATCTGCAATTGTATCGTTAAAAATGTGGGTGCTGGGGCAACGTGGGGCTTGAGAAAAGCAACGTTGATCGCCTCAGAAAAGCAATGCTGCAGCGGTGTTTGCACAGTATCGCATAACTGTTGAGGAGAGTTGGATTCAGCTCTGCGGTAAGGCGAGATGGAATTGGATTTTCCAGTTGCTGTGTACGGTGGGATCGCGTATAATCTCATGTGGTCACCGTGAGGTGAGCTTAACGAACTCAGAAAGCCTTAAAAGTGGCGAAATCGCCGAAGCTGCGAATCAAACGAATCTCAACGTCGTTATTTTGGAGAAAATGATCTAATAAGGTCGTAAAAGACCATCCGAGGTTGATATAACGTTTCTGAAGTTCATTAGAAATTCGGAACGTTATTTTTGATGTGAATAAGGTATGCCAGATTCGTTAGAATCAGGAACAAAATGAAAAATGAGATTTTTCCCTCGCCTGCACAGGCAGGGTACTATATAAGAAGAAAGAAGTGAATGTACGTTGTCTAATACGAACCGCAGCGGTCGTGGAAAAAACCGCCGGAATTCGGCTGCCTCTCAGGGGCAAGGGAACGCTTCAGCGTCCCGTCAGCCAAGTCAATCATCTCGTCCATCATCACGTCAGCAAGGAAAAGAGGTGCGGCCACAAGGCGCATCTCTTTCTGCCGTTCGTCCAAAGGGGAGAGCGCGTGAATCTGCACCAATCGAAGGGCTGCCCGTTAGCAAAAATGAAGAGACCGTCATCGACATCATTGGTATGAACCATGAAGGTGAGGGCGTAGGTCGTGCGAATGGATACACGCTCTTTGTGCAGGGTGCGCTTCCCAGTGAAACTGTGCGCGTGCGCGTGATGAAAACCAAGAAGCAGTATGGCTACGCCAAGTTACTGGAGATCGTGAACGCCAGCCCGGATCGTGTGTCCGCGCCTTGCCCGATCTATGATCAGTGCGGAGGCTGCCAGATCCAGCATATGAGCTATGCCGGACAGCTTGCGTGGAAACGCCAGTTGGTCGTAGATAATTTGCAGCGGATTGGCAAGTTGAACGTGATGGTGGAGGATGCGGAGACGTTGGGATCCAACGTGCAGGATGACGCTTCAGTTGGTGATGCGAATCAGACAACTGAACCGGCTACTTCTGAAGTGCAAATGATCGGCAGCAATCGTATTCGACTTCGCCTTGAAGGTGTCATGAACGGAGAAGATACGGAGCAGGGCATTCGTGTACTGCCTACGATGGGTATGGACGAGCCATGGCGCTATCGGAATAAGGCACAGGTGCCAATTGGTGTGACCGAGGGTGGCCTGGTAGGAGGATTTTATGCCAAAGGAAGCCATCGGATCATCGATATGGAGAGCTGTCTTATTCAGCATGAGCACAATGATGAAGTCGTTGCGAAGGTGAAAGAGATCGGCAGTCATTTTGGAATCAGTGCATATAACGAAGAGACAGGTCGCGGCCTGCTGCGCCATGTGGTTGTGAAGAAGGCGTTCCGTACAGGCGAGATGATGCTTGTACTGGTTACCAATGGTCGAGATATTCCGTACAAAGACGAATGGATTGGCAGTATCCGTGAAGCGATTCCGCATGTCGCGAGCATCTGCCAGAACGTGAACAAAAAACAGACCAACGTTATCTTTGGCGATGAGACCCGAGTACTGTGGGGCCGTGATGTAATCTATGACTTTATTGGCGATGTGCAGTTTGCGATCTCGGCGCGTTCGTTCTATCAGGTGAATCCGGTGCAGACGGAAGTACTGTATGGGAAGACGGTAGAATATGCCGGACTGAGCGGCAAAGAGACGGTAATTGATGCCTATTGTGGCATTGGAACGATTTCTCTTTTCCTCGCACAACATGCGGATCAAGTGTACGGGGTAGAGATTGTACCTGAAGCGATTGAGGATGCTCGCAGCAATGCACTCTTGAACGAGATGCGTAACGTGAAGTTTGAAGTTGGCGCATCCGAGGACGTTATTCCACGCTGGAAAGAACAAGGCATCGAAGCTGATGTCATCGTTGTCGATCCGCCGCGTAAGGGCTGCGATCCACGTTTGCTGGATACAATCCTTGAGATGAAGCCGGAGCGCGTGGTGTACGTCAGTTGTAATCCGAGCACGCTGGCACGTGATCTACGTGTGCTGGAGGATGGCGGGTATCGCACGGTTGAGGTAACGCCAGTGGATATGTTCCCACACACGGTGCATGTGGAGTCGGTGGCGATGCTCAAATGGAAGGGGCAGGACTAATTCCTACGCCTCACGTTGTTCCAACTTCCTTATTGATTGAGGATTGGAAATATGTAATGTATGGCTTTGATTGAACCGTCTTGCTTTATATAGGCACGGAGTTGTTCTTCCGTGTCTTTTTTTGTACCTGTAATACTAGGAACAGCCAGATGACAATGGAATTTCAGAGGGCATCAACAGGCTTTTCGAAACTGTTGACAATTGGCATATATGTAATTATATTTAATATATCAGGCGCTTGGTGCTGTAAAACTACTAGTGTAAACGCTACCAAGCAAAACTTTACGCAATATAGTTCAATTCCGCCGAGGAAGAAAATGGAGATTTGATGGTGTACTTAGTCCCGGTTATGTACACGCACTGTCCATTTACGAGTGACATTCATCGTATTCATCGTAGTTTTGTAGAGCATTTTCAGCAACGCTTCATTGCTTGGGAAAATGCTTTTTTCTTTAGGCTTTGCGATGTTGACGAAGGAACCCTCAAGTATTTCCGTCGTTGTACTCTTCGCATCAAGCTTTTTATGTCCTGCATCGTGTCATACTCCGCCTCCAGCATGAATTGCAGAATCTCTGCATACAACTATGCAAACAACTCTTTCAGTGCAAATTCACCTTGTCCATCATTATGGACTCATTCTTCTGCACAATTACTTTCACTTGCTCATCACGTATACTATCCTCTTTAATCAGCCTTTCTAAAGATTATCTAACGGGGGAATATGATGTCTAAATCAATAGAATCTATCTTGAGAGATGAAATTTTTGCTGAGCTGGACATCGAGTATTCGGATGACCACGATACCCGTTTGTTGGAACAAGGGATCGATTCAGTAGGCTTCATCAAGCTTATTGTTTTAGTGGAATCGAAGTTTAACATCTCGATCCCTGATGAAGATCTGTTATTTGAGAAGTTCTCCACGGCTGGATTAATCCTTAATTATTTGACTGAGAAAACGCTATGATGACTATCATTCAGCGTCTATTTCTGGAGGCCTCTGATCGCCAAGATCATATTATCCTTGAAGATCTAAAGCAGCAATGGACTTACGCAGAGGTGATGACAGAAGCTTATTTGATTGCTTTATACATCCACAAGAATTTTGAGCTTGAGTCCGGAAGTCATCTTGCATTATACACAAATAATGAGCCCTTGTTCATTTTTGCGGCGCTTGGCATTCAATTCTGCGGTTTTGTGTTAGTACCGGTTCCTTATTCGGCATCCAATACTGAAATTGAAAATATTTTAAATGCCAGTGACGCCAAATTGGTTATCAGCAAATCTGCACAGCCTGCGCATTTAAATTGCGACATTCCTTGGGTTACCGCTCAGGATTTATCGCAAGAACCAATGCCTGCGTTCGAATTGATCTCGTTAACCAATCAGTCCAATCCCAATCAATGTGCGATTCTCCTTCCTACATCAGGCACAACCGGAAAATCTAAAATCGTTATGTTATCCCATTGGAATGTATTAACGAATGCGTTGGCACATGGCGGAAAGGTGGGGTATACGGATCAAGATTCGTTTCTTGTAACGATGCCCGTTCATTTCAGTTCTACGATTGTCACGCAATTGATTTCTTGCATGTTATATGGAACCCGAATTAAACTTATCAGCTTGCCTTTGCTGCCGCGCACAGCGTTTAAACTGTTTCAGAATAAGGCGGTCACGGCATTCTCAGCGGTGCCTACGCAATTGATGCACTTTGTTTCCGATTTCCATCAGACAAAGAACTGGAGTGCCTTTGATTCAATTGAATTTATTGTAATTAGCGGTGCGGCGATTCCCGCGAAATTAGTAGACCATCTTCAGACTGTATTTCCTCACTCGGACATTATTCAAACCTATGGATTGACCGAAGCTTCTCCGCGGGTGAGCATGATGGAACGGGGAGAGCGCAGCTTATCCTGTGGATCACCCATAAATGACGTTTCTATTCGTCTTGTCGACGAAGAAGAGAATGAGGTTGAAGGAGCAGCTATCGGAGAAATTTGGGTCAAGGGCCCGAATGTGATGCTCGGTTATTACAAAAACCCGGAGCTAACGAACGCTACCATTGTTGAGGGCTGGTTGAAGACAGGAGATTTGGGATATTGGAATGAATCAGGATGTCTTATACTCACAGGCCGAAAGAAGAATATCATTATATCCGGCGGTATCAATATCTATCCGGAAGAAATCGAGGAATTTTTGTACGGCTTGAAAGAAGTGGAGGAGGTCATGGTTGTTGGTGTACACGATAATTTGTTAGGTGAAGTGCCCATCGCATTTCTGAAAGTCTTTAATGATTGCCTGGTTGATATAGATGCACTGACACGACATTGCAAATTGCATTTGTCATCGTATAAAGTGCCTAGACAATGGAGGATTGTAGATAACATTCCAAAAACAAAGACAGGAAAACTGGACAGGGCAAGTACGAAGCGCTTATTGCTAAATGAGATATACTGATTCGGAATCCTTAAGCCATTTAACCAAATAACCAGGGGTGAACGAAGGTTGAAGAATTCAACTCAAACATTGGGCAGAAAAATATTGCCGGTCAGTTATCCGATGATTACAACCTATACGCAACATGCTCATCTCTTGTCGATCCTTACCCATTACGAGTGCGCACACCCATGGATATATAGCAATTATATTCAATTATTTATTAACAAAGATTATAAACACCATTGGGGAGATTTTTATTTCCCTCTGACTTATGAGCTGCGACCTTCGGATGCGTGCAAATGGATTACTACTCAAAAGCTACATAGAGATACTGTAACAACGAAATGGGACTCTGTTATTCATTTTATTGTAGAAAATATTAATGCCAATAACTATGTCCATACCATGATCAATTATTTCTACGTGCCCTTAAGCGATCGCTACAATAAACTTCAATTGCATCATGACATATTTGTTTACGGCTATGATTTGGATAGAGAGATATTGTATGTTTCCGATTTTTTTAAGAACGGGGTGTATAGTCAGGCTGAGATATCATTTACTGATTTCAATCTTGCGTTCGACAAGAATCATCTAACAACGAATCATGATTATCTGAGAGAAATGGTTTACCTGTATACATTCAATGATCATTATCAGGATAAATTCAGTGCAGATACCCTAGTGAATTCGATAAGAAATTATTTCACTAAGAAAACGCCGGAGTATTGGGAGATGTTTAACTACGGGGGCGACAGGCAAAATCTTGACTTCGGCATGCAAATATACACAACTCTATTTAATTATGCGAAAGAGACATCGGAACATAAGGCTATGCTTGATATAAGGCCCTTTCATTTACTTTATGATCATAAGAAGATAATGACGCTAAGATTCAAGTACTTGTACGATAATCAGCATTTAATTGAATTAAATCAAGAGCATATAGATGAATTCACAGCTATTGAAATTAAAGCAAAAATCCTTGTGAATCTAGCGATTAAATATAATTTGACAAAGGATATGAGTATTTCCGAAAGTTTACAAACGCTGATTACGAATATAGAAAATGAAGAATCCATATTCTTTGAACGATGGTTGAAGAAGGTAGACATTCAGTAATGTTGAGGGAGCAGATGATCTCAGTTTTGGATATCTCTTCTTGCACCCGAATAGAACTTAGCCCGAAGCCCGTGGTGATCCGGGCATATTTATGGAGGGAGTGATGCCGGGATTATAATCGTTGCGATACAGCGTATGGAGTAAGCCGAACGTTGCTCTTGTCTTAACGATTCCGTTTGCTGACAGCCTATCGCCTTCTTGGCTTTCAACGATCCGCATTGCTTCAAGCGCTTTTTTCCGGCACAACCACAGCGAATCAGCTCACCTCAAGAATCTCTCCTTTTATTTGACCCGACATCTTGTGATTCATGCATAGCATTATACCTGTTCGATTGAATTA
Source organism: Paenibacillus sp. FSL R5-0517 (assembly GCF_037974355.1). Classification (NCBI taxonomy): domain Bacteria; kingdom Bacillati; phylum Bacillota; class Bacilli; order Caryophanales; family Paenibacillaceae; genus Paenibacillus; species Paenibacillus sp. FSL R5-0517. The sequence continues at coordinate 835,546 of NZ_CP150235.1, forward strand.
ATAGTGGTTTCACAAACCTTAAGCAAGGGTGGGGATCATAATATTCATTGTATTAACAGGAGTTGCAGGTTTCATCGGTTCCAACCTTGCCGAGAGGCTGCTGCGGGAAGGCCATTCCGTTATCGGCGTCGATAATTTTCTGACCGGGTCTACTGTCAACATAGACAATCTCTTACGGTCGCCAAATTTCAAGTTTATCGAGCATGACGTCATTTATCCGCTCGCAATTGAAGGCCCTGTCGATTGGGTGATGCATTTTGCAAGCCCTGCCAGTCCGCCTAAATATTTGTCCTATCCGATCGAAACGATGAGGGTCAACAGCGAAGGGACTATGCATCTGCTGTATCTGGCCAAAGAAAAGCAGGCTGCCTTCTTCTTGGCTTCAACAAGCGAGATCTACGGTAACCCAACTGTTCACCCTCAGCCGGAGAGCTACTATGGCAACGTGAATTCGATTGGAGCAAGAAGCTGCTACAACGAAGCGAAGCGCTATGCAGAGGCGATCACCTACTGGATGAACAGGAAATACGGTATACCGGTAAGGGTCATTCGGATCTTCAATACATTCGGCCCGAAGATGGATCTACATGACGGACGCGTCATTACCAATTTCATTAATGAAATCATGTCCAAGCAAAACCTTACGATTTATGGCGACGGCAGACAGACGAGAAGCTTTCAGTATATCGACGATTTGCTGGAAGGGATTGTGAGACTGATGAGCACCACGTATGAACAGCCAATCAATTTGGGGAATCCGGAGGAAGTCACCATACTTGAAGTCGCCCAAATATTGAAGGAGTTAATGAAGTCCAACGCGCAGTTAGAGTTTCTCCCGCTGCCGGAAGACGATCCAAGGAGAAGGAAGCCGGATATTACCATTTCAAGGACGATTATGAACTGGGAACCGGCGATCAGTTTACATGATGCACTCGCTAAAACGATCCATTATTACCAGGGTCAATATATCCATTAAACGGGAGGTACCTATGCAAGAACAGATCATAGCGATGATAAGCGAAATCAAGGAAGACGCTGAGCTGGCAAACCGTTTGAACGAGCATTCCAACATCATGGAAGACGGGGGATTGGACTCCCTACAGCTAATTACTTTTGTATTAAATGTGGAAGAGCGTTTCGGTATTGAGATCGATTTTGAACAATTCGACTTCGATCTTATGGAGTCGGTAACGACCTTCTGCAATTATATCTCGGAGCTACAGAAGACAGCGCCTGTATGAACGATAGACGCAAGTTCGAGCTCATTATCGGGACATTTGATGCGGAACGCTTCTGGCGCGACCCTAATCTAGCCAAACTGCCTTCGTTTCACGATCCTGAAATGGAGAATATCGTGATGGCCATGGATGAGCTGCTCTTCCCATTTTGCGAGGCGCAGGATAGGCTCATTACTCGCTATCGAATGAACATTTGCCATAAAGAGTATTTGCATGAGATCGGATTTAAATTTCTTTCCAATTCAACCGATCTCGAGAGTCCTGATGTAGGAAGCGCAGGCAGAACCGCCAATATCTTCGACCTGCTCACATCAGCCGATCGAATGGGGGACATGGATCTCTACTTGCTGGATGGCGCCCGGTTGTCGCCCTTTGCAATCATTCCGGGGGCGGATCGTACTGCAGCGCGTTACGGGTTGGAACAGGATTTTCCAGCTATCGAAACGGTTCAGACTGTCAATTCGAAGCTGTATTCAACCGAATTGAACCGTCGCCTTGATCTTCAGTGTGACAGCCAGACGGTCTATTCTCCCGAAGAGCTGCGGGCAAGCGGCTTGACTTTGCTGAATCAAGGACCCTTCCTGATCAAAGATGAGTTTGGGGTATCGGGGAAAGGGAATTTGTTGATCGAGTCGGAAGCGATTTTGCGGCGAGTCACATCCTATGTCGCCGATCAGTGTAGCAAGGGAAAAACGGTTCGGTTTATTCTTGAGCCGTTCCTCCGCAAGGAATTGGATTTTTCTTGCCAATTCCACATCGATCCGGACGGTACTTACCGACATATCTCAGTGCAGCAGTTGGTCAATCACAATTTCGCTTACCAAGGCTCCTATACAGCAGACGATAGGTTGCTTCATATGCTGCAGGAAGCGAAGTATTTTGATGTAATGAAACGGGCGGCTCGCGAGCTTTATCGTTCGGGTTATCACGGCGACGTATGCGTAGATTCCATGCTGTTGACAGACGGCCGCATCGTTCCGATTGTTGAGGTGAATGCCAGAAAATCGATGAGTCTGATCAAGCATTACGTTGACCGCTACCTGAAGAAGCACGACACGGCCGGGAGCATGACGCATGCGACTTTACAGTTTGCATGCGATGTATCATTCGATCAATTGCTTGAATCGCTGGACCGCGAGGGTGTTCTATATAAGCCTGATCGAGGATTCGGTATTTTACCGTTAAGCGCGAATACGCTCCTTATTAACAAAGTCGTCAATGAGTGCAAGGGGATCCGGAATAAGCAGGTGAAAGGCAGATTATATTATTCGTTGATTGAAGGGGAATGGGATAACGAACGATTGATCGCTAAGGTTAAGGAGGTGCTGTCGTCGTTATCCTTCAAGATCGCCCGCTGATGCAGTCCGAAGCGCTTGAAGCCATGAATGGAGGAAGAAATTTTATGGGTAAGCGGAAAGTGACGATTCTATGCTCGGGTTTCGGTCTGGGTTTCTATATTCCCGGTCTGTTAGCTGCAAGTGATTTCGAGAAAAGGGAGATCGCGACGGAAGTGCTCGTGTTCGAAAGCTATTTGGAGCAAGACAAGATGGATCATATTGTAGACAGCAGAAAGGCTTATCACAATAATTTCGCACTTGCCAATCTATCGGCCCGAATGCCGATGGATATCCGGGGCAGCATTGATTATGCCCAGGTCGAGCTGTTGCTGGAGGCGTGGAAAGCGGAAGACCGATACGAATTCATATCGCTATCCGGACACTGGATCTATATTCTGGATTTGTATAGGGAGAAGATGCTGCCGAATCGAATTCATGTAGACCTGCTCTACGTCGATTCAGATCTGGCCCCGTCCTGGAAGAGCTTGAAGAAGTTTCATCCTCACTATGACGAGTATTATTACAATGCTTGTCTCTATGACACCGACAAGATGGAGATTCGATGCGAAATCCCGGTTCTTCATCGTACGCCACTGCCCTTCAACTCAAGGAAGCAGCGGCTTGTTGTTCATGGCGGCGGCTGGGGGATGGGCACTTATCAAAGTACAATTCCAGAGCTTGCCGGCCATAACTACGGGCTTGATATCGTAGCTTACGATTGGAAGGAAGCGAAGCCCGATCCCGATCACCGATATTGGATGAATGATCCGGAATGGTGTGCATGGGTGAAGAGTGCGAACGGCCTGCACGAGTTTCCGCCATACATCGAAATAACGGGAGAAGGCACGAAGTCATACGCCGCTGAGGTTGATCATCATTGGTTATTCGATATCGCTTCGGAGGCGATGGCTATCGTGGCCAAGCCGGGAGCGGGCACATTAATCGACTCGCTTGCATCCGGTACCCCTCTTATTTTGCTGGAGCCGTTCGGAAGTCACGAGCTTAGCAATTTGGAATTGTGGGAGTCTCTGGGGTTCGGAATCCGCTACGAGAAGTGGAAGGAGATGGATTTTTCCGTAGAGGTCCTTAAGGAGATGCATCAAGCGCTCATGAACAGACCCGGAGAACGAACGAATTATGTGGATCATTATTGTGCGAGAGTCGCGTTAACGAAGGGGTAACATTTCAATGGCAAAAGGGGTTATGCGATGAGCGTAAACAAATTGAGTGTCGTCCAAGATAAGACAATGACAAGCTATCCGAGATGGATCGTCATGCAGCTGTTGGAGGAGTGTAATTTACGATGCAAGATGTGCTATGAGTGGGGACTCGAAGGGCCCTACAAAAGCAAAAAAACGTTAGCGCATCTGGATCCGGATCTCATTAAAAAGATCATCGTCGAGTGCAGCCCGGGCAAGCCATATTACGATTTCTTCGGTGGCGAGCCACTGATGTACCCTTGGCTGGGCGACATTCTCGCCATGATCAATCACTATGGAAGTAAAGCAGATTTTCCCACGAACGGCACATTGCTTGAGCAGCATGCCGAGATGCTTGTCGAGACTGCTCCAAATAAGATCTGGATGTCTCTCGACGGCCCTGAGGAAATCAACGATAAGCAGAGAGGCAAAGGCGTATTCAAGAAAGTAATCAAGGGGATCGAGAAGCTTTATGAGCTTCGGGAAAGCAAGGGCAAGCAATTTCCGAAAATGGGTGTATCCTTTATCATTACGCCCTTGAACTATATGTACGTTGAGGAATTTTTCTTTAAGCATATCGACTTGTCGATGTTGGACCATATCAGTATGGAAGTGCAGCTCTACGCAACGGAAGAGCAATATGCCCAATATGTGGAGGTTCTTAGTGACAAATTCGACGTGCATGAAGCTCCTTATGCCAAGGGGATGGTGTGGCGGGACACCAGTTCGTTCAGCCAGATCGATATTCCGGAATTGACGAGACAGCTCAATAATGTTAAAGCGTACTGCTTGAAAAACAGTATTCATGTGATCACCTATCCGAAAACGATAGATGAGCAAAATTTGAGCAACTATTTCTCGGGGCAATTCCATCAGATGGCTGATAAACGAAATCGCTGCTCCCTTCCATGGGTTTATGCAGAGATTACAGCAAGGGGCGACGTTTCGCCCTGCCATGCCTTCTATGATTTGACCTTTGGCAACGTGAACGAAGAGAGCTTGATGGATATCTGGAGTAGTGACAAGTACAAAGATTATCGCGCGTATATGAAAAAAAATATGCTTCCGATCTGCACGGCTTGTTCAAGGTATTATATCTATTGATTCATGTGAATGACCTAATAGGTTTAAGAGGGGTGGTGTTGATATGAATCCGAAATCAGAGATTAAACGTTCCCCAAAGGATTTGCAAATATTGAAACGTACGATCAAGAATACGGTGGAAACCAAGCGGAACATGGAGAAAATAGCGGGTTACGCGACACCGCTGCCAGAGTCGGTCGGGATTAAACTGACGAACCAATGCAACTTGCGCTGCAAGCATTGCTATCAATGGAACGACACTGGCTACCATCACTTTATGACACCGGAGCAGCAGCGGGAGCAGCTCGACTACGGGCTGCTGGAGAAGCTGATCCTTGAGACGGAACCAGCCAAGTCGAGACTCTATATCTGGGGCGGCGAGCCGCTCGTATACAGCCATTTCGACCGTTTGGCCGATTTGCTTGAAGCCCATCCTCGCGAGACGACGATCTGTACGAACGCGATGCTGATCGAGCGAAAGCTGGACACCTTGCTGAGAATCTCCGACAACCTGGAGCTGCTCATTGCACTTGATGGATTCGAAGAAGAGAATGATGCGCTTCGCGGCAAAGGGGTATTTAACAAGGCGATCGATGCTATTCGGATGCTAGTCGAGCTGCGTAAGGAAAACCAATTCAGGGGCAAAATTACGATCCATACTGTCGTTAACGATGCTATGACCGACAAGCTGTATGATTTGTTGGACTTTCTGGAGGGCGTCGGTGTAGATATGGTCATGGTCTGCTTCCCGTGGTACATCTCGGACGAATGCACGCAGGGAATGGACGATTACTTTGACCAGAAGTTCGACTTTCTTCCGGCGAGCGAGCACAAGGGCGAACGAAGCTGGCACGCCTTTAACTACAAGCTCGATCCGGAGCGTATCCCTGCTTTGATGAGCGAGTTGGACCGGGTGAATAATCGGGTCTGGAAAATGCGTTTACGCTACCAGCCGAATCTGGATTATGACCAGATCGAAGATTTCGTGCTCGGCAAAGAGGTGAGGAGTAAAGGCACGATGAACAAGAAGTGCCTGGCTCTCTCGAACCGGATGGACATTACGCCCGATGGAACGATTGTTGCGTGCAAATTTTTCAAGGAGTTCGAGATCGGCAATTTAAATGAAGCGTCCGTACAGGAATTATGGCACGGCATGACCTACAGAAGGATAAGGGAAATGATGGATGAACGACTGACACCGGCATGTTCCAAGTGCAGTGTCTTGCATTTGCACGGTGTTTAACTATTCTACATGAGCATAAATGAGGTGAATCAGTGAGCATTATCCAAGTGGAACGCTTATCCAAAAGCTTCAATTACTACGAAAAAGAATTGGGGTTCAAAAAATCGCTGAAAAATTTAGTGAAGCGGAAATCACTGATCAAAGAAGCGGTTAGCGAAATATCACTTGTCATCGAGCAAGGCGAGATGGTCGGGTTCTTAGGCCCGAACGGTTCCGGCAAAACGACTACGCTTAAGATGCTGTCCGGCATCTTGTATCCGACAAGCGGGCAAGCGACGGTATTAGGCTATATCCCTTGGGAGCGAAAAAAAGAATTCAAGATGCAGTTCTCGATCGTGATGGGGCAGAAATCGCAGTTGTGGTGGGATTTACCGGCGAACGAATCGTTGTACCTGAACAAATGCATTTATGAGGTCGAGGATAAGCCCTACAACCTTGTCCTGGATGAGCTTACGGAGATGCTTGGTGTTAAAGATCTGCTCAATATTCAGGTGCGCAGGCTTTCGCTGGGGGAACGGATGAAGATGGAGCTAATTGCGTCGCTCATCCACCGGCCTAAGGTGATTTTCCTGGATGAGCCTACAATCGGACTCGATCTGATTTCGCAGAAGCGCATTCGGGAGTTCCTGAAGTATTATAACCAGCAGACGAAAGCAACGGTCATTCTGACAAGCCACTACATGGCGGATATTGAGGATTTATGCAAACGCACGATCATCATCAATCAAGGGAAGATCGTATACGATGGCGATCTTCGGCGTGTGAACGAATTGTTTCATGCAAAAAAGATCATCAAGCTGCAATTTACGGACGAAGTGCCGAGGCAGGCGCTAAGCGACTATGGCGCTATTATGGAACATGACGGCATGAATGCGGTCATGGAGATCGATAAGCATGACCTCCAGCGGCTTTCCAAGATGATGCTGGACCGGTTCCCGATCCTCGATTTCACAGTGGAAGATATACCTGTCGAGCGAGGCATCGAAAGCTTGTATCAGAAAGATGGGGTCAAACATGAAAGCCTTGCAGAAGTATAAAAGGACGTACATTCTTGCACTTCAGAATGCGATGGAGTATCGGACCGATTTCTTTATGAGTATTATCAGCGGCGGCTTCATCATTCTCGTCCAATGCTTCCTCTGGACGGCCGTGTTTCGCAGTTCGCCGCAAGAGATTATTAACGGCTATACGTATTCACAGATCATCATTTATTCCGTGTTGTCTGGCGTTGTCTCCAAGCTGGTTTCTGCCGGCTTCGAAGGGGAAATCGCGAATGATATCAAGACGGGTGGACTGAGCAAATTTATCGCTCAGCCCATTCATTATTTCAGCTATCGGATATGCAATTTTTTCGGTGGGAAAACGGTTCAGATCGGGGTCGTCCTTGTCTTATTCGTCATACTGATGATCGTTTTTACTCAGATTTGGGGGTTTCACCTTAGAGGGGTGCAGATCGTTATGTTCCTGGTCAGCATTCTGTTCGGACTGCTCATCAACTTCCTGCTTTTTTATTCGATTAGTGCTCTCGCGTTCATCATTACCGAGGTTTGGGGCGTTTATATCGCGTTCAACCAAGGCGTCTATCTGCTCAGTGGTGCCATCTTTCCGCTTAATATTTTCGGAGATACGTTTGCCAGAATCTCCAGCTACTTACCGTTTCAATATGTCGTATTCTTCCCGGTTAACATCATCAATGGGAGCATGGCGATTCATGAAATCGTGCGCGGGCTTCTCTTACAGGTGGTCTGGGTAATTGCGCTTATGATAATTTCGAAGTTGTCGTGGGATTCCGGGATGAGGAAATATGTAGCCGTTGGAGGTTAGATCTGTGAGTATCAGCTTGACGGAGTTTCGGAAGCATGTACGTATGTTCTTTATTTTCGCAAAGAACAGCTTGGTCGGTTACATGGAATACAAAGCGAATTTCTACTCCGGTTTGATCATGGAGACTGTATTTCTGTTTTCCAAGCTGATCTATATCTTGTTCGTTTTCCAGCTCGGGATCGAAATCAATGGCATTTCTCCGGACCAGATGATGATCTTCACCGGGACCTATACGATTATGATCGCGATCTATACAGGACTGTTTATGGATAACTTTTATAGATTCGCCGGCCACATCCGCAACGGGACGCTGGACTTGTATATGACGAAGCCGCTTTCGCTGCAGTTCATGATTTCATTTCGGCACGTTAACTTCGCGTTTCCGATCCCGAACCTGATCGCCGGGATCACGATGATCGTACTGGCTTGGCGGCGTCTTGACATCGAGCCAAGCTTTATCCACGTGGCCGGATATATCGGCGTGATCTTGAGTAGCACGATCGTGACCTATTCGGTGCTTCTACTTCCGCAAATTCTTGCCTTCTGGACGGTGAAGTCCGGTTCGATCTTCGAAATACTCGACAAATGTTGGGATTTAAACAATATGCCGATGTACATATACCCCAAATGGCTGCGGAGAATAGGGCTGTATGTTGTGCCGATCTTGTTCATCACCAACATGCCGTCGGTTTATTTGATCGATCGATTGGACTTGTTCCTTGGGATATGGATTTTTGTTGCTCCCGTTATATCGCTTATAGTGGTCAGGCTGTTCTGGAAGCTGGCCGTCAAACGCTATGAAAGCGCCAGCAGTTAGAGAAATGCCCAAAAAACAAATTGTTGAGAAGGTGAATCGAATGAGCAGGACGGAGCATGAGAGCCATCCGTTGCAGACAAAGGCTATCGAAAAGAAACGGCTGCACAACGGGATCGAAATCTATCAAAACAACGAAGGTGAGACCGAGTTCCTCTACAACGAGATTTTTCACAAGGAGATGTATTTCAAGCACGGTATTACACTCCCGGATCAAGGCACGGTCATGGACGTTGGGGCTAATATCGGCATGTTCAGCCTATATGTCAGCAGCAAGAGCGACTGCAGGGTATATGCTTTTGAGCCACTGCCGCCGACTTTTAATCTCTTGAAGATGAATACGAGTTCGCTGCCTCGCGTAACGACGGTTAATGTCGGGCTTTCCAATGAGATCAAGGAAGCGGAGTTTGCCTATTTTCCTACGATGTCCACGGACTCTGTCCAGATCAAATACAGGGAGAACCACGATCAAGATCTCCGATACGGGTTAATCAACCATTACGAAGATAATTTCGCTGACCCGCGAATGCTAAACCGCTTTGTCGATCATCTTATGTCGCCGAAGCTTCTGAATGAACAAATCTATCGTTGCCAGCTAACTACGATCTCTGAAATGATCCGCTTTTACGATCTGAACCAAATTGATCTGCTCAAAATCGACGTGGAAAAAAGTGAGTTCGAGGTGCTGGAAGGCATAGAGCCGGAAGATTGGGGCAGAATCAGGCAAATTGTAATGGAGGTACACGGACTGGACGGAGAGCAGATCAGCAGGCTCGAGAACATCTTTCAAACCAACGGCTTCTATGCCGTGATCGATTATTACGAAGATTTGAATATCCCAAATTACTATAATGTGTACGCGTTGAATCAAAAGCATGCGTCGGCTGGGCGATAGTCATGTTACAGCATCTGCATGAAAGGTTGGTATGCTCCAGCTGCAAGGGCGAGCTGGAGCAGTCGGAGGCAGTGCTGCAATGCTGCAGCTGCGATGCGGTATATACGAACGATGATCGTTACTTATCGATGCTCGACCAGCGTGAGCAGTTTGTCCACCCTTCCGAATGGAACCGGAAAGAGGCTGAAATTCGGGATTATAGCGAGATCTCGGACTCCCTTGCGCTGTCCGGTATAGGCCGATTCGCCACCTTCTTAAATTATGGTTACGTACCGCACGGGAATGAGCAACATGCGGTGCTCGAGCCGGGCGATGCATGGAATAGAAACTCGGTCAAGCTGCTGCTTGAGACAGTGGGCAGGACGGCAATTCGGGAGCGGCAGGTGATCGACATCGGATGCGGCAGGGGAGGTAATATAGCAGCACTGTCTAAATATTTCAAGCCGCTGTTTATTGTCGGTCTCGACATCTGCCCGGCGAATATTGCCTTTTGCAATGCCAAATCCCGATTGGGTGAATCTTTGTATCTCGTCGGCGATGCGGAGAATATACCGTTTGCAGACGAGAGCTTCGATGTGGTGTTAAATATAGAATCCGCACATGCCTATCCGAACCGATCACGATTCTATGAAGAGGTGTACCGGATACTGAGAGTTGGCGGCGTATTTCTGTATACGGAGCTGATGCTGGGAGATCAGGTAGCGCAAAACGTCAGGCTGTTAGAGGAAGCAGGCCTGTCTGTAATCCGCAATCAGGATGTGACTTCGAATGTTCTTCTATCATGTGATGAGAGTGCGAAGCAGCGTACTGGCACACAAGGAATTGCGAATAACGCCAATTCAAGCACGAATATTGGAGATATCCATGAATTCATCGCATTGCCCGGCTCGAAGAAATATGAAGAGATGAAGGCTGGAACGCGGCAATACCGTATGATGAACCTTGTTAAGAGATAATATAGCCGTGATATCAACAATAATTTTTGGGCGTGTCTGAAAACTCTGAAGGCGGCAGATTTTGCTGAATTTTCGTTCCAAGCCAGGAAGTTTTCCGCAGGCGTGCCGGGGCACGTCAAGGGAAATTGACGTAGCAGGGGGCGAAAAGGCGGTAAAAGATGCACTTCAGTAGGTTTCAAGACACGTCCTAGGTTAGGAGAAATATTTTATGGAAGAAATTATTTCCCTGGACACCTTTCAGCCCTTCGACGGCATGACAAAAATGTTTCCTCATCATAATTTTCCTTATTTTAATTGCGGCTACAATTTGTTGTTAACGCTTGCCAGATATTTTAAAAAAGATGAGTTGCCGATTTTGAATAATGTCATTACTATTTATAGATTTGATAAACAAAAAATACAAACAAGAGGATATTTCAAGTTAGAGGTGTTGGATCTTCAGGAAGGAGATCAGATCCTTGAGGAAATGGGGATATCTATTCGTAAAAAATCCCCTGCACTAGATACGTTACAAGATGAGATCATAAACTCCATTTCTAGTGGTCATCCGATTTCCATATTTATTGATTTATTTTATCAACGTGGGAGAGACTTTTACTATAACCAAAAACATGGACTGCACCCTGTTTTTGTCTATGGCTTCAATCTGACGAACGAGGAAATATATACGGTTGATGATATTACAGAATACAGACAATATGCTCTGCCATTTTCAGAATTTAAATCGTCATGCATGACTTCGGAACACGTAAAGATGCCAGACTACTTTTGGGAATATACGCTAGTGCCACCCGGTAATCATGAGATCTTGAACAATAAGAATTCAGCACACACAACCATTAATACATTCGTAGAAAATATGTGCAGGTATCAAAATGAAATAACGGAAAGTTTGAATAATATACTGTTGCTCGCAGAAAATTACGAGCTCATTATAAAAAATGAAACGATTATAGAAACACTGAGCAGTACGATTTATAGAAAATGTTCTGAGAAATATAGGTTAAATACTCTCTATAAATACAACATTGATCATATCAATGCAAAACATACGCTTGACCCGTTATTGGACCAAATTATTCATGACTGGAAGACAGTAAGGATCTATTCGAATAAAGCCATCATGTCCCAAAAGTTCACTGGGGAAATCATAGACAAGTGCATTGGTTTATTTACAAAAATATATACGAATGAAATACATTTTAATAATCAATTATTTTTAATGTTAAAGGCTTTCAGGTATAATCACATCTAATATTGCTAGAAATGAGCCGTATCAACAGGCTGGTCAGGAAAGACTAAAACCCTTACAAGCCCTGTAAGGCATAATAAAAGAGCCGCCCTTCATGGGTGGCTCTGCTTCTATCATTCCTTATACAGCCCCTCAGTGGTGAGTTGTTCGATGGTTTATATAATCAATAGTAGAGTTAATGTTGGTCTGAACAATATCCAATTTCCAGTTTATCCGTTTTCGATACCTGTGTTTTGTTCAGTGTTTTCTAATGCCGCAGTAAGACGTGGCAAAGGTATACCTAACTTTTTGGCTTCTCTCACAACTTCAAGTACTGCAAAACTGGACGTACTATTATTGTATTCAATGAAAAGTCGTGGTAAGCTGCCCCTTGCAAAGATAACCTTGTTAAACAGCGTGCCGAGAAGTGCCGGTGGGATCTTGGTTAACAATAGAGTAATCGCGTCCATCTTTGCACCTCTTGCTTTAAGAACAGGCTTCATTTCTCGCATACTCTTGCCGACATATGCGAATGAGTCGCCATGATTCAAGAGTGCTGGGAAACTTCCCCGTTTTAACACCTCGGTCTCCATCGCCGCATTCATGGCATAGTGATTCCATAACCAGCTTTGCATATCCTTGATCCAATTGATATTAAAATTAGCGCTTTCAAATAGTTCTTTGACCTTGTTGTTTATCTGTTCCGTGCCTACCCGTGGTTTTTCCAGAAATATCATTTTTAAAAAGCCGCCCCTAAGCTTATTGTCCTCAATGCCGCCTCCTGCTCCTGGGAACCCGAAGACAACATTGTTCATAGACAGGGGCAAGATTGATGATTTTAAATCCTGCCAAATATTATTGAATATTAGTATCGGGGTGTTACCAGCAGTAGTCGAAAGTATTCTTGCTGCTTCGGGAAGTTGCTCCGTGTTGACACTCGCAATAATGAGATCGTAATCTGGGTTTATCTCCTCATGCAGCTTGATCTTCCAGCTTTCCTGGATGAACTGTTTTCCTCTTCGTGCGTCCCACATTTCAAGCGCGATATGACTTCCGAACGTTTCTTTTCTCCCTTTTCTAACGTAAAACTCAACAGTATGCCCTGCCTTCTCTAAAGCCCAAGCGTATTGGGTCGATATTACACCTCTACCGAAAAATAAAATTCTCATCTTAGCCTCCTAATATCCAGATTCATCTTTGTTGATGATCCAACAACGTGTTGTATAATGTTATTGTATAGATTCACTATTTGGTCATCAACCATCAGATTTTTAATATCTGTCGTATAATCAATTCAACAGAAAATGGAGGTTAATCATGAATAAGCAACCTGAAATTACGGACAAAACAAGGCAGACATTTATAAATGTATTCTGTGATTTATATTGCCGAAAACCAATCGAAAAGATATCCATCCAAGAGATTGCTAACCAATCAGGATATAATCGGAGTACATTTTATCAATACTTTACAGATATCTATGATTTGTTGGACTGCGTTGAAGAGAGGATTTTGAAATCCATTAAGGAGGAAATGGCAGGCAGAGAGTTTTCTACACATACTATTCAAGATGCACTTCAATGCTTGGAAAATGCAGAGGAAATTTCAGTTCTTAAAGCTGTATTGGGCGATTATGGTTCTGTTCATTTTGTGGAACGTTTGAAAAGAGAAATTCCCTTTGAGCGATTGATTATGGATTTTTCAACAGATGATGTCTTGGCACCATACATCATCGAGTTTTACATATCTACATTAATATCTATGTTTCGTCTTTGGATACACAGAGACAAAGATCTATCGTCGGAGGAATTGATCAAGCTGATCGATAGTCTATTTACAAAGGGGATAACACCGTATCATATCTTTGGCACGGTCAATCCGCAACGTTCTGGAGTGTAGCGATGATGGTTAGAAAGCTAAAGATAAACAAAAAGGGGTCGGGAATTTATAAATTCTCGAACCCCTTTTATGTCTTTGTTTCAATACCATCCATTTAACTGTAGTAGTCTAAAACTCACCAACATCCCAGGCGGTAATTAATACACATGCACACCCGCACCAACCACGGATTTGTTTTGTACAGAATTACCGGATAGATATATCTCGGCCAAGGGCTCCAAGCTTGAGAAGTTTACGTTTTCGAGATCAAGCGTTTGTAGAGCAGGCATATTTTGTACAAAGTCGATGGACTTTACATTCGTTAAAAAGGATAGCTGAAGCTCCTGAAGCTGGGTCAAGGCGTACTATTCCATGCTGAGTATAGTCGATCCAACACATACACATCATAAATTTTGCTTTTTTCCACTTTGCAATAAAGATGGAATCTGATAGGATAAGTTTATAAATACGATGGTTTTAGTGAGGATTAAAAAGGAGGCCGCCTTGCCATGCAAGAATTAACACATCTGGATCAACTTGAGGCTGAAGCGATATACATTATCAGAGAAGTAGCAGCGGAGTGCGAGAAACCGGTCATGTTGTATTCCGTCGGCAAGGACAGCTCGGTCATGTTGCACTTGGCCCTAAAGGCTTTCTACCCCGAGAAGCCGCCGTTCCCATTCATGCATATCGATACAACCTGGAAATTCAAGGAAATGATTGAGTTCCGCGACCGAAAAGCGAAGGAATTTGGTATCGAGATGATCGTGCACTCAAATGAAGAGGCTATTCAACAAGGAATTAACCCCTTCGACCATGGTTCCGCATATACCGACATTATGAAAACCACAGCCCTGAAGCAGGGATTGGACAAATACGGATTCACGGTTGCGTTCGGTGGCGGAAGACGTGATGAGGAGAAGTCGCGTGCGAAGGAGCGGATTTTCTCGTTCCGGAACAAGAATCACTCGTGGGACCCTAAGAACCAACGTCCGGAGATGTGGAAGCTGTTCAACACGAGAATCAACAAGGGAGAGAGCATTCGAGTCTTTCCGCTGTCCAACTGGACTGAGAAGGATATCTGGCAATACATTCGTCGGGAGAACATCGATATCGTTCCGCTTTACTCCGCCGACGTAAGACCGATCGTTAATCGTGACGGGCATATCATCATGGTGGATGACGAGCGGATAAAGCTTGAGCCTGGCGAGAAGGTAGAGATGAAGAAGATTCGCTTCCGCACGTTGGGTTGTTACCCGCTCACGGGCGGAGTCGAGTCCGATGCTGTTACGCTGGATGAGATCATTGAGGAGACATTGGGTGCGTTATCTTCCGAACGGACCAGTCGGGTTATCGATCAAGAAGCGGCGGGAAGCATGGAACGACGCAAACGGGAGGGCTATTTCTAACATGAAGAGTCTACTTAAATTCATTACCTGTGGAAGTGTGGATGATGGCAAGTCCACGCTGATCGGACATATGCTCTATGAAGCCAAGCTGCTATTTGCCGATCAAGAACGCGCGCTTGAGCTCGATAGTCGATTGGGAAGCCGAGGCGGCAAAATCGACTACTCGCTGCTCCTGGATGGTTTGCTGGCCGAACGCGAACAAGGGATTACCATTGATGTGGCATATCGTTATTTTACGACGTCTCATCGTTCCTTCATCGTGGCGGACACACCGGGACACGAAGAGTATACGCGCAACATGGCTGTAGGCGCTTCCTTTGCCGATCTAGCCATCATTCTGGTGGACGCTACCAAAGGCATCATTACCCAGACCAAACGCCATGCCCGGATCTGCGCCCTGATGGGGATCAAGCATCTCGTATTGGCTGTGAACAAGATGGATCTGGTCGGTTTCGATCAGAGGACGTTCGAGGCAATCAAGGAAGAGTTCATGCAAACGACGGCCGAATTCCAAATCAAGAGCATTCAGGTCATTCCCGTGTCCGCTACGGAAGGGGACAACATTACAACCCAGTCGCCGAATGCACCCTGGTACGAGGGGTTAGCATTATTACCGTATTTGGAAAGTATAGATGTTCATACTACCGATGATACGAAGCCTTTCATGATGCCAGTTCAGCGTGTAAGCAGACCGGACCATACGTTTCGCGGGTTCCAGGGCCAGATCGAGGCTGGAAAGATTTCGGTCGGAGACGAACTCATGACTCTGCCAAGTCGGGAGAAAGCCAAGGTTAAGCGGATTTTGGTGACGGACCAAGCTCAGGATTCGGCTTATGCTGGCCAACCAGTTACGATACAACTGGACCGCGAAGTTGATGTCTCGCGAGGTTGTGTGCTCACGATGGACAATCAAGTCCAAGAAGCTGACAGCTTCGCTTCTACAATCCTGTGGATGGACGATTCCGTCCTGACTCCGGGCAAGCATTATTGGGTAAAGGTCGGAACGAAGACTCTTCCAGGCACTGTAACGGCGATTACCCATAAAATTGACATTAACACGGGCCATACCGTTCCGGCCGATCAAATTGTTAAGAACGAATTGGCCAAGTGTGAATTCACGCTGTCGGATCAGATCGTCTTCGATTCCTTTGAACACAATAAGAGCATCGGAGGTTTTATCCTCATTGATCGTGTCACCAACATGACGTCTGCTTGCGGAGTCATCGATCAAGCTCTGAAGGGAGAAAGCCGATTTGCCACGCTGGATACGGGGATCACGAGAGATGTTCGCGCCCAGCAGAAAGGACAATCTCCGCTCACGGTATGGTTTGCTGGCTCGGATACGGTAGCTCTCGCCAAGGAAGTGGAGAAGCGACTAATGTCATCCGGTTACCATACGATGCTGCTTGAGAGCGTCAGTGGAGAAACGCTCCGCGGAACGGCGGAGATGGCAAAGGTGTTGAACGACGCCGGCCTGATCTCACTGGTATCCCATGATTCTATCAGTGCGGGCGAACTTGAGACAGCTCGAGAGATCATCGGGGGCAAAGGATTTATCGAAGTTAACGCGGACGAGATCGGCGGAATATCCATCCAGGATGCCGCGAAATCCGTGGTTAAACGAGTTGTGCAATCCGTTATCGATCACAGTCCTTCGAATAACTACGACATTTAATAAGCATGTCCGATAAAGCGGTTGCCGATTAGGCAGCCGCTTGTTTGTTTCGTCAAGATCCCTTTGTATGGGGAGAGTGATCTCTGGATGCCAACATCACCCGTGCTGAGGTTGCAGCTATCGTCCAAAGAATATTGAAGGCTTTTGACTTGACTTAAAACACCGAAAGGGTTCCCCCATGCAGGAAGAACTGCATAAGGGGAACCCCTTTTTGCCTTTGTTTTAATACCATCCATTAACTGTAGTAGTCTAAAACTCCCCATCATCCCAGGCGGTAATTAATACACATGCACACCCGTACCAAGCACGGATTTGTTTTGGACGGAATTACCGGATAGATATACCTTTTGCAGATTAGGCAGCTGGCTTAGGGTCTCGATATTGGAAATGGCATTGTTCTCGAGATGAAGCTCTTCTATGGCCTGCCAGTTACTCATGAATTCGAGAGAAGCCAAACTGCTGTCTTGCAGAGTAAAGGAACGCAGAGCAGGCAGTTTCGCAAAGTAAGGCATCATTTGGTCAACTTCAGCAACAGAGGTGTTATTTATGCTGAAATACGGCTGCTCTAAGGTCAAATGTTCAAGTACGCTGTTCTCCGTGGCCGATTTTTCTTCAAAGTTCAGCCTGCACTCGGAACACATCAGAGATTTGATCTGCTTCAAACGAAATAAAGCATCGCTCTCCTGATATAGTGAAGAGTCGTAAATGCTTAGAGTCTCTAGGCTGGATAAGCCGTCCAGGGCGCCCAGACGGGTTACTTCACTGACCTCCGAGAGGGAGAGCTGCTTAAGTTTCGGGAATTTCCCCAGCGCCGCCAAATTCAACTCGCCACTTCCGCCACGGAGCGTCAGGCTGGTTGCGGCGGGCGCTTTCAGTCCGGCGAGAAAAGCGCTTGGAATTTCTACTCGCGTTGCCTTAGGTAATGTCAGCGCTTCTGCATTCTCGTAGTAGCCGGACAACGTTAATTCCCGCAAAGAGGACAGGCTATTGATGGCCTTTACCGAACTAAGTTGACTTAGAGAAGCTAGGCGCAGTGAAGTAATGGAGGCCTTGCCGTCCAAGGGATCCAGGCTTGAGAAGTTTACGCTTTCGAGATCAAGCGTTTGTAGAGCAGGCATATTTTGTACAAAGTCGATGGACTTTACATTTGTTAAAAAGGATAGCTGAAGCTCCTGAAGCTGGGTCAAGGCGTACACCGGTTGCAGGTCTGTGGTTTCACTGTATTGTATGGATAAGGATGACAGCCCGGTCATGGAGGACAACCATCCCAGTTCATCGACAAAGGTGAGCGACAGGGACTTGAGCGGCAGCTTATTCAAAAGAAAGAAATCCGTTACGGATTCATCCACATAGGTAATGGATAATGAGCTCAGATTAGGAAACTCCAGCAGCATGGTCAATTCCTGATTGCTGCGAAGCTGAGTGGAAAGCTCCGTAATGTTAGTTTTGTCGCCAAAGTAGCCCGAAAATTTGCTGAAGGATTCGTTAAAAGCGCCTCCATAACTTTTTAATCCGGACATATGGGCCAAAGTGGTTTGATCCGTCTGGGAGATTTCATAGGTATTCGTCAGATCGAGTGCCGTCAGTCCCGTAAAGGCTTCAAAATCCCGCTGATCGATCTCCTGGTTATTCAGTTTCTTGTCCTGAGTAACATAAGTGATTTTCTCAGCCTGTTCATCGCTGAAGGGGTCGGAGAAGCTGTATGTAAACTCCCACTGGTCATTATCCGAATAA
The DNA here is from genome assembly GCF_037974355.1 of Paenibacillus sp. FSL R5-0517. NCBI lineage: Bacteria > Bacillati > Bacillota > Bacilli > Caryophanales > Paenibacillaceae > Paenibacillus > Paenibacillus sp. FSL R5-0517. The sequence goes on from NZ_CP150235.1 coordinate 854,062, forward strand.
TCTACAGTTAAGTAACGAATACGAGCAAGTTCATCCTCAGTCGGCAGGGCAGTCCCTTTATCAAAGATATCCCGCAAAAAGGAGAGCAGAACCTCGCTTTCAGGCATCTTTCGCACAGGCAGTTTGGCTTCTGTTGGTGAATGAGTGGAGCTGACATTGGAGTACATATAAGTACCGATGGCACCGGTTAACACCAGCATCAGTATAAGTAAAAGCTTTACGGAGACAGCCTGCTTCGGTGTTGCCTTGGGAGGCGTTCCATGGTAATGATTAATGGTCTGGTCCACGTAATAGACATTATTTTGCTTCAATAGAAGCTCTGTTTCACAATAGGGACACTTTAAAACCTCATCCTTCTTGTATTCAATTCGTCCGTTGCAATTGGGACAGTTTAACGGAATAAACGCCACAAATGTCCTCTCCTTCGTTATGATGTTCATCAATTTATGCCAAACGGTCATCTGACTTCATTATACCTTGTATACTCCTATGAGAGCTTGATTATATTGAAAAAAATGTAGTTGACGTGTGGCTTGGACAATATATATCATATGATATATAACGTTTGAAATTTATCGTTGCATTTATGGCAGGAGGAGACATATGGCACCCAAAAAGAAATTTACTAAAGATCAAATTATTGATGCGGCATTTGAAATCGCAAGAACAGAAGGCATTGAATTCATTACAATTCGCAAGGTGGCAGAGAAGCTGGGAGGGTCCATTGCACCGATCTATGTGAATTTCAAAGAGGTAGGCGAATTGTTAGAAGGTGTATATCAGAAAACCTTCGAGTTGAGCAGACAAATGCTGCGGGAGCAGAATTCAGGACATCCGTTTCAGGATATTGGTGCTGCCAGCATCCGTTTTGCCAGAGAGTACCCTGTATTGTTTCGGGATATTGTGATGAAGAAAAATGATCAAGCGAAGCACAATGAGGAGGAAATGAAAAGCTTTATACACGTGATGAGAATGGACCCTGATCTGAATGGATTATCAGATGATGAACTGCAAACCATTTTGCTCAAGATGAAGATGTTTCAGGTAGGGATCAGCGTGATGGCCGCGAATGAAATGTTGCCGGAAGAGTACACGGAACAAGAGATGATCCGTCTGATGAACAGTGCAGCGGAAGATGTCATCAGCACAGCGAGGCGAAGAGTGGAACAATCCTGACAGGAGGTGCTTGTCAATATGTCAGCAGCAAGAATAAAGCTCAGTCTGCTTGTATTCATGGTGGTCGTATTAGCAAGTGGCTGGATTGGTGTATGGGTGGATACGATGATGCCGGAGCAGCCAGCAGAAAATTCGTTAGGAATGGGATTGTGGCTAATCCTGCCGTTACTCATGATGCTTTTACTGCGAATTGTGAATCGAGATTGGAAAGATATTGGTGTGAGATTCAAGCTGGAGGGCAATTTGAAATGGTATGGTGCGGCTCTTCTCATCTATCCGGTTGTGATGGTGATTGTTGTAGGTCTTGCCTTCCTTTTCAATAGTGCCCGTGCTGCTGATGTTGAGCTAAATACATTGCTGCCGCTTATCGGGGTTTCTATTGCAGGCAGTTTTATGAAGAACATTTTTGAAGAGTTTGCCTGGCGCGGCTATCTGACTCCCAAATTGATTGAATTGAAGCTGAACGATTGGGCGCTCTATTTTGTGTCAGGCCTTATATGGGCTTTATGGCATGCTGCGTATTATATGGTTTTCCTACCGGAAACGTATTTCGAGAATACGACCAGACTGAACTTTATGATCCTAGGGTGTGTGTTGATGATTGCCTGGTCCATAATGTATGTTGAAATATACCGTCTGACCGAATCTGTATGGCCATGTGTGATCATGCACGCTGTGGAGGATGGAGTACCGACCTTGTTGGTATCCGTAGCAGGGATCATCACGTTAACCCAAGCAGGGGAATTCTGGTTCAGTCCAACCACGGGGATTGTGACAACCGTTTTGTTTGTTGGTTTCGGGTTATTTCTAAGGTCAATTCGAAAGAAGAAGGAGCAGAAGATCAATCTTTGATCATAAAAAAAGAGCGGGGAAGCCCACTCTTACTGATCTGTCTTCAATGCAGAGCATAGTGCTGATATAAGGTTGGTCCGAAGATACATCAAGCAATCGATGTAATCGGATGTTTAACTTGCACCGGGTAGAGATGCTCACCGGGGGTTCTTACAAATAAGCCTTCATTGGTGAGGGTACTTTTTAGAACGAGATGTTCTGTTGCATCTGGTGTGAAATGGAAGGTGATTGTCTCTGTATCCTCATCTGCAATCTTATCCAAGATATCTTTCATATTTATTTCGTTTAAGCTAACAACGTCGAAGAGCTCAATATGATTGTCTTCTTTCTGATAAATAACAATGACGTTTTCATCTTCTAAGTAATTAATATCATTACTAAAGACATTCAGGCAATAAAACATGAGTATGCCTTGCGTCTGGGCGGTTCCGAAATGCCGAGAAACCGGCAATCTTTCCGATGCGAATTTTTGAATAAGATGTAAATCATCCGCGTTAGCAATATCGAGCCTCCGAAGGTTCACAGGTTTGGGTGATTTTTTTGCCGTATAATCCATTGAAAAAAGATGTTCTTCCACCGGCTTAAAACCAAACTTGGGGTAAAAATCAAGCACCGATTCATTGGCAAAAAGGTACATGAGATCGTATTTGTTCTCGTATTCCTCTAAAATTCTGTTCATTAAACGAGTGGATAGTCCTTTCCCTCGATAGTCGGGATGTGTCATCACTGTGCCGATTTGAATCGCTTTTTTCTGCTCCCCGTGAATGATGAGCTCAAGGATGTTAACGGAAGCATTGGCAACAACCCGATCTCCGTCCACAAATGAAAAAGGGATGTAGTTCTCGCCCCAGCATCCGTGCTGGTACCAATTTTCAAAATCAATATCAAAAGTCTCGGCAGCAAGCTCGAAAAAACTCTTGCGCAGTACTTCGTTGTTTTTATAATTCTTCATAAATGTTAATTCTTGCATGGTACTCTCTCCTTAACCCTCAATAGTAACTACATAATATGACCATGCAGTAACTGCAATTAAGTCAGTAATCTGGTATTCACTATTCAAAGTCTTGGTCCATTAATCTAAGGCAAAATGCACGACTGCGCTATATAACATTTTGGTGCGAATAGGATCAAACGTTACTTGATGTTGGACTTGCTTTACACGCAGCATTAATGCCTTATTGATTTCAATACGTTCTTCGATCGCTCGCGCCAGTTCATGAAAGTCATAAGCCTGCAAGCATTCGACTTTATCTTTTATGATATCCAGTGAAATTTCCATATTTAAGTCAAGCCTCCTCGGAATGTCGATCTGCAGGTTAAATGCCTGTCGAGCTTCATTGTAGAGGAGCTTTTCCAGTTCGGCAAGATGAATTCCACTCAACATATCAGAATCTAAAGAGACGAAGCCAACCGCCCGATATATATGTATAAATAAATTTGGATGTAAACATTGATTCAAGGCCGCTAATCTTTAGCATGAACGAAAAAGGAGAACAGCCAATGATCCGTGTTATGTTGATTGACGATGAAGAAGATGCACTAGATCTGCTTGAAATATTGCTTGGTCAAATGGGGAATGTGGAGATCGCTGGAAGATATCTAAATCCCCTTCAGGCGTTGGAAGATTTAAACCGAACCATGATAGATGCTGTGTTTTTGGATATCCAAATGCCGGGTATGAAGGGTACCGAAGCGGCTCGGCGAATAAGAAGCATTTCTCCTGAGTTGCCGATCATTTTCACGACGGCCTATGCCGAGTATGCATTAGAAGCGTTTGAGATTGATTCAACCGACTATCTGTTAAAGCCGTTTACGGTGAGCCGTTTACAGAATACGGTGGCACGGATAACCAAAGATCTGTACAAGCAGTCCAGTCTAACAGAGGAAAATAAGCCTTTAGTTCCGTCAGTTCTTTCTCTCGGAGGATTCCATATCATATCACCAGGCGATACGGGCAAGGAAGTTATATGGAAAACGAAAAAAGAGCGGGAGCTATGCGCATTTCTAATTCATCATGAAGGTAAGCGCGTAAATGCCGCTGTCATTATAGAGGCGTTGTGGCCGGGTTACGATCTCGATAAAGCCAAATCGTATTTGTACACCTGTCTTTCTTATCTTCGAAGAAGCTTGACAGAGCATGGCGTAGCAATTCATATCCGTAAAGGAAATCAGGGGTTTTCCGCTGAACTGAACGACATTACAATAGATGTCTCTCAATTCGAGACATTGTTAAATAAAATATTGGCGGAAGAGCACATAAATGAGCTTCATTATGATCAGATGAACGAGATGTACGTCGGAGATTATATGGATGGATGCAATTTTGACTGGGCAATTGCCAGACAGTTGAATATCAAGTCGTTGTATGTCCGTGCACTTCGCAAATGGTATATGTATTATCGTAGCCAAGGAAAGCTTTTGTTTGCAGCGAATAGCTTACAGCGATTACTGTCACTTGTTCCTGACTCCGAGATCGATGGACGTGAGTTGATTAGAATTCATCTGGAACTCAGTAACCGGAGTGAGGCATACCGTGTAAGTCAGGAGTTAGAGCAAGCCGTGCGCATTCAACTTGGAACAGAACTGGAGGAGGAGACGTTGTTATTGATTCAGAACACGATGGAGGGATCGGGGCGCACATTTCAATGAAACGCAAAATCGTTGCGATCCTAATTACATTGACAATGTTGTTCGCGACTTACGGTATGCTGTTAACATACTTTACTTTTAACAAGAAAACGATGCCGATGGCGGCCAATGGAGTCATGGACTTAACCAATTGGGCATTTCAGGAGAAGGGTGTCGTCCGGCTGGACGGGCAATGGGAGTTTTACCCGAATCGACTACTCTTCAGCCATCCCCTCACCTCTGAGGAAGCGGGAGATGAAGCCCCTTCTTTCATTCAGGTGCCCGGGTCATGGTCCAAACAGATGGATACGTTGGGTGTGGCAACGTATCGTTTGAGGCTTTTAATTGATGACGATAGCGTTATATATGGAATGAAGACGGCAGCCATATTGATCTCCAATAGGCTTATCGTCAACGGGCAAGTCGTGGGCTCAAGCGGGTATCCCGATCACAAAGACGATTATTGGGCGCTTAACAAGCCATATGTCAGTTATTTCACTTTAAAGCCAGGCTGGAACGATATCGTGATCGAAGTTGCCAACCATGAATTCCGGGTAACGAGTGGAATCGGGGAGTCTATCCAATTTGGCAAGGCTGACCAAATTGCGAAAATTCGGGATGTCGCGACAGCACACGATTGGATTGCCCTAACAGCCTTCCTGATCATGGGGCTGTATTTTATCGGATTATTTTCTCAGCGCAGGAATGATCAGTCCCTTGTTGTATTCGGACTCGTCTGTGTATTTATTGCAGCGTTTACAAGCATCAGCGGTGAGAGGGTGCTGTTCGATGCGCTGGGCCCACTTCCATTTTGGCTATATTTTCGCATTCAAATGGTGTTGACCATTGGGGTAGGTGTAGGATTTTTCTTGTATGTGTATACTGCTTTTCGTCCCTACAGTTATAGAGGATTTACGAAGGCAGGACTACTATCAGGAGGTGCTTTACTTCTCTTGCATATGGGCTTTGCTACGCAAATTACGACAGGGCCGTTTCGCCTTGTGACATCACTGTACGTCACGTTAGCTTTGTTGTACGCCACCTATGTGTTTGTATATGCTGTTCTAAATAGAGTGGCTGGCAGCTGGTATCTGGCTGTGGCGGCGATGGCTTTGAACGCGCTAGTGTTGAACCAGAACTTAAACGTCTACTTTGGCGTTCCGATCTATTCGCTGCCACCCGTCGAGCCATTTCTTGTACTGCTCATGCTTGCACTATTGATGTCGCTCCGCTTCTCAAACGCATTCCAGAGAATAGAGGAACTCTCGGGTCAGTTAATGGAGGCGGACAAGCACAAGGATGATTTTCTCGCACGTACCTCACACGAGTTTAAGACGCCTCTTCATGGTGTTATGAACATATCCCGGTCTATGCTTGATGATACTGCGTTACCTCCTACGTCAGGGCAACGAGAGAAGCTTCAGTTGATGATCGATATTACCAGGAAGCTTTCTCAGATTGTCTATGACATTCTGGACTTGTCGAAGCTTAAACAGGGGGAGCTTAGAATTGATCCGGCGCCAGTCGATGTCCGTTCAGTCGTAGAGATGCAAATCCGTTTCTACTCTTATCTCAGTGCGGAAAAGGAGATTCAACTCGTCAATCAGGTGCCAGCGGACTTGCCGCTCGCTTATGCTGATGAAATCAGGTTAAGTCAGGTCATTAGCAATCTGCTGGACAATGCAATCAAGTACACAGAGAACGGAACGATCATTGTTGCCGGGAAGGAACAAGAAGGCCTGTTGCAATTCGAAGTACAGGATACGGGAGCGGGTATACATCCGGAGGATATGCCGTATATCTTTGAGCCGTTCAAATCCATGGAAGAAGTAAGCCAACGCGGCTCCGGGCTTGGGCTGTCTATCGCTAAGCAGCTGATCAATCTGCAAGGGGGGACACTATCCGTGAGCTCAACCCTGGACGTGGGGACGACATTCACGTTTACCCTGCAGCGGGCAACGTCAAATAATGAAAATATAGCTAGCTCGGACCATTCATCAGCATCTTACATTCAACCTTTGGAGAACGAGTATTCGTTTCCTACACCGTATATTGCGAATGCCGCTGGTAAGCGCACGATTTTGATCGTTGATGATCAGTATGTCAATCTGAAGGTTTTGCTGGATACGCTACAATCCCATGACTATCGGATCATCGCAGTCAAAGATGGATACGAAGCACTTCGCCAGATCGATGAACCGGGCAGAATTGACCTTGTCATTCTGGACCTGATGATGCCAGGCATGTCCGGATACGAAGTATGTCAAGAAATTCGCAAGCGCTATTCACTCCTGGAGTTGCCCGTGTTGATGGTTACTGCGGCAATTCAACCACAGGATAAGGTGGCTGCATATCAGGTTGGAGCAAACGACTACTTGCCCAAACCGTTTGATTTGGAAGAATTAAAAGCCCGAATCGGAAGTTTGCTTGCCATGAAGGAATCATTGGGACGTGCAGTATATATGGAAGTGGCTTTCCTTCAATCGCAGATCAAGCCGCATTTTCTATATAACGTTCTTAATAGTATCGTTGCCTCCAGTTATACAGATATAGAGCGTGCACGGAGCATGATCATCGCGTTGGCTGATTATTTGCGAGGAAGCTTTCGGTTCAGCAATTCAGATAAACGCATCGAACTCGATGAGGAATTCAAGCTTATTCAAACCTATGTACAGATTGAGCAGGCAAGATTCAGGGACCGTATTTGCTTCCAATATGAGATTCCTGAAGAGGCATATCGTTTACAGATACCGCCGTTGCTGCTTCAGCCGTTGATCGAAAATGCGATTCGCCACGGCATCGGAGATCGAATTGAAGGCGGAACAGTGAAATTGATAGTGCAGAGATTAGAAGAGGATTGGTTATTTGTTGTATCCGATGACGGAGTCGGAATTCCTCCCGACCGTATGAAGATATTACTTGAACATAGCGAATCGGCCGTCCAGCAAGGAGTAGGTTTACGAAATATCGATAAGCGATTGAGATTTGAATACGGAACTTCACTGGTACTAACGAGTGAACCTGGGCATGGAACGAGCGTTGCCTTTCATATTCCTAATGGGCTTTCTTAAGAGAACATGTGTTATATCAATGGGTTCCATCGTACATGCGGTGGGGCTCTTTTTGTATTTATTTGATGGATAGTTAACTGAAAATGTGGATTGGTGGACGGGTATGATTAATGTCGTCGAATAAAGTCGAATAACATCGTTTTTTAAGGTTTTTTTAAGGTGTGCTCCGTTATGCTGAGTAGAATGCAACTGATTAATATTGCGGAGGGGGAGACATGTAATGATTTCAGTGGGGGGAGCAAGTAAGAAATACGGAAATTTTCGAAGAATGGCACATCTGTTTCTAGCCATCATTCTTTTTATACCATCTTTAGTGATTGGGGGCGGTGTAACTTCGGCGGCATCCGGCTGGTCGATCATTGATGGGAATGGAGCAACTGGCATTAATGTAAATTCAGCCATGAGGGGTGAAAAACCTGCCATAGTGGAATGGAATGGTGAGATTTATGTGGCATGGAAAGAAACGATTCCGAGTACGCCTACGATTAGCCAGATCAGAGTTAAAAAGTTTAATGGCTCAAACTGGATTAGTGTTGACGGCGGTCACCCAACATATGGTCTGAATTACGATTTGACCAAAGATGTCGTATCTCCGACCCTCGCCGTGTACAATAACGCTCTATATTTGTCTTGGACGGAAATGAAAACTTCTTCTATTGGCCAGATTCGGGTCAAAAAATATGATGGTACGAGCTGGACAAATGCTGAAGGAGGAAGCACAGAAGGAATTAATGAAAGTCCCTCCGTAAGCGCGGGTACTCCCAAGTTGGCTGAATACAATAATGAGTTGTACGCAATCTGGACAGAAGCAGCTAAGATTCGCGCTAAGAAGTATAATGGCGTCACGTGGACAAGCCTTGACGGGGGCGGAGCAGATGGGTTGAACGTGAGTCCAGGCAGTGGAGCAGGTAGCCCCGTCATGGCTGTATATGGTAATGATTTATATGCTCTATGGTCTGAAAAAGTGGGTACCGGCTATTATTCGGTGCGTGCTAAGAAGTATGATGGCAACAATTGGACAGTAGTCGACGGTGGAGTTGGATTGAACAAGGTTAGTTGGAACAACGCAATAACCCCGGTCTTAAGTGTTATCGATGATCATCTGTATGTAGCATGGGTAGAAGCCCGCGGTGGTCAATATAGCACGGATGATCAGATCCGTGTCAAAAAATTTGACGGCATCACCTGGACTAATATTGATGGAGATGGCGAATATGGTATCAACGTAAATATAGGGATGCGTGCTTTTGAAGTTCAGTTAGCTAGTTTGAATAATGAATTATATGCCACTTGGTCCGAAAATTCAGGAGAATGGGTAAGCGGAGTTCCCGTTTTCAAGATCCGCATAAAAAAGTATAACGGCAATGGATGGGCTCTAGCCGAAAATGGAAGAAATGGTGGCTTGAATGCTTTTGCAACTAAAACCGCCAGAAATCCTGCCATAACAGCAATGAATGGAGCGCTGTATGCGGTGTGGGACGAGGATGACAGAAAAGTGGTAAATATAAGGGCAGCTCAATTCACGCCGCCGCCTCCACCAAGCGTCACCAGTGTAACTGTAAGCCCGATCACGACAAGTACGATGCAGGGTGGAAGCAGGCAACTATCGGCTGCTGTTAACGCCGTAGGAGAGGCGCCAACAACGGTGACATGGAGCAGTAGTGATGCAACGAACAAGGTCGCAGTTAATGCTACGGGTTTAGTTACAGTTGCACGGGACGCAACACCAGGTAATTACATCATCACGGCGACTTCCACGTTCGATAGTACCAAGACAGCTACATCAACCGTTACGGTGACATATGCACCAGCAGTTCAGAGTATAACCGTTAATCCAAGTACGGATAGCCTGATGCAGGGTGAGAGCACCCAGTTAACGGCAACGGTAGTTGCCGTAGGTGGAGCGGCAGACACGGTAAGCTGGCATAGCAGTGATCTCAGTAACAAAGTAACGGTAGATGCAACGGGGAAGGTTAGTGTAGCATCGGATGCTGCACCGGGCGACTACACCATTACAGCATCTTCCACTTATGATACGGGTAAGAGGCAATCAGCGGTCATTACGGTTACCTATGCACCAGCTGTTAATAGCGTTAGTGTTAGCCCAGATACCGACAGTTTGATGCAAGGAGAGAGCAGACAACTGGTCGCAACGGTAAACGCTGTAGGTGGGGCGGGAGCAACGGTGACATGGGCCAGCAGTGATACGGATCACAAGGTTGAGGTAAGCGATACCGGCTTCGTGACGGTTGCCCCAGACGCTATGCCAGGGAACTACACCATTACGGCAACTTCGACGGTAGACAGCAGTAAGGTGGGTACAGCAACCCTTACGGTGACGTATGCACCAGCAGTAAACGGAGTTATCGTTACGCCTGATCCAGCAAGCATCGTGCAAGGAGATGGTACACAGTTAGAGGCAATCGTTGAGGCAGTTGGTGGAGCTTCGACGGAGGTAACATGGAGCAGCAGTGATCTAACTGGCAAAGTCTCTGTAAGTAATACCGGCTTCGTAACGGTTGCATCGGATGCTGTACCAGGGGATTATACGATAACAGCTACATCGATTGAAGACAGCAGCAAGATGGGAAGGGCAACCGTTACCGTGTTGTATGCGCCAGCTATTCACAATATCGCTGTCAATCCGGAAAATGCTACTGTCGCACAAGGAAGAACCGAGCAACTCACTGCCACGGTAACTGCGGTAGGTGGAGCCGATTCTTCCGTGATGTGGACGAGCAACGATTCCAGCAACAAGGTAACCGTAAGCAGCATGGGAAATGTTAGCGTTGCTTCCGATGCCGTGCCAGGTGACTATGTGATTACAGCGACATCCGTGTACGATCTAACCAAGGTTGCAACGGCAACCATTAAGGTGACGTATGCACCGGCCGTGAACAGCGTCACGGTTAATCCGATTACGGACAGCCTTATGCAGGGAGAGAGCAGACAACTGACGGCAACGGTTGATACCGTAGGCGGAGCCGATGTAACGGTGATGTGGAGCAGTAGCGACGCAACCAACAAGGTGAAGGTCAGCGATTCCGGCTATGTTACGGTAGAAGCCGATGCCGAGCCAGGGGAATATACCATTTACGCGACCTCAACAGCAGATATCAGCAAAAAAGGTGGCATGGTTCTTACGGTGACAGCAGCTCCAACGTATACGATTGCTCCAATTGAAGATCGCACATTGGAACCGCTCATGCTCGATTATGAATCCGGTACTCAGGAAACGAACAGCGTATCCATTCAGCATACGGGAACAGGAAATCTGGTTCATTTATCTGCCTCTCTGAGCGGGCATGATTCGGATGCCTTTGTTATTACGCAGCCGGATGCTGAATTGATCGCTGGAGATCAGACAGAGTTCACTCTCCGTGCCAAGGACGGATTGCCCGCAGGAACATATACAGCAACGGTTACGTTGACAGCAGATCTGATGGTACCAGTCACTTTCAAAGTAATACAGGCCGTAAATCTGCCTAATGCGCCAGCCAATCCTCGGAATCTGACAGCCGAACCTGGGGATGGTCATGTCACGTTGAAATGGGAAACGGAACCCGATGTAGAGTACCGAATTTACATGGCAACAGATGATGATCCTGATCATAGGGTTGAAATCACAGTCGAGGCATCATCACCTTATACCATTCCTGAGTTGGTTAACGGCAAGACTTATTACTTTGTTGTAAAAGCAGAGAATAAGGGAGGGCTTAGTGAAGCTTCCAATCAAGTAAGTGTAATTCCATCAAGCGTTCCGGGATCGCCAACAGATGTGACAGCGACATCGGGCAACGGACAAGCGACCGTAAGATTTGCAGCGCCAGTTCATGATGGTGGAAGTCCAATTACGGGATACGAAGTGACTGTATCGCCTGGGAATACGATAATTACAGGCAGTACTAGTCCAATAACAGTAACGGGATTGAGTAACGGAATAAGCTATACGTTTACGGTAAAAGCCATTAACGGTGCAGGCAAAAGTACAGATTCGGCTAGGTCCAATGCAGTTGTGCCTGCAGCGGCCTCTGCTCCGTCAACCAACCCGCCTGTAACACAAGCTCCATCAAACCCACAGTTAACACCTGTCACACCACCAACAACACCAACTACAGGCGTCAATATTTTGGTTAATGGAAAAGTGGAAAATGCTGGACAAGCGATCATATCCCGGCGTGACCAACAAACCGCATTGACGATTGTAGTAGATCAGCAGAAGCTGAATGACAGATTGGCAGAGGAAGGACAACACGCGGTTGTCACAATTCCTATTAATCAAACGTACGACGTTTTTGTGGGTGAGCTTACAGGCGAGATGATTAAAACGATGGAAGATTATCAAGCTATTCTCGAATTCAAAACAGAGCAGGCTTCGTACACTGTTCCTGCTGGACAAATCCGCATTGGGGAGATTGCGAGCCAAGTTGGAGTGTCTAATGACTTGCAGGAAATCAAGGTACAGATTGAAATTGCAGCTCCGACCTCAGTTCAATCGGACATTGTAGGGCGCGCAGTCGCTCAGAATGATTTAACTCTGATTGCTCAGCCGCTTAATTTTACAGTTAATGCCGTTTATGGTGACAAGTCTGTTGAAGTAAAAAACTTCGATGCATATGTCGAAAGAACGATAGCTATGCCAGAAGGCATAGATCCGAACAAAATTACAACTGGCGTTGTCGTGGAGCCAGACGGATCAGTTCGTCATGTCCCGACCAAAGTACGTCAAAACAATGGCCGATACGAAGCTCAAATTAACAGCCTGACTAATAGCACATATGCAGTAGTGTGGCATCCATTACAATTTACAGACGTAATGCATCATTGGGGTAAAGAAGCTGTAAATGATATGGGATCTCGCATGATTGTGGAGGGCGTTGGCAATGGTATCTTCAATCCTGATCGAGCCGTGACTCGTGCAGAGTTCGCTGCCATCGTTGTTCGTGGTCTGGGACTTCGTCCGGAGAATGGGGAAACTCCATTTACGGATGTGAAGACTGAGGATTGGTACAATGGTGCTATCCGCACAGCACATGCATATGGGCTGATCAACGGCTTCGAGGATGGTACTTTCCATCCTAACGAAACGATTACAAGAGAACAAGCGATGGTTATATTGGCGAAAGCGATGACGATTACTGGATTAAAAGATAGCCTGAACGCAGAGTCTTTAGATGCCACGCTCCAGATGTTCCAAGATGAGACTACTGTATCCTCATGGGCACGCATCAGTGCAGTGGACAGCGTGAAGTACGGTCTTGTGCAGGGTCGCAGCCAGTCTTTATTGGCGCCAAAAGGTAAGATCACACGTGCCGAGATTGCCACGATCATGCAGAGATTGTTACAGAAATCGAATCTAATCTAGGTGGTAATCGATAAACTTTTGGATGATTCGTAAGGTACAGTCCGGGGAAGCTAGAAAAGCGGAATGAGTGCTAATTAGTGCTCATTCCGCTTTTTTCCCATTCAGGGTGTACAGTTGGATTCATAATATATCTAATCTTCCTGATTTCCCGGTATGAAAACACGTTTCATAAAGAGAGAAGATGAAGCCTAGCAAGATATTCATTATCTTTAATGTGTCGAAAAAAAAGGCATAACAAAAAAGCCTATACTTGATAAGAATTCAGCAGAATGGCATACCGTTGATCTATTTTGTTAAATAGATGATTCCCAGGCTCATTTTATTTTGATAAATTCATTTTGGGCGGGATGTACCCAAGTAATCTGGCCATTTTCGCGATTTGTCCCCGATGATGGAATTCATGGGTTATGCAATGTGTAAAAAGCCATAATTCACTTAATTCGGCGGTTTCACTCATCCAACTGGATTGAATGTCGGGGTTCCAGTTGCTTCTAAAATTCTGCAGGAATTCGTTAACGAGTAAGTCTGTCGCCTCAAATAATTTACGCATCTGCTGAATATTTTGGATGGATTCTGGTTTTATTTTGGGCATGGATCGCCCAAGACCACGCACACCTAACCATACGCGATAACAATCTGTAACATGAACATGCAGGTTACGAATTGAATCTCCACCTAAAGCTTCTACCGGTTTAATATACGCTGTGGGGGACATGTTTTCACACATTCGGAAGAGGGATTCCCTTGTCCGTTTAATCATGTCGTACTGACTTTTTAGTACATCCATGTTTATTGATCTCCTTTCTAACTGTACTGTCTGTTGTATGTTAAACTGCAATCTCGAGCAAGGTCTGACACTGTCTGATTTTAATTAAAGATTACATGTATCTATAATATATATGATATATTATGATGTCAAACATATATAGCTACTCCTTGATGGGTTAAATAAAGTGAATGCATAGGAATGAACAGATGGAAAAAAGAAGTTAGTATAAATGTGGATAATGAAGTTGTCTTACGCCAAGCAGTGGTTTTATAATGGTACATTCAAGATATTTAGATATCCATTCCTACGTAGTCGACGTTGTTTATTCAGGCTGGCGGGAGAAGTATGCTTCTCTCGGGGGTGTGATATAATCGGTTACAGATGGATTTAACATTTTCGGGATAAAGAAGTTCCCTAGTATGCTTAGAGAGGTTTTGGATATGACGAAAGACAATTTTTGGCGTGAATTGCCACGACCATTTTTTATATTGGCACCGATGGAGGATGTGACGGATGTTGTGTTTCGTCATGTGGTGAGTGAAGCAGGGCGACCAGATGTATTTTTTACGGAATTTGCGAACACGGAGAGTTATTGTCACCCGGAGGGGCACAAGAGTGTGCGTGGGCGTTTGACATTTACAGCAGATGAACAGCCGATTGTGGCTCATATCTGGGGAGATAAACCGGAATTCTTTCGTGAGATGAGTATCGGTATGGCGAAAGAAGGCTTTAAAGGTATCGATATTAATATGGGCTGTCCTGTAGCGAATGTGGCTGAGAATGGAAAAGGAAGCGGCTTGATCTGCCGCCGGGCTCTTGCGGCGGAGATTATTCAGGCGGCGAAGGCCGGAGGACTGCCAGTCAGTGTAAAAACGCGTCTCGGATTTACTGAAGTCGACGAATGGCGCGACTGGTTAACTCATATTTTGCAGCAAGACATCGTGAATCTGTCGATTCACCTGCGGACAAGAGAAGAAATGAGCAAAGTAGACGCTCACTGGGAACTGATTCCGGAGATTAAGCAGCTTCGTGATGAGATCGCTCCTAATACACTTCTGACGATTAACGGGGATATTCCGGACCGTGAGACAGGCCTTAGACTCGCGGAGCAATATGGTGTGGATGGCATTATGATTGGACGCGGTATTTTCCAGAATCCGTTTGCGTTTGAGAAGGAGCCGAAAGAACACAGCAGTGAGGAATTGCTTGATCTGCTACGGCTGCATCTGGATCTCCATGATCAATATTCAGGACAGGAGCCACGTTCGTTCAGCGCGCTTGCCCGTTTCTTTAAAGTCTATGTCCGCGGATTTCGAGGAGCAAGTGAACTCAGAAACAGCCTAATGAACGCCAAGTCGACAAGTGAAGTTCGTACGCTGCTCCATGAATTTGGAAATAAGGATCAAGTTGAGGCGGAGGAACGTGGGATTTAAGTTTCCGAGTTCGGAGAAAGAACGGACGATAAGTAAGGTTAGTTTTGGTGTGGGCAAGCGTCATACTCCGGTCAACAAACTAAGAGGGATTGAAGAGTTACGTTATTTAGGAGTACTTCCAAAGTGGGAAATCATGAGGGTATCCCGATATATTAGCAACTTCATCCACGGTAGGCTCTCAAGCCATGTCGAGTATTACTCGCACTTAGTCAGGAAAGATTAGTAGTTATGATGTATTGACGGTTATTAAGAAAATAACAGCTAAAAAAGAAGCGGGAATAACTCCGCTTCTTTTTTAGCTGTTGTCGTCTATCCTTGGAACGTTAACGCGTATACTCCGGTTGGGCCATGGCGATCGGCTGAGGGTTCGTTACTACCCATAATACCGCCAACTCGGATAATCTGGCAGGCGCATCAAAATCATATCCATCATGAAGCCTGCTGACCAAGTCTGATGCTTCTTGGAGAAGTGCCGGGGCGAGTGGCTCACCAGTGCCCAGGTGACGAATCAGTGCATCCAGCATCTTGCGATACTCCCTATCCCAGTTACCTCCGCCATTATCCAATACTTCATGAGACACGCGCCCTGTGATGCGGATCATCTCTCCCTGCACCGTTTGCGCATGTCCCTGGGCCGGGACAAGATATTCCCACAGCTCTTGGTGCTGCTTGGGCCAGGTGGTTGCTTTTACCTGAATGGGGGTGGTCCCATCGTGCATGATCCGATTCGCGACCGGCTCGACATCAAATAGCTGGTACAGTTTGATCAGCGCGTCTGAAACTCCATCGACCTTGTCCTTATTGAACTTCTCACGGGCGAATTCAAAATCCTTACCGATCCGCTTCACCGATTCTTTCATATCCGGGGTGAGCGATGCTCCGGCATCCAGCAGAATTGCGGCAATCTCCGCTAGATTGACAATTATCACTATTCCTGCAATTGACTAAGCCCTTGGCTAATGGCGTATTTCCCTGTTTATTTTCTACGTTAATCGCAGCGCCATGGTTTACCAACGCTTGAACCACTGTGGTTCTATATCCACTGACCGCTGCATGTAAGGGTGTTTCATTTTGGTAGTCCACAGCGTCCAGATCCGCACCTAATTCAAGAAACAGGGCTACATTTCCTGACCAGTGTGAGGCATGAGCATGTAGAGGCGTGCGTTGATATTTGTCACGTGCATTAATATCTGCCCCTTGCTCTACCAGCCAGCGAACCAATTCATCCGAAATATGCCGAAAGCTGAGGGCCGTACCTTTGCTGTAGCCCCCACGGGCATCCCATTCGCATTGCTCGAAAACCTCTTTTACCGCAGCGATATCATTATCTTTAACGAGCTTTTCCATATGAGCAGGTAATGTTGTTTTCTTCTTAGCCATTTAAAATCCCTCTCCTTGTGAATGACATCGTATTTTCGTAATGATAGGCAATGATAGATGGATAGAAAGCAGATAATTTCTGCAAGTTTATCACATGAGGAATGTTAAACCAATTACTGGATTTAATCTGCGGATACGACGAACAGAGGAATTGAATCTGTTTTCAGATTGAATAGGGGACTTTGCTTTGTTTGGCTATGTTATAATTTTAGATGAGTTTCCGTAGGGTTGATGGATTGAAAAGTATATAAAATGATCGCCGCAATACGTGCGGTAGGCTTTTGATAATAGGAGGATCTATGTCCTGGAGTAAACTGAAGCAACAATTAGAGAGTTTTCTTAGTCCCGCGTTAATTGGAAAAGTGGAGTACCGTGCTACCAGCTATCGCTATTCACCTGATAAATCAGGAAATTGTTACATTACCGTAGATCAAAAGAACATACTGAATATGAGTGATACGACCACTCCTGTCCGGTGGTATCAGACGGAGCAGGAGATTAAGAACGATCCTAACCTTGTCATTCCTGTGAGCGAGGAAGAGATTGAAGTTATCCGGCAAGAGTCCAAAGGCAATATCCCCGAGGATCGATTGCAAATCATGGCAAGGAGCAGAAAAATCTCCGTACATGCCAAAGCGCTTTTGGCGGCACAGGCTGCACTCAGTAAATCAAATTTTACCGTTGCAGCTACCACATATTTATCTACTTCTATAGAAGATAATCTGGAGAGCAATGATATTTTGTATAATATTCTGGCTTTAATGGACAGACGGGTTGGCAAAAAACGAATTCTGAACATGTCCGAGCAGATCAAATTAAAGCATTCAGCCGTTCAGTATTTCTATGAAATACGGCGTAGTTCGTTGTGAAATGGAATAACTAACTTTTGATATAGCTTTTAACTATAACCAGTTATGGTTTTTAAGTATCCCTTCTAACTGCTCTCGGCGTGATATGATCATGGTATACAACGAGGGGGTAATTTACATGACTGACAAGTTCCAGATCGTAGGAAGTTTATTGCGGCCGGAAGAGCTGCTGAAATATAAAACGCAAATTGAACATAACGATGATATCGAATATCCGTTCTATGAAAACTACGAAGGATATGAGAAGTGCGAGACGGAGGCTATCAAACAAGTTGTAGCCAAGGAGATCGAACATAACTTGTCCGTTGTTACCGATGGCGAATTCTCCAAATCGATGTGGCATCTGGACTTTGTATGGGGATTTGGCGGTGTGAAGCGTTACATCGCGGATCACGGCTATTTCTTCAGAGATGTGGACGGAACTTCGAAGTATGAAACACGCAAAGATATCGGACTGCGCATCACGGACAAATTGAGCGGAAAGAATCATCATTTTATTCAGTTATTCCAACAACTGCAAGACACCGCTGGCGAGCAACAAACGAAACTTTGTGTACCATCGCCATCCCATATTTTCGGTGAACTCTCCTGGTCAGATAACATTGGGGGTACAGATTCCGTTTATCAGAACAAACAGGAGCTCAAAGAGGGCCTTGTAATCGCGTATAAGGAATTCGTCGAAGAATTCGCTGCAGTGGGCGGTAAAATTCTGCAATTTGATGATTGCTTGTGGGAACTGTTTGCAGACGACAATCCGAACTCTCCATTTACAGGGGAGCATATTAATCAAGATGAAGTACAAGGTCTCGCTTCTGAATTCATTGATATTAACAATACCGTGATTGACTTCGGACATAGCCTGGGCTTGAAAATGTGGACACATAACTGCCGCGGTAATTATGATTCCCGTAACATGGGCGGTGGATCGTATGTGAAAATCGCCAATCTGTTCCTGAAGCAATTGAAGTATGACCGTTTCTTCCTGGAGTGGGATGATGATCGTGCGGGTTCCATCGAAGCTCTGGAAGTGTTCAAGGACAGACCGGAAACGGAAATTGTATTGGGTTTGCTTTCCTCCAAAACGAGTACCCTTGATGATGAAACACGTGTTGTCCGTTTGCTGGACGAAGCATCCAAAATCATCGATAAGGATCGACTGCTGCTGTCTCATCAATGCGGCTTTGCATCCTGTGATGGCGGTAACGAATTAAGTGAAGCTCAGCAATGGGCGAAGATTGATCAAGGGCAGAAGATTGCAAAGCAATATTGGGGCGGCACCGTCTAGGATTCAAGTTGAATGTATTGTGACCTTATAAACACATTGCTCGATCAATAGTGTTCTGCGCGATAATAAAACGGCGACTTTTCCTCTGGAATCTCATCCAGGGAGAAGTCGCCTTATTTGTAGTGGTACGTGCCGTATGGGTACATTCTCATTTCAATAACTTTTTTAAACTAATGATGACGCATAGGCATGTCTTTCTTTATTTCTCCGATTCACGCTGTGCCAGCCATTCCTTTTTCAACAAAGCATATTGATACGTATTCTCGTATTTCGGTGTGCCGTCCTCATTATTGACAAATGAAATGAACTCCAAAAAAAGACCTTCCCGGCGCATGCCCAGCTTCTCACACAGTTTCTGGGAACGAAAGTTATCATCCTCGACATAGGCGTACACTCTTCTTATTCCCTGTTCCATAAAGAGGTGCTCGATGAAAGCATTAGCGCTTTCACTTGCGTACCCCTTCCCTTCGAATCTTCCATTAAAATTCCAACCAATACTATACGTATCTGAATTCGAATCCTTATCTGTATCAGGATCCTGATCTTCCCTCATGCCAAACAGCTCACCGATCAGCTCGTTACTGTCTTTCAGGCAGACTGCGATTTGGGAATCGTCATTGCTTCTTTTTGCGACCTCCGCCGCCGCGTCTTCCAGTGTTGAAATTCGGTGATCCATAAAGCAATTCACTCTGGGATTTGCTGTGTATTCCAACAGTCCGGCTGCGTCTGTTGCGGTGAAATTTCGTAGGATTAATCGATTGGTTTCAAGGTTTTGCATGAGATATACCTCCAGTGTTCATATCAATAGATTGGCTTTGTTCGTATTGTATTTCTTTTCATTCTACCAAACACACTATTCTTTACTATAGCTGGGTGTAGCTTTGGGTTTGGCTTTGGTTCTGGTTCTGTCAGACCGGGAGAACAACCCCACCAATTTGTCCCTGTAGATATAACCGAGCACGAACCCGATCACAGCGATAACAGAAATACTAATGGCGATCGTATATTGTTGCATATGAATGGTGGACCCCACAGCGGCAGATGCAATGATCCACGGCAGACGACCAATTATAAGAATCATGAAGAACTTAAACGAACGAATCGATGTAAGAGCGGCAACAAATACAAGCATGTCTTTGGGCAAGCCGGGTATCACGAAAAAGATAAATAAAAAAGCGGAGAATTTCTTCTCATCATGAATAAACGACATCCACTTATAATTTTTCTTTTGCAGCAGCCGTGAAATGTAAGCCCGACCGATAAAACGAGTGAAATAAAAGGCGATCGCTGAGCCGAGTATCAAACCTATCGTTGTATACAATGAACCAATGGCTGTACCGTAAATATATCCTCCTGCGACTTGTACCACTTCTCCTGGAATAGGTGCAACCACGATCTGAAGAATCTGGAATAGGATGAACATGATTGGACCCCAATGTCCGGTTGAATGAATATATTCTCTGAAGTTGTCCATGGAAGACATGATTTTAATAATGGCAGGAGAATAATAGACCAGCAGACCAATGGACAACATGAGGAACAGACCCAACAATAGGTTAATCATTACTTTTTTCGAGGGTTGTGGCATAGCTGACGACTCCTTTGTGTAATAACCTCTACATATTTACAGTATAAGGCGAAGTTATTAAGAGATACCTACATAACTTCTGAAGAATTCTTAAGTCGATTGTATTTGCTGGTAGTCGCCAATAGCGCATATTATACTGAAATTAGACGGAGGGATCAGATGAGCAAGAAAATTCTAATTGCTGATGATAACAGCGAAATTCGTGAAATTGTAAGGATTTTGTTAGAGAGTGAGAATTATGAAGTGATTGAAGCGATAGATGGTCAAGATGCGATTGATAAAGTAAACGAAGAGACGGATCTCATTATCTTGGATATGATGATGCCCAATAAATCGGGCCTGAAGGCATGTCTGGAGATTCGTGAACAAACAAGCGCACCGATCCTGTTTCTCACGGCGAAAACGCAGGATTCTGACAAACAATTGGCCTTTTCTTCCGGCAGTGATGACTTCTTGTCCAAACCCTTCTCTTATACAGAACTCGTTTCAAGGGTGAAGGCCTTACTACGGAGGTATTATGTTTATCGGGGCAAAGAGAAGACTGAAGAAACAGACCAAATTATCGTTAAAGATCTTACCGTCCATCAGGATTCAAAAGCCGTGTTTGTTGGGAAGAAGGAAATTGCTCTAACTGAAATTGAATACCAGATTTTGCTGCTGCTGGCTAAGAAGCGACGAAAGGTGTTCTCTGCAGAAAACATATATGAGAGTGTTTGGGGGCAACCCTACTTTTATACGTGTAATAACACGGTGATGGTTCATATTCGTAATTTGAGAGGCAAACTGGAGGATGACCCGCAGAACCCTAAATATGTGAAGACCGTTTGGGGGAAGGGGTATAAAATTGAATAGATTACTAATGGGAAAGAAACTGAAGATTAAACTGGTTCTGGCGGTTGTCATTTCTTTGGTCATAGCCGTAAGTACTTTCGTTATTTTACAAGTTGTTGGCGAGACTGTATTGGATAGTTACTTAAGCAAATCCACTTTTGTAGAGAACAGGCAGCAAGATGCGCTTGAACGATTCGAAGCGTTCGTGAACAATCAGAACGTGTCAACACAAAATCACGAGCAATTGTCTGATTGGATCAGTCATGAACGCTACTTGAATCTGTATATTTTTGCAAAAGATAAATTGATATTCTCTTCCAACACGGAGATTGATCCTGCCATGAATGAAGAGCTGTTAACTCAATTTGTACCCTCCAAAATACCCATCACCACCATCCATTTTGCGGATCAGGATGCCCAAATATATTTGGTTGGCTTCTATGAGTATCAATATTACAATCTCATTCTCATTATTGGTGTTTTCATAGCAGCTGTCGTGTTCATCGTTTCCTTTCTACTGATGATTAATAAGAAAACGTCGTATATTGGCCTGCTTGAACAAGAGATCAAAATACTCGAAGGTGGAAATCTGGATTATTCAATTACGGTATTGGGAAAGGATGAACTGTCATCTTTGGCCCAGAGTATTGATGAGATGAGGAAATCATTTGTGGAGCGGCTGGGCAGCGAGGAGAGGGTCAGGATGGCCAACCGCGAATTGATTACGGCGATTTCCCATGATTTGCGAACGCCGCTCACGATTCTATTAGGATATATGGATATCATAGAGCTCAATAAGTATAAGACACATGAGGATCTGTTGCAGTATATTCATAATAGCCGGGAGAAGGCCTATCAGATCAAAGTCCTGTCGGACAAATTATTCGAATATTTTACGGTATCTTCTGCCGCGGAAGAAGAGGAAATTGAATTTGAAAGGTATGAGGGCAGAGCGCTGATTGATCAACTCATCGATGAACAATTAGTGATTTTGGACGATATCGATGTGCAGGTTCAGACAGATGCATATGATGAGGCGTTTTTACTGGAAATCAATCTGGTCGCCATGCGTCGCGTAATGGATAACCTATTTTCAAATATTCGAAAATATGCCGATCCAGTGTTTCCCGTTCATATCCAGATCTCTTTGAAGCAACAATATGTCATTCTTGAGGTGAAGAATAAGATTAAACGTGTCAGTAAAAAGAAAGATAGCAACGAAATAGGGCTCGTTAGTTGTCAGAAAATGATTGAACAGCACAACGGTACGTTGAAGGTGTCGCAGGAAGAAGATACGTTTTCACTACAGATTACGCTACCCGTCATCTCCAATAAACCAACACAGACTCATCTATAATGAAAGGAGAGAGGGGTTATTGTATTAAAAAGAGCCATGCGATCGCATGGCTCTTACGATATCGTGAGAGGGCAAGTCTCATGTCTCAAACAACAGGTTCATTCTGTTTCTTGAAATATTGTTCAATGAGAAACGAGAGCATCGGTCCGGGCTCAGACTGCTGTAATTGAGACTGATCGCCAAATTCCATAAGATACGGCTGTTCCGTAGTACACGGAATCCAATGAGGCATCAGCTTTCCAGTGGAGTCCGAACCGTTTGGATCACCTGTAGCAATAAAATTGGATAAATAATTACACATCTGGCGGGCCAGATCATAATGCTTGCCCGTGAAAGGCCGCCAGCACTTGGCCAATGTCTCGAAGAAAAACCACAGATCGACGGAGTGAAAGGTTCCCGGCTGGTCCCATCCCGGAATCTCGGCGTCAAAGTTATAATAATAAAGAGGCGTCTCAGACGTATGACCGCTGTTCGCGCGGATGGCGAGCAGAATGGCATGTTGGATCATGCGTACTGATGCTTGTTGCAAAGCCTGCTCGATTTGACCGGTCTCGGTCTCACATAGCTTCAAAAAGGCAGGAGCATCCTCGCCGAATAGCTCCACAGCCATCTGTTTCAGTTCTTCCAGATTGGCTGCGGCGGGACGGGTCCAGAATTCGGAAGATGTATGCCCCAGCATGACGGGGATCGCCTCGCGCTCCTGCTGAACAAAACGAGTAAACGGATCGCCTGCGCAGAATTGATCGTCGATGACGGTTCCCCAGAAGCTTTTGTATTCGAGTGCTTTGTCACGGAGAAATTCAGCATCCAGTTGTCTCGCTTCTGTAAGGGAAGATACCCCCAGGAAGTCGAAAAATGCAACCCCGGCCTGCTCTGCATCCCGCAGTGTGGAACGGACAGAAGGCACGCGGACTTTCGGGTACAACTCCGTAGCCATGCCGCTCATAATGACGGCTCGCTGGAACAAGCCCTTGTTTTGCGGAGAGGTCATCTGGCTGAGTACACTTCCTCCGCCTGCCGACTGTCCACCGATGGTGATCTGGTCCGGATCACCGCCAAAGGCGGCAATGTTGCGTTTGACCCACTGCGTGCCTGCTTGTTGATCGAGATGACCGAAGTTGGCGGGTGCATGGGGAGATTCGGCGCTTATCTCGGGATGACACAGGAAACCAAAGGCATTCAGTCGATAATTAATCGTCACAACGACAATACCTCTGCGAGCGATTCGCTCGCCATCAAATTCCATTTCGGCCGTATGGCCAACCTGTAGGCCTCCGCCAAAGTACCAGACAAAGACAGGTAACTTCTCGTCCTTACGCTTGGCGGGTGTCCAGACATTCAGATACAGACAATCCTCGTCCATGGGCAGGTCAGGATCAACTGCCCATTCGCGGGTGTAGATATTGTTATCATCGATGACTGTTGGGGCTTGCATGGAGATAGGGGCAAAATCGAAAGCTTGCAGTACACCGTCCCAGTTCGACTGCGGCTGAGGGGCACGCCAGCGGTTCTCACCTACAGGAGGCGCGGCAAAAGGAATTCCCTTGAAGCTGGTAATCCGCGGATCCGCCGCAGGCAGTCCTTGCACTTGTCCATGTTCTACCGTAACCGTTCTAAGCATAACAACAATCTCCTCTCTGGATTTAGGTTGTAAGCGTTAACAAACATCTGATTAACGATATTAAGATAAACCGAACGCGAGAACAGGGTAGCTGTAGAAATGGGGGAATCAAGGTTGAATCCGATTTGGCATGAGAGTAACAGAGCCAGTAATTTGTATTTTATCAGCGGTGGTCACAAGCCAGCTAATTCTCATCAATGGGGGCCAGGCGTGCGTGACGTTTATGCGCTGCATTATATTATCCGCGGTCAAGGGACGCTGGAGACGGGCGGCCGCGTATTTCGGTTAGTTACAGGGGAAAGCTTTATCATATTTCCGCAAAAGGAGATTTATTATTATCCAGACCCGCAAGATCCATGGGAGTATGTCTGGGTGGAGTTTAGCGGTGAGGATGCCGGACGGTTGCTGGGGCTAACGCAGCTTTCAGAAGTACAACCCGTAGTGACGATCTCACCGGAGACACTGCAGCCTTTTTATCACCTTGCCTGGAACGCAGGTGCATCATCCTATGAATTGCTGCGGGCGGATGCACGTTTGCGTCTGCTGCTCTCCTACTATATGGAGTTTTATCCAAAGAGGCCGCAGGTGGAGGCCAAGGATTATGTCTGGTTGGCGAGAAAGTACATCGAGCAGAACTACTGGAAGCCGACATTGACCGTCACGGAGATTGTAAAGGCAGTCAATCTGGAACGCAGCTATTTGTTTCGTCTGTTTAAAGGAGCAACCGGCAAGTCTGTTCTGGAGTATATTACCTCCTGCCGAATCCAGCGCGCCTGTGAGCTGCTGAAGACGTCGGGTCTACCGATTCAATCGGTAGCCTACTCAGTCGGCTACAATGATCCGTTATATTTTTCTAAAGTATTCAAGAAATCAACTTCACATACACCAACAGCGTTCATGATGCTGCACCAGACGAAGGCATAACGTTAACGGAACAGGGCGCAGTTCCCGGACTCGCGGAAATAACGTATCAGCTTTTCAATGGGCTCGCGTCCACAGTTCAGTTTCACTCCAAGACAATCGATGCACAGAAATTGCTGGGCAGAGCGCGAGATCAATTTGAGATAGATGCCCACATCGTCTGAAGAGAGCGGGACCTGACAGGAGGTGCATAGGCGATGTTGAGCCATTATTTCACCAGTTTGGCCCGGACGATGAGGCAATCATGTGCTGCGACAACGGGAGCGAAGCGTTCACGGAACACGCCAAGCTCTTTATGTTCCCAGCAGTCGTACAGCGACAGAGCATAACCGGCAGCGTAAGGCAGACCCATATCCCAAAACTGCAAAGACAACTCCCGCTGGCTGTCGCTCAGGTTGAAGAAGCCAATAGCCAGATCACCATCTGTAAGTACCTTCACCAGCATAAAGACATCGTCTGTGTGAAACCATTGCGGCTCTGGTTTAATGCGGTAAGCGCCGCGAGCTTCTACATCCTGATTGATGGCAAGAAGGTCAGGATTCAGGAGAATATCTTTGGTGATCTGGTTAGCCTTGCGCACGTCGCATCCGATCATTAATGGGGAACCCATCATGGACCAGAGGGAGAAGTGGGTTTTATATTCGATGTCGTTGCATCCGCCGATGCTGCCAATATAGTCATTGTTGCTTCCACCGTACATCCCAACGATTAGCATATCCATGTCGTTATGGCAGAAGGAGCCGGTGTAGCTTTGTTTTCCGAGTTGAGACAGGGCAAGTTCCTTCACTGAATCCCAATTGTCGCGGATATCTCCGGTGGAGCGATACATGTGGGCACCCGATTCCCGAATCCAGTCGTATACGTCGTCGGCTCCCCAGTTACAAGCGGAGAACAGGATATCGCGACCGCAGTTTTTGAGCGCTAGGCTCATCCGTTTGTACAGCAGCTCGCCAGAGATGTGTCGTGGCTTGAAGCAGTAATCATACTTCAAATAATCAACGCCCCATTCAGCAAAAAGGGCGGCATCCTGGAATTCATGCTCGAAGCTGCCCGGATAACCGGCACATGTATGCGTACCTACGCATGAATACATGCCGAACTTTAGTCCTTTGCCATGGATATAGTCTGATAGCGCTTTCATCCCGCTTGGGAATTTCTCCGGGTCAGCCACCAGATTGCCACCCGCATCCCGTTCCTTCAGACTCCAGCAATCATCAATGACGATATACTCGTAGCCAGCAGCCAGATAACCTTCCGATACAAACACATCAGCGACCTCCCGAATTAATTGTTCGTTAATATCCCACGTAAAGGTATTCCACGAATTCCAGCCCAGCGCAGGGGCAAAGCCTAATACTTGATTGTTGCTCATGATCTCGCATCCTTCCTCTCCTCAATTTCGTTAACGATACTAAACTGAACATAAACGATGAGCGATGATTCCTGCCATAGCTTAACGTTGCTTGGACATGGACATATGTTGCTCAGCTGTGCTGAGAGGAATGATTGCTTCAATCCAGACTTTGGGCAGGTATTCAGAAGTGGTGGGGAGAAGCATTTAAGGAAGGAAAAATGTCTATCTGCACAGAATTTATGCTATCTTTTCAGGAATCTGTGGGGAATGATACTATGAATACTATGGTCGGTAATCATGCTCGAACAGGATAAGGTGTGATTTTCCATCGGTAGTTCGTTAAACATAAGATTCTGTTTGATATGATCAGATATATAAATTATAGGATGGGGAGTGTCACCAAATGAATCTAGATGAAGTGATGCAAGAGCTGGAAGCGCTGGGTAAAGAACGAACGAAAAAAATCTACATCTCCAATGGTGCGCATGAACCGCTATTTGGCGTGGCAACCGGGGCGATGAAACCAATGGCGAAGCTGATCAAAAAGGGTCAATCTTTGGCAGAGCAACTCTACGCGACGGGAAATTATGATGCGATGTACTTTGCAGGCGTGATTGCCGATCCTGAAGTGATGACGGAAGCTGATTTTGACCGTTGGATCGATGCTGCTTATTTTTACATGATCTCTGACTTTATCGTTGCCGTCACGCTGGCAGAGACGGATATTGCTCAAGAAGTTTCGGATAAGTGGATTGCGAGCGGAGATGAGCTGAAAATGTCAGCAGGATGGAGCTGTTACTGTTGGTTGCTCGGCAGTCGAAAGGATGCTGAGTTTTCTGAGAATAAACTAACGGAGATGCTGGAACGGGTGAAAAGGACGATTCATGAATCTCCGGAACGAACGAAATATTCGATGAACAACTTCCTGTATACCGTTGCAACTTCCTATCAACCGTTGCACGATCAGGCGGTGGAGACGGCCAAGGCCGTGGGACCTGTCGAAGTGAACAAGGACATGCCAAAGAGCAAGCTTCTGAATGCCTCTGAGAATATCCAAAAGGCAGTGGAAAAAGGGCGGACAGGGTTCAAGCGTAAATATGTTAGATGTTAATCGTAATCGCTGTAATGTGATAGACTAGAACATCAGGGATGTAACACATACAGGAGGTGCTCGTATGCATGTAAAGAGTGTCTCCCTATTTGTGTTGTTGTGATTATCACGTGCGTGTGTAACTGAAATCCATTAACCGTCAAGCAACAAGTTAGTCAACAAATTCTCTGTCGATCCTTTATACTAATAAAGCCAGAAACATATCTAAGGAGTTGCCGAATCCAATATGAATAAAAAAGAAGTCGCGCATATACGCAAGCAGTTTAAACTCGATCACGATCTACTGAATATTTACGATATTCTCAACGTCTATATTACGAAGGAAACCAACGAGGTCTATCACTGGGAGCGTCACCCATTCGAACTGGTGGACAGAGAGAAGCAGGAGCTGTACATGGGCAATTTCAAAAAGCTGCTGACAGGTGATTTGGATCAGAAGTTGTTTGAGTTAAAATTCCAGGAAGCGGCGGAGGACCCGGCTCAGGTACTGCTTCATCAGGCTTTGGTCACAGGTGATCCGGACGAATGGCAGGATCTCATGCTGTTGCTCGTGGATCGAATGTTGGTGGATGCCAAGTATGAGCGGGACATGGTTGCTACGTTTGTGCGTGGACAGTATTATCTGCCGACCAAGGCTAGAAACGAAGCCACGGAAGAGAGTGAGAAGAATGAGGTGTTCGCCCATCCCTTCATTCTGTGCAGCGTGAACTCCACGGAGAAGCAGCGGAAAACGCTCTTGTTTGACTATGTGGAGAGAGAATTCAAATACAATATTATTGTCGATCCGATTATCAAATTAAGCACGCCAGAGCAAGGGTTCCTGTACCCTAGCGTGACGGACAACTACTCCGATGTGAATCGTGTTCTATATTGCACCGGGAAATCCAATTTCCCGGACCCACATTTTGTTGAAAATGTACTGAATGGCGAAAGATCCGTAACCGCACTGGAAGAACGGGCGATCTTCGAAGATATCGTCAAGGAAGTGGCCGGTGAACAGCTCGATTCAGCCACCATTGCACATGTATATGAGGAGATCAACCGCGTTATCGAAATTAACGAAGAGTCCCATGAGGAAGAACCTCCGAAGCTGGATTATAAAGATCTGGAACGTGTACTGACCGCAAGTGGTGTGGAAGATCTGACAACAGAGAAAGTGGAGCGTGCCTTCGAAACGATCGTAGATAACAAGAATTATGAGATGAAAGCGACCAGTGTTATGCCGAAGTTTACGTCCAAGTCCATCAAGATCGAAACTAAGGTTGCTACGATTTCGGTTAGCCCGCAAGACCTAAGATATGTGAAACAGGTGAACTATCAAGGCAGACGTTGCATCATGATTGAAGTGGACGAAGATGTCGTGATTGAAGGGTTTACCCTTAATACAGAAAAACTTATCAATGAGTAATTGATTCTAGACCCTGATGATGTAATATCATCAGTTATGGACGAATGAACGTCCATTTATGGCAAAAAGCCCAAGCCTAAAGGAACACCGAACTGCTCCCTGTCGTAGTAAACCATAGAAGACTACGATAGGAGCAGTTCAGTATGCCAAGGCATGGGCTTTTTTGCTGTTTCATGATTGTCGCAACAGTTGCTTGATTTCCGCTGCCGGACTGGAGCCAAGTTCTTCTTTGAGCAGTTCCTCCAGAACAAGATACTGCGGCTGCGCTTCGGTTCTTCGTCCAAGCGACAGATACAACAGGATGATCTCACGATGAATATCTTCCCGAATCGAATCAATCTGGAGGATACGTTCAAAATAATACAGCGCCCGTAACGTCTCGCCTTTCTTCGCGTGATAGTGGGCAGCGGTTTCCATCGTCATGAGGAAATCCAGTTCCAGCTGTCTGGACCACGCGAAAGCCCACTCATAATGCCTTCCTTTCAGGAGTTCACCCGTATACAATGTGTCCATCCGCTCGAAGAGCTCGGGGCGATGTGCCGAAGCCTGACGCATCTGTCGGAACAAGACCTCGAACTCGTACAGATCACAGTTAATCGCTTCCCGGTCGATACGAATACCATTCCTGTCCTTAAGAATGATCGGTACGTCACTGTTATCACCGATGGCACGTCGCACGTAGTACAGTGTGGAATTGATGTTCGTCCAGGCCTTCTGCGGACTGAGGTCCTTCCACAACGTATCAGCCAATGCATCGCGGGTGGTTGACTTGGTATACAACAAGAAGGCGAGTAACTCTTCCGTTTTGGGCGTTCTAAGTTTGATGGGGCTATCTGCTCCGGTTCCACCGAACACGGTGAATTCACCAAACAGACGAACGTTCAGTTTCGGTTCTGGCACCGCTGGCCCTGGCGTTGTCACGGATTTGTGAAGCTGCTGCTGCAACCGCTGAATGCTGCGGTTCAGTCGCTCTGCCGTGACCGGTTTAATAACGTAATCGATCACCTCTTTGTCGAAGGCCTGCACCGCATATTCCTCATATCCGGTCACCAACACGATGGGAAGCAAAGGGTGATGTTTCCGCAATTCACCAATGAGGTGCATACCCGAAATGCGCGGCATTGTAATGTCCAGAAATGCTGCATCGAAGCTATTCTCTGCCGCGTATTCACAGGCTTCCTCCGGATCGTGAAACGCACGACATACTTCAACTTCTCCGCTTTCTGTCAAAATACGATTCAGTCGCTTGAGCGACAGATCCTCATCATCCACGATGATGACTTTTATCATGTCTCATAACCCCCGTTCCCATCTGTGCTAATACGTTGATTAGGAAGATCAAATGTAATGCGCGTTCCCTCGCCGTCCAGACTTTCCATCTGAAGGTGTCTGCCATACAGCAGGTTCAACCGGCTGGAGATATTCCATATTCCCACGCCGTTACTGCCGTCCGTGGATTGCCGAATTTCCTCCATTCTTTGCTTGGTTATGCCGATTCCGTTGTCCTCGATAGAGAAACGTGTTTCCGTATCATTCAGATTACGAATGGACAATATGACGCGACCACCGCGAATGCTGGACATTAGCCCGTGCCGAATCGCGTTTTCGATCAGGGGTTGCAACGTGAGGGGCGAAATATCCATATTTCGGTTCACGTCCGCATCCACATCGATAATGACCTCCAGCCGTGAGCCAAAGCGTGCCTGCTCAATGGCAACGTATGCTTCGATCATCTCCAGTTCGTTCATCAGGCTGGTTTTGGAGTCCAGATGTTTGAAGTGCACACTGCGCCTTAAGTAACTCGATAATTGCAAAATCAATTGTTCTGCCTGATTCGGCGCATCTACACACAATTCGGCAATGGCATTCAGAGCGTTATACAGAAAGTGCGGGTTCATCTGTGACCGCAAAAAGGAGATCTCGGCATCTCGCGCGGCTTGAACAGACGTTATCATCCGGGTCAAACCGCCGATCCGTGCCAGCAATTCCTCTGATTCAAACGGTTTTGATACGAAATCATTGGCACCTTTCTCCAAAGCCAGCTTCAACTGGTTGGCTTTATTACTTGCCGTCAGCATAAGCACCGGAAGCTCGGAAGGAGAGTAACGTTCCCTGATCCGTTCCAACAATTCGTACCCCGACATGTCCGGCATCATAATGTCAGCAATGACCAGATGTACGGCAGGGAGCTGGTCGAGCAGATCCAGTACAGAAGGGGAGCGTGAGGTTACCGCATAACTGTAGCCTTCCAATTTCAAGAGATTCACTATGGTCTGTAAATTAGCCGAGTCGTCGTCCACAACGATGATCCATTCGTTGAGATGCCCTTCCACAATCGTTGGTTCTTCGAACCTTAGTAACTGATTACCATGACTTGTAGGAGCTATGGTAATTGGCTTGACGTTGGATCGTTTCTCACCTTTGCCATCGGCCAACGGAAAAGTCAGGATGAACGTGGCCCCCATGCCAGGTGCCGATTCTGCATGAATGGTTCCTCCATGCAGCTCTACCAGCTTGCGTGTAATGCTTAGTCCAAGTCCGGTGCCTCCGGCAACGACTGGTCCTGTATCTGCTTCCTGCTCGAATGGCAGGAAGATATGCTCCAGCTTGTCCTTGCCGATGCCACGACCGGTATCGATAATGCGGATTTCCGCTTTGCCATGAACAACGGCAGCTTCGATGCTTACTGTACCTTTTTCCGTGAATTTGACGGCATTACCGATCAGATTATGTAAAATCTGAATCAGTCGGTTGCCATCCGCATAGATTGGCGGGAAATGAGCCGGGATGCGATTAACGAGCTCCACCATTTTCGAGCCAAGCAGGAAGGAGTGCATACGCATGACCGATTCGACAAACGAGTACAGATCGGTTGAAGACCGGTGGAGCGGGATGTCGCCATGTTTCATTTTCGAATAATCCAGTAATTCATCGACCAGGTAGGTTAATCGTCTGCCGCTACCCGTCACGATCGCCAGGTTATGCGCCTGTTCGTTGGTAAGCGGACCTTCGGCACCTTTGAGCAGGCTCTCACTGATGTTCACGATGGCATTCAGCGGTGTTTTGAGCTCATGCGAGGTGTTCGACAGGAAGTCATCTTTCACCTTATCCAGCAAGAGCAACTGATCTTTGAGCGCACGGACTGTACGATAAGCATCGAAGAACCGAAGTACCGCGAGAAACAGCATCAGGATGCTGAACAGGACAATGGAGACCTGCCCGATGTTCATATTTTCCTTTAGCGAGATGGAGAAGAGGTTAATGTCCAGACAGTACAGCATGATGCTTAAGAGAGCCGCATACCACAAGAAAGTAGACAGCCGATCACCCTTCTCACTCGTCAGAAACTGTGATGCGCATTGATATAACAACCAGAGCAACATTAACGTGTACATAACGACAACGTAAGGTGCAGCCAGCCCGTAGATGGAAATAGGCAGGAGCGCGACCATGCATAAGTAAGCTCCGAAGATAATCAGGATTACCGTTGTAAGCAGACTGGTCAAGATGCCTGTTTTGAATCGGTAGAAGTAAAAGGTCAGCAGACCCAGGCATGCAACGGAGCAGAAATCTTTTAATTTATAAAGCGTGCTAAAGGAGATTTCCGTGTTCACCATGGATAACACACGTTCGCTGATCATGCCGTTATAGAGCGCATACAGCAGACAGATTAGACCAAGCAGCAGCAGCGAATCGTCTCTGTTTCGGTAGAGCGCAGACCCCAGGTAACTGATAAGGAATATGATCGAAATGGTAGCCAGGACAGCAAGTGTGCCGAATTCAACGGCTGTGCTGATTTGATGTTTTTTCAGCATGGCTGCTTGTTCGCCGAAAAAGAGTGGCCCCGGAATGCCAGCGTCCGTGTAATCATAATTAGCCACCCGGATCACAATTTCAATGTCACCGCCATGATAAGGAAAGAAGCCGATCTGTGGGGAGTTTCCCGGTCGATATCCCGCTGATTTCTCCACGGCATGTCCGTCTTCCAGTAGCTTGTTACCATTGATATAGATATCGCTGGCAAAGCGGATGTTCATTTTTTTGATAGCGAGCGTTCCTTCAACTGGTACATTTCGGAGCACCAGTCGATACGTGGCGAAGCCGTGGGTTGGCAGTCGTTCGCCGTCCATTTTAATTCGATTCCATGAACCGGGAACCTTTGCATATGTATCGGGTGCTATTGTTGGACCAACCTGATTCGGAGTTGCAGATTCAACAGGAAGCAACTTGTTCCAGTAAAATTCCCACTCACCGTCCAGCTTGATCCGCTCGTCTTGTTCCGGGTTCCAGCCCGATAGATCCATAACACCTTGACGGGCAAGAAGAGCCGCAGATTGGGGTTCTCTGATTGTTGACAGGAGCAGTACGGTAACAGCAACTACAACCGTCAGGACAACGCCTGAAATTTTTAATAACACGAAATGCTGCTCCTTTAGAGGTTGTGTGAACCATTGGTAGATTCG
Organism: Paenibacillus sp. FSL R5-0517; assembly: GCF_037974355.1. NCBI lineage: Bacteria > Bacillati > Bacillota > Bacilli > Caryophanales > Paenibacillaceae > Paenibacillus > Paenibacillus sp. FSL R5-0517. The sequence goes on from NZ_CP150235.1 coordinate 887,544, forward strand.
AACCAAATCTCTTGTATTCTATCGGCATTGTAGCGAATATCTCTGGGGGGTGCAATCATATTTCGACAAAATCCTTCATACCCACCCCGTGAATTCCAGTATTGATGCTTTTGCAGACTGTGCTTCTGTATGGGCTGCTTTGCGCCAGGCTTTGGGTGATTGTCCCATCAGTTTGAAGAAGCAGCGGTTAAAGCTGGAGATGGATCGGAAGCCGACTTGCTCGGAGATGGACAGGATGGAGGCGTCCGTGCTTTTCAATCGCTTGCATGCCTCTTCAATTCGGGTACTGTTCAGAAAATCAAGCGGTGTGGTTCCCATAATTTCATGGAACTTGCGGCGAAAATGCGTTGTACTCAGATGACACAGATCAGCGAGGTAATCGATGGTCACAGGCATCATATAGTTTTTGGTGATAAACTCCAGCACGGGTGAGATGACCAAGTCTCCTTGGAGGTCTCGTTCCCGTTCCTGATTCTGGGCTGACCAGCTCTCGTTGCTTGCATGAAGTCGAAGCAGTTCGATGTATAGAGACATCAATAAGCCGTACGCGCTCTCCCGATAATAGGGGGACTGCTGCTTAATCTCTTCTACGATTGATGTTGCGAGTGAGTGAATTTTGGGATGCTGCTCCTTATTCAGAATGCAATTGGTTCCCTGAATCGCCCATAGATTCGGTTCAATGTGGTTTTGGGCTGTTTTGAGTGAATGGCGGAAGAGTTCTTCCGGTGAAAAAAAGATATAAGCCCACAGGCTGGCGTTATTAGGTGAACTATATGTGGTATGCGGAAGGTAACGGGGAATGAACGTGACGTCGCCTGCCCGAAACGGTACAGATTCCCCCTTAATCTCCATGACCCCCTCATCCGAATAACAGATGCCAATCTCCATGTGGTTATGGAAATGAAGATGCTCACTCTTGATATCGGATATTCTCCAGCGGTCTCCACTGAGTAACAGGACAGGGAAATCAATGGGCAGGCTGTAGTGACGATATTCAATGACAGGTTTCTTCGGTTTGGGCATTGTCGAGGGCTCCTATGTATAAATGATTGAAATTGCGCACTTTTGTTGTGAATATGCTTAGATTGAGACTATTTTACTGCGTACAATGGAATAAGTAAAGCGTTTACAAATGGACGGACACCTCTCAAGGCGCACTTGGGGGTGTGTGCGCAGGGAGAGGGGAATAACAATGCTTCAAGTGAAATATGACAGAGAACAGATTCTTCACGTAATCGAGAATGTTACCAAGAAAACACTGGATATGGATATGACATGGGATTGGCCCGGCGGTGTGGCCTATTATGGTGTATCCAGAGCCTATCAGACGACAGGCAACCAAGAGATTCTGGACAGGCTGGTGAAATGGGCAGACGAATATATCGAGCTGGGTCTGCCAAGTTGGACGGTAAATACATGTGCCATGGGTCATGTGCTCATCACTTTATATGAAGAAACAGGGGATCAGAAGTATTGGGATATTGTTCTCAGCAAGGTTGATTATCTTCAGAACTATGCACTTCGCTTTGGAGACAATGTGCTTCAGCATACAGTATCCGTGTCCAATGATTTTCCGGAACAGGCTTGGGCGGACACCTTGTTTATGGCGGCATTTTTCCTGCTCCGTGTAGGTAGCAAATTAAAGGATGAAGCCATGATTCAGGATGCGCTGAATCAGTATTACTGGCATATCAAGTACCTTCAAGATCCAAGCAGCAGTCTGTGGTATCACGGCTATAACAATATCAACAAGGATCATATGTCCGGATTTTACTGGGGGAGAGCGAACGCTTGGGGCGCCTATACGATGTCTCAAGTGAAACCGCAATTGAACGACTGGTATCTGTATCCGCAGTGTATGGATGTAGAATGTGCTCTTCGCGATCAATTGGCGGCTCTGAAGCTGGTACAGACCGAGAACGGCTTGTGGCGTACGGTGCTGGATGACGTAGAATCGTATGAAGAGGTATCAGCTTCCGCGGGTATTGCAGCGGCAATGATTAATAACGGCAACCCACTGCATACCAAATATGTGCAAAAGGCACTCGAAGGCATCCTGAACAACATTAGCGAAGATGGCCGTGTGCTTGGTGTATCTGGCGGTACAGCCGTGATGAAGGATCGGGATGGCTATCGCAATATTCCTAAAGACTGGATTCAAGGCTGGGGTCAGGGCCTGGCACTCGCTTTTCTGTCCGATATGTTGAGATAGGGAGGGAACCCAATTGTCCAAATTAACCAAAGGCTCCTTTACACTGCCGGGAGAATCCGGTTATGAGGCACTTACGCTGGAACTTGCCGATCGCTGGGGTGCTGATGTGATCCGTGATAGTGACGGTACGAAATTGTCCGACGAGATTATTAATGCCGGATATGGCATCTATTCAACCATTTGCATCATTCGGGATCATAATGAGTGGGCATCCCGTAATCTGGATAAGCTGCAGCAATGTTTTCTCATTACGAATCCGAAGGTCGCTGTACAAGATTATGTATCCATCTATCTGATGGAGGATTTTTTTGCTGAACAATTCAGGGTGAATGATTCCAAAGAAGCATTTAAGTATTGGCAGGTATATGATCGAACGACTGGAGAAGAGGTACCAAGAGCACAATGGAATTATGAAAGGGAATCTGGCAATGTAGTGATTACTGGCGTTGCTCCCTGGCATAAATACACGGTAAGTTTCATGGTCTATCGGATCTGGGAAGAGATCTCCATGTACAATCATACAACGAATAATTGGGATAAAGAGCATCTGATGCAGATTGACCCGATCTATACGGAAACGCAAACGTATCTACTAGATTGGATGGAAACGTGGTGTCAAAACCATCCGGAAACAACGGTTGTACGTTTTACATCGCTATTTTATAATTTCGCCTGGATCTGGGGCAGTGATGAGCGGAACCGCCATCTGTTCTCGGATTGGGGTTCCTATGATTTCACGGTAAGTTCGAGAGCGCTGGATCTATTTGCTCAGAAATTTGGGTATTCACTCTCAGCCGAGGACTTTGTGAATGGCGGTAAATATCAGGTCACTCATATGCCTGCGGATCAGCGCAAACTGGACTGGATGGCATTTATCAATGATTTTGTCATTGAATTCGGTAAGAAATTAATTGATATGGTGCACAAGCATAACAAGCTGGCGTATGTCTTCTATGATGACAGCTGGGTGGGAATGGAGCCGTACAATGATCGCTTTCAGGAGTTTGGATTCGACGGCATGATCAAATGTGTGTTCTCCGGTTATGAGGCTAGAATGTGCTCAGGCGTTAAGGCTGATACCCATGAGATTCGATTGCATCCCTACTTGTTCCCGGTTGGCTTAGGCGGGCTTCCTACCTTCAAGGAAGGCGGAGATCCTACCCTTGATGCAAAGAAATATTGGATTAATATTCGGCGTGCGCTGCTGCGTGAGCCGATCGATCGGATAGGATTGGGTGGGTATTTGCATCTGGTTGAGCCTTATCCTGATTTTGTGGATTACATTGAGAAGATTGCCCATGAATTCAGGGAAATGAAAGAGCTCCATCAGAAGGGAAAACCTTATCAGATCAAGACAAAAGTAGCCGTTCTGCATAGCTGGGGCAAGTTAAGATCGTGGACCTTGTCCGGTCATTTTCATGAAACGCATATGCATGATCTGATTCATGTGAATGAGGCATTAGCCGGATTACCTGTTGACGTGCAGTTTATTGATTTTGAGGATATTCGTCAGGGCGTATTGAAGGATGTGGATGTTGTCATTAATGCGGGTTCTGCGGGTTCAGCATGGAGCGGTGGAGAGCACTGGAAAGACCACCAATGTGTAGACATCCTAACCCAGTGGGTGTACGAAGGCGGTACATTTATGGGGATCAACCAGCCCACAGCGACCCACGGGTACGACAGCTATTTTAGAATGGCTCATGTGCTTGGGGTAGATGAGGATACAGGTGCAAGGGTTGTTCATGGAAAATGGTCCTATGAGGTTAGTGATGAGTATGGTTTGGTGCCTGAGGGGGCCAGCATACTTCCGAAAAAGAACATTTATCTTACTGATGGATCAGCAGCTGTAATGAGTGAAACGAATGGTCAGATCACGTTGTCCACACATGCTTTTGGAAAAGGAAAAGGGATCTACCTGCCTTCCTTCGAATTCAGCTGGGCAAATACAAGATTACTTCTGAATTTGATTCGATTTGCGGGCAATGAATTCCATGAAACATTGTACATCACGGATAACTTGTATACCGAGTGCGCTTACTACCCTGAAAGCAACATATTGGTTGTGATCAATAATAGCGATCAGGTTCAGTCCACGACGATCCATACAGAGCATGGGAAACAGACCATGGAATTGGAGCCGTATGATACGGTGATCACCAAAATTGGTTTAACCAAATCGGTATCCCCATAGAATAAATAATGATTAAATAGACCGTATCCCTTAACCAGGGAGCGGTCTATTTAGTGATTAGGGCGTGTCTGAAAACTCTCAAGGAAGCAGATTGTATAGTACGGATATTACTGTATCGTGTTAAAACTATTTAGTAGAATATTTAAATAAGGATAGGGATCATGAGCCCTAATATATTATTGTTTTCATCCTTTCAAAGGAGAGAGTGCCCTAATGTACAGTTATAAAATGTTGGACAAGATAAGCACGGAAACACTTCACCAAGCGTTTGTGGATGCGTTCTCCGACTATCAGGTTAAAATGGATCTGCCCTTTTGGAAGTTTCAACAAATGCTCCAACGAAGAGGGTATCACCCCGAAATATCTATGGGAGCCTTTAAAGATGGGAGAATGGTCGGATTTGTTATCAATGGACTTCGAAGCTGGAATGGAAAGGCAACTGCATATGACCTTGGGACAGGCGTTGTACAAGAATGCAGACGGCAGGGCGTTACAAGCCATCTGCTCTTGAATATTCAAAAGCTGCTAAAAGAAAAAAATATAGCGCAATATCTGCTGGAAGTCATCCAATCCAACGAATCTGCAGTTCAGCTCTACAGTAAACAAAACTTCAAAATTCAAAGGGAATTCGCATGTTTCCAGCTGGAAAAAGATAAATTCATACCGAAAACGGCCTGCACAGTGGAATGTGTGGAGAGAATTGATTTGGAGCAGTTTAAGGAATTTTGGGATGTGGAGCCCTCCTGGCAAAATTCAATAGATTCCATCTACGCTGTACCAGAAGCTTTTAGCTATGTAGTTGCACGTCAGGATCACAAAATTGTTGGCTATGGCATTATAGATCAAAAAACAGGTGATATTCCACAGCTTGCAGTGAAACCAAATTATCGGGGCAAAGGTATTGCAAGTAGCATCCTGACAGAGATGGTCAAGCGCACAGAATCGCCAATAATCAGTGTCCTCAATGTGGAATCTCATCTCAAACCGATGGTAGATTTCCTCCTGGTCAAATCAGGTTTTACGTATCATGTTGGCCAGTATGAAATGCTCCTGAAATTATAACGTGATCGTCGTCTCGACGTAGGATCAAATCGGATTCATACGAAAATATGTGAGATATTCGTATCTGTCTTGTTGGGCAATCGATCGGGAGGTTGAATTAAAGGCCTCCCGAATTCCTGGATTGGAGTATCCAATCATTCCCTTACTCGTTATAATAATGTGGATGTCAATGTAAGAGGAGACAACGATAAGACATGAGCCGCAAGACACACTGTAAGCGCATTCAGTTTCTGGATGATTGGAGTCTCAAAACCAAGTTGTACATATTGTTCATTTTTTGTGTGCTGGTTCCGGTCCTGGTCACAAATACCGTGTTTTACCTAAGCATCAAAGGTAACATTGAGGAGAAGGAGCATAGCCGATTCAATGAAATGCAGCAAAGGATCAAGTTCAACCTGCGAAACAGTATAGATAATAGCTTGTATGTGTCCAATTTTCTCTATACCGATGGAACGCTGAATCGATTCATGGAGTCCAAGTACCGCGATCAGGAAGACTATTACTCTGCCTACTATGATATGCTTAGCAACAACAATCTGGTCAGGTACTATTACAGCTACCAGCAGGTGAATCAAGTTACGTTTTATGTTGGAAATGATACCTTCGTCAATGGAGGAAACTTCATTAAGCTGGATGATGAGGTGAAGAAAAGTGATTGGTATCAAGCGCTGATGAACACAAGCGACCATATCATGATCTATTCGTATTTTGACAAGCAGCAGGCAGAGATGTCGCAAAGTCAGGGAGGACGCAAAGTCAGCATTATTCGCAAGCTGGATTATTTTGGGGAGCAGCAGGTTGAAAAGGTGTTAAAGGTTGATCTGGACTATTCTTTCATCAACAAATCGCTTAAAAATGAGGGAGCGAACGGGAAGGTATATGTCGTATCGGATGGCAGGGTCATTTTCTCGAACGATTCCGAAATGAACCAGACGCGCCAGCCATTTAATCTGATTGCGAACAGTCCAATTGATCCTGTTCAATCCATGCAATCGATTCCCGTCGTATCCGAGGATTGGCAGATTTTCGTCAGCACGGAGAAATTGGACGTTCTGTCGGAGATTGTTAATTCCAAGCTTAATTTGACTTTGCTGATCATTCTTAATCTGTTGGTGCCCACACTGCTGATCTGGTTGATATCCAGATCACTGGTCATCAGAGTTGATCGGATAGCGAAGCACCTGGATCAAGTGAAGCATGAGAAATTTGAAGTGATATCGGGACCTGTGGGCAAGGACGAGATCGGTAGCCTGACTCATAGTTATAACATGATGGTCATCAAGATCAAGAATCTGATTGAGATTGTGTTTAAGGGTCAAGTGGAGCGGCAAGCCCTCGAGCTCTCCAAGAAGCAGGCGGAGCTGAAAGCCCTTCAAAGTCAGGTGAATCCCCATTTTATGTTCAACACCCTTGAAACGATCCGTATGCGGAGTTTGATCAAGCAAGAGCTTGAGACCTCCGATGTCATTCATAGACTGGCACTGCTGCTGCGTCAGACGATCAATTGGGGCGACGATCTGATTACCATCGCACAAGAAATCAATTTCGTGGAAAGTTATCTGAGTATTCAGCAGTATCGCTTTGGCGAAAAGCTGCAATTTGCAATCAGGATCACTGACGAATCCATTGCTGCGATGATGATACCCAAACTAACCGTTCTCACCTTTGTGGAGAATGCTTGTATCCATGGCATTGAAGGGACAGCAAATGATGGGGTCGTGGAGGTATTATTCGAAATTCGAAGTAATGCGCTCTATATTTCCATTCGAGACACCGGCGTCGGTATGGATCAGGACAAGCTGTCCTCGCTCCGCAAAATGATGCAAGACCCGAGTATGGATCGGATGAGCGAGCTTAGCAGCATTGGCATGATGAATGCATATATTCGGCTACGGATGTATTTTGATGATTTCGTTCAGGTGCACATATTCAGTGAAAAGGGGAAGGGGACAACGATTGGCATTCAAATTCCTCTTATGCTGGCATCCCAAGAATAAGGAGCGAGGATATGATCAACGTGCTGATTGTGGACGATGAGCCATTTATTCGCCAAGGACTTCAATTGTTAATTGATTGGCAGTCTTACGGTTTCCAAATTTGTGGTCAGGCTTCCAATGGCAAGCAGGCATTGGAAGCCATACGCGCTGTGCAGCCGGATCTGGTCATTTCCGACATCAAGATGCCGGAAATGGACGGCATGCAGCTTGCTCAAACCTTGTATGAGCAATATAACGGTGATATCAAGCTGATTCTGCTTAGTGGATTCTATGAGTTTGGATATGCCAAGCAGGCAATTAAATATCAGGTGAATGACTACATTCTCAAGCCTATCGTGAAGACAGAACTGGTACAGGTGCTTGAGGAGTTTAGGGAGGCATTTCACGCACGGACAGAAGAGAAGCGTTATCAGCAAAAAAAGGATCAAATGATTATGGCCCAGCATATGCAGTCAATCTTGCTTGGGGTGGCTGAGGAGGAGGCTGTTACGAGTCTGCAGCCCCACTATCAAGATGCTGGCACAATGCGTTGCATTCTGATTGAGGTGGAAGGCGTTCCAGAACAGGGAATGGATTGGTGCGCTCGGGTTGAGGCATGGGTGGATGAGCCCTTACCGGGGCAAGTTTTGAAGCCGTTTACAGGTGATAAAAATGCGGTTCTGCTCATTGTTACGGATCTGATGGTGAAACGTAAGGCAGCGACCTTGGAGCACTATTTGACCCAACTACATACCGAGTTGAGCCGCGATCAAGGGGCGGTGGTTGCTTGTTATGTCGGGAAGGAAGTACAGGGGTTGGAGGCGCTGCATGAGTCTTATCAATCCTGCGGCATAATGAAAAGCTTACGTTTCTTCACCACGTGTGGGCCCATTTATTATTTCGAGCTTATGGATACGAACTTATTTGTTAATCGGCCTGGTCAATTCGAAAAACAATTGTTTGATGGGCTCGTCAAGTCTATCGAGGAACAGCAGACGGATGAGCTATACAGCCATGCAAAGGCCATTTTTCAATATTTTCTGGATGAGCGAATAGAGCCTGGTATTGTCCGAATCCACCTGCACTATTTGGCATACAATTTGCTGGATCTCGTGAATAACGATACGGTCACTCCAGATTCCGGGCTGATGGAATCGGCTTTTCTGAAGGTGAACTACGCGATGTTATCCATGGAGGAAAACATTGAACATTTATGTGAGTTCTCGCTTATGTGCGCAGAGGAGCTGAAGGAGCAGCAAAAGTCGAAAGGGATGGGCATATTAGCCAAAATCGAGGCCTTCATTCACGAGCATTACAGAGAGAATATCAGCCTGAAGCTACTGGGAGAGCAGTTCTACATGAACAGCGCATATCTGGGACAGATTTTCAAAAAGCATTACTCGATCAGCTTCAGTGATTATTTGAATCAATTGCGAATAGAGGAAGCCGCTCGGCTGTTGCGCAGAACGGATCAAAGAGTATATGAGATTGCAACAATGGTGGGATATCGGGACTCCGATTATTTTATTAGCCGGTTCGAGAAACTCATGGGGGAGACGCCTGCACAATATCGTAAAAGTGCCCATGCTGCGTACTCTATTGATTCAACATCCTGCACTCCTTGACGGAGCGGCGGGATATTTTTTTTCGCAGATACTGGAATTAGTGGGATTCGGTCTATAGTTTATCCCGTTGAGAGGGGCATGGAAGCATGATAATTTTAAGTCAGCCTTTGGAAAGCGCTTTCCAAAAAGCTTCTGTCAATATAATCGATGGAGGGGTCATGATGAAAAAGGATGTTAGAAAAAGAATCAAGTATAGTGCTCTGCTAGCTTTGATACTGGTCATTGCACTCGCTGGATGTACACCGGGATCGTCCTCGAAAGGGGAAACAACAGCAGATGGAAGGGAATTGAAACAATTTTCAGCCTTTTTTGCCGTACCTGGGAAAATTGCGCCTGACGATAATCGGTTGTTAAAAGCTATTGAGGAGAAAACAGGCGTCAGAGTTACGATGGACTGGCTTACGGGCCAAACAGCCAAAGAACGAATTGGTGTGCTCATTGCAGGCGGCGAATATCCCGACTTTATCGATGGGAGTGATGGTACTCAGCAACTGGTAGCGGCAGGGGCGTTAGTACCACTTGAGGATTACATCGATAAATATCCAAACATCAAAAATTACCTGGGTGAAGACTGGAAGAAGATGAAAAATACGACGGATGGACATATCTACTTCATTCCTCAGTTCGGCAATATACAAGAAAAGTCGATGAAAGTAACCCATGATGGAGAAGCGTTCTGGATTCAGAAGGCCGTACTGGAATGGGATAATTATCCGACCATCAAAACACTTGACCAATACTTTGACTTGATTGAACGGTACAAAGCAGCGCATCCGACCGTTGATGGTCAGCCAACCATTGGATTCGAGATTATCTCTTATGACTGGCGTTATTTCGCACTGGAGAACCCTCCGCTCTTCATGGCTGGTTATCCTAACGAAGGCGCAGCCATCGTTGATAAAGAAACGCTGACGGCCAAAAACTATAATACTATTCCCGAAGCGAAAGCATATTTCAAGAAGATCAATGAAGCATATCATCAAGGCCTGGTCGATAACGAAACCTTTACAGCAAACTATGATCAATATATATCCAAAATTTCAACCGGACGTGTGCTGGGCATGGTGGATCAAGGATGGCAGTTCCTTGACGCCGAAGCATCACTCGTGAAGCAAAAATTGTATGACAAAACCTATGTACCGTTGTCCATCACACTCTCCGAGGATGTCAAAGGACGTTATCAGAACAATCCAATCCTTAACGTAAATGGTGGCTTGGCCATTACTAAGAGTTGCGAGGATATCGAAGGGGCACTTCAATATATTAATGATTTGCTGGACCCTGAGATAGAGGTATTGAGAACCTGGGGACAGGAAGGCGTGGATTACCAGGTGGATGACAAAGGCGTGTTCTCCAGAAATGAAGAGCAACGTGCGAATTCCAAAGATCCGGACTGGGTGCTTGCGAATACGGGAAGCCCATTGGTCTATTTCCCGCATCATGAAGGCATGACCGCTGATGGGAAGAATGCTCTTGATCCTAAGGAGCAGCCGGAGGAGTACCTTGCCACATTGAATGACATCGATAAAAAAGTGCTCAAGGCTTATGGATATACGAAGTTTACCGACTTCCTGGAGCCTGCGGAGGAAAATGAACCGTGGTTCCCGATCTATACCTATAATTTCGAACCGAATAAACCGGAGACCATTGCCAGACAGAAGATGGACGATGTTAAACGCAAATGGCTGCCAAAGGTGATTATGACTTCACCAGCCGAATTTGATAAGGCTTGGGAAGAGTATCAAGCCACGCTCAAGGAGAGTGCAGATATTAAAGCGTATGAAGATGCGCTGACGGAAGAAGTTCGCAGACGTATGGAACTGTGGGGATAAAGGCCTGTCACACCGGAAGGCTATGGGGAACCCCGTAGCCTTTCTTACACGCCAGATTCGGGAAGATTGGATAGGAAAGGAATCGATTCATCCAGACTGGGTGATATAGATAAACTCGTCAGCAAGGAGAGAAAAAACATGGCCAAAAAGGAGCTGCAGCCTTCGTTAAAGACCAGCCATATCCCAGCGGGAACAAGCTGGATCGGGTACAACCTGTCCAGAATGAAAAGTCAGCGACAATTAATGTGGATGTCATTTCCGTTTATTGCGTTTATCGCTATTTTTGCGTATGGGCCATTATGGGGCTGGTTGATGGCTTTTCAGAATTATAGACCGGGCATTGGTTTTATGGAGCAGGATTGGGTTGGGCTGGATCATTTTCGAACGTTATTCACGGACCCTACATTTTTACGTGTCATTCGCAATACGCTGGCGATGAGCCTGATCAGTCTGTTTCTGGGATTTGTCGGTTCAATTGGTCTGGCGCTCTTATTGAATGAGCTGCGGATGGTATTGTTCAAACGCGTGGTACAGACGGTCTCTTACCTTCCGCATTTCCTGTCGTGGATCATCGTAACAGGGATCGTTGCGAATGTATTGTCAACGGAAACCGGAATTGTGAATGTACTGCTGACAAAATTGGGTCTGATTGATGCACCGATCAACTTTTTTGCGGAACCCAAATACTTCTGGGGGATTGTGGGTCTGTCCAGCATGTGGAAGGAAATTGGCTGGGGTACGATAATCTATCTGGCGGCCATGGCGTCGATTAATCCGAGCTTATACGAAGCAGCTTCCATTGACGGAGCCGGCCGCTTTCGCAAAATGTTCAATGTCACACTTCCAAGCATCAAACCAACGATCATTATCCTGCTTATCATCAACGTGGGTAACGTACTGAACGCAGGTTTTGAGATTCAATACTTGCTGGGGAACGGACTTGTGCAGGATGTGTCCGAGACAATCGACATTTTTGTTTTGAAATACGGAATTAATCTCGGCAACTACTCACTTGCCACCGCCGCAGGCATTTTCAAAAGTGTGGTCAGTCTCGTGCTCATATTTATCGCCAACGGGATTGCCAAGTCTCTTGGTGAAGAGCGGTTGATATGATAAGGGGGCAGAACTGTGAAGCGATTTCGTAGAAGACGAAGCTTGGGTGATTCAATTTTTTCCATCACAAATGGCATATTTATGTTGCTTGTCATGGTTGTTACGTTATATCCTTTTTTAAACACCATTGCCGTATCTTTCAATAACGGGCTGGATACGATCCGCGGAGGGATCTATCTCTGGCCAAGGGAATGGACACTGCAAAATTATGTCTCCGTATTCCAGAATCCGAATCTGACACAAGCTGCATTTATTTCGGTTGCCCGAACCGTGGTTGGAACGGTTGTGCAACTGTTCTGTACCGCGATGTTGGCCTATGTGCTGAGCCGCAAGGAGTATATGTTTAACAAATTGGTCACGACGCTATTCGTAGTAACGATGTATTTCAGCGGCGGTTTAATTCCAGGATACATGCTGATCAAACAAGTGGGGCTGCTGAACAGCTTCTGGGTATACATTATTCCCGGCTTGATCGGGGTGTTCAACATGATTGTCATTCGTACCTACATTCAGGGACTCTCGGAGGGATTGATAGAATCGGCGAAGATGGATGGAGCTGGAGATTTTCGGATTTTCATGCGCATCGTGCTTCCGCTGTCCAAGCCGGTGTTGGCTACAGTTGCTCTGTTCATTGCTGTAGGTCAGTGGAACTCCTGGTTTGACTCCATGTTGTACACGGCGGGTAATCGGAATTTGACCACTTTGCAGTATGAGCTTATGAAATTATTATCCTCTGCGACCTCACAGGGTGGAACCGTCAACGTGGATTCATACAAAAATGTGACCAACATGGTGACTCCTGTATCCATTCGTGCAGCAATCACGGTTGTGACGGCCATGCCGATCGTTTTACTGTATCCGTTCTTGCAAAAATACTTTGTCACTGGACTCACCATTGGAGGGGTAAAAGAATGAAAAATGCAAATCAAAACGAACAATGCACGTTTAACAATCCGATTATGCCCGGGTTTTATCCAGATCCGTCCATTTGTCGGGTGGGTGAAGATTTTTATTTGGTGACCTCGACTTTTGCCTATTTTCCTGGGGTTCCGATCTTTCAGAGCCGTGATCTTGCACATTGGAAACAGATTGGCAATGTACTGGATCGCCCTTCGCAATTAAATCTTCAGGGGGCAGGGCATTCACAAGGAATATTCGCTCCAACGCTTCGGTATCATGAAGGGACCTTCTATATGATTACAACCAACGTATCACATGGCGGCAATTTTGTTGTAACCGCTACCGATCCGGCTGGGCCATGGTCTGATCCTTATTTTATCGAAGGCGCAGAAGGAATAGACCCTACGATTTTCTTCGATGACGGCAAAGCATATTACCTGGGTACACGTCCTTGTTCCGAGGGAGTTCGTTATAACGGAAACTGGGAAGTTTGGCTGAGGGAGCTTGATCTGACCACCATGAAACTGGTGGGGGACAGTTACGTGCTCTGGCGTGGGGCCATGGTTGATGTTATTTGGCCTGAAGGACCGCATCTGTATAAGATCGACGAATATTACTATTTATTGATTGCAGAGGGCGGCACAGGACCCAACCATGCCGTGACCATTGCGCGTAGCCAAAGCTTAACCGAAGGGTACGTTGGAAATCCCAATAATCCAATCATTACACATCGCCATTTGGGCAAACGATACCCTATTGTTAATGTGGGACATGCCGACTTGGTGCAGGCTGCGAACGGTCAATGGTTCATGGTCATGCTTGCTTCGCGTCCTTACGGTGGGAGCTTCAGCAATCTGGGGCGGGAGACGTTCCTTGCTTCGGTCATTTGGGAGGACGGATGGCCAGTTGTCAATGAAGGGCGCGGAATTCTAGAGGAGCAGGGTACGCTGGATTTAAAACCTGTTCCGGTAGAGCCCCAACTGCGTTTTGACCATTTTGACAGTGATCGTCTGGGCTTGCAATGGATGTTTTTGCGCAATCCTCAGGAAGACCTGTATTCATTAACCGAGCGAAAAGGATATCTGCGATTGAAGCTGAAACCGCAAACATTGAAGGAAAAAGAGAATTCCAGCTTTGTCTGCCTGCGGCAAAGGCATATGGATTACGTGGCAGCTACAGCAATGGAATTTGTGCCCGGTAATGCAAATGAGACGGCTGGTGTTGTCGTCATTCAGAACGATCAGTATCATGTACGTATTGAGCGTGCACTGGTTGAGAAACAGCAGATGCTGCGTGTGGTGACCTGTATAGATGGTCAGGATACTCACATTACGCAGGTCGCGCTGGATGATGAAGTATCGCGGGTGTATATCAAATTGGCCGCGACAGGTCAGCAACTAAACTTCTACTACAGCACGGATGGAAGTCAGTATCATCTGGTTGCGGAACAGGTGGATACAAGCAGCCTGAGCACTGAAGTGGCCGGCGGCTTTGTTGGCTGCTGTATCGGAATGTTTAGCAGTAGCAACGGGACTTCATCGGATCAGGTAGCGGATTTTGACTGGTTTGAATATGGTTCCTATGAAAGTTAGTTAGATGACAGAATAACAGCAAGTAAGCTCAATCCGGTGGCGGTAGTCCAGGGATTGAGCTTTTTTTTCTTTTTGTTTAAGCGAAAACTGTGGGGAGTGGGGCCGCGTTACAGTTTATTGTCCAGCTTCATGTGCTGAGTTTTTTATGATGTTAACAATTTTACGCTGAGCATCCCTGGCTTCTGGAATCGGATAGAGGACGAAGACATGATTCATTTTGGGATAAACGTACGTTTGGTGATCGATTTTCTGATCCGTCAGCAGCTTGTCGAGCTTCATATTATCAGGAAACAAACCTTCGTGAGTTCCGATAAAGATGCTGATTCTACCAAGGCCGGCGAAATCTCCGTAGATTGGACTGATTAACGGGTCATTTAGAGGTTTATCAGCTGCCCAGATTCGCCGGATGACATCATATCCTTCCACAGCGAGCATCGGGTCACGGGTCTCGTATTCAAATATGACCGGATTGTCCAGCACCATATCCACACAAGGTGATAACAAGATGATATCTTTGGGCTGCGAGAGATCATGCATTTTCAGATAATGGGCCAAGGCTAGGGATATGTTGCCTCCTGCGGAATCCCCCATAATGGTGAGTTGTGCCGGGTCGTCCACAGAGGCGAGCAAATCCCGATATAGATTGAGCAGTTTCGGATACGTGTGCTGATAATTAAAATGAGGAACCTTTGGATAGATGGGAGCAACCACCTTGGCATTCAGAGCCTGAGCCATGCGGTCCATGAATTTCCAGTGTAAAGACAGCGGCTGGTGTGTATGCGCCCCGCCATGAATGTAGAGAATGACCCTCTGTTCACGGGAATGCTGATCGTTTAATGTGAATACCTGCATGTCTTCATGGGAGCGTTCTTTGATGGAAGATGACCATTTTGTTTTAGCCAAGGTATAGGGTTTAATGTTTTCCAAGCCCATATGATCCAGATGTGTGCGAGTAAGCTCGCGTGTTGAAAAATTCTTTTTGGTATCTAACGTTGCGATATATTTCTCGAATAGAAAACTCGTCAACGAGCGTTTATGATTATGGATATACAGATTCATTGAGGAATCACCCTTCCTGATGGAGTTCAGATATAAGATCTGTGAAGAAGAATATAAATAAAGTATAAAGGTTGAAGTGTACTGCATGGTCAATCTTAATTTTTCCATCGAATCGTTTACGGTTAGAGTAAAGCATGGTATCCGTTCTATGTTATGATATTTGCATCTTCAAAAGTTCGATTGAAGGGGCATAGCGTATGAATCAAAGCATACAACAGTTTAAAGCGGATTTTTTCAAAGCGTTGGCACACCCGATGCGGATTCAGATTCTGGAGCTGCTGAGTGAAGGAGCCAAGAATGTGAATGAACTGCAAAGCATTCTGGGATCGGAAGGCTCTGCTGTTTCACAACAACTGGCTGTACTGCGCAGCAAAAACGTTGTTCATGGAATCAAAGAAGGCACAACCGTCACCTATTCGCTGCGTGATCCGCTGATTAAGGACCTGCTGGCAGTCACCAAACAGATTTTTGACAATCATCTGGTTGATGCCATTTCCATGTTGGAAGACATTCGTAAAGAGTCCTGACACAACAAACAAGAGCAACTGGGTGTCATCACCGGAGGTTCTTGTTTTTTGTGTTAGTCTCCTGCCGGAAATAGTGTGCAATCCGATTGACAGGATGTGTGCGGGGGAGTAGTCTTTTGTTTATATTCAAATATTTAAATATATGAAGAAAAGAAGGTTTTTGTACATGAGATGGATGGGGAGATATGCAGGTTACAATGCTGCCGCTTTTCGCAAGGATCTGTTATCGGGGCTGATTGTAGGTATTATTGCAATTCCACTCGGTATGGCCTTTGCCATCGCTTCCGGGGTCAAACCGGAGTATGGATTGTATACCACAATAATCGCAGGGATTCTCATTTCCTTGCTGGGTGGGTCTAAGTTCCAGATTGGCGGGCCAACGGGTGCATTCATTCCGATTCTATTCGCCATTGTGATGCAGTATGGATATGAGAATCTGTTGATCGCGGGAATGATGGCTGGTTTGATGCTTGTTCTTATGGGCGTATTCAAGCTTGGGGCATTAATCAAGTTCATTCCCAGGCCGGTGACAATCGGTTTCACGGCAGGAATCGCCGTTATTATTTTTAGCGGACAGATTCCGAACTTCCTGGGACTTCGCGGCATCGAGAAGCATGAGGACTTCTGGTCCAATATGAAAGAAATTGGGATGCATATCTCGACAGTTAATATATACAGTGTGCTTACAGCTGGAATCTGTCTGGCTGTTCTTCTGCTTTTGCCCAAGTTTGCACCAAAGGTGCCTGCATCACTGGTGGGGCTGATTCTTTCGACGGTCATCGCAGCGCTCTTTTTTGAAGGGCAGGTGGCTACGATCGGTTCGTCCTTTGGCGCCATACCTAACGCCTTGCCTCAGTTTCATGTGCCGGAGATCACTTGGGAACGTATCATGAACTTGCTGCAACCCGCTTTTGTCATTGCCATGCTGGGTGGCATTGAGTCGTTGCTGTCAGCTGTGGTTGCCGATGGCATGACCGGAAGTCGACATAACAGCAATCGGGAGTTGATTGGGCAGGGGATTGCTAATATGGTAACGCCGCTATTTGGGGGCATTCCTGCAACAGGAGCAATTGCACGTACGGCAACGAATATCAAATCCGGCGCAGTATCGCCATGGTCTGGCGTGATTCACGGTGTAGTGGTTTTGCTGGTACTTGTTCTCTTTGCGCCATACGCATCTCACATTCCTCTTGCGAGTATGGCTCCCGTTCTGATGCTGGTGGCTTGGAACATGAGTGAACGGAGATCCTTCATGCATGTCATGAGAACCAAAACGAGCGATTCACTCGTTCTGCTCATTACCTTTTTGCTTACCGTATTTACAAGTTTAACGACGGCTGTAGAGGTGGGGTTGATTCTGGCTGTTGTTTTATTCGTTAAGCGGATGAGTGAGATGTTGAAGGTTGCCAAAGTACTGCCCGATCCCGAGCATAAACATGAGAAAGTCATGGCCCACATGGTTCGGGAAGGACATGACTGTCCGCAGATCAGCTTATATACGATTGAAGGACCTTTATTTTTTGGTGCGGCAGATATGTTCGAGAAGTCAGTCGTGGATTCGATTTATCGGCGGCCGGGCATTTTGCTGTTGCGCATGGGTAAGGTACCCTTTATGGATACAACAGGCGAAGCTAACCTGGCGAGTTTAATCAAGCATTTTGAACGGTCGGGCGGGATTGTATTGTTATCGGGCATACAGGAGCAGCCACTTGAGATGTTGAAACGAACAGGTCTGTTAGAGCGTTTAAATCCTGCACATCGGTTTGAACATACTGGGGAAGCCATTAATTATGCGTTACAGCATTTGAACGAGGAGAAGTGTAAGGGGTGCAAACATTTTGCCTTTCGTGAATGTGCTGTATTGTCGAGCGCTGGAACCGATCCAGAGCGTATGAACCGGCTGAAGACGGGAAAGCGGGCCAATGCAAGTAACCCTGTATGATCACCAAAAGAGTGCGTGTTAAAATGAACTTTGATTATAAATATAGGCCGTAAGATCGACATTTTGAAAAAAGGTTCCACCCATCAGGCAAATTTCAGACGTGGGAGCAGTGTGCGCTCACGTCTTTTTTTATTTTTCATAAGATTAATTTATAGAGGGTCTAGATATCATTCCAATAAATTCCTATGTACGATATATTAAGAATATATTAATAAAGAAGGAAGGGAATAATGTGTTCTACCGAAAATGGTTCACCGTTTGCCTGACGATTGCGCTAGTGATGTCATCCCTGGTATTCATTGAACCCACGTATGCTGAGGAAGGGCCGATAGCAAGCTACCGATATACACCGAACGAGGATGGCAGCATTTTTATTGAAGGGGTAGGCTATAATTCCAAAAATGAAAAAGTTAGCTTACGAGTGAGTACAGGAGATTTTGTCATCGTTGGGAAGAAGAAAGAGTATAAGCGCGTTATCTTGTTTGAAACAACGGTGCCAGCGAATAAAAATGGATATTTTGCCGTGACTACTACTCCCATAGATGCTGCACAGGTACAGCGAAATTCCATTACAATATCCTTCTATGATGAACGAGGAAAGGAATCCAGTATCTCCCCGGACTATCCTTTGCCCGTGCCGAAGGTGGATACGAATATTTACTATGTAGATCCTGATCATCTCCCCGAGGGAGAATATGATAAATATAAGGACGACTATACCCCGCAAACAAAGGTGATCATTGATTATTCCCAATATGGAGTAGGCAGCGCTGCACCCGATGTGCATTTTGCAAAACAGATCAAACAAGTGGTTAAACCGATATCAGTAGCAGCAAGTGATACGCATGTTATTGCTCTTACCGCTGACGGTACGTTATATGGTTGGGGAGATAATTTACATAATGAACTTAACAATAGTATTTATCCAGTACTGCCTGTTACGAAAATCAACAAGGTATCTAACGTTAGCCAAGTCGGAGCGGGAGATCGCTTTTCACTGTATTTAACCAAGCAAGGGGAACTGTTTGGCTGGGGTGATCTGAACTATTTAGGCATTCAAACGAAAACTGGAACACCTCAGAAGGTTACTCTTGTACCTGAAGCAATCAAAAAGATGGATGTTTATAGTAACGGGGTTGTGTTGTTAACTCATTCAGGTAATGTGTATCAACTTGGTGGGGCTCCAGGTACAGGTATGAAACTTCTGAAAAATCATTCGAGGAAAATTGGGATTACAGGTGTTATTGATGTAACCATTGGTGATCTGAATCGAGCTTACGCTGTGAAAAAGGATGGTACGGTCTGGTTCTGGGACACGAATATGAAAGAAACCGAAACGATAGCAACACCTATTCAAGGATTCAAGAATATACGGCAGATTTCTTCCTCAGGAGCGAACAATCCGTACCTCATCGCAATTGATCAAAAAGGAAATCTATGGGCTTGGGGCAGCAATTCTTCACGCCAATTGGGCTTCAATGTGACTCAAAAGATGTATAAGCCAATCATGATTAACAGGGGACCCATTCGGATTACGAAAACAGGATATTACTACCCTCAGGAAGATTTGGTGTACAAGTCCATATCTGCTGCGGATAACGGAGCCCTGGTGATTACCGACAAAAATGAGATGCTCTTCATGGGGTATAATGCGGGCACGATCGTATATGCCGATACAAAGGAAGCTCAACGTTCGTACCAGAATGTGACGCTCATTGAAACAAGTAAGAGTAACATGTACTGGGTATCGGGTGGCAAGTTGTGGGTTGCAGGATATCGTAATGAACTGGGTCAGCTCGGTTTCGGTGTTAAGTTGAACTAAATATCATTTCAGAGTGAAGGAGTATACATATGTCCATTCAACCGACTGCTTTACGTTCAGTGCTTAACCCCAGGTATCTGGAGTCTGCATTGAGCAATCAGTATGACATTGGAACATGGGAAGAATGTTTGTTTTGGCTTAGAGGATTGAATGATACCTACCGGGTTCGCACGTCCAGTGGCATGTATATTCTCCGGATCTACCGCACTGAAATCACGGAGGGAGATGTTCAGTATGAGCTTTCGTTATTGTCTCAACTCAAGAACGTTCTAGGTTCTGCGGAACATACCGATATTGGAGAATATATTCAGAAGAGAGATGACACTGGATATACGGTGCTGGAGGCGGCAGAAGGCAAACGGGTTGCTGTAATGTTTCGTTATATTGAGGGCACGGAGAACAACTTGGAGGATGAGGAGTCTTGTTTCGCCTTTGGTCAATCTGCCGCTGAATTGCATAAGGCTATGGATCAGGTGAACGTGGGGCTGCCGCGATATGAGCTTGATTTGAAATTTCTCATCGACGGACCCTTAGAAAGAATCATCCGGTATATCGGTGAGAACCATGAAGCAGCAGCATTCCTCCATACGTTTGCAACAGCATTAAAAGAACGCATCGCTGCCACTTCCAGCCAAGACCTGGACTTTGGTCTGTGCCATGGCGATATGCATGGGAATAACAATGCATTTCAACAGGAGCATTCGTTTATCCATTATGACTTCGAATGGGCAGCCAAAAGCTGGCGTGCTTACGATCTGGCCCAAGTGAAAATTCGGAAACGGCAGTCGGGTGATTCAGGGCAGAAACAAAGACTATGGGATGCGTTGATGAAAGGATACCGGTCGGTCCGGAAGTTTACGGATGCAGATGAACAGGCGGTTGATCTCTTTATTATCGCTCGAAGGTTCTGGGTGATGGGTCTGGATGTTGCTTTTATCGAAAGTGATATGGGAGCTCTGGATTATGGCGAGGATTGGCTGAATGATTTTCTGGAAGAGTTCCGAGATACGGGGATTGTATCATAGCGAAGATGAATATTATTTAAGATGTATGCATGAATGCTTTAAGACCCTTCCGAGTGAACTTGAACTCGGGAGGGTCTTTTTTAACTCATATTCAAGGCAACCTGGTCCTTGTTAGTTGGAAGATGATGAAGAAGCGGCAGCAGCCGATGCTGCGGCAGCTGCGGCCATGGCTGCTTGTTGAGCGATGATAATATTCGTGATGCTGGTTGAGATCGCTGTCGTTAGCATACCGTTTCGCAGATTCTCCACATATTGAATGGCTATCAACGCGGATGAGAACAGAAGCAGCTCCTGTTTATCGATCGACCATGCACCGAAACCTTTTTGAGTCCGTAACCAGTCATTTGTCTCCGCGACTTCATCCACTAATGCGTCTCTGTCCGAGGGCAGTAGAGAAAGTAACCCGAGAGAAGGTAATGTGTACGTTTTATCCATTCGGAGATTCCTTTGACGAAAAGCTTCATTTAAGGCAATCACACGAGTCCCTGCATCCGGGGTATCCTCTCCAAGAACGAGTACCTGTGTTAACGCCTGCACACTGTTTCTGGAAGAGAACTCTGGTTTCAATTCCCCGTAGAGTTGTTCCATTCGTGCCACACCAGTATGCACGTCGAGATCGGAAAGGGCTAACATGGCAGCGAAAATGTAGTCATCCTGCCCAGTAAGGAAGTGATGCTCTGCTTTCATGCCGTCATAAAATGATTTTGCTCGCTCCACCGTAGGTTGAAACTGATCGGGTGACACCTGAGTTGCAATCTGATAGGCGGCAATAACGAGATAATCCGAGTTGCGGAATTTGATCTCTTTCATCAGATCATAGACATGAAGGGTATCTGCCAGCTTTGTGTTCTCATCCGTTGTAAGGGAGAGCATGGTAGCAATGCTGATGGCAGAATTACCTCTGAAGGCAGAGAAGAGTTTTGTGTTTTGTTTAATCAACTCTTGGCTTTGGCGAATAGCTTCTGCATCAGCAACTTTATTCTCCGCTGCATAGAGCAGGGCGGCCAGACGGTGAATCATCCCATGTTGCCATTTGAACGACTTCTTGATGATCTGAGTGTTGGAAACGAATAATTCAACTCGTTCTGCATGAGGTTGTTGCATAGGGCTTACCTCCATTTTAAGAAAATATCATAGTCAATCTTTCATCCTGCCGTCATTGAGAGATCAGATGATTAGGAATATTAAATGAATTAAAGCAATTATTCCCATTGGATATATGAATGTTCTGGAGAATCCATTTTTAAATTCATTGTGCGGGTGCTTCTCGAAAAAGAAGTGCAACACGGTATGTATGATGAAAAAGATATCCAGCACCCAGAATGTAATCGTTTGATAGGAGCTAAAGAGCAGAGAGAGGATGATAGTGTACATTGGCAAGTGAATCCAGGTGAAATACCTGTAGGCTTTATCATCTTTCATATCTTTTAATACAATAAACAATTTCCACTCGGACCGCCTGATCGCATCCATTTCATGAAGCAGGAATAGAGAAAGGTTAAACAAAAATAAGACCAGTAAGAAGTCAGGCATGTGAAGCCTCCTATTTATCAATTTTATACAAGCAGATCGATAACGACAAGTCGCATAATACCCAAAGTTACAATACGTGAGCTGTCCATAGGGGTTCCAGTGACCTCCCTGTAGAGTCAGGGAAAAGGAAGTCTGGCGCTATGATTACACAACACTGCGAGGAATTGTTGAATCAGTTGTCTGCCATATTCATTAAGCGGTTATCCTATACCTATATGTGTAGTGAATCCGTTTCCTCACATTCCTTGTTGTATTTCTGCGGCACATCTCGTACAATTTGGTGAAGCAATTCTGCATTGCGTTAATGTGAATGTGAAAATTAAAAAATTACATCAAGAAGCTGTACACAAGAAAAGGGGAGAATCGCTTGGAATCAAAGCAACTATCTAGAGGGCTAAAGCCCCGCCATGTTGAGCTGATTGCACTCGGAGGTACAATCGGCGTAGGCTTGTTCATGGGATCGGCGAGTACGATCAAATGGGCAGGTCCATCCGTGCTGCTGGCCTATTTGCTGGCCGGTATCATTATCTTTTTTGTCATGCGTATTATGGGGGAAATGCTGATTCAGGAGCCAGTCACGGGTTCGTTTGCGACATTTGCTCACAAATATATTAGTCCGCTTGCCGGATTCCTCACCGCCTGGAGTTATTGGTTCCTGTGGGTTACAGTTGGAATGGCGGAAGTTACGGCAATTGGCATCTATGTCGGGTATTGGTTCCCGGATATTCCACAGTGGCTGCCGGCACTTGCCGGGGTGCTCATCATTGCGGCGGCGAATCTGGCGGCTGTGAAGTTCTATGGGGAATTTGAATTCTGGTTTGCGATGATCAAAGTAACGGCTATTGTAGCCATGATCGTGATCGGAACGGGGCTGATCTTCTTCGGATGGGGGAATGGGGGGCAGCCAATCGGGCTGTCGAATCTGTTCAGCCATGGTGGCTTCTTCCCTGGAGGCATCAAAGGTTTCCTCTTCGCGCTGTGTATCGTCACGGCTGCTTATCAGGGGGTGGAGATGGTCGGTATTACAGCAGGCGAAGCGGAGAATCCGAAACACACCTTGCGTAAAGCGATCAAAAATATCGTGTGGCGTATTCTTATTTTCTACGTCGGTGCCATATTTGTCATCGTGACCTTGTACCCGTGGAACGAGGTAGGGGAGACAGGCAGTCCGTTTGTGCTCACCTTTGCCAAGGTCGGCATTGTTGCTGCAGCGGGAATTATCAATTTTGTGGTGCTCACGGCGGCCATGTCGGGATGCAACAGCGGAATCTACAGTGCGGGACGGATGCTGTACACGTTGGCTGAGAATGGGCAGGCACCTGCCTTTTTCAAAAAACTGTCCAAAGGTGGGGTTCCCCGCAACAGTATCGTCATTACGATCTCCTTGTTGTTAATCGGAGTTGTACTGAACTATCTGATGCCAGACTCCAAGCTATTCCTGTACATCTATAGCGCAAGTGTTCTTCCAGGCATGGTTCCATGGTTCGCGCTGGCGTTCAGTCAGTTCCGATTCAGAAAGCGCTGGGGCAACGAGATGGCGGATCATAACTTTAAGTCCAAATGGTTCCCGATCAGCAATTACATTATCATCGTGTATCTGATCCTCGTTATCATCGGTATGGCGTTTAACCCGGATACGCGCTTGCCTCTGATAGTTGGAGCTACGTTCATGGCTATCGTGGTGGCTGGATATTTCGCATTTGGCATCGGAAAAAGACAACGCATAGATGGCGGCAAAGGTCGCTAATCTAATATTCAGTAATCAACTTATATCGTAATATCATACGTGCATTCCTTGAAATGACTGGAGAACCTGCGGGTGATTCAGCATCATTCAGGGAGTGCTTTTTTTTATCTGGAAATACATGTTTGATATAAAATTCTCTAATCTCCGTAGATTCTAAGCCAGACAGTTGCCAACGAAAATGGGGCAGGTCCAGTTTAAATTTGGCCAATCTCGGTTACAAAGAAAAGAGTGAAACTTTTATGAAAACAACTTCTGTGATTGTAGTGATCACTATAAATATCCAAGGAGGAATTGAACATGGCTAATCAAGACCAGCACACCATGCAAGATCCAACGACACAATATCCGAAGGCTACACCGGAGTGGAAACAGCAACAGGATGAGCCGGGACTTCAGCGTGAGATGACTCCTGTTCCTGATGCGGGTGAGAAAAGTTATAAAGGTAGCGGACGTTTAACAGGCCGCAAAGCGGTTGTGACCGGAGCAGACAGCGGGATTGGCCGCGCGGCAGCGATTGCGTTTGCCCGTGAAGGTGCAGATGTTGTCCTGGCATATCTACCGGAAGAGGAAGCAGATGCACAGGAAGTCGTGAAGCTGATTGAGGAGGCTGGCCGCAAAGCAATTACGATGCCAGGTGATCTGAAGGATGAGAAATACTGTGAGGAACTCATTGAATCTGCGGTCAAAGAGCTTGGCGGGATTGATATCCTAGCTAACGTGGCAGGTAAACAGCAGTTTGTAGAGCAAATCGCGGATCTGACCACCGAGCAGTTTGATGCAACGTTCAAAACAAATGTCTATTCCATGTTCTGGCTCTGTAAAGCAGCTGTGAAACACATGAAGCCGGGCAGCTCGATTATCAACACATCGTCGATTCAGGCGTACAAGCCTTCGCCAATCCTGCTGGATTATGCGACAACGAAGGCAGCTATTAACACGTTTAGCAAAGCATTGGCCCAACAGGTGGGCAGCAAAGGAATTCGTGTCAATGTTGTTGCACCAGGTCCGGTATGGACACCGCTGCAAGTTGTAGGTGGACAACCCGTCGAGAAGCTGGCCGAGTTTGGTTCCAATACACCGCTTGGTCGTGCAGGACAACCTGCCGAGATGGCTCCGGCATTTGTGTTCCTGGCAAGCCAGGAATCCAGCTATGTGAGCGGCGAAACATTGAATGCAAATGGTGGTACGGTTAGTCCGTAAACGTTGAATATAAAAAAAGCTTTTGGATCATAAGCCGGTTAAACAAAGAACTCCATTCCCAATGAAGGTGAATGGAGTTCTTTGTTTTATTTTTTAACAATTATTAAGTTACTTCTGTTCTGGTTTCGGGTCCAGAATGGCATAACTTCCGAGCGTTGCCAATTGCGCCGTGTTCAGTAGGGCTTCATCCACAGCAGCAAGAGCTTCGCCGGCAGCTGTCATGAGCTCATCAGAATCAACAGGTGAGGCAAAACGGAGAATGACCCGGTTCTCTCCTTTTTTGAGTTCACTCTCAGCCTTGGTTTTGTACTCATTAATGGAAGCGACTTCGAGATCATTCTGCACATAATAATCATTGGCATCGCTCTCGCCATCGAACATCGCGAGTTCGGAATCAAGCCAGTAATCCTTATCTGCTATCGTTTTCTGACTGGCAGCAGTCTCATCGTTGGCATTGTACAGGAAGTAAGGGATGCCGGAGTTGGTCAGATTGTTGGTGGCATCGACATGGAACCATTCATTTCCGATTTTGACCTTGTTCCAAGCATGTGGAACGCCGCTGGAAGCTCCTGTTACGACGATGCTTTCCAGTCCCGAGAGATCGGAAAGCAATTTGTAGACGGAGGCATAGCTGGCGCATACCCCAACACCTTTGACCAGAATACCGTAAGTGGTAAACGAGTCATTGAACTGTGGGTCGACATTTTTGAAATTGTTCTGCTCTGCATTCTCCAGCGCTGCATCGTCATACTTCGCGTTATCGTTCAGATAATCGTAGATGGCTTTACGTTT
Organism: Paenibacillus sp. FSL R5-0517; assembly: GCF_037974355.1. NCBI lineage: Bacteria > Bacillati > Bacillota > Bacilli > Caryophanales > Paenibacillaceae > Paenibacillus > Paenibacillus sp. FSL R5-0517. The sequence continues at coordinate 913,697 of NZ_CP150235.1, forward strand.
CTCGTCTTCGTTCATGCCATCCTTGATGATGGAAGCCACGACTTCGTTTGCTTTGGCAATAATCTCATTTTGCTTCTTCTGAATACCACTTGCAGACTCATTGTAATGAATCGAAAGGGTAAGCGTACCGTAGTTATATTCGAAACCTTCCACACCAAGAATCAATGGATTCTGGTACATCACTTTCAGAACCACATCCGAGAGTGTCGTGAAATTTTGAGCCTCGGGAAAAGCCTTTAACGAAATTTTATCTTGTGCCGCAATCATGTTTTTGGCCAAAACTTCTTCCAATGCGGAATCTGCATTGATCATTGCATCACCTGTAGCAGGCTGAGGCACAGTTTCCTGATTACCTTGTTCTACATTTTGCTGTGTATTGGACTTCTGTTCATCTACCAGATTGTCTTCTTCAGCTTCAGGAGCTGGAGCAGTGGCTTCATTGGATACTTCTTCAGAAGCCATATCTGAAGAAGTATCAGAAGTATCATCGGAAGCCTCAGTAGATAGAGGATCAGTTGCATCTTCTGAAGTCTCAGTATCGGTTGTGGACTCTGTAGTTGGAGTTTCCGCTACCGGTGCTTCTTCTGTGTCTGTTGCAGACTCAGGTGCATCATGATTGTTGATGATCGTTGGCACATCAGGGGCAGGAACGTAAGGTGTGTCATTCTTCGGTTCCACCAGTCCGTTGCTGGACTCGGCTACGGTTTGCTGAGCAAGTCTTTCCAGGTCTGCTTCGGTCACATTTTCTACACGTACATAACTTTTCAGAGCTGTTCCTTTAATGTGAAAAGGAATATTCGTCTCATTGAACTCTGAAATTTCTACGCTTTTGGTATCATAGACAATGGTTTCACGAGCTAGAGAGCCGTCATTGTACTCAACTGTTGCTTTCTGAGGAAGTATATCTATATTCTTTAATTTCTCCCTATACAATTGTTCTTTCAGAGATGTTGGTAACTGGGAAGCAAGCGGAGCTGTAGGGACACCTCTGCTAAAATTGGATTCTTTGCCTCCGCCGATTGCAGTGACATAATATTCTCCTCGTATACCATGGTTCTGAGTGGTAGTTATCATTTCATTATAAGTGCCTAGCCCGCCTTTTCCGTCTCTCAAAAAATCATTGAAAGACGTCTCTGTCGTTACCGCAATATCTAAAGGCAGACTATTACTGAAAGCGTCCTCTGCGCCAGTTAGAGGTACATTGGTTTCGAAGTTGGTTAGGTCAGAACGTTTATAAATTTTATATTCAGTGGCACCTTCAACTTTGTCCCAGACCAGCTTGAACCGTCTGTCTTTATCAATCTCATATCTTAGATTGGGCACAGGTAACTCCGATTTCACTGTAAACGGAATAATGATGGGCTGATCGAGCAGTGTTAGCTTCTCAGCATCCGGATCATAATTCAGACGAATGTAATAAATGGGGGCACCGCCCCAAGAACTTTGATCCTTGTTCATCATGGAATCTGAACTTAATACGCCCCATCCAAGAGGTTTAATGGAAACACTATTGTCGTTTGTCTCTGGAATGGCATATACATCGCTCGCTTTGAGTGCTTTAATATCGGTATGTACACTAATAATGTCACTAGCTCGCAGGTTACTTTTACGTAAATCTGCTTTAAACTTGAACGTAAATTCTTCATCCTGAGCTACGTTGTACATCGGCATGATCGCTTGTTCCGATTCAGAGCCGTATTTCTGCTTCAAACTTAAAATGGTAGAACCTTCTACGACTTCTGTAGGATTATTCTCGGACGGACTGCTTTCCTGTTCATTACTCTGGCATCCAGCCAGTAACAGGGTGAGCGCAAACATAATGAAAAATAGACGTTTCATGATACACCGCTTTCTCGTTTTTCTGAATTGATCTAAAAGCTACATTTCTACACCGAAAGATTATCAGATATGGTTAAAACCCATACTCAATCCTCTTAACGGCTAAACCTCCTATTAATTTCCTGACATCCTTTGCTAGTTTATGGTCATATTGACGCATTGTCAAGGTGAGAGGGTAGGTTTTAAGTCCTGTAGAACAATAGAACAGATGTAATTCCGTAGCGTGTGTTCCATGTTAAAATATAAGAATTACTACATATTTATATATAATCGGATATTTTGAATAGACTGGAGTGGCTCAGATGACAGCAGAACAGATTGTCAGATCCTTTTTTGAAGAGGTCCGATCAGGCCGGAATCCGGATTATGCAAGCAGTGTAATGGCGGAACAGGTACTGGCCCATCAAGTGATATCCGAAGAAGAGGTCACGGTGACCCGAACGCCTTCCGATTATGCGGATCATGTGCGAGAGATGATCGAAGCTTACGGGGATTTCTCACTTGAGATCCAGGAGTTGCTGACACAAGGGGATAAAGTCTATGTGCGCTGGAAACAAACCGGTACCCATGTAGGAGACGTGGACGGATATACACCAACGAATTTGCCAGTGATCGAAATTGCGAGCGCGGTATACCGGGTGGCAAACGAACGCATTGCAGAATATTGGATTCAGATCGACAGATTGGGTATCGAGAAACAATTGGAACGGAATCGGAGCTGAGTGTATCAGCTCTTTTTTTAGTTTTTGATTTTCTGTAAGCGTTCTCGTGTTATAATGGACCAAGTTGTATACAAGTTACCTAAAACGTTTTCTGCCCTTTTGACTTCATAATCTGAAAGCGAGGTTCAGTGATGATTAAAGCAACGGAAGATAATCAATATGTCGAACTGACAAGCCCGACAAGTTTACCGAAGGCATCCGGATTTCTTTGGAATGAAAAGATGATGATTCATGTGAATTGCCGGGGGTACGCTGTCGCCCAATTTATGCAGCCCGAACCTGCCAAATATTCGTACGCGCCCAACCTGGAAGCGAAGACATTTATGCAACCGGAGCAGCCATACTATGCCCACCATCCGGGTCGGTTTGTTTACATTAAAGATGAAGTAAGTGGCGAAATCTTCTCGGCCCCGTATGAACCGGTTCGCAAGCAGGCGGATAGCTATACGTTCGCTGTAGGCAAACATGATATTCATTGGAAAGTGATTCAGGACGACATTTGCATCGAGATGTCCCTGCGTCTGCCGAGGGAAGATGTCATGGAGCTGTGGCGTGTAAAGGTAACCAATCTGTCTTCGAGAAAACGCAAGCTGAGTATCTACCCGTATTATACGGTCGGTTATATGTCATGGATGAACCAGTCCGGTTCCTATGTGGAAGAGTTACAGGGCATTGTCTGCTCGGCGGTTACGCCGTACCAGAAATATCAGGATTATAGCAAAATCAAAACCTACAGTGACAAAACCTATCTGCTTGCAGATCACCAACCGACCGCCTGGGAAGTGAATCAAGAGAGCTTTGAAGGTGAAGGGGGACTTCATCATCCTTCTGGACTTCAGTCGGAGACACTCGCTGGTGGAGATGCGCGATATGAGACACCTGTGGCCGTATTGCAATACAGAGTAGATCTGGAAGCTGGTGCTGAGCAGGCCTACCGATTTATCTTTGGCCCGGCTCATGATGAGGCAGAGATTGAGGGCATCCGTCAGCATTATTTTGTGAAGCAGAATGTGGAAGGACAGGATGGTTTTACGGCTGCCGAGCAGGAGTATGCGAATTATATTGCGGAAGGGAAGGGAAACATTCAGATCCAGACATCGGATGGCTGGCTGGATAATGTCGTGAATCACTGGCTGCCTCGTCAGATGTATTATCACGGGAAAACAAATCGTCTCTCGACCGATCCACAGACCCGGAATTATCTGCAGGATAATATGGGGATGAGTTACATTCAGCCGCAGGTTGCAAGGGCGGCATTCCTGACTGCATTGTCACAACAGCATATTAGCGGCGCCATGCCGGACGGCATTATTTTGCACCCGGACGCAGAATTGAAATATATTAACCAGATTCCTCATACCGATCACTGTATCTGGCTTCCGGTCTGTATGAAGACTTATCTGGATGAAACCAATGACTATAGCATTCTGGAGGAACAGGTTGCTTTTACAGACAGTCAGCAGAAGCTTTCTGTACTGGAACATATGAATCTTGCGATGCGCTGGTTGATCCATGAGCGGGATGAGCGTGGGTTGAACTATATCAATCAGGGTGACTGGTGTGATCCGATGAACATGGTGGGATACAAAGGCAAAGGCGTATCCGGCTGGCTGACCATTGCAACGGCATATGCTTTTAATGTGTGGGCAGAAATTGCTGAACAGGCAGGGCATGCAGAGGTTGCAGCGGAATTCCGTCAGGATGCCAATCAGACGAATGCGACAGCGAATGAGTACCTGTGGGATGGGGACTGGTATGCCCGAGGCATTACGGATGACAATGTAGTGTTCGGTGTGAGCAAGGACGTGGAAGGACGCATCTATATCAATCCTCAGAGCTGGGCACTCATGAGCGGTGCTGCCGATCAGGAGAAACAGGAGAAGTTAATCCGCGCGGTAGAGGAGCAATTGGAGACGCCATATGGTGTCGAGAAACTCGCGCCGTCTTTCACAGCGATGCGGGAAGATGTAGGCCGTGTCACGCAGAAACATCCGGGAAGTGCAGAGAATGGTGCAGTGTACAACCACGCGGCAGCTTTCTATATTTATGCATTGTATCTGGTAGGAGAGAAGGAGAAAGCGTATCGTTTGCTGCGTAAAATGATTCCGGGGCCCGATGCCGAGGATATTCTCCAACGGGGTCAACTGCCTGTATTTATCCCAAATTATTATCGCGGAGCTTATCGTCAATTCCCACGTACAGCCGGGCGCTCCAGTCATTTGTTCAACACCGGCACAGTGCCTTGGGTGTATCGTTGCCTGATCGATGGATTGTTCGGCCTGCAAGGTCACGCACAAGGGCTTCAGGTTCGTCCGCAACTTCCTGAAGATTGGAACGAGGCGTCGGTCACGCGGTTGTTCCGCGGGGCTAAGCTGAACGTGAACATGAAGAAGGATGCAACAGTCCAGACGATTGAAGTGTATGTTGACGGTGAACGTATAGAAGGTGACATCATCAAGAATATCCAAGCTGGCGTGAATTATGAGGTGCTGGTGAAGCTGCCTTTGTAGAAAAGAGTACGGAGAACTGCCTTTCCTCTAAATAGGAGGAGGGCAGTTTTTGCTGTCAGCTTGATCAGGACTTGTTCCATTCTTTGACTCTGTACCAGTAGCTATATACTTCCGAATAACCAAGCTTGGCGTAGAGCTTTACCGCAGGTGCATTATTTGCAACAACTTGCAGATAACTGGACGTGGCGCCATTCTCTTTTGCCCAATGCAGGAGGTGAAGGATCATCTGTTCAGCAAGTCCCCGATTCCGAAAGTTAGCATCTGTAATGATATCATACAACCCAACATAGCCGCGTTCGATTACACCAAATCCACAAGCGACGACTTGCCCGTCAAGTAACAGCGAGATGAAACCTGCCTTTGTGCGAATATTGTTCAACATAAGTTCTGTCGTTTCCCGTTGCAGATTATTCACCTTGTTCAGTCGGCAAAAGTGATCCAGCCACGCTATGGTCAACTTTTCGTCAATCTGTACAGCTTGGTGCACAGGTTCTTTGATATCATCTAGACTCCGAGTCTGGATACGAGTCAGATCCACAACAGCATACCCTTTGTCCTGCAAAAGCTGGTCGAGATGATCCGGCTGAATAAACGGCGTGATTTTGAAAATCGTACTTAACTGATTGGAAGCATAGATACGCTCACATTCCTCAATTTTTTCATGCACATCCAGTGTGGAGTAGTAGATGGGTTGAATGGAATTGGCACGTTTGGTATACCCTTTGGCAAAACGCAGTACCCAGCCGTCATATAGCAAGGTAGACAAGGGCTGCCAGTGGTTAAGAGATATCTCTTCAATGGTTTTGTGTTCTGTATCCGTTGTATGAGTCATATTCAACCTCCGATTTTATAATTTAATAATAATACATAATTATGTATAAAAATACAACATGAACATATATATCGCCAAACAGTATGCATTAAGGACAGAGATGGTATACAATTTGATTTGGTTGAATGAATAACTTTAGAAGCGGAGCGCATTATGTTAACGATAGAGATGCAAGGCCATAACATTAACTGTCACATCGAATACGGCAAACGCAAGAAAGTTTCCATCACGATGGACTTGCCTTATATGGTAACGATCAAAGCACCCAATGGTACCAGTGAAGACATGATCCGGCAACTTGTGGAGCAGCATGGAGATGTGATTTTGAAGAAGTCCGCTCTGATGCAGCGGGCGCTCGATGGTCCTCAAGCCAAGGAATACGAAGACGAAGGCAAAGGGAAGTTTTTGCTTTTTGGCAAGGAACACGCATTACATGAATTAATTCCTGTAGAGGGACTTACAGAAGAAGAGCTGCGAGCGAATCTGAGGAAGTTTTATTTTGCCGAGTGTAAACGCATGATTGGGGAGCGCATCGGTCGTTATCAGCAGGAGTTGAAGGTGAAGCCGAGGTCGATAGAGATCGTGGATTCTCCCACGAAGTGGGGCAGTTGCAGCTGGGACAAAAAGCTGACGTTCAATTATCGCCTGGCGATGGCTCCACTGGAAGTGATCGATTATGTCATCATCCATGAACTTTGCCATATTCACCACATGAATCATGATCGCTCTTTCTGGCGACGGATCGGCAGCATCATGCCGGATTACAAAACAAAAGAAGATTATCTGATGCGAAATGGTCGGGCCATGACACTGTAAATTCAGGCTTAATCCTACAGTTCAAATTGCATGAAAATAGCTGTTCCGCTCGTCCATTTAAAGTACAATATAAGCAAATATGCCCGTACCACGAGACCATGCTGTATCCGTGGTGGAAGGAGTCCAAAATGGCTGAGAGTAACCATTATTCGGTGCTGGTAGATGAATATATCTCCGAGTTTGCACCCGATGTACAGGTGAGATTACAGGCGTTAAGACAGATAATTCGTGAAGCAGCTCCGAACGCCGAAGAGAAGATCAGTTACAAGATGCCTACGTATGCACAGCATGGGAATTTGGTTCATTTTGCCGCATACCAGCATCATATTGGCTTCTACCCTGCTCCCAGTGGAATTCTGGCGTTCAAGGAGGAACTCTCCAAGTATAAAGGGGCTAAGGGATCTGTGCAGTTTCCGCTGGATCAGCCATTGCCGGAGGATCTGATCCGCCGGATTGTGGAGTTTCGGGTGAAAGAAAATGTGGAGATCGCGCTGGAAAAGAAACGCAAAAAGGAAGCATCAAAGTAACCCAAGCTCGTATCATACCAAAGTTCATACCATACTAAAGTTCATATCATAAACCAAAAACAGTCGGATGCCTATGCATTCCGACTGTTTTTGTTGTTGAATTATTTTAATCCGATCACTACTTCATTTTACTTTAGTTATTCCAGTACTCTTGCTCCCGTTCTATTCGAAGTAATACGTGACGTCTGAATTACTTGCCGTAGGAATCAAGTACATAAAGCTTGGGTCCACTTGCAAATAGATGGTCAAATCGGATACGCCCAGATTGGGAACGGTTAGACTAAACCGACCGTTAGCATCCAGCTTCACCGTTTCAGTACGAATATGCTTTTCGTCAGGTGAAGGACCGTGGATCTGGAAAGAGAATGTTTTGCCTGCATAAGCGGTGAGGGTTCCGCGTACGATCCGCTGTATATACGAATTGCATCAGATGATTATCCAGGTAATCCTCGTTCCCGGTATCCGGTTCTTGTGGCTCTGTTCCAGGTTCTGTCCCAGGATTCGGTGGATTAGTACCAGGCTCTTGTGAAGGATTGCTGACCGAGAAGAAACGAGTCTGATATAAGATTTCTGCTTTGGACCCGTTTTTCTTTTTCAAACCGGTAATGCGAACGTTGAACGTATCGCCTGCCTTCAGGGATTTCAAGTTATCCGGACGGAAAATGACAGCGTAGTTATATCCGTAACCATCTGTATTTACATTGAAAAAGGCCTTTGCAGGATCACTGCTAACCGGCGTTTTTGCTCCCAGTGTCCACGTTTTCTGATCGGATGAACGCAAAATCTCCACTTGTACCTCGGAGTTGGAAGGCTTCGCAAAGACGTCTGGATTCAGCTGTGCAGACCAGGCTTGTGACACATGGAATGCTTCAATCGGGAATGCCCCTTTGCTTGGATACAAGTTGTAATTGTAATTTAGTTTTCCTGAACGGCTTGTATCCATCACTTGCATGGTACTGAATTGGCTCGCATAATTTTTGTTGTCCCGGGATGCGATCCCGAAGCCGACTTTCTTCAGTTGCGGACTCAAAATCCAGCGGCGATGACCAAGTGCAGCAATGTTACTGGCATCCGAATCATCCATATATGCTTCGACACTTTTGACTGCAAGATTTCCTTGAACGCCATAGGCAGCATATAGATTGGAACTTGAAGCCGATTTGGCTCCCAGATCAAAAAAGTCTTTTGGCATATCGGCAGGACGGACCGGGAAATGAGTCAATTCTCCGGTAGAGACCACAACTGCTCCATGTTGGGCTTGACGATTAAGCGCAGCGTCCAGAACGAGATCCCCATCCAGACCGGAGATATAACGATAGAAGTTGGCTGCTCCTAAAGCTTGCTCTAATGTGGAATCACTTACTACACCAGCGACGTAAGGTGCCTTGGTCGAGGGATTCTGAGTGAATGTAGCAGTTTGGTTCCTGCCACTCATCCATTGCGTCCATTTTTGACTGATTTCTTGTTCACTTCGCTCAGGCAGCAGACTGTCGACAGGGGCCGCAGCGATTGGCTGCGTTCCGAGCAGCATAAACAACAGACCTGCCAGAGGAAGAGAGAGTAGCGAGCGGATGTACCTTTTTTGAATATACATGTTCTGATCTCCTTCTAGTTAAAAATGATATGATTATGTATTCGGTGTATATTATCGACATTAAAGGTATAATTCGTTAGTTTTGTGGATGGAATTGGTGTTCAAATTCAGCGATTTTTCAGCCAGAGCGATTATAATACTCACGGAATCCTGTAATGGAAAAGGAGTTTTGGCATGTCTAAGATGCTGCAAAAGTCGTTTTATCTCATTTTGCTCGTGTTTGTTGCGGTGTTTATTGCTTCATCCTTGTTGGTTCGGGCACAGTACAACTACGCCTTGTATGGGGACAATCCCATTTTGGGCATGCAGCAGTGGAGTATTTTTCTGCCGGTCATTCTTTTGCTTCTTGGTTCAGGTGTCGGGTTATATGCGCTTTGTCTGAAACTGAACAAATACACTCCAAAAGTTGTCATTCCAATCGTGCTGTTATGTTCTCTGGCCATTCAGATTATCATCATTTTCGTATTTCCAAGAGTGCCTACGGATGATTCGCAGACGGTTCTTTCACTCGCCATGAACATGCTCTATGACCAGGATTACTCCTCGTTTGAAACGGGCGGTTATTTGCACATGTTCCCGTTTAACTACTCGATCGTACTGTACCTGAAGACGTTGCTGTACCTGTTCCCGGACAACTATCTGGTTATCAAACTATTCAATATTTTGTTTTCAACATTAACCACATTCATGATTTACCTTATTTATAAACAAGTGAATGACAGATCCACTGAACGTGATTACGGTGTGTTGATCTTTGCAGCGACGTACCTGCCGTCCTTGTTCCTGAACAACCTGATCTATAACGATGTGATTGCCACAGCATTTCTGACATCGTGTTTATACTTTATCATTCGTTTTGTGCGTGAAAAGTCTTGGAAAACAATCATCCTTGCCGCCATTTTTCTCGCGATGGGCAATTACTTTCGAAGCATCGGTGTTATCGTGCTAATCGCTGCTATCATCTATATCCTGCTGAATATGCGGAGCATCGGAGCGAAGAAAGTTGTCATTTCCATCGGTGTGCTAGCTATGTTGTTTAATGTACCAACCTGGACTCAGAATGCAGTTCTTCAATCCTCCGGTGCTGTGAGTGAACCTGTTGGAGAGAATGCTGCACCAGTCTATATGTGGCTCAATATGGGGATTAATCTGGAGCGTTTTGGCTTTTGGGACAATATGGAGAGTTATCAGATCTATCAAAGGCAGGCCAACTACAATAAGGCCGAGAGCGCAGCATTGTTCAAACAAGAGATTGGCAGCAAGCTGTCCGAAGCAAGTGCGAGTGACTTGGTGCAGATGTATTACAAAAAGATCATATGGACCTGGACCGAAGGGACATACCAGATGGACCGATACGGAATCGGCAATGAAAGTTCCATCGGTGCCGGAAGAGGAAGGGGAGGCGCAATCGCAGGGTCCTATAGCTATACCAATGCGGTAACAGAACTGATGCAGGGGGATTCGGCTTATCGGACAGGATTACTCTGGATCGTATATGTGATGAATTTCCTGATGTACTGTTTTATTCTCATCCGGTTGGTCGGTGGAATTCGTCGTAAACGGTATGACGAAGTTTCATTGATTCTGGTCATTCTCGGATTCATCGGTTTTTATATTCTCTGGGAGATTAAGTCCAGATACATCTATCCTGTATATCCGTTGTTGGTTGTGCTGTCCTATATGGGGTTCAAAGACACGTATGACTTCATATTCCATCGTAAAGGTACCTTGGAGCAATATTCTCTGAGAAAAAGGTGATCATATGCGAAAAAAACAATATTTCACATCGGTTACGCTATTCCTGTTGCTAGGATGCTTGGTTATGCTGACGGCTTGCGATGTTATAACCGCCCAGAATATTACCAACACCGGTTCTGTACAAGGTATAAACGGGTTTGGGATGCCAAATGGTGGCGGTCTGGGCATGAACGGAGGAACACCAAGAGGTGGAAGGGGTACCCCGGGCACGAATGATCGAACAGGCAGTCCCGACATGACGCAGGGGACGATGAATGCCGACATTACGGGTAGAATCGTCTCCGTGGAGGGAAACACAGTTACGCTGGCGTTACTTGAAATGCAGGACACCTCATCTCCAAGCATGGAATGGAAGGATACCGGAATGGAATTGAAATTGAATATAAAAGATGATGTCACTATCACTGAAGGCATGGGGATGCCACGCTCGGGCAAATCAAGCCCGAGTGCGAATACGTCCATTCAAGTGTCTGATCTTCAAAAAGAAAATATCGTGATGGTGTGGTATAAGGATAACTCTGAGACGGTGGAACGGATGATGGTTGTGCAGTAAAAGATGATGGGATTATCGTCATTTTGTAATTGCTTACAATAGGGTTATCGGCTATTATGGAAACAACTGGTTTTTTTAAAGGGAGTGAGCGTCATGAAACGACGGTCTAAGATGGTATGTTCGATCACTACAAATAAGGTAAGAATGAACTGAATACTTCCGGCAGACCATTAGACGAAGGGTGGAACACTTTTAGTTTCCCAGTCCGATCTGAGTTCTGCCGACATATAGGGATATAACTGCTCAATTTTTCTGGCGTATGCGAGGTTTATTTGCTTGTGCAAATTTCTCATACACTCAGAATTTTTAAAAGCCGCAGGCATAGCCTGCGGCTTTTTGCGCGCAAAAATAGGCAGACGATGGCTATAAACCATCCACACGAAATGATTAAAAAGGAGAAATGCCCATGTTATCATTAAAATATTTATTTCAAAATAACAACCTTGCCGAGATGATTCTGAAGAATTGGAGTTATGATCCCGAGTCACTGGATATGTTTCAGTATTATCGCATATCCTCCAATGCCGTGTATCCGTTTAGAGATCAGGGAGAGGTCCGATTGCTTCGATTTGCCCCGGTAGAGGAAAAGAATAAAATCAACCTTAGCGCTGAACTGGATTTCCTCCGTTATCTTCGAACGAATCATTATGGAGCCATGGAGGTGGTACCTGCCCATTCAGGAACAGAACTCGTAGAGACTCACACGCCGTGGGGAACATACTACGCTTCCGTATTCAAGCGAGTACCCGGATCGCAGTTAGGGAGCATTGAACTAAATGACTCCATCCTGTACAGCTATGGTGAGGCTTTGGGTGAACTGCATCATTTATCGCGATCATTCATACCTGCGCAAAAGGAGAAGCAACGCTGGACCTATACAGATGTTTTGGATTGGATGCAGAAGATTTTGGAGGGGTTTCCTGCGGAGGCGGCTGCTCTGAACGAGGTAGAGCTTCTTCAAACGTATTTTGCAGCATGGCCGATAAACAAGCAAAATTTTGGACTTATCCACTACGATTTTGAACCGGACAATGTCTTCTATGACGAAAAAAAACAGTCTTGTTATGCCATTGATTTCGATGACTCGATGTATCACTGGTACGCGATGGATGTGGAGCGAAGTCTGGATAGTCTGCGTGAGGAGATCGAGCCTGAGCAATGGGAGCAGAAGAAACAATGGTTCCTGAACGGGTACTGGTCCAAGGCGGGAGAACGTTATGATCTGGAGAGCATGTTCCCCGCATGTCGCCGGTTTGCCAATCTATATGGATACGTGCGTGTGCTTCGGTCTGCCGAAGAGCAATTTTCACATGAGCCGGAATGGATGAGTGCACTCAGAGCAAAATTGAGTCAGAAGATGGCTGAACAAGCGGAGCAATTTGGTCATCCGATGTAAAGTCTACACGTAAACAGTGATCCCATAGATTAAACATTGAACGTAAGTCACATCCCATACCAGAATCAATCCTCATAACTAACAAACCAGCTTGGGAAATCGAATGTAGAATCCCCGAGCTGGTTTTGAGCACAGGTTACCCCGCTGATTCGGGGCAACTCATGCTCTTTCTACATATGTATCTATTTGGTTAGTCGAGACTCAGATCGAAATCAGGCTCACACATATATTCTAATGGGTACAGATCGTCACGTGCCGAGATTAATGCACGGAAATGCAGATCCTTGATACTGTGCTCAGATGCGTTTCCATCGGCGTGATTGGAGACAAGTTCAGCTACAACAAACACATCTTCTGCGAGGTTACATTTAAACAGAACATTCTTCGGATGAATAACTTCCTCCAGGTAACTGTATGTCATCACATGAAATGTTTGTGCACGCCAGTTTGTCTTGATTACTTTATAGGACTGTGTGCGAACTAGGTCCAGATAACGTTCCAGCTGGAACGTATGTTCAAATTGCGTAATATAACCTTGTTTATCTACATCAATCGTAAACTCCACATCGTAACTGACATGCATTTCATCTTTATAAGTTCCGTTCATGACCTTCATGACGTCAAAGTGTGATCCGAATGCCGGATCCTCCACATAGGGAATGGTTACGAGTTCGGCATTAACATAATCTGTAATCTTACTGTTCGTGGAAGGTGGACTGTAATATTTCGATGGCTGAAGATCAATGGTTCCAATCATGCTTCCAGGAAAACCGGGGCTGCAAGTTATTCGCATAGTCATCTCCTTCGTTGTTGGTCAGTAGTTAGACGAACGAGTAAGAAGAAAGTTGCACCAGAATAAGGAAGTGGAAGGATGGAGCTAATAGTTCGCACTTCTGCGTAAAATTTGGATCAGAGTCAGTGTATTAATGCATTTTTTGGGGGGGTTTTTATATTCAGAAAAATATATGCTTTATTTTTGATCTTTTATAATCCAAATATCGTTAATTGTAGGTAGAGGAGGTGAGGGAGCGTTGAATGATGAAGAGCTTATTCAAGAGATTCATGAAGGTAGCCGAGCTGCAATGGAAGTACTGGTGAAACGGCATTATAAGACGATATTTGCTTATGTTTACCGAAAAACCGGAGAATACCATACTGCTTATGATCTCACACAAGAGGTATTTATAAAAATGATGAATTCACTGAACAAGTATCAGAACACAGGTAAATTCAGTCACTGGTTACTGAAGATTGCAGTGAACCATTGTAGAGATTATTATCGTGGGCGGGAGTTCAAGCAGCAACAAAGAGAGAGTGAATTAACTGAGGAGGCGTTCCCTGCCAGTGAACAACAGAACGTTTGGAATATTTTTCATAAGCGATATCAGAACGAACAAGTCAGGCGGGCAGTATTAAGTTTGCCTGATCACCAGCGAGACGCAGTCATTCTAAACTATTACAATGGATTGAAGATCAGGGAAGTTGCTGAACTTACGGGAACCAATGAATCTACCGTAAAGTCACGCATTCGATTAGGGATAACGAAATTAAAGGAGATTATTGTGGGAGGTGAACGGGATGAAAAGCAGAGGAAACGGAGATAAATCGAATCCCGTGGCAGAGTTGGAAATAGAAGAGTACCAACAAATAGCTTCATATCTGGATGAGTATCCGGTCGAATTTCCATCCGAGATGGAGATTGACAAGACAATTAGAATACTTGATACATATATGCCAGATCACATGAATGCTCAATCGAAACAAAAATCATCTGGGATTTCAGTCAAGGAATTGTTCCAGTTAGTTTATAGTGAGGTTGCTGTCTTCCACAAATCTTACTGGTTAGTCTGTTCAATGCTATTGTTGTTCGGCTATTGGCTAGGTACCCACAGCACGACAGACCCGTACATGAGTGTACTCTTTATAGTTCCTGTCCCATTTGTACTTGGTTTGCTAGAAGTTTTCAAAGGTCGAGATCAAGGATTAATGGAAATTGAATTGACCTGCAAAATTACAGCACAGCAACTGATGCTTACCCGTCTAATCGTAGTGCTCACTGGGAATATGGCGTTTGTTTTTTTGCTTAATTTGCTTATATCAAGCGAACCAGGTGTTTCCTTATCATGGAGTGCTATCGGCCTCGCGTATACACAGCTTATGATCGCAGCAGGTACAAGTCTATGGCTCGCGATGCGTGTCAGAGGCGGGACAGCCGTTAGTATATTTTTAATTGTATGGTTCGCACTGGTTTGGCTTGTATTAAGTAATCCCGGATTGAAGACTCTACTTCAATCAATTCAGCCCGCAGTAGTTATAGCGATGGCTCTATGTGGAGTTCTACTATTGATCAGTCAGATCTATGAGATGGCAAGGAAATATACATTAAAGACAGAAAGAGGTTACTCCTTTGATACTGACCATGGATAACGTATCCAAGAAATACAGGAACAAGTTGGCGGTAAAAGAAGTCTCACTGGAACTATCCAGTGGTGGTGTTTATGGCCTCCTTGGACCGAATGGAGCAGGGAAGACAACATTGCTTCGCATGATTGTAGACATTTCCAAGCCCACGTCTGGACAAATTTTGTTGAACGGGCGGCCTATCCAAAACATGGGGGAACATTATCGAAGTTTGTTGGGCTACATGCCGCAACGATTTGGGTTTTATAACCGATTCAGTGCTTATAAATTTCTCATGTATATGTGCTCTTTGAAAGGGATTGGTATTAATCAAGCTTCAGCACGTGTACAGGAAACGTTAGTAAAGGTGGGCCTTGAAAATCAGGCACAACATAAAATCCGCACATTCTCCGAAGGGATGAAGCAGCGATTGGGAATTGCCCAAGCTTTGCTGAATGATCCACAAATTTTAATTCTTGACGAACCTACAGCTGGATTGGACCCCAAAGAGCGCATTCGATTTCGTAACATTATCGGTGAGCTGGGAAGAGATCGTATTGTAATGTTATCTACGCATATCATTTCTGATTTGGAGTTTTCATGTAAGCAGATGATTCTGATGAATGAAGGGCAGCTCATCGCCCATAATACTCCGGAAGAGATTATGAGCCGGATGAAAAATACCGTATGGAAAGCGAAATTGAATTCGCAGCAACTTGCTGATCTTACCTCTCATTTCAAAGTAAGTGGTTTGTCTTATGAGTCAGATGGAATCGTAGCCCGAATTCTCGCCAAAGAAAAGCCTGTTCCCCAAGCCGTACCAGCATCACCTCGGCTTGAGGACGTATATATGCACTATTTTGGAGAGGAGACGAAGTCTTGATTCGTTTAACTCAATTCGAGTTTTATAAAATTATAACGCGTAAAAGCATTGGTATAGCGATGTGTATTTTGATTGTTTTTCTAGTCGTATACTCATTTTGGAGGCATCCTGGGATAATGGATGGTTCAGGTTTCTACAAACCTTATGAAGGTCCAATTACAACAGAGAAGGTAAAAGTCGCACATAATCAATATGATTCCCTCTGGGATAGTCCCGAGGGTAGATACCAATATGGTGCATTTTACGATATTGTGTTTTTTTCTCCGGAAACGATCAAGAACAGCACACGATATGATGATCGTGGCAATGTCATGGAGCGAACAGTGAATGTATCGGAAATTTATTATAATAAACCTTGGGGCTACTTATTGGAATACATTGATCAATACGGTGTAGTTTTTATGATGATTATGGTTCTACTAGGGTTGGCTCCAGTATTTACTGAAGAATATGCATTAGGTACAGCATCATTACTGCGTAGTAGTAAAAGAGGCAAAAGCAAGCTCGTATCGGCAAAATGCATTGCTTCCATATTGTACGTTGTTATGTGTGTCATTTTATTTACTGGGATAAACTTGGTTTTATATTGGTTAAGGTTTGGTAATCTGGCTGGGGCGAATACTTCTATACAGAGCGTGGGCATGTACGTTTACAGTTTTGATTATGAGTTCTCACCGTATACTTTTAATGCTTTTCAATATTATTTGGTTCAATTGTTTACTCATATAGCAGGCAGCTTGGTCTTTGCATCTATTGTTTTACTGGTATCCGTTCTCAGTTCTACATCCTTTATAGCTACAATTGTGAATACTGTGATAGTAGGTCTGCCATACTTGGCCTTTGACGTATTAAATTTAAATTCCGGGTCATTAAAGTGGGTAGAAAAATTTTCGATAAGTACCATGATACGGGTAACAGGGCTTTATCAAACACCAATAAACTATTCCTTATTTGGACTGAATATGTCTTATTTAACCTTATATATTGTTGTGATGGCGTTCATTACTGTTTCGACTATACTTGCCACATATCGTATATTCCACAGCAGGGAAAGGTTTTTTGAGTGAAGCTATTTTATTAGAAATAAGGTTCGCAGTTACTGCGGGCTTTTTTATTTGCAGAGATACGGGCACTATTTCCAATCTACCTTCTCTTTTGATACAGTAACTGTAGGACATATCGGAGGTTATATCATATATGGAACAAGCACTTCAGATCCTGATGCAAAATGCACGAGCAGAAGAGAATACCTTGTTGTATATGCTGCATGAGGAAGCACGTTTCGATCAGGAACTATTCTGGCAATACGTGAACAGTATTGTGGAACTGACTCGTCTTACTGCCAATCAGCCTTTGGATCGAGAACTTTCCAGTGCCGTTAGTTTCACCTATTCCAAAATCATGGAGTATCTGCAATGGCATCAGTTGGATCGTGATGTGTATGAGATTAAACAGTTTCCATATGTCTACGCACATCAGATTGTGAATCTGCTAGGCAACGTAGTTAACGGTTTCTATCAAGGTATCGTACCCGCTGAAGCCAGTTTCGATGAGGAGTTCCCCAATCCAGCCTTCACAGGCGAAATGGCAGAAGAGCAACCAGCCGTTCTGCAGCTGGGCTACTATAAACAACATACGAATGTACACGCCCTTGGCTTCCGCGAGGAAGATGGGGCGTATCGAATTGTTTTGAACGAAGAAGAGGATCGGGATCTTGCAGATTCCAGGCTGAGTCGCCGAGAGGTGGAGGGAACGTATCTTTTTACGGCCCCCGATGCCAGCAGCGCCTACCAATGTTTTCACGAATGGGTCATGGAGAACAGTGCCCCGTATCGCTCTTGGAGAGGAGTCCATCGAATGAATGTGAATGAACATGTAATTGAACAGCAGCCGCTTACCTTTGTGGGAATCAAACAAACATTTTCTTGTGTGGATGGTGAAAATTTAAGAGGGATCCCCAAGATGTGGCAGGATGCTTTGGCAGACGGCATTGAGGAACGTTTAAACGGGTTCAATAATGGAGCTATTCCCGGTCTGGTGGGCATCTGTGTAGATCAGAGGGAGCTGCATGACAATCAAATGGAGTACTGGATTGCCACTTCTCACACAGGTGAAGTGCCTGAAGGCCTGGTGTCCATCGAACTGCCCGCGTCCCATTGGGTTGTATTTGAGGCCGACGGATTAGAGCCGGAGGCGATACAACGATTGTGGCACCATATTATGACAGAGTGGTTTCCCTCCACTTCATATCAGCATGCAGGTATTCCGGAACTTGAAGTATATAGAGGTCATGGCACACCCCCCCAAGTCTGGATACCTGTAAAATCACTGTGAGCAAAATTGAAATAGGAGGGCTACGATGTTATCCAATAAAGTAATTGAACACTGCCAGGAGCAAGGCTGGTGGCATGAAGATGTTCCGGCAGCATACGAAGACGCATTACGGAAGCTTGAGATTGATCTTCATTCGGATTTTGCCCAATTTTATTTACATGCAGAGGATGGACCGACTTTTTACAGCAGGCATCAGGAGTTGTATCAGATCTGCTGGTTTATGGAGAACACCGTATATATGGAAGACATGAATGTAGCACAGCTTACACTGGGACTTCCCGAGGCGTATATTCCACTGGACAGTTTTGAAGGTGAAGGTGGATTTTTCTACAACCGTCGGACGGGAGAAGTGGTGCTGGTGGAATTGGGGGAGTCCATCGAACGGTTTCTAAATGGCGAGAGCAAACCGCAGTGGGCTGATTTCAATGCTTTTCTGGAATGGTATTTCGTCCTGGAGGAGGAGACGGTGCAATGAAAGATCTGACACCGGAACATGCCGAACTGGAGCGACAAATTATAGAAACGGTAGAAGCCGGTAATGTGCTGGATGAGACGCAGCAGCATGAACAAGCACTTATCCATTATGATCAGGCATGGGGCATGTTGCCCGAGCCGAAGATGGAATGGGAGATCGCAAGCTGGATCGCATCCTGTCATGCGAATGCACATATCGATCTGAAGCAATATGAACTGGCAAAGCCGTGGGCTGAGATATCGTTACATACGCGGAGTACGGATAGAAATACGAGTCCATTGATCGATCTCGGCATGATCTGCATGAGACTTGAACAGCATGACGAGGCGTATATGTATCTGCACCAGGCGTATGAGTTCGGCAGAGAGCGGGCATTTCAGGGAAGTTCGAGGGACGTACTGAGTTATTATAAGGAAGAGCGGGCTAGGCGCAAGTAGAGCCAATTCCATATCCATACCATGCAACGAAAAGGGTACCCCGGTTTGGCCAAACATGACCCAGGAGTACCCTTTCAATTATTACGGCATGTTCGACTTCATCTAATCCGAAATGTTACGCGTATAGTATTCAATAATATCCTTACGACGGATAATACCGAGGAAGACACGATCGACATCCACCACGGGCACAAAATTTTGGTCTGCTGCAAGTGTCAGCATATCCTCCATTTCAGCCTCAATGAATACACATTCATTATATACCCGATTGTTAATCTCATGGACTTGAACCTGATCCATCGTATCAAAAGTCAATCCGGGTGTATTTCGCATTTTCCATAACAAATCGCCTTCGGACAGGGTAGCAACATATTTTCCATCCTGGTCAATCACGGGAATGGCGGTGTAGTGGTGCGATTCCAATTGCTCAATAGCATCTTTCATGGAAGCGGTAGACTTGATATAGGCCACTTCGGCTTTGGGGAGTAAAAAATAGCTGATTTCCATCATCGGGCTCCTTTTCAGCCTTTTGCATAGCAAAAAAGCTTTAGTATGTAATCTCACTATCCTTATTTAAACATATTATGTGAGCTTTCGGCTATTTTTAATGATAAATTCGTCAGATTTGTTTCATTGTTTAAATGGCGCTGGAAATCTATAGTGTATATTAGAGGTGATGTAACCATGAAATCCAAACGTAAATTAATGTACGGACTGCTACCCATCTTGTTTGCAGGTGGAATCGGAATGTATCTATACATGCAGAATAACAAAGAAGCAGAAGCCAAGCCCCAGACTACCGTGAATCAGTACGTAGAGCATCTGCAAAAAAAGGAGTTTGACCAGCTGTATACCTTGATGACGTCTGCTTCGCTGCAAGAGTCCGGCATGAACAAGGAACAATTTGTTGAAAAATACAATGCGATCTATTCAGGTATGGAAGTATCCACCGTCAAGGCAGAGGTTAAGCCAGTAGATATTGCCGAAACGGCGGCCGATGGCAGCAAGACCGATGCAGAGAAACAAAACCCGGATACATATGAGGTGGATTATAACCTGCAGCTGACAACTTTTTTGGGGGAAGTCAGTGAGACGCATACATTGAAACTGGTTCGACTGGAGCTTGAAGATGGAAGCAAAAGTTGGAAAATTAACTGGCAGCCCTCGCTGATCCTGAATGACATGATTAAGGGCAGTAAGGTACGCGTGAGGACACTGTTCCCTGAGCGTGGAGACATTGTGGATCGTGATGGTTTGCCATTGGCTACCAAGGGTACGATGAACGAATGGGGCATTGTACCTGGGAAACTTGGTGATAACCCGGACCAGATGATTACCCAAATCGCAAATCATTATCAGGTTTCGGAAGATGCCATTCACAAGGCGCTTGCACAGACATGGGTGAAGCCGGAGTACTTTGTCCCGATTGGTTCAACAGAGGAGTTTGACGTGCCAGAATCTTTGAGCGGGGTTACGATGCAAAGCAAGGAAATTCGTTATTATCCACTCGGCGATGCGGCTGCGCACCTGATTGGTTACGTGCGTAAAGCCACTAAGGAAGATCTGGATAAGGATACAGAAGGCTATTATCGCGCAGAGGATTGGATTGGCAAAGCGGGTTTGGAGCAGTCCATGGAGAAACAGCTGCGTGGTGAACGTGGTGGATTGATTGAAATTACGGATGAATCCGGCAACTCCCGTTCTGAGCTTATTCGCAAGGATGCTGTAGATGGACAGAATGTTCAACTGACGATTAGCTCCAAACAACAGAAGAAATTGTATCAGACATTGTCCAGTGGTGGAGACGCCGGTGCGATGGTTCTGATGAATCCGACGGACGGCAACTTGCTGGCGTTGGTGAGTGCGCCTTCCTATAACCCGAACAAGATGGTTACAGGACTTACACAGGCAGAGTGGGATGCTTATTCGGCAAATGAGAAGCTTCCTTTTATCAATAGAGTAACTACTCGATATGCTCCAGGCTCAACCTTCAAAGCAATAACTGCGGCAGCAGGCCTAATGGAGAAGGTAACGACAGCGGACAAAACCCACGAGATTTCCGGTTTGCAGTGGCGTAAGGACGACAGTTGGGGCGGATATTACGTCAAACGGGTGAAAAGCCTGAGCCCTGTCAATATGGTCGATGCTCTGGTGTATTCCGATAATATTTATTTTGCGATGGAAGCCACCGAGATGGGCAGTGCAAAGTTCATCGACGGAATTCAAAAGTTCGGGTTTGATGACAATTTCGGGTTGGATGAGCTGTACCTGAAGCCAAGTCAATATGCGAATAATTCTCATAAAGACCTTTCCTCCGAAGTGCTGCTGGCTGACACATCCTATGGACAGGGTGAAATGTTAATGTCGCCAATTCATCTCGCTGCTGCCTTTACGCCATTTGTGAATGAAGGAAAGCTGGTGAAGCCTGTTCTGATCGCTGGCAAAGAAAGCACGGACTCTGAGGTAATTATTACTCCCGAAGCTGCAAATACAGTTAAGAATGCTTTGGAAGAAGTGGTTTCCCGGCAGGGAGGCACCGCCCACACCTTGAATTCAATTCCTGGAGGGCTCGCAGGCAAGACGGGAACAGCCGAATTGAAGGCGAAAAAGGGTGAGAAGGGGCAGGAGAATGGATTTTTCGTAGTGTTTGATACCGACTCTCCGACCTACCTGTTAACCGCTGTAATTGAAGAGGTGGATGGCAGGGGAGGAAGCCATTATGTCGTGGATAAATTAAAACCTTTTTTGGAAAAGTTGGAGATTACGCAGTAACTCCGATGTAATGTATGAGTAGTCTTCTAATATTTTTATATATGCTAATAGAGTGATCAGTTATCACTAGAAGTTGATAACTAATCACTCTTAATTATTTTTATTTGGAGAATTTAATGTGTTCTGAGAAAAAGCGATGCTACATTCTATTTGAAAATTGATCTTCCATAAATTCTTCATGCTTGATTACGCAGTATGAACCCTCGAAATTACAATTTTCCATAAACTTAACCTTCTCAAAGTCAACCTTTGTCAAGTCGGCTCCTTCAAAAATCACATTATTTAATACTGCATTATCAAAACAAGAATGTGATAGATTAGCTTTATGAAAATTTGTGTTGTTCAATAATGCATTTTTAAAATTACAACCACGTAGTGAAGAATTTGAAAAATCCGTATATTCTAATTCTGTACTTGAAAATATTATCATTTCAAATCTTAATTGACTTTTATTATTTAGATTTTTTAAATTCGCTTTATAGAAGTTAGAATTTGAGAAGTCAGTTTTGTAAATAGTTGCATGCTCCAATTGTGCCCAATTAAAATAGGCATGTCGAGCGTAAGCTTCATATAAATAAACTCCGGTCATATTACATTCATTAAAATGAGTTCTTTCTAACTGAGAATAACTTAATTTAGCTCCTTTGAAATTTGCTCCATCACACATAGAATGAACTAAATTAGAGTAGTGCATTGCTCCTGACTCAAAGTTTATGTAGGATAAGTCAGCCCTATATAAATCCGCCATGTCAAGACATTGATTAGATATGTCTAGATGTCTTAAATATGACATAACGATTGCGTTTGTTGCACCAGTACGTTGTCCAGTTATCATTTTTAAAATAGTACCAAAACTGTTTTCTAAATCCCAATTAATTTTTAGTGATTGGTCGATATGGCTAGAAGCCAAGCTAAGTAAAATAATCAAAGATTCAAAAGTGTTGTTAGAGTATATCCTTTCTAATGAAAAGGATGGCCTAGGATCAAGTCTGTCAACAGGTACGTCAAATTTAATACAGTAATTTAATAACTCTCCTAATGTCACTTGGAGTCTTTGTATTTCCTTCACACTTAGAAAATCAAGCTCTCCTTTTATAAAGTTGATTAAATAAGTGTCAATCTTAGCTGACCCACATAAATTAATAAAGTAAACAACTGCTGATTTAGTATCCCATCCATCATCAGGATCATCTGCTCTTCTAGAAAGCATTTTATTTATATGTTTTAATGATAAGATAATTCTCCGAGAAGCTAAATACTCTCCGAAACTCTTATGGGTGAATTCAAAAGTGTTATCGCCCATATTATTTGCTCCTGATTCTCTGAAATAGAATGCAGTTAGGAGCCTAGTGACTCCATTAGCGGCGCCTTCTTGAAATCTATTTAACAAATCTTTTAACCCATTGTTTTGAGAGTAGTTTTCTATATCCCTTATTGTGGTGGTTCGACCTGAACCGTGCCAAACCGAGACAGCTATAACCTCTAGGATACGAATGAATTGTTCTAAAGTAGTGTCTTTTATTGATGGGTGCTTATTATTGGCCCATCCTCGTTCATAGACTGCTTGTAGTAAGTCATTATATATTGCGTTTAAATTGTTATTTTTATTAAAATCAATCTTATCTCTCATAAAACTTAATGCCACTAAATAATTTAGTAAGGGCTGAGAAGTTATTTCTTCGAGACTTTCTCCAGTTAAGGTATCAGGTATAGAGGTAAAGTTTTGGCCACTTGCCAATCCATAAAGTTTCCACCAAGTTTTTCTTTGATCTGTTTCTAAAAGCTTATTAGGATCATAATAGTCATCCTTGTCGTCGTGGCTAATATAGTATGGAAGTATTTCAAATATTTGATTAGGCCGCCTAAACTGATCTTTGCTTTGCTGTATACTTAGTTCTCTACCTGTCATGATGACCTGAATTCTTATTTCTTCCATATTAAAGCGATCTACTTTACGTTGTACTTCCTCAACAAATTGTCTGGCTATCTCATTTGCTAACTTTCCTTGTCTAGATAGTTCATCCAAACCATCAAAAAAAACAATTATTCTTTCCTCACCATTTTGAGGATCTAAGGGGTTATGGATGAGGTACTTATCATATTTCACGAATCGTCCTACTGCCTCAATTAAGTCATCGGACAATTCAAAATGATGCAATGGAATAAATAACACAGGTATACTTTGCTTTTCGGCTAATTTTGCCGAGTATATTTTTGCAAAAGAAGACTTCCCTGATCCGGGACCTCCACTTATAACACGAATAGCATCATTTTTATCAGCTGTATGTAACCAGTTATCTAATTCTTTCTCTAAATCAATAACGACCTTTTTATTAGGAGGAAGTGAAAAATCAATATCTCCCAACTTTGAATTATCCTGAGATTTTTTGTTATAGTATGCCCGCAGAGGAACATAGATTTTTCTCAAACTAAATGCTTCATCAAACATTCTTTTTTCAGTTTCTTTTCGCAAATAAGTGGTATAGCGCAACCAAGAAAGTTGTCTTTCATTAGCTCTCATAAAAGGAGAATCAAAGTATTCTGAAATACTTTTATATTGTTCTGGCCTTGCTTTCCACTCTTCATGGAGAGCAAAGGTGAAAAATACGGGTAATCGATCAGTTATTGAAGTGATTTGACTTGCTGAGAGATTGAATCCGTCTAACCATTGTGCAAACGGTATTTTTACAGTGCTTAATATTTTCAAGGATTTAGGGTTAGAAAAGAAGTTTCTATCAATCTCAAATATTTCATTCTCTAAAGATAGATCAATTCTCATGCTGAGACTTTCTATATCTATTTCTGTGATATTAAATAATTCACGACTTTCTTCAACTATATTTCTTATAGCTTCAGTAAGAGATCTATAAATTAGAAGCCAGGCTAGATGTGTTACCTCCTTCTCAAGTCCAAGTGAAAGTAATGCTTCATAACTGTTATTAATAACCTCTTTAGAATCTAAGAATACTCCTCCAATTGTTGCTTTTCCTAAAGACTTAAAAAAATCATTCCAATTAGCCTTCATTGATTGGTTCAAATTTTTTATGCTCTTTCTGACAACCAAAGTCTCCATGTTAACACCTCCAAGTAAATAAAAAAATTATAGCATTCGAGGGTTACAAAAAACTACAATATATGTAGCCAAACTGATTATTTTATTTTTAAATAAATAATATTTTCAAGATGAGATATACTTTGAGTTTATTCTACGAGAAAATGATCTTGTGGTATTCGAAGGTATTTATAATAAAATTGATAGCGTATTCGCGAGGTGTTATTTTGAGGTGGAATCTATTCTATGAGTTCGAGGTGACCCATGGTGGCTATTCGTGCTAAGCAGATTTTTGTCAATTTACCTGTTCAAGATTTGAAGAAATCCGTTGAATTTTTTACCAAGGTGGGGTTTGAGTTTGAAGCTAATTTTACGGATGAGTCCGCTACTTGTATGATCATCGGGGAAAACATTTATGCCATGCTTCTGGTTGAGGAACGTTTCCAATCCTTCATCTCGAAAAAAATCTCCAATGCTGCCGAAACAACCGAAGTCATCGTTGCTCTGTCTGTAGATAGCCGTGAGCAGGTAGATGTCATAGTACAAGCTGCCCTCAATGCAGGAGGCAAGCCATCCAACGAACCACAGAATCATGGATTCATGTATGGATGGAGTTTTCAAGATCTGGATGATCATCTGTGGGAAGTATCCTATATGGATATAAGCGCTTTTCCTTCAGAGTGACATAATGAAAATAACTAGGGCAATACTAGGAAGGTTCTATTTTTGTTAGTCATACCTTTTTGATTGCTTATATTCGATGCATCTGTTAAAATACAGAACGAATGTTCAGTATGCATGGAACGGAGTGAATGGAATGAATATGAATAAAAAACAACTTCAAACCGAGCAGACCAAGAAGAAACTTGCGGATGCTTCCAAAGCCCTTTTTGTACAGAAAGGCTATAAAGCAACGTCCATTGAGGATATTGTAGCTGCGACGGGTAGCAGTAAAGGCAATATATATTATCATTTTAAAAGCAAAGAAGGTCTGTTCCTTTATCTAATCGATGAGTGGGATCGGGAGTGGGAAGCGAGCTGGGCGGCCAAGGAACATCTCTATCGCACGTCCACGGAAAAGATTTACGGACTGGCTGAACAACTCGTCATGGATGACATGAATCATCCACTGACGAAGGCGGCTGATGAGTTCTTCACTGGGGAGAAGAAAGAAAATGATATTGAGGAACGGATCTCCTTGATGTTTGAGCGGCATATTCAATTTAATAAACAAATGATAGAACAAGGCATTGAGAGCGGCGAGTTCAAAGCAGACAATGTAGATCATCTCGCACTGATCTTGGAAAGTACCATTATTGGCCTAAGCCAGATGTCACGGGGCATGGAACCTGAACAGGCTCTTGCGTTATACCGCCAGGCTGCCAGTGTATTCTTGCATGGCATTGCAAAAGATAAAGCTTAAGCAACATTTTGACAACTACGGAGGATGGAATCATGGCATTATTAACACGGAACAGGGGCGCATTGCTGCTGTTAATGTTTAATATTTTTCTTGTTTTTACGGGTATTGGCCTGGTTGTGCCGATTATGCCTGCGTATATGGATCTTCTCCAAATCACTGGCTTCACAGTTGGATTGCTGGTCGCGGCATTTTCCTTTACACAGTTTCTGTTCTCCCCGCTTGCGGGTCGTTGGTCGGATACGTGGGGACGTAAAAAAATTATCGTTGGCGGTATGCTGATCTTTGCCGTATCGGAGTTTATGTTTGGTGCGGTTAATGCACCGGTGCTGCTCTTCGCAGCCCGTATGCTTGGTGGGATTGGAGCAGCGATGATCTTCCCAGCGGTTATGGCTTACACTGCGGATATTACTACGGAGGAAGAACGGGGTAAAGGGATGGGCTTGATCAATGCAGCCATTACAACCGGATTTATCATCGGACCGGGAATTGGTGGATACATTGCTGACTTTGGCATTCGAATTCCGTTTTACGCCGCAGGGGTTGCCGGTTTGCTGGCATCCATCATTACATTAATTATTTTGCCTGAATCTACCCGAAGCACAGGAGAGCAAAGTAAACCTGTGGCTGGCGAGTCGAATGTCAAAGCTCCGGGCATGATATCTCAATTACTGAATTCGTACCGTGAACCCTACTTCTTCAGCTTGATTATTGTGTTTGTTATGGCATTTGGTCTGGCAAACTATGAGACCGTATTTTCATTGTTTGTGGATCACAAGTTTGGTTTCACCACGAAAGACATTGCATTCATTATTACATTTGGTTCCATCGCGGGTGCGGTGGTGCAAGTATCCCTGATTGGTTGGTTGCTCAACCGATTTGGTGAAAAGATGGTCATTTCAGTCTGTCTGTTGTTTGTAGCCGTATTTGTATTGTTGACCTTGTTCGTGCACACGTATTGGCTCATTCTTGTCGTAACGTTTATCGTGTTTCTGGGTATGGATATTTTGCGTCCGGCCATCAGTACACAGATGTCCAAACTGGCACAGGAACAGCAGGGTTTTGTGGCTGGACTGAATTCGGCGTATACCAGCTTGGGGAATATCGCAGGTCCGATTGTGGCTGGAGCACTGTTCGATGTGAATATTAACTATCCTTACGTTTCAGCAGCAGCTGTTCTGGCGATCTGTTTCCTGTTATCCCTGCGGGTACTTCGAGGAGGCAAAACGGTGAAACAACCGAAGACTGAGATGTAATTGTATTATTGGAAATGAAGTACACTAACACAAAAAAACAGTCGATCACACCTAACGTGTGGTCGACTGTTTTTTATTATGTTATTAAAGGATTACGGTATTAACGAATTTCTCCATTCGTTTCAATCAGTTTTTGATACCAGTGGAAACTTTGTTTGCGGATACGTCTCAATTCCTTGATATCGAATTCCTCACGATCCACATAGATGAATCCATAACGTTTGCTTGACCCTTGATGTGTGCTAACCAGATCGATCGCAGACCAAGGGCAGAAGCCAAATACATCTACGCCGTCCGTGATCGCTAGTTGAATCTGTTCGATATGTTTATTGAAAAATTCAATACGATACGGATCGTTAACCACGTCGCCTTCCTCCAGTTTATCAAATGCACCCAGACCATTTTCCGTAACAATCAATGGCAGGTGATAGCGAGAGTAGATCTGACGCAGGGTAGAGCGGAAGCCGACCGGATCAATTTCCCAACCAAACTCCGTTTTTTGCAGATTGGGATTCACAGATCCTCTATATGCGCCCGGTTCACCTACGATTTCATGCTGGTCTCCTGTATGGGAGAAGTCATTACCATCGTTCAGACTTTCACCAACCGTCTGGGAAGTGTAGTAGTTAAACGCAATAAAGTCAGGATTTCCTTGCGCCAGGATGTCCATATCTCCGTCTTCAATGATGGGAGTATATCCTTTCTCTTCGAGATAACTCCAGGCAATATGATTATAACGTCCGTATACCGCCATATCGAGATAGAGCCAGTTACGAATGGCAGCATAGTTATCAGCCGCGAGTGTATCTTCTGGTTTGGAGCTCGCCGGGTAAATTACACCGATATTGGGAGCTGGGCCAATCTTGGCTTCAGCCAGCATATCATGACATAGGACCATGGCTTTAGCTTGAGCAACCAGCATATGGTGATTTTGCTGATACAGTGTTTTTTGCGGATCAACAAGTGTTGTATCCAGTGTCCCCAGAGAGCCAGGATGCAGGATCAGCATATTTTGTTCGTTAATGGTCAACCAATATTTAACCCGATCTCCGTAGTTCTCATAAAGGGTCTTGGCATATTGTTCAAATGCATCAATTGTGGCACGGTTGGACCAGCCTCCTTTTTCTTCAAGCGCATAAGGAAGGTCGAAGTGATACATGGTCACAATGGGCTCAATACCATATTTAATTAATTCATTAATGAGAGAATCGTAAAAGGCTAGACCCTTAGGATTCACTTCACCTGCTCCTTGCGGATAGATGCGTGTCCATGCGATCGAGAAACGATAGGCTTTAAAGCCCATTTCAGCCAGCAATGCTACATCTTCTTTGTACATATGATAGTGATCACTGGTTACTTTGAAGTCGGTTACACCTTCGACATGGTTTCCCATGTCGATGACAGAAGGGCCTTTACCATCTTCATTCCAGGCTCCCTCAATCTGATAGGCAGAGGTTGAACCTCCCCAGAAGAAATCTTTAGGAAATGGTTTTAGTTGAGTATGTTTCATGGTTAGTTCCTCCTAAGTTGAATTCGTATAAGATAAGTTGTGTCAGACAACGAGAGTCAGCAGGACATCATTTTTCTCTACCTGCTCTTGATTCGTTTCGAACACATCCACTTCTTGCTTCGTTAGGGTCACAATGACAGGGGTTACGGTTTCGTATCCGGCTTCCTTGATCTTATCGATGTCAAACTGGATCAACAGATCGCCCTGTCTGACGATATCCCCTTCCTGAACGACAGGAGAGAAGTGTTTTCCTTTCAGCGCTACGGTGTTGATGCCGATATGAATCAGAATCTCCGTACCTGCATTGGTTGTTAATCCAATGGCATGTCCAGTCGGGAAGAGGGAAGTGACAACACCGTCTACCGGAGCAACAACTTCACCAATCTCAGGCACAATCGCCAAACCTTTGCCCATAGCACCAGTCGAGAAGGCTGGGTCATTAATGGTGTTCAGTGCTACGGCTTTACCTGTAAGTGGGCTATAAATTTGTTCTTTCTTGATCTCCGTTGTTTTGGTCTCAGGTATGACAGGAAGCTCTACCGGCGTACTTTCAGCTGATGTGCTGGAACCAGATTCATTTTTCTCGGAAGCTGTGTCTTTCGTTTTGCTTTCATAACCAAACATCACCGTTAATACCGCGGCTACCGCAAAGGAGCAGGCAATCGCAATCACGTAGACAACCGTTGGTGTGTAGACAGGAATGGCAAAAATATTGTGGAACACATAAGCAGTCATTTTAACGCCAAAGTGACCATTAATGGCACCGCCGATCGCACCTGCGATAACTACGATAGGAATCACACGTTTATAACGCAAGATCAGACCGTATACGATTGGTTCAGTTACTCCTGCAAGTAAACCGGTAAGGCTGGTCGAGCCAGCAAGGGTTCGCAGGGTTTTATTCTTTTTGGCTTTCAGGAAAATACCGAAGGCTACACCGATTTGTGCAAATACAGCTGCAGCAGCCATGGCTTCAATCGGATCGCCGCCAACCCCGATATTCTGTATCGTGATGGGAGTGAAGCCCCAGTGGAGTCCAAAGACAACCATGAAGGTCATGAATCCACCGAGTACAATCCCTGATAATATACCGCTGACACCAATGAGCCAAGTTACACCGGAGGAGATCCAGTCACCTACTGTAGTGCCGAATGGTCCGAAGGCCATGGCGGGCAGCGGAACCATAATCATCAGAGCAATCATTGGTACAAGGAACAATTGCAGGTCTTTCAAAATGATTTTTTTGAGTAACTTATCAAGAACAGCATAGATACTAATCGATATGAAGATTGGGAATACGCTGGCTGAATAATTCATCATCACAACCGGTATACCCAGGAACGATACATCTGAGCCCTTATCCATCAGCCCGGTGAAGCTCGGTTCCATCAGAGCGGCACCAATTACGCCAGCTACATAAGGATTGGCTTTCAGCTTCATACCCAGTGTGATCCCAAGGAAAATGGGCAAGAAATAAAATACAGCGTTGCCGGCAGCGGATAAAATCAAGTATGTGTCACTTGTATCCGACATCCATCCGAGCATGGTAAGGACAGTCAGCAAAGCTTTTAGCATACCTGATCCTGCCATAGCCGGGATTAACGGCGAGAAACTTCCGGATATAATTTCAAAAACTTTGGATAACAGCGAGGTTTTTTCCCCTGTGGACTCAGCCGATGAGGAGGAATCTCCTCCAAAATCCCGGTTTTTCATAATCTCCGCATATACATGAGCCACGTTACTACCGATGACCACCTGGAACTGGCCGCCGCTTTCGACAACGGTAATAATGCCGTCGTGTTTTTCGAGCGTTTCGCGTTCTGCCTTTTTCGAATCTTTCAGGTCAAATCTCAGCCGGGTCGCACAGTGGACAAGACCATTGATATTGGCTTCTCCGCCGACGAGACGAACGATGTCATCCCCCATTTTTTTATGATCCATGTTCATTCTCCTTTGTTGTTAAGATTGCCTGAAAACAAAAAAATACCTAAACGAATGGCTATGATCATCGGAAAGATGACCTGTTGCCAATCATTTAGGTATCGCCTGCTTGAGCAGTAACAATCCTTGTCGTTAAGTTGTGAGACCTACTATATATGACGCCGTAATCGTTTGCAAGCTTTTTTTATTCCGCGTCAAGCAACTCGTTACGGGAAGTGACACGTTGAATATGGATCGTCAAATACACCTTTTCATCAATGGACATGGCACTTTCAAACTTGTCTTCAAGATAATGATTAATCAACTGGGTGCACTGAAAAGCCTTGCTATATTTGTCTTTCACCTGCTCATACAGAAAGTTATCGCCTGAAGCAAATTGCTCCTGTTCATTACTTAACATTCGCTGCACAAAGTATTGCAGATGGGTAATAAACCGGGAATAATTAAATGAATTTTCATCCAGGGCGATGTGGTAATGGTTGGTCACAATGTTGAAGATATCATCAATAACTTCGGTAATTTCAACGGTCTGTTTCATGCCTTGAGCATCTTGGCGTGCGTTGACAAAATGCATGGCAATAAAACTTGCCTCATGTTCATCCATTTGGATGCCGAATTGTTCCTGGATCAGCTCCACAGCATTCATACCAACCCCAAATTCCTTCTTGTAAAACTTCTTAATTTGCCACAAAAGGGAATTCTTCAGCCCGACGGATTTACGGTACCGGGTAATGGCAAACTGAATATGATCGATCAATGATATATAGATATTATCACTAAAAATATCGCCCATTTCCTTTTTGGCATGACCAACAATTTCGTCTGCTAACTTCAAATATTCAACCGATGTTTCCCCAATCAGATCAATGAGCTTTTGCGGTATTTTATCTGATTTCAGCACAAAGGTTTTTTCAATTTTATCCTCATCCACGGGCTGGCCGTTTTTCTTTTTGAAGCCGAGACCGTTGCCAATGACAACAAATTCGTGACCAACCTGGTTCTCAGCCCGGATGACATTGTTGTTGAAAATCTGACGAATGATCATATATGTGTTTCACCTCAATGGTCATAATAATAACAAAAAACCCAAACTAAGGCTCCATAGACAGCCTTGGTTTGGGTATCGCCTGCTTACCAGTAACAATCCCGAAGAAGATACAGCTTCCTCTTTCAATTATGTCCACTATACCGCTTTCATAACAGAATAACAATACAATGATTTATGGAAATGGACGTAAAGACGTGGATTTTTGGTATAATAAGAGATGCTGGAAGTGAATTAGATGGGCTGGGTTGCATAATAAGTTACCGAGGACGGTCATTTTTAAGCATATACAGGATTATTGGAGTGATAACATGAGTAAAGCAAAAGGTAAAGGCGGCACCGGCCGTGGCACGGGAAAAAAAGGCTGGAACCGATGGCAAGCCGCCGCTAACCGGGCAAAAAGTACACCGAAGCCTTATAAAAGTAAAGGTACGAAGAAGAAGGACGATACCGAAACTTCAAGTGGCAAGCCCGAGTAAGTGTGGTTTGACGATGCCAGAGGAGAGAGCTGCCTGACTAACGGGTGGGTCTCTTTTTGTTTGGAAATATAGAAAATTAAATTGACAGTAGTGTAGATTTGGTAATAATATAGAGCTTACGCAAATTAGATGGTAGTGCTACTATATGGAGAAAGGAGCATCAGTATGCCTGTTAATATGGATGAAAATCCACTTGGACTGATTCTGTCACGG
Source organism: Paenibacillus sp. FSL R5-0517 (assembly GCF_037974355.1). Taxonomy (NCBI): domain Bacteria; kingdom Bacillati; phylum Bacillota; class Bacilli; order Caryophanales; family Paenibacillaceae; genus Paenibacillus; species Paenibacillus sp. FSL R5-0517. The sequence continues at coordinate 946,461 of NZ_CP150235.1, forward strand.
ACGTATCTGGCATATAAAAAAACAACAACCAGAAATCTGAGTGAACAGGATATTACTCCGGAACAATTTGCAGTTCTGAATGAATTGAGCAAGGCTGGAAGTCATATATCACAGAAAAAACTGGCTGAATTAACCGTTCGGGACCAGACAACTGTGGGTAAAATTATAGACAAGTTGATTCGTAAAGGTCTGGTGACAAGAGAAGAAGATCCACAGGACCGCAGAGCGGTATTGCTTTGTTTGACGGCGGAAGGACTGGAAATGAATAACGTTCTGACACCAAAGGCAAAACATCAAGAGCAAGAGGCACTCGCCGAATGTTCCCCTGAAGAGCTTGAAGTATTCATGAATGTGATGAATCGCATCTATGAAAAGATGAAATAAATTTTTTTGGCCAAATATGTGCATGTGCATATATATGTAGTGCAATTATTTTAATTTTAACTAATGGGAGTCGTGAACGAATGAAAAGCTTCAAAGATTTTCTTAAAGTGCCACAGACAAAAATAGGGTTGGTTTTTGCATTGATTGTTCCACTGTTATTTGTTGTGATCTGGATGACGGGTTATCATCAAGCCACGGAGAGAGTGGATCAACTTCAAGTTGCTTTGGTGAACGAAGATGGGACACAGGGAACAGAGGTGCAGAAGCAGATTGAAACGCTCGCGCCTTTCCATGTCAATGTTCTGAATTCTTCACAGGAAGCCGAGAAACAGATGAATGCGGGTAACTATGCGATGGTTATTGTTATTCCGGAAGGATTCACTGACCAGATTGCAGGCGGTACAGACGCGAGTTTGTCCTTTTATATCAATCAGGGAAATGCCGATGTAGCCAAATCCATTGTGGAACATGCGGCGACCGGAATGACTGCACAAATGGGTCAAGGGATTCTGGAATCCAAGGTTCAAGTGACACTTAATAACGATAGTATAAACAGCGATGAACTGAGTTCAGCTATTGGACAAGCGATGGCGAAGATGAATGAAGGGCCTGTGAAGGCTGAAATTAATAAAACGAACAGTGTCAGTGATTTTGCTACATCGATGTTGCCTATGATTCTGGGTTTTATCACCTACATTGCTTCGATGACCATGAACATCCAGTTCAATATTACGTCGAATATCATGAAGCGAACCCATTCCAAGTGGGAAATCTTCTGGGGACGGCAAATACTGTTATTGTGTATAGCTGTGATTGTTCCCCTAATTGTTGATACAGTGGCTCTTCAGTTCACGGATGTGGCGAGCTCCTTCGGCGCGTTGTATCTGTATCATGTGCTGGTGAGTCTGGCTTGTATCTGTTTTACACAAATGAGTTTTGCCCTGTTTGGTAATGCAGGCCCTCTATTTAATGTGGCGATGGTTCCACTCCAGTTGATGACTGCAGGAAATATCATTCCAGCCGAGATGCTGGCGCCATTCTACCGTTATATTGGAAACTTTCTGCCCGCTTCCAATGGGGTACAGGGATTTATGCGTTTGATCTATAGTGGAGAAGCCGTAGGTGGATACATGGTTCATCTTCTGTTGATCGCGGTTATAACGTGGGTGATTACGCTGCTGCGAGTTGGCATGCAAAAGAATAAGTCTGTCCAACCCACGGTCGCAGCGGTTACAGCCTAAACATAATAAGAAAGATCTGATGTGCAGCAACGATCCTGAAGATACGATATATCGTATCTTCAGGATCGTTGTTTTTGTTATTGAGCCTAATAATCAGAGGTCATGTTTTAACGGTTACGAAGCCAAAATCTGTTTCAGAAAGTACAGTTATTACTTCATACGTGCCTGTTATGACATGAAAGTTTAAGTGATGAGATTGAGTGCTACACTAAGTTTACATAAAAGGCACAACAAATCTAGGAGGTAAACGAATATGCAAACTGTATTTACTGGAGAGAATATTCAATTCAGTTATAACAAAAAGAAACCAGTACTAAAACAATTATCCTTATCGGTTGGGGATCGTCAGATTTACGGCTTACTTGGTCCCAATGGGGCAGGGAAATCTACTTTAACCAGAGTTATGCTTGGGCTGGATAAACCTCAAAATGGTAAAATTCAGTGGTTTAACGAACATCTCAATGCAAGCACAAACAAACGAGTAGGTTATGTTCCACAGGATTTGGCCTTGATTTATGACCTATCTGCTTATGAGAATGTATTGTTTTTCGGTAAACTGTACGGATTAAAGGGAGAGCGTTTGAAGAAACAGGTTCGTTTTGCCCTTGAATTTGTTGGACTGTGGGAAGAACGCAAACAAAAACCTAAAAAATTCTCGGGTGGCATGAAAAGAAGACTCAATATTGCTTGTGGTATTGTCCACAACCCGGATGTCATCATACTGGATGAGCCAACAGTGGGTGTTGATCCACAATCCCGTAATCGAATTTTGGATGCCATTATAGAGTTGAATCAACTTGGAACAACCGTTATCTATATTTCTCACTACATGGAGGAAGTTGAACGAATTTGCTCTCATGTCGGAATTATCGATGATGGACAATTGCTCTGCCAAGGTAAGCTCAATGATGTAATTCAGGAACATACAGACCAGGCTATCATCCGTTTGGAGCTACAACGTAAAAGTACGGCGTACACCAAGCAGCTTGAGGATTATGTTGTATTACTGGCAGAAGGCAACAATGTCGAGTTGGGAGTCCCTAAAAATGACGTGAATGCAATAAGTCAGATCAAAGATTCTTTTGGCGAAGATGTGAAAAGCTTTCAATATATTACCCCTAATCTGGAACAAGTGTTTTTCAAATTAACAAGAAAGAATCTGAGGGATTAGATCTATGTGGACGATATTTGCAACGAGTATGAAGCGTAAGCTTCAGAACCCTGTCGTATTTGTCAATTACATCCTGTTGCCGCTTCTTTTGATTATGATTCTGGGGAATGCATTGTCTGGTGTGTTTCAGACAGGAGATAAGGAAACAAAGTCCACTATCATATCTCAGATTTCAACAGTTGTGGTCAATGAAGATAGTGGAGATGTTGGGAAAAATATTGTTTCATTCCTTAGTAGTGAAGACAACAAAGAGATGTTTAATGTCAAGGTAGGCTCTAGTAGCACACAAGCGCTCAAGATGTTGGAGTCTGGAGAGGTAGAACAGTATATATATCTGCCTAAAGATCTAACAAGTGAGTATGAGAAAAATAAGAACGGTAACATCACGGTGTATGGTAAGGATAATAATATTGAGAAAGTTAATATTACAGACCTGGCCCTATCAGCCTATGGTGATGGCTACCTGGCAATGGAAGTTGCGAGTGCGGGCAATCCGAATATCGTATATTCACATGAGTATAGTAACATGTTGGTTGCTCCGGGAACTGCAACAGAGGCTTCCACGGAGAGTGGTTCCAATATTTCAGCGATGAGCTATTATGGCGTGACTATGTTAGTTCTGATTCTTGTATATGGTTTGGCTAATACCATGAACTTTGTACAGGAAGAGTACAGTGAAGCATTAGGAGATCGTTATCTGGTTAGTCCAATTTCCAAAACAGCATTAATTATGGGGCAGTTTCTAACAGGGTGTACGATATCTATTCTTCAAGGCGCAGTCATTGTATTCTGTGCAAAACTCTTCTTCAACGTCAGCTATGGAGACAACATGATGTTTGTATTCTTCATCATTATCGCAGGTTCAATTTTCTTTAACGCTCTAGGTTTGCTCTTGGGGGTTATTGGACGCCGAATCAAACAAGTGGATGGTGTAGTGACATTGTTGATTCCGGTTATGACATTTGTGGGTGGCGGATTCGTTAAACTTGATATGGGTGAGCTCAGTTCCATAAGCATCAATGAAGTGTTCCAACGTCCAATGTTCGATTATATTGGGCAAGGCGTAATTGATTTGATGCCTGTATTTACTGCCCTTATTGCTGCAATGGGTTTTGTTCTAATTGCAGTGTACTCCCTCACAAGAAAGGAGGCACGATAAGATGCGGGTATTCGAACTGTATTTAAGACGTATTTTCAAGCGAAAACTTACCTTTATCTTAATCTTGTTGTTGCCAGTTGTATTTACGTATTCTGTAGTAGCGCAATATGAGGAAGCAACCAAGGTCACACTTACGATGTATGTAGAAGATTCAGCTGTGAATTCTTATATCACGGATATGCTGAAGAAGCAGAATGTCACCATTACTCAAGCAGCTTCGGCAGATGATGCTATTCATCATAGTACCAATCTGGGAATTGTATTCCCTTCAAGCACTCAGGACATATTTAATGATCCGGATCTGCTCAAGGTGAATAGTTACGTGAATGAGCAGAATTTCAATTCAAACTCGTTGGAGATTAAACTGAATAGTGTATTCTCTGTTTTAAAAACATTGGCCAAAAATGCCACCAGTGAAGAATCATTAACCGCAGGTATGAAAGAAGCTGCAGCAACCAAAGCTCCAATACAAGTGGAACAGAAGATTCTTGGAAACCCTAATGCGGTGGTATTAACGAGTTCATTCAATATGATTGTGTTTATCATTATGTTCCTTACAATGACCAATACACTATTATTCCTTGGTGATAAGGTGCATACCACGACCCAGCGTTTATTACTGGCAGCGAGCAGTAAATTGAGCTACTATGTGCAGACCGTAAGTGTGTTTGCAGTCATCGGTGTAGGACAATTTATACTTATGATTGCTCTGATGACCGGAGTTTTCCAAATTGATCTGTCTTTATCGTTCGGAGAACTTCTATTGCTCGTGTTGGCGTATGGATTACTCAATATGATCGCGGCAGGTATTGGGTTACTGCTTGTAAGTCGTACAACCAAAATGTCTACCGGGCGGTTGCTTATTACCGTAGTATCGCTTCCTCTGGCGATGTTAGGCGGAACACTCTGGCCAAGTTCAATTATGCCTGAAGGCATGCAAAAGATTGCAAGTGTATTGCCTACCCATTGGATTACAGAGTTGAACAATGAGATGTTCAGTGGGTTTACAGGTAACAGTAGCATGATTACAGTGCATATTATCAGTTTGTTCGTCTGTGCTGCGGTTATTTTTGTACTACTGACAAGAGTGAGAACGGAAGATATTTAAGCTCTTCCAGCGTATAAAATATAGCAGAACCTCGTTTTCCCGGTACATCCTCGAATGAAGGGAGATGCCGGGGATACACGATGGAGATCGGAGGACGGATTATCTTGACCATTCAGGTTGCGCAAACCATCGAATTATCCAATCTATCATCTCTACACGAAAAAATTTTGTATGCCGAGAAACATCGTAAGAACTACGATATATTCTTCACCGTGAAATATGATTCTAAGTGGGCGGCTTGTAATATAGCTGATGCTATTGAACGAGTAATGGAAGGCCATAAAGCTTTAGGATTAACCATTGTACAGAAGGAGTCCCAATATGCTTTTTGTTCAAGGCTAAACACGCCTAATTCATTTAGAAGTCATATTTCTCTTCAGGATGTCAAACTGGATGTTTTTGAGGGAGAAGGGTTGGCAAAATACTATATAGATGAAGCGGAGTGCAGAATTGAATTTCTTATCCATCATCTGGTGTTTGATGGCGATTCGATGAACGAGTTCATGACCGCATTGGAATATTCAGTGCTTCATGGTGAGTTCTCTGTTCCTGCTGGTCTGTACGATATGCCAGAGAGGTCCCTAACAATTCGAAAAAAAGATTCATCGATGCTCCATGACTATTTCGAATCCTTTAAGTCCATATCCCATTTCTCTGCTCATGAGCCATTGGAAGATCCCGTTTATGGAAAAGTCAAATTGTCATCACAAGTGTGGGAAGCCATAGGATCATTGGCACAAAAGCTCCGGATTACCAAATTTGGTGTCATATTATATGCAATAGCTCTTGCAACGGAGCGTAGGCAATCCCGTTTCGGGATAGTTATATCACGGCGGAATCATCAGACAGAACAAAATCAGATTGGTAATTATACAGATGTTGTTCCGTATTCATTCCAACTGTCAGAACAGCTGAGTTACAAGGATAACGCCAAAGCTCTGTTCAAGAATTTTTTTGTGGCTATTGAATCTTCAAGTGCATTAACTTATGAGGAATATATGAATCTTATTGGCGTGAAGGGTTTTGACTTGGTCGTCTCTTATACACGAATGTCAGATCCAATTGCCCATTCTGAAGTGTTCTCAACCTTTGTTTTGGGAGATTATTTGTACAAATATGATAACCATACCCAATTCAATGAATATGAAGACGGTCTATATATGGAGTTTCGTTACGATAACACGTTAGTAAAGGGCGTATGTGATTGTTTGGGAGAGATGGTACTTGAATTGGATATTATTAATCTCGATGAGCAGTTAAGTATGAGTGGGCAGGAAGTAAGTATCGAAACAGGTGAAGTTGAGCCAAAAAACAGCCCCACTATTAGTGCTGATAAAGCTCAGCGGAGTTCTACACTCCAACTTTTATTTGAGCGATATAACGAAGAAGATCATCTACTGGATACGGATATCACCTCTTTCGAGATTGCTCAGATCATTACAGATGCCTACGAGTACTATGACGTTCAATTGTCTTACCATGATATTTATACTTCTTCTACAATTAAAGAATTGAAACAAAAACTCAGTAAAAAGTCCATTTCAGAACGGGAGGATGGACCAGAATCGACTAACCTTAATCATTATCATCTTCCTGGCTTTTTGAAAACAATCTTTATTGATAGCTTTCGTTTCATAAATACGGATATGTACAATGTAAGTTATGCTTTACGTCTAACGTCTCAGTCAGCCAGCCATATGGAAAGGGTTAAAGAAGCTATTGAACAGGTTATTCAAGGAAATGATATTTTTTTCACTTCATTTGAAATGCAGGATGGCCAGTTTATAGCTTCAGTAATGCCTCAGCAGCAGGTACATATTGAGTGGGTGGATGTAGGAGATTTAAGCGATCTACAGCGAGATCAAGAAACACTTCGTATACATCCTCACTCACAATTATGGGACTTCAAACTTGTTCATTTGAATTCCACAGGAGATATGTATCTGTACTTCAATATTCATCATATACTTATTGATCATATGGGTATTCAAATCCTAAAAAATCAGATAACAGAGTGTTATAACAATCATAAACCTGTATATTCGCAATATGCTTCATTGGCAGAGGAGTACAGTCATGCTACCTCTATAGCCCTCAAGCAATGGGAAAGTCTTCTTCCGTACAAACAATTCCACAATCCGGGTAAATCTTCTCTTGGTAGTGGATACTTTCATCCATATCACTGGAACCTGGAGATAGGCATACCGAATTTCGAAGAGACAGAATTAAGGATACTAAACGTAGTCCATTATTCATTATCCAGGTATTTTGATTACGAAGAGGGATATATTGGTGCTGTCTATCATGGGCGTGTTATAGCACGAACCAGTCAGGTCATTGGTTCATTTGCCAGAGTCTTACCTTTGTTCTTCTCTACTACGAATTCGGATATTCTGAAGAACAGTCTTTATATTGCAAGAATGAACCAAACGGTATCTTTAATGGATTTGAATGAACATGGATTTAATCTTTCCTATCCTCGTGTTGTTTTTCAAACACTGCAAGAAGGGGAAGAGCCTGAGGATTCATCTATATTTGATCAAACGATTGAATTTGATGGATTATCCAAGTTTCAAATTTTCGTTCAGCTGCGTAGAGGTTTTTCAAATTCCCAACTAAGTGTGTATATCGATAGTAACGTATATGACTCAGAAGAAGAAAGACGGATAATGGTTACTTTTGAGCGATCTTTGAGGGAGTTTCAGATAATACCTATGGATATTGAAGGAGGGGTAACATCAGATGGACCTTCTTCAATCTAGCGAACTGACATATATACAACGAAAAATGTTTATCTGCAATCAATTGCCTGTGTATCGTTTGCCATTCATCTATGAAATTCCAGAACCTGTTAGTCTTAAGGAGGTCTGCACTGCTCTTTTAAAAACAATACAGGAGTGTCAAACCTTACAGACCCGGTATACCTATGATGCGGAGCACCGAATGTTTAATCAAGTTTATCACCGCCTGGATCCACATCAATTTGAAATTCCGCAGATCTATTTAGATGAACATCCCGAAATTTATTTGAAGCAAAGGAAAGAAATGATCGATCTTATCAAAGAATATCCCTGGAGAACTCAATTCGCAGAGTACAAACAAAAGATGTATTTACTAATTGAATTTCACCATATCTGTATTGACGGATGGGGAATTCGAAACTTTGAATCTATGTTTATGGATCACCTTGCAGGGCGATCTCGGAATTCACCAGATACCGGCTTTGGTTTTTACCAACGAATTAATGAGTTACAAACCAACAAGTCTTCTTTTACTAAGGAAGAATTGTTAAGGCTATCTGGACAAAATATGCATGTAACAACTAAAAAAGGTCATTTGGAACGTCTAATAAAACAATTGAAACCTGAACAATTTCAACATATTGAGAAAATTTCAACCTTGTTGAAAGTAACCAGAAATTCAGTTTTTCAAGGATTATGGGAATCGGTATTAGAACAGACTTGCACAGGCAGCGTGTATGGAACTATAGGTAATTGGCGTATGAGTATGGGAGCATTTCATGAGATTGGTTGTTTTGTACAGATGCAGTCCCGAAGAATTGTTAGGGGACGCGACATTTTAGCAACGATCAAACAGATCTCCTTGGATAGTCTCAGTGCATTTGCAAAGCGTGGTAAGGAGCCACACACACTATGTACCAATGATTACCCAGTTGTCTATTCCTATGAAGAAGATATGTTCAGATACTTTCAATATATTCCTGCGGATAACTTAAACAAATTTGAACTATACATCCGTGTTTATCTAGTGAATGGTAACGCACAGATCGAAATCGAATATAATTCAAGCCAATACAGTGAAGAGCAAACTCGTTTTATGTTAGATCTATTTGATACAACGCTGGAAAACTGTCTTGTCTGAAAGGGGGATTTCTGTTGAATGTATTAGAAGAATTAGATTGGAGTTTCAACACGCATAAGGAGAAAATTGCGATTAAGGATTCCTCAAAGACGCTGACGTATGGTCAATTGGATATACTGACAGCCAAGGTAGCAGAACATTTAATGTGGCAAAAAATAGCCAATGAAGATGTGGTAACTATTGAGGCGGAGGATAAGTTGGAGGCGATCATTCTCATGCTTGGAGTTGTCCGAGCGGGGGCTGCATATTGCGTCATTCCACAAGACTATCCGAATCATCGCAAAAATAAAATGCGTACTAAAGTGAATGGCAAAGTCGTACTTCGTAGTCTTAATGAAATAGAGAAGCAAGAGTGTGCTCGTCAAAATGTGTTACAAGACGTATTGGGGGTACAGCAAGCTTCTCGCCAAGCCAACAGTCTTTTATACATTATCTTCACTTCTGGATCAACTGGCGAGCCTAAGGCTGTAGCTATTGAAGATCGATCTATTGAAAAAATTGTGAGACAAAATGAATTCTACGAAGGCAATGTAATTGGTCAATTTGCTCCTCTTGAATTCGATGCATCCGTCTACGAAATTTTTGGCGGATTGCTGAATGGGATGACACTTAGAATGGTAAGTAAGGATGATAGTCTAGACTTTGATATCCTCCCAGAGATTTTGGAAGAGATCGATACGGTATTTCTGACAACACGATTGTTTAATCTATATGTTGAAGAATGTGTGGAGGACTTGAGCAAGTTGCAACTCATCTTAACGGGGGGTGAACGTGCTTCCATCAAACATCTGCATGAAGCGGCGCAATATTGCAATGTGTACAATGTGTATGGCCCAACGGAGACCACAGTCTTTGCCACCCGATATAAGGTAATTGGGGATGAAACAGAGATTCCAATCGGGAAGATGTTTGACCAGGGAAATTCTCTCATTCTGGATGAAAGTGGCATACCGGTTAACCGTGGAGAACAAGGACAGTTATTGTTATCTGACTCAGGTTTGATGAGAGGCTACATCGACAATGACCAAGCGAATGAAAAAGCGTTTGCGTACTGGGAGGGGCAACGCTATTATCGGACAGGCGATGTTGTTTATGAGAGTGCTGGAGGGGAATTGAACTATGTCGAGCGAGCAGATCGGCAGGTTAAAGTCTCTGGATATCGGATTGAACTTGGCGAGATTGAACGTTGTGCATACAACTATGGCCTAAATAAAGAGTGTTTGGCTCATTACGATGGTACACGGCTGTACCTGTTTGTAACAGATATGATCGAACTCGAACCATTCCGTCAGCATCTTCGCAATATACTGCCAGATTATATGATACCAACAGTTAAGGTGGTGGGCAAAATCCCGATGAATAACAATGGTAAAACAGACATGCAAGCAATGAACCGACATAAAGATCAGGAGTCCAAAAGTGTAAACAAGGTTGCAGAAGTAATGACAAGTGTACTCCAAAGTGAGCTAATCATGAGTAAGACTTTTTTGGAGCTGGGTGGTGACTCTATTAAAGCAATGGAAGTCATCTGGAAATTAGGAGGAGAGGGTTATCCGATAGATCTGGATATGCTATTTACACGCACCTTAGGAGAGATTGTGAATGATGTCAAAGCCGGCTAGTGATAGTGAAAAAAGAATCATTAATAGCAGTTTACTGAATCCTACGGCTTACAATATTCCCATGATTGTGAAGTTTGGGGAAGGGCTCAATGTTGCCAAAATGTATAATCTGCTTACATTATACTTTGAACAATTTGATATTTTCCGGACTTCCTATCGAATTGCTTCTGACATTGAGAGATGGATCACGGCAGAAGTACCTACAATTGAAATTTGCTCACAGTCTAAGTTTGAACCTCAAGCAATGCTCGATGCTCACTTGATATCGGTGGAAGATAAAGAGTTAGTCAAAATTGTATTATGTAAGGTGGCTGATGAAACCAATGATTACCTTTTTGTTAATGTACATCATGCGTTACTTGATGGCTTAAGTATTAATCTATTTTTGCAAGATGTGATTGCAGCATATCTCTCGGATGAGCCATTGGCCTTCCAATGCAGTTCGGTGGAAGAACATAAGGATTCTAATATTAACTCACAGCGTAATACAGTTGATTTTGGAGAATATGAAGGATTTAAATCTCGGTTGCTCAACAAACAGATTGAGCATGTGAACTATCGAAGTGAAACTGTGAAACTGGGAAGTATGGTCAAACACAAATACACGGATTTCTCTTTATGTCTGACTGCTTTTGCAATCAGTGTAGCCGGCTGGCTGAACCATAACTCCGTGTATCTGGCTTATCCGTATCTGGGTAGAAATCAGACCAATTTTAGAGCACTTGGAAACTTTGTTCAGTTAGTTCCTTTTCATAAGAGGTTTGATACACAGCATTATTCAAGCGTGGAGCAACTCACTGCAGAAGTTCAACAACAGATATTCAAGGATCTGACAACGAGCAGCCATTATGATGCTGTGAGATATCGGGAGTCCATGAAATGTATGAACATTTTTCGGGATATCATATTTGACTACAAATCAGGAAGTCTGATCGAGACTACGCTTAGTCATGAGCATGCAATAACACTCCATGAAATCGAGACATATCGCGATGAAAAATATGGTCTTCACTTCTCGATATATAAACAACTGAATGAACTTCATATAACAATGATATCCAGCGAATATAGTTCGGAAGACATGGAACAACTGTTATCTATTTTTAGTCGTAATGTCCATGCATTATACGCTGATACGGAAATAGGGCTGGATCAAATGTTACGTTTGAAAGATGAAACTAAGACAGATGGAGATAACGCTTCTCCAAACGTTATCTTAAGAGAAGATAACTATGAAGTTATATACAAAGAGGTATCCGGGATGGTATGCACATTGCTGAATGAACAGACTGTACATGCAGAAGAGAGCTTTTTTGATCTCGGTATGGATTCGACACTCTTGGTAAAGTTCAAAAAAAGAATACGAGAACAATTCAAAGTGAATTTAAAAATAAGTGATTTCTTTAACCACTATACTTCCGAAATGCTGACACATAAAATTCTTGAACGATTATAAGGAGGATAACTCGATATGAAAATTGCATTAATGTTGGCAGGACAAGGAACTAAAATTAGCGAGGAAGTAAAGGAAGCATGGCTGAAAAATAAACAAACACTAAAATGGATTGAGCAAGCAGAGACACAGTTGCAGGAGCCGATCAGAGAGTGGTTCTGTTCTGATCTAAGCCAAGACACACGAAAAGCACAATTGGCAACCTATGTAGGGTCCATGTGCATGTATCAATTGTACCGGGAACATGTGGGTTTATATCCTAGCATCGTTCTTGGACACAGCCTGGGTGAGATTACAGCACTAACCATTGCAGGTGCTCTAAGCTATAGTGAGGGATTAAAACTGGTAGATGTGCGAGGAACTGCCATGAAAAAAGCAATTGATACACAAGAAAGTACGGGTATGACAGCTGTGTTTGCTTCACCGGAGAAGGTTGAATCGTGGTTGAGCGATAGACAAGATATCTATATAGCCAATTATAATTCTTCTAAGCAAACGGTCATTGCGGGTAAGAAGACTGATCTACAGGACTTCGTCAAACAAAACAAGGTAGAGTCTGTTCCTTTAGGAGTCAGTGGCGCTTTTCATACTCATTACATGCAGGCAGCGGCAGACGAAGTTTACAATCAGTTGAACAGTTTCTCGTTTAACCCATATTGGAGTACTGAAGTCATTAGCAACGAATTCGCAAGACCGTATCAGCCTTCTAATGTTCAGAAGGGGATATCCAGTCAGATGGTAAATCCCGTCTGTTGGACACAGTCTGTAGATTATGCAGTGAAGCAGGGCATTCAAGTATTCATTGATTTATCCCCGAACGGAATGTTTGTCAAAATGCTTGGAAATCAGGTACAAGTGCACGCCCTCCACAACGAAGAGCAACTCTCAAAGCTTAGTAATGAACTGAAGGACGACATCGAAGTCAATAAAAACTACAGTGTCTTTTCGCGAGCACTAGGGATTATTGTCTCGACCAAAAATAATAATGAAGATTCGGAAGCATATGAAAATATTGTGATTAGTGGATATAACCAGATCAAATCACAGATTGGGAAAGAGGCAACGGCTGAGGATGTAGAAAAAACGTTATCCTTGTTGGAGCTCATTCTTCGGACCAAAAAAGTTCCAGAGGAACAAATCATGCATTATCGTAACAAATTAGCCTGGAAAGCGGGATAAATTCCTGGAAGCTGATCAAGGAGAGGAGGAAAAGGATTGAGTATAGGAGATATTGCCATTATCGGTATGGACCTTACGCTTCCAGGGTGTGGGAATATGAATGATGCATGGAATAAAATACGTGACAAGCGAATTTCTGTGGGGAAATTTCCGACTAACAGGCATGCACAGATTGGTGAACTGGTTGAGGACATATTCATGCCAGGTTCATATCTTGAACATATCGATCAATTTGATCATAAATATTTCAACATCGCACAAAAAAGTGCTGATTTTATGGATCCTAACCAGAGATTGACCCTGTTATCAGCCACCCGGGCACTGAATGATGCGGGTTGTCTTGAGCAGATCCGCGGTACACAAACCAGTGTATATGCAAGTGTGAACTCCACACAGCAATATCAATATCAATTATTGTTGCAGCAGCGTAAGTTGAAACCGGATCTGCTTGGGATGCTAAACTCGACCATATCAAGTCGCATCCAATATATCTATGACTTACGTGGTGCTTCCATAATGACGGATACGGCCTGTTCATCATCACTGGTATCTATTATTCAAGCGTCAAATGATCTTAGACAAGGGATTATTGATCAGGCTATAGTCGTTAGTTCTAATCTTTATGTTAAGCCGGGGTACAAGTCCGATAAATTGGTAGACATTTTGGCAACAGATGCTAGGACGCGTACCTTTGATGATCGAAGCACAGGTACATCCATTGGAGAGGGCGTAGGTTCTGTAATTCTCAAACGGAAGGAGGATGCAGAACGGGATGGTAACTTTATCTATGGTCTGATCCGCAGCTACGCCATGAATAACGATGGTCAAACGATGAATATGTCTTCGCCTAACCCGGATGCGCAAGAACGACTGATAGAACAGGCATGGGCTCCCCTTCAGGATGAGATGCAGCAGCTGGCATTTATTGAAGCACACGGTACGGGGACGGCTATCGGAGACACGATCGAATTTGAGAGCCTGAGTAATTACTTTTCAGAACGTGTTAAAACAAAACAGAAAATTGCTCTGACAGCATGTAAGTCCAATTTCGGACATCTGGATGTAACATCAGGATTGTTCTCATTGATTAAGTCGGCCTTATCTTTACGTAACCGCGTTGTGTTACCTCATCCGGATTTTCAGATTCCCAATGAGGAGATTGATTTTGAAACATCAGCTTTCTATATTCCGGATCAATCTGTTCCGCTGGAAGAACATGCGCTTGCAGGTATTAGTTCCTTCGGCATGACGGGTACAAATGCTCACGTTATTCTTCAACAATATAGCTGTTCGGTGCCATCCCAAGTTAAGGAATTGCCATTGAATTTAAAGAGTTACTGGTTCCCATTAGATGAAAATTCATTCACAGTACAAGATGATCTTCAGCGCTTGGAAACGGATGAGTGGCTTATCGTGCAGTTTCCTTTACACAGTAAGAGACAATGGGAGATTCGTGAACATCAGTTCAATGGAAAACATCTGCTTGTGGGTACAAGTATTTTTGAAATGATAGCCCAGGGGTTAGATTGTACACCGTACACTCTTGAGCACTATGACATCACTGGTCTTCACATTATGAATCAGATGGCAGTTCAAGACGGCCCTCTGACGATTCTACTCAAACTGGATAAGAAAACCTTAAAGGTGGTTGTAACATATAGGACTGCTGGTGTGTTGAAGACTTGGCTACAGTTTGAGTTACATGATAAATCTTCATTGCACAAACCGATAAGAAGAACGGCTACAGAGCTGGATCAGAGAATAAAAGCAGGAGAACTTATGGAAGTCGCTGTAACAAGCCAAGTTGGGGGCGAAGGAGTAGAAGATATTGCTGTATCCCGAAGATGGGATGTAGTAGATCGTTTATGGACTAATCAAGAACATACAAGAGCTGTAGTTAAGCTGAGACCTCCTTCAGAGTACAAAGTGGAATTCTCAATGTATAGCTTTTATCCCTCCATTCTCGATCCTGCCTTCAATGCTCTAAACCGAATGGCTGAACCGGAACAGATTGTGTTTCCATGGTATTGGAGCGATATCCGTTTTGAGCAGTTTGAACTTGTAGGAGAAGAGTTCTATTCGGAAATAGAATTAGTAGATCGCACCATGGATGAACGAGGAAACATCATCCTATCACTTAATGTTAATTTGTTCGATGGACAGTGGAATCTTATTCTATCTGCTGATCATTATAAAGTGAAAAATGCTCTTAACAAGGGAGAATCGAGTTCATATTTTAAGCAAGAAGAGATTATACCTGCAACGTTTACACAACATTCGTACAGTCCATCCGAAGCGATCCATTTTGTACATGAATCCTTGCGTTCCCAACTTCAACTTGATAGTCCAATAGTCTATTTTACGGAACTAACAGAAATCAACGAGAAGGCGATAG
The DNA here is from genome assembly GCF_037974355.1 of Paenibacillus sp. FSL R5-0517. Classification (NCBI taxonomy): domain Bacteria; kingdom Bacillati; phylum Bacillota; class Bacilli; order Caryophanales; family Paenibacillaceae; genus Paenibacillus; species Paenibacillus sp. FSL R5-0517. Next base: position 962,055 of record NZ_CP150235.1, read on the forward strand.
GGATTCAAGAGAAAGATATGTTAAAGCACGTATACCTGTGGGACCGGAATTACACAGAGATAGATCGTGTTGCGGATGAGACGTATACCCTTGGAAAAGTGCTAATCAGTTTAAATAAAATCCTGCATATGAAAAAGTTTTATTACGTGAATTCAGGAGTTTTAGGATACACAGATAAGAAGAGTGAGTATCCCAAAATGAATGCGTTAAATCGTTCCATAGCCATGGGTGCCTATGCCTTAAGACTGGAAGTGAATAGTGAAGTTATTGTTGTGGATACAGATCATACATATTCAACGGATGTGGAGCGAGTTGACTATGGGTCGGAGCAACATATTATTCACCGGGAAGGTAAGTTCTATATCCTGCGTTTGAAGAGTTTGAAAGTGGATGAATCATCCCGGGACAAATTCTCCGAAGGTAAGACTGTACTGATCGTTGGGGCCAGTTCTGGAATTGGTGAGGCATACACAAGAGATTTGGCTGATCGATATGCTGACATCCATATCATAGCTGCGGGAAGAAGGTCCGTGTGGGATGGTCTGCCATCAAGAGATAATGTGAGTTATCTCAAGTTGGATATATCTAATGAGGATGAAGTTTCTTCTTTTGCTGCTCAGTATCATGGCAAACTTGATTATATTTTGAACTTTGCAGGTGAGCCGGCTCAGGGATTGTTTGTTAACAAGTCCAGGAATGAGTTTTGTGCGAAAACAAAAAGTAAAATAGAAGGTTCACATCTGTTGGGAATGTATTTCCCTGAAGTACAAGAGATCATTCATTTTTCCTCACTAGCGGGTGTAATTGGGGCGATGGGACAAGCGGAGTATTCCATGGCTAATGCATATCAATCGGGCTTGCCCTTAACGAATACGAATGTAAGAGTTCTCAATCTAACGGGTTGGCAGGATGTAGGTATGTCAGCAGGAATGGAAGATTACTATTTCGAGAAATTAACCAGTGCAGAGGGCATTCCATTATTAAATCGGTTCATTCAATCGAATGCCAAGTCGGCTGCTCTCTTTAAGCTAAAACGTACAGCAGATGAATATTCTTCTCTCTTCAGTCCTGTTACAAAAATGCACAGGAAGCAACAAACTGAGAAGGTATGCACGGGTTCTGATCGTGTTAAAGATCATATCGTTGCTGCATGGGGGAGAACTCTAGGTGAAGATGATTACGACCATAATGTTAGTTTCTTTGAACAAGGAGGGGACTCTATTACAATCGTACATTTATGTGATGAATTGAATCTAGCGTTTCCTGGACAATTCGATGTAACAACATTGTTCTCTATTGCAACGATACAGGGCCAGGTTGATCTTATCAATCAGCTGGACAACCAGGAGGCAGTGACAGAACAAAGTGATGGTCATTATGATGCAGCAGAGATGCTGGCATTTCTCAATAAATAATAATCATGAAAGAGGCGATTGAACATGAAGGCGAGTGAGTATATCTTCGGTCAGATTCAAAAGGGCCAACTTGATTCAGCAGTAGGCAAAGACTTATTAGAAGAGATTATTCCAGATGATATTGCGATAGTAGGCATGTCATGCGAATACAGTGATATCAAAGATACATTTGAGTTTTACCAAACGGTTAAAAACGGAAAGCAGGGGTTTAAGGAATTTCCCAAAGGTCGAATAGCTTATATTCCCGAAGATCACACTTATCTGCACAACGGAGCCAAACATTTAAAGATCACACCAGAGGAATTCCTGGAGAGATTGTGTAAAGAAAAGGGATCTTATCTCGATGATATTGATACCTTTGATTATGAATTTTTCGGTATCAGTCAGGACGAAGCCAGATATATTGATCCCACGCATCGTTTGGTTATGAAGCACTCCTATCTTGCTTTGGAGGATGCAGGTATTCGCCTATCCGATGTTAAGGATAGCAAAACAGCTATCTATGTAGGCAAAGACAAATCCATTACAGCAAGTTATCGTTCTGAGATTGAAGAGGACTCCAATCATATAAACTCAGGAAACTGGGAAGGCATACTGGCAAGTCGTCTCAATTATATATATAACTTGTCCGGAGGTTCGTTTGTCGTTGATACAGCTTGTTCTTCCTCGTTGGTCGCTGCACATATAGCATTGAAAACACTTCGGGATAAAGAGATTGATACAGCAATTGTTGGCGGTATTGCTCTTGGACTATTCCCACGTCAAGGTAGCGTACTCGATCAATACAGTAATGTGGAGACACCGCGTTCCTTCCTGAAAGTATTTGATGCCGAATCTCAAGGAACGATCTTTGGCGAAGGTGTCGGTATTGTCATTCTGAAAAGGTTGAAAGATGCGATAGCAGACAATGATAACATTTATTCTATTATCCGTGGCAGCATGATTAATAGTGATGGCAAATCTAACGGTTTGACCGCCCCTAATCCACATGCTCAAAAGGATCTTCTACTGGATGCCTATACAAGCAGCCATATCTCACCTGAAACGGTGGATTACATTGATGCACACGGAACGGGCACGAAACTTGGCGATCCGATTGAAGTTCGAGGGCTAACGGATGCATATAAAAAATATGTGAACAAACGCGGTTTTTGTGCATTAACAAGTTTGAAAGAAAATATTGGTCATACCGTAGGAGCAGCAGGGGTAGGCGGATTGATTAAGATGTCGCTGGCTCTTCGCAATCAGGAAATCTTCCCCAACCATTCTTTTGAAGCTCCGAATGAATATATCAAGTTTGTGGATAGTCCATTCTACATTCCTACCCAGGCTGAGAAGTGGGTCAAAGGAAAGTACCCGCGTCGAGGAGGAATCAGTTCCTTTGGATTCAGCGGTACCAATGCTCATGTGATTCTTGAGGAATATGAGCAAGCTATAAACGAATCAGATCATAATCAACATACCTTTCCATTTGTTTTCACGGCACAATCGACTAATCAATTAATCAAGATGTTGTACAAGTACGTGCGGCATGAAGAATACATGAGCGAATATAGACTACAAGATATTTCATATACCCTTATTCATAGAAGAAACTGGTTTAATACAGGAGTTGGTTTCCAAGCTAATTCAATGGAAGAATTCATAACAAAAGTAAGAGCGGCGATAACATTGCTGGAAGGCCAAGTGCCAACAGACGAAATCTTTACGACCAGTGATCGTGAAGTAACAACGGATATGAAAAAACTTATCCATTATCAATTGAAAACAGACTATAGACAATTTGACTTGAATGAGCTTATTCAACTCAAATTGGATGGGTACGAGACGACATTTGACGAATATCCGTATGAGAAGGCCAGAACTGTAACATTACCAGGTTACGAATTCAAATCTGATATTCTATGGGCTACAGTTAAACGATATAGTCCACCTGTTCAATCAGGTCCAAGTCTTCCAGTGAAAGCGACATTAATTCAAGAGCAAGTGATCAGATCCGCCAAATCGGATGTGTACCAAGTCAACTTATCCCCAGATGATTGGTTCGTGGATGATCATCGGATTGGAGGTAAGCGTACGTTCTCGGGTACCACGTATACCGAATTGGCTGCTGAGTTAGCTTCCTTATACTTTGACGAACCTGCGTTCACGTTAGAAAAGTTGTATTTCAAAAATCTGATTCAGCTCGACGATAAAACAGATAAACGTTTCCTGATTCATGTTAACAAACTGTCTGCCAAGCAACTGGACATTGAGGTTCTCTCATACGAGAATGATGATCTGGAGCAGTATACGACTCATGCGGTCTTTACACTTAAACCTCAGGAAGTAATGGAGAAGCATAAGCTTGATTTGTCCTCAGAGGTACAGAATCAATTGAAACCTACAACGATGGGAAGTACAGAAGAGGAAAATAACTTCTTCAAAGGACGTTGGAACTTTATCGCTCAGGACTTCCGGATGGTTCATATGGCCGATTCCAAATTGCTTCTCTCACTTGATCTGCAAGAGGAATTCCTTGAAGATCTTGACGCCTACCATCTGCACCCTTCCATGTTGGATGGAATTCTGGGGGCTATGGTGTATGAACGGGCTCAGGCTCGCCAGAAGACATATCTTCCCTTGTCTTATGGTCGGTTTACCTATACAGGAGTAAGATTCACCAAGAAGATGTATTCCGTCACCGAACTTCTTTATGACATTACCGGTGATCATGATGTAATCACTGCGCACATCCATGTGTACAATGATCAGGGGGATCTAGTTGCTTATGTAGATAAATATGTTATGAAGTCTTTTGCCAATATGTTATTTAAGCCGTATCTTCATACTATTGGGTGGGGACGTTCAACGGTTGAGTTTACAGGTGGAGAAGAAGAACATTGGGTAGACAAACAAGTGTTGCTGATAAGCAATGATCTGGTTTCAACGCCTGAATCTTCTACAATAAATCATGTGAATTATGAACAATTAGATCAGATAACAACAGGGGTTAGATATGATCTGGTAGTTTATGCACCGTGGATTGGATTGGACATATCTGATCCCGGGAAAATTGAAGATGAGATGATGAAGTACTTCCTATTCGCCAAGACAGCTAACAAGTTCCTCAAGAGAGGCGGTAAATTAATTTTTGCAGCTGATCAGGGTCTTGCTTTGGAGAAAGACGAGCTTCAAGTTAACCCGCTTCAATATGCAATGCTGAGTTCAGGTCGGATTGTGGGTTTGGAGAATACGGGTTTCACCACACAAATGATTCAGATCTCCGAGTTTAATATTACCGAGTTGTTAAAGGTCGCTGCTCGCAGTGAACTGGACGGTAAAAAAGTCATTGTTAATGATGGAATCATATACGAAGAATCTCTCATCGAAAATAAAGATTTGAAGCATAGATCTGTAGACTTGTTGAAGGATGACTGCGTTATTGTCACAGGGGGTTACGGGGGTATCGGGCTTGAATATATTGAGCAGCTACTCGATGTGAATGCCGAAGTACACATAGCGGTATTGGGGCGTACAGATATCCAAGCAGCCCTCGCTTCCAAACAAGAACGCACACCATATGAAGACAGCAAACTAAATAAATTGAATAAGCTGATATCTAAAGGAGCTGACCTGGAGTTCTACCCTTGCGATATTTCACATGAGTCTGAGGTACAGACAACTATAACTAGAATTCAAGGGAAATATAATATAGCTGGAATTATTCATTTGGCGGGAGTTCCAGAGGAGGGCATGTTGTTCTCCAAAACGGAGGATGAATTCAAAAAAATTATAGCACCAAAGGTTACGGGTACACTTTTGCTTCAAAAGTATGTCGACGCAGACAAGTTACAATTCTTTGTTACCAGTTCTTCAATGACTACAATTACAGGTTCTGCCGGCCAGTTCTCTTATACCGTGGCTAATGCATTTTTGGAAGGGACGGCACTATCTGATTCGTTAATAACAGCAATACAGTGGCCGGGATGGAAAGAAACGGGAATGGCCCTTAATTTCGGAGATCTGGATGCCGCGGATGAACATCTCTTAATGAAATCTGTTACTAACATGGAGGGCAGAGAATATATTAAACTTTCGCTTCATGCGGGAGACTCCGGTTTTATTGCAGGTGAATTTAACACATCCAAGGTCGAAGAATATTTAGGCGCATATATCCAGTTACCAAGCGGTTACAGTGATGGGAAATCTCGAAATAATGTGGAAGGGGAAGAGGAGGAGGCTCGTCCTTATCAGATCAAGGATTATGGTTCTTTAACTGTAACTGGGACGGATCGTCAGGATGATATTGAGAAGTTTGTTACCGTCGTATTTGCTTCGGTGCTTGATCTTAATGAGATTGATGTGCATAAGAGCTTTACCGATCTGGGTGGAGATTCTCTCAAAGCATTTGGTATTTACGGGCCTATTGCAGAGCAGTTTAACATTGATATAGAGGTTGCTGATGTATTTATCTACCCGACGATTGTGCAGTTAAGTGAATATGTGAAAGAGCTGATGGAAGAGGCTGCAGCATGAGTAAATCCAGTTCTCGTGTCGTCATAGTAGACTACCGCTGGGATATGCCGGCGAAGGATGATTCGCAAGCGAAGCAGCTTCTCCATAGCAAGGACAAGCTTTGGGAAAATAGAATAGAGCAGTTGAGCGTGCGCTTTAGTCAAGATTTCCACGGAGCTAGCTCATTCGATGGGATTTTCTATCCATCCATTGAAGAAAGATTTGCTTTAGAAGGCATAGATGAGGAAAAAACAACATATTTGCTCTCCAGTGAAAGAATCACACTATCGTTGTTTCAGTCGCTCATCAATCAGAATGTCGTGACAACGAAGCACGATGTGTTGGTATCCAACGGAAGTGCACAAACAGACTTGATATCCAAATCGGCCTATTTGGGAATGCAGGGCGTTGATTTCATGAAGGCTATAGAGTTACTTGATCCGTTGGCATATCTGAAAATGCTACGTTTATCCAGGCCGCCAGCAATTCAGATGGTAAGCGAAGCATCAACTTCAGGTATAGGGGCTTTATATAGCGGGTATAACGCCGTTAAAAAGGGGAAGTTTAACACAGCCTTGGTCGGTGGTTCTTGCGCTAGTACGATGCCATTCCCCCATGAGTTATCCAACTTTGGGTTTGGTTCTGATCGATTCACTCAACCATTCGAACAAGGTGCTTCGGGGCACTATTTTTCAGAAGGAGGCGTTGCCTTTCTAATAAAAGAAAGGCAGCAAGCCCTTGCAGATGGAGATCACATTCTTGCTGAGATTAAAGATATCACCGCAGGCACTATGGGAAGTCCTGTAATTAATCGCAATGCAGTTAAAAAACTGGTGCTTCAATCTCTGGCAGATGCCGGGGTACTTCCTACAGATGAGATATTTATGGACCTGTATGGAAGAGCTAATGAGATCGATGATACTGCTGAGTTTTCCTGTTTGAAAAATGTACAGAAGGTATTCCCTGGTTTAAAGGGAGGATATCTCAAACAGCATGCTCAATACATGATTGGATACTATGGACTAATAGGATTATGTCGTTTGCTGGAATCGAAGAAAAATAACAAAGAGCTACAGGGCGGTGTTGTTACTCAGCCAAACTCCTATATAGGCAAGATAGAACCGGATCAATGGACGAATCAAGTGAATGATTATCATTGGATTACAATGCCCATGTATTCAATGCATGGCAACGTGTATAACTTAGTCATTCATATGAATCCTGATGAAGGATAGAGGAGGAAATAGACATGCAACTGATATGTTTTCCTTATGCTGGAGCTCATGTAAATGTATTTGTTGAACTACAAAATCAGATCAAAAACAAGTATCCCCATATGCAGATCATGTCTGTGGAATATGCTGGGCATGGGAGACGGTTTTCTGAGACAGCGTATCAGTCCATTCAAGAGAATGCGGCCGATCTATACATGAGAATTACAGCAACAATGAATAAAGAAGAAGAAATCATGTTGCTTGGATACAGTATGGGTTCAATTGTTGCCTATGAAGTTGCACAAATGCTAATCAGGGAAGGCTACAACATAGTCAAACTGATTTTTATGGCCGCTACTCCGCCTCATCGAATAGATATTCGAAATGAGGATTTATCAGGAGATGAGGAACTTCTTCTACGCTGCAAACATTACGGATTGATTAAAGAAAGGCAGTTTGATTCTGCACAGATGCGTAAGCTGTTTCTGCCAGCGCTTCGCCATGACATTAATGCAGTGAATACGTACAATGTCGTCAACAACTATCAGAGCTATACATTTGATGAAAAAGTTCAAATTGCTGTTTTTCTAGGTCAGCAGGATCTGTCTGTCGCCGATGAAGATTATTGGACAGACCTTTCCGAGAATGATGTACAGTATCATTTCTACCCTTCTGGACATTTCTTCTTATATGACCACCAGAATCAAGTCAGTCTGGATGTTATTGATTTTATTACTAATTCAAATAAGACCATTATCTGAGGAGGGGTTAGAATATGAGTTTACTTGGAATGCTTCAGCAAAGCGTGGAGATGTATAAGAACAAGATTGCCATTTCCGAAACGAATCGTACGGTTACTTATGGAGAATTGAATGCATTGTCGAACCAGTACTATGACTGGCTAGAAGAAAAAGGGGTATCCGTTAATGATATTGTTGCTATTGAACTGGAGAGAAGCATAGAAGCTATTGCTGCAATGATCGCCATATTAAAACATGGTGCAACATATACGGTTATTAATAAAGACTATCCAGAGACTCGTAAGGAGTATATGAGACAAACACTGGACATTAAGATAACCATTGAATCTGTTTTTGAGGTAGATCATCAAAGGATGGAAGAGTGGTCAGGTGTAACGAGAACAGAGGATCAAATGTGTTATGTCATTTTCACATCGGGAACAACATCCCTTCCCAAAGCAGTGGGAATTCCTGATCGTGGAGTGGTGCGATTATTGCATGAAGATCGTTTGGGATGGGACGCAGCTAAGACCATATCTCATATCAGTCCTCTGGAATTTGATGCTTCAATTATTGAGATCTGGGGGGGATTGCTTAGTGGCATGACCATTGCGCTACTTTCCAAAACAGAGGTTCTGAACATTTATCTGGTTGAAAAACGAATTCAACAAGAAATAGATATCATGTGGATAACGAGTTCCTTGTTTAATTTTTGGGTGGATAAAAAACCTGAAATGTTCAAGAAATTAAGTCATGTTATTGTGGGCGGGGAGCAGCTAAGCTTGTCACATGTGGAGAAGGTCCTGCCATTTACGAAAGTTATTAACGGATACGGACCTACGGAGAACACTGTTTTCACTACACTAGATGTAATGGAAGGTTCTGTGGACGAGATTGCAATAGGAACGCCAATTTCCGGAACGGAAGTATATATCGTTAATGAGCAAGGTGAGATGAGTAATGAAGGGGAACTTTACGCAGCAGGAGAGGGAGTAGCCTTAGGATACCTTGGTAATCCCGAGAAGACGAAGGAATCTTTTATTAGCTGGAATGGCCTACCTGTGTATAAGACGGGTGACCTTGTACGAGTGAATGCAGACGGCCGAATAATCTATATGGGAAGAAAAGATACCCAGGTTAAAATTAATGGTTACCGCATTGATCTTCAGGAAATCGAATCTACTGTAAAGTCGTTGGGTATCTCCAACTGTCATGCTTTTGTACAGGATAAAAAAATCTACCTTGCTGTTACAACACGCCAAGAAAATATAGCAAGCCAACTAAAACGATTGCTTCCTATTTACATGATCCCGTCCAAAATAGCTTATGTTAGCGAATTGCCTTTGACAGGGAACGGGAAGACCGATACTAAAACGTTGTATGAGCATTATTTTATTACCAAAACGAAAAGACTTATTCGAATTTTACAGCGGTATTTGAATGCGGACATCACTGAACAGACCAATTTGTTTGAGTTCGCCATCGATTCAATTACGATCTGGGAGATTGCAAGAGAGATTAATCATTCGTTCCACAGTGATCTCAGTTTCTTTGATATTATTGAGAATCCGACAGTCAATGAGATTACCAAAATGTTAGGAGAAGAATATGATGCAGCGTACAATTTATGATTTTCTGCTCCGAAAGTATGAACTGCATCATGCAGGTCAAGACCCTTCATTTAGGAAAACATTTACGGGAAGCATGAAGTGGTACTGGGGATTAAAACTGATTGTAGTGGGTATCTACATTGCTCTTTTTCTCCATTATGTAGGAAAGGATCAGTTTCTTCCGTCGGAAACGTATTGGTTCATTGGGGGAATTGTGTTCTCATTATTCGTTATTACCTTATCCTACCTGAATATTTTTACAGCCTGGTTTGCCATCATGCTTGGAAAACATCGTAAATGGATAGACAATCTATTAATTATTACAGGTATTCTGTTGTGTATAAAACTCCCCGTGTATACGTTTGGAAATGGTGATGTTAACTTTTTCAATATACAGGATTCACTGCTTCTTCCCGGTATATTGATGATTGCTATGGGGCTCTATCGTAAAGTTCATTACAGATCTTCAAAAGTAGTACCTTGGTGTGCAGCCGTGAGTCTCTTGATCTCAGCAGTTATTCTTGTTAAATTCCCAATTGATTCTATCGGCCAGAGTATTTATCTTGGATTTATAATGTTGGTAAATGCAGGTTTTATCATTGATTTGCTAGTGCTCTATATGTTGCATTTCAAATCAAGAATGCTGGCACATTGAGGTGAATGCGTATGATTACTCCAAATCTGATTGCTATTAGTGAGCAAGAGATTGAGGCTGACGACATCTTGAGTCCTTATGAGCATGAAATATACGATAACATAACCAATGAAGGCAGAAGGAAAGAGTTTCTGGTCGGGCGATATGCTATTAAAAAAAATCTGAAGGATCAATTTCCCTCATATCATGGGGAGATGAATAATATCTCTGTTGAATATGGGAGTCTGCGTTTTCCGCTGATTCATGACAATCTGTTCGAAGTGGGATTAAGTCACTCTAAGACGTATGCTCTTTCTGTACTATACAGCAAGGATAACGTAGTCGGAGTTGATATAGAGACCATACGTTCAGATATCCCGATTGCAGAGATGCTTAGTGAGGCCGAGAAAAAACTTATAGAACATCTTTACCCAGCTTTACAATTTGCCTATATATTCTTCAGTTGTAAAGAGGCACTGGGGAAAGCGTTGAAAATGGGACTTCTAGCTGATTATTCAATCTATGAGATAAGTGAAGTTGTTTCAGAATTAATACATGGACAAGAAGTGTTTCGTATACAATTCAAACGATTTCCGTTCCTTACAGGTTATAGCTTTATGAAAGATGATAAAGAAATATGTAGTTTGGTTGTACCGCAAAAAGTTGATATAAGGGAGGTACTGAGATTACTCATTGCTTCCTGAATCAAAAAATAGAAAAACCACCACGGTTAGTAGTCGTACAGACTACGAAATCGTGGTGGTTTTGTCTTTTCATGCAGTTACGTGACATTATGAAGCGCTTATGACATAGGTAAAGGCAGATCATGTACGTTTGTGACGGAAAGAATCAATAGTAGGAAGGGAACGGATGTATAGGTCTTTACTCCCCTATAATTAGTACCAGAGAGGTGATCAACATACAAGAACAACCCGCAGTACATACCAGCTTAACGGAATCATTGGCTAGTAAGATTGCACTATGGATTAACAAGGAGCGTGATGGAGAACACATTCGATACTTAAAGATGAAGCTTGGTATTGAAACGTTATTGATTAATACCATGAAAAGTGTTTTGGTCTATGGTCTGGCTCTCTTATTCAATATGCTTCTGGAAACGTTAATTGTACATGCTACATATTATGCTGTCCGTCGAATATCATTTGGATTGCATGCCAGTACAAGCTTCAGGTGCAGCATGATCAGCATAATGTTATTCGTTGGTTTACCCTACATATGCTCATACATAATGATTGGCAACGATATGGTTTTAATTACTGGATTGATCTCTGCAGTGCTTTTGTATCGATATGCGCCAGCAGATACTGACAAATTCCCACTTCTTGGAGCGAAGAGAAGAAAGAAACTGAGAATGGCTTCTGTACGAACAGCAGTAATTCTCACTTTAATTGCACTTTTATGTCCAAGTCATACGGTGAAAACATTAATGATGACAGGCATGTTGTTACAGATCATTTCAATTCTTCCCGTAACATACAAAATACTTAAGAGGAGTGTTAGAAATTATGAAAAATATGAAACAGATGCTGTTGGACGGATTTAAGAATAATGTAGCGAAATCAATGGAGGTAATGGCGATTAAAAGTGGAGAGATAGCGATGGAAACGAGCTGTTCACTTTTTAATTATGAGTCTAAAATCCCGAGCGAATTGTTGTTGAGTAATAAGGAGTAGTTAAATATTACCTGATTTATCCTAATAGTCTATCTTACTTTATACCCAGCTATGGACTGGTGAAACAGTAAGATAGACTATTTTGTTGATAAATTTTACATTATTTCATATAATCATGATTATGAACTCCTGCTAATTTTTGTTAATGATTCAGAATTTATTCAGGCAAGAATCGCTCAATCTTTATCACATAGAGAGAAGGGTAATTGATAATGTTGCTGATTATTGGTTCTATAATTCAAATGGTAACTTTTAGTTTGTCTATTCCTATCATGTTGAAGAATCAATTTAGTCGGAAGTATATTGCTTTTATGGTTACTGTTTCAATCCTTCTAGGATATTTCTTTTTTTTAGTTATGGGATCAGCAAGTAGTTTTGTAGTTTTATTATTTCTAATGTTATGTGTGTATTACAAATTGAGAAAGTTCATTCTTAGCTTTCTAATTCCTACGATTACGCTTATTTTTATGGTTATAAGCGACTACATATGTGGTGTAATAAATATCAGGGTTATTGGCGGTTCTAATGTATCTCTTCAAAATAATCCGTTCTATATGTTACTCTCTGTGACCGGAATTATGCTTTTAACATTTCTAATGAGCGCAATAGTTAGGGTATTACTTATGAAGTGGAGTAATCATGATATCTTTTTAAAAAGATATGGTCTATACCTAACGGTACTATCTTTTTTTACTGTGGTGATTTTTTATATAAACATATGGATAGGACAACGACAAGGTTTTTCCGATGAGAACATTCAAGCGAATAGTATTCTTTTTATATTCTATTTTGCATTGTTAATTGGAGTTTTCGTTGCATTAACTCGAACAGTTATGAAAGAGTCGGCACTTCAGAATCGACAGGAACAGTATGAACAATTAACAGAGTACACGGAAAATTTGGAACACTTATATACTGACATGCAGAAATTCCGACATGATTATATTAATATTCTTCTGAGTATGTCTGAATTTATTCGAAATAAAGATATGGAAAAGTTACAAATTTACTTTGAAAAAAAGATTATGCCAATCAGCCAAGGGATGCAGTCTAATACATACAAGTTAGGGCCGTTACATAATCTGAAAGTACAGGAATTAAAAGGTGTCATATCTGCCAAGATGATTAAAGCACAAGAGTTGAACATTGATGCGGTAATTGAGGTGATTGAGCCTATTGAGCACATCAATATGGATTCCATTCAATTATGCCGATGTGTAGGGATTTTGCTAGATAATGCTATCGAAGAAGCGATTCATTGTGACGAACCGATTGTGAATTTAGCACTGATTCGTAACGAAAGAGGCATATTAATTGTGGTTATGAACAGTTGTAGAGAGGAAACTCCTGCATTATATAAACTTTTTGAAAAGGGCTTCTCAACCAAAGGCAACAATCGTGGACTTGGTCTTAGCAACTTAAAAGAGATGGTTTCACAGTGCAAGGGCGTTGCTTTGGATACGGAGCGCAAAGAAAAGACATTTATTCAAATATTAGAAGTGCTCGAGCCCTCGTTCAATAGTGATGCCAATAGATCTGCGAGCAGTGTGATATTAGGATAACTCAGTTTAAGTGGGGGGAAGGGCATGCTGGAGATTTTTATTTGTGAAGATGATGAAGAACAACGCAAACGTTTAACCAAATATGTAACGGACTATATTATGATAGAGAACTTAGATATGAAGGTTGTTGTCTCTACTGCACATTCTAATGATATTATTGAATATCTCCAGCAAAATAATACAACAGGTCTATATTTTTTGGATGTAGACATTCAGGAAGAGAAGAGTGGAATTGCACTCGGAGCGGAAATTCGTCAATATGATACTCAGGGAGCCATAGTATTTGTGACGACACATTCAGAGCTGACCTATCTAACATTTACTTATAAAGTAGAAGCAATGGACTATATTACAAAAGATAATTTCACTGATATACAAAAACGGGTTATCGAATGTATTAATACGGCAAATCAGCGATATGTTCAAAATAAACAAAACAGTCGTAAAATATTTCAAACAAAGTCTGGCGATAAAGTCATCAGTATTGAGTACAACGATATTTTATTTTTTGAAACCTCTCCGCAATTACATAAAGTGATTCTTCATGCTAAAAATCGTCAAGTTGAGTTCTATGGAAAATTGAAAGCTTTACTTGAGATGGACAGCAGGTTTTATCGTTGTCATAACTCGTATGTAGTGAATAAAGATAATATTTCAGAAATTGATTTTGCCACGAGGGAGATTCAGATGGTGAACGGTCAGATCTGTTATGCTTCCAGTCGGTTTTTGAAAGGATTAAAGGATATCGTTCAAAAGTGAGTATATTAGCCCTCATTTGTTATAGCTGCTTACAGTCTATTATAAATGAGGGCTAATATTATGTTTGAAGTGGAAATGAATCTTATACACTCATAAATATGTGTCTATACATATTTTATTAATGAAGAGAAAGGTGATGAGCAAAGAAGGGCTGCAACTAAATAAGTATTTTTAATAAATTGTTGCAATTGATGATCTGGCGTGATATATTATTAGTCCGGCCAAGAAAACACGAGAAACACGGTGCGGCAAGCGAATGGATTAAGCTTCGAAAGAAACTTGAAAAAAGAGATTGCAAAGTTGGTTCGGACATGATATTATATAAGAGTTGCTGAAGAGAACGGCTTTCGGTAACGAAACAAGTTTGATCTTTGAAAACTGAACAACGAGTGAGTAAACATTCTGCTTGCAGAATGAACGCGAAAGTTTGAGACAAGCCTTGGCTTGGATCGACTGGAGCACAAATGAGATGTTTAATCTCGTCAGATTCAAAATGAGCTTATCGCTCTTTTCAATACTTTATTGGAGAGTTTGATCCTGGCTCAGGACGAACGCTGGCGGCATGCCTAATACATGCAAGTCGAGCGGAGTTGATAAGAAGCTTGCTTCTTTGATACTTAGCGGCGGACGGGTGAGTAACACGTAGGCAACCTGCCCTCAAGTTTGGGACAACTACCGGAAACGGTAGCTAATACCGAATAGTTGTTTTCTTCGCCTGAAGGAAACTGGAAAGACGGAGCAATCTGTCACTTGGGGATGGGCCTGCGGCGCATTAGCTAGTTGGTGGGGTAACGGCTCACCAAGGCGACGATGCGTAGCCGACCTGAGAGGGTGATCGGCCACACTGGGACTGAGACACGGCCCAGACTCCTACGGGAGGCAGCAGTAGGGAATCTTCCGCAATGGGCGAAAGCCTGACGGAGCAATGCCGCGTGAGTGATGAAGGTTTTCGGATCGTAAAGCTCTGTTGCCAGGGAAGAACGCTTGGGAGAGTAACTGCTCTCAAGGTGACGGTACCTGAGAAGAAAGCCCCGGCTAACTACGTGCCAGCAGCCGCGGTAATACGTAGGGGGCAAGCGTTGTCCGGAATTATTGGGCGTAAAGCGCGCGCAGGCGGTCATTTAAGTCTGGTGTTTAATCCCGGGGCTCAACCCCGGATCGCACTGGAAACTGGGTGACTTGAGTGCAGAAGAGGAGAGTGGAATTCCACGTGTAGCGGTGAAATGCGTAGATATGTGGAGGAACACCAGTGGCGAAGGCGACTCTCTGGGCTGTAACTGACGCTGAGGCGCGAAAGCGTGGGGAGCAAACAGGATTAGATACCCTGGTAGTCCACGCCGTAAACGATGAGTGCTAGGTGTTAGGGGTTTCGATACCCTTGGTGCCGAAGTTAACACATTAAGCACTCCGCCTGGGGAGTACGGTCGCAAGACTGAAACTCAAAGGAATTGACGGGGACCCGCACAAGCAGTGGAGTATGTGGTTTAATTCGAAGCAACGCGAAGAACCTTACCAGGTCTTGACATCCCTCTGATCGATGCAGAGATGTATCTTTCCTTCGGGACAGAGGAGACAGGTGGTGCATGGTTGTCGTCAGCTCGTGTCGTGAGATGTTGGGTTAAGTCCCGCAACGAGCGCAACCCTTGATCTTAGTTGCCAGCATTTCGGATGGGCACTCTAAGGTGACTGCCGGTGACAAACCGGAGGAAGGTGGGGATGACGTCAAATCATCATGCCCCTTATGACCTGGGCTACACACGTACTACAATGGCCGGTACAACGGGCTGTGAAGCCGCGAGGTGGAACGAATCCTAAAAAGCCGGTCTCAGTTCGGATTGCAGGCTGCAACTCGCCTGCATGAAGTCGGAATTGCTAGTAATCGCGGATCAGCATGCCGCGGTGAATACGTTCCCGGGTCTTGTACACACCGCCCGTCACACCACGAGAGTTTATAACACCCGAAGTCGGTGGGGTAACCGCAAGGAGCCAGCCGCCGAAGGTGGGATAGATGATTGGGGTGAAGTCGTAACAAGGTAGCCGTATCGGAAGGTGCGGCTGGATCACCTCCTTTCTATGGAGAATCGTTTCCTGTAACGGAAACATTCAAATATGCAGCTCAGCTGCAAACTACTCACTCGTTGCTCAGTTTTGAGAGCTCAAACTCTCAAACAGCTTGCTTTTGCATGGAGCTTGTTCTTTGAAAACTAGATATCGAAACGAAAGTAAATGCGAATTAGAACATTCCTTTTTAGCTGAACTTGTGTATAACAAGTTTCAATAAAAACGGTAGATTGCTGGAGCGAGTGATCGAAATGGAGCGACTTTTGGATTTGCGCAAGCAAACCAAGCGGAGCGACAGCTCGAACACGAGCGCAATGGTTAAGCTACTAAGAGCACACGGAGGATGCCTAGGCGCTAGGAGCCGATGAAGGACGTGGCGAACAACGAAACTGCCTCGGGGAGCTGTAAGCAAGCTTTGATCCGGGGGTGTCCGAATGGGGAAACCCAGCTGGGGTAATTTCCAGTTACTCATAACTGAATACATAGGTTATGTAGAGGCATACCAGGGGAACTGAAACATCTAAGTACCCTGAGGAAGAGAAAACAATAGTGATTCCGTCAGTAGCGGCGAGCGAACGCGGAGAAGCCCAAACCAGAGAGCTTGCTCTTTGGGGTTGTGGGACGTCTCACATGGAGTTACAAAGGAGTCAGTTAAACGAAGAGGTCTGGAAAGGCCCGCCAAAGAAGGTAAAAGCCCTGTAATTGAAAGTTGATTCTCTCCGAGACGGATCCCGAGTAGTGCGGGGCACGTGAAACCCCGTATGAATCCGGCAGGACCATCTGCCAAGGCTAAATACTTCCTAGCGACCGATAGTGAAGCAGTACCGTGAGGGAAAGGTGAAAAGCACCCCGGAAGGGGAGTGAAATAGAACCTGAAACCGTGTGCTTACAAAAAGTCAGAGCCCGTTTTAGGGGTGATGGCGTGCCTTTTGTAGAATGAACCGGCGAGTTACGTTCCCGTGCAAGGTTAAGGTGAAGAGCCGGAGCCGCAGCGAAAGCGAGTCTGAATAGGGCGACATAGTACGTGGACGTAGACCCGAAACCGGGTGATCTACCCCTGTCCAGGGTGAAGGTGCGGTAACACGCACTGGAGGCCCGAACCCACGCACGTTGAAAAGTGCGGGGATGAGGTGGGGGTAGCGGAGAAATTCCAATCGAACTCGGAGATAGCTGGTTCTCCCCGAAATAGCTTTAGGGCTAGCCTCGGAAAACAGAGTCGTGGAGGTAGAGCACTGATTGGGTGCGGGGCCCGCAAGGGTTACCAAGCTCAGTCAAACTCCGAATGCCATAGACTTACTTCCGGGAGTCAGACAGTGAGTGCTAAGATCCATTGTCAAAAGGGAAACAGCCCAGACCATCAGCTAAGGTCCCCAAGTGTGTGTTAAGTGGGAAAGGATGTGGAGTTGCACAGACAACCAGGATGTTGGCTTAGAAGCAGCCACCATTGAAAGAGTGCGTAATAGCTCACTGGTCGAGTGACTCTGCGCCGAAAATGTAACGGGGCTAAACACACCACCGAAGCTATGGCTTGATGCTTTGCATCAGGGGTAGGGGAGCGTTGTATAAGGGTTGAAGGTGTACCGTAAGGAGCGCTGGACATTATACAAGTGAGAATGCCGGTATGAGTAACGAAAAGATCAGTGAGAATCTGATCCGCCGAAAGCCTAAGGGTTCCTGAGGAAGGCTCGTCCGCTCAGGGTAAGTCGGGACCTAAGGCGAGGCCGAAAGGCGTAGTCGAAGGACAACAGGTCGAAATTCCTGTACCACCGTAAGCCGTTATGAGCAATGGGGGGACGCAGTAGGGTAGTGACGCGGACTGATGGATGTCCGTCTAAGCAGTAAGGCTGATGTGTAGGCAAATCCGCACATCATAAGGCTGAGCTGTGATGGGGAGCGAAAATTGTAGTAGCGAAGGTCATGATCTCACACTGCCAAGAAAAGCCTCTAGCCAGGTGAAGGTGCCCGTACCGCAAACCGACACAGGTAGGCGAGAAGAGTATTCTAAGGCGCGCGGAAGAACTCTCGTTAAGGAACTCGGCAAAATGACCCCGTAACTTCGGGAGAAGGGGTGCCCCGGTAGTGTGAATAGCACGAGGGGGCCGCAGTGAAAAGGCCCAAGCGACTGTTTAGCAAAAACACAGGTCTGTGCGAAGCCGTAAGGCGAAGTATACGGGCTGACGCCTGCCCGGTGCTGGAAGGTTAAGGGGAGTGGTTAGGAGCAATCCGAAGCTGTGAACCGAAGCCCCAGTAAACGGCGGCCGTAACTATAACGGTCCTAAGGTAGCGAAATTCCTTGTCAGGTAAATTCTGACCCGCACGAATGGCGTAACGACTTGGGCGCTGTCTCAACGAGAGATCCGGTGAAATTTTAATACCTGTGAAGATGCAGGTTACCCGCGACAAGACGGAAAGACCCCATGGAGCTTTACTGCAGCTTGATATTGAATTTGGGTACGATCTGTACAGGATAGGTGGGAGCCTTTGAAGCAGGAGCGCAAGCTTCTGTGGAGGCAACGTTGGGATACCACCCTGATCGTATCTAGGTTCTAACCTGGTACCGTAATCCGGTGCGGGGACAGTGTCAGGTGGGCAGTTTGACTGGGGCGGTCGCCTCCTAAAGAGTAACGGAGGCGCCCAAAGGTTCCCTCAGAATGGTTGGAAATCATTCGAAGAGTGCAAAGGCATAAGGGAGCTTGACTGCGAGACCTACAAGTCGAGCAGGGACGAAAGTCGGGCTTAGTGATCCGGTGGTACCGCATGGAAGGGCCATCGCTCAACGGATAAAAGCTACCCTGGGGATAACAGGCTTATCTCCCCCAAGAGTCCACATCGACGGGGAGGTTTGGCACCTCGATGTCGGCTCATCGCATCCTGGGGCTGAAGTAGGTCCCAAGGGTTGGGCTGTTCGCCCATTAAAGCGGTACGCGAGCTGGGTTCAGAACGTCGTGAGACAGTTCGGTCCCTATCTGTCGTGGGCGTAGGAAATTTGAGAGGAGCTGTCCTTAGTACGAGAGGACCGGGATGGACGTACCGCTGGTGTACCAGTTGTTCCGCCAGGAGCACCGCTGGGTAGCTATGTACGGACGGGATAAACGCTGAAAGCATCTAAGCGTGAAGCCCCCCTCAAGATGAGATTTCCCAGTATGTAAGACCCCTTGAAGACGACGAGGTAGATAGGCTGGGGGTGGAAGTGCAGCAATGCATGGAGCTGACCAGTACTAATCGGTCGAGGGCTTATCCAAATATGCAAGTGATAGTTCGCATGTTTCGTTTCGAATCTAGTTTTCAGAGAACGATCTCTGAAATGTAAGCTATGCGTTTGGTGGCGATGGCGGAGGGGTTCCACACGTACCCATCCCGAACACGACCGTTAAGCCCTCTAGCGCCGATGGTACTTGGACCGCAGGGTTCTGGGAGAGTAGGACGCCGCCAAGCAATTGAAGGACACACTTGATGATATCGAGTGTGTCTTTTTTTATTTTAATGTAATTCATTGGTTCTGATTTGACTTGTTATATACATAAAATACTGGCGTTCCAATCCTTAAAGCTGTGATACAATAGGTGAGGTCTATATAGAAAACGGAAACACGCATAAGTACGAGGAGGAACAGTGAACACAATGAAATCAGCCCCGTTTATTGCCGTGGAAGGTCCGATCGGAGCGGGGAAAACAACGCTGGCAACGATGCTTTCCCATGAATTGAATCTTCCGTTAGTTAAAGAAATTGTAGAAGAGAATCCATTTCTGGCTTCCTTTTATCAGGATATCGACGAGTGGAGTTTCCAATTGGAAATGTTCTTTCTGTGTAATCGGTTTAAACAACTGGAAGACACGGGTGCTCATTATGTAGAGCAGAATACCCCAGTTATTTCGGACTACCATATTTATAAAAATATGATTTTTGCCGATCGTACCTTAAAAGGAACGAAACGGGATAAATACCGTCAAATTTATCATCTGTTAACAGATGATCTGCCCAAGCCCAATCTGGTGCTTTATATTGAAGCTGAACTCGATACGCTGATGTACCGCATTAACAAGCGTGGACGCTCATTTGAGCAGGACATGGACCCGGCATATATGGAACAACTGATCGCTGATTACAAAACAGGTATGGACTATCTTGCGAATAGCTCAAATCCGCCAGTAATCATTAAGGTCAATGCAGAGCAACTTGACTTTGTGGAACATCCTGAACACTTCAGGCAAATTGTTAATCAGGTAAAGGAGTATATTATATGAATAACTATGGCATTCCAACGAATGCATTAATTACGGTAGCAGGTACGGTTGGAGTGGGTAAATCCACGTTAACAGCTGCACTCGCACAGCGCTTGAATTTCAAGACTTCTTTGGAGCAAGTGGATCATAATCCATATTTGGAGAAGTTCTATCATGACTTTGAGCGTTGGAGCTTCCATCTGCAGATTTATTTCCTGGCAGAGCGCTTCAAGGAACAGAAAAAGATTTTTGAACTGGGTGGGGGATTCGTACAGGATCGTTCCATCTATGAAGATACGGGCATTTTTGCACAAATGCATGCAGATCAAGGAACCATGTCTGCTACAGATTTCGAGACATACAGCAGTTTGTTTGAAGCGATGGTGATGACACCGTATTTCCCACATCCAGATGTACTGATCTATCTGGAAGGAAGTCTGCCTTCAATTTTAAACCGAATTACGGAACGCGGACGCGAGATGGAGATTCAGACGGACCGTTCGTATTGGGAACACATGCATGAGCGTTATTCTGTGTGGATTGATCAGTTTACGGCTTGCCCTGTGCTGCGTCTGAACATTGATGAGTATGATGTGCATGATCCGGCATCGGTGGATGCTATTTTGGCACAGATTGCAGCTGTCATTCAGCCTGCCAAGGAAGCGCAAAGATAAGAGAGAACGCGTTTTTCAATGTAGTTTTCTGAATTACAGTGGTTATATCAAAAATATAGATACGGACAACATCCCTTCTACGGCTATTATGCTGATGGAAGGGATGTTTTTTATGGTCAACAGTAGAAAAATGTTGAATAATAGGTCTTTTTGTGGTTTCATAGGAAAGGTGAATTCTGGAAAATAAGCATATGCATGACTCAGGAGGGAAAGACAACGTGGAAGAGAAACAAGGAGTTAAAATTGGTATGCCGATCATTGGTGGCTTAATTGCAGCCATTCTTGGGGGCATCGTCTGGGCGGCAATTGCTGCAATGACCGAGTATGAGGTAGGATTGATTGCAATTTTGATTGGAGCACTCACGGGTTACGCCGTTGTATTGTTCTCCAATAAACGAATTGCGACAGTACATAAAGTTATTGCCGTACTGTTTGCGCTCGTTGGCATTTTGCTGGGGAAATATCTGACGGTGGTTTATTTTACTTCCGAACTGTTTGGCGATGTAAGCGTGATGGAACTCGTGTTTGATAGCGAGATGATCAGCGCGTTTGCAGAAACCTTCCAGGACTATTTCAGTCAACCGATTGATTTGTTATTCATTGTGCTTGCGATTGTATCTGCATGGCAGATTCCTGGTCGGATGGCGAGAACCAGTCTGGCTTCAGACGCAACTTCATCGGATCACGCGCCAAGAGCTTAATCCGATAGACGGTGGACGCTGGTAGCAAATTGAAGGACGTCTGACAGAAGAAACTTAATGCTCATCATCCTAAGCATCTGGTGAAGTTATATCGAAGGACGGGGAACAGAAAGTAGTAAAGAGCATCTACTTTAAAAGATATTCATAAAGTACTCAGAGTGATCAGCAGTTAGGCTAGTTCACATTGCGGCTGAGGTACTTGAATACATAAAAGGGACGTAACGCCTGAGAGGGCGTACGTCCTTTTATGTATTTACTAGGCTGTAGGCGGGTTATGGCTCATAACTGATGTAATAACTTGAATGGATCAAATTATTTGCAACGTACCTAGGATATATCCAGCTTGTTCATAAGGTTAATTCCAAGAACGATATGACCAACGCAGGAGGAAGGTTATAATATCCTGATCTCATATACAGCGAATAAGGCTGATGACGAGAGATAACGTTTACTACTATAGGACAGAGGTCCAAGTTACAGACGATCGTTTACAGCGCTCATCTGATGGCAATGGGAGTTGAATATATTGCTTGTGTTTGAAGACAGGGCTATATTATTTGTTTTGGTCAGCAAATACAGCCATAGCATCTCTCATAAATACTGCCAAACCATCGCCAAACTGATCAATATTACGCGTGAAACGTTCATCGTCCACGTACATCTGACCAAGTCCTCTGAAGGCTTCAGGCGAGTAGCTTCCCATTTGGTTTAGCCAAGTGTACCACTCTTTGATGCCAGACTGTGCCTCCGCAGATGCCGGTTCTGTGTGACGAAGTGAAGCCAGATGTTTGTAAATTTCGTTCATTTGATCGGATAGCGCTTTCTGCGCCGTGGTTGATTTACTGTACAGCTTCTGATTTGCCTGGTCTACAGCATGGTCTCCCCACCGTTCGCGCGCTTCCTGTTCATACGGATTCTGGCTAAAATTAAATCCTTCGAATTGTTCTTTGGCTGTCATTTTAATTTCTCCTCTCACGTGTAAAACCGTTCTATCAATGGTAGCAATCATCTGGTCCAAGCGTTGGCGCTTCTCCAGCAGTATAAGTCGATGCATTTTAAGTGCTTCTTCCGGATTGAAGGAGGGGTTGGTTATAATGTTTTTGATCTCCTTCAGAGAGAAGTCGAGTTCCTTGAAAAACAAAATCTGCTGCAATCGTTCCAGGTTGGCGTCTGAATATAATCGATACCCGGCAGCAGTTACTTCGTCCGGAGTTAATAGCCCGATCTCATCATAGTGATGCAGTGTGCGCACACTGATTGAGGCAAGTTCAGCAACTTCTTTTACCTTCATGGCCATGAGTGAAACCTCCTTACAACACTGATTGTACAGTGTCACGTTACGTGAGAGTCAACAGTTGAAAATGAAAAAAACAAGATGCGGCAGGAAGCTGCATCTTGATCATGGATCGGTTACTGGATGTGACTAGGGCTGATTGGAATGTGGCTAGATATGAAACTAGATGTGAATAGGTGGACGAAATAATTGTATTATTCAGTCACTGTAGAATGGCGGCTGGGCTTCTGTCGAAGACATGGGCTGCTGCCGCGCCGTAGGGGTGTTGTGGAGCTCCTCTGTTATGGAGAGGAGAGCGATTGGTTGTGGGCTGAACCATGTATTCGGTGCAGCCCACGGGCTGGCTGTGCAGGGAAGCAGGGCTACGCCCGCATCCCGCGCACTGCCGCAGCGAACTGCGCAGCCGCTGCGCACACGTCGGCCGCGCCCGCGATGGCGGAGATGACGGCTACGCCGTCGGCTCCAGCCGCCATCACGGCGGCCGTGGTATCGGGCGTAATGCCGCCGATACCCACAATCGGAACTGCGATGCCTGCGGCGCGCAGTTCCGCCACCCCTGCGGGGCCCAGCACAGCGTGGGCATCCGCTTTGGAGCGCGTCGGGTACATGGGCCCGACGCCAAGGTAGTCGGCGCCCGCCTGCACAGCACGGCGCGCCTCATCCACAGCGTGGGCGGATACGCCAAGCATCCGCCCAGCGCCAATGCGGGCGCGTACCAGCGCCGCGTCCGCATCATCCTGGCCGACATGCACGCCGTCGGCCTCCACCGCTACAGCCAGCTCCACATCATCGTTCACGATGAACGGGACCTCGTGCTGGCTGCACACCTCGCGAAGCCGCATCGCAAGCGTCATGCGAGCTTCGCCGATCAGGGCGCCAGTTCCCTTTTCGCGGAACTGGAACAGCGTAATGCCGCCAGCAATGGCTTGGCGTAGCACCTCGACGGGGTCTTGCGTCGTATTTACGCTGCCCATGACCAAATACACCTGCATCGCGCGTTGTACCGCTTCTGCATCCCAAGGGCGCATCACTGCTCACCCCGCTGTCTGCGCTGATACGCAAAATGATTTGTTGGCCCATGTCCGGCCCCAATCCCCAGCTCGTCTTCAATGGCTGCCTGAATGAATGCTCTCGCGGTCGTTACGGCAGCCAGAACAGGTGAACCCTTGGCTAACTCTGCGGTGATCGCAGCAGAGTATGTGCATCCCGTTCCGTGTGTATGACGTGTTAGCACACGAACATTCTCCAGATAATGAAAAGACTGCCCATCGTAGAGTACGTCCACGATCATGCCACTTCCTTCATCATGACCACCTTTGACCAAAGCATACGTCGAGCCCATCTGTACAATCCGTCTCGCGGCTTCTTCCCGCTGACTAAGATTCGTGATGGACATTCCGGTAAGCAGTTCGGCTTCCGGAATATTAGGTGTTGTGATCAGGGCATGGGGCAACAGCTCTGTAATCAGCGCCTGTACAGCTTCCTGCTGGAGCAGGGGGGCGCCGCCTTTGGCGACCATCACGGGATCGATGACCAGATTAGACCAATCATATTGCTGCCACTTCTCAGCGACGAGTCGAATAATCTCGGCACTATATAACATGCCGGTCTTCACCGCAGTTGGCTGAAAGTCTTCTCCGGTTGAGTCCAATTGCTGGGCAATGCCATCGTAAGGGATGGGGAAGACTCCTTGTACACCTGTTGTATTTTGAGCAGCAATAGCGGTGATGACGGTCATGCCGTATACGCCAAGCTCCTGAAACGTTTTGAGATCGGCCTGAATTCCTGCGCCTCCCCCGTTATCGGAGCCTGCAATGGTTAGTGCTTGAGCAATGCTCATACTGCACCTCCACGGATCAGACGAATCTGTGCGCGTTCTGCCACAAGGTCGGGTGTTACTTGTGCCAGTTGATTCAAGAATTCAATCTGGAAGCTGCCCGGCCCCTGATGAGCCGTCTTCTCTGCCGCCAGTTCAGCCGCTACGCCATAAAAAGCGAGTGCTTCAACAACACTGCCTGGAAGATCGTCTTCGGATTCCGCAATGGCTGTAAAAGCGCCAATCACCGAACTTAGCAGACAGCCAGCACCTGTGACCTGAGTGAGCAGGGCATGACCATTACTCGTGAGGAATGTGGATTGCCCATCGGTAATGATATCTTCTTTACCGGTAATGACCACGACACAGCCAAGTTTATGCGCTGCCCGCTCCGCTATGCCGATCCGGTCACCCTCACCTGATCCCGCGTCCACACCTTTGATACTCCAGCTCTCACCGATGACATTGGCAACCTCCGCCACATTGCCGCGCAGTACCGTGAGGCGAAGCTCACGAACGAGCATCTGAACGGTTTCTGTACGATAGGCGGTTGCGCCTGCGCCGACGGGATCTAGTACCACAGGCACATGATGCGCATTAGCCGATTGGCCTGCCAGACGGATGGCCTGAACGATTTTATCATCGAGTGTGCCAATGTTGAGCACCACGGCTCCTGACATCTTGGCAACATCAGCGACCTCTTCATGAGCATAGGCCATAAATGGGGATGCACCAAGTGCAAGCAAACCATTGGCTGTAAAGGGAGCAACGACAAGGTTGGTGATATTGTGTACCAGCGGATTTTGCGTACGAACACGTTTCAGATAAGACATATAATTTCCTCCTTGTTTTGAAGTAACGCCACCGGCAGAAGCCTGATATTCAGAGTCACTCAACAGAATAATAGGATATGAGTCTCCGTGTTGAGCAGGGCGAATAGTGTAAAGACACCGAGAGACGTTACAGCGGTAAAAGCAGATGTAAAAGATAAATCCAATTCATAATGCAATAAAGATGGATTAATGTAACTGGATATGGAAGAACAAAGGGAATCATCTTGATCAATGTCTAGCCTTGATTGAAACAGCTAAAAGGTAGAGCCACATAAAAATGTAATTCGCAAAAAATAGTAATAATACAAAAACGCGACAGTACAACAGTACAGCAATGTAACAATGCAACAGTACTACAATGCAATATACAGAAAGTGACCCCAGGGTAAGTCTCCTAATTCAGGCAAGCGGTATAGTGAAGGAATTGACGTTCAAATAGAGTCTTGAAACCCAAACCCAAACCCAAACCAAGCTGGTAGCTCTTTTGGCGAATTCCTTCCGCTGGTTCAGACGGTGTTTCTAAAGAACCCGGGACATCTTATTTGGCTGTCAAATCCTACTTTTGAAATGTAAGGAACCTCAGACACGTTATTCCCTGAATTCCTTGATTAAAACGATGCAAACGGCTGTTTATTCTAATATTGCGTGTCTCAGATTCCTTAGATTTCTGAGACTGCTTTAAATCCTCGAATAAGACGTCTCAGATTCGTTAGCGCTCGCCGCATGCTCTACTCCGAACACATTAGGACGCGATTCAGCTCCCGGTAGATTTGAAGATGTGCGCTAATGTACATGAACAAATGCATAGCACCAAGCCGCCTAAACGTATACAAGGTACTCCGCATACCATGTCATCCAAACGTATACAAGGTACTCGATCGCATACCATGTCATCCAAACGTTTACAAGGTACTCGATCGCATACTATGTTATCCAAACGCATACAAGGTACTCGATCGCATATCATGCCACCCAAATGCATATCAAGGTACTCAATTGCACATCAAGTCACGTAGAATTGTTAAAGATTATGATTCTCCACTCCTTGCTCCAGCCAGTTCCATTACGGAAACCTTTTACATTCGCAAACCTTGTTGCCCCTAATGCCACGTCCTTGCTAACTTTCTATTCATTCCTCTTACTTGCCGATCCATTTCTTTTAGTCATTTTCCCTTCATTCTCGTGGCTTTTCTTTACTTACTCTCCTTGCAGATTTATAAACGCATCCTCGGCTTTCACCGATTCAGGAATCATTTCAGTTGCAACGAGCCATGCACGTACATTCTCCCACGACTCCATTTCCTGCCGACCAAACGGTTGACCTTCTTCATTCATGAGCGGCAGTAGAATAGCCAGGCTTTTGGTTTCGATCTCCGGGTCAAGCGGAGATGTTTCATTCTCATGAGCAAGCAGAATATTCAAGGCTTCTTCTGAATGCTCCGTGACATATTTCTGTCCTTCCTGGATCGCTTTGACGAACCGGGTAAGTTGTTCTTTTTTGGCTTCCATACCAGCTTCACTTGCGGTCAGGACCAATTCATAATAATCAGGCACGCCATAGTCGACAGGGTTAATCGATTTCATGGCATGGCCTTCTTTCTCCAAAATCAATTGTTCATGGTTAATAAAACCACCCATAATCGCGTCCGCCTGTCCGGAAGCCAGAGAAGGAATCAGATCGAATCCAACGTCGACCAGTTTCATGTTGTCTGGGCTGCCACCATCTTGGCTGATCATCGTCCGTACCATCGCGTCATACAGCGGAATCGAAGAATAGCCAACCGTCTTTCCTTCAAGGTCTTTGGGTGAACGCACGTTGCCATTTGCTTCGGTCAACAGATGTACGAGCGGGTGGCGAACAACAGCAGCAATGGAACGTACAGGAATGTTCTCACTACGCGCGAGCAAGATTTGAGGCTGATAGCTTAGAGCCAGATCAATTTTACCGGCAGCAACAAGTTTGAGTGAATCATTGGTATCCGCAGGCATCTGAATGTCGACATCGAGACCTTGGTCTGCAAAGTATCCATTTTCCTGAGCTACATAGATGAAGGAATGTACTGCATTGGGGTACCAGTCGAGCATGATGGACAGTTTATCTTTGGTGTCTGATGCTGGTTCTGTTACAGGCGAGTTAGCTTGCTGTGCATTGGTTTCCGATTCTGTTGTTGGCGTGTTTTTGCCAGCACCCGTGTTGCCGCATCCGCTAACGATCAGCAACAGGCTTATGAGCATAATGGGAAGCAGGGAGTATATACCTTTGTTAGTCATAAATGAAGTTCCTCATTTCATCGTTTGGGTTTGTAGACAATGGACAGCAGTATGTTAACGGACAAGATGACAAAGTACTGATTGAAGTTAGCTGCTGAAATGGTGCATAAGTTATGTTGTGTAGAGCGTAATTCTTGTAGTAACATCTAAAATCTAAATTCTCTCTACGTTTTATCCAACTATTTTTTCGCTTCATGGCGCCGAGTGCCAAACCGTTTCTCCAGCCAGGCAATCAGTACAAACAAAACGATCCCGAGCAGGGATAACAGCACAATAGCGGCGAACATCGCGTCCGTGTTCATGTTGCTGGACATGCGGCGGCTGAAGTATCCGAGACCTTTACTGCCACCGAGCCATTCGCCTATCGTTGCACCAACCACGCAGTACACCACAGACATCTTTAGCCCCGAGAAGAAGGCGGGAAGTGCCAGTGGAACCTGGAGTTGGCGAAAAATATCCCACGTGCTGGCTCCCATGGTGAGCAGTAGTTCACGCTGCTCTGGATCGCCTTGGCGAAGTCCATCGTAGGTACTCACCACAATGGGAAAGAAGGCGATCAGGAACACCACCGCAACTTTGCTCCACAGCGTGTAGCCAAACCATAGGATGAAGACGGGGGACAGGGCAATCAACGGGATCGTCTGACTGATTACGATGAAGGGATATAACGCTTTTTCAATCGACCGATTCATATGCATACCAGTTGCAAGTGCAATTCCGGCACCAATGGACAAGCCAAAACCAACAACAACCTCCATCAAGGTAGCAGGCAGATGTGTAGCCAGCAGGAGGTGACGATGCTCATACAGGGAGTTGGCAATCGCCGTTGGGGCTGGAATGATGAAGGAGGGCACCCATCCCATACGCACAATCCACTCCCAGAAGACAAGCAGCAAGAGCAGGAGCCAAAGAAACAGACCATAACGGTCAAGCCAACGCCTTACGTTATTCTTCATGCAGTTTCCCAAGTTATCCTCTCGCATGCAATTGTTCCTCCAGTCGTCGTCTCATCTGAACGAGCGCCGGTTCGTAGATCATGTCCGAATGTCTTGGACGTGGCAAAGGTACCGTCAAATCTTGTAGCGGTTGGCCTTGGCTCCCCGGAGTTAACAGGATAATCCGATCACTGAGTAGCAGGGCCTCTTCAATATCATGCGTAATGAACAGCACGGTTTTGCCCAGATCTTCCCACAGCTCCAGTAGCCAGCGATGCATCTCGCGTTTGGTTAAGGCATCGAGTGCGCCGAATGGTTCATCCAGCAGCATGAGTTGGCCACCTGTCAACAAAGTACGAAGCAGCGCGACACGTTGGCGCATGCCACCCGACAGCTCGTCCGGATAAGCATGCGCGTAGCCGGATAAGCCAAATCTGTCGAGCCCTGCCATAATGTCTGCGCGAATTTTTCCCTTATCCTGTCGCCCTGGAGCAACTTCAGCGGGGAGCATGCAATTCTCCATGACGGTTCGCCAGGATAACAGGAGGTCCTTTTGTGGCATGTAGGCGACCTGCCCCAGTCGCTTTCCTTCAGGGACCCAAGGAATTTCAATGGTTCCGTGGGTTGGCTCAAGCAGACCTGCCAGCAGCTTGAAAAGGGTGCTTTTACCGGAGCCGCTAGAGCCGATGAGCGAGACGAATTCGCCGTTGGTTACACGCATCGACACATTGGAGAGCACGGGAGAATCCCTTTTTCCCGGGAAAGCGTAGCTCATGTTGTGAATGGTTATGTTATTATCCATCTCGTTCTGTTCCCCCTTGTTATTCCAAATTCAACTTCAAACTGCGGGATCTTTCATTACACCTGCTGATCTGCCCGCAGAACGCGAAAAAGACCCACCCATTTCCGGAGAAATGAGTGGGTCTGTAAGTTCAATTCACATTAAAATTCATTATCAACATGAAAAAATCCGCTTACAAAAAGGCCGCTCCACTTCCCTCCGCTGGTATGATCCAGATCAGGTTCAAAGGGTCCGAATCATTCGATTCGTCTCAGCCGTAAGGCTCCCCTAGTGCATTGTTCAAGATATGCAGTTATGTGTTCAGCATATATCACATGCAAGTGGAATGTAAAGGGGGCGCTCAGAAAGAATGTGAGTACTGATCTGAAAATGGTACCGTTCGGATTATTAGGATTGCACAGCCAGATTATTCGGGCAGACGCATTAATCCGTTGCCGGAATTGCTCCAGTTTCCTCAACTCCTCTTACTGTGGCAGGTTTATTTAATGAAATAGATACGATACAATATCTACTGAATTTCTATACACTGCTTTCGGGATGTAATCAATGGAAGGGGAAGTGTAATATGAGAACGATTGGTCTTATTGGTGGAATGAGCTGGGAGTCATCGTTAGAATATTATCGAATTATTAATGAAGAAGTGAAAAATAAATTGGGAGGATTGCATTCAGCCAAGTGCATTTTATATAGCGTGAATTTTGAAGAGGTCGAGCGTTATCAAGCTGAAGGTGATTGGGAAAGCGCTGGTGAATTATTAGGGAATGCTGCTCAGTCTTTGGAAAAGGCAGGAGCAGAAATGATTGTAATTTGTACAAATACGATGCATAAAGTGATTAAACATATTGAAGAAAAAGTGACACTACCCATCGTACATATTGCTGATGCAACAGCAAATCAAATTCATAACTCCCATATAAGTACGGTTGGTTTACTCGGAACCAAATATACGATGGAACAAGACTTTTATAAAAAACGAATTGAATTTAATGGTATTAAGGTTTTGATACCGAATGAAGAGGATAGAAAAGTTGTCAATAAAATAATATACGAGGAATTATGTTTAGGGAAAATTGAGCCCTTATCAAGGGATTATTATAAAAAGGTGATCCAAAGGCTGGTTGATGATGGAGCTGAGGGAATCATATTAGGTTGCACCGAAATTGGATTATTAGTAAAAGTAGAGGATTCAGAAGTTCCATTATTTGATACAACACATATTCATGCGATTGAATCTGTTCATTTGGCACTAGCCAAATCATTTGACTCAACCCGATAAACCCGTTCTCTGATTTACCTTGGCTTATGAACTCGATATAATAGGGATGGGCCGTACAGGCCGGATCACAAAATGCAGGTGGGATTGTTCTCCCTCCTAGGCAGAATGGGGACCCAAGTTGAAAACGTTCAAAAAAGTATATATTGAGATCACGAGTATCTGCAATCTGGCTTGCAGCTTCTGTCCGCAGACGCAGCGTGCCAAAGGATTCATTGACCCTGAAGTCTTCAACAATATACTGGAACAAGTTAAACCACATACCAATCATATTTATCTACATGTCAAAGGCGAACCCTTGTTGCATCCCAAAATAGATCTTCTGCTAGATTCCGCACACGAGAAGGGACTCAAGGTGAACATTACAACGAATGGTACACTGCTGCCCAAGACTCAGCATAAATTGCTTGGTAAACCGGCGCTGCGTCAGATGAACTTCTCCCTGCACAGCTTCGATGGGCACGAAGGTTCAACCGACCGTGACGGATATCTGAGCAACATTTTGTCTTTTGTACACGAGGCGGTGAAACACAATGTCATCATCTCATTCCGACTGTGGAATCTGACGCAGGATAACTTCACGAATGCTCAGATGAATCGAAATCGGGAAACCCTTGAAGTGCTGGAACGTGAATTCAATCTGGACTTCCGCATTGAGGAAAAAGTGGTTCCAGGCAGCGGGGTCAAAATTGCCCCGAATGTATACCTGAATCAGGACCACGAGTTCCAGTGGCCAAGTCTGGATGCACCTGAAGATGACGGCAAAGGCTTCTGCCACGCATTGCGTAGTCAGGCGGCTGTGCTAGTGGATGGAACGGTGGTTCCATGCTGTCTCGATGGCGAGGGTGTGATTAACCTGGGTAATGTGCACGAGAAGTCATTCTCGGAGATCATTGAAGGGGAGCGAGCGAACAATCTGGTATATGGCTTTTCCAAGCGGGAAGCTGTGGAAGAGTTGTGTCGAAAGTGCGGTTATCGTCAGAGGTTTGGAGCCTGACATCTTATATCAGCAAGCTGGAAGCCATTCAAGATCACACATTTGAAAGACAAATGTAGTGATCTTTCTTGTTTACTGGGGATTAAAGTCAGAGGTACTTACGTTACAAATGAGCATACCAGAGGTTGATATCAGCATATTGTTCAAAGATCCTGACTTGCAAAAAATGCCGATATGACAGTCATTATGCGATGTCAGGATATATCTGATCTAATGATTATTTTAGTTACCTTCCTTATTTGGTAGGATTAGGTTGTGAGTTGGGCAGAGGTGCACCTCTGGCGAACTTTCAGTACAAGCACAGGCTTGTACACGATCCATAACGAGAGAATAAGGGAGGAATAAAGTAATGAAAAAAATGTTGACGTTGTTGTTGTCTGCTGGTTTGGTTGCTTCCATATTTGGTGCGGTTCCCGCTGCTGCTGCGCCAACAGTTGTTAATTCAACGATTATTGTTCCAGCGGGCACGACTTATGACGGTCAAGGCAAAACATTTGTAGCCAATCCTTCCACATTGGGTGACGGGTCTCAAGCAGAGAATCAGAAACCGGTATTTCGTCTGGAGGCAGGGGCTACGCTCAAAAATGTAAATATCGGATACCCTGCTGCCGATGGTGTTCACTGTTATGGCAACTGTAATATATCAAATGTAGTTTGGGAGGATGTGGGTGAGGATGCACTCACATTGAAGTCGGCCGGAACGGTCAACATTACCGGCGGTGCGGCGTATAAGGCCTATGATAAAGTATTCCAGATCAATGCAGCCGGAACGATTAACATCAAAAATTTTCGTGCAGATGATATCGGTAAGCTGGTACGTCAAAATGGTGGAACGACCTTCGCAGTTAACATGACGCTGGATAACTCCAATATTTCCAATGTGAAAGATGCTATTATGCGTACAGATAGCAGTGTATCTCAAGGGAAAATTACGAATACCCGCTATTCCAAAGTGCCAACCCTGTTCAAGGGATTTGCTTCAGGTAAAACCAGTCAATCCGGCAATGTCCAATATTAAACGAGAGACTCAATCGCTGGAGTTGTTAAAAATATAAGCTCCACTTAATTTGGAAGTAAGCCGGAATATAACGCTAAAAAAGAGCGTCCCAAGGTCATTGTCACACTGACTTTGAGGAACGCTCTTTGTAATGCAGATGTCACCATAGTATAGTTCTGCTGAGTAATGTTTCATTGTGGAGGCTCAAATTATTTCTCTCCCGGAACCTCAACGATGACTTTGCCATGCTCGGGGGCAACGGAACCGCTATCCGTGGAGCCCAACTTGTTTATGACCTCATATGAGGTTTCTTCAAGCATGCGGGAGTACTTGAATGATACGAGTGTTTGACCTGCTACGGAAGGACGAGTTCCTGCTTCAGCAACGGCTTTGGTTTTAATAAAGAACAGGTCACCGATAGTTCCTTCATTATTGCTGATGTTGGCCTGCCATTGCAGCAGTGCACTTCCATTTTTAAGAACATAATAACTGACCAGATCGTTATCCTCCACAACGAAGAAACGATCTTTTTTGCCTTGTTCAAAAATGTATTTAATGGAGGAATCCACCGGACCCAGAGGGTTGCGAATATCCAGACGTGTTTGTCCGAGTTCAGAGAAGCGTGGCAGATGAAGTGCGGCTTCGCGCGCCATAGTCAGATCAGAACTGTTATATTCTTTTACAATCGTAGCATCGGTAGTGTAAATGTAGGCTTCCTTGGCCTTCTGATTCCACTGCACCTTCGTACCAAAAGCCTCACCAATGGCACGGAGCGGAAGCATCGCTTTACCATTCACCAGAATCGGGGCGGAAGACAAAGTTGCATTTTGGTCATTTTTCTTCATTGTCTTGCTGTTAGGTTTAAGGACATAATTATCGCTGCCTGTGCTAATGCTGATCTCTTTTGTTTTGTTATTGTAGCCAAACGTATAGTTGCCGAGGAATTGAAGCTCAGTCAATGCCACGTACATGGTCCCCTGCCGGATGACAACTTCATATTGAGCTTGAACATTGTTAATATAAGCTGTCGGTTTAGGTTCAGTTGCCGCGGCTTCCGCCACAGTGGATGAGAGTAAGGCAGGTGCCGTACCTGCGGTAAGTATCGAAGCGGCAAGGATCATTTTCCATGTTTTGAGCTGCCAAGCAGAGTTATACATTTTCATTACTATCAATCTCCCTTCTAGTATTTCAGACGGACTACATAACCTAAATGTTTCATATTATGGAAAGTGTACAATAGATATCCCCTGTTCATTTACCCCAAATGAAGCATGGTGATACTTCTGGGGATTGCCACAAATACCCATCTGATGTACATTAGAAGCAATGAAATAAGTGAACCGGGAGCTCAATGAAGTTGGGCTGAGAGAGTGGCCTTGTGCCGCTGACCGTACATCTGATCTGGGTAATGCCAGCGTAGAGAACATGGATTTGCAATATGTAAGGGTGAAGTGTAGGAATG
Source organism: Paenibacillus sp. FSL R5-0517 (assembly GCF_037974355.1). Taxonomy (NCBI): domain Bacteria; kingdom Bacillati; phylum Bacillota; class Bacilli; order Caryophanales; family Paenibacillaceae; genus Paenibacillus; species Paenibacillus sp. FSL R5-0517. Next base: position 996,520 of record NZ_CP150235.1, read on the forward strand.
AACGTGGATGAACAACAGACCTTTTTGAACTGTGGTGGTGTATCTGCCAGGGCGGAGAGGAATGGTTGATATTCCGTATTTTCGACATCCACCCAGTACATCATTGTGAGGATTGTATACTGCGTGTTAGGCCTGCCCGGAACCGGGGAGGCTTTTTTTGTTTATTTTTAGAGGTTGTTCAACCAGTCTTTTTGAACACACACATTTACAACCCCACAGGGGACAGAGGAAGGACGTAGAGAACATGGCAACAACAACAGGCAACAAACGATTGAAATTAACGGATATTCTGGTAACCATCGTAATCGCAGTGGTGTTTGGGGTGATTTACAAGATATGGGGACCTACGTATGACTTGATGAAACCATTCGGCGTTCATGCGGAGCAGATGATCTACGGCATGTGGTTTATGGCGGGCACGTTTGCATTTGTCATCATTCGTAAACCAGGCGTGGCTATCTTGGCCGAGGTTGCGGCTTCAACGGTAAGTGCTTTTCTGGGCAGTGAATGGGGCATGTCCACACTGGTGTATGGTCTGTTGCAAGGATTGGGAGCCGAGATCTTCTTCGCAGCATTCCTGTATCGTAAAACCAATCTGTTTGTCACTTGTCTTGCAGCCATTGGAGCCGCAGCGGCCTCGCTTTTGCTGGATTATCAGTATGGCTATATCGATTCACTCTCGGCCTGGAATTATACGTTATTCATCGGTTTCCGCTTCATCGGAAGCATCCTGATTGCAGGAGTGTTTGCTTATTATCTCGCCAAAGCTTTGGAACTGACTGGTGTAACACGTTCACTCAGACCGGTATCCAAACAGGATTATGAGGCGTTGGATTAGATGAGCGGAGAGGGGAATTCGCAGGCGGTAAGTGTGACGAATCTAAGATGCAAGTTCCCGGGAGAGAAAGCCTTGGTATTTCAAGGCTTGTCTCTTTCTGTGCGTCAAGGGGAGAAAGTGCTGCTGCTTGGACCAAGTGGCTCCGGTAAATCGACGTTATTACAAATCTTGAGCGGTCTGATACCTCGTTCGGTTGAAATTCCGATGAAATGTGATGATATTCAGGTTCCCGTCAAAGCAGGAGTGGTCTTTCAAGATCCGGATACCCAGTTCTGCATGTCCTTTACGGATGAAGAGATCGCATTTGTTCTGGAAAACCGAAGTATTCCGCGTGAAGAGATGCCTGCTCTGATTAAATATTATCTGAAACAAGTGGGGTTATCCTTGGAACAGAACCGTGTATTGATCCAGTCCATGTCTCAGGGGATGAAGCAACGTCTTGCGATTGCCTCGATGCTTGCCATGGACCCGGAGGTATTGTTTTTGGATGAACCCACGGCACTGTTAGATGATGAGGGGACTTCCCAGGTGTGGGATACCGTCAAACGGATCGCCAGTGATAAAACGATCATCATCGTTGAACACAAAATAAACGAGATTGTAGATATGGTCGACCGCATCATTGTCTTATCACCTGAAGGAAAGATTGTGGCGGATGGGCCAGCACAGCAGGTATTCACGGATGAACGGAGCAAGTTGAGGGATTATGGAATCTGGTATCCAGGCGTGTGGGAAGAGCATGAGCAGGAGAGGGCAACAAAAGAAGAAGAGGGAACTTCTGGAGAGCTTCAAGCGTGTGAGAATCAGGGGATCTCAAGCTTGGAAGCACAGCAGTCGACTGGCTTATCTGATGCAACGGAGATTTTCCCCGTATCTCATGTATCATCCTTATCGCCTGTATCGTTAGCCGATCAGCCTGCACTGGACTTGCAGCAGTTCACTGGATGGCGTGGAAAAACACCTTTCATTCAGGTGGAACAGGCCAAGGTATGGCACGGAGATTGGATTGGTATTGTCGGGGCCAATGGAGCTGGCAAGAGTTCATTGTTGTTATCTCTTATGAATATTCTGAAAACAACAGGTCATTATGAGGTGCACGGTCAGCCTTCTGGCAAAACGGAACAGCTTGCAGATCAGATTGCGTTTGTCTTTCAGAACCCGGAGTTTCAATTTGTAACCAACACCGTCGCGGAAGAAGTGGAATTCTCATTGCTGGGGGGCAGGCTTACAACGGAAGAAAGACATGCCAGGACTCATCATATGCTGAATCAATTTGGACTAATCGACTTGTCCGAGCGCCACCCCTATCAATTATCGATGGGGCAGAAACGACGTTTGAGTGTGGCGTCCGCATTGGTCAGAGAGCAGCGAATTCTGTTGCTGGATGAACCTACTTTTGGACAGGATGCCCGTAATACCTTCGCCATGTTGGCACAACTGGAGCAATTGCGGCGTGAAGGAACAGCTATCGTTATGGTTACCCATGATCGTGAAATTGTAAAAAGATATTGCACCCGAATCTGGTCGGTGGATGAGGGGAGGTTAAGTGATGCAACTGTCGTTTCCTCATCGTGAAACCTGGCTTCATTCCGTTAATCCGGGGTTGAAGATGATTATTCTGACACTGATGTTTGTCATCGTTATCCTTATTCACAATCTGAATGTAATGGCCAATGTTGCGGTGGTAATGATGTTATTACTGTGCTGGACAGGCCATCCGTGGTACAGATTGATTCTGTACACATCACCATTCATTCTGGTGTTTATCTCTACGTCTGCGGGCATGATGATGTTTGGCAAGGGAGAGACCACTTGGTATAAGTGGGGGCTGATTCACATCACCGAAGAGAGCTTCTATCGCGGTCTACACTTGGGTTTTCGCTCGCTGACTATGGCCGCGGCTGGGTTACTCTTTGGTCTTACGACCAAGCCAGTACGGCTATTTTATTCCCTGATGCAGCAGTGGAAGCTTCCTGCAAAATATGCCTATAGCTTTCTGGCCGCGATGCGCATGATCCCCATTTTGCTGGATGAATTCCAGACGCTCCGTTACGCTATTCGTATTCGTGGAACAAGGCAGCGCGGTTCGCACTGGAACGTGTATGGTACACTCAAGCGTTATGCTATTCCTCTGCTGGCACAGAGCATTCGTCGTGCACAGCGAATGGCGGTAGCGATGGAAGCGAAGGGATTCACGGATGGGGCGAGCCGAACGTATTACATTCAGATGGGCTATTCCCGAGCTGATCTGTGGTTTGTATTTTATTATATCCTCACCTTAACAGCTGCTTATTACATCGGGATTACCTTTCCTTATCATGCTACGATGGTAGATGTAAGGTAATACTGGGAGATAGAGAGAAATATATTGAGGTAAACGGTAACTTTTTCCTGCGCACAACGTCTATATGGAAATAACTTCTAATGGATGGGGATGAACGAGAGTGAAGACGGGTCCTGACTGGCAGGGAATGGGGTACAAGTGGATTACCATGACTGGATTATCAGCTGTACTGTTGACGGGATGGATGATGCTTGATTCACAAAAGGTAGTGCTTGGAGGACAAGCTTCGGTTACAACGCCCCAAGCTTTGGGAGCAAGTCCCCAAGCCTTATCAACAAAGTTGGCCTACAAACAAGGAGACTCCGTTACGCTCATGAATGATATTCCCCTGTTTCAAAACAGGAGGGACAGCAGTGTGGCTCCTGACCAAATGAAGATTGAATACTATACTACAAAAAACGAGAAGTATAGGTTGGCATCGGTTCGAGGCGAGTGGTTGCAGCTTAAGTCATCCGATCATGGAGACTTCTGGCTGCCAAGTTGGTATGCAATGAAGGAGAGCAGAAGCATGACGGAAACAGCTCCGCAAAGTCTCAAGATCCAATCGGGCAGCAAGCTGTATCTGGCTCCAGACAGTGCTACAACCTGGACTTTTGAGAAAGCGCTAACAAGTAAAGCTGTTATTGTTGCAAAGTGGAAAGGATGGTATGGCGTCTCCATTGCTCCACGAACCTGGAGTAAAGAATCCTCCACGTATCGGCCAGGACTCTTCTGGATCAAGGCAGGGGCTCTAGAGCAGAGGAAGAATGTGGATGATGGTTGGTTCCAACAGAATACATCGCTACCGACCTCGGTTATTCGTCATTTGACGGATATTAAGCTGAACAAGGCAACCACCTCCAAACAAGTGGCCGAGTGGTTAGGCGAGCCCGATTGGAGAGAGGGTTCAGGCAATCTAAATGATACAGGGTATGCAATGAGTATTGGACAGACCTGGAGATATGAGCGGCAAGATGGACAATTTTTGGTCACATTCAACAAGAATGGCAAGCTGGTCAGAACTCGCTGGAATCTACCACAGCATGATCGAAATGCTGTCGTTTCTGATTGGAATATCAGTCGGGCGGATGAATATGGGTTTACGACAAAAATGTACGGCACAACGCTGCCGAAGACAATCCCTTGGAAACCGGTCTGGACTAACCAGGGGGATATTAATTACACTTTTTTACAGGTAGCCACGGATGATGTACTCCTGATGAAGGGGGATGACGGTGGATTTAGCGGGGGCTACTACGAAGGTTCCATATATGCCCTTGACCGTCATACGGGCCAGAAATTATGGAGGATTAATGGGGGTTTTGGAAGACAGCAGGCTGAGGTGGATACAGCACGCCAATACGTTACAATCTACAATGATTATGACCCTGACAAGAAAAAATACGTGGATCGTATTCGTCATCTGAACTTGAAGAGCGGGAAGGTCACGTGGACGTACACCCCTAAGCAAAATTTCAGACTAAATGGCATCACTGCTGCGAAAAACGTTGTGGTCGTGGATAGCCCGGTTGTTGATAGCTCAAGCAACAGTTGGTTGACGGTACTGGATAGTGCAAACGGAAAAACATTGTGGACGCGAAAACTCGCGAAAGGTTATGAATTATTGAACAAGAGTGCAGATGACCCTTATGTGTTGTATTGGGAAAAGAATAAGCTGACTGCAGCCGACCCGCAATCGGGGCGAACTGTATGGAGCTTGAAGGCCAAGCGATCTACCATAGAACAACTTGGGAATGATCCATATTTTGATGGAATTGAACGTCTGGATCCTTTTACAACCAGGAATGCTGAAAGATGGCTATCGTTAGATAATCAGTGGCTGCTGCTTGATCTGAACACGGGGAAAAAGCTTGCCCAATTTCCTGCCCGGGTAGGACAGAGATTGGAGGAGCTGAAAGATGGCATGCTGTTGATCCGTGAGAATCAAAACGGCGATCATTACGGAGAGTATGAAAATTTTACAACCACCCTGTACGATGCCGAGACAGGCAAAACACGGTGGACGCTCAATGGCAAAATTGAACGAGGACTGGTGGAAGATGATCAGTTATATGTAATTAAAAATGGTTACCCCGCGGCTTTGAATTATGATACGGGGGAGACGCGTTGGAATGCCAATGATACGATTGCCACTCTCAAGTATCCCACGAATCAGGGGAGCTATCTGGTCATTGATGATCAGTTGCTGCTGCCCATGGATGAGAATTGGTTGGTATTGAATAAAAACAATGGAGCCTTGTTAGGTCGTGTACATGACGTGGCGATGGGAAACCCGGAGCATCGCGACCGGGATGCGAAGAACGGAACGATCAACCGGATCGGCAATGAAGTGTATGTGGGTTCGTCCAACGGACGTTTTCGCGTGTATGAAGCCAGCCGCCTTCAGGAGGCAATCTCACCTTAAAAGCTTGTCTCATCAGGGATGTTGATTTATTATAAATGAACAGGATTGCTCGCGCTCCGGTTATCGGCTGTGCGGGCTTTCTTCATGTGTTCTTGAAGAACCATGCATGATCATTCACGGGAGGACTCTCCATGATCTCATTATATGGTGTAAGCAAACGTTATAACGAGCGCGGTTCCCGTGCAGATCAGGGATTCGAAGCGTTAAGCTCGGTGTCGCTCGAAGTGGGACAAGGCGAAATTCACGGCATCATCGGTTCGAGTGGCGCAGGCAAATCCACGCTCCTGCGGATGCTCAATGGTCTGGAAAAGCCGGATGAGGGTGAGGTTGTTGTGAATGGGCAGCACCTGACCCAGATGAATGAGCGCACTTTGCGTCTGGCACGAAGGTCCATTGGCATGATCTTTCAGCACTTCAATCTGGTCAGTAATCGGACGGTGAGTGGCAATGTCTGTATGCCGCTAGAACTGGCCGGGATGTCCCGTACACAGCGAGTCGAGCGTGGACTTGAGGTGCTTAGGTTTGTTGGACTGGAAGACAAGGCAGATCAATATCCTGCTCAGCTTAGCGGAGGACAGAAGCAACGTGTGGCGATTGCACGCGCACTCGCCAGTCGTCCGGATGTGCTTCTCTGTGATGAACCGACCTCTTCGCTTGATCCACAGACTACGAATGGCATACTGGATGTGCTACGTCATATCAATGAAACGCTGGGCGTGACCATTGTCGTCGTGACGCATGAGATGGAAGTGGCTCGTAGACTATGTCACAGGGTATCCGTCATGAAGGATGGGCGACTCGTACGAACATTGACTGAAGCGGAAGTGAGCAGTATTCCCGCTCCGCAGCCGGATCTGCTGACCTCCTTGCTTGCGGGTGATGAATATGGGATGGCAGGTTCGTCTTTGTTCCGTCAGACAGAACAGGGGGACAAGTCATGAGGTTACCTGAATCTGTACTGAAGTATCAGCATGAGATATGGCAAGCGATCGGAGAGACTTTTGTCATGGTAGGCATTTCCATTGCAGCGGCTGTTCTGATCGGGTTACCTCTGGGTACACTTCTGTACTTATTCCGGAGAGGACAACGGTACCAGAATCAAACGTTGTCTTTTGTACTCGGCAGTATCGTCAACATCATTCGTTCGTTTCCATTCTTACTGCTGGTTGTCTTCATGATTCCATTCACACGAATCGTCGTTGGAACGTCCATCGGTACACTGGCGGCAACCGTTCCACTCTCGGTCATTGCGATTGCCTACTATGCCAGACTCGTGGAACAAGCGTTGCTGGATGTACCGAAGGGCGTGGTTGAAGCTGCATCATCCATGGGGGCATCGACGATGCAGCTCGTGGTGAAATTCCTGTATGTGGAGGCAAGATCTGGCCTTGTACTGGGACTCACCACAGCTACGATTAGCTTTATCTCCTACTCGACGGTGATGGGCATTGTAGGTGGCGGCGGGGTTGGAGATTTTGCCATTCGCTACGGTTATCAGCGCTTCGAAACGGAGATCATGGTATTTACGATCATCATTATGATTATCCTGGTACAGATGATCCAATTCACAGGCAGCAGATTGTCCCGCTGGCTGGATCGCAGATCCTGAGCGTAGTGACACGGTACATGATTGAAGAAAGTGCAGTAACAAGGAAGACCAATACAGATTATATGATGAGGGGTAGACATACAATGAAAGCAAAAATGATGCTTATGTTGCTTGCAGTCATGCTTGTCGTAGCTGCTTGTGGCAAAAAAGAAGAAACACCTGCGGCTGAAGGAACGAAAGAAGATACACAAGCTGCACAAGAAGTTACGCTGAAAGTGGCCACATTGATTCCGCCGATGACAGACGTACTGGATATTGTTAAACCACTCTTGAAGGAAGATGGCGTCAATCTGGAAGTTGTTGTGTTGTCGGATAACGTTCAACCGAATACGGCACTGGCGAACAAGGAAGTAGATGCAAACTTCTTCCAACACGTGCCTTACATGAATCAATATAATGAAGCAAACAATGCGAACCTGGTGGCTGTACAGCCCATCTATAATGCCATCTATGGCGGCTATTCCAAAAAATACAAAACGATTGAGGAATTGCCAGAAGGTGCAACGATCGCAATCGCGAACGATCCTTCCAACATTGGTCGCTCTCTTGTGATGCTGGAGCAGAACGGATTGATTAAGCTGAAAGAAGGCGTAGGTTTTAACGCCACACAGGCAGATATCATCGAGAATACGAAGAACTTCAAGTTTGAGGAAGTGGACTTGTTGATGCTTGCTCGCATGATGGATGACGCTGATCTGGTAGCCATGACACCTGCTTATGCCAGTCCGCTCGGTCTTACACCGAAAAAGGATGCGCTGTTAACCGAGAAGGATGATTCCCATTTTGCCATCACCCTGGTTGCTCGTGAGGATAATAAGGACTCCGAAGCGATCCAGAAGCTGGCTAAGCGTATGGCGGGTCCGGAGGTCAAAGCCTTCTTCGAAGAGAAATATGCAGATATCGCTATCCCGGCATTTAAATAGAGAATACGTGGGAACAACGTGAATAGTCTTAAGATCTAAGCGATAACGCTTGGATCTTTTTTTTTGTCCTCACGTGCTTATTAACAAGTATTTAGAAAGTTAACAATTAGGTCATATCCCCGGAACATTTTATTTAATAGTTTTTTTGTATAATTTGTTTGAAAATAGTTCTTTAGGATTATAAATTAAGAGATTTCATTCTATTTTTGAGCGTGAAAAATGTCTTTTACAAGAATGGAGACCTAGTTTTTAGAAAGATGGTTTACACTCTATGAGAGCTATATAAGATGTATTAATCATTTACACGAAAACGGAGAGGACAGAAAAAACTGAAAAAGCGAAGCGGTCGCCTAAAAGCTTTCTGAAAGAAAGCTGCATCGGAAGCATAAGCTATCACCGGATGTTCCTGAAAAAGGGGAATTAAAAAAATCTGGGGGATAACAGCGATTGGAAGGTTGTAAAATTAATCTGGAAGAGGTAGAGAAATTTGTCCCAAAACAATAGCAAGCCGACCTGGTTCAACAAGATACATAAGAGCTTTAAGACAAAGCTGGTGGTGTCCTTTATTGCTTTCCTGGCCATTCCTTCGTTAAGTATTGGAATCTTATCGTATAACAGTGCCAAAGGTGAAGTAGAGAAGCAAATTTTACATAGTGCGATGGAAAACGTGAACCTTGCCAGTGCGACGATTGATCTCTCAATCAATGCCAAACGGAATCATATTGAATACTATGCGAAAACACTTGCAGTGCAATTAAGACAGGAAGATGCCGAGGTTCGGGTTGTGAACGAATTGAAGGGGTATGCTGCGCAGAACACAGACATCATCACCATAGGTGTGGGCACAGAGGCAGGTGTGTATCTCATGTCCTCTGATGCGGAGATGCCTGAAGATTATGATCCGCGAACCAGACCATGGTACACGGAAGCCATGGGAACTCCACAGCAGGTGATTGTTACAGATCCCTATGTATCTGCTGAGACAAAAGAGATCACCATTACGATTGCAAAGGCATTGGAAGACCAATCCGGTGTGGTCCAGCTGGATCTCGATCTGTCGGACATTAGCCAATTGGTTAGCGGAATTAAAGTTGGAGAGCAAGGGCATCTGATTCTGCTGGATGCCAGTGAAAAGTATATCTATCATCCGACAATGCAACCTGGAACAGATGCAACAGAAGATTTTTGGACACAAGTGTATACGAACGAATCCGGTAACTTTAGATATACCTTTGGTCAGATGGATAAGGTCATGTATTACGCTACGAATGCATCCACGGGATGGAAGGTCGCTGGCACCATGTTCTCCTCTGAAGTAGAGGATGCTGCTGCGCCCATTATGAATCGAACGATTATGGTAATTGTTTCTTTTCTCGTCATCGGAATTATGATCATCTGGCTGGTGATGCGATCGATTGTTAAACCGATTCGTCAGTTGAAGGTTCAGGCGATTCAGGTGAGTGAAGGAGATCTAACCCAGACGATTACAAGTACAAGTAATGATGAGATTGGTGAACTGAGTGAAGCATTTGGCAAAATGCAGAGCAACCTGCGTGTATTAATCCAAAATGTGGAGAACAGCGCCAATCAGGTCGTTATCTCATCGGATGAAATGACTCAGAGTGCGGAATCAACCAGTGCAGCCAGTGAGCAAGTAGCACGAGCTATTCAGGAAATTGCGAGTGGCGCAGAGAAACAGACCCAAGGAATTGAACATAACCATCAGGCCATGAATGAAATCACGATTGGCATTACAAGGATCGCCGAACGTTCCATACATGTTGCTGATTTGGCTAAACATACAACCGTACAAGCGGAAGAAGGCGGCAACACCGTCAAACAGACGGTGAGTCAGATGCAATCGATTCAAGAGACGGTAGAACAGACAAACCTGATGATTCAGGCGTTATATGAACGATCACACCAAATTTCAGCGATCACGGAGTTAATCGGAAACATCGCCAAACAGACAAACCTGCTCGCACTGAACGCATCCATCGAAGCTGCTCGTGCAGGAGCTCATGGCAATGGATTCGCCGTTGTAGCAGCAGAGGTTCGCAAGTTGGCAGAGCAATCCGGGCAGTCTGTCAATGAAATTACCGTGCTGACTACGGCGGTACAGGAAGATATGGCTGCTTCCGTTCGCATGATGGAGAAGGTAACTTCAGAGGTGGGAGAGGGCATGGAGATCTCTACAGAAGCGATTCGAAAGTTCGAACGCATTCTGGATAGCATGCGTGAAACGACACCTCAGATTGAAGAGATTGCAGCTACGTCACAAGAGATTACAGCAGGTGTACAGGAAGTATCTGCTGTATCCAATGAGTTGGCTGGCATTGCGTCAGGCAACGCTGCAACTTCCGAAGAAGTGGCCGCTTCCTCAGAGGAGCAGCTGGCAGCGATGGAGCAGATTTCTGCCTCGGCTCGTGGCTTGTCTACCATGGCGGAAGAGCTGCAGCACCTGATTAGACAGTTTAAGTATTAATCGGGATCGTAGATACGAATATCACACAGGGACAGCATCACATGATGTTTCATCAGAGGGAGTGGACAGCCATGCAACCAGAACTCAAAGCCTTCTTGCTGCTAACGGATGCGGTCATGATTACAGATGAGGAGGGTGTGATTCTAGATGTGAATTCCGTTTATGTAACCAAAACAGGATTCTCACGGGAAAGCACCATAGGTCAGCCTGCCCGATTGCTAATGGATACGCACTGGAGAGGAAATCAGACCTGGTCCGGCGTAGCCAAACTGATGAAGGTAGATCAGGAATTTTGGGAAGCTCAAGTTACGATTACATCGGTTTATTTGAACGATTCTCTCTTTTATATCAGTATTTTTAATGATGAATTTTCATGAAAAAAAATCGTTGTTTTGTGATAAGGGTATGTTAGCTGAAAGTGGGAATTATTTTCAAAAAAAAGGTCAATATCGTCAATTGAATAAGGGAGCCTGGCATACTATGATTTGTGTACCGGGGGACTGCGAACGTGAATCTGGCAACATTCATTGAATGCATGAAATCCTGAAGTCGTAATGTGGACGGTGACCATTTGCTACGCGATCTTGTGTTAAATTTCACGCTAATTCTGATCTTTGTTTTCCTGACTCATCACTATCTGAACCAAACCAATGCTACCCGTTCCACATCCATCACGACTCGGATCATTATTGGTATTACACTGAGCATGTTGGGTACGGCGCTCTATTATTTCTCTATTGTGCTTGAGGATGGAACATTGTTGAATTTCCGGGCCAGTGTATATCTGCTCGCCGCTTATTTTGGTGGAACTGGCTCTGCCTTTGTTACTTTTGCATTCATGTGGATTTTTCGCATTAATATGGGGCGTAATCCTTTGTTGGAGAACTGGCAGTATGCGTTGGCAGAGTTGTTATTTGTTGTAGCCGTATGCCTGATCTTTCAGTATGTTAGGGGATTTATGCAAAAGTGGTTGTCTGGAGCGTTGCTGCTGATAACTGTGTATGAGTTTTTCGTACTAAAGATATATTCTCCTTCTCTGCTAATGTTGGGACAGATTCTCCTTTTCCAAGGTATCTGCATGCTCTTCGTTATATTATTCCTGTACTATCTGAACCAAAATCATCGATATAGGAGATTGGTCATTCAAAGGGATCAGGAAATGCTGGAGATGCTTCGGATGCAGCCGGGTTTTACGTTTAAAATCCATAAACAGAATGGGAAATTTGAGTACCTTCTGCTTGAAGGGGAGATGCTCTCCCGACTGGGCTTGGATATGAATAGTCTGAAGCAAGACTACAAGCTGGGTACATTGAACATTTTACCTCAGGAAAAGGTAGAATTTCTGCGAAAGCAGTTTAACCGGGCCTGGGAAGGGGAATCTTTTTTTTACGAGATTGAGCATGAAGGGTTCTATTCCCTGGTGAAAATTCGCCCTCTTCGAGAAGAGGGGGTTGTGAAATATGTCGTGGGATATGGACTCGATATCACGGAACACAGAGCGGTTAAACGAAGGATTCAAGAAAGTGAAGAGCGATATCGAACACTTGAGCGCGTGTCGGCAGACTGGTTCGTCGGTATGGACAGCAACAGATGTATTGTGTCGGTTAATCAGAAGTTTCTGGATGTGCTCGGTCTCAGCAGGCAGGAAGTGCTTGGTCGTCAGCTTGAAGAATTATTGTTCATTGAGCAGTTGGATAACTGGTTGTTCATTTTCCAAAAAGCCTTGCATCACAATATAGCCCAGGATACGGAATTAAGTTTCATCATTGGAGAAGCTCATGAGCAGCATGTTCGGGTTCACCTGTATCCTGTCAAAGGACTAAACTCAAGTGAGAAAATTAAGGCAGTCATTCGTGACATTTCGGATCACTATAGACGTGTTAAGGCTGACAAAGCAAGTCAGGCGAAGAGTGAGTTTCTCGCATTCATGAGCCACGAGATTCGTACCCCACTGAGCGGCATTATCAGCTTTTCGTTGTTGCTTCAACGAACAGATCTATCTCCACAACAGAAGGATTATTTGAGTAAAATTAATGCGTCCTCCCAAACCTTGCTTGCCCTCGTAAATGATATTCTTGATTTTTCGAAAATTGAGGCAGGCAAGCTGATTTTGGAGAAGGTTTCTTTTTCACCGGAGGATGTGATCAAACGTGTGGCAGATCAGGTCGGTGTGGCCATCGGGCACAAAGATATCGAAGTGATCTTTACAACCGATCCCGATCTGCCGTTAACGGTGATTGGTGATCCCTTCCGACTTGAACAGGTGTTATTGAATCTGCTTAGCAATGCAATTAAATTTACGGAGCATGGATATGTGACGTTGCAGGCAGAGGTGCTTTCATTGGAGGCGGAGCAAGTTCAGGTCCGTTTTGAGGTAGAGGACACGGGAATCGGAATCTCACCCGAACAATTGGAACGGCTTTTTGTCCCGTTTACTCAAGCGGAACCTTCAACGTATCGAACATATGGTGGTTCTGGTCTTGGACTGGTCATCTGTTACCTTCTGGTGACCTCCTTGGGAGGAAGTTTGCAGGTGGATAGTGTTCTGGGAGAGTACAGTCTGTTCTCATTCGACTTGATATTTGAACTGGCAGAATCGGAAGAAGAAAGTTCCTTTCTGCAAACATACCCTCTTCTATATTACGCGGATGATGTGGTGATCGTTGAGGAAGATGAACGAATGGGCGCGAATTTGAAGCAGATCCTCCACTCATTCGGGATGAAGCCGAAGCTGTATCCTTCGTTGAACCATATGATGGAAAGTGATTGGTGTATACCAAAGGCAGAGGGGATAAGTTCAATATTATTGATGATAAATATGGATGCAGCACACGCACACCATCGTTTACCTTGGAACAACCTGATGAAGCGATTGAATCGAACCAAATTTCAGATGGTGGGTTATACCCATGCCTTTAGTGAAAATGCCCTGTGGAGTGAGGAGAGATCCTTTCGCCCGGATCTCATGATGATCAAACCGATTACACGTCTGGGATTGTTCGAAGTGTTACTTGCACTTCAGGGTGAAGGGCCATTAGAGGACAAGCGGATGAGCGAAGGCGACGAGTTCCATTCGCGTAACCTGAAAGGCCACATTCTGATAGCTGAAGATCATGAAATCAATCAATTGGCCATTCGGGCCATGCTGGAGCATATCGGATTCAAGGTGACGCTAGCAGACAGTGGCACAGAGGTTTTGGAGAAATTGCACGAACAAACATGGGAACTGATTCTGATGGATCTCTTAATGCCAGATATGAATGGTATTGATGCAGCAAGGCACATTCGCAAGATGAGGAAATATGACCGTACACCCATTATCGCGCTTACAGCGAATGCTTTAAAAAGGGACGATGAGTTATATCTTGAAGCGGGCATGAATGCAATCCTGACTAAGCCCATACAGGAACAACAGATCGAAGATATGTTGGACACATGGATTGATCTAAAAGGCATAAGAGAGATCAATGGAATCGATTCAGATAAGGCCATTAGACAGATGGACGGCAAGCCGCATATTCTGCAATATGCGCTTACGAAATTCAGGACGGAGTATGGTTCGTTTCAGCAAAAGCTGGCGGCACAGCTTCAGCAACAGCAGATTACTGAAGTAATCCGTAATGTTCATTCTCTTCGAGGCGTAGCTGCGAATCTGCATGCAGTGGACCTGATGTGTACGGTTCTCCAGCTGGAGCTGCTCTTATCCGATCCGTTACTCGAAGAAAAGGCACTGAACTCGGTATTAGAGAAGGTGCAACAGGAAATTGATAAAATTACCGGGTCTCTGCCATGGTGACCTTAATAAAGTTATATTATTTTAAGGAGTAAACTTATATCCGACCCCCCAGATGGTTTGAATGTATTGGGGGTTTTTCGGATTGTTCTCGATTTTTTTGCGAAGCTTGGTAATGTGCACATCGATGGTGCGATCATTAATGCCGGCATCAATACCACGAATGGCTTCAATCAGGGCATACCGGCTGTAGACCTTGCCAGGATTGAGGATAAACAGCTTCATGATCTCAAATTCGGAAAATGTCATCTCCACTCGCTGGTTATTTAACAGAACGGTTCTTCGCGCCAGATCGAGAGATATTCCAGTTTCCTGTTCAGTGACAATAGAGCTGTTCAATATGGCGTAACGACGCAATACAGCCTCAATACGTGCTTTCAGTTCCTGCATGCTGAAAGGTTTACATACATAGTCATCAGCCCCATCTGTTAATGATCGAATTCGTTCAGAAACTTCGGTTAACGAAGAGATGACAATGATGGGGATTGCCGTATGTTGGCGCATAAGAGAACAAGGATTCTTATTACCCGAATCAGGGAGCAGCAAGTCAAGAAGCAGGATATCAGGCCGCGCTTGAAGCTGTAGAAGACCATCTCTTGCGTTATCGACACGGGTAACATCATACCCTTCACCTTGTAAATACAAGGATAATGTATCGCCTAACATGTTGTCGTCCTCTATGATAAGCACTTTCGTCATGATATTCCTTTCTGAACCCCCTTCTTGTAGAAGGATTAAGATCCATGGATTAACTTAATATACCTGATATTTAAAACAGGCTGCATGAGGATGTCAAGACTCTAACATGACTCCAAGAAGGTGAGAGAATCTGGTTTATTGCTCGCCCAAATGTGGATGAGCTTCACGCTCGATCAGGCGCATCAGTTTGCGCTCGGTGGCTGTCTCTGGTGCAGGGGTGTAGACACTGCAACGCAGATCGGAACTACCCTGAACCTGCAACGAAGTCAGATCAAACAACATTTTGCCTGCTTTGGAGTGCCTGAATTCGATTAATACGTCCGGGGCGCTGCTGACGCTGCTTTGTTTCCAAAGGGTGTGAAAATCGTGATGTCTGTTCATCATGTCGTCCAAAAATAAATTATACCATTCATCATCAACATACTGACCATAATAAGCACGAAAGATTGCCAGAAATCCGCTAACAAAATCCTCCCAGTTCACCGCGAGCCTGCGAAACTCCTTTCGATCAAATAACAGACTGATCATATTCCGCTGTTCGGGGGCAATCTGTTCAAAATCCATAAAAACATGCCGGGCTGCATCATTCCAGCCAACAATGTAACAACGCCGATCCGAGATCACGGTAGGGCAGTGATGAAGCTCTTGCAAAATTTTCTGCAAGGAAGGGTGAAGTTGAACAGGTTCTTCTTCCAGTGTCGGCAGTTCGGAGTGATGTTCCATGGCAAGTGAAAACAGATATTTTCGCTCATCCGCAGTAAGTCTTAGTGCTGAAGCGATGTTGTCCAAAACCGAATGGGATACCTGAATATCCCGACCTTGTTCAAGCCAGGTATACCATGTTGTACTTACACCTGCCAGTTGGGAAACCTCTTCTCTCCTCAAACCAGGCGTTCTGCGCCGGCTTCCAGTGGGTAAACCGACAGATTCGGGAGAAATTTTGGAACGCTGTGTTTTTAGAAAAGTAGACAATGCTTGTAACCTGACATCGTAGTTCAATCCATCACCTTCCGTCCTCGTTATCATGGTAGTCATTATACTATTATAATTGACAACTTGTAATAGGATATTCAAAAGTGCACTATTAGTGGCATAGCGTAAGAATGAAGGAAGATAACAGCGCTGAAGGAGGATGGATATGGAACGAGTCGTCATTACAGGTATGGGAGTCATCTCTCCTTTGGGAAATGATGTACATACATTCTGGAATGGATTAATTGAGGGTAGATCAGGAATATCAACAATAGAACATTTTGATACAGCTTCCTATAAAACCAGAATCGCTGGTGTGGTCCGTGATTTTGATGGTGAAGAGCAATTTGGACGCAAGGAAGCAAGGCGTATGGACCGCTTCGTTCAATTCGCTGTTGCTGCTGCGGACCAGGCAGTATCCCAATCGGGTCTTGTGATGGACGAACTGGATCGCGAACGGGTAGGTGTATATATTGGTTCAGGAATAGGCGGAATTCAGACATTGATGGAACAAGGCAAGGTCCTGTCTGATCGGGGACCTGCGAGAGTCAGTCCAACACTCGTACCTATGATGATATCCAATATGGCTGCAGCTATGGTTAGTATGAGGTTTGGTTGCTGGGGGCCGACATTGTCGCCAGTAACCGCTTGTTCCATTGGCAATACAGCCATTGGAGAGGCTTTCCGTCTTATTCGTCATGGTGGAGCCGATGTCATTATTGCTGGCGGGACAGAAGCCGCTGTAACTGAAGTGTCACTGGCAAGCTTCGGTAATGCGACAGCGTTGTCAACAAGAAATGAAGCGTTCCATGCAGCAAGCCGTCCATTTGATGCGGGGAGAGACGGTTTTGTCATGGCGGAGGGCGCTGGGATTCTGGTTGTTGAGTCACTATCTCATGCACTGGAACGAGGGGCAAATATTCTTGCCGAAGTAATTGGATATGGTGCCAGTTCAGATGCATATCATATGGTAGCAACCCACCCGGAAGGACGGGGGGCATATCTGGCAATGAAAGCAGCGCTTAAAGAAGCTCAGATTGAACCTGAAGACATCGATGTAATTAATGCTCATGCCACCAGTACGGAGGCGGGCGATCTCTCTGAGACGAGAGCGATTAAGCAACTTTTCGGGGAAGCTGCCTATGATGTTCCGGTCACAGCGAATAAGTCCATGACAGGACATATGCTTGGTGCAGCTGGTGGTGCGGAGGCGATCTCACTTATTCAAAGTTTGCGTCATGGCATCATTCCTCCAACCATCAATCAGGAGCAGAGTGACCCTGAATGTGATCTGGACTATGTACCCAATGAGGCAAGAAGAGCAGATTTGCGGATTGGAATGTCCAATTCCTTTGGTTTTGGCGGTCATAATGCGGTGATTGTTCTTCAAAAATATTCTTCTTAAGCTAAAAGAACAGCTGAAATAACCAAAGGAACAGCGCAGCCTGGTGAGGCCACGCTGTTCCTTTGGTTATACGCGAATCATTCGTATCACGGAACCCTATTAACAGGCAAGTGTTTGCATGCCTTACGAAGAGAGAGGCGTTGATTCCGCTAAGCCTTTGCTGCCCCGACTCAACCAGCTTACATGCCAGCGGGATTGCATGAAGAGAACAAGGAACAGGGAAGCTGCAGCAATCAGGCTAAGAATGACGAAGCCTGGAGTGTAGGATTGGTAGCTGCTATACAGTTGACCGAGAATCAGCGGCAGTGCGTATCCGCCCAACCCGCCAGCCGCGCCTACAATGCCTGTCATCAGGCCAATCTCGTTACCGAAGCGTTGCGGAACCAGTTGGAACACGGATCCATTTCCAGCTCCCAAACACATCATACCGAGGAACAGCATGACCACTACAACAGGAAGTGGTGGCATGAAGGATACTCCAATCAACATGACGCAGGCTCCTGTATAAAGGAAAGTCAGCATGCGGGTTCCACCAATTTTGTCTGCCAGATAACCCCCTACAGGCCGGAAGAAGCTGCCTGCAATGACACAGAAGGTGGTAATATCTGCGGCTCGAACAGGTGAAAGTCCATACTGGGTGTTGAAGAAGATGGTTAGATAGTTACATAATCCAACGAAGCCGCCAAAGGTTACACAATAGAAGGCACAGAACACCCAAGCATCTTTTTGTTTAAGCAGACTTCCATATTGGGACAATTTTTTGGGCTCAGGCCGGTTAGGACTATTCTTGGCAAAGAGAGAAAAGAGAATAAATACGAGAGCAATCGGGATAATAGCAAGTCCGAACACAACTTCCCAGCTGCCAAAATGCGTAGCCAAGCGATTGGCAAACAACGTCGCGAGTACGGTTCCGCTGTTACCCGCCCCGGCGATACCCATGGCAAGACCCTGGTGCTCTTTGCCATACCATTGGCCCGCCAGCGGCAACGCAGCAGCAAAGGAGGCACCAGCCACACCCAGCAAGAGTGCCACCACGTAAAGCTGGCTTAAGGAGTCAACCCATAACCAGCCGAGTAATAAGGGAACCAGAGTGACGAGCATCCCGATCTGTGCGGTTAGTTTCGGACCGATATAATCAGACATGAAGCCGAGTACAAGTCGCAGGATGGAGCCGCCAAGAATAGGCAATGCGACCAGATTGGCCTTTTCCAATGGAGTCATCGGATAGTCCAATGCGATGACAACTGCGAGTGGACCCAGCATCCCCCATATCATAAAACTGATGTCAAAGTACATAAACGCCCCGAACAGGGTGGGCTTATGCCCGCTTTTCCAAAAACTTTTGCTCTCCATCATCCATCATCGCTCCTCATCCAATTAAGATCTTCGTAATTTGTCTATGTGCTTGTTGAGGCAGAAAAAGGCCGCAATTCGTCCAGATCAGAACGATTTGCGGCCCCGTTGCCGACAGGCGGTACACGTCATTGTGTTCCCGCATCTGAGTTGATCACAGCACTGTGATTTTGATTCAAATTATAAGCAAGAGAAAATGGTCATGTCAACAAAAATTACACGTAATTTTAATTAATTCTTTTTTTGATCGTGTTTCGTGGTTTTGATGTTAATTATATTGACATTGTATTTGGATTCCCTTAATCTGAATCTAATATGAATCCACACAATGGCGTGTGGATTCCGGAGGCAACGGTGCCCTTTTCCGAATGATGGAGAAGGGATTTTTCTGTTTATTTTCAGGTGAAAGAGATAGGGGGCAGCCCATGAGCAGAAGCAAACTGGTGATTATCGGGAATGGCATGGCAGGAATGAAGTGTGTTGAAGAGATCATCGCACTGGAGCCTGATACGTATGAGATTGTAATCTACGGCAATGAACCCCGTCCCAATTACAATCGGATCATGTTATCAAAAGTATTGCAGGGGGAGCATTCGCTACAGGATATCATAATCAATGACTGGGGCTGGTATGCCGAGCATCAAATCCGGCTATGCACAGGTGAGACGGTACACCGAATTGATACCCGAGGGAAATATATAGAGACTGAATCCGGCCTAAGAGAAACATATGATGTCTTGATTCTGGCGACAGGGTCTTCACCGTTTATTCCACCGATTCCAGGAGTGGATAAAGAACGGGTCATGTCCTTCCGAACCATTGATGATTGTATGCGTATGTCCGACTATTCCAGAGAATTTCGCAAGGCCGCCGTTATTGGGGGTGGATTGCTTGGACTGGAGGCTGCACGTGGGTTGCTGCATCTGGGGATGGAAGCTGTGGTGATTCATAATGCACCTTACATTATGAACCGACAGTTGGATCAAAAAGCAGCTGCGATGCTTCAGGGGCAGCTTGAAGACCAGGGTATGTCCTTTCTTTTGTCCAAAAACACGCAGAAAATTACCGGACGATCACAGGCGCAGGGGTTGCTGTTCACAGATGGTTCCAAGCTTGAAGCTCAGGTTATCATTGTCGCTGTAGGCATTCGGCCAAATGTGGATCTCGCCAGACGAAGTGGAATTGCTACAAATCGGGCAATTGTGGTAGATGACTATATGCGCACCAATGTACCGGATATATATGCAGTTGGGGAATGTGCCGAACATCGGGGAATCAGTTATGGTCTGGTGGCCCCCTTATACGAACAGGGGAAGGTGCTTGCACGTACGCTCTGTGGACGGGAAACGCATGAATACAAAGGATCGATTCCCTACTCACAGTTGAAGGTATCGGGAGTTGATGTTTTCTCAGCCGGCGAGATTAGTGGTGAAGGTGTACAGACCGCAATTCAACATCTGGATGGCATTCAAGGCACATACAAAAAGGTACTGATGCAGGCTGGAAAAGTGCGAGGAGCCATCTTATTTGGAGATACAACCGAAGGAACGTCGTTGCTTGGACTTGTGCAACGAGGTGCGGATGTAGCGGAATTGGCTCCGCGTGAAGGGGCCCCAGACCCGGCTGAGATGGCTGCTGCGGCATTACCAGTTCAGGAGACCGTATGTGCCTGTAACAATGTGACCAAGGCTGCCATTATGAAGGCGATTCAGGAACAGGGCCTCGAGACGGCAGATCAGGTGAAGGAACAGACGAAGGCTTCTGGTTCATGTGGTGGCTGTCGCCCGATGGTGGCTGCACTGTTGAAACATACGCATAACCTGAAAAATAACGGGGGTACTGGGGTGGAAGCCACACCAGATAAACCTGCTCCAATGTCTGTATGCAGTTGTACGGCGCTTGGGCATGCAGAACTGAAGGAAATGCTGGCTGACATCGTTGTTCCGAATACAGATCTACCTTTGATCTTGCAGAAGTTGGGTTGGGGTTCGAAGCTTGGCTGTGCTGTATGTCGTCCAGTGATCCACTATTACTTGCAAGTATCCGGTGGAACGATAGTTGCACGAGAGATCGAAGGGCACTCAGAGGTCCAGGTACGCTGGGATAATCATATCCCGTCGTCATCCTATGCCAGAGATGTCAGTAGGTTGGCTGCGCAGCTTCGTGCCAGTTGGATCGGTGCAGTGATGCCGTCATCCGTGAATATTGGGGTTGCACCAGGGCCGGGGTCATTAGTGAGCGTACTGGTTCAGGATATTGGTTTGCTGGCTTCACCAGCTGGATGGGAGATCTATGCAGGTGGTCATGCAGAGCATCCGGTGAAGGAAGGTGAGTTGCTTGGGGTGGCTGAGACAGAGATGCAAGCGGCTACGCTTGCATCAGCCTGCCTTCAATGGTATCGCCAAACCGCTTGGTATGATGAGCCTTTATGGGCATGGACCGAGCGAATGGGATTCATGACGATCCGGGAAACGCTGCTGGATGACCAACTACAGAAGGAACTTGTTGCGATTCATCATTATGAGCGGGATGTGGCTTCAGCATCCCCGATGAAGCAATTTCTTGAATCTCCCGCGGTGCAGGGCACCGTCTGAAACGGATCAGTATTACAGCTGAAAGGCAGGGATGGGAAAATGGAATTATCGATAACTTCGGAAATGGCGGTATCCAAGCTGTATGTAAAAGAAACACAGTGTCCATATTGCAGTGTGCAATGCAAGATGACAGTTGAAGAGCTGGCCGCACCTGTTGCAGGTCAGAGCCGAGCGGAATATACGGTCCAAGGCGTTCCGAATGAAGCTTCTCAGGGCAGACTGTGTGTGAAGGGTATGAATGCTCATCAGCATGCGCTCAGTGGTCAACGATTAATGCACCCGCTGATTCGTCGTAATGGTGAGCTTGAACCCTGTTCCTGGGAAGAGGCCATTCAGACCATCGCACAGCGGTTTCAGAACTTGAAAGATTCATACGGAGCAGATACGGTTGGAGTATACGGAGGCGGATCTTTAACAAATGAGTCAGCCTATCTGCTCGGCAAGTTCGCCAGGGTTGCTTTGGGGACGAAATATATCGACTATAATGGACGATTCTGTATGTCAGCTGCCGCTTCGGCCGGAAGTAAAGTATTTGGGATGGACCGAGGACTGACGTTCCGCCTGTCCGATATACCGAAAGCGGGCTGTATTATACTTGCCGGAACCAATATCGCAGAATGCCAACCTACACTCTTGCCATACTTTAATCAGGCGAAGGAGAATGGGGCCTTTCTCATCGTTATTGATCCCCGCAAGACGGCAACCGCTGCCATTGCCGACCTTCATTTGCAGGTGAAGCCTGGCATGGATGCACTGCTGGCAGATAGTATGTTGAAGGTGATTATGGATGCCGGATTGGTGGACCCTCATTTTATAGGAGAACGAACGCATGGATACGAGCAATTGATACAAGGGTTGGCTGATCTGCAACTCGAACAGTCGGCACTAGCATGTGGAGTCGATCTGGCCCTGATTCGTCAGGCTGCACTGGCCTATGGTGAGGCAGAGACAGGCATGATCATGACAGCACGTGGTGTGGAGCAACAGACGGATGGGCATATGGCCGTCAGGCATTTTCTCAACCTGGTGTTAGCGACTGGCAAAATTGGCCGAGAAGGCTGTGGATATGGTGCGATCACAGGTCAGGGGAACGGGCAGGGCGGACGGGAGCATGGGCAGAAGGCTGACCAGCTGCCGGGCTATCGATCGATTGAAAATGAAGCTGATCGTGCCTATGTGGCATCGATCTGGGGCGTGGACCCTGCAAGTTTACCGGGTAAAGGAGTCTCGGCCTACGAGATGATGGAGAAAGTTCATGACCAGGAGATTCGGGCTTTGCTTGTGATGGGCTCCAATCCGGTTGTATCCAATCCTAATGTGCGTTTGGTGGAGGAAGGTTTGCGTAAGCTGGATTTTCTAATCGTGGCAGATATGTTTCTGTCCGAGACTGCACGAATGGCGGATCTGGTTCTTCCCGTTACCTCTTATATGGAGAATGAAGGTACACTGACCAATCTGGAGGGGCGTGTTCTGCTCCGGGAACAGGGGAGGCCTGCGCCAGGCGAAACGCTCGATGATTGGGAGATATTATGCCGGATTGCCGCGCAATTGGGTAAAGTTTCTTACTTTGAATATGACACTGCTGAGGATATCTTTAATGAGCTTCGGTTGGCGAGCCGTGGTGGAGTGGCTGATTACTATGGCATTACCTATGAGCGTTTGCGTAACGAGAAAGGGGTATACTGGCCGTGTTCTTCCCTTGAAGAGCAAGGAGAAGGCCTGTTATTCGGTGATCGATTCGCACATCCCGATGGCAAAGCGGCATTCACATGTGAGTCAAGCCTGGGGTGGAATGATATATCACCGGAATTCCCCTTAATTCTTACCAACGGACGTGTGCTCCCTCATTATCTTACAGGGGTGCAGACGCATCGCAGTCCGGCACTTGCAGCTCGTGAATTGGAGAACTTCGTTGAGCTTCATCCGGTTACCGCTGCCCGTCATCGTATTCACGATGGAGAGTGGGTAGAGATACAATCGGAGTACGGAAGTTTCACGGTTCGTTCGCGCATCAAGGATTCCATTCGGGAGGATACCTTGTTTGTGCCGATGCATTGGGGTGGTGTTCAAAATGTGAATCGGGCAACCCGACCGGAACTGGACCCGTTCTGCCGTATGCCCGGATTCAAGACGGCGGCAGTAACCATTCGACCATTGCGATTAGCCAAATAATCCATACAGGTTTCCAGGCATCATAAGCTGCTCTAATGCTAACTTCGAGAACGGATATGTAAATGACTGGAACTTAAAAGCAGAATAAAGCGTTAAGAATATATACTGACTAAATAAGAGGTGGTCAAACCTTTGAAAAAGAAAACATTGGTTTCACTACTCACCCTACCACTGGTAGCTGCATCTGTATGTGGCTACATGTACTTGAACAAGCCGTCTATAGTTAGTGCTCAAAGCGATGTTGAAGCAGCAGCACTTAAGGCGACCCAGGGTAAGGTGGATTATATTAAGGAATCGTTTGAAGACGGATCATATATCGTTCGCTATCGGGACCGTGTGAATTTGACAGAAGTCACTGAGGAATACCGTGATAACCAGCTTCATTACAAAATGATTATTGAAGATGGTGGTAAGAAAATCACTTCGTATGGTCGAGATTTTGAGACGGGAAAATTGGTTGGGAACACTTGGACCATGCCGGACAACATAGCTGCTGAAAATGAGAAGTTGCTACAGAACTCGCTGTTGGAAAATGCTAAAGAAGAATTACAAGGTCAGGATTGGACCGTACTGGAAACTGCGGGAACACACTCCCGTTCTGCTACAGAGCGTAACGAGCAAAAGGCTGTTTCTGAAGACGCACTCCACAAGGAAGTGGTGACCATTGATGTAAATACGGGTTTACCGACGCAACGTGTGATTTATCAGAAAGACAAAAACGGTGAAATTGTAACCAGACCAACCAAGACCGAAGAGTACAAGCATTTGGATTCTATCCCGATGAAGATCCAGAGCTTTGCTCCGGAAGAATCGATTGAGATTAGAGAAATACCGGCGCCGGTCATTGAAGATAAGGTGCTTGGAGGGTCCTAAGATTTTCTATTTCATCAGCAATTACAATTACAAGAAAGCCAGCCCTCATATTTGTTGAGAGCTGGCTTTTTCCTTGAATTTAGCCCTCGATCTGGAGTGTATGGCGAAGGCGCTTGATATCACTTTTAGGAGGAAGGCCATACATGCGGGCGTACTCCCGACTGAACTGGGAAGGACTCTCGTACCCAACCTGGAATGCCGCATCGGCCGCATCGGTTGAACCTGCAAGTAACATTCGCCGGGCCTCCTGCAATCGAATCTGTTTTTGATATTGCAGTGGGCTCATGGCGGTAACGGCTTTGAAATGATAATGCAATGAGGACGTACTCATGTTAATCATGGAAGCCAATTGCTCGATTCGCAGTGGATGGGCGTATTCGGAGTGAATGACTTCAATGACTTGGGCGATATGCTGTGCATGACTGTTTTGGACTGCAAACTGCCTGATGGAATGTCCGTGTTCATCCTGAATCAGGCGATATAGAATCTCACGAGTCATAAGAGGTGCAAGTGCAGGTATATCTTCAGGTGTATCCAGCAATCTGACCAATCGGATTACGGCTTCCAGAAGCGGAGGTTTGTTTGAGCTTACAAACAACCCACGACGTGTTGAGTTGTTGGATTTGGTGTGTGCGGAAGGAGAATCTTGAACAAGATCAAAAACCTGCCCCGAATCAAAATCAAGTCGTAAGCAGAGATAAGGGTGTTCTGTCGTTGCCTGTACCACTTGTCCTGAAATAGGCAAGTTTATGGAAGCGACCAGATACTGTGAAGAGTCATAGGTATAGCTCTCTTGTCCGAGAATAACCAGTTTGGAACCTTGGGCCACAATGCACAAGGCGGGTTCGTGCACGGTATGAATGGGCTCTGAAACCTGGGAAGCACGGATCAAAGCAAGCGAAGGAATTGCTGTTAGATGAATCCCGTCATCGTGGGCGAAACGACTGATTAAGCGGGCCAATTCCTGTTGCTGCTCAATAATAGCTGTACCCTGTTCCGTTTTGGATAGCATGGATTGCAGGCCCCCTTTCCTGATACTCATAACCATTTTAAAATGCGTTGGACGAATAGGCAAGAATACTGTGGGATTCTTCTATCGTACAGAGACTGATCGACTACATAATGAAATTAAGCAATTGAATCTGTTGGCAACAGAAAGGAGTGACGTGGAAATATGGCAGGTAATAGATCAGAAGACAGACCAGAATTGGAGCACCCGTATGTAGGAATGTGGGTGACGAAGGACGGGTACATCCGACATGAACTGCTTCCTTCCGGTCGTTATGACGAATCACGGGGAGATAGGCAAAGTGCGTACCAAGGTCGATATGTAGTCGAAGGAGATCATATTGAATATGTGGATGATACTGGCTTTACTGCGGATGGAGACTTTAAGGAAGGCGTGCTTTATCATGCAGGCATGGTTCTGTACAGAGAAGATGCACAATCAAATACCTAATAGGGAGAGAAGTCGATATGTTTAATGTAAAAGGGAAAGTCGTTGTAATCACGGGTGCAAGCAGCGGAATTGGGGAGGCAACAGCGCGTCTGTTAGCAGAGCAGGGAGCACATGTTGTTATTGGTGCAAGACGAGTGGATCGCCTAGAGGTGCTGGCTTCCGCCATTCGCTCGGAAGGTGGTTCAGTAGAATATCATGCCCTTGATGTTACACAGCTGGAAGACATGCAAACGATCGTAGAGCTTGCGCTCAGTCGTTATGGACGTTTGGATGTGATAGTTAATAATGCCGGGGTCATGCCACTATCAACCCTTGAAGCACTAAAAGTGGACGAGTGGAATCGTATGATTGATGTTAATATTCGGGGTGTTCTACACGGTATTGCAGCTGGGCTGCCCGTTATGAAAGAACAGGGTTTCGGGCAGTTTGTTAATATCGCTTCCATTGGAGCTTATGCCGTGACACCAACAGCCGCAGTATATTGTGCAACCAAGTACGCTGTCCGGGCGATCTCGGAGGGTCTGCGACAGGAGGTAGGCTCAGATATCCGCGTGACCCTTGTATCGCCAGGTGTGACTGAATCCGAACTTGCCGAATCCATCTCTGATCATGGAGCACGGGAGTTTATGAAAGATTATCGGAGCATATCCATTCCAGCTACGGCTATCGCTCAAAGCATACTATATGCGATCAACCAGCCGGCTGAGGTGGATGTGAATGAAATTGTGGTAAGACCCACTGCAAGCTTAGTTTAAACCTCGCTGTAAGATTCCGAAGACGCCCCTACCATATATACGGTTGGGGCGTCTTTTTGTACCTTATAAACAACTTGGTTCATATTTCAGGGTGACCAACCACTAATGCTATCAACAGTAAGATAGAAGAATTTAACATGGGGGCAATCCAGAAAGAGTGTATTAGCTGATTTTGCGTATATCTACGCAAGTAGTTCATAGTTCCGTGGTTCCACGTAAACATGAGGATTGGCTCATGAATATGGATTGAATTTTAGTTATGATGTTCATTAGGGGTACATATGTACGTGTTTTTAATTTTATTTTGGGATAGATCGTCATTGCGAGTTTAGGTTATTACGCATCGTGGTATAGATATCGGGGCTTATGGAAGCTTCTTCAAATAGGGCAGGACAGAGGGGGCATGACAGTGAACATATGGATAACGGTAAAAAGTCTGGGTAAGCGCAAGCCGGTACTTGCCAAGCAAGCTGCTGAACTTCCGGAAACAACTCATACGCTAAGGCAGCTCATTGAAAATATGGTGGCTCTGCAAGTAAAAGCTCTTCAGGACAAGAAGCAACAGGCGGAATTGCTCGCCTACCTGATGCCGGATGATATTGAAGCGCAGGGAGCGGCGGGGAAAGTCGGGTTTGGCGCAGTATACAATGAGGGTGTTCCTGATCTGAATGGCGCGATGGAGACAGCTATAACTGCCTATGAGGATGGATTGTACAAAGTGTTTCTCAACGATGAAGAATTGCAGGAACTGGACAAGTCAATTTTGATACAAGACGGCGACAACGTGGTGTTTATCCGATTTACAATGCTTGCCGGACGTCTGTGGTAGAGAGTGATGAAGGAGGAGAACAGGATGAATCAGGAAGATCAAGTGCAGGTGTATATGGATGAATTGCAGGAAAGAGCCAAGTCGTTAACAGGGGTACAGCTTGAGTTGGCAGGTTATGTTGTGGAGATCGCCGGGTCTACGTATTTGCGTGGAGACGAAAAGATGTTTTTGAATACAGAAAAGTTGCTTGAAAGGCTGGCTGCAGAGACACAGAAGCCATTATTCCAGCCACTATTGGATGTGCTCCAGCATCTGGCGAGTGAGTCATTGGTTGCACGATTCCGTTATATTGCAGAGCGTGCGACCCGTTTCCCATACAGTAACAACTATGAACGCAGGCCCTTCCGCACATCCGATCCGGGGCAGCATGTAGCACAGGTCATCCGTAAACTGATGGGGTTGTTCCGGATGGAAATGAATAATTTTTCTCTGGAAGAATATGTGTCACTTCGTGAGTACAAGCTGGATTATCTGCATGAGATCCGTTGGGTCCTGGCGGATTGTATCGCGTATGAACTGGATCATCAGGGCGGAGGTATGAAGCAGGCGCTGCACGATATTATATATGGTGACAATCAGAATGCACTGTTAACCCATGAAATGATAAAGGGCATATTCATGAGCGATCAGGTGGAAGCCTATCAGATGGTAGGTGAGCTGCTGGTTGCAGCACGGTTGCAGGAAGGTCTGCGCCAAAGCATTGTGGAGCGGATGGATGAAGGAACACTGGAAGCCTATATTTACATATTAAAAATCATTATCGACAACAACCTGATTCGTTTCAGTTCTGTGGTAAGAGCGCTCGCTGTCTGGACGGGGATCGGCATAGAAGCAGCCAATCAGCGAGTTGCTGCACAGCTCATTGAACAGGCTCATGAGGCGCTGGTGCAACCAGAGGTACGAGAAGCCTGGCAGCAGGAAGCGAACGCGAACAAACTCTTTATCAGCCTGTGGGCGACAGCAGTCATCGAAGAGAATGATTTGAAGAGCAAGATCATCGAGATTATGGATCAAGGCCAATTATATCAGAAGATCGTGGCCCAATATGTACTGGCTAACAGCCAGAACCGAGAGCTTCGATTGGACATTGCACGTCGGTATCTGGAAGCGCAGGATACCGAGTTAATGCACTGGATTGTGACCAACTATGACGCCATGTATATGTATAACTGGAGTTTCGAGAATGGTGAGAATCAGCGTAGCGTTTACGTGTGGCCATTGCAGGCTCTTGAAGATAAGGCCTTGCGGCGTCAGGACTTTGACCGATTCAAACAGATGTTGGGTGTCATTCCAAAAGGCGGGTCAGGCGGGCCATCGGGTGTACTTGAGTATGTTCACTACCGGATTGATATGGATGATGTAGTCAAAAAAATGTTATATCTGGCCGCTTATGATATGGACCCGGAATGGATCGGCGAAGTCATTGCAATCAAGGACCGCCTAAGCCCGGAACTGCGTGGAGAACTGTTATCCCAGTTTGTTCAGCATCCTGAGAATGAGGTGCAAAGACAGTTTGTGTTTGAGAGTCTGTCTGATAAAAGTATGAGTAACCGGGAGAGTGCACTCGCCAAGGCGAAGTTGCTCACGTTGACAGTTGAAGAGATGGAACAGATGGAGGCACTGATGAAGCTCAAGACAGGCTCACTTCGTCAGAAGGTCATCCATGTATTATTACTGCAACCTATAGACCAATTGACGGTCTCACTGAAGCGACTTTTGCAGGCTAAGAGTGAGTTGCAGCGTCTGGGCGCACTCGAATTGTTGACCGAGATTGCGGCAGATCCGGAGCGGGCAGATCAGCAGGAGGCATTACAGCCATTGGCGCAGCTTATTGAGACACCAACTGCCAAGGAACAGAAACTGCTGGATAAGCTGACCGATCAGGGGAGTCGTTACACAGCCTCCAATGGATTTGGTTTATTTGATCCGAAGCGACGTGAGCCATTGCTGGATGAGATGCGTGATCTCAAGGACGTTACTCCGAAGGACATCTTCACGCTCTCTCTGGATAAGACCAGACCTTTTCTGGAGGGTCTCAATGAATTGGTGCATGAACACAGGGATTATGAGTATGAAGTGGAGTACTACGCTGGCTATAAAGAAACATTGTTAGTTGGAGCGAGTCTTCGCTCCAAGGTTCCGTATGGAGAGCGCAATGAAATGAAGCATATGCAGCAGTTTCCGCTTCATGAGGTATGGGAGAACTATATTCAACATGGCGAGTTTAGCAGTATGGAGTTAATGCAGTTGTATATGGTTATACAGCTCCGGGATTTCAATGGCAAATTGAGCGACCATTACAGTTACTTCCATGATCAGTATGGCTATGAAGAACTGCAAAAGATTCCGTTACTGGAAGGCTGGCGCAAGACGTTTGCTGAACAAATCTATCCGCTGGAGGATATCGAAAAACTGCAGCAGATGCTGAATTCGTTACCGTATAAGGATCAGGTAGTGGCGCTTATATCGGCAGCATTTCTGGATAGCGATCCGATCGACACGTTTGAGATAGCCGAGAAGACTTGGGCCTCTATTATTGCGAGTATGCCTGCTGATCGACTCGAAAAGGAGTCAGGCATGCTTCATATTCTGACTGCACCCTGGAATTATGTGGTTCGTGGCAAAATCCATGACGATAACAGCTTCAAACGTTTCTTCCAGACGGCTTACCAGTTCACCAGTCTTGTAGAGCGTAGTGAGCCGCTGTCTTTACTGTCACTTGAAGATTTCCTCCGTGCGTACCAGTTGAACCTGATTGACGAACAGGAGATATATCGACAGGTTCTGGTCGGTGGGAATCGTCTGATGTTTATTCGGAACTTAACATCCACTCGTACGGAAGAGATCGCAAGTGACCCGAAGCTGATTCACTTACGGGATACGGTCGTTAATCGGATTCTGGAAATCGAGCTGACCCGGGGAGAACTCTCTACAGAAGTAAGTACACTTGCCATGAAACTGGAACGAATTGAAGGCATGGAACACTGGGTACATCTAGTCTCTGCGATGGATCAGGATACCTTTGTCCGTGGATATATCTACAGTTATGGGGACAACACAACACGCAAAGAGACGTTCAGCTATCTGATTCAGAATTGTCATCCACGGGATGGAGAAGATGAGAAACAACTCGGAGAGTTGCTCCAGAAATACCCAATTAAAGAGAAAAAATTGCTGGAAGCAGCCATGTACGCGCCACAGTGGATGGAGATTGTTGCAAAACATCTGGGATGGGAAGGTCTTCGCAGTGCGGCATGGTACTTCCATGCTCATATCAATGAACGCTTTACTGCGGAGAAAGAAACCATCGTGGCCCACTATTCTCCAATCTCACCACAGGACTTTAATGAAGGTGCGTTTGATATCGCTTGGTTTGAAGAAGCTTATGCTGCTGTCGGGGAGGAACGGTTCAATCTCTTATACGATTGTGCCAAGTATATTTCCGGGGGAGCCAACCATCGCAGATCTCAATTGTTTGCGGATGCTGCACTGGGCAAGCTTCGGCTGGAGGATATGCGTGATTCCGTGTCAGACAAGCGAAACAAAGATCATTTATTAACTTACAGTCTGATTCCATTCGCCGTAAATCGTGAACAGGATCTGCGTGAGCGTTACGACTTCATTCAGAAATTCCTGACACAGAGCAAGCAATTCGGCGCACAACGCCGCGCAAGTGAAGGTGTAGCATCACAGATTGCACTGGGTAACCTTGCTCGTAATGCTGGCTATGCCGATGTTACGCGGCTGATGTGGGACATGGAAGCACGTAAGCTCGATGAAATGAGATCTTTCTTTGAGCCATATGCATTGGATGCTGACACGACAGCACAATTGGTCATTGATGAGGAAGGCCAGCCCGAGATGGTTATCGTTAGCAAAGGCAAGACACTCAAATCTGTACCTGCCCGGTTCAAAAAAGATGGATATATCGCTGAACTGAAAGAGCTCAAAACGGATCTGGTGGATCAGTATCGCCGGGCAAGACAGGAGCTGGAGCGTTCGATGACGGCTGGAACATCCTTTACACGTCAGGAAATTGCCAGTCTGATGCAAAATCCGGTTATACATCCGTTGGTAAGAACGCTTGTATTCCAGTCAGGTGACAAGATGGGAAGATTCGATGGTTCGTCCAGTGGTCTGGTTGCTCCAGGACCAGAGGGTACGATCCATGCCCTAGCGGAACAGGATCAACTGTTGATTGCTCATCCGCTTCATCTGTATCAGAGCGGAAGCTGGAGTGAATTCCAACGGGATCTGTTCACCCGTCAGGAGCGTCAGCCGTTCAAGCAGGTATTCCGTGAATTATATCTTCCTAACGAGGACGAATTGGCTAATGGTACGGTGTCCCGTCGATATGCCGGGTATCAGATTCAACCGAAAAAAACAGTTGCTCTGCTCAAAGGACGCCAATGGACAGTCAGTTATGAAGAAGGTCTGCAGAAGGTAAGCTACGAGCATAATCTGATTGCAAATCTCTATGCCATGGCCGATTGGTTCTCACCGGCAGATACCGAAGCACCAACACTGGAGACGGTGCAGTTCTACGATCGCAAGAGCTACAAACCTGTACCGTTGCAAGATGTGCCGCTGACGTTCTTCTCGGAAGTTATGCGTGATATCGATCTGGTGGTCAGTGTTGCACATGTGGGAGGTGTAGATCCGGAAGCCAGCCTGACCACCATCGAGATGCGCCATGTCATTGTGAACGAGTCGTTGCGTCTGCTGAAGATCGACAATGTACGTCTGGATGGGAATTACGCACGGATTGATGGTAAATTGGGTGAGTATGCTGTTCATCTGGGTAGCGGCAATGTATTCAAACAAGCTACAGGTGCCCTTCATATCGTACCAGTGCACAGTCAGCATCGGGGTCGAATCTTCCTGCCATTCCTTGATGAAGATCCGAGAACGGCCGAGATTCTGTCCAAGGTGATGTTGCTTGCCGAAGATAAGAAGATCAAGGACCCGCAGATTCTTGCACAGTTACAGAATTAGAAGTTAGCGAATTAGAAGTGAACCGCCCTGTGGGGCGGTTTTTTTTATTTGTTACCCCGATTTTCAATGTATCTCCGAATCTCGTGAACAAGCGGGAGAGACTTCAACATAAAGCGGCTGAGGAACCTGATAAAAGGGACTTCAGTTGCTTTTATATTTTTGGATAAATCAATGGGCCGGATTGGTTCCGGTTACAAATAGACCTGGGACCCAGAGTATCTCAACATATCCCTTAATATGTTAATTAATTGTATTAATTGGTTGGTGAGGAGTGGGTCGAACCGACTGTTTTTAAAAGTAGAGAATTGGTTCGGAAATAGTTACGGAACTGTAAATAATTCGCTTTCTTGTTATGTTATCTGAATTTAAAGTGAGATGATTCCAAAGGACTAGGCTCGCTATAATCTGTTATTTACCAAATTTAAGGGGGTGTAATTCATGATCATGTCGGCTATCGTTAGGAAGCGAAATCTGCTGTCTTGCTTGCAGGCTGCAGTTTCCGAAGCCATGTGCAGGACGACCTGAATGCTTGAAAGACTGGGATCAAGCCAGTTTGCATTCCCTTGTATACATGTATTCAATATGTGCACAAGAAAAATGATCAAGAGAGAGGGAGAACTTACAACATGAACAGAAGACTCAATCTAATTTTCCTCAAACGATGGTTTATGCTATTAATCATCGTGGCGGTTGCGGCTATGCCGCTGCATGCCTTCGCCGCGGAGGCGGAATTCGGGGCTGATCGGCCTTGGATGAACAAATCCTTATCTGCGGAGGAGCGCACCGAGCTGTTACTCAAGGAGATGACGCTGGAGGAGAAAGTTGGATTCGTAACTGGTAAAGTAAATAACTATTATGGTTTCTATAATGATGGATTGGAGCGCCTCGGCATTCCGGCATTACAGATGGCAGATGGACCTGCAGGGGTACGTGTGGCCAACCCGGATGTGCAGGACAAAAAGTCTACGGCACTGCCTGCACCAATTGCGCTAGCTGCTTCCTGGGACACTAATCTTGCCAAGAAATATGGTGATCTGATCGGTCAGGAAGCACATGATACAACACATAATGTAGTTCTCGGCCCTGGGCTGGATATTGCACGTACACCATGGGGTTCCCGGAACTTTGAATCGCTCGGTGAAGATCCATTGCTGGCTTCCGGTATGGGTGCAGCGTATGTAAACGGGATTCAAAGCAATCCGGTTATCGCTACAGCGAAACACTACATCCTGAACAACCAGGAGACGGAGCGTTTCACCACCAATGCAACAGCCAGCGAACGTGCCATTCAGGAAGTCTATGCACGTCCGTTCCAAGCGATGGTTCAAAAAGCGGATCTCGGTTCCGCAATGTGTTCATTTAACCAGGTGAACGGTACATACGCTTGTGAGAACAAGGAGATGCTGACCGATGTCCTTAAGGATCAGTTTGGCTTCGAAGGGTTCGTCATGAGTGATTACGGTGCAAACTTCAGCACTGCCAAATCCGCCAATGCGGGTCTGGATCTGGAGACACCTGGGGAGCCGTATGGCAAATGGGGAGACAAATTGCTGGAAGCCGTGAACAAAGGCGAAGTCAGCGAGCAAACGATTGATGAGAAGGTTAGACGCATTTTGCTTCAGATGTTCGATAAAGGGCTGTTCGATAATCCTGTAACGAATACACAAATCAATGCCAAGAAAGACGGCAAACAAGCGCGTGAAATTGCAGAAGAGAGCATGGTTCTTTTGCAAAACAACGATAATGTACTGCCACTTTCCAAGAAAAACGTGAAATCCATCGCGGTCATCGGACCGGATGCAGATAACGCATCAGCTGCTGGTGGTGGTAGCAGTCTGGTTAACCCGACGTATACCGTAAGTCCACTGCAAGGTATCCGTAACCGTGCCGGTAACGGTGTGGATGTAAAATATGCGGCCGGAACTGATCCAATCTCCGCAGGAGATGCATTTAATGGACCGTCTGCCGTACCTTCCACTCTTTTATCGCCAGCAGATGCTCAAAAAAGTGAAAGAGACTATGGTACAGATCGTGCGGAATACGGTCTGCGTGCTGAATACTGGACGAATAAAGATATGGAGGGTAACCCTTCTCTGGTCCGTACAGACAATCAGGTCAACATGAATCTTGGATTCTACAACTATGAAGGTTTTAACGCACAATCTTCCAAGCTTCCCGTGACACCAACGAAATTCAATGCCAAAATGTCCGCTCGTTGGATAGGGGCAATCACAGCCCCTCAAACGGGTGAATATAAACTGTCCCTGACCAGTCTCGGTTCTGCGAAACTGTATGTGGATGATGAGTTACTCGTAGACAATCAAGGTGATACATTGAGCACAACGAAGAAAGAAATCACGTTCAAAGAAGGCGAGTCCCACGACATTCGGATTGAGTATCGTACCGATTTCCCGGTACAGTCCAATCATGATATGGGCGCACAGGTTCGTTTTGGCTGGGAAGCTCCAGAAGACGCTGTTGATATTAAAATGCAAAAAGCAGTTGAGCTGGCGAAAAAATCCGATGTTGCCGTCGTAGTAACACGTACGTATGACAGTGAAGGTTATGTAGACCGTTCCGATCTGGAACTGCCGAATAACCAGGAGCAACTGATTCGCAAGGTAGCGGCAGCCAATCCGAAAACGATCGTGGTGCAGATGAGTGGTCGTGCTGTAGAAATGGATTCCTGGCAAAAAGAAGTACCATCCATCGTTCAGGCTTGGTATGCAGGTCAGGAACAAGGTAACGCCGTGGCACGTGTTCTGTTCGGAGATGTGAATCCATCCGGTAAGTTACCAGTGACGTTCCCATCAGATGATTCCCAGACCCCGGTATCCACTGCGGAACAATTCCCGGGTGTGAATGGGGTGGGTAACTACTCCGAAGGTATCTTTGTAGGGTACAAAGGATATGACAAAGAAGGCATGACACCGGCGTTCGCTTTTGGACACGGACTGTCGTATACCGATTTTAATTATCGTAATCTGCATGTGAAGAACACAGGCAAAGGCGACAAAGCAACCGTGGAAGTATCTCTGAACCTGCGCAATACAGGTAAAGTTTCCGGTGCAGAAGTCGTACAGGTCTATGTTGGCAATCTGCCAACCAAAGTGGAGACGCCAGAGAAGCAACTTGCTGGCTGGGCGAAGGTTGATCTGAAGGCAGGCAAGCAGCAACGGGTCAACATTCAACTGGATCGCAGCGCACTGTCCTATTGGGATGAAACATCCCATGAATGGGTAATGCCTAAGGGTAAAGTTCAAGTGTATGTCGGCAATGCATCAGATGATATCCGTCTGACAGGCAGTGTGAATATCGGAAGCAAGTCCGGTAAATAAAAGTGAAGTCAGGGAGATCGCAAAAATGAGTCGTGGCCTAATGGCCGCGGCTTTTTCCATAATGGAAGGAGAGTGAAGTGTGATGAACATGGGCTGGCGAGAGCATCCCAAACGATGGATCATCCTGTTCATCGCTGTTTGTTGTGTCGGTGTAGGGGTCTGGATTATCTTCAACCGAAGTGAAGAACCCGCTCCGCCACCGGTAGTGGACAAGCAGAGAGCGGCCGAAGTCTGGTTAACCACAGGAGATCAGCAAAATCTGCTTACACCACAAAAGCCTATTCCAATTACAGATCAGAATGATGCAGACACAGGCTCTTCAGTCGCTTCAACGCAGGAGTCAGACACTTCTTCGTCGGAGTTCACCATACAGATTAACCCGGACAAGACGTATCAGACCATGGATGGATTTGGCGCAGCGATGACAGGTTCGTCGGTACATCTGATTAATCAGCTTCCAGAGGAAAAGCAAGAACAACTGCTGAAGGAACTGTTTACAATGGAAGGGCTAAACATGGATATGGTGCGTCATACGATTGGTGCCTCCGATTATTCGGTGGGTGAATCAGGTGAGGCTTCAAGCTATACCTATGATGATATCGAGTCCGGCACGGACTACGAGATGGAACACTTTTCGATCGATAAAGATCAGGATGTTGTGAATATGTTGGAGCGTGTAGCTGGATTGAAACCGGATCTTAAAGTATTGGGCACACCGTGGACGGCCCCGGCTTGGATGAAGTACGGGGAAGAGAAGACCACTAACGGCTGGTATCTGGATTATAACAATCCCAAGGTATATGAAGCTTATGCGAGATATTTTGTGAAGTATATCGAAGCTTATCAGGCGAAGGGCATTCCCATCTACGGGATCACGTTGCAAAATGAACCGGAGTTCACCTCGGATAAATATCCGAGTATGAGTATGGGGGCCGAAGAACAAGCCATGTTCATTCGGGATGATCTCGGCCCGGCACTACAGGATGCGGGACTGGATACACGAATCATCGCATATGATCATAACTGGGATCGGGCGGTCGAATATACCGGCAAGGTGCTGGGTGATGAGCAGGCTGCTGCCTATATCGATGGATCTGCTTTTCACTGTTATGCAGGTGATCCATCTGCCATGTCGGAAGTGCATGAGCGCTTCCCGGATAAACATATCTATTTTACCGAATGTAGTGGTGGGGAGTGGAGTCCTGATTTTGGCGAGAATCTGAGCTGGCAGATGTCCAATCTCATCATTGGTGCACCTCGCAACTGGGCGAAGAATGTACTGCTCTGGAACATTGCACTCGATCCGCAAGGGGGTCCCACGAACGGGGGCTGTGAGAACTGCCGTGGGGGTGTGACGATTGACCCGGACAGTGATGAAATCACTAGAAATGTCGAGTATTATGCGTTGGGCCACATCAGCCGTTATGTGCGTCCGGGAGCTGTAAGAGTGGATTCCACGCAAGAACATGGGCAGATTGAGAACGTTGCCTTCCGCAATCCGAATGGAACGATGGTGCTGGTTGCAGCTAATACGGGTGAGGCAGATGTTTCCTTTGATGTAGTCATGGATGGAGATACGTTTCGATATGTGCTGACTTCCCAATCGGCAGTTACCTTACGTTGGACTCCGAAAATGGGGACAGAGTATTAATTCAAGCTTGGGGATTAGAGTGCAGATGGAAGGATGGCATGGTAAAAGGCTTTTGGAGTTTTTTGAATAGGCTGATAAATGATAAGAGGCAGGCGGGGTAACGTAAGCTTGCCCATAGACAAACACCCCGGCAACCTTTTCCCTGAGATGGGAAGGTTGCCGGGGTGTTTATCGTTTCTCTTACCGGTTAGCCTCGGTCAATGGACCGGGCCGGGAGGGGATTTTTTTTTACCGGAGATTAATGTGTCTCTTCATCCAGAAACGGTTTGTTCACCGCATAATACATAAAGCCCATCAGCAGCACACCACCCACCAGATTACCCAGGGTCACGGGCACCAGGTTGTGAAGCACACCTTCAAATGAGATCGTCCCCGGGTGATTCAGCACAAGCGCGATCGCGAACGTACACATATTGGCGATGCTGTGCTCATATCCCGAGATGAAGAAGCAGAACACAAAGAGCATCATGGCAAACATTTTGGCTCCATTCTCCTTCATGAACATCGGGACAAAGAATGCCATACATACGAGCCAGTTACACAAAATTCCCCGGAAAAAGAGCTGCATGGTTGGGACCTCCATCTTGTGCTCCACCACGCTTAACAGAAACCCATTCACCTGAGACGAGTCGAACAATCCGGTCAGGTATATTAACAAGGCAAACACGGCTGCGCCCATCAGATTACCGCTATAACTTGCAATCCACAGCTTGATCACTTCGAACCAGCGCAGTTTCTTGCGCAGCGCCGCATACGTGTAATAGAACGTATTGCCCGTGAACAGGTCACCCCCACCGTAGGCGATCAGGATGATGGCCGCGCCAAACGTAATGGCTGCCATCGGATAGGTAAACGGGGACTGCTCCATATAAAAGAAGTTACCTGTCTTAAACGCCACGATGACGCCGAATCCGATAAACATACTGGCCAGCATGGAACGTGCAAGGTACCTGATTAAGCTTTGTTTGTAAATCTTGTGTTTCTTCAGAGCAAGTTGTTCCACGTTCCGTAGAGCTTCCGTTTCCATAATTCTCCTCCAGTAGTTAAGTTGAATGATTGCATTAACTTACAAATCTCACCAAGTTCCTTTTATTATAACGATTTTTGAGATAGTAACACGCTTTTTCAGAAAGAATATCTTTAATCAGTTAAAGTTTATTTTGGATGTGAACTTATAATATGGGTTCATATTGTTTGCATTTTTTGAATAGTTATTTGCATATTTTTCTCGTTCCGTAATTCTGAAATTTATATAGAACAATGTATCCCCATGTTAAGTGAAATTTGTATGGGTTACATCGATATAATCTTCTTTTATCTGGTTTTTTTACTAGTTGTTTTGTTCAGAAATTGTTCAGAGTATCTTGATAAAATTTGTGCGGAAAACGAAGTTTTATTGGGAGGAACAAATATGAATCAGGATTGGAAAAAAGTGTTGCTGACTTCACTGGTAGTAGGCATGCTGTGGGGAACTCAATTTGTCAACGCAGCAGAGCAAACCGGAGAAGCAACAGTCTCCGTATCATCGGTTTTTACAGATCAGAACGATATACGATCGTCCTCTCTTCAAGCGGTAAAGGAAGCAGTAGAGAAAGGGTTGATCTCGGGTTATCCAGATGGATCATTTCACCCGGACAAGCCTTTGACTCGGAGAGAAATGGCTGTGTTGTTGGCCAAAGCATCACAATTAGAGACTGATAAGACTTCCAACACTGGGCATAACCATTCAGATTGGGCCACTCCTTATATTGAAGCAATTCGTCAAGAGGGATGGATGACCAGTGATGCAACAGGTAATTTCCGTGCTAACGATCCGATTCGTCGTGAAGAGCTTGCTTCCATTTTGGTAAGAGTTACAGGAACACAAGGAGCAAAGGGAGGCCAACAGCAGACGCTTGCAGATGAATCTACGATAAGTGGTTGGGCTAAAGAACAGGTACATACGGCGTTGAAACTGGGTTTATTGGATTCCAATGAGGGGAAATTCGAATCCAAGGCTTTGGTGGAGCGGCAAGATATAGCAAAAGTTCTCGTTGATGTTTTTCAGACGGGTGAGCGGACAGCCTCTTTGACTGCACTGGACGGAGATATTGCTTATGTGGATGGACGTCCATTTGTGATTAGTCAGGCATTGCAAAGAATTTTGAATGACGAGAACAAAGAAGCATTGCAGAACGCAGTAATTACTTATGATGCACGTACACGTAACCTGTCTGCCTTATCAGAAATCCAGATCACCCAAGCAGGCACGCTACAAAATTACGTGAAATTGAATTTGGTCGGTACCTCCTATCAAGGTGTGGTCACAGTCTCTTCAAATCATGTTGCTCTCAAGGCCGATACCTTGTCCAAGGTTGTATTAAAGCCAGGCGTAAGTGCGATAACGATTGATGGAGATATCGATGCGGTAACCGTAGATACGACTGACAAAGTCACTGTTCTAGGAAGTGGAACGTGGAAGGAAGTTGTGTTAAAAGATGTGAAATCCATTATTCAATTACCGGCAAGTGTAAAAACAAATACAGTTATTCTTCCAAAAGGCGGCGTAACCTCACAGATCATTCGTAGTGCACCGCCACTGACCGCACCATCCAGCAATACCGTGGCAAGCAACTCCAATTCTGGCTCAGGATCAGCGACACCAACTCCTACACCGACTCCGACTCCAGAACCTGAGCCGCCAGTTATTGTACCTCCGTCTCCTCAGAATAAACCGCCTGTTGTTCAGTCTAACATCTCTGACATGATGGTGGTTTTCGGACAAGGCATGCAAGAGGTTGATCTGGGAGCTGTATTTACTGATCCAGATGAGGATGAGCTAAACTATGAAATTACCGAAATCGATCATAACATCGCTACTGCGAATATTCAGGGTTCAAAATTAAATATTGTGGACGTTGCTATAGGGCAAACCACGGTTACGGTGAAAGCTGCAGATGGAAAAGGAGGAAGTGTATCGGCTACATTCATTTATTTGGTAAAACCGACCTTTGTTCCACCACCATTCCCGCCTTTACCGCCTATCATCATCCCACAACCACCAATCAACCATGCTCCTGAAGTGGTAAAAACACTGCCAACTGTTGTGGTTGAATTGGGTACCGTGAGTAAGACAGTTGATTTGGCTGATGTGTTCGCTGATATGGATGGCGACATTCTATCGTATTCAGCGCAATCTTCTGATCCCGCTGTGGTAGAAGTGAGTGTACAAGGAGATATATTGACTTTAGATCTCAAGAACGTTAAAGGTTCTGCCACCGTTAGCGTCAAGGCTACTGATCCCGCTGGTAAAGACGCTGAGACCACATTCACGGTTAAGGTGGAGGACCCGGATGCAG
The DNA here is from genome assembly GCF_037974355.1 of Paenibacillus sp. FSL R5-0517. NCBI lineage: Bacteria > Bacillati > Bacillota > Bacilli > Caryophanales > Paenibacillaceae > Paenibacillus > Paenibacillus sp. FSL R5-0517. Next base: position 1,037,349 of record NZ_CP150235.1, read on the forward strand.
GAAAGAGCCTGTTTATTTCCGAGGTGGTCTGGGGAGAAGGCACTACTCAAGCGATCGAACTGTATAATCCAACGTCCAAACCAATTGAACTCAGTCAGTTTGAAATTAAACGTAGTGATATAGACGATCCGATTACGTTTGCTCCTGGAACTATCATTGCACCTTATAAAACAATGGTCATTGCCGATGACTCCACAGATTTCACGATCAATGAGGACGAAATCTATTATGTGTCTTTTAATTTTGATATTGATCAACCCCAAGACATTACTTTGATACTCTATCAGATTAACGATGGGGAACCTATGGATACAGCCATCTTGAAGCCTGCGCAATCTTTAACAAGGACGTCAGGCAATGTTCGTGGTGATGCAAATTATGAAGGAGCACGATGGATCCAACAAGGAGAGAACTATTACAACGGTCTGGGTAACTACACATCCTCACCTTCGATTCCTTAATTTTGAATATCCCACATGAAGGAGAACATCTATGCCCAAAATAAGAAGGACTGTGCAGCTCGCTTTGATTGCGTTGCTTCTTTCCAACACTGTACCTGTATCTGCACAACATGATAAGTCGGAGGCACAGATTATGTCTGTGTCTGACATATCCTCAGATGATAATAACAATAGCAAATTAAACGATGTTATGAATAGGGCCGTAACCATGGGGTTCATCAAAGGTGATCCAGATGGGGATGTTCGTGCAGCTGACCCAATCACCCGTCAGGAACTGGCAGTTGTTCTTGCTCAAGCTCTGGGTCTCACACTGGACAAGTCAGTCTCAGCATCTTTTACGGATGTGAAATCTACTAGTTGGTCAGCACCTTCGATTCAGGCGGTCAAGAAGGCGGGGATTTTACAAGGAGATGCAACAGGACGTTTCCGTCCACAGGCCCAGATTACTGGACAGGAACTGGTGACGGTTCTTGTAAGAGCCACGGCTTTGGCTAAACAAGAAGTTCAGGGAGATTCTCTCCCCTCAGATTGGAAAGAAGCGAGTACATGGGCTGCTCCATACATTCGAACTGCTGAGAAGGCTGAAATTCTAAGCGAATATCAGGGACCAAATAAAGTTAAACAAGGGCTTGTTCGGGGTGAAGCCATAGGCATGTTGTTGTCGGCCCTATTCCCGGAAAACCGCTTGTCTGTCATTCAGTCAATCGAAGGAAAGCAGATTCAGATCAACGGTGTTGTCTATCAGATTTCTGAACAAGTGGGAGGCCTTTTGAATAATCGCAATAAGGCTGTACTGGTTCAGGCTGGAATACAGTTTAAGAGTCAAAATCATACACTCACCGAGATCAAGGGGTTGGAAATTAGAACGGGGGGTCAGGATGCGGCCTCAGGACAAGCTGAATTTAGCGGAAATCTGCTATTGGAGGGTGGAGACGCCGTAATTCATGGGGATCTAACGACGAAGGCAGACTTTGTTTCAGTGGAAGGACTTACAGTCGAGGGCAAGCTGACAATTGCCCCCGAGGTCAAACATGATTTTTATGCCAAAAATATCAGTGTGAAACAGTCTGTTTTCGTTTATGGCGGTGACAGTAATACGGTTGTATTTGACAATTCCACTCTCAATAATGTGGATGTAGATAAAAGCGATGTACATGTGGCACTAACAGGGGATACCCGTACTCAAGAAGTCAACATTAGATCAGACAGTATGCTTGATATCGGGAAAACAGCTAATCTCCCGTTATTAAATATTCTCGAAGGTACAAGCAAAGTAGAGCTACAAGGAGCCGTTGATACGGTTCAAGTGAATACATCCAAGTCCCTGCAACTCAACGGTAACATCACTTTACAGCAACTCAATGTCGATGGGACAGGCGCTGTCAACATTAATGCATCAGGCTCCATTCAACAACTTCAAGTGAATAACCCTTCCGCCCAGGTTAATGTAGCGGACAATGTGAAAGTTTCGGAGATTTCTTTGGCTGCTGGAGTCTCGTCTTCAGCTGTAAGTGGAAATACAGGAACGTCATCTCCAAATCCGGTATCTTCTTCATTAGGGGGAGCAAGTGGGGGGAGTGGAGGCGGAACATCTCCTGTTGTTGCCAATCGTGCTCCTGAACTACTCAAATCATTCGAAAGTCGCAAGTTTACACGGAATGGACAAGGGGCAACGTTAAACCTAAACAACTATGTGACAGATCCGGATGGTGACTTGGTAACTTATACGGTCAGTTCATCCAAACCTGCCGTTGCAAAGGTTATCCTGAATGGATCGCAATTGGATGTTGTTCCCTTGGAAGATGGCACGGCTACCATAACAGTAACTTCCAATGACGGCCGTGGTAAAAGGCTGAGATCCACATTCGAAGTCTACGTGAATAGACCTCCTCTTGCATCACCAATTCCTGATCAGGAATTGATAGGTGAGTCAGGTAGCAAGGATGTAGATCTCATGGTCTATGTTATGGATGATGTGAAGTATGAATCGGAGTTGCTATACAGTGTAACAAACAGTGCCCCGGAAATCGTGCACACTGAAATCGTGAAATCGAACTATGCTGAATCTGTACTGAGGTTAACGCCTAAAAAGGCAGGTGAAGTTATTCTTAAAATTAAGGTAGATGATGGGCAAATAGCAGATGATGGCAGTACGGGAGTTACTGAGCTTGACATGAAAGTTGTTGTTCTGCCACCACTCAATCGTGCGCCCGTGGGGGAAGCCCCATCGAAAATAGAGGTATACCTGGGGGAAGACATCCCTGTAGTAAAGTTGAACGAGGGATATACTGATCCAGACGGTGATCCTTTGACGTATACAGCGACTTCATCCAATCCAGACGGGGTAACAGTAGAGGAAAATGAGGGTGAACTGAAGTTAACATCACTTCAAAATGGGACGTATACGATATCATACACAGTGAATGACGGTAACGGAGGAATCACTACAGATTTCTTTGAAATCGATATTCTACTCGTTCCAAATCATAATCCGGTAGGAAATTCACCAGGATGGGTTGAAGCATACCTGGGTTTCCTCACAGATCCTATCCCCTCGGTTGACTTGAATGATTATTATACAGATCCGGATGGTGACCCACTCACATTCAGTGCATACTCCTCTAATCCTCACTTAATTGTTAAGGAGGAAGCGGGTGTACTGAACTTTACCGCTATAGAATTTGGAGAATACATCATTTATTATTCAGTTGAGGATGGAAAAGGTGGTCTCATTTCAACTGCATTTCAGATAAGGGTTAATCCTAAGCCTAATGCTTCTCCAGTGCTTACTCAGCATCTACCTGCTCAAACGGTGTTTGTAGGTAAGGAAGATGCGGTCATTAATCTCTCGGATTATTTTAATGATCCCGATGGAGATGCATTAGAGTTTAATACACCACTTGATTTCAATAATCTACTGATCGCAGCGGTGGATATTCAAGAAAACAAGCTGATTATTCATCCAAGACGGGTTGGTAAATTTCAAGCTAACATCAAAGCAAAAGATATGTATGGAAAAGAAGCGTCAGCCTATATTGACATTGAAGTTCTTGAATCTGGGAATATCAGTTCAATTCCGGATCAAACGGTAACATGGCCTTGGTCTGTTCTGAATCTTGATCTGACATCGTACCTGCTGAATTTTGATTCAGCTACGTTAACAGTGGATGCTTCCTCAGCAGATCCCAATATTGCGACGGTCTCTACCAATAGCTCACAGATAACTGTTGCTCCAGTTGCTGCAGGAAATACGACAGTCACGTTAACGGTATATGACCAGAAAGGTCGTAGCGAACAAGCATCCTTTGGCGTGACTATACAAGGAGAGCCTACTGGCCCTAACTTGGCCCCTGAGGTAGTGAGTAGCATTTACGAACAAGTATTGACACCTAATGTAACGAATGAGCGCACGTATGATCTGAGTCAATTGTTCAGTGACCCCGATGGAGATGCGATGCAATTCACGATAAGCAACAGCTCAAATGAAGCGGTGAATGCAAGCATTAATGGTAACCAGATTATACTAAAACCGGGAACAGGGAATGTCGTTGCCCCTTTAACGATAACAGCAAAGGATGGGAAAGGTGGACAGGTAGATTACACCTTCAACGTTCGCACTGCTTCTCTGGTTAACGGTGGGGTTATGCAGATCAATACGAAGTCCGGCGTCATAGATCCTCTGACCCTTACAGCTTCCAATTGGTTCCCTGGGCAGACGAGTTTTAAAGTATATAGCGGTACGCCGGATTCGACGTTTACAGGACCGGATACGATTAATTCTTCCCAGATCCCTTTGAGTGTATCTCCGTTATTATTCTGGATCATAGGGGATGACGGTAGGGCCGTGGTCGTTCAGGTAAACTCGAAAAATCAGGGCACCTCAGAGTTGTTCTTCTCTCAGTATGCAGACGCAGGGGACGGACGCAGTGTAGTTCAACTTTATTACACAGGTGACGGTGATCCGTCGCATAAAGCAACCGGATATCAGTTGGAAGTTCATCAATGGATGAAAAAGACATCCACAATGAAAGTGACAACAAGAAACATATCTGATGTTACTTCAGGGTTACCTTATTTAAACATCAATTATACTTTTTACGACTTTTTCGATATAACGTCAGCTTGGTACTATAATGATGAATTGGAATTGTATAATCCGAATGAGTATAATGTCGTTGCGTTCGTTCTGAGAAAAGAAGGACGAATCGTAGATGTCCTAGGTGACCCAACTTCACATGATCAATTCATGCCTGCTGGCGGGACGTTTATTCGAAAACGGGGGATATATACAGGTTCACAACAGTTCTCATTAACCGGTGAATGGAATGAGTTTCCTAAAGGAACTCTACAGTACGTGGACAAACATACACCGTAGACTTGTATTTGCTACAATGACGTTCAGTTTAACAGAGGGTACGTCCTAATAACGAAATGAAAATCCTCCATGCTCTGAAAGAGAGTATGGAGGATTTTTTCATTTAACCGGATACGGATACATGCAGGATCTAAGAATTTCGTTCTTCTGCTCCTCTGTTCGTTCACGCGGTGCCAATTCTTCTGCATAGGAACGCTCCACCTTGGCGCGCATAAAACGCTCCGCATATTCGTTTGGACGAGAGTGGAGTTCTTTGGCGTACTCACCAAATGAGCTGACATCCCGTACCTTTTCCAACACACTGTTCAGTAGCGGACTGCCTGCATAGAGCAAGGAGGCCGTCTCTTCAGATTCAAACTTGAGGAACAGAATAGCTTTCTGTAGGGCGTTGATCTCACCTTGGGTGAGGTATACAGCCTGCGTAGCATGCTCTCCTGATGCTTCTGTTTCTTCTGCTTCTTCTGATGCTCCTGGTGTTCCCGGTGAAAATGGTTCATGGTCCTGATTCATAGATCATCACTTCCTGATATGGAATGCAGTTCTCGCTTGGCGGAAGCGCCGAAATGCGGATGAGATTGAAGAGATTTTAGCGCAAGGACTGCGCCCGGAACATGTTTGTGAGCAGCAAGAATAGCAAAAGCTGCACCTTGAAGTAATATATAGGCATTCCCCGACAATACATCCTGGGCCAACGTAATCTCAGCTTCCGTAGCAGGTAACAAGGCTAGAGTCTGTAAAGCATAGATCTGTACATCCTCATCTTCTTCCGAGTCACGAACAAGCTGCGCGGCCGCATGACGAATTTCATCCAAAAGTGAGGAAGACTCTGCCATGCCCAAAGCTCGCCATGCTTCGATACGGATGAGATCCTCTTCATGTGTATCCATACCGATAGATAGAACTTGATGTGTAAGTTGGTTATCGGTTAGATCGATCAGATCACGAAGTGCCTGGATTTTCTCTTCACCACTGATTTCGTTAAAATCAGGGTGTTCATTGTTGTTATGATTCAAATGATTCATATCAGACATCTGCATCATTCACCTCCTGAAGAATATGAAGATGGGGGCGGAAGAATGATCGGACGAGCTGCCAACGCCTCCTCTACAATCTGTTCTGGCGTCAGGTCTCGATCATCCCAGTAAATCAGGTTACTGATCTCAGCGTGAGGCACCTGTTGTTGTAGCTCCGTCAACATGTCATCCAACTCGGCTTCGGTTCCTTCGGCGTCCATTAGTTTGCGAACCAATTCTATCAGATGCGAACGATTGTTCATATGTATTTACACCTCCTGAATGATTAATATCGTAAAGTAACTAGTCTTTCATGGGCTCATTCAATGGATCATATATAATGATCACCGGTAAAAATTTGGGCTCAAGCATCAGACTAATGAGTTGTTCATCTTGATCAGTATAAGAAATGATATAGTTCCCGAAATGAGACTCGTATATGAAGTCTTTGAATTGAAAGGAATGTTCTGGATACTTTATCTTCACATATAGCGCAGTAACTCCGCGGGCTAAAGTTTCTTTTAACACAGGAATTTGGGCTAAAAGCATAATAGCGACCAGAAAAATTAGTATACGTTTAGCGAGACGGGTCAAATGAATTCACCCCATTATCATAAATCAATATTTTAACAAATCATGAAGGCCCATCTCAAAATAGATTTCACTCCATACGTATAGCCAGATTACCAAACTGCTCGCCATTTTCCATACGTTCGAACGCTTTCGCTACGTCCTGCAACGGATATACGCTATCGATCACAGGATGTATATCATGTTGCTCCACCCATTGCAGCATCTGCACAAACTCCTCACGGCTGCCCATAGAGGTGCCGATCAGACTGATCTGCGGGAAGAAAATAGAGCGAATGGGTAGAGTCAGATCATCCCCCGAGCTTGCACCATACATCACGATACGTGCACCTGGTTTAATTATATCAAAATATTTTGGGAACATGGCTTGCCCGATGCTATCCAAGATCATGTCCACAGGTTCCAAATCGTTCTGCAAATTCCAATCGGCATGACTATCCAGTGCATGGGTAGCACCCAAGCGCAGTGCATCATTTCTTTTGGCTTCACTTCTGGAGGTGACAGTCACCTTCGCGCCGGCAGCGACAGCCATGAGCAGGGCATAGGTCGCCACACCACCACCAATACCGGGAATGAGCACATGTTCACCTTGCTTTAATACGCCGCGAGTAAATAAGGCGCGATAGGCCGTCAGCGCTGAGAGGGGTAACACGCCTGCTTCCTCCCAAGATAGGTGGACTGGTTTAGGCAGGGCATTTTCAGCAGGCAACGTTATATATTGAGCCAGTGTTCCATCCGTAGGACCACCAACAATATCGGGCACGATGGGTACGTTATTCGCAACTTCCCAACCGAGCGTAGGATGGATAATGACTTCATCCCCTATCGCGAGTCCACTTACTCCTTCGCCAATCCCAACAATAATACCTGCTCCATCGGAACCGGGAATGAGCGGGGTGTCCTGAGTACTGCGTCCTGCCATGACAAATAGATCCCGATGGTTGATACCAGCGGATTTTAATTGAATCTGCACTTCCCCGGCTTCGGGTACCCGAGATGTTGACTCTGTATATTGAAGACCTGCAAGGCCGCTCTGGCCTGAATGTACGATAGCTTTCATATTCAATATTCCTCCTGTCGATATAATCGGATTTCACTACTGAGCCTCATTGTACAGATGGTGCAGATTCACGTAAAATGAACAAAAATGATGGTCAGTATCATTGAAAATAATAGATAAGCACTTTGCATGAATCGATGATGTAGAATGCCGATATAAACGACGAGCAGGTGATCAGGGTATGGATGCAGGTGATTTAAAAATATTTCAGGCGGTTGCCCGCGAAGGTAGTATCAGTAAAGCTGCACTCGCACTCAATTATGTACAATCCAATGTGACCACACGAATCAAACAGTTGGAGACACAGCTACAGGTTCCGCTGTTTCATCGTTCCAATCGGGGGATGTCTCTTACACCAGCGGGCGAGAATCTGCTTGTGTATGCGGATCGAATTTTGCAATTATTATATGAAGCAGAGCAGGCGACACAAGTGGGAAATCCGCCTTCCGGCATGCTTCGTCTGGGTGCCATTGAGACAGCAGCTTCCACTTTCCTCACGCCGCTCCTGGCTGAATACAGCTCATGCTACCCGGAGGTACAACACTCGCTTGTCACGGGTGGGACCCATGAGCTGAATCAGAAGGTGATCCAACATGAATTGCATGGGGCGTTAATATATGGCCCAATCGATCATCCTGATCTGAACTATATGAAGATGTATGACGAGGAATTGGTGTTGATCGCTCAACCTGGAGTGCATGAGATACACGAGTTATTATCCAAGCCAATGTTGTTTTTTGAGATCGGCTGCACACATCGCACTCAGGCGGAATCCTTTCTGCAAGATCAGGGTATCCACTCACTGAGCATTATGGAATATGGAACACTGGACACGATTCTGAATGGGGTATCTGCCGGGCTCGGTGTATCATTGATGCCACGATCTTCAGTTACCAAAGCAGAATTAAGAGGTGAGATCGCGGTGATGTCTTTGCCAGATCCCTATTGCCGGTTGGAAGTAGGATTTGTGTATTCCCGTGGTGAACATATATCAAGTGCGCTAAGCGCTCTGGTACAGATCATTACAGAACCAGAACTATAGCGGTTATTGAAAAAGTAAGCTTTTGAACACGCATTATTAAAGGAGTGAATGGCTTTGGAGGATACTACGTTAACATTGGCTGATGCATTTAATCAGGTAGAATTTATTGTGGGCGGTCATGGCAGTCGCCAAGTGAAGGTGCTTCAGAACGTACTGGAGCAGGTCGATGGGGAGACCTTCAGTGATCACTACGGTAACGGCCCGATCATCGAAGAATTTCAGCAACAGATGGCTGACATTCTTGGCAAGGAATCGGCAGTGTTTTTCCCAAGTGGAACGATGGCGCAGCAGATTGCGTTACGAATCTGGTGTGACCGCATAGGAGTGAAGCGAGTCGCTTATCACCCCCTGTGTCATCTGGAAATCCATGAGGAAGACGGATTGAAGGAATTACACCAGATTGAATCGATTTTGCTGGCGGACAAGGAGCGGTTGATTCGTTTGCAAGATGTACAGGCGCTTGATCAGGACATTGCCTGCCTGCTCTTGGAACTGCCACAACGCGAGATTGGCGGGCAATTGCCAGCGTATGAAGAACTCGAAGCGATCTCGGCCTATTGCCGTGAACGCGGGATTAAGCTGCATCTGGACGGGGCACGCCTGTTTGAGATTACTCCCTATTACGAGAAAACGCCTGCGGAGATTTGCAGTCTGTTTGATACGGTGTATGTGTCCTTTTACAAAGGGATCGGGGGCATTGCGGGGGCCATATTGGCCGGAGACACGGATGTGATGCAAGAGTCGAAAGTATGGAAACGTCGGCACGGTGGTGATCTGATTGGCCTGTATCCGTATATTCTGAGTTCCCAGTATTATTTCAATGAACGGATTGGCAAAATGGAGCTTTATTATGAGCAGGCTAAAGAACTGGCATCTCTATTGAATGCGTGTCACGGGATACATACCTTGCCTGAGGTACCTGTATCGAACATGTTCCATGTACATTTTGCGCTCGCTGCTGACGAAGTTGAACCAATTCTTGTGCAAATGGCTCAGCGATATGGCATAGGAATGACTTCATATCTGAACAAAACAAGTGCGAACAGCTGTGCTTTTGAATTGTCTACGGGGGATCGTTATGAGAAACTTCCCCAAGATAAGCTGCGTGCAGCACTGGAATGGCTGGATCAAGAATTGCGTACACAGGTTAGATAACAAGAGGATTCTAGTGTAAAGGAGGAGTCCAAGTGAAGTCGATGGAATTGGAACCGATTCGTGATCTTTTGGTGAAAGCTTACGATACGACAATGGGAGAAGGGTGCGCGCCGGAAACGCAACAGAGCATTGAGGATATTGAGCAAAAGTATAACGTAAAACTGCCCGCAGCGTACCGTGCACTTCTGCTCGAATTCGGAGCATGTAATTTCGGCGATCCAGCCTTGTATTCAGCCAAAGAACTGGATTGGGCATATCCCGAGTTTCTGGAAGTCTACCGTGAAGTTAAGAAAGAGTACCACCTGTCAGATGATCTCAATCCGTTCCCGATTGGTGGATTTGGCGAAGGAAGTATGGCTATGCTCGATCAGACCTCGGGCAAGATCCTGATGTTGATCCACGATGCAGGAGATACGCCAATTCGAGAGATTGCAGCAGACTTTAATGACTTAATGACGCAGCTGACGGAGTCCGCGATCTGGGTACAGGAACAGATGAATTAACAGGGAGACGGAAGGAAGCGCAACAGACCTATGGATATTCGTAAGTTAAGATATTTTATAACCGTGGCGGAGGAGCTTCATTTTCACCGTGCAGCGGAAAAATTAAACATGACGCAGCCGCCTTTGAGCCAGCAGATTCAAAATCTGGAGGAAGAGCTTGGCGTAAAGTTATTGGAGCGCACGAGAAAAATGGTCCGTTTGACGCCAGCGGGTGCCATCTTTCTGGAACAGGCCAGACTCATCATGGCCCAACTTGATCGATCCATTCAGCTTACACAAAAGGCTGATCAAGGTATCATTGGACATATATCCGTGGCCTTCGTGGACTCCGCTTCGGGCGGGATCATGGTGGAGGTGCTTAGAAAATTTCGCACTGCATATCCGCAGATTGAATTGACATTACATGAGATGACTTCATCCCAACAATTACAGGCATTGGAAGACGGACAGATCCATATTGGATTTTTGCGGTATCAGGAAGATACCCGGCATGTTTCCTTCCGCCCCTGTCAGGAGGAAACGTTGCTCGCCGTGTTGCCTGATCATCACTCCATGGCAGCCCAGACTCAAGTTTCGATTCGGGAACTGGCGGATGAAGATTTTATTTTATTCCCACGGCATCTTGGCTCCCCATTTCATCGAATGGTTCTGGACTATTGTAGAGCACATGGTGTAGATCCACGAATTACGCAGGAAGAGATCCAGATGTATACGATTGTAAATCTAGTTGCAGCGGGCATGGGGATTTCCATTGTTCCCTCCTCGGTGGATGTGTTCCAGCGAAAGGGTGTGGTCTTTCTTCCCTTACAAGAAAATCCGCCCTCCGTACCGTTGTATACGGCATGGCGGACGGATATGAATCAGGAAGTGGTTTCCCGTTTTATGGACATTGTTGAGGGGGAATATGAGTTGCACTAAAGGTTAGTTACACTTACACTGCGATGACAGAACAACCTTCCAATCGCTGTTATCCCCAGATTTTTTGATCCCTTTTCTCAAGGGGAGACTGGTGCTAAAGGCGAAGTGTATGCTTCCGAAGTAGCTTTCTTGCAGAAAGCTTTTAGCTCCGCTTTTTCAGGTTTTTTTGTCCTCTCCGTTTTCGTGTAAATGATTAGTTCAACTTAGTATGTTGTGAGTAGTGAAAAAAGAAACTATCCCGTCTTGGTTGGATCACGCTCAATCCAAGGATTCAGTATTTCATCAATACGAGTCATGATCGCAGAGTCCAGTTTCACACCGGAGGCTTTTACATTTTCCAATACCTGCTCCGACCTAGATGCGCCAATAATAACGGAACTGACATACGAGTGCTGAAGAACCCACGCCACAGCGAGTTGAGGAAGAGTTAGACCAATCTCTTTAGCGAGCGGAACAAGCTGTTGCACAGCGGTAAGAACATCTTCGCGTAGCCACTGACCAGCCAGTTTATTGAAAAAGGGTGCACCTGCCTCCCCAGCTGCACGTGATCCGGCGGGCAATGCTTCGTTAGGCACATATTTGCCTGATAGTATACCCTGAGCCAGAGGAGACCATGTAATCTGTCCAAGTCCTGCCTGATCGCTTGCAGGTACCACTTTTTGCTCAATCACACGCCATAACATTGAATATTGGGGCTGACTTGCAATGAATGGTACATGAAGTTCCCGCGCCAAAGCGGCTCCTCTTGCAATCTGATCCGCGTTCCATTCACTCACCCCGATGTAGTGAACCTTGCCCTGACGCACCAGGTCGGAGAATGCCAGAAACGTCTCTTCCAGCGGCGTGCTGTAATCATAACGGTGAGCATAATAGACATCGATATAATCAGTCTGTAGCCGCTGTAATGAACCATTGCATGCTTCCATGATGTGTTTACGTGAAAGTCCGCGGTCATTATGACCTGTGCCGGTTGGGTGACAGACTTTGGTGCATAGTTCAATACTTTCTCTTCGTATATCCTTAAGAGCCTGTCCCAAGACGGTTTCTGCCTTCGTATTCGAGTACACGTCTGCCGTATCAAATGTGGTAATGCCTGCATCCAAAGCGGCGCTTACACAAGCTTCTGCTATTCCATCATGCACTTGCGCTCCATGCGTAATCCAATTGCCCAGTGAAATCTCACTGACGGTTAATCCACTGTTTCCTAACTTGCGATACTCCATTTCAATGCCGCCTCCCTATGTGATCTGGACTCCATTGTAGCAATGGCAGATTAATAGGTGAAATATCTTTTACCCCCATCTTTGATATGAAAAAGATATCAGTGCACCTACATGTTCTCCTGTATGTATTTACGATAGAGGGCAGGCGTAATCTCCTCGAACTTTTTGAATATTTTGATAAAATATCCCGATTCATTGAATCCCAGCTCGTCACTGATCTGTGAGACAGGCATGTCGGTGACCTCCAGCAATTGCTTGGCCCACTTAATTTTGAGTTTAGCCAGGTAGGTGGTGAAGTTCTCACCCGTTTCCTTGGCAAAGAGCCTGCTGAAATAACTCGGACTCAGGTGGCACAGATCGGCCATTTGTTTGAGCGAAACCTGTTCGCTTTTGTGACTATGAATGTATTCAAAAGCAGGCTGCAGCACCGGACTGGAGCTTTCCGCATCACTTGGGCTATTTTTGAGATAGGCATCCGCAATCGCATTGGTCATTTCTTTTTTGATCGACTCGATATTACGAATGGAGTAACCCGGCAGAATGGTGGAGAGGTTCAGAGACTCCTGATTGCCTGAAGCTTTCTCGAACATTTCAACTAATAAATTTTTGTTGAGCGCTTCCTCCACAATGTAATTGCAGAGCAGGGATAACATGTTGGAGATTTTCACAATCTCTTCATAGGTCATCACAGGCAGCTGGGCGTAATCATCCTTTAGTTCCTCCAGCTTCGCTGCATGCATGGGGACGTTTTTGGACGTGACAATTTGCTCCAAGTCGCTACCTTTCTCGGGATCGGCGAGTTTCACTTGTCCTGCCATGACGGCGCCGATATATTTGCCATCGATTGTAATCGGAATCGCGATATCTATAATATTGAAATGGCATAAATACACATAAGGCTCATTCAACCGAACGGCTTCCAGACCGCCGCGTGAATCACATTTTTGGCAGTAGGGGAGCAGCTCGGGGTCTTTGCGTACGTTCTGGCAGAAGGCCTGACAACTGCTATGACTGGTTACAGGAATGCCTTTATAATCAACGGTGAGGATCGCCAGTTTGGTTACTGTTGCAAGAGAATCTTGTAGACGCTTCCATTTATTAAGGTCCAAAATTTTATTGATATGTAGATATTCTTTGATCATTGGTGCAACCTCCATATCTAACCTAAAATTCATGATTTAGGCCGTTAAAAGTTAGCAAGTTGTACATATTAAGATGTAATGATGACGGGTAATGTATGATGGGAGGTCAAAATTCAACCATCTCATGACAATAACATACCATGATTGCACCAAAAAGCAAAAAATTACGATTGTAAGTTATAATAATTTGTTATCAAAGTCCACTGTAAACCTGCTGGCTATGCGTTATATTAAGGTCAATTGCAAGAGATTAAAATTTAATGTATTCACTACACCATTCCATATCCTTTAGGAGGCTATATTAATATGAGAAAAGCATTTATCAGCCCAACCAAATATGTACAAGGCGAAGACGAATTGTTGAACCTGGGGTACTTTGTGAAATCCTTTGGAGAATCTGCCTTGCTGATCGCACATCCGGATGATGTACAGCGTGTCAAAGCAAAGCTTGATGCAACAGCTGAGAAATTCAATATTACGTTTGTTGAAAGCGGTTTTAAAGGGGAATGTTCCCGTGAGGAAGTTGCGCGTCTGCAAGCAATCGCGAAGGAAAAAGGATGTGACTCTACAATCGGTCTTGGTGGCGGTAAAGCCATTGATGCAGCCAAATGTGTAGCTGAAGGCGAAGCATTGATCATCTGCCCAACGATCGCGGCAACAGACGCACCGACAAGTCACTCGGCTGTATTGTACACACCGGAAGGTTCGTTCGATGACTATGCTTACTTTAAACAAAGCCCAAGTGTCGTTCTCGTCGATACAACGGTTATCGCCAACGCACCTACACGTTTCCTCGTATCGGGTATGGGAGATGCGCTCTCTACATACTTCGAAGCAAGAGCAACAGCGAAATCCTATTCCCGTGTAAACGCAAGTTTGCCAATGGGTTCTCGTGAAGGATATACACCATCCGCAGTAGGTACCAATGCGGCACTTGCCTTGGCAAAATTGTGTTATGAAATGCTGCTGACGGACGGTGCAAAAGCGAAAGTGGCCAGTGACAGTAACGTCGTGACGCAAGCGCTGGAAAACATTGTTGAGACCAACATTCTGTTGTCTGGCCTTGGATTCGAAAGTGGGGGTCTGGCTGCGGCACATGCGATCCATAACGGTTTGACTGTTTTGGAGGGAACACATCACTTCTTCCACGGGGAAAAAGTATCTTTCGGTACGATTGCACAACTCGTGCTTGAAAATGCACCAACCGAAGAGCTGCATGAAGTCATGGACTTCTGTCTCGAAGTGGGACTGCCGATCAGCTTGGCGGATATCGGTGTAGATACAATTAGTCAGGAAGAGCTGTTGAAAGTGGCAGAGATCGCTTGTATTCCGGAAGAATCCATTCATGCGATGCCATTCCCAATCACCGTTCCTGAAGTGGCTGCTGCCATTGCTGCGGCTGACCGAATGGGTCGTGAGTACAAAGCAGCACGCCGGGAGGCAAAATAATGAAAAAAATTATTAACCAAGCTGAACATGTTGTTATGGAAATGTGTAACGGGATTGCGCTTGCACACCCGGAGCTTGAATTTCTGAAAAAATATAAAGTCATCAAACGCAGAGAGATTCAGGCCGATAAAGTCAGCCTGATCAGTGGTGGCGGCAGCGGACATGAACCGGCTCACGCAGGTTATGTCGGTAAAGGGATGCTGGATGCAGCGGTATGTGGAGATGTATTCGCATCTCCTTCCCAAATCCAGGTGTATCAAGCGATTAAGGCAACCGCCAGCAACAAGGGTACACTCTTGATCATCAAGAACTATAGCGGTGACATGATGAACTTCAAGAATGCAGCGCATCTGGCTGAAGAAGATGGCATTGACGTACAGTATGTTCGTGTTGAGGATGACATCGCTGTGCAAGACAGCTTGTACACGGTAGGACGCCGCGGTGTTGCGGGAACTGTACTGGTTCACAAGATTGCCGGAGCAGCAGCCGAAGAAGGCCGCAGCCTGGCAGATGTGAAATCCGTTGCTGAGAAAGCAGCTCAGAATGTTCGCAGTATTGGTTTTGGATTCACATCCTGTACCGTGCCAGCCAAAGGTACGCCTACCTTCGAAATTGCTGAAGACGAGATGGAATTCGGCGTAGGGATTCATGGTGAGCCAGGAATTCGTCGTGAGAAAATCGTATCTGCGGATGAATTGGCAGGACGAATGGTTGAAGCATTGCTTGCCGATATGAAGCTGGATACGGCTTCTGCTGAGATTGCGGTGCTCGTGAATGGTTTTGGTGCAACGCCACTGCAAGAACTGTACCTGCTTAACAATTCCGTTCAGCGTGAGCTTGCAGGACATGCAGGTCTAAAGGTTGCGACTACGTTTGTAGGCAACTACATGACAAGTATCGATATGGCAGGGGCATCGGTTACGATTCTGAAACTGGATGATGAACTGAAAACGCTGTTGTTCAAGGAAAGTGATACTCCTGCGTTTAAAGTATCCGGTCCTCCAGTGGCACAAGTGGCGTATTCCGAAGCGTTGGAAGCGGTTGTTGGTGAAGACGCTCCCGTATCTTATGAAGTGGAGACGGATGCATCTGCTGCGGTAATCGAAGGCAATCAATTTTCATTGGACAATGTCGTCTATCTGATCGATAAAATGGGTGAGATCATCATCAAGAACGAGGTACCGTTCTGTGAACTGGATTCCCATGCCGGTGATGGCGACTTCGGTATGAGTGTGGCTAAAGGCTTCCGCCAGTTGAAACGCGAATGGAATCACATCATTAACGAACATAAACAAGACATCGGATCGTTCCTGGATGCATGCTCCTTGGTCATCATGGAATATTGTGGCGGCGCATCCGGCCCAATCTGGGGTTCGGCATTCCGTGCGGCTGGCAAAGCTGTAGGGGATAAACAGCAATTAAATGTTGCTGAATTTGCTGAGATGATGCATGCAGCCGTGCAAGGGATTCAGTCTACTGGAGAGCGTTCCTTCGGACGTGGTGCCGTTGTAGGCGACAAAACTTTGATCGATGCACTCGTTCCATGTGCTGATTCCTGGACACAAAGTGCGGAATCTGGTGATGACTTCAAAACTGCATTTGCCAAAGGTGCAGCAGCAGCCGTTGAAGGTGCGAAGAAAACAGAAGATATCGTGGCACGTATGGGCCGCGCAGGTACCGTCGGCGATCGCAGTCTGGGGTACCCAGATGCTGGCGCGTATGCGCTGGGTGTTATATTCACAGAGCTGTCCGAGTCGATGAAGTAAAGCTGTCGACAAACTCGCAACTGTAAAATTATAGAGTGTTTCTACGAAGAGGATGTCCATAAGTCATGAATATGACGGGGGACATCCTCTTTGCTGTGTTTTTTTATGGTAATGAACCTGTGTTGGGTTCGTTAGCAATTGGAGCGAGGGTGAATTCCTTTTGAGACAGCTCCTCCGTTGTAAAGAGTACATAGTCAACCTAAATGCGCTTATTGAAAACTTCTATAATAAACTCTATATGGAAATTACAGGTGATAATTCATATACTTATAGGAGTATGGAGTCTGCACAAGCGATCAGATTTCTCACATCCGTATCTGACGGAAGAAGCTTAGAATGCTTATAAGGGGCGTTTGGATTTGGTCTATAGTTTTTGATAAAAAATGATACGGAGGTAGAAGTTATGAGCGATATAAAACTGCCAATGATAAGACCTTCTGTACATGGTTACCTATGTAATGCCTATCCACTCTCAATTGTAATGCAGCATAAACAATCGGAGGCTTGGTTTTACAGTAATTATATTCAATTGATTTGTGCTGGAAACTTTCCAGAAGGGAAATTCTTTTCGTTTTATACATCTAACTTGCCTTGGTATGATTTCTTTATGAGTTGTCCTCTCATTAACTATCAAAAGATCAACCAACGCTTTTTGGAAAAATATATGGGGGGTATCATCAGCTTTATTTGTGATTCTATTGATCAAAATCAATATATTCATTTGTATGTGGATGAAAGTTATATTGCCCATAAAAAGGCGTATAAAAAATATGCTTTGCCGCATGAAATGTTAATTTTCGGTTATAACAAAGAGACATTAAAATTTTATGTATCAGGCTATAATTCAGATGTTATATTCGGAGAATATGAGGTAGGCTTTGAAGAGCTTCTAGTCGCTTTTAACAATTGTGATAAAACAAAAAATAGAGAATATGTATGTTTATTATCTTATAACCCAGAGCATAATTATCATTTTGATCTAAAATTGATTATTAGATCTTTGAGGGAGCTAAGGTTTAGTCTCAATTCATCTTATCATTATCGTTCTATGAGCACTCCTTCTAATTGGATCTTTGGATTATCCATCTATGATCATATTGTTCAATATTTAAGTGATCAAGTTAGTACATCAAAGGAAAAGATTGATATACGAATCTTTCATACCATGTGGGAGCATAAGCGTGTGATGTTGGATAGATTAGATTATTTGAAAGAACATCATTATTTGGACGATGCTGACGAGCTTATAAAAATATATTCTGAAATCGAATCGGATTCAAAAATTTTAAGAAATTTGGCTATAATATATAACAAAAATGAGAACGCCACCAGTATAACTTCTATCATTGAAAAACTGAAAAAAATCAAGACTATAGAAGAGAATGCATTAAGCGACTTAATTTCAAAGTTGGAAAGTGTGGAGATCGATGAAAAGCTCCTGAGTCATTATTATCTATAATGTATACAGAGGTGCAGTATGAGGTATAGGAATCTGTGATGCGTGTAAAGTATAGCCATAAACCTTAAAAAAAGTTGTCTGATTTAATGTTTAATGTAGACAATACACAGCTAGCGATTTATTAGCTACAACTAAAGGGGGAGTCAGAGAAAGCGGACTTAGCTCCCCTTCGTATCAACTAATGAGCATCCAATTTCCTTCCGAATGTCCTGTTCTCTGCACGCTTGAATACCCCATACATAACCATGTTTAATAAACCGAGTATAGCCCGCTTCCAATCCTAAGACTGCACTTCCCTAGACAATGGATAGGACAACGCTCAGCATGCTGAATAGGCTTATGAACTGTATCTCACTGTTACTCTAGTGTTATTGGCTTGATAATGTTAAATAGTGTAAGCTTGAGAGCAGATATAAGGGTTCTAATGATGCGTAATGCGATATGTCAAACGGGCAACAAAAGTGGTATCTATATGAATGAGAAGGGATCTGGATGATTCAATGACTCAAAAAATCTATTATGACTCTGCTTATACAAGAGAGTGGCATACAACAATTACTGGCAAAGTAGACAAGGAAGATGGTGTATATGTCACGCTGGCGGAGACTGCTTTTTACCCGCATGGGGGTGGACAACCTTGTGATGTGGGACAAATTGGCGGCATCGCTGTACTGGATGTAAACATCGAAGACGGAGAGGTATGGCATAAGCTGGAACGTGCTCCTGAACAGAGCGAGGTACAGTGCGAGCTGGATTGGGCGCGAAGATTCGATCATATGCAGCAGCATACGGGACAGCATTTGTTATCGGCAATGACGTTGAAAGTGGCTGAAGCCATGACGCTCAGTTTTCATCTTGGTACGGAGTATGACACGATTGATGTGGCTGCTGAGTTGGGAGCGGATCAATTGACCATCATTGAACAAGAAGTGAATCGTCAGATCTATCGTAATGCTCGCATCAACACGTCCTGGGTTACGGCAGAAGAGGCTGCACAATTGCCGCTGGTGAAGCAACCTACGGTAACGGAAGACATTCGTATCGTCGAGATCGAAGGTGTGGAGTATAACGCCTGCGGCGGAACCCATGTGTCGGCTACAGGTGAGATTGGCATCATCAAACTGTTAAAGACCGAAAAAGTGAAGGGCGGCACTCGCATTTATTTCAAATGTGGAACAAGGGCGCTGAATGAATTCACATCCACACAACATGTGCTCAATAGCATTATGGTTAAATTAAAGACCAGCAAGGACGAATTATTGGAGCGCATTGAGAAAATGGAACTGGAGCAAAAACAGCTGCAAACTGAGCTGAATGCAGTGAAAACAACCAATGATGCCTACTATGCGGAGCAACTTCTGGCTGCTCGCGAAGGGCTGGTGATTGCTCAGGTCTTTGAAGACAAATCTCTCAAGGATATGCAGAGCCTGGCTACCAAATTGACGACAGACCATGAAGGCCTCGTACTCTTTGCCAGTATCTCCGAGGCGAAAGTTGTTCTGGCACAGAACGGACAGCCGCCTGAATGGGCTTGCGGACCTTTCTTCAAAGGCAATCTTGGTGCCTACCAGGGCAAAGGTGGCGGCAGTGAGAAAATGGCTCAGGCCGGCTTTGCCAGCAGTGAAGACGCGCTTGCCTTTTACGAATTCACCAAGGACCAGTTGGGACATCACTGATCTGTATTTTGCAGATACGAATACGAGACAGGTAGCATTGAAATATGAGTGGGACAAGCACGTCACATTGTGGCGTGTTTTCCATGGATATCGAGGGACATGGGTTACTGGTTACATGAGTTGAACGATTGGCAATCGTTAAAGGAGGTTGGAAGATGACAGAACGAATTCCGTGTATACGGGAGGCATGTGCAAACACCATTTTGCCAACAACGGCTGCCAGAACAGGTGGGTTTTGCATGCCTTGCAAGCAGGAGATGGAGCGCGAGGAGCGCCAGAGATACATTGAAGCGAATCGACGTGACGTGAACGTGTATGCAGGTATCACAGACCCGGTCGAAGTATTGAAAATCATGCATGAACCTCAGGTTCGCGACCCATTAATTCGTTATGTGCCCTATGAAAAATCCAAGGAAGAGGTATATCTGTCCTTGTCTGCAGAGCAACAGGATCAGATGAAGGATTACGCGATGCAACGGATTCGTACAGGTGATGAAGATAACGGCAAAGACATTCTGATATACCTCGTTTGTTACCATGATATATCGTTGACCAACGAAATTCCTGAGCTGCTGGAACAGGAGATCTATTATCCTGCGATTTTGGTTAAAAGTGCCTCGCCTGAAGTTCGAGATCGGCTCCTGCAGCAGGTGAATACCGATGATGAGAATCGGAACCACATATTGCTCATGCTGGCCCATATCGGGGATGATGTTGTCGTGCAGCAGTTCCGGCAATGGAGACAATCTCCGCCATCCTGGGCGTGCGAATTGTACGTGGCACCTGAGCATTACACCACTGAAGCAGGATGGGAGCTTACGAATGACGGGCAGCGCAGAGAATTATTCACCACCCCAAGTTATTCACTCTATAAAGCAACAGAAAATGAAGCAACTAAAATGGCAATATCCGAAGATTCGCTATTGATGCTGACCCCGAGCGCTCAAGGTTGTCCATGGTGTGGTAGTGCATTAACGTCCTTAATTAATCTGGATGTTAAGCATCCGGCACTGCGGGATGTGTCTTGGCATGCTGAGCGACTTCAGATCCAGACTTGCGTGATATGCAGTAGTTATGGCGTGGTTTACATGGAACTGGACGCAGCCGGGGAACCGTTATGGAGTTCACATAATGTCATGCCTATGGGAATGGATGAGATTGACCTGGAAGACTATGGTGAACTTGCACCGGATGTCGGCCGGCAGTTTAGGATTGCGAATGCATCGCGTCATGCATTCCATGCCAGCGAGTGGGGAATGGAGCCATCGCTATCTCAGATCGGGGGCCATCCGGGTTGGGTTCAGGATGCCGAGTATCCACCATGTCCATGCTGTTCCGCGAGAATGAAGGCTGTCGCACAACTGGATTGGGGTGAGGTTGAGGAATATGGTGAGGGCATGTATTACATGTTCATATGTGAGCCGTGCCAGATGACCGCCGTATCGTATCAGCAATCTTGAGGTGGAAGCTATGATTATAAGCCATTAACACATCTATAGTACTACAGGACCGATTCGGTTGTAAGAGAGTGGACAGTTGCAGTCATACTATGACTATATAAGGCATCCCGTAAGTTCTTGAACTTCATGGATGCCTTTTTGCTTGCTCTGCGCAGGATACAAGGGGGCTATCTGCTCCAATTAGCCTTTTTTTATGTTAGTTATTTAGTCAGCAGTGAGAGAATGGGCGGTTTTTCTGCGTGCTTGGGCAGCTTTGTCGTACGCACACAATGTAACGAACCCAGCACGTCTTATTAGGCGATTTTGCAGCACTGTAGAATTCTAACGAATCGTAGCGATGTTATTGCTTCTTATGCCAGGTGTTTTCGAAGCAAATCAGAGGTTTTGTCTGTAATAAGACTGCTGAGATTCGTTAGAATTTCATATGGCTGTATAACAGCGATATAAGGTGTGTCCGATTCGTTAGCGCTTGGCCCAAACCCGAACCCGAACCCGAACCCGAACCCGAACCCGAACCCGAACCCGAACCCGAACCCGAACCCGAACCCGAACCCGAACCTAAACTCACCTCATACACACCGCCCGCGCAATTACTACTCATACACACTAGCCCCACACTAGCCGCCAGCATAATAACACCTAAGTTACTCCTACTGCGAGCGTATGCTCCTGTTCAATACATCCGTCTACAATTCCGCAGATGCCTGCTTTAACAAACCAGACAACCACTCATAATCCGGCGTATCTTTTTCCTTGAGCTTGATCGTTTTGCGTTCTTCCGGGCCTTCAAATATGCCATCGGGTAGATCAAGTCCGGTTGCATGAAAGATCGTGAAGGATACGGCTTGTTTGGATGGAGAGATGACCGCAGCGTAACTTCCGTTTTTCAAAAAATGAGGTTTCTTGTATTGCACGCGTTCCTGCACGTCTGGGATGGTATCATGCACCATTTGTCGCAATTGTTCAGCGACCTGTACTTGCCAGGGGATCTGAATCTGTTCAATAAACGTAGTAACTTCTACATTCTTGGTCATGCATGTTCACCCTCCGTATGGATCTGATTGTGTGTTTCCCATTCTGATCTCAGGATTCCCATCATTAAGCGGTCGTAACGTTTGCCATCACGATATACTGCTGAACGAGCCCGACCTTCCAATTGAAAACCAACCTTTTCATAGGAGCGAATCGCTTTGGCATTGTAGGCGATGACATCGAGACCAACCCGGTCCAGATTCATCTCGTGGAACGCATATCGTAAAATAAGATTCAACGCTTCCGTGCCATATCCCTTGTTGCGATGTTCCGCAAGTCCGATGCCAATGGCAAGCTGTCCGCAGCGGTTGTTCCATTCAATGCTATGAATGACGACAAAACCAATCAGCGTATCCTCTTCATGCGTGCGAAGTCTGAAGTACACTTCCTTGTTTTTAGTCTCTCCCTCATCTTCCAACTGTTTCTCTGAGTAGGGAATGGCAAGATCAGTATCCACATTCCGTAGATATTCCGGGTCTTCGTTCCATTGCAGCATGGTCTGCACATCTTCAGCACGTGGGGGTGTCATTTTCAATCGTGTGCTATAAAACAGGTTATCCGTTGTTAGTGTCATAGGGTTCTCCTTTTGCATCTGATAGCCTCATCATAATGGAAATAATAGGTGAATCACAATAGAACATTTTATTGCATATAAGTGGCCTCTTGTCATGAAACCTAACACGGTAGTAAGATGAATTAATCGAAATGCATTCAGTGATAGAACCAATAAAAATGTCAGCAGGAGTGATATGTTTTGGAGATCAAAGTGGATGATTTGAGTGGAGTACAAGTGAAGGCATTAATCGCGGAGCACTTGCAAGGGATGGCAGCGGATTCGCCTCCAGAGAGTATTCATGCGTTGAATCTGGATGGACTCAAGAAGCCTGAAATTACATTCTGGTGTGCATGGGAAGCGGATGAACTACTGGGCTGCGGAGCCATCAAAGAACTTGATCCAGAACATGCAGAATTGAAGTCGATGCGTACGGCTTCGGCCCACTTGAGAAAAGGCGTAGCGAGAAAAATTTTGGCTCACATTATGGAGGTTGCCACAGAACGTGGCTATAAACGAATTAGTCTGGAGACGGGTTCAATGGATTCATTTATCCCGGCAAGGAAGCTGTATGAAGATTTCGGATTCGAATATTGCGAACCATTCGCCGACTATATATTGGACCCGAACAGCGCATTTATGACGAAAACAATCTAAATGGATTCGCATGAGAAACCAGCATTCTGTTTGTACAGGATGCTGGTTTTTATTTATTTTGCAACATATCGTACATTTTTAAAGTTGGAAAAAGAGTAGAATACACGCAATGATGTAACATGGACCATGCTATGAAAAGGGTGGAGGGAGCTGTGGATGATATATTGGTGGCTAGATCAGATGAATCCGCTGTTTGCCGTCTTGGTGTTATGTTCCTATAATTGCTGTGGTGCTTACCTAGATTGTATACAGATTGCTTTGTGCCATTGTGGGGTATAAAACATAGGTTATGTCCAAATATGCTTGGGATGAATTGGCCATAAGGAACTTCTGGGCTGATTGCTGGACAATAGGGTATACTGGACATTATGTCTATGAAACAAGACAGTATTACAGACGTTTTTTACATCAGGAGGATTTGAATTGGCTCAGACAGAAGGAACACTACAGAAGAAGCTTAAACCAAGACACATCAGTTTTATGGCTATGGGCGGTGTGATTGGTACAGGGATTTTCAAAGGCAGCGCAGAGACGATCGGACTCGCAGGTCCGGGCGTTATTATCACGTACATTTTTGCCGGATTATTGTTGCTGGTGGTTATGGCCGCGATGGCGGAGATGGCTACGGTGTATAAAAACAAGAATATGAAAGACTTCGTGCAGGAAGCATTCGGTAGCCGAGTTTCCTTTGTTATGGGATGGATGTATTGCTTCCTATGGTTATCGGTATGTGTTATTGAGGTGATTGCCGCCGGGAGCTTTTTGCAGTATTGGTTTACAGAAGTACCGTTGTGGATGCTGAGTCTGGGGTGTGCGGCGTTCATTATACTTGTTAATCTGCTCAGTGTGGGTGTGTTCGGGGAATTTGAGTTCTGGCTGGCCGGGATCAAAATTGCCATGATCATCATTTTTATCTTCCTGGGTGCAGGGTTGATCTTTGGCATTATTCCAAGTGATAACACCCCTTATCTGCAAAATTATACACAAGCAGGCGGGTTCTTCCCCAACGGTTGGTCATCGATCTTCTCGGCATTGCTTGTGGTCATGTTCTCTTATGGGGGATCGGAGCTGATTGGTCTGACTCTGACGGAGACGAAAAATGCAGAAAAAGTGATGCCCAAAATCGTGGGCAATTTCATGCTTCGAATTATTCTGTTCTTCACCTTGCCGATTCTCATCATCTGTGGTCTCATCCCATGGAATGAGATTGGGCCGGAAAGCAGTCCGTTTGTACAGGTACTCGCCTCAACGGGACTACCAGGAGCAGCACACATTATGAACTTTATTTTGGTGACGGCAGTTCTGTCCGCTGCAAATTCAGGGATCTACGGTGCATCCCGGATGATGCATTCCATGGCAGTGGGTGGTGAAGCTCCGAAGGCATTATCACAGACAAATCGTAACGGTAGCCCGGTTAATATCTTGCTGGTGTGCGCGGTTGTATTGCTTGGAGGTTCCATGCTTGGCCTGTTCGCGCAGGATCAACTGTTCCGTGTATTGCTCGCAGTTCCGGGCTTTGTGGTCATCCTTGTGTGGATCTGTATTGCCTCATCACAGTTAAAACTGCGGAAGAGATATCCGGTTCAACCGACCTTCAAAGTTTGGGGTTTCCCTTACGTCACCGGAGTGGTGGTACTATGTCTCAGTGTGATTGCGGTGATGTTTGTGTTCGATGAAGGTAATCGGTTCAGCATTAGCATCTGTCTTGCCGTGCTTGCGTTGCTGATCATCTGGTCCCTGATTAGATTCAGGAGGACGAATGGACGAACAGTTTAGTATGAATGGGTAGTCATCATTAATGAGAAAACTTTATAAGTAAAATAGGGGCTGCTTTTAGCAGTCCCTATTTTATACACTTTGAGCGAATATATTTTGTTCTATAACCAGAACCGATTGCTAGAATGGACATTAACACTTTCCTATTAATTATTTAGACATATATCTAATCTTTGGGTAGCTTTTCCCAAGGGGTGGAGTACTTTGCGGCGATTTCACCAAAGCGTACTAGATTATGCTTCGCCCTTTTTGTTTAAGTGCATGTCAGCTTTCAATCTTCAACTTTAGAAAACGGAGATTTGATTTTAAAGAATTCCTTATATGACATTGGTTTTCGG
Organism: Paenibacillus sp. FSL R5-0517; assembly: GCF_037974355.1. Taxonomy (NCBI): domain Bacteria; kingdom Bacillati; phylum Bacillota; class Bacilli; order Caryophanales; family Paenibacillaceae; genus Paenibacillus; species Paenibacillus sp. FSL R5-0517. Next base: position 1,062,998 of record NZ_CP150235.1, read on the forward strand.
CCAATCAGACGTTCAAGATCTCCAGATGTTTCCGAGAATTCTCCAGTGTTGATTGCCCGCATCCAACCTAATAAGAAGTCAGTCATATGAACAGGTAAGCCATTCGCTACCATAGTGTCTATATATTCGGTTTCGCTAATTGCAACATAAGGGATATTGATCTCACTAATCTCCGAGAGGGCTGCAGCGATATCTTCGAAAGAGCTTCCCTCACTGCCACTTAGAGTATATGACTTATTTTCGTGTCCGTTTTCGGTGAGAACGGCTACGTTGGCTGCCGCCAAATCATCCAGAGATGCAGCGGATACTTTACCGGAACCCTTTGGTACTCGCACACTTCCAAATTTAAGTGCATCTCCAGAGAACGAATTTATGACTTCAAGATACGGTGGATTCCGCAGGATTGTATAGTCTAATCCGGATGCTTTAAGCGTTTGTTCAGCGAATAAGTCTGACATCGTTACTTCGGGCAAAATTAGATTTGAATTTTCTTTTCGTATGATCGACGTGAAGATGACTTGCTTAACCCCAGCCTGCTTTGCAGCAGCGATGACGTTGAAATGTTGTGTATTGCGATCGGTAAATGCTACCGCGGAAATGAGCATCACTTTTTCAACACCATCAAAAGCTTGTAGAAGAGAGTTATAATCAAAATAGTCGCCTTGATGGGCTTCCACACCTTCTTTAATAAATCTTGCCACTTTATCAGATTCCGGATTACGGACTAATATAGCCACCTGATTTGACGGAACTTTTTTGAGAAGAAGTTCTAGCGTTCTGCTTCCGAGATTACCTGTTGCTCCAGTAATAAGTATTTTCCCCATATTTACAACTCCTTTGAACGTCTATAAATACATGAAAATATTTTGTTTCACATGCTCATCTTGAAAACTTACCGTCTTACATTCGTCAGTGTACTACCCCATTCACCGACTGGTTCAAGCCAGCTTACGATTCTATCATCAATGAGGTTGGTAAGCGCACCTTCATACTCAGCACGATAAGGTTTAGTAAGTTCATCTTGAATCCAACTTTCTCTTGTTCCTTGCCAGATTTCATAGATCACCAGATCATCAGAATGATCAAGATCATCGGAGACGATCGCATTAACAAAAGTGGGTTCACTTTTGAAATGGCTAATCATCGCGAATAGATTGTCGCGGAAAGTTTCTTTCTTACCGGGCTTAATTTTGAAACGGATATTGAGAATGACTTGTTTGTTGGTTGTTGACATCGTTACACACTCCTCAATTCTTTTATTTTCTTTATATTACAAGGCTCATTATGTACCATGTAGCACTTTTAAAATAGTACGTACTTTTTGGTTATATAGTAACCAAAAAGTGATAATTGTGATGAATCAGATCATAAATTGATTTTGAAATTACTCTATTCTACATTTATTCTCTGATATTCATCCTTGCTCAATGTCTTCTCTGCATAATTCTGACCCCATTCACAAAGAGCTCGCAGAGTGGGTTCAAGTGACATACCCATTTCTGATATTGAATATTCCACTTTTGGTGGTACCTGATTGTACATTGTTCTTATAACTAGATTATCACCCTCCAACTCCCGTAATGACTGGACTAACATTTTCTGAGAAATGGTTGGCATGAGTCTTTTCAATTCACCGGTCCGTTTAGGACCTTTTAATAAATAATACAGAATAAGAGGTCTCCACTTTCCGCCAATGACATCCAAGGTAATTTCCAGATCACAATAAAAAGTTTTCAATTGAGAAACACCATCCCTCTTTTAGTTTCGATTATTATAGTACATGTGTTGATTCAATCAACCTTCCTACACAACACTCCTAATACTGAATAAACATAACTCATTTAAGCCTAAATGCAGTTCCATCGACCAAAGCTACCACAACCATGATAGCGTTTTTATTTCAACCCAATATTTTCTTGCCTAATTCGACATATTCGTTTACTATTTTCCCATACTTAGTGCTTCAAGCATGCGTTTTTTGGGTAGCGTGTAGTCAAAAAGGCTTGGGTTCACGGGAGAGGAAGAGGAGCGGATGATCGGTTTTTTTAGAAAACGTTTGGTTGTACGCATTGTTGCAGTCGTTACACTGGCCATGACGATTATAGCTGTTGGCAGCATGCTGTTACAGGTGGCCAATATGAAACTGGCTGCACAGGAGGCCATTTCGAGTTACAATATCCAAATTGCTCAGAGTTATGTGAATCAGCTGGATACAGCATCTTATGCCGAGTTTGCCAAGGATCCCAAAGAGAATGACGCATTCTTGAAGATTCGTGATGAACTGGATGATTTTCGTGTAAGGATTGGTGCAATGTATGTCTATTTCGTCAAAATAGATGACAAAGGTACCCCACTTATTATGGTGGACGGTATGAAGGATGCGGATAAAGCTTCACCGATTAATGAAGTCACGGATGTCCCTCAGGAGGCTGTCCAGAAGCTGTTGCAGGGGCAACCAGCCAGTTCTTCAATTATTAATAATGAGGATTATGGCAACTATATTTCCTCTTACGCTCCTATGCTCGATAGTAATGGCACTGTAACAGGTGTAATTGGTATCGATACGGCGGTATCGGTGATCGGAAACATTGAATCGGATATCATGAAATCCAGTATTCCCTTCTATGCCTTATTGCTACTAATTACCCTTATAGGTATTGCCGTTGTCATGACGTTTATCGTAAGGGGGCTGCGACCACTTCAACCGCTGAAGGCGAGTGTGGAAAAAATGGCGCAGGGTGAGCTTGCAGAAGCCAACCAAATTTTGACGTCTTACCGTCTGAAAAGCAAAGATGAGATTGGAACCACATATCAAGCAATGATACATATGTCCGGCAACTTGAACAAGATCGTGAGTAACATGGTTGAAGGCGTGGCAGTAACCACCAATATTTTATCGGAATCAACGAAGGAATTTAATCGCAGTACCGAAGAGATGATTGAGATGAGCAAGACGGTTGATCAGTCAGTCGAACAGATCAGGCAAGGGGCGCATACGCAGAAGCAGGGCGCGAGCGATAGTGCGAATGCGATGGAGGAGATTGCCAAAGGCATAACGGACATTTCCGAATCCTCCATGATCGTATCGGATGCAGCAACAAGTGCGCTTGCTACAGCAGAGTCCGGTAAACAGAGCATGACATTGATGAAAACACAGATGGAGAGCATCTCACATGTCTCAGGTGAAGTTGTAACGATGGTTCAGGTGCTGAACAACTATTCCCAGGAGATTGGTGGTGCCTTGCACACGGTTCGTGATTTTGCGAGTCAGACGAAGCTGCTTGCACTTAATGCATCCATTGAGGCAGCTCATGCAGGAGAACATGGCAAAGGTTTTGCGGTTGTGGCGGATGAAGTTCGCAAGCTGGCTGAAGCCTCAAGCACATCTATGGAACGGATCTCCGACTTGCTGCTTCGCATTCAACAAGAATCACAGCAGATTGGCTCACAGATGGGGGTTACCGCGCAGGAGATTGGACAAGGTGTTACGATTACCGCAGAAGCGGAGCAAGCCTTCGCCCATGTGGTTGATGCGTTCCAACTGGTGACTCATCGCATTCAAGAAGTCTCCGCTGCGGCAGAGGAAATCTCGGCAGGATCGGAAGAGGCCGCAGCCTCCGTCAATACGATCTCGCAGATCTCAGCCGGGGTCTCGGATCATTCGGATGAAATCTATCGCTTGATGCGTGAACAGTCGGCCATGTTCAACAGGGTGGCGCAGACTTCCACCATGCTGGAGCAGCAGACCAACGAGATGAGCGAAGCCGTGCGTAAAGTAAAAGTATAGTTTTTGTAGTTGGAGTATGCTGTAGCCATAGTTTACGTAAGAGGCAGCAGAAAAAAACTGGTCTGTTGTATAGTCAGTGTAACGATGTAAGGTATAAAAAAGTGCTCCGTTCCTGGAGAAGTTGGTGTGTATCCCAAACTTCCTTCAGAGGCGTGGAGCACTTTTTGTTTTTCATATCACTTTGATAGATGATCCAGCTCTATCGCCTGTCTGAAGCGTCGGGCGAATCGTTCTGCGGCTACGGCGGCCTCTTTGGATTCCGTCTGCACGAAGCCGATTTGCATTTTGGGTTGATCGATTCCAGCGATCTCTACCATCTTTACCAGACCTTCCTTCCATAATGGATTTTGGTAAAAGGAAAAGTCGTGACCAATCGTGGCGGCAATATCGTTTCGTAACACCATGTTGATGGCTTCTGAATTATTTGTTTTGAACAAAATGGACAGAGATCCATGATCATAGGTGAATTCCCTGAGAAAGTCTTCGATGAAACCATCTCGATAGAGTGCCAGCTTGTGTTCTTTTAATTGATCTGGTGAAACACGGCTGTGCTTGGCAAGTTCAGACAGGTGATGAGTACCAATTACCAGCTTGCCCGAGTACATGGGACTGAACTGAAGTCCATCGAATTCCCGCAATTGCTTGGCATAGATCGCGATAAAGCCCAGATGGGTTTTGTTATTCCGAATATCCTCGATAATTTCCATGGACCCTTTCTCTTCAATGGAGATGTTAAGTTGCGGGTGCTCACGCTTCATATCTGCAGCAGACTGAACAAGATAGGGCATGACACTTGGAAAAGTAGCCACATGAAGCTCACCGCTAAGAGAGGAGGCTTCTGCGTTCAGGGATTTCAATTCATCAATCCGCTGTAAAATGTCCAGTGCCTTGGCTATGAATTGTTTGCCTTCGGGCGTGGGATGAGTTCCCTGCCGCGAGCGTTCGAACAGGATGATCCCCATTTCTTTCTCCAGACGATGAACCGATTGGCTGATCGCCGATTGTGTGACATGCAGATGCTCCGAGGCAGCGGAGAAGGATTGGGTTTTCGCAATTTCAACGACATATTCGAGCTGTTCCAGATTCATGAGTTCATCTCCGTTTAGCATTAATACAACTAATGTTAACATTAGTATCTATAAATATGAATAATACATGAACAGCGATATAATATATAGACAATCATATAAAGGGGATGAACTTCATGAAAGCAGCAGTATGGTATGCCCATAAAGATGTGCGTGTTGAAGATCGCGAGGTTCCGGTTGCTCAAGCAGGACAAGTCAAAATCAAAGTGGAATATGCGGGGATCTGCGGCAGTGACTTGCATGCTTATCATCATGGTGTGGGCATTCAAGAAGGCGAGAATCATCCGCTCTCAGGACAGAAAGCACCGCTGACATTGGGGCATGAATTTGCAGGAACCGTGAGTGAATTGGGAAGTAATGTAAGCGGTATCAGTGTGGGGCAGCGAGTTGTGGTAGAGCCATTGTACCACTGTGGAAAATGCGAATACTGTATCCAGGGGCGTTATAACCAGTGTACTCAATTTGGATTCGTTGGACTGAATGGTGATGGTGGTTTTGCGGAGTATGTTGTTGTTGAATCCTATATGGTACATCCCATCCCGGATAACGTAACATTCGAAGAAGGTGCGCTCGTTGAGCCTACAGCAGTAGCGTTTCATGCGGTTCGACACAGCAAACTGAAAGTGGGGAATAAGGTAGCCGTGTACGGAGCCGGTCCAATTGGATTATTGACCATTCTGTCTGCCAAAGCAGCAGGCGCTTCTGAAATCTATGCAGTCGATGTATTTGAGGAACGTTTGGACTTGGCAGCCAAGCTGGGAGCTGTTCCGGTGAATAGTGCCAAAGTTAATGCAACCGAAGTGATTTTGCAACAATCGGGTGCAATCGATGTGGCTTATGAAGCAGCGGGAGTGCAACCAACCATGGACAGTGCCGTTGCGGTTGTCAAAAAAGGTGGAGAAGTTGTTGTCATCGCGGCAATTCCGAACCCGCTTCAAGTGAACTTCTTCGATCTTCTGGTGAAGGAAGCGAACCTGACAGCAACGCTGGCCTATCGCCACATTTTCCCTGAAGTGATTTCATTGATTGCGGAAGGATCGCTTGATGTGAAACAGGTCATCACCAAAAAAATTAAACTGGACGACATCGTGCAGGAAGGGCTTGAGCTGTTGATGAGCGACAAGAGCCATGCGAAGATTTTGGTGGAGATCGGCGGCTAAAGACTTTTCGCTAACTTCTCACTAACAAGGATAGATTTTCATATCAACGTAACTGAAGTATAAATTTTAGATCGCGAAAAAGACCATTCATCCGCATGAATGGTCTTTTTCGCTTTATTCAAGTAGAACAGTCATCTTTCACTAGCTACTCTTTATGAATCAATTCCGCTGATCGCGGTTCGTTAAGCTAATACCCAAAACTAGGAATCATAGCGGTAGCAAATCGCCTTACCCCCGCTACTCTCGGAGCTAAATTCCTTATCCTCATAGAATCCAAAACGCTCATATAAACGGATGGCATTCACCATCTGACCGCCCGTATATAAATACACCGTATTTTTGCCCATGTCTTTGGCAGATTCCACACATTGCTGGAGCAATGCTCTGGCGATCCCATGACCTCTCCATTTTGGATCAACACCTAACAGCCGAATAAACGGATAATCGATTGGCAATTCAAAGTCTGGATAAGCCTTGCGCGCTGTTTCGAATAATTGGACTGTACCAACAATCTGACCATCAATCTTGGCGATCCATAATTGTGTCAGGTACGGATTAACCACGGACTCTCGAATGTCTTTTAAGTAGGCCTCCCAGCGTTCATTTTGCTCAAAAGTCTCCCGATACTCGGCATAACTTGCAATAAGGATATCTACAATCTCTGGATGGTCCGTTTCTGTGGCGGGATGAATCGTAACGGCAGCCGTTGTCATCTTTTAATTCCTCTTCTCTTATGGGTTAAGTATGATATAGAGTTTTCTTGCATTTTACCATAACGGATTCCATCCGATTCATTCAAATTTTCTATAGTTCACTCAGTCATTTCTATAGGTCAAAGCTTATCAGCGATTGAGTTGTGTGGAATACAGATGATTGCGATATTCGGTTGGCGTATTGCCTTCGTATTGTTTGAACATGCGCAGGAACAGCTTGTAATCGGAGAATCCGCACTGTCCGGCGATTTCTTTTACACTGGCATTGGTATTGAGCAGCAGTTGTTTCGCCCGGCGAATACGTTCGGTGAGGATATAGGTTTTGAGCCCGGTACCTTTCTCGCGCTTCACCATCTTGGAGATATAGTCTTTGTTAAAATTAAAATTCTCTGCAATCTGACTCACGGTGATGTTCGTATGCAGATGAATATCGACCCACTTGCAGATATGGTCCACAATCGCATTGTGCGGGCGATAATCGGCCTCTATATTACGCTCCAGTTCTCTGAACAACAATAGTAGTGCAGCGTCGGCTTCCTCCGGTGAGAAGGATGACACATGCAGCAGCTGCTTGAATAACTGATTGGCCATGGAAGGTACCTGGATGGTGGCATGTGTCCTGAATTGGTTGAATTCTGGCTGGATGGCATCATAGTGAACCCAGTAGAAGCTGACGGGTGTGTCACTGACCTGATAGCCATAGTGGGTGCGACCCGCGCGCAGAAACAACAGATCGTTGGCACGAACTACGTACTTTTCGTTGTCCTCCGCGATGTACATCTCACCTTCCAGCATCAAAATGATCTCATGGACAGGCATGCTGCGTCTCATGTGGCTCCAGTTGCCGTCGGATATGAACTTGCCGCAAAGGTAATGTTCCAGTGGCTTTTGCATAGGACGGATTTATCCACCTTTTCTTGGATTATGAGTCTGATGTTATTACATTTTATTTGATAACATGGGGTTATTCAAGCAGTGGGGTGGATTGTTGAGTATAGGACATATGGAACGGAACACGGATTTTACCCCTCTGGATGTATCAATGAAAATACAAGTGCATATCTGTCTAGTACATACCGTGAAGGAGTGAGTGTCATGATTGATACGAAAAAAGGATTTCTGGGACCGGAACATGTAGAGCTGTTACATGGTGTGTTCCAAACATCACAAGAGGTGGGAGAGCGTTACCTGTTATCGCTGGATATGGATCGGTTCCTGGCTCCATGCTTCGAGGCTCATGGTTTACCTGCCCGAAAAGAACGCTACGCGGGTTGGGAGGCACGTACCATCAGCGGACATTCCCTTGGACATTATCTGTCTGCCCTGGCTGTGACGTATCAGGCAACCGGGAATATGACGTTAAAAGAAAGACTGGATTATGCTGTCACCGAACTGGCGAGAATCCAAGAGACCACGGGGAGCGGGTATATCGGTGGTTTGTCCGAAGAACCTTTCCACATGGCTTTTCGAGCAGAGAATATCGGTGGATTCAATATCGGTGAATACTGGGTTCCCTGGTACAGTGTGCACAAAATCTATCGCGGTCTGATTGATGCGTATAAACTCACTGGTAACGGACAGGCACTTGAGGTGGTTACTCGATTTGCAGACTGGGCGGTAGAAGGTTTACTCCCGATGACAGAAGAACAGATGCAGACGATGCTTCTAAGTGAACACGGGGGCATGAATGAAGTATTTGCACATTTGTATGGGATCACGGGCAAGGCCTTATACCTTGAGATTGCCAATAAGTTTACCCATCAATTGATCCTGAGACCTTTGGAGCAGAAGCAGGACGATCTTCAAGGCAGACACGCCAATACTCAGATTCCCAAAGTGATCGGTGCTGCCGAAATCTACAATCAGGACCATAGCCATGAGAGTTATAAGACAGCGGCAGAATTTTTCTGGAACACGACAGTGCATCATCGTTCTTACGTATTTGGCGCGACGAGCATTTCGGAGCATTACGAAGCGAAGGGCATGGAGAGTCTGGGCATCAAAACAGGAGAGAGCTGTTGTACCCACAACATGATGCATTTGACCAAACAACTCTTCGCCTGGAATCACGATAGCGCCTACATGGACTATTATGAAAACGCCATCTATAATCACATCCTCGGCACGCAGGACCCCGATACGGGGAACAAAACGTATTTTGCCTCAACACTGCAAGGGCACTACAAAATCTATGGAACTCACGATACCGCCTGGTGGTGCTGCACAGGATCAGGCATGGAGAACCCGGGCAAATATGCCGAGGCGATCTATTTCGAAGACGAGCAAGACCTTTACGTCAACCTGTATATCGCTTCCCAGCTGGACTGGATCGCTCAGGGAATATCCCTGAAGCTTGAAACCGACTTTCCTTATTCGGAAAAGGTGACCCTGACGATCACCGAAGGCAGCGCCTCGGCCCATCTAAGATTACGCGTGCCCTCATGGCTGCAACAGCCAATGACGGCAACGGTTAACGGGGATACGGAACATCCGTATACACGGATGGAACCCGGCTATCTGTCCATCGACCGCACATGGTCTGCGGGCGATGTCATCACAATCACCCTGCCGATGTCGCTTCGCCAGTACACTGCCCGGGATGATGCGCACAAAGTAGCCTTTCTGTACGGCCCGATTGTGCTCGCCGGTGCACTGGGAAGCGAGGGTCTTCCAGAGGACACAATTGTGGACGAAACAGCATTGAATCCCAAGACCGCACCTGTACCTGTGATCTGGACGGAGCAGGAGGATGTGCGAGAGTGGATCAAGGTCGTAGATGCAGACACGTTAACATTTGAACTTAACAAGGATGTCACTTCCACGGGAGAACCCGTGAAGCTGATTCCGTTCTATGATGTGCACCATGAATTTTATACCGTGTATTGGCCGTTTAACGATGAAGGTGATGCGCTCGAAAAAGAGTTGAACGATATCACGATCGACAGGGTTCAGGCGGACGGTCAACAGGATGAGATAGGACATCAACTGGATAGCAACTGCCGTGGTGAGCATTATAACGGTTCAACCACAGATGGACGTAAGAAATTGCATATGTGGCGAGAGGCTTTTGGTGTCAGCGGGGCTTACTTCAGCTACCAACTGGCGGTGGATCGCGCCGCAACCAATTATCTATGTGTGGCCTATTGGGGTGGAGATTATTCCACATTTGAACGGGAAGGTGTGTTGTATGAGAGACAATTCACCATTACCGTGGATGGCACACGCATTGGAGAGCAGCGAATTCATATGAACAAAATCGGCGACGTATTCTATGTGACCTATAATATTCCTGAGTCCGTTACATCAGGTAAAGACAGCGTTAAGGTCATGTTCCAGGCGGAGGGCGACAATGGCTGTGCCGGGAAAGTTGTCGAGGTACGCACTACGCGAAGCAAACCCGAATCTCTCTTTGCATGATAAGAGGCATGGTGTGAAAAGGCGCAAACACAATGTTATAATGAAAATAAATTACGGTTAGTTGGGAAGAGGAGGTTGGAAGTGTGGCAAAACCCGATAATAAAGGTACGTATAACTTTCAGGATTGGTTAACTTGGGAGGGGGCATGGGAATTAATTAATGGCAAAGCTTTTAATATGTCTCCAGCACCCACTTCATTGCACCAGTTTATTGTGGGTGAGCTGCACTTCTCTTTGCGGACTTTTTTTCAGAATCGGAAATGTTTCGTGTTTGTTGCCCCTTTTGATGTGTATTTTAGCGAAAATGAACAATATGACCTGCCAGATCAAGTTGTACAGCCTGATTTATCGGTGGTTTGCTCCAAAGACCAGATATCTAAGAATGGCTGTCACGGCGCACCTTCTTTAATTATCGAGGTGTTATCGCCTTCGACTGCGCTAAAGGATTTTAACGAAAAATTTAACTTGTATCAGAAATACGGCGTGAACGAATACTGGATTGTTGACCCCGGGAATCAAACCGTCCATGTGTACACGTTGGAGGATGGCAGTTATCAGACCCGTCATCTGTATACTGAGCAGGAAACGATGATATCTGTCTTGTATCCTGAATTGCACATTCCGCTGGATTCGTTGTTCAAGCTAAGGTAGTGCGAAGCGTCAACCTGTCCGCTACAGAGGAAGCAATAAGGTAGCCGTTTTCTAATGCTAACGAACCCTACACGCCTTAATTGAGCAATATGGGTAAAGTGGAAAATGTAACGAATCTCAGCGACGCTATTTCATCTGAAATAGGCGATAAACAACGTTTTTACACCTAATACACGAATATAACGTGTCTCAGGTTCGTTGCATTTTCAAATGAGCTGACATGCACCCAATAACGTTACCTCAGTTCGTTAGCTATAGATAACCCAACCTTAAACGAAGAAACAACGCATAAGAGGCGAAATTGGATGATCTCCGTTTCGTCTTTTTTTATGCTTCAGTAGTGTTTGTAGTTCTAACATGTTGTGTGAGTGTTCTTGTGACCCCTGTTTTACATTGCTTATTTTCAGACAAGTCTTATATAAAAAATGACACGCATAGCCATTTTCCACGTATTACCTGATAACATTTCTTATCCACAATCTGCTGTCTTGTAAAACTCACTTTGTATGGATTGACCACAACATTTCCTGCCGAGTTCCACGTTGTCCCTGAAAATATGAAATGGGATAAGCCCAAACCACGTATATTATGAGTATCCCAATATCCAATGTTATCCACCTGAGAGCGTTAACATCATGTACAATAGAAAAAGTGGAACAGGAAAATAACGACATATAGCTTCAATATATAACATGAAAGGAGGTCGGATGATTGAACATGAGTAAGTACATACAATTCATGGGATTAATCCTCGTTGTTGTTGCTGTGAATGTTCTGGCATTCTCACCCGGCTTTATCGGGCTGAATTTCGGGGAGGGTGCATTCACAACTTCGCTATCCGTTACCCTGTTGTTCGGCAGTGCAATGGCACTCTTATATGGCAGTTACACCATGCTGTTCAGACAGCCGGTGGTTCTGCCCGTGAAGCATATCGAAACACATGAAGATTATGTGGAAGCTTTATCTTTTTATAGACGCATCAAAGTACTCGAAGAAGATATTACGCTGGGGCTGTCTCAACTTAGCCGGATGAAAAAGAAGAAAGAAACACTTCTGAATGTGCTTCATCAGCGGTTTGATCCGGGGGAACTAAGCTACAAAAAATTCGCATCAGTCACGATGGAAGTGGAGAAGCTGTTATACCTGAATATCCGCAGTGTACTGAATCGGTTGAATGTATTCGATGAAGCCGACTATGCCAACATGATGAAATCCAAATCCTCAAACCTTCCCCAGAAACTTTTTCAGGAAAAAACCAAGGTATACAACGATTATCTGTCTTATGTGAAGAATGCATTACACACCAATGAGGAAATTTTGCTCAAGCTGGATCAGTTGTTACTTGAGATTTCACGCCTCGACAGCTTTGAAGCAGGAGATATTGAACAGATGCCTTGTATGCAGGAGATTGATCAGTTAATCAAGCACACCAAATTATACAGACAGTGAGGGGTTGCTCGTATGGCCAAGAAGGGAAAGTTTTTTTTCATATCGATTGTAATGCTGGTACTCGTATTTGGTCTGGTCTATGCAGGAATAACATTAACATCGAACTTTGGCAAGTCGACCACACAGGTGAGCACAGAGAATGCAGGTAAGGAACTGGGCAAACTGTACGCAAACATTGCACCAGCGACGGCAGAACCGGTCAAAGGACAGATTGATCTCGATCCGGTCGACGTAGCGGAATCGCTGCCGGATATCTCGAAATTCGCAATTGCCGTAGAGAATACAACGAATGATTACGTCGAAATATTCTCTTCCACGGAGAAGTCAGGCAGCGGGGTAGATGGCTGGTTAACTGAAGTGGGCGAGGAATTCAACAAAGCAAAAATTACCGTTGGCGGGAAACAGGTATCCGTCAAAATCCGCAACATTGCCTCCGGAACGGCTACCGATTATATCAAGTCGGGCAAGTATATACCTGATGCATTCACGCCTTCCAATGAACTGTGGGGCGAGATGGTTGAGGCCAGTGGGGTGAAAACAGAGATGGTTTCCAAGCGATTGGTTGGGAATGTCCCTGGTATTGTCATTTCCAAAGCCAAGTATGATGCACTGGTTGATACCTATGGCTCTGTGAATGTAAAAACCGTAACCGAAGCGATTGCCAATAATGAACTCGCGATGGGATATACCGATCCATTTGCCAGCTCCACAGGACTGAACTTCCTGGTGACTGCACTGAATACGTATGATAGCGCCAATCCACTGGGCGAGAAAGCTATTGAGGGATTTGAGAAATTCCAGACGAATGTACCGTTTACAGCCTCGACAACCATTCAGATGCGGGAAGCGGCCAAGTCAGGCAGACTGGATGCCTTTGTACTCGAATACCAGACATATGTGAATACCGCCGATCTGAAGAGTGGTTACGTCTTTACACCTTTTGGCGTGAGACATGACAGCCCGCTGTATGCACTGGGACAATTGCCGAAGAACAAACAGGAGATTATCCAAAAGTTTGCGGAATTTGTAACTCAGGCGAAGTATCAACAATCAGCGGAAGAGTTTGGTTTCAACGGGTTGCAGGATTACAAATCCGAACTGGCCACCGTGGATGGCGGCACGTTGTTGTCTGCACAGAAAGTATGGAAAGAAAAGAAAAACGGTAGCAAACCGATTGCCGCTGTGTTCGTGACGGATGTATCCGGAAGCATGGACGGCGAACCGCTTAACCGACTGAAGGAGTCCCTGCGCAAAGGTCAGAAGTACCTGGGTACAGACAACAGTATTGGCTTGGTTTCATACTCCAGTGGGGTAACCGTGAATCTGCCCATTGCCAAGTATGATACGAACCAACAGTCCATGTTTGTCGGAACAGTGGATAGTCTGCAAGCTGGCGGAGGGACGGCGACGTTTGACGGGATCGTGGTAGCGATGAAGATGTTGGAAGATTACATGGTTGCTAATCCAAACGTGAAGCCGTTAATCTTTGTCCTGAGTGATGGCGAGACCAATGAAGGTCATACCCTGAAGGATATCCGGGATCTGGTCGAGACGTACCAAGTGCCGATCTATACGATTGGGTACAACGCGGACATTAAGGCTCTGGAGAGCATCTCCAGCATTAACGAAGCGGCAAGCATCAATGCCGATACCGACGATGTCGTGTACAAGATCGGGAACCTGTTTAACGTACAGATGTAAATTTAAAGGGGGAACTTAGATGTCATTTTCAATGGAAATACCGAGCCAGAAGGAAATTCAGAAGGTGATTGAAGAAGAGGTGAAACCCGTGCCCGCCGAGGTCGCGGAGCTTCAACAAGTGGCGAATGCCAACGTAGAGATGATCATGACACTGGATCTCGAATCCCTGGAGAAGCGCAAAGAGATTCTGCAATCCATTGACGGCTTTGGCATGAACACGATGAGATCCTCTTCCGAGAAAAACGCCTTGCTTCAAGTCTCCGTTGGACATCTGTCCAAGACGGGAGACGAAGGCGGTCAGGTCGCCAAAGGTTTGACCGAGCTGCATATGCAACTGAAGGATCTCGACCCGAGCGTGGTCGACTTTGCCAAGACCGGTTTCCTTGGGAAATTGTTCAATCCGCTTCGCGCCTATTTCCTGAAATACCAGAAGGCTGACGCAGTCATCGCTGACATCGTAACCTCTTTGGATAAAGGCAGATCCACCCTGCGTAACGATAATACAACCCTGGAGATCGAACAACAGAACCTGAGAGAACTCACCAAACGACTGCAAAAGGAGATTCAGCTTGGCGTGCTCATGGATGAGTCCATCGACGCGCAGATTGAAGCAGCCAAGGTCCGCAATGAGGACCCAGAGAAAGTCCGCTTTATTACAGAGGAAGTGTTGTTCCCACTCCGTCAGCGGGTCATGGACCTGCAACAAATGCTAGTCGTGAACCAGCAGGGTATCATGGCGATTGAAGTGGTCATCCGTAACAACAAGGAGCTAATTCGAGGGGTAGACCGGGCCAAGAATGTAACGATCTCAGCACTGAAAATTGCCGTTACGGTAGCGAGTGCTTTGTATAATCAGAAGATTGTATTGCAGAAGATTGAATTGCTGAACCAGACAACCAATGATTTGATTGCCGGTACATCCAAAATGCTCAAGGATCAGGGGATTGCCATTCAGAAGCAGGCATATGAAGCCAGCATTTCCGTGGATACGATGAAACAGGCGTTCACCGATGTGTTGTCAGCACTCGATTCAATCAGTCTGTATAAGCAGGAAGCCTTGCCAAGAATGCGTGAAACGATTAACCAGTTCCGTGAGCTTGCAGATACTGGAGAGCAACAGATTCAGCGTTTGGAGAAGGGGCAGAAGCTAGGGCTGTAAACAGAAGAGAAAGAAATACAATGTCACTTGTTCGCTGGCTATCATTTGTATAATTAGAAAAAGCGATCGTTCCTCATTAAGCATGGGGAATGGTCGCTTTTTGGTTTTCTATAATTAGTTACTAACTGTCATATCCTAAACTTCTCGCATAAGCATATAACTGTTGTTCACACTGGTCCATTAGAACAGCAGCGGTGTTTACTTTTGCATTTCCCTGTTTCAGTAATGTGTAATTCACTTTGTTCTTGGAGACTGCTTTTTGGTACAACAGGTACCCTTCGAGCTGAGTGTAGCTTGCTTTGATAAATGTGGCGTGAATTTTCTTAATTTGCGGGTTGGCAGGCTTGATTTGTTTTGCCCTGGATACCAATTTCGTATAATTGGGGATCACTGTATTCGTAAGTTTAAGATACATGGACTTGCGGTTCGTTGAAGTTACCTGAGTGTCGATGCTTTCCAGAGCGGTAAACGCTTTGGCCTCATAAGTTTCAAGAGCAAATAATTGAGTAGTGTATTCTTTAAATTCTTCATAACTCTTATCTGAATCTGAATCTGAATCTGAATATGTAGAGGTTGCTACTTTGGCTGCATCAGCAGAAGCGGCTGGAGAGAAAAGAACTCCTCCAAGCAAAACAAAACTGGTAATCAATGATATAATCCACGACTTCTTCAAATGTATTGTCATCCTCCTTTGGTTGTATTCCACTGGATAACCTAACATATCATTATCAGAAATTACAGGAATACATTTACATAAAAATAGAGTTGCCGCTTTTTTTCAAAATCCCCCTCAATAATCATCTTTTAACACGACATTGTCAGGTCTGTAATGAATGATCTTGAATAACTCCTCGGCCATGTAGGCGGGGCTGTGCTTGAAATCCTGCCTGATCCACTCCATGATCATGCCGAATATCGCATGAGACTGGTAACTTGCCAACAGTTCATGGTTAATGTGCTGCGGGAAGATATGGTTCAGATCCTGTAAGGAGAGATCGCGAAGAACATCACAGATCATGCGTTGAAAGTTGGACGAAGCCTCGGACTGTACAACCAGTGTGTAGAATTGTGCATGCTGGTGCACATGTTCAAATATGGTGATGGCCGAAGAGGGCATCAGACCTACCTCGAACTCTTTCAACCCTTGATAGGGTTTGCGAAAAGAAGTCACCAGATCCTGAATCACATCATCGATGATTTCGTTGAACAGGTCTTCTTTGTACTGATAATGCCTGTAGAAAGTACCTCGATTCAGGTCGGCGCGCTCGACAATATCCGTAATGGATATTTCTTTAAAGGGATGTTTTTGCATTAGATGGATGAGAGCATCCTTCAGCGCAGCTTTGGATTTCTTGATTCTTCGGTCCATCGAATTTGGAGTTTCAGACATCTATTTTCCTCCTCGCGAGTTCACTTTATTAATTAAAGTACATTTGGGCTTAGTAGTGTTGTTTAACGTACAACTGGACAAGCTTTTACTGATTGAAGTGAATTGCTATGACTTATTATACTAAGGATAAGAGTTAATGAACATTTGTTTGTTAACTTATTGTAAACGAATACACAAAGGAGGATACATGGAATGAAACTTCAAGATAAAGTGGCAGTTGTCACAGGTGCTGGTTCAGGTATGGGGAAAGCGATCGCGACGTTATACGCCCAAGAGGGTGCAAAAGTAGTCGTATCGGATATTAACGAGGAATCCGCACAGGCGGTTGTGAATGATATTAAGGCACAGGGCGGGGAAGCGATTGTGGTTCTGGCCAATGTAGCCAAAGAAGAAGATGTGCAGAATCTGATTGATACGACGGTGAGCACATACGGTACAGTAGATATTCTGATTAACAATGCGGGCATTATGGATGGCATGGAGCCTGCAGCGGATATAACGGATGAGAAGTGGGAGAGATTGTTCGCTGTGAACACAACCAGTGTGATGCGGACAACACGGAAAGTATTGCCGATCTTCCTGGAAAAACAAAAAGGCGTCATCGTGAACATTGCTTCGGCAGGTGGATTGCACGGCGGACGTGCAGGAGCAGCCTATACGGCCTCCAAACATGCGGTCGTGGGTTTCACCAAAAATACAGGGTATATGTATGCTGAGCAAGGCATTCGTTGTAATGCGATCGCCCCAGGTGCCGTGGCAACCAACATCAGCGCATCCATGACTGGCATTAGCCCATACGGTGCAGGACGGCAACAGCTGGGCATGGCAATCAACCCACGCATCGGGACGAGTGAAGAGATCGCCAAGGTGGCCTTGTTCCTTGGGTCGGACGAGTCCAGCTTCGTGAACGGAACCGTCGTTACAGCTGATGCAGGTTGGAGTTCCTATTAATCCATTCAAGCGCAGTCGAGCATGGAGTACCGAAATAGTGCGAACAGTCAGGAAGCCGCATAACCATATGCGGCTTCTTTTTTGTGTTACTCCGAGAACGGTGGATCACAGCGCCATATCCCGTATAGGACAAACGTTTGCATTTCTACACGGATGCTTGAAATGAATCAATTTAACGGTGGTTTTGGTTTGGAAAAGAGTGAGGATTCACGCACAATCAGACGATGGGGAATAATGACCGGATTATGAGGCTGTGGTTCCCCGCTTAGAATTTTCAACAAGACCTGAACGGCTGTATAGCCCAGCTGATAGGTTCCAATGTCTATAGAGCTTAAGGGTGGTGAAGCCAGCTCCGATAAAGCAATATTGTTAAAACTGACCACGCTGATATCCTCAGGCACCAGATAATGAAGCTCGGCAAGAGCTCTCAGTACCCCGAAGGCCACATTGTCATCAATGACAACGATTGCGGTGGGTCTGTTCGGCAAGGACATGAACAGCGACATCGCCCTGAATCCACTTTCCTGTAGAAATTCACCTTCCACAATCCAGTCACTATCGGCATCCAGCCCGGCTTGGGCAAGCGCTTTTTGGTATCCTAGCATGCGATCATGCGATAACGTAATGTCCGGTGGGCCGCTGACAAATCCGATTCGCGTATGCCCTTGGGCGATCAGATGATGTGTCGCATCATAAGCAGTCTGTACATTATCGTTATCCACCATGGGGGCATTGGGATGAGCTTCGCTGCGACCGATTAACACAAAAGGAAACTTTTCCGCTTCCAAAAATGAAATGATGGGATCGTCTCGTTTGGACCCAAGCAACAGAATGCCATCCACTCTGCGACCATGAACAAGACGGGAGATCGCGTGCAGTTCATTGTCTGATGAAGTTTCAGTGGTTAGCAGCAATTCATAATTCATACGGGTGGCATGTGTAATAATACCCCGCAGCAGTTCCCCGAAAAAGTAATTCTGAAACAACTCTTCAGCAGGACGCGGAAGCATAATGCCAAGGGTATGGGTCGTCTTGGAAACCAGGCTCTTCGCCATGATGTTGGGATGGTAGTTTAATTCTTTCATGATTTGCTTCACTTTGAGAGACGTCTTGGTGCTGATTCTGGGATGGTTGGAAATCACTCGTGACACTGTAGAAGGGGAAACACCCGCCAATTTGGCAATATCCTTGATCGTAATCATGTAAAAAATCCCTTCTGAACAATCGTATAAATATTCTCCTATGGTAATCCAAAGGATACGATAAATCAATTGCTAACTGCCACATATGGGTTGCACAGGAAGTAAAATAAAGGAAGAAAGAGTCTGAACAAGAAAATAGGAAATTACTGTAGGTAGAAGAGGTAAATTGGTTAAAATTGAGCAAATATGGCTTGTGCAAACGTTTGTGCAAAGAAAGTTAGGTATTGTATGATGTGATTGTTATTGTAGCGCTTACATCTATGAATTTACATACTTCTTGACTTATTTCCCCCTACATATTGAACGAAGGAGTCATCTTGTCTTCCATTTGGGCAAACGTTTGTACAAAAGTGAACATGGAATGCAAAACCTGACAACATACGCAGACAAAAGGGTGAAAAGCGCGAACATTGTTGGACCAAGCAGAGGGAAGGGGACATTTTACATGAGAAAATGGCAAGGGGCAACATTGTCCGTCATGATGGCTTTCACACTGGCTGCATGCGGGGCTGGAGGCGGAAGTCCATCTCCAACTACGGCAGGTGAAAATCCGGAGGAAGTGGTAGAGCTGACAGCCGAGAATCTTCAACCGGAAGAAGGGGCAACCCTGGTGATCTGGGAGGACAAAAATCAAAGCAGTTTTATTGAGCAAAGAGCCAAAAAATTCGAAGAGAAGTACGGGGTAACGGTCAAAATGGAGGAGCTACCTCCAACCGATCAGGTCACCAAACTAACGACGGATGGCCCGGCGGGTCTCGCGGCAGATGTTGTCGTTTTCCCACATGATAAGATTGGTAGCGCTTCAGAGGCGGGACTTATTCTGCCCAATGACATATTCGAAGCAGAGACCGCAGAGAACACCAGCGACAACGCACTGAAGGCGGTAACGTTCAAGGATATCCTGTACGGCTATCCGTACAGCGTGGAGACGTATGCTCTCTTTTACAACAAAGCATTGTATCCAGAAGCTCCGAAAAACTTTGATGAGATTATCAGCTTCGCCAAGACGTTCAATAACGTGAAATCCAATCAATATGCGCTGATGTGGGAATTGCAGCAATTTTACTATAACTATGCATTCCTGGCTTCACAGGGCGGTTATATTTTTGGGGACAACGGGATGGATAGCGCGGATCTCGGTCTGAATAACGAAGGAGCCCTGAAGGGTGGACAGTTCTTGCAGAAGCTGAAGTCGGAAGTACTGCCGCTCAAGATGGGTGACGTGAACTATGATATCAAAAAAGGATTATTCTCCAGCGGCAAGCTGGCTATGGATATTAACGGTCCGTGGACCATTGCCGATTATCGCAATGCCGGTATTGATTTTGGCGTTGCTCCGCTTCCGGCAATTGATGGCAAACCGATGACCTCCTTCTCTGGTGTTAAAGCCTATTATGTAAATGCATTTACACAATACCCGAATGCATCGAAGCTTCTGGCAGCGTTCCTTTCCAATGAAGAGGCTCAGATGGAGAACTTTGATCTAAACGGTACACTCCCTGCGAACAAAAACGTGGCTGCTGATTCAAAGGTGCAGGAGGACCCAATCAATAAGGCGTTCTTGGAACAGTTCAACAACTCTACACCAATGCCTTCCCTTCCTGCCATGGACAGCGTATGGGGACCAATCACGTCTGCGATTACGGATATATGGGATACCGATAAGGACGTGAAGGCATCGCTGGACAATGCCGTGAAACAGATCCAGGAAAGCCTTGCTACCGTCCAATAGGGACGAACGACGAATCCGAAGATATGCATAAGAATTGTATAGATTGAACTTCATATTTACACAAAAACGGAGAGGTACAGTGTAAGCACACTTTGTTCAATGTATACACGTTAGCAATAGGCGGGGAGGAGAGAGCAAATGCAGCAGCAGCATGTCCCGGTGCCCGTTGGACCGAACAGGGAAAGACAACACCGGATGACAGCGGCTATATGTTCCATCATACTGCAAGGTCTTGGACAGCTGTACAATCGACAGTGGATTAAGGGAATTTGTCTGTTGTTACTGGAGGGAGCAGGGCTTGCGTACCTGCTTCCTCGTCTGTCACAGGCTGTATGGGGCATATGGACACTGGGGGAAAATACACAGCGTTTTGTCAAAGTGAATGGGTCCACCGTACTTCAAAGGGGAGACCATTCCATCTTTTTACTGTTGGATGGCATTATCGTACTACTGGTGTTTTTTGTGTTTATTCTGATCTACATCCTGAATATTCGGGATGCATACGTCACGGGAGTCGCCAGGGAAGAAGGGAAGAAGACCCTGGGCGCAGGGGCTTCGCTTCGAAACATGATGGACAAAAACTTTCCCTACCTGTTTCTGTCCATTCCGGCACTGGGCATTCTGTTTTTCACCGTTATGCCGATTCTGTTTACGATCACGATTGCATTTACCAACTACTCAGCCCCGGATCATATTCCGCCAGCCAAACTCGTGGACTGGGTTGGCTTCAAGACGTTCAGTGATCTGATTCAGTTGAAATCCTGGAGCCAGACCTTCTATGGCGTACTGACCTGGACGGTCATCTGGGCCATTCTGGCGACAGTCACCACCTATTTTGGCGGTGTGCTTGTGGCACTGTTGATAGAACAGCGGGGCATACGCTTCAAGAAGCTATGGCGCACGATTTTTATTTTGCCTTATGCGATCCCGCAGATCATTTCTTTGCTGCTCATGCGTAATCTGTTCAATGGCCAGTTTGGACCAATCAATACGTACATGCGAGCGTTTGGGCTGGAGGGATTACCTTGGCTTACAGATCCGTTCTGGGCGAAAGTCACCGTCATTGTTGTCAACATGTGGATCGGTATTCCCGTCAGTATGGTGCTCATTCTGGGTGTATTGACGGCCATCCCTCGTGATCTCTACGAGGCTGCCGAAGTGGATGGAGCATCCGCATTTCAGAAATTCCGAATTATTACGATGCCGTTCATTCTTTTTGCTACAACTCCGGTACTCATCATGCAGTTCGCCGGAAACTTCAACAACTTCAATGTCATCTTCCTGCTGACGAACGGAAATCCGCTACGCGGAGATTATCAGTACGCGGGGGCGACAGACCTCTTGGTAACTTGGCTCTACAAGCTCACGCTCGACAATAACAAGTTCAATATGGCTTCAGCGGTAGGGATTATTATCTTCCTTATCATCGCTTCATTCTCCATCTGGAACTTCCGCCGCTCCAAATCATTCAAGGAGGAGGACATGATTCAATGAAGACACGTAATAATCCGCTGCGACTGGCTCTGAGTTATGTGTTATTGGTGATTATCGCTATTGTCTCCATCTACCCGGTACTCTGGATCTTTCTCTCTTCCCTGAGACCGGGTGCGGCATTGTTCAGTGAACGGTTGTGGCCCGAAGCATTCACGCTGACTCATTACGGTGAGTTATTTAATAATCCGTCCTTTATGTATGGAAGATGGTATATGAATACGCTGAAAATTGCCTTTTTCACGATGATCTTCTCCACGTTGATGGTGACACTCGGGATGTACGCACTGTCCCGCTTCCGCTTCCGTGGACGTAAAACCATTCTCTCCACCATGCTGATTCTTGGCATGTTCCCAAGCTTTATGAGCATGATTGCGATCTATATCATTTTGCTGCAAGTTAAATTGCTCGACACCCACGCTGCGCTCATCCTGGTCTATTCATCCGGAGCAGTACTGGGTGGATTTATCGTCAAAGGTTTCTTTGATACGATTCCTCGCAGTCTGGACGAAGCTGCTCGCATGGATGGTGCGAGTCACCTGCGGGTATTTACCAGCATCATCCTGCCCTTATCCAAGCCAATGCTGACCTATGTGGCACTAACCAGTTTTACCGGTGCGTGGATGGACTTTATCTTCGCCCGGCTGGTGCTGCGGACGAAGGAAAACTGGACGCTGGCGGTGGGGATGTGGGATCTGGTCAACCGGTATCAGGACAGTAACTTTACGATGTTTGCTGCGGGGGCGGTACTGATCGCCATTCCAATTACCCTGCTGTTTGTATTCCTCCAGCGATTCCTTGTTCAAGGGCTGACAGCAGGTGCTTCCAAAGGGTAATGCCGTGCCATAACAGCATAGTCAGCCGCGGTAAATGCGGCACTTCAACCAGGCACTTCCGTAATGTCCTGTCTTTGTCGACAGCCATTGCTGCGGAAGTGCCTGATTCTATATGGGCTTGAATCATGATTAGGGAGGAACGTGATGTATGGGCATAAACCCGTCCAGTGAGCCCGAGGTTATGGGATATCAACGAGGACAAGCTGCATTGCAAAATGCCAAGACTCCGCGAACGCTTTGGCGTAATGTTACCTTTCGGAGGATATTGTACGGCTATGGTATCTCCGTATTCGGGGATTGCTTTAATGGGATTGCGATCAGTCTGTGGGTGTTACAGACCACAGGGAGTGCGAAGAGCATGGCGGCCGTACAGATCTGCAATATGGCCGTCAGCTTTCTGTTTGGATCGGTGGCGGGTACGGTTGCAGACCGGTTGGATCGCAGGAAGCTGATGCTGGCCTCGGATGTATTCCGCGGCGTCATGGCTGTACTGATTGCGATTAGCTTATTTGGTTGGCATGCGCCGTTCCCGGTGGTACTGCTGTTGCTCTCACTCTCCATGTTTTCAAGTCTGTTTCAGGCACCTGCATTCCACGCCTCAGTGGCAAGTATGGTAGGCAGGGAGCATATTCAACAAGCAACCGGAACCATTCATATGGTGGATAATCTTGCCCGAATCAGCGGTCTGGCCGCGGCGGGCGTTGCTGTGGCTGCATTTGGAGGATTCGTCGCTATATTAATTACAGGGGCAACCTTTCTGTTGTCCGCAGTCTGTGTGCTGATGGCGGGCCACTTTCCTGAAGTACAGCGATCCGTTAGTCAGCAGACCACGTTTGTTCAGGAATGGCGCAGTTCGTTTGGCTACATCTATCGGAATCGTCTGATTCGATCCATTGTATTGCTCAATCCAGTGCTAATCTTGTTTTTCATGTCAGCCATGATGCTGGTTCAAGTGATGGCAGTTAAGGTATGGGAGGCGAATCCGGTACAGTTTGGATTAATTGAGACCTGTATTCCACTTGGATATATGATGGGCTCTGCACTGCTGATTGCTTCGGGGAAACGATTGAAGCGAAGAGGGAGATGGGTATTTATCGGTCTGATTGTTTTAGGCCCACTCTATATTTTTTTGGCGAATGTATCCTCACCAATCATGGCGTTGCCGTTAATCGTGGGCGGAGGAGCGATGTTCGCCTGCTGTACGATGCTCACCCAAATTATGCTGAGGACAGCCGTACCGGACGAGCTGCAAGGAAGGGTCTATGGCGTCGTTGGAACAATCACCAGTACAGCGCCTATTCTGGGATTGACTGTTGTCTCCGTATTGGCAGATCAGTGGGGGGCAGCTTCTGTGCTGCAAGGCGTGGGCATATTGCTGTTGGCCACAGGTATTCTGGCAGCCACAACATTGAAGTCGATTCGAACCTATCAATAAAACGTAGTAGGGAGTATGCATGATATGGATTGAACCACATGTACACATCGGTAGAGAGTGGGATAGAGGTAATCTTCGCAGCTTATGAAGAACCTAAGCATTCTGGCTAAGTTAAACAAAACAAAATAAAACAAAACCCGGAGCATACGCTGCGTTAGCGTAACTACTCCGGGTTAACTTGTGGACAGAATATTCTATTGCCAGTTTACATTTACAGTCGCTGTACCGCTGGCTGGTGTGGTAAATGTGTGGTTGGAACCACCTTCCCACGTAATGGTTGCCCCATTTTTCTTGAAGAATTTGAACTCCAGTTGTTTACCGGCAGGAACGCTCACATCATAGTACCAAGTTGGGTAGGCGTGGATAACCTGATTGAATGCAGGCCCAATAGCTGTTGTGCCCGTACTCCAGTTGCCCAGTTCTGCCACATTACCTGTCAGATAGATGTTCTGACCCAGTGTGGTGGAAGCGTTGTTAATGACGAATCGTACAGTGACCTGATCACCTGTAAGGATGGTGAAGTTGTTATAGGCATTGCTGTTGACGCCATTCGCAGCTACTTTCACAGCATAATTGCCTGCGGCAACAGCCGGGATCGTCACTTTGATCTGTGTATCTTCCCAGGATGCAATGGCTGCACCAGTAACGGCTGTTGTACCGAAGTATACGGTACCTTTGGTGGAGCCAAATCCACGTCCGCTAATCGTAACAACATTACCTGGTTTGCCCATCACCGGACCTACATGTCCAATCGTTGGTGTTGTTTCGCTTGTTGTATACTGCCAGACCGCGGTTGCCCCGGCAGCAAGCGTGAATGAAGAGACGGTACCATTGGTGGAAGTGATGTTATTACCGTTCAGTGCGCCGCCTAGTACATCGGTGTAGTTGCCTGTTGGCAGTGAAGTGCTTAGATTCGCAATGCTCGCTGGTGTGGAGAGATTACGGTTCACGGCAACAACAGCTACACTTTTGCCGAATTTGCGTTCATAGATATACACATCATTATTGATCCAGCGTTGCTGCGTGGAGCCGTAGGCAATAGCCGGATTGGATTTGCGAAGAGGGGCCAGCTTGCTGATGACGTTGAAGGCCGTTGTTGTTTTGGAGAAAGAAGGCATTTTGGCCCGATTGTCAGGGTCCCCGTTACCTGTCAGATACTGTTCGGTACCATAATAGATGGCAGGTACGCCGCGTGAAGTCAGCGTGAACGCCAGCGCCTGTTCCAGACGACGGTTATTGACGGCACTTGTTTTGAAGCGATCCATATCATGGTTGTCGATAAACGTAACTTGATCATTTACCTGATTATAATCTGCCGCTGTGCCTGTAATCATCGAATCGAGAGCATACATGTTGGATGTGTTATCCCGGAAGACGTTACGTACGGCAGAGTTAAAGCGGAAATCAAGCAGGCTCATCCCGGATTCATTGGCAAATTCCGTGTTATCCGCATCGGATGCAGCAGATCCCAGGAACCATTCACCGAAGGTGAATACAGGTTTATGTGCATAGATAGAGGACATCCAGCTCTTTTGCCAGCCGAGAGGCATATGTTTCACCGCATCAACACGAATCCCGTCCACGCCCATATCAAGCCATAGCTTGATTGCATCTTTGAAATATTGGTCAATGGTACTGTTATTATGATTCAGGTCAGCCAGGTCATAGAGGTTTTTGTAGATACCATTCTCCAGGGAGGAAAAATCGGAGCCGCCGTTGTGATGGAAATATCCATTTGTATCATTTGTGTATCCGCCAACAAGATTACCGTTATCGTACAACTTGCCGTTCTCAGCGAAGGACGTATCGGTTTCCATGGCAGGAGACGTATGGTTCGGTGCAAAGTCAATGACGATCTTGATGCCTTTGGCATGAGCGGTTGTAATCAGATTTTGAAAGTCAGCCATCGTTCCGAAATACGGATTGGTCTTCTTGAAATCACGTGCCCAGTAGCCATGATATGCTGTGTTGATAACGCCGCCATAGTTGATCGTGGCGAAGATATTCTCAACCGGCTGGGAGATCCACAATGCGGTAACGCCCAGATCGCTGAAATAGTTATCGTTGATTTTGTTAATCAGGCCCTGCCAGTCGCCTCCGCAATACAACTTCAGGTTGCTGCAAGTGGCATCGTAGGCAGCTCCGGTGGGATTGTTGGAAGGATTGCCGTCCAGGAAGCGGTCCGTAAAGATCTGATAGATGACGTCTGTACTGAAGTTCTGCTTGTTGGTAACTGCGGTATCCGCATCGGCATAGATCGCGGAAGCAGGCAGATAGGGAAGTGCGCCTCCTGCAAGTAAACTGAGTGTCAGTGTTGTGCTGAGGAGTACGCGTTTGGCCATTTGAAACATAGTAATCCACCCTTCTCGTGAATGTAGTAGTTTAGATAAACAACCAACCTGGCTTTTGAATAATAGCGCTTTCAATACAACGGAATGATACGCAGTGGATTGAAGACTTCCCTCCTTTTGACACGCCAACAACCCCGGCATCTCCTTCGGGAGTTACCGGGGTTGTCCTAAACCGCTCTGGTTTAAAAGCATGGCCCTCGAGTTATGATCACAACGTTATCGTAAGAAATAATGGATCTTATGTCAATAACTTTTTTGAGAGCATTTATTTTCTATTTTTATGTTTACAAAAGCACGTTCGCGCATTAAACTATTCGCAGATTCACAATATAAGGGCTATGTATCCCGGGACACGCACGTGTGTTTTGGGACAACCCCGTCTCTTCTGAGGCGGGGTTATTTGTATTATGCAGTCGAATCGGGAGAAGAGAGGCGGTTGACGATCGTTGAGTACCCATTCTGTCATCGAATGTTTGGAAGGCATTCAGGCATCACGGCTGGGCAATATCCGCAACATTTATGTGTATCTCCCGCCCGGTTACCATGAGCATACAGCTCGGCGTTATCCGGTTCTGTACGTTCATGCAGGGCAGCGGGCTTTTGGTCCGTCCGGGCCAGGCAATGAAACATGGAATATCGATCAGGCAGCAGACGGTCTTATTTCTTCCGGGCAGATTGAATCACTGATTATTGTCGGCATTACGCATGTCCGTCCAGTCACGCACAACGAATTCTATCACTTCATCGCCCCGGAGAGAGAGGCCGTGAGTGTGGGATGCTCAGGCATCGCCTATGAGCATTTTATCATTCATGAACTCAAGCCGATCATTGATCATCGGTACCGGACGTTGCCGGACAAGGAGAATACCGGGCTGTTGGGTTCATCTGCTGCTGCACTTTGTACATTGCACATGGGGATGCGAAATCCGGATGTTTTCGGAAAACTGATCATGATGTCGCCATTCTATGTGGATGTGCAGCTGGACGAAACATCGGAAAGCGGGCTGTTGGAAGAAAACATGTATCGCTTGCCAGAAGAGGTACCCGACGTTCGGATGTGGATAGATATTGGAGACACGGAAGGCCTGTTTCTGCCTTCCCAGGTCAGAAGGGTAGCTCATCAATTACTTGAACGCGGAGTCAGAGCGGATGAGGAATTGGCATTTCTGGAACAGCCGGATGCCTGTCATCAGGAAGGTGACTGGGGAGCACGCGTTCATCTCCCATTACTATACATGTTCGGCCACGTAGGTAACCCCACCTCGCTTCAACTGCTTGGCAGGGATGTCATCGGACTACAGGGTGGAATGACCGTGTGTATCAATGCACTAATGCACTACGAGAGCGGATGGGTTCGGAGTCTGCTGCATGGAAATTATACTTCAAGTGACCCGGATGTAATCCAGGTTCGTTCGAATGGAGAACTGGTGCCTGTCGGTATTGGAAGTGCATCCATCACGCTGACTATGGGGGGACTGTCTGCTACACGCATCTATACTGTGGTTCCTGAATTGTCCACTCATGTGGAGGTCTGCATTCATGCAGAGGTAGCCTCAGAGGAAGGGACGCAGGAAACGATCTATGGTGGGATGGGCATGAAGCTTGTCCGTTCCGGTATAGGTCGATATGAAGGTTGTTACCGAGTTCCGCGTGATAGTGGATTCTCCTTCCGGTTTACTCGGGGTTTCCGCCGCTTCGAGACCGATGTGGATGGCAAACCTGTTGTCAATCGTGTATTTCGAGCGACAGATGATATGTCTGTACATTATTTAATCCAATCCTGGGGCAGTACGTCAGCCAAAACGGGAACAGGAGGCCCAAAATGATCATTCCTTCATTCGCTCCAGTGCTGGACATTCCCTATTATTATCCCTGCAATTTCCCTCTGATTCATGAAGTGCTCCATCAGCAAGGATCCATTACAAGTCTTGCACTGCTGGCGGCAAGCCGGTTGTACAGCCTTCCATCGTGCGGGGATAACGGACTGGTGAAGCCTTATTTTCACAAAC
Source organism: Paenibacillus sp. FSL R5-0517 (assembly GCF_037974355.1). Taxonomy (NCBI): domain Bacteria; kingdom Bacillati; phylum Bacillota; class Bacilli; order Caryophanales; family Paenibacillaceae; genus Paenibacillus; species Paenibacillus sp. FSL R5-0517. The sequence continues at coordinate 1,091,519 of NZ_CP150235.1, forward strand.
TGGATTATGTTGAGCCGATCTGGGAGATGTATGGTCAGCGGGAGCTGGACAGCTTCGAGGAAGGCAAGGCGCAGATTAGGCAGCATATCGGCGATGGTGGGCTTTTTTTGGCTACAGGAACCAGTTATCATCTGCCTTATTGTGAGGATTATCAGAATCCCGAATACATTCGCAAACACGTGAAGCAAGGCTCCCGACTGCATCTGGTAGACCATTGGATTGCCGTGTATGGTCTGGAAGATGAGCATGTTCACGTCTATGATCCAGTGCCCTCCAAGTACAAGGGGAAGGTTGCTCAAAGAGCCTTTCATGATTTCTGGAAAGGGAACCAATGCATACCCGAGCTTGCTCAGGCGAAGCGCAAAGAGAAACTCCGAACGTTTGGCACCATGGACATTCGGGCAACTGTGCAGCTTGACTCTGCCGGGTACCGAGACATGTTGAACCAAGCGTTAACAACGCAGATTGAAGAATTTCTGACAGGCCGGACGATTACACAAGGAGAGCGGAATTATTATTTTGGACATGCGGTGTCTCTGCAGCTCATGGATACGTTGCATGGGACGAAAGAAGGAGATCAAGCCAATGAAATGTTAATTTCGGGTCTGCTCTTCGATATGCGATGGAGCCGGTATTTTCTTCGAGATCTTCTTCAGGAGTCTGCCTTATGGCTAGGTTCACCACTTGATCAATATGCAAGAAAATTCAGCGACATCATTGTACGGTGGGAGAAGGCATACAATATGCTGCAGGTCAGCCGGATGAAGAACCGCGAGCACTGGAAAGTACAGCTTACAGGTGTCATTAAAATGTTGATCACGGATGAATGGCACTGGTATGAGTCGCTTCGACAGTCCATGCCTCAGGCAGATTGCTTTCAACGTCAGACCGTGCCAATGATTGAACAAGAACACAGGGAGGCTTTGCTTCGTATCGTGCTGGATAGTTGCCGGGAGTTAAATGCATACCATAATACATCGATTCCGCTTGGTGAGGGCGGTAACGCTCCGCTATACGGACGAAATGGACAACTGGATTCGCTGGAACTCGTGTCATTGCTTGCTGTGGTGGAGCAGGGAATCGAAGATCGTTGGGGTACGGGAATGGGAGCTGCTCTGGCGGAGATAGCAGCTGCTTCCATGCCGGAAAGTCCCTATCAGACGGTAGGCTCACTTGTTGATTATCTCGCACAACAATATTCGCCTGCCGGTGAGGAGGAAGCAAAATGTTAAACCAATTCTTGCTTGAACGATTCGAGGAACAGGGACAGCATCCTGCACTGATCTGGAAGGATCAGGAGTACAGCTATCAGTGGCTGCTGGAACAGGTTGGCGTCATGAGTGAGTGGATTATAGCAGAAGGGCTAACGGGGCAACTTGTAACGCTGGAGGAAGACTATTCCCCATATGCAGCGGCAGCATTGGTTGCTTTGCTCGGGCAAGGGTGTATCCTGCTCCCCATGGATCGGTACCTGGTTGAAGCCAAACGACAGGAATATATTGAACTGGCACAGGTGAAATGGCGATTGGGCGTTGAAGATGGCAAGCTGTGCATTCGGCAAACGTGTGAAACTTCTGGAGAGATTCCTAGGTTGTTATCTACGCTGGCACAGGAGGGTGTAGGAGGCCTGGTACTCTTTTCATCCGGATCGACCGGAGTGAGTAAAGCGACTGTGCATCGTGCAGATCGGCTGTTATATCGTTTTCGCCGGCGGGTTCGGCCCTTGCGAACGATTCCATTCATGATGTTTGATCATATCGGCGGTGTGAATACCATGCTGCAGTCCCTGTCCAGTGGGGGATGTCTGTGTATCATTGCGGATCGATCTCCCGAAGAAGTGTGCCGGACGATTGAGAAGTTTCGTGTGCAGGCGCTGCCCGTCTCCCCAACATTCATGAATCTGTTGCTGTTGGGCAGAAACGATGAAGGGTATGACCTGTCCAGTCTCGAGGTTGTATCATACGGATCGGAAGTGATGCCTGAGTCCGTACTGGCAGCCTGGAATCGGAGATTTCCACAGATCAGGACGATACAGGCCTATGGTATGTCTGAACTTGGTATTCTGCCAACCCGTTCCAAAGAACCAGGTTCTCTACTGTTCTCCATTCAAGATGAAGAGGTCAAGTACCGGGTGGTGGAAGGAGAATTACAGATTCGTACAGCAACAGCGATGATCGGATATCTGAATGCACCATCACCTTTTACGGAGGATGGATGGCTGCGTACCGGAGATGAAGCCGTATTGGAGCAGGGGTACATTCGCATTTTGGGTCGCCGTTCGGAGATTATTAACATAGGGGGACGGAAGGTATATCCTGCCGAGGTTGAGGGTGTGCTGGAAGAGATGGAATGTATTGAAGCGGCGGTAGTTTCGGGAGAACCGAGTGGTATCACGGGTCAGAGAGTGAAGGTGACTATCCGGCTGGCTACAGAATGTACTCTAACCGATCTGCGGCGGTCCATCTGGGAATATTGCCGGGACAAGCTGCCTTCTTATAAGATTCCGCAGAAAATCGTAATTACACAGGGAGAACTCGTAAGTTCGAGAATGAAGAAAATTCGTAAACCGTCGATGTCGATATCCTTCGCCTCGGCTGGGAAATAGGTTCCTGCCACCAATGAGTTTTATCTCAATTGAATCGCTACCGCTAACGAATCTCAAACGTCGTATTAAGGGGATGATCAAGAAAAGTAAAACTTAACGAATCTCAGCAACGTTATTCCGTCGAAAGCACCGCTTCTGCTTGCGAAAATCGACTTATTAAACAAAATAACATTTCTCTGATTCGTTAGACATTTAGCCCGGATATAATGAAGCAAATAACGTGTGCTTGGTTCGTTAGAATATGACATATAAAACGCATAAGATGCAGGAGAGGCTGTCCCTGGTCGTCAATATGACCTGGAGGACAGCCTCTTTTGGAGTTATATCGCCTTGTTAGCTGTATTTATATCAAGCTTCCGCAGGTTGTTTGACCTCCATTTGCAGTAAGGAGAAGCCGTAAGCTTCCAGATCGAGGGTCAGTTTATTTTGCCGGGATTCCACTTCGTTTGATGTGTACAGATTTCGCCAAACGTTACGATCTGCCAAAGGCAGTTCAAGAGTACATGGCTCATCTCCTGCATTCAGCACAAGAAGCATGCGCTCACCCGTATGCGAATCCGATCGTTCGATGGCAAGACAAGGGTCTCCGGCTTTTGCATATACAATCTTCAGTTCCGTGCTGCGCAGCGCAGGGTGCTGTTTGCGAAGGGCAATCGTATGGGTGAAGAATTCCAGAAGTTCACGGTTCTGCTTGGTCTCATCCCATTCCATACACTTGCGGCAACCCGGATCATATCCCCCGTCAAGCCCGACTTCGTCTCCATAATAAATACATGGCACACCTGGATACGTAAGCAGCAACGTAACGGCAAGTTTCATCTTACGCTCGTCTCCATCACATAAGGTCAGCAGTCTGGGTGTATCATGACTTCCAAGCAGATTGAAGGCAGCTTCAGTAACCGTTTGTGAATAGGCTGCAAGCAGTTTGCCGATCTCATTGGCAAATCCGAGTCCATCGAGCTTTCCGTTCACGGTGTAGTCCAATACCGAATTGGTAAACGGATAATTCATCACGGCATCGAATTGGTCTCCCTGAAGCCACATGAGCGAATCATGCCAGATCTCACCGAGCAGATACGCATCAGGTTTGATGGCTTTTACCGTCTGACGGAATTCGCGCCAGAACTGGTGATCCACCTCGTTGGCCACATCGAGCCTCCATCCGTCAATGTCCATCTCCTCGATCCAGAACCGTCCGACCTCCAGCAGGTATGCCTTCACGTCAGGGTGTTCCGTGTTCAGCTTTGGCATAAGCGGTTCAAAGGCAAAGGTATCATATGTGGGTATGCCATCCTCCACACGTGGCGGCCAGTCTTTGATATAGAACCAGTCTGCGTAGGGGGAATCGGCTCCATTCTTCATGACATCGACAAAAGGAGGGAACTCTCTGCCGGAATGATTGAACACCGCATCCAGAACGACACGTATGCCGCGCTGATGACATGCATCCACAAAGGTCTTGAACTGTTCATTGGTTCCAAAATGAGGATCGACCTTCATATAATCGCCTGTATTATATTTATGATTCGTGGTGGCCTCGAACAGCGGACAGAAATAGATGGCATTGATGCCCAACTGGCTGATGTGATCCAGATGATCAAGCACACCTTGCAGGTCCCCGCCGAAGAAGTTCACAGGTGTGGGTTCCCCTCCCCAGGGTTCAGCATTGTTGGGACTGATAGATGGATCGCCATTGGCATAACGTTCGGGGAAAATCTGATAAAACACGGCGTCCTTCACCCACGCAGGCGGTTCAAAAATGTCGACCGGATTCATAAATGGAAAATCAAAAAATTCCAGTGGATGGTCAGGCAGCGCCTGCTCGAATCCGCGCTCCGTCATCCAGACCGATTCCTCTCCCTGAATCAATTGGAAGCCATACCGTAATCTGCGATAGGGAGGTGAGGTCTCGGCTTCCCAATAGTCGAACATCTCATCCCGGGCAAAGATGCGCATGGGGATGTGTGTGATTGTTCGATCCCAGGCATATTTGTCCCCGGTAATGGCAATCACCGCATCCAGATCACCGCGTTTGGAACGAAGACGCAAATGCATGGTCGAGCGATCATAAGCATAGGACCAATTGAGTTTGGGACGATGATAAATGGCTTCAAGAATCATGTGAATCACTCCTCGTTAGATGATGAGATTTCAGATCAATGCGGCCATAAAACGCAAAAAAGGCACAACCTCTATTGTTCACGAGGTTGTACCTTTCGGCAGCATAGCCTTTTGATTATAGTGCTATTATACGAACTAACTCAGCAAAAGAAAACACTTTTTTTCCTTAAATTTCAAAATTGTTTTTTAGAAATCATATCCAAGACTATTGGCGTAGGCAGACAGTTCTTTTTGATATTTCTCGATATTTTTCTTGCCGGCAGCAATTTTGGCATTGGCTTGTTTCAGGACAGCGCTGTTTACCGTAGTTTTGGAGACCGCTTTTTTGGCGAGTTGGAATCCTTCCAGTTGCGTATAGCTCCCTTTGATCAGGCTGGCATGGATTTTTTGCAACTCTGCAGTTTGCGGTTTAATCAGTTTCAGCTTGGATACATATTTGGTGTAGTTAGGAATTGCAGTGTTGGTCAGTTTCAGGAACACGGACTTGCGATTGGAAGATGTAATGTAAAATCCGCCTCCCAGTGCATTGAAAGCTTTCTCCTCATATACTGCTGCGAGATCCAACTGATTCAGGTAGTCCAGGAAATCTTCTTCTTCAACCGTAGGAATCGGTTCTTGTTCGGACGTGTCAACTTCTTCATAGTATTCGTCTTCCGAATATGTGGTGGTTGAGTCATCCGCAGCAGCGGCATAAGACCCTGCAGGTGCGAACACCCCGCCGAGCAAAACAAAACTCATAATGATTGATAGTAACCATGATTTCTTCACGTGCCAATATCCCCTATCTATAGATGTGATTTTATTCCAATGGATAATCTAACATAGTACGACAAGAAATTACAGGAAGGGTTTTACAGCAAAATCCTTTTCATATGCATAAAAATGAATAATTAATTTACCATCAAAATTACATTGTATTAGATGAAGAAGAATTACGATGAGAAATGGGGCTAATTCGCATAAGGGTAAAGATTACATATATGGTGAGTAGGGATGCGTATTGTATCGATATATATTATATGGTCTCAATTAATATGTATCTATTTATAGTTGTTTTCAGAAGTAATAGGAGCTGCGAGCGAGTGAGAAGTTTTCCCAAATAAAATGCTTGTATAATGATTTCATCTCCATTACAATACAATTGATAATGAGATTCAATATCATTTAGATAAAAAGGGGAGACAAGTTACATGTATAAAGTAAAGAAAAAGCTATACATTTATGCAGCATTTATTCTGATGATTTCACTGCTTGCTGGTTGTGCTTCGGGGGGAAGTGCCGAGACGACGAATACGTCCAGTCAAGCTGCAAGTAATAGTGAAAGTGATACAACTGCCAGTGCGGCTGAAGATCAGACCCGAGTGATCAAGCATGCCATGGGTGAAACGACAATAAAGGGAACACCGCAAAAGATCGTGACGCTGTTCCAAGGTGCTAATGATGTAGTCGTTGCACTGGGCGTGAAACCGACAGGCGTGGTTGAATCATGGGTTCAGCAGCCCGTCTATGAATATCTGAGAGCCGATCTGGATGGAGTTCCACAAGTAGGACAGGAATCCCAGCCCAATCTGGAGGAGATCAACAAATTGAAACCTGACTTGATTATTGCTACGAAGATCAGACATGAAGAGATCTATGATCAATTGTCCCAGATCGCACCAACGGTAGTAACGGAGACCCTGTTTGATTGGAAAGAAACCGTGAAGATGGCTGGGGAAGCGATGAATATGGTTGAGCAATCGGATAAATTGTTGTCAGATTGGGATGCCCGTGTAGCAGATTTCAAAGAGAAAATGGGTGATCGTCTGCCAATTGAAGCAACCATCACGAATTTTAGAGCCGATCAGGTTCGTATTTTCTACATGGGTTATGCAGGTAAAATTCTGAAAGAGCTTGGATTCACCAGACCCGAAGGACATGATGCAGACACATGGGGAGTTGAATTGACTTCCAAAGAGAATATTCCGGACATGAATGCGGACATGATCTTTAACTTCAATTCAGGCACCGAAACCGATGCGATTCAGAAAAATTATGATGATTGGACCAGCAGCCCGCTGTGGAAGAATCTTGATGCAGTCAAGAACAACCAACTGGTTCAGGTTGATGAAGTGGCCTGGAACATGGCAGGTGGATACACATCTGCGAATATGATGCTGGACGATCTATATAAGCAGTTCAACCTGAACTAACTAACTAACTAACTAACTAACTAACTAACTAACAGGAGCAGGACCTGCCGTGCACCAGGACATTCGTTAACGAAGTGTATGGGCAGGCAGGTCCTTTTCATTTTACAGATGAAAGAGTGAGAATATGTTTCCCCTTTTTACAAAGGCAAGCGCCAAGATCTATGGGCTGGCTGGTTTATTCATATTACTTCTGTTTGCCTGCCTTGCCAGTATGATTCTGGGACGCACGCATATCACATTTCAGATGGCATGGGATGCACTGCAATTCTACGACGAGAGTTCTGTGGAACATGTGGTTCTGCTGACGGAGCGCTTGCCACGAACCATTATTGCCGCTGTCGTTGGTGCAAGTTTGGCTGTGGCAGGTGCACTGATGCAGGCATTGACACGTAATCCGCTTGCATCACCAAGTGTGTTCGGGATCAATGCAGGGGCAATCTTTTTTATTGTCATTGCCATCGTAGTATTGTCCGTATCCTCGCTGACCACCATGATGTGGTTTGGTTTTGCCGGAGCTGCGGTTGCCGCGGCGATTGTGTATGCCTTGGGTTCCCTTGGTCGGGATGGCCTGACTCCGATCAAAATTGTACTGGCGGGGACGGCAATCTCGGCATTGTTTGCCTCGTTCACACAGGCGATTCTCGTGTTGGATGGAACCGGATTGCAGGATGTGCTCTTCTGGCTTGCCGGTTCAGTTAGCGGGCGGACATTGGATATGTTATATCCCGTTCTGCCGTACATGACAGCCGCAGCCATTGTCTCTCTGTTCATGGGCAGAGCGATTAATCTGCTATTGACGGGTGACGATATCGCCAAAGGCATGGGACAGAATGTACTTCTGGTCAAGGTGCTCATGGGCGTTGTTACCGTATTGCTAGCGGGTGGTTCGGTTGCCGTAGCCGGTTCGATCGGTCTGGTCGGTCTGGTTGTTCCGCATATCATGCGTGCACTGGTGGGCAATGATTACCGCTGGCTCGTTCCTTACTCTATTGTAGGGGGAGCCATTCTGCTGCTGTCCGCAGATGTGGTTGCCAGACTGGTAATCATGCCGCAGGAAGTTCCACTCGGTGTCATGACTGCATTGATTGGCGGACCTTTCTTCGTATACATTGCCCGCAAGGGGGTGACGAAGATATGAGGAAGATGTTGACTTTCCGCAATAAAAAAGACACCTTATCGATGCAAATGGAACGAAAATCACTGGTTGTCATCAGTGTGTGTATGCTCTTGTTTGTAGTTGCAGGAGTAGTCGGTACCAGTGTGGGCAGTGACTTTATTTCTCCGCTGGATGTACTTCGAACGATATTTGGTCTGAACGAAGGGGAACATGACTTCGTCGTGCTGACCCTGAGATTGCCACGAGTGTTATTGTCCCTGCTTGTGGGTGCAGCGCTCGGTATGTCAGGTGCACTCCTGCAAGGTATTATCCGTAATCCATTGGCCTCACCGGATGTCATCGGTATCACTGGTGGTGCGGCTGTTGCGGCTGTGGGGTTTGTTACGTTGCTGGGCGGAGCGGTGAGCATCAAGTTATTGCCGCTATTTGCCATTGTCGGTGCACTTCTGACGGCATTGATCATCTACATGCTTGCCTGGAAAAAGGGAGTCAGTCCGATCCGCTTGGTGTTAATCGGGATTGGAGTGTCAGCCATTACCGGTGCCGGGACGACCTTTATGCTGATCCTGAGTCCGTTCTACACGGCAGGTCAAGCCTATATCTGGCTGACAGGAAGTGTGTATGGAGCATCGTGGACCGATGTTCGAACCATACTGCCGGTTATCGTGATTGTTGTACCGCTGGCGATCTGGCTCGCCCGCAGCCTGAATGCACAGGAGTTTGGAGATGATCTGGCGACAGGACTGGGGGTAACGGTACAGTGGCATCGTTCTGCATTGCTGTTATGTAGTGTACTGCTTGCGGGAATCGCCGTGGCTGTGGCCGGAACCATTGGTTTTGTTGGCCTGATTGCTCCACATATTGCCCGGAAGCTGGTCGGTCGGATGTTTGGCAGTATGCTGATCGTGTCTGGACTGGTTGGTGCTCTGCTCGTATTTGCAGCAGATCTCATAGCTCGTACGGCCTTTCTACCGCTTGACGTTCCCGCAGGGGTATTCACCGCAGGCGTAGGCGCACCATTTTTCCTGTATTTGTTGTTCAAGAATCGAAATCAGTTTTGAGGAGGAGAGGACTGTGAGTATTCTGGAAGCCAAGGAGCTTACGATCTCCTATGGAGCAGATCCCATTATTGATAATTTGAACCTGACCATTCCCAAGGGACAGATCACCGTCCTGATTGGCAGCAACGGTTGTGGTAAATCTACGCTGCTGCGTACGATGGCCCGGTTGCTGAAATCCAGTTCAGGTTCCGTGCTGCTGGATGGTGAAGAGATTGCGAAGCTGCCGACCAAGGAGATTTCAAGACGCATGTCCATCCTGCCACAGGGTCCGACTGCCCCGGAAGGCCTGACGGTGAACCAACTGGTGAAGCAAGGACGTTATCCGCATCAGACATGGTTGAAGCAGTGGTCACGAGAGGATGAGCGCATGGTCAAGCTGGCACTGGAGTCCACGCATCTGACTGAACTTGCGGATCGGCCTGTAGATGCCCTGTCCGGTGGACAACGTCAGCGTGCCTGGATTGCAATGACCCTCGCACAGGGTACGGAAACGCTGCTGCTGGATGAACCTACAACCTATCTGGATATGACTCATCAGATTGATATCCTGGATCTGTTGTTTGAGTTGAATGAACGGGAAGGACGCACGATTGTCATGGTACTTCATGATCTGAATCTGGCATGTCGGTATGCGCATCACATTGTGGCTGTTCACAACAAGTCCATCTACGCGGAAGGTAAACCGGAAGACATCATTACGCAGGAGATGGTCCGTAAGGTCTTCCAGATGGAGTGTGAGATTGCGGTTGATCCACTCTTCGGTACACCAACCTGCATCCCGCATGGAAGGGGAAGGAAACTGAATGGGGAGCAGCGTTACACTCAGTTGGCTTGATTACTTCAATTAATGATTCGACGAATGATGATTCAAGCGATATCGCTATTTTTTTCAACCCACCTCGTCAACACTTCTGCGTTTAATGAAGATAACAGGAACAGGCAAGCTCTTGGTTTCATACAATCCAGAGCTTGCCACTTGTTGTACTTATTCTTCGATGTAACAAAACCACACCTGCATAAATCTAGTCTAAAATCAATCTTATTTTTCCTTAAAAGTTTATTATTGACAACAAAGATCGAATTGCCATAAAATAGATTTTATATGATATTGATAATCATTATCAATATTATACTACAATAAATATTGATGAACGTAGGAGCAATATAAGTTGAATTAATCATTTATATGCAACGGAGAGGACAGAAAAAACCTGAAAAAGCGGAGCTACAAGCTTTCTGCAAGAAAGCTGGCATCGAAAGCATACGCTATCCCCGGAATTTCCCCCTTTGTAAAAGGATTCAAAAAATCTGGGGATAACAGCGATTGGAAGGTTGTTCTGTCATTGTAGTGTCGGTGTAAATAATCTTTAACTCAACTTATATAGGAGCGAGTACCTTCATTCGATCGAGGAGGATTTTCAGTGTTTCCGAAAGGGATTCATAATCTGCAAAACCGACTCATTATAAGCAAAGCGAGGGAAATGGGGATCACCTGTGAGCCCCTTCTTGAGGGATGCGAGGACTTTCTGAAGCTGGCAGTAGGGGACAAGCCGATCATCATAAACAAAACCAGATCTCATCGTCTGCCGTTAATCGCCGGATTGCTCGCGAAGAACAAGCAGGCATGTAATATGCTGCTGCATGAACAGGGCATGCCTGTACCTTCCTATATCGTGATCCCGGAGATGGGGAGTGAAGCAGTAGCTTTTCTGAATAGATACCGCTCCATTGTGGTGAAACCGTTGGATGCGAGCAGCAGCATGGGCGTGACGCTGGATGTGCGTACTGAAGAGGAACTGGAGGCAGCCATTCATCTTGCGAGTGTGCACGGCAGCAGCATTATGTTGCAGCAATATGTGACCGGAATCGATTACAGAGTGCTGATCATTAACGGTGAAGTGGCGGCTGTGAATGAGTATCGACCTGTCTATGTCGAGGGGGATGGAACTTCAACCGTTCGCACATTAATCGAACAGTTGAATCAGGAACGAATGAAGATTACGTCCATTGGCGAGTATGAAGCCTTTCCCCAGGTGCATGCAGAAACGGAACGACTGCTGGAGGTATTACATGCACAAGGCACAAGCCTGGATGAAGTTCCTGCCGCTGGTGAAGAAATTGAGCTATATGATCTCCGTAACTCAGCCGCCGGAAAAATCAGTGAATTCTACAAGGATTGTACCGAGATCATTCATCCCGAGAATGCGCGAATGATCGTTCAGGCGGCCCAAACTCTTCAGATTGATGTAGCAGGGGTCGATGTTCGTTGTCGTGATATCCGCACGCCGATCTCCAGAGAAGAAGGGGGCATTCTGGAAGTGAACGCCTTGCCAGATCTCACACACCACGTCTTTCCCCATGGGGGGACAACTCGTGACGTGGTGCGGTTATACCTGGAATACTTGTGTCAGGAACAATTTGAATCTAAGTCATATAACTTATAACAACAGATAAACGACAATATATAACGGATATCAGATGACGGATACCCTTATTTATAATTCGGACCTTGCCTGATTTTGAATCCATACCATGCCATATGCAAAATGCAGAAAAAAGAAATTACAGGCAGCAGTTAAGCCTGAATCGATGATAAGGAGCGTTAAAGGGCTATGTCAGTAGAAGTGCAGACGGAATATCTGAAGATGCAAAATGAGAAGGAATCCAATGCAAGATCGTACCCCAGACATTTCCCGCTTGTTATTAGCAAGGCCCATGGGGTGAAGGTAACCGATACGGATGGCCGCGTATTCTACGATTGCCTGGCTGGTGCAGGAACATTGGCGCTGGGGCATAACCATGACACGGTAATCAATGCCATTCGCGATGTCCTGGATCAGCAGATTCCGCTACATACCCTGGATTTGGCAACGCCGCTGAAGCTTTCATATATGCAAGAATTGTTCTCCATTCTTCCAGCAGCGATGCAGAACAAGTCCAAAATCCAGTTCTGTGGTCCAACTGGAGCGGATGCTGTAGAAGCAGCTATTAAGCTGGTCAAACATGCAACAGGTGGCAAATCCATTCTTGCCTTTCAGGGAGGTTATCACGGTTCAACCCAAGCAACCATGTCGATGAGTGGCAACCTGAGCAAGAAACAGCATCTGCAAAGCCTGCTGCCAGATGTACATTTCCTGCCGTTTCCTTATGAATACCGCTGCCCATTTGGTGTTGGTGAGGGCATGACGGCCCGGTTAAGTGCACAGTATATCGAGAACTTGCTCGATGATTGCGAGAGTGGTATTGCTGCACCGTGCGGAGTCATTGTGGAGACGGTGCAGGGCGAGGGCGGGGCGATTCCGGCAGACATTGAATGGCTGAAGGAGCTGCGCCGAATCACAGCAGAGCGAAGCATTCCACTCATTATCGACGAAGTGCAGACAGGCATCGGACGCACAGGCCGTATGTTTTCATTTGAACATGCCGGAATTGTACCTGATGTAATTATCTGCTCCAAAGCGGTTGGCGGAAGTCTGCCCATGTCTGTCGTCATCTATAAGGAAGAGCTGGACCAATGGCAGCCTGGTGCACACACAGGAACGTTCCGTGGCAATCAGCTGGCCATGGCTGCGGGACTGGCCACACTTCGTTATATCCGGGAACAGGATGTTCTACACAATGTACATCTGCGCAGTGAGCAGTTCATGAAGCAACTGAATGCATTGAAAGAGCGCTATGCCGAGATTGGTGACGTCCGAGGCAGAGGACTGATGATCGGCGTTGAGGTGGTTAATCCGGCAGGCCGCAAGGATCGTCTGGGACATTATCTGCCTAATGGTGCACTTGCTGAGTCTATTCAACGTGAATGTTTCAAGAATGGATTAATTGTGGAACTGGGCGGGCGTCATTCAGCGGTTGTTCGTTTTCTGCCGCCGCTGAATATTACGGAGCAAGAATCGGGCGCGATCCTGGCGATCTTTGAGAAATCGGTAGCTGAAGCAATTGCCTTAGCAACGGCTGCATGCTGAAGCTATCCCTGATGAAGAGGCATGCCGTATTACTTGCGATTCTGCTCGGTGCTTTTTCGCTGGTACTGACCAACAGTGCATTTAATCTGCTGCTGCCTTATTTTGTGCAATATTATCAGATCTCTACGACAGCAGGCGGATGGATCATCGCCCTCTACATGCTGGCCATGACGTTAACGATGCCGCTGGCTTCCCTGATCGTAGACCGACTGGGCCGGAAGCAGACGTATATGTTGGGCATCACCATCTATGGTGTGTTCTCGGTGGCAGGTGCACTATTTTATCACTCGATTGAGGTACTGTTGCTTGTGCGTTTCATGCATGGGGTTGCCGCCGGGCTGATGATTCCGTTATCGCTTGTGTTGTTGTTTGATGTATATGGACCAGAGGTAAGGGGACGAATTACAGGAGCGTGGGGGTTGCTGCTTATGCTTGCTCCTGCGGCTGGGCCAACGCTGGGCGGCTTCATCATTCAGTATGGACGGCTTGAAATGCTGTTCTGGCTTAATGTGCCGCTGGCTGTGTTCTCGTTTATCGGGTGCGGTCGAGTCATTCAGACTTATATTCCTGCCCGTAGGAAACGATGGCATCCAACCAGTATCATGCTGCTGATCTGTTCGGTAGGTGCCCTTAGTCTGGGCGTACAGTTGTATGCGAGTCCTGTCGCAGCGGTATGGGTACCTTGGCTGCTGATTGCGCTCGGTGTGGTGTTACTTATTCGTTTTGTCCAGACCGAGAACGGTCGCAAGGAACCACTGATACGTTACCAGTTGCTGCGGCGTAATGCCGTCTTTCCACTGACCGTGCTGATCTCGACCATTCAGGATTGTGTCATGTTTGGCGTGATCTTTGCATTGCCATTATTGTTCCAGGATGTCTTCCACCTGTCGCCGGCCTTGTCCGGTGCGCTGTTCATACCCTTGTCGATCTGCACAAGTCTGTTCATGTGGATCGGAGGCAGTCTGCTGGATCGTGGTCGATCCATGCATTTTATCGCATGGGGCACGTTGCTGGTGTCGATATCGATCTTGTCGTTTGCCGTTCTACCCATGGGAGCATCGATCTGGATTATCGGTATGCTCATGGCGTGCCGTGGAATTGGCGTTGGCCTGTCAGGCATGAGTATCTCTGCGATTGGTCTGCAAGCATTACCAGACGAAGACATGCACGAAGGGTCGGTGTTATCGACCACGATTGAGCGGCTGGCTTCTTCGTTTGCAGTGATGGGTATGACCCTGTACTACGATATGCGCTGGCAATGGCTAGCAGGGGCAGGAACGTCTATGGAGATGGCAAAATGGGGAGCGCTCAAAGAGATCTGTATCGGCCTTGGCTGCGCCATACTGTTTACCCTTCCCCTGGTACTATTTATAACCCGAAAGAAGGTTGGCATCATTGTTCGAGATGGAAAACAAGCTCCGGTCTGAGGCAGAGCAGCAGGCCCGTGAACATTCGTGCAAGCTTCTGCTGAACTGTTACATCCGTGAGCTTGCGTTAGAGAAGGAAAATGATATTCGAATCAATCCGAATACGCTGACGTACGCGGTTGCTTTTCCAGCCAGTGGGGTGACGGTGACAGGACAACTATCCTATTACTCTGCGATGGGAGAGCATGAATATCTCAGCATGGAATCTGGCGGAGAAGCGGTGCATGATCGCGACCTAGTTCGCTGGATCACATCTGAGCTAATTGGAGATGGGGAACAGGGAGCGAGTTCGGACCAACATGGAATGTTGAAGAGTACGGTGCAAATGAAGAGTTCACTTGAGCTGGAGAATGTACATCCATTGAGTGAGAATACGAATCGTGTCGAGGTGGCGTGTGCCAGAGATTTTGCACAAAAGGTAGATAACAGCGTAGGTAACCTTACGTTGTATATCGGACAAGCGGCCGGTCTCGAAATCCACGACTATCGGACATCGGAACAGTCACTGTTATATGGTCATCCGTTTCACCCTTTTCCGAAGAATTCCAAAGGCTTCAGCGAGCAGGATGTTCGGAAGTACAGTCCGGAGCTGCGCACATCGTTTCAACTCTGTTATATCGCGGTGAGGCAGGACGTCTACGTGCAGGAATGGGTGGATGACGAGGCGGCAATGGATTTGCAAGAACTCCTGCGGAGCCATGTGCAGCCGATTTTAAAAGAAAAGAGTGAAATGTATGGGCTGCTGCCCGTCCATCCATGGCAATACGCTTACCTATCACGGTTGACCGAGATACAGCACTATTTTCGAGAAGAAAAATTAATTCTGCTTGGCACTGCGGGGCCTGTCGTCTATCCAACCTCTTCGGTCCGTACGGTCTATGTTCCGGCATGGAACTGCAATATCAAGCTCTCACTGAACATGCAGATTACCAACATGATTCGCACCAATAGTGCTGAGCAGATGCGCAGAACACTGGATGCCTCCAGATACGTCAGGCAGCATGACTGCTTCGGTGGTGAGCCGAATACCCATATCGCGTATGAAACAGGTGTAGCGACTTGTACTTTTGAAGATGAAGAGTTAACGAGTCTGTTTACGATAGCTTATCGACCCATTGAGTTCGACCCTGCGAATACGTATGTCTTATCCAGTCTGATTGAGGCACCACTTCCGGGGAGGCGTTCTAGGTTGATGACGATGCTCGGTGGTGGTCTGATCAATGCTGAGCGTTGGCTGGATCATTATCTGCAATGTTCTCTGCTTCCGATTGTACGGGCGGCGGGTGAGAGAGGCATTCATTTTGAAGCGCATCTGCAGAATACCCTTGTGACCTTGAAGGATGGGTTGCCTGTGGACTTTATCGTCCGCGATCTGGAAGGGGTCAGTGTGGATGAGGAACTTATCCGTGAGCAGGATCGTGCTTCGTCCGATTTATTATTTTATTCGCGAGAGAACGCCTGGGCGCGGACATCGTACTATTTTATCGTCAATCATCTGGGGTCTCTGATTCATGCCCTGGCGCGAGATGTGAACGTTCCGGAGGAGCATTATTGGAAGCAGGTACGTGAGGTGCTTGAGGCTGAACTGGAACGAACGGGCAATGCGTATGTACGGCATCTGCTGACAACGGAAGCATTCCTGGCCAAGCAAAATTTGGTGAGTTGTCTAAGGGGTATCAGCCAGACTCCGGCTTATGTGCCGGTGAGCAATCCAATGAAACGAATAGGGAGTGAAGTGCGTGGGAGTTGTGGGATACAGGGCTGAAGCAGGCGCTAGGACAGAAGCAGTCTACGTGGGTGTACAGGAACGAATCATGCGACAGACTTTGGAGGCCATGTGGTTCGAAGGTCTCTTGGACAGTGATGTACATGGGAGTGAATGGCGAACCAGTGGCCTTACATCTTCTGGCGATTCTGTAGGGTACACGTGTGAAGCGGAGCGGAAGTTTTCATTTGGCCGGGTGAAGGTGAAGAAGGATTCGATTCAAAGGGAAGGCGTAGCCTGCACCGATCTGGATCTGTTTTTGGAGGAAATCGTGCTGAATTCATTAAAAGGTTCGAATGTGACGGCTTTTATTCAGGAGCTGCTCGAAACGATGGCAAAAGACAGCCAGTGCCGGGCGATTTTGCCTTTGAACATTCCGCTAGAAGATCGGCATTATGATGCGCTCGAAAGTCACATGACCGACGGTCATCTGTATCACCCGAGTTATAAGTCGCGGTTGGGGTTTTCTCTGAAAGACAATCTGGCGTATGGGCCTGAGTTTAACTCTGAAGTTGCATTAGTCTGGGTGGCTGTGAAAAAAGAACTTGCTCAGACCGCTGTATCCGCGGGCTATAGTTCTGAAGAATTGGTAAGGCAGCATCTGACTGCGGAGGATGTAGAGCGATTTCAAGAGGTTCTGGAGGGTGACGGGAAGACAGGTTCTGACGCGGATGATCGATATGTGTTTATTCCGGTTCATCCATGGCAGTGGGAGCATCAGTTGGAGTCGGTATATGCCCGTCAACTGATGGATGGAGATATGGTATATCTTGGTCCATCGTCTACGCCCTATCGTGCGCAGCAGTCGATCCGTTCGCTGTCGAACCGGATTAATCCGGAAGCCCCTTACATCAAGCTGTCCCTCAGCATTACCAACACGTCGAGCACACGTATACTGGCACAGCATACGACCCAGAACGCACCGCTGATCAGCGATTGGCTGGATAATCTCGTTCGTGAAGATGAGCTGTTGCAGCAAGAGCAGTTTGGCATTTTAAAAGAAATCATGGGACTGTCGTTCCGTTATGAGCAGTTATCTGCAACGCAATATGGACGGGCCTACGGCACACTTGGAGCCATCTGGCGGGAGAATGTATCGGTTCACCTGAAGCAGGGTGAGACGGCGTGGCCGCTGAATGCGCTAATGTTGGTGCAACCGGATGGTGTTCCATTTATCCAGGATGCTGTAGAACGACATGGCGTAGAGAAGTGGAGCGAGGCCCTCGTTCGCACGGTTACACTGCCCATCATCCATCTGCTCTATGCACACGGGATTGCGCTGGAATCTCATGCACAGAATATCATTTTGGTACTGGAAGACGATCTGCCGAAACGAATCATAATCAAGGATCTGCATGATGGTGTTCGCTACGTACCGGATCAACTGTTACACCCGGAACGCGCACCGAAGCTGAACCCCGAGCCGGAAACGCATCGCAAGTTCAATCGATACTCCTTCATCTATGCGGGAGATGTGTCGGAAGTCCGTGACTATACGTATGACGCATTCTTTTTTATCTGCATGACGGATATTGCGTTGACCTTTGAGAAGTTTGGATTGTCAGAGCAGTCATTCTGGCAGCTGTGCGCAGGTGTAATTGTGGATTATCAGAAGCAGCACCCGGAATACGCAGAGCGGTTTGTTGCATTTGACCTTTTTGCCGAAGATGCACTGATCGAAGAGATGACCAAGCGCCGTCTGTATGGGGATGGGGAGTTGTATTTCCGTAAGGCGAGCAATCCGCTCAAGGTATCGAAGGATGCACTGGAATCACAGGGAACACCCGAATTAAAGGGAATCGTCGAATGAGAATTAACACGCTGAAGGAAAAAATTGCACGCAAACAGCCGGTGTATGGCCTTTTTGTATCCATACCACATCCAGTCATCATTGAGATGATCGGGCATGCGGAATATGACTTTGTCATCATTGATCTGGAACATGCCACAACATCGATGGAATCGGTAGAAGAGTTAATTCGGGCGGCGGAACTGGTCGGCCTAACTCCGCTGGTGCGTATCTCGAAGGTGGAACGAGCGGAGATTCTTAAAGTGCTGGATTGTGGGGCGCAAGGTATCGTTATTCCGCATGTCGAGCAGCTGAAGCAGGTGGAAGAAGCGGTTCGTCATGCCTACTATCATCCGGTCGGAATGCGGAGTCTGAATAGTGGTCGTCCTGGTGTATTCGGGAAATATCCGCTCACGGGATACATTGGGGAAGCGAACGAACAAGTGATGATTGTCCCCATGATTGAAAGTGCAGAGGGCGTTCGGCAAAGTGCACGGATTCTGTCTCATCCTCAGGTGAGTTTTGTATTGGAAGGTGCGGCGGATCTGTCGCAATCCCTCGGTGTGCCATGGCAGACCGAGCACCCGGATGTGAGACGTGCGCTGGATGAATTGCATGCTACCGCGCAGCAGTGCGAAGTACCATATGCTACGGTCACGAGGGGCGTGGACGACATGGCGCTCTGGGCTGAGCGGGGAGTACATATATACGTGCTGGGTGATGATCGGAATACGGCATTTCGGGCGTATATCCAAAAACGGAATGACTACAGGAATGCGGGTGGGCAGATATGAAACCAAGTGTATGGCAGGCGATCAATGAACTTCAACGAGGGACGGAAGACCCGGTATGTGCGTATATCTATGATCTGGCTGGCATGCAGGAACAGGTACGTCAGATGCTGGGCAGCATGCCCGAAAACACACAGTTGTTCTATGCCATCAAGGCGAATCCAGATCCACGCATTATTGAGGCATTGCTTCCATTGGTAAAGGGCTTTGAAGTGGCTTCCATTGGAGAGTTGCTCAAAGTTAGAGCCGTAAGTCGAGAGGTTCCGATCCTTTTTGGAGGTCCGGGTAAAAAGGAGAGCGAGCTGCGGTTAGCAATCGAGAATAACGTGAGTTATATCCATGTGGAAAGTCTGCTGGAGCTGCGGCGCATCATTGCGATTGCGAGGGTGCGAGCGATGGATCAAGAGCAGGGGCAAGAGCATGTGCAGGGAAGCAGGCAGCAGCAAGAATGGGAGCAGGCGTATGGAGGCAAGAACATGCGAGGGCAGGAGCAGGTACAGGAGGACATGCATGAACACCACCATGAGCATTACCGCGGTCAAGCGCAGGAAGTACGCATTCTGCTCCGAATCAATCTGCGAAGTAGTACGTTACCCCGGACGAAAATTGTCATGGGCGGTGGGCCAAGTCCTTTTGGCATCGATGAAGAGGCAGTGGAAGAAGCCATCGAACTTATTCGTGTGGAAGGCGCGGGTGTGGTTCGGTTGAGCGGGTTCCATTTTCACTCTTTGTCCAACAATATGGACGCCAGGCTGCATGCCGAGATGATTGAGCTGTATTTGCAAAAGGTAGAGCAGTGGCAGCTCAAGTATGGTCTTCCTGTGGAAGTGGTGAATGCAGGAGGGGGATTCGGTGTAACGTATGATGGGAGTCCCGGATTCGATTGGTCGTTGTTTACTTCTCTGCTGGAACAAAGTGAAGCCAGACAACGACTTGCTTCACGTGGAGGCGAGTTGTATTTCGAATCGGGCCGACTATTGGTGGCAGACCATGGGTATTATGCCGCAGAGGTTACGGATGTCAAAACTTCTCATGATCAGCATTTTGCTGTGTTGAGGGGAGGTACGCATCATCATCGTCTGCCTGCTTCATGGGGACATAACCATCCATTTCAGATTATGGCGACAGATCGTTGGAAGCATTCATTTGCCCGGCCAGAGGTAAGGGATGGTCGAGTCCATATCGTAGGTGAGCTGTGTACACCCAAGGATCGCATGCATTCCGATGCGGAGGTAGCACTGCTACGGGTGGGAGATATTGTTTTGTTTGAAAAGTCTGGGGCTTATTGCTGGACCATCTCGCATCATGATTTTCTGGGGCATCCGCACCCGGCATTCCATTATCTAACGGAGGACAATAATCATGTCAACACTGATGAAGCGTTCCAGTCTGCAAGCCGCTGAACGCCGGATTATGGCGGATTTGATGAATTCATTTTTGGCCGAGCAATTACTCCCACTGGAGGATCACCCATTCATTGATTTTGCCGCAGCACCTGCACCGTTCAGAAGATTGTATAAGGAATATGACGGCGAGGTGCAGAGACAGAATGGTGATTCTTACATTAGATTGCATACGCATGGTGTATTGTGTCTGATCGAAACAGGAGTAAGACAGGCGATTCAATGGGTTCAGGGTTCACCGATCTACGAAGAGAAAGCAGATGGAAGCTGGGTTCTCCTTGATTCTCCGGCAGAGGTTGGACGTGCGCTGTTACAGAGGGCTGTGTCAGATGAAGAATATAGGCAACCCGGAGTGGCGGAATTCCTGACTAGTCTGGATATTACTGTAGAGCAGTATGCTCTGGGCTGGGAACAAGTCCAGTACCTGTCCGCCAACGTTCCGGTGTCTGCTTATGAGTGGTTTATCAAAGGTGAGCGTGTTGCTGCATTGCGGGATCGTCCGTTCCACCCATCGTCCAAAGCCAAGGTGGGATTCAACGCAGAAGATGTAACGCAGTATGCAGCGGAATTCGGGAAGGCGATTCCGCTGCGCTGGGTGGCTATACAGCTGGATGCCGTGCAGCAAGGTTGCGAAGATGGGTTGTCCATTTTGGCCGTCTTAGACGATGTTCAGCGTGAAGTGGTGGAAGTCGAGTTTGCCCGTAAAGGAATCACGTTCGACGAATATCTGCCGATGCCTGTTCATCCGTGGCAATTGCAGCATGTGATCCTGCCTCGCTTCACTGGAGAGATTGAAGAGGGCAGCATTGTTGTATTGGAAATAGAAACGGGCGACGTACAGGCCACATCCTCTCTGCGCTCGATGGCTCCGTTAACCGAATCTAATCTGATGCTCAAGCTGCCCGTTAGTGTGCTGTCGCTGGGGGCTGCTCGTTATCTGCCAGTAGTCAAGCTGCTGAATGGTCTTGCTGGAGAACAGATGTTAAGACAGGCCGTTGCTTGTGACGAGACGTTGAAGGACAAGGTATATATGTGCGAAGAGCAGAACTGGTGGGGCTTCATGCCGGAATCCATGGGACTGTTCGACGATCATCCCCGCCATCTGGCTGCACAGATTCGTGTGTATCCCGCTGAATTGTTGGGTGAATCCTACAAAGTCATCCCCATGGCAGCACTGGGTGTAAATCTGGATGGACATCATCTATTAACGGAGATTCTGGGAGATGATCTGAGCAGCGCGGACGTGGTGGAATTCTATACGAGTATAGCTACGACGTTCTATGACATCGTAATGCGTCTATTCAAGGTGGGCGTTGTACCTGAGATTCATGGTCAGAACTGCTGTCTGGTGTTACGGGATAATCAGGTAAAGGGTCTCTTGTTCCGAGACCATGATTCCGTGCGTCTGCATCAGCCTTATCTGGACAAGCATGGTATTGCAGACCCTGCCTATCATATTCGCCCGGGATACTCGAACAGCCTGTATAACGAGACGATCCAGAAGTTGATCTTCTATGTGCAGTCGCTGGGGACGCAGGTGAATCTGGCTGCGATCATGGAGGCACTGAGCGAAGTGTATCACATCCCGGAAACGAAGTTCTGGGAGATCACGGAGCAGGCCTGGAAGGAAGCGCTGACTCATGTGCAGCTTCCAGAGGTTGACCGGGTCGCCCTTGCTCATGCGATATTCGAGAGCGAGGCGTGGCCCGTGAAGTTAGTTGTCCGTCCGCTGCTTGAAGCGGATGGGGTGCCTGGCGCGATGCCATCGGGCAAAGGCATAGGGTGGAACCCTTTTTATAAGGGATAGATATGGAACAGAGAAGGTGACCCGTTTGACGGGTTGCCTTTTTGGCTTGTTGTTATTGGGAGTTGAAATGCTTGGAGGGGATTAAAACGTTCAACAATCTGGCTAAAAATTCTTATGGAATGGAGTTACAGGAAAGAGACTGATGGTATAATCGGGTTATGTGTTATAGTCATATTTAGCAATACCGAAAAGGTTTTCGTAAAAATCGATATCAACTGTTGTAACCGCAATCATAATTTACTTCAAGAAAGTGAGAATCTACGATGAATCAGAAGAGGCTTTTTAATGATGGATGGCAATTTGCGAAAAGTAAGCTGGATGTTACGGAACCTGCGGGTCTGGTGTATGAACCTGTGGAGCTTCCCCATGATTGGCTGATATATAATACGCTTGAACTGTACGAGGATAGCATTGGATGGTATCGCAAAACGTTTCATTACTCGAAGGATGAGCAGCAGCTACTGCTCTGTTTTGATGGCGTATACATGGATTCGTCCATGTATGTGAATGGGCAGCTGGTTGGGGAGTGGAAGTATGGATATTCTGCTTTTGAACATGAGATCACGAATGCACTGGTGGAAGGCGACAATGAGATTGTGATCAAAGTGGTGCATCAGAGCCCGAACAGCAGATGGTATTCCGGGGCTGGAATCTATCGCAACGTGTGGCTAAAGACAAGGGACCGCAACCATATTGTGACGGATGGAACGTATGTATCTATCAAGCAGCAGCCGGATGGCTGGCAGGTGGAAGTGGATACGGAACTGAACCTGGAGCAGAATCAGCAGGCAGAGCTGGTGCATACGATCCGGTATGAAGGTCAAGTGGTGGCATCCAGCCAAGCGAATGTTACGACTTCGGTGGGAGAGAATGCGGTTGTATTGACAGATAGCCAACAGATCATTGTGAAGAATCCAAACCTGTGGAGCCCGGATGCACCACATCTGTATGAGCTGGTCACGGAACTGAAACTGATCTCGGAAGATCAGAGCGAGAAGATCATTGAGGCGGTATTCCAACGTATTGGATTCAAGGACGTTAAGCTGGATCCGAGTGAAGGTTTCTATCTGAATGGGGTCCATACGAAGATGAACGGTGTGTGTGAACACCATGATCTCGGGGCGTTGGGAGCGGCATTTAACCTGACGGCACTGCGCAGAAGATTCGTTTTGCTCAAAGAAATGGGCGTTAACGCCATCCGCACCGCGCATAATATGCCAGCCAAAGAGTTCATGGAACTTGCAGACGAGATGGGCATGCTGATTGTGTCCGAAGCCTTCGACATGTGGGAACGGGCCAAAACGCCATATGACTATGCGAGGTTTTTCCCAGAGTGGGCACATACGGACGTGAAGAGCTGGGTGAAACGAGATCGTAATCACGTCAGTCTGATCATGTGGAGTATCGGGAACGAAATCTATGATACCCATGCGGATGAGCGCGGCCAGGAAGTGACTCGGATGCTGATGGATTATGTGCTGGAATTTGATCCAAAAGGCAATGCGGGCGTGACCATCGGTTCCAACTATATGCCATGGGAAAATGCACAGAAATGTGCGGATATCGTGAAGCTGGCAGGCTACAACTACGCGGAAAAATACTATGATCAGCATCATGCAGAACATCCAGACTGGATCATCTATGGCAGTGAGACCTCATCAGTGGTGCAAAGTCGTGGCATCTATCACTTCCCATTTGAACAGCCGATCCTGGCTGATGATGACGAGCAGTGCTCGGCACTTGGGAACAGCACGACAAGCTGGGGCGCGAAGTCGGCAGAATATTGCATTCTGGCTGAGCGGGATCGTCCGTACTCACTGGGGCAATTCCTGTGGACCGGATTCGACTATATTGGTGAACCGACTCCGTATCATACGAAGAATTCGTATTTTGGACAGCTGGACACGGCAACGTTCCCGAAAGACGCTTATTATATCTACCAGGCAGCATGGACGGATTATAAGAAAAATCCGATGATTCACCTATTCCCTTATTGGGATTTCAACCCGGGTCAGATCATTGATGTACGTGTGTGCAGCAACGCACCGAAGATTGAGCTGCAACTTAACGGTAAGACGATTGGCACCTACGATATTGACCATGCGCATGGAACACAGCTATCTGGCTGGTGGAAAGTCCCTTATGAAGAGGGCGAGCTGAAGGCGATCGCTTATGATGAGAACGGTGTTGTGATTGCAATCGATGTACAACGATCCTTTACGGATGCGAAGAAGATTCGTCTGCAGGCGGATCGGGAGCAATTACAGGCGAGCGGCACAGATCTCATTTTCGTGGAAATTACGGTGGAAGACGAAGCGGGTAATCCGGTGCACAATGCCAACAACCGCGTCCAGGTTCAGGTGTCTGGTGCAGGGCGATTACTGGGTCTGGATAATGGAGACAGCACGGACTATGATCCATACAAAGGGCTCAGCAGAAGGTTGTTTAGCGGTAAACTGATGGCCATTATCGGAGCAACGGATGAAGTTGGAACGGTACGTATCGAAGTATCTTCGGAAGGGTTGGAAGGTGCCGCAGCGGAGTATGAAGTGCAGGTTGTGGATGCGACAGATGTCGATGGTCAGAAACAAGTGCAACCAGTCTTCATGGTCAATGAAGAACGTCCGGTGCTGACGGGCAGCGCTCAGGAGATTCCTTTGCGGAAAATCGAGATCATCAGCGAATCAGGACAGTTGCTCGATCCGTCCAACCCAGAGCTCTTCGTAACAGTCAAGCTGTATCCAGAGAACGCGTCCTATCGGGACATCGAATGGGCTGCTGTGAATGATGGCGGCATCGAATCCAACATTGCCAAGGTGGAAGTCATGCCTGCGGGAACGGATGGCAATGGGGAGAATCAACATACGGTGAAAGTATCTGCGATTGGTGACGGGGCGTTCCGACTTCGCGCTACCAGTGCAAATGGTACGGACAAAACCAAACTCATCTCCCAATTGGAATTCAAAGCGGAAGGGCTCGGTACTGCCTACAAAGATCCATATGGCTTCATCACAGGCGGATTATATGATTACACCAAAGGTGAGGTTGGTAACGGGAATGAACGCGGTGTAGCAACAAGTCGGGACGGGGAGACACATGTAGGCTTCCGCAATATCGACTTTGGCCCATATGGTTCCGATACGATCACTATTCCGATCTTTGCATTGTCGAGCGAAGAGTACTTCATGCAGATCTGGGAAGGCATGCCGGATGAAGAGGGCAGCACAATGATCGCCGATGTGGTGTATGACAAGGAATCCAAATGGAATGTGTATCAGGAAGAGACGTATAAGCTGTCCAAACGTCTGAGCGGGATTACTTCGATCTGTTTTGTGTTGAAGCAGAAGATTCATATTAAAGGATTCTCATTTGAACGCCAGAGTCGTGCTTTTGAACAGAATGCGGCGGCATCCTGTGACCATCTCTATGGAGATACCTTCAAAATTGAGGGTGACCGTGTTGAAGGCATCGGGAACAATGTGTCGTTGGAGTTCGAAAACATGGACTTTACGAGCGAAGGCACCTCGAAGCTCGTTATTCATGGCCATTCACCGATTGATATCAATACGATTCATATCCGCTTCGCGGGTGCGGACGGACAGAGCAATCAACTGGTTGAGTTCACACAATCCGAAGGATATGAGGAGCGGGTGTTTGAGCTTGGGCGGGTGACAGGTGTGCAAAAGGTAATCTTTATCTTCTTGCCGGGAAGTCAGTTTGACTTCGACTGGTTCCGTTTCGAGAAATAGAGTAACCGATCAATCCTCTTCAAGTAACCGATGTTCTATCAGAACATTGAGTTACTTGAAGAGGATTTTTTATAGTCATAACGAGCGAGCGAGAATGAAGAGTGCTGAGCACTCATGCTATTTTAGAGACAGAACATAAAGAGAGAGCATACCAATAGAGTACTTTGAGCGTTGTACATATGAGGTGATCCAATGAGAAAATGCATACTCACTCTATGTATATTGATTGGGCTGTTAACAGGTTGTAATCCAATTCATCAGCAGACCATCGATTCTGAAGAAGTCATGACTTCTTTTCCTGACATTATCGAACCGCATAACCCTGAACAAGCAGAGCAGAGTGGAGATGTGGTTGTACTCATGAAGGGCATGCGAAACGGCGACAAGTGGAGGACATTCATGAAGCACGTGAGCAAAGAGCAACCGAGTCAAGTCCGGGTAACCAAGTACACGATTGAAGGTGGGCCCGTGATCCACGAACTGGTATATGACGGCAAGGTGATTTAAACCACATATGATGATTCAAGAGATATGTATGGCTCAGGGCAGGGTGAAACTACGAATACGTGTAAAGGCATCGGTACGATAAAAAGTGAACAGGGGCGTACGTTCTATGTGTTAACCGATTGTGAAAAGGAAAATATCTTCTCTCTTCCGAAGTAATATTCGATTCTTTTATCACATAAATAGGTTTATAGAAAGTAGATCGAATCGTCATATTATGGAAGGAGTTCATCAGGTGAATTACGTGTTATCGACATCTATTGCTTCAACAAACCATCAAGTACCAGCCCTCGCACAGGGACAAGCCTTGGTATTGCAGGATGATTGGATTCTTCGCATTAGTGAATCATTGATGTGGGTGCTGCTCGCCATGACTATTCTGCAATGTTTAACCTGGATTCGGAATTACTTAAGCCAAGGTACATATTCGGATGAAGAAGTGGAGCAGGCGGACCCTTTGTTTCTGGCTTATTTACGCAGTAAGGGACGATTGAAGTTGAGGGATACACAGGCGTCGTTATTCCAGTTAACCCGTTCTCGGGTGTTATCCCTGCGCATCGTGCAAGCCAAAAAGAGATATCGGGATGACAAGTATGGGCCAAATACCACACTGGAGTATCGGAATGAGCAACCTGCTGCTGCGGTAAATGAAGACGAACGCCTACTTTTGCAATGGATGCTGAAAGAATATAGCTTCGGTCAACAGCGATTCCGGCTGGATACGCTGGCAGGACCAAGCTCGAAGCAAAGTTCACAGTCCGAAGAGATGCAGCATTATCGTCGTAAGGAAAAAGTAATAGAGCAGGGATTGAAGGCATGGAAGAATAGCGTTCTTGAGACAAGACAGGACTGGAAACGTTTGATCCGAACGCCCCTCCTGCTCCGACTGCTTGTGATGCTCGTGTTTCCTGTATTGTTTATCTTGACCTGCGAACTATGCTTCTCCAATGGGGTGGGGATTCAGGGGAGTATAGCTCTCGCTGTGACAGTGGTGCTCTGGTTGGTAGCTGTAAAGCGAATTCGAGTGCGCTGGGCTTATCAGCTGGCTAGTGTAGGATTACTGGTCACAATAACACTGTCCGCTACGGGGGAATCAGCCGAGAACAGTATGTTCATTGGCGTGATTATCTTGTCGCTGTTACTACGTCTAATCCTGCCTGCTCGTGTAGTAGATTCTTCTGCACGGGATTGGGCTGTCTCCATGCGCCGCTGGCGTAGACGCTATAAGAAAGGAATTCCAGTAGATCGTCTGCACGAATCCGCGGAGAACATTGAACGCATTTTACAGACGGCTCTGGTGCTCGGGATTGGATCACGTTGTGCACGTAAGACCGATTGGAGCCCACTTCAGAATCATGTCGATCCGGAACTCAGACGTTTGGTGCAACTGAAAGCGGAACAAGTAGATAGTGTGCCTGTTTCCTCCACGCTTACACACGCGCCATTATTAGCACTAGCATTGCATCTACGTGGAGTATTTCGTCCTATGTTAGCTGCGGAGTATCCATATGAGCGTTTGAATTACGTGACTGGAACTTTGGAGACGGGGTCACCAGGTAGCAGCACGGGATATAGCGGTAGCTCAACAGGGTATGATAGCGGGCATTCACATCACCATCACGACAGTTCTGGTGGACACCATCATGGATCGGATCATGGAGATTCTGGGGATTCCGGTGGAGGCGACTCAGGTGGCGGTGGAGATTAACAAAAAAGAGTTCATTCATGGTGCTCATGAATGAACTCTTTGTAGTTCCTACTCTAATGGAATGACGATATCGTGTTACGCAACTATTAATAAGTAGTAACAATTATTGTATTTTGGAGGAGGAGTTTAATGAAGAGGTTCTGGTTGTTATGTATGTTGATATTCGTATTGACAGGCTGTGGTCAAAATAATAGAGAAAAGGCCATTGAACAATTAACTCAGTTTCAGAGGAACGATGCTTCTTTAATTGTATTTACTGACCGTACGGCGGAGCGGCCATTTATTGTTGATCTACAGGCGCAATTAAGTGAAGTGAATAACGAGAATTTGAGGGCAGAAGGCCCAATTACTAACGTAACCTTTTATAATGTGCGTGATGAAAACAAGTTTGATTATGAGAAGATTTTTGGTCTGAAATCATATCCGTACATGATCCTGTTCGAGAAAGGCGAGATTACACTGGAGACGCAGGAACCGGAAGAGATCGTTCAGCATTTTAAGAAGAGGTAAGAATCTACTAAAAAACGTGCACGGACACGTAAAATATCTGGCTAATGAATGTTTTTTGCCTATGGACGAGAAAGCCCGATTGGTTCAGCAAAGTAACCGAGAACTAGATCGAGAATCGCTGAACTCTATAGATGGAAGTTTGCTTCCGACGGATCGTCTGAGTTAAACATAAAATGTGATATGTGAGGTTCTGGTGGGGAAACAATGAGCTAATGGGCTTCCATCATAGTTATTCGCACACTCTCCGAATGTGCCACTGACATATACATAGGGCATACACACTGTGTGCATCGGCCTAAGGAGAGTGACTATTTTGAAGAATCTGAACAAGAGGACAGCTACCCTCAACAAATTAAGGCCCAGACGTGCTAGATTGAAATACAAAAACAAAATTCGACGAAAACGGAAATATAAGATGATTCGTAAAGTGTGCCGAAGAAAGTACCGCTCCCTGAAGCGTCCAGTAAAATCACAGAAAATGGTCTGTGACAAAAAAGTTATTGCATTACCGAGAGCGGGAGGCAGCAATCCTGTATGTTGTGAGCCTTCCCCACTGCTCGCTCCGTTGAGACAACATGAATTGAAGACGGTTAGTCTCCCCGGGACGCAAGGGGGTGCAGGCGCCCAAGGTCCCGCGGGATCTCACGGCGAGCCGGGTCAACCGGGTATTCCCGGAGCGCAGGGCCCCGCAGGCCCTCAAGGTGGGCTGGGTCAACCGGGTATTCCCGGAGCACAGGGTCCAGCAGGCCCTCAAGGTGGGCTGGGTCAACCAGGAGTTCCCGGAGCGCAGGGCCCCGCAGGCCCTCAAGGTGAGCCGGGCCAACCGGGAACTCAAGGAGCGCGAGGCCCAGCAGGTCCTCAAGGTGAGCCGGGTCAACCGGGGGTTCCCGGAGTACAGGGTCCAGCAGGCCCTCAAGGTGAGCCGGGTCAACCGGGAGTTCCCGGAGCGCAGGGTCCAGCAGGCCCTCAAGGTGAGCCGGGTCAACCGGGAGTTCCCGGAGCGCAGGGTCCCGCAGGTCCTCAGGGTGAGCCAGGTCAACCAGGAGTTCCCGGAGTGCAGGGGCCCGCAGGCCCTCAAGGTGAGCCGGGTCAACCGGGAACTCCCGGAGCGCAAGGGCCAACGGGTCCCCCAGGTGAGCAAGGTCCGCCGGGCACCATACCCGGAATTGAAATCATTCCTACGGTAAACCGTTACTTCTATTTTCCAGATACCGATCTGGATTTGTCGGTCTCAGTTATAATTCCTGCCACAGCATTCACTAATGACGATGGCGACAGCATAACCCAATTTGCCGGGATTGGACTTAACAGCTTTAACAATCTTTATATCAACGGGGTCGTCCAACCAGGAAACTCATATAGTGTAAGTGCGGATAGGTTGTCTTTTTCGTCACAAAACGGTGTGATCTTTGCAGGGACACCTATTATTATCGAGATGATTATAATAACAACCAATATCATAAATGGTTAAAATTGGTTTTATTCACCGGTTCCTTTGCCCTCACTGCGCTCGAATCTACCACATATACTATGTCAGGTAGGAGGTGAGAAACATGCCACTCGTGACCCCATTTCAGAACAGTTTGAGATTTGCTGCAACCATTGGTGACGGAACCGGGACTGGAGCAACATTTGCGATTGCTGCGACAGCTTTTACAAATGATGCGGGTGTAGCTGCAACGGCATTCCCAGGCACGTTCAACTATTACAATCTTTATATTAATGGCCTTATGCAAACAGCAGATACATCCTCGGCTACGACAACTACACTTACAATCCCTGGTGGAGATGCATTAAATGCAGGGACTCCAATTGTTGTACAATTTGTAGTGTCTTAATGAAGATGTAATCATGCTGTATCGTTATCTTGTGCGACTTCTATCTGAGGGTAGAAGTCGTTCTTTTTGTACAAGACTCCCGTCGACATACCGGTATTCATTCATGCATTAATGTGCAAAAATGGTTAACCAAGGATGTTGCCCAACTACCGGATAACCTCTGAGGAAATGATCCTTCCGTTTGATTCCAATCCTCACTCTCACTTGTTAAAATTTAGGTACATAAACTATGGTCAGGTTGGCGGTGAAGATAGGATGCAACGTATTCAGGTACACCCCGATGTGTTGGACGAGAAAGCTCGATTGGTCCAGCAGAAGAAACAGGAACTGGAGCGAATGGTCTGGGAACTGGAGAAATCGATCTATATGTTGCAATCCGATTGGTCGGGTGTGACCGGAGAGCGTTTCTTCTGGGATTTTATGCAGGCAAAAGAAGTGTTCCCGACTACACTCGGTCTGTTGGACAAGATCCAGAATGAGTTTACGTTTATCGCAAAGAACTTCAGAACAACGGACGGCTCAGGCGAGGTGGCGTTGTACATCCCAGAAGAGCTGAAGCGCAATTTCGCTGTAGGGCTGCTTGATAAATCCATAGGAGAAACAATAACGGGAATGGGGCAGACAGCAGAAGCTTTCTTCTCTAACCCGTTCAGTACAATAGGCAGTGTGGCATATGCGATGACCGTGGGCAAAGTTGTAGACGTTGGGCGTGGTATTCAGTTTGCATGGGATACCGCTTGGGGTACGGGAACCGCGAGGTCTGATATAGAGCAATTTGTAGAAGACCAGAAGAAGCAGATTGATGAGAGTGGGGCAGGATATTACGGTGGGGCGATGACAGGTCAGGCTCTGGCGTATGTATTGTTTGGGAAAGCCTTTCGTTCGATGGATGACAAGCATACCGATCTGGGTGGATCTGGTGTTAAAAGAGAGGGACCGTATACTCTCAATGAACCTGTAAAGATTAGAACAAATAAAGGGATAGAAGTTGAGTTCACGAATCCATCAGGAAATAAGATTAGCTGGATTGAACAGAATCCTAAAAATATACCAAACGCAATCGAAAGTTCGTTAAAGAGTCCTAACTCAGGTAGAGCTCTAGAGGGAAGGGTGGCGGAGTATGTTCAGCAAAGAATTGAAGTACTTGGATTTGCATTAAAAGCAAATAATCTTACGAATAATGAGGTTGCAGGAGACCTAGATGTTGTTACTAGTAAACAAATTATTGAAGTGAAAAAGTCTACAGCGGCCTTAGACATGGAACAGATAGATAAATATATTAATTCAGACAATGCTAAGTTTCTCAATCATGAAATGAAAGAAGTTATTGTCTATATTGACAAGCCAATTGATTTGACGAATAAATACGTAAAAGAGAATATGGATTCTCTTAAAAATTCAGGTGTTATTGTTGTAAATTCACTAGATGAATTAGGAGGAGTATTGAAATAATGGGAACGTCAGCAGCTGTTGTATTTAGAAGCGGGGAAAGTATCGAAATAAATAAATTATTACTCCGTTTAGAAGAGTTATGTAATAAGGAGGGATTATTTTATAGTCATGACTTGAAAAAGATTGATGAAGCCTCAAAATTAAAATATTGTGAGTTTTGCATTAGTGATATTCCATTAAAAGATAGCTTTGACAGACAACTGATGTTTGGACTAGCAGATGAACCATACCCTCATAAACTTGTTAATTTTGAATGGGATTCTCCAGAAATAGATTACTTTAAAACAGTAGTATCTGGTGATTTTGAAGATAATGAAGATTTGTTATTTAAATTTCTTTTTTTATTTTTGAATGAATTTCCGGATGCAAAAGCATGGATTGAGGAAGATTGGTTTTATAACTTGGATGATATGAAGAAGATAAAAGTATCCTACAATGACAATTGGTGTTACATGGATCCTAAAAGCCTTTGAAATAAAAATATACAACTGAATTATAGATAAAGCATATAGCACTTCTACCATACTATGTTGGAAAAAAAGGATAAATATCTTCTCGATTGGTGTTGATGTAGAAGAGGAAGATGTACCGATGATTATTGAGGAACTACTTCTGGTGAAGGATTGAGCTGTCAAGAATTTAAAAGATGAGCAAAGGGATAAAAAGAGGGAAAGCTAATCGACAAGTTGAAAGAGGGCTGTTTGAGATGAGTTCTTTGATTTTTTTGAAAAAGATTGAAAACTATTCTCCTGGAAAAGCCATTGAAGATTTTAAGAAAGCAGCGCAAAAAGCGAATATATTTTGTATTTTGATAAAAGATAAATACCGTGGGGATCTCTTCATATCAGCTGAGGGAACACTATCAGAAGTTGATGAATTTACTTTTAAAAACATGGATAAAAAGGACAACTTAAAGTACTTCACATTTAATGTTAATCAAGTAGAAGAAGACTCAGTCGATAGTTTCACTTGGCTTACTCAAGACGAAAATTACTTCTGGGCTTTAGATATTGAAAATATAAATCATCAGTACAAGTTTATTTTTAGATTTGTTGTAGAGTATTTTAAAGATAATGGCGAGGATTATTTATGGTTTGATGATGCCGAGTGGTATTACACAGCTGATGATATTTTAAAACTAAGTCAGATGCCATATGATCCGAATTGGTCAGTGAAAAGGTTGTCTAGTTTTATACATTTGAAAATAACGAGGTTTTACTAGGGATTAGACATAGTCGAGGAGTATTGAAATAATGGGAATGTCATCTTTTTTATATTAAAGTAAAGGCGAAAAGATAATGGAATATTCACTGAAGTTGAATGGAAAACAAGATCCTTTATGGTTGAAAAAATTAATTGAAAGTAAGAATTTTGAAGTGAATTATATGAACCGACAACACAATGCATTGTTCATTCATGAGTTTGATCTAAGCGGTGGTTTAAAAATTACTGTTTATGATAATAATTTTCCGGCTGATCATCCAGCAGCATCTTATGAAACGATGTTCCAAGAAGAGGATTTTATTTATCAACAAACGATTTCTTATGAATTGGAGAATAACCAGCAATATGAATTATGGTATAAAACAATGTATGAAATTTCTTTCGCTATATTAAAATCACTTAGAGTAGAGGGCGTATTCTATCACACTTCTGGAGAGGAGATATTTCTCTTTAAAAACGGAAAGTATACGTTCAACGGAACATACCTTGAACTGCTCCAGACGCATTATGGAGAACTCCTTGAGAATATCGAGTATTCGGTTTTTACGAAACCTCACAACTGAATTACAGATAAATAATGTTAAATGCACTTCTACCGGACCAAAAGTAGAAGTGCATTTTTTTGGAATAAGAATACTAGCTACGATGATAAGATTGATTACTAAATGTTGAGGTGAAATAGAATGTTATTGGAAAATGCAGTATCCAAACTAAATAATATAAATTGGGCCTTAGTAGGTACTGTTATCTCTGAGGAGGATACTAAACTCGGATATGAATTTCTCAGAAGAATGGCTCAATTTTATAAAGCGGAGCAGCTGAAGCCTATGCCACCTGCATTTACAAATGTGGCGAAACTACTAGGAGATCAAGAAGAGGAATTAGATATTTCAGCTTATTGCAGTTCGGAGGCTGTTGCGTATTTGAATCAAAACTCATATGTGAAAAGAATATTTGAATATTATCTACAGTTGGCGAAGTACGCAGAGAATACTCCGAGCATCAGCCAGTATCTAGACATATATGAACCGGTAATTATACTTTTTGAACGGGGGGGCTCTTTTACCATCAAACCACTCTCTCTAGAAATTACACAAGTCTCACATTTTCCATTAAACAATTGGTATGAAAAATTTGTTGAGAAAGATCCGATGGATATTTAATAATCTGTAGATCATTAGGTTAATATTTCGCAAAATCGTATTCATAGAAAAGCACTTCTACCAAACCAAAAGTAGAGGTGCTTTTTCCTATGAAATCAAACAACTAATGAAATCTTCCACCAATTGGTCGATAATATAGAAGAAACAATTTTTAGCTCATCATATACATAGAGAAATATCCACAACTATCCTACACCCACACGAGGTATATTCATGAAACAAGGCATATATGAACAGCTTATTAACATTATCACCAGACAGGAGATTTCGGCGCTGGACCCGGATGTGTATAACATTGGGACCGAGAAATTGGATGCAGAGGAAGCGCGCAAGCTGCTGTCCACGTATTTGGCGGCGGTGACTCGGCGAGCGCTCAAGATTGTGCGGGAACAGACGGAAGATAAGACAGCAGTGTTGGCGCAGATTCGAACGTGTAATGAGATTATTGCTACCCTGAAAGGCACACTGGGGGAAGAAGAGTACAACGAATTGCAACTGGATGAGCAGGGGGAAGTGTTGACCCATGTGTATTCCAAGCTGAACAGTATTCGTGCGGTCCGGGATACCAAAATCGTTCGTCCAGATACGCCAATCGCCCAAAGCTCTTTATTCACAGGTGCGAAGTCCGAACCGAGTATGTTATTGGAGTTGCAAAAGGAGATCGTGACCGCCGATCGGATCGATTGGTTGGTTTCATTTATCAAGTTCAGCGGGCTTCGCCTGCTTCTGGAACAGCTTCAACAGTTCACGGCTGGTGGCGGGAAGCTGCGGATCATCACGACCACCTATATGGAGGCAACCGACCTCAAGGCTATTACCGAACTTAGCAAATTACCTAACACAGAGATTCAGATTTCGTATGATACCAAAGTGACTCGGCTGCACCCCAAAACGTACATTTTCCACCGTGATACTGGCTTCACTACAGCCTATGTCGGCTCCTCTAACCTGTCCAACCCGGCGCTGACCAGTGGTATGGAGTGGAACCTCAAGGTGACGGAGAAGGATTCACTCGACGTGCTGCGCAAGATTGAAGCGACTTTTGAGAGCTACTGGAATGACCGTGAATTTACCCTATATGTAGCTGAAGATGAAGGACATGAGGCCCAGTTGAAGGCGGCTCTAAATCGCAAAAAAGATCAGTCCAACCACTTTCACCTCGACATCCAGCCTTACGATTATCAAAAGGAAGTGCTGGAACAGCTAGACGCTGAGCGTACGCTGTATGGACGAAACCGCAACCTGATCGTTGCCGCCACAGGCGTTGGCAAAACGGTCATCTCTGCCTTTGACTTACAAGAGGTTCCGGGCAAGCCATGTGGGAGCCAAGCTGCTTTTTGTCGCCCATCGGGAAGAAATCTTGAAGCAAAGCCGGGACACGTTCCGGTATATCCTGAAGGATATGAACTTTGGGGAGCTGCATGTCGGGAATCACCGAGCGGAGGCGTTGGACCACTTGTTTGTTAGCATTCAGAGTCTTAACGCTATGAAGCTGACGGAGATCACCAGCCCAGACTATTACGATTACATCATTGTGGATGAATTCCACCATGCGGCTGCACCTTCATACCAGAAGCTGTTGTCCCATTACGAACCGCAGATTCTACTCGGACTCACTGCAACACCGGAACGGATGGATGGCAAAGACATTACCGCCTACTTCGATCATACGATTGCCGCCGAGATCCGCCTAACCGATGCAATTGACCGTAAGCTACTGAGCCCTTTTCAATATTTTGGCGTCACCGATACTGTCGATCTATCTCAGGTGAAGTATGACCTGAACGAACTGGAGAAGCTCTATACCCATAACAAAATCCGTGCCAACCAGATCATCCAAAGTCTGAACAAATACGTAACCGATCTGGACGATGTGAAGGGGCTTGGTTTCTGCGTAGGGGTGGATCATGCGCTGTATATGGCAAAAATATTTAACGAAGCTGGCATTCCATCCATGGCCCTGCATGGCGGGTCGAGCGAACAAGAACGTCATTCTGCGAAAGGACAGCTGGTGAACGGGGAACTGCGCATGATCTTTGTCGTTGATCTGTACAATGAGGGCGTGGATATCCCTGAGGTGAACACCATCCTGTTTCTGCGTCCTACCGAGAGTCTGACCGTATTCCTGCAACAGTTGGGACGTGGACTACGGATGGCGGAGGGCAAAGAGCAAAGAGTGCCTGACCGTGCTCGACTTCATCGGACAAGCGCATCAGGAATACAGGTTCCAGGATAAATTCCGCGCCCTGATCGGCGCCACCAAACATTCCATCTCGTACTACGTCGAGAACGGATTTTCGAACCTGCCACGCGGCACGTTCATTCAATTGGAAAAGCAAGCGAAGGAATACGTCATGCGCAACCTCAAGCAGCTGAGTCGTAATCGCAGAGCCTTGATCCAGAAGTTGCAAACGTTTCAGCAAGACACCGGACTGCCGCTGACCTTGGCTCACTTTGTGGAGCATCATGGGATGACTCTCTATGAATTGTATGGTGAACGCACGGGGAGAAGGTATTTCCGCGGCATGTTGGCCGAAGCCGGATTAACAGCACCTATTGAAGATGAACACGAAGAGTACATCCGCAGACTTCCATCTGTGCTGACCATCAACTCCCGAAACTGGCTAACGTTCCTGATAGACTACATTGAAAAAGGGAAAGAACCGACCAACGCTGATGAACAGCGCATGTTGATTATGTTCTATTACACCTTCCACCGGGCCGCGCCTGAGAAGCTAGGGTTGAGCAGCATCGAAGAGGGTGTGCAGCGTGTGCTGTCTTGTGAAGCATTCCAAGCAGAGCTTGTGGATATTTTCAAATATAATCTGGCTCATCTGCGATTTGTGGATAAAAGTAATTCGTTCCCGTACACTTGTCCACTGGATATCCACTGTATGTACTCCATCGATCAAGTGCTCGCCGCCTTCGGTTACTGGAATGCGCAGCAATCCCCCGCCTTCCGTGAAGGGGTGAAGTATTTTGCGGATGAACAGACCGATATTTTCTTCATTACACTGAACAAATCGGATAAGGACTTCTCACCCTAAACGATTAACGAGCGGCTATTCCACTGGCAGACTCAGAGCCGGGTGTCGGAGCACACTGCTACCCGAGCAGCTGTATAAGTGCCGTTAGGCGATAGAATATACATAAATTGTTTTTTAAAGATATAAATAATAAGTAAATCATAATTTTTGAATAAACTAACAAGTATTTTATCAATTTATAGTAATTTTTTTGTTTAGGGTCTACAATACTATTCAACGTTTCGTAGATCCGTTATGCTATTGAGTTTTATGATTTGATAGATAGATCATCAGTTTCATACTTGTTTAAAAGCTCCTTGTATATCACATTAACGAATGATTGAGCAAGTTTTACAGGTACTGCATTACCAATTTGGGTAGCAATGTTCTCGCTAGAGCCTTCATATGCCTTTCCATTAATTTTTCCAGTGAATTTATAGTGCATAGGAAAAGTTTGAATTAATGCAGCCTCTCTCATACTGATAGCTCTATCTTCCTCAGGATGTCCAAAACGTCCTTTTGTGTAGGCCAAACATCCGCAAGTTATAGTAGGGGCGTAATCATCAAAATTCATTCTGCCATAAACATCGCCAAAACTAACATTGGTTTTTTTATGACATTCCAGTACTAGACTTTCATCATTCCAATCTGCGCGGCTCCCACCATTTAAAGGAGTATTCTTAATTCTTTTCAGATTATCAGATGACAGATTTCTACATTTATGAAGTTTATCTTTTTCATCAACTCCCCCTGCACTTAATTCAGACAATTTATATCTTTTTAGAAAGTTTCTTAAAGTTGGAGCCATTTTCTTTTCTGGCCACAGAGAAAGTGGTTTAACTACATATGGTATTCCTTTTATAGTTTCTTGAATAATCGCATCATTATTAGGAAATGTATCAATTAATTTCCCTATAAGGATCATCCTTTTTCTATGTTGGGGAACTCCATAGTCAACTGCGTCTACGACTTCAAATCGAAGATGATATGAAGGACGACTGTTATTTATTTTGAAGCCTTCAGAATTTAAATTCGCTAGAAGAGATAAAAAAATATGAAAAATTTTGAAATTTACTATATTATCGACGTTTTCAAATAGTATATAATTAGGTTGGAATAAATTCGCAACTCTAATAACTTCCATTATTAGTTTGTTGCGATTATCGGCACTAGATGTACTCTTTTTACGACTATGTCTAGAAAAACCTTGACATGGCGGTGTAGCAACAAGTAAATCTAAATTTTTACCTTTTAATTGTTTGTGTATTTCTTTCCATTTTTTTTTTTTGATTTTTTTTATATCTTTAACTAATAGGTGTGTATTACCATGGTTCAATGCATATGTAGATGCAATAGTTTTGTCGAATTCTACTGCACATATTATATTAAAGTGTTTTTTCAATGCTTCAGATACCCCACCTGCTCCTGAAAATAATTCTATAGCTGAGAATTTCAATTGGTACCCCCTAGAATAAGACTTTTAGTAAGATAATATTGTATAACAATGTACTGGTTGCTGAAAAGTTATTTTTGAATGAAAACAATATAGATTAGAAGGTGAGCTGTTTGCCAGTTAATAAATTTCGTACTAAAGCAAGAGCAATTGAGTTGTTAGGACGAAAACAAATAAGAGATGATATTACAGCATTAATCGAACTTATAAAAAACTCATATGATGCGGATGCAGAAGATGTAACTGCTGACTTTAATTTAGATAACACATCACCTTATATTTTTCTATACGATCTTGGTATTGGTATGGAAATGGATGATATTCTTAATAAGTGGTTGGTACTAGGAACTGATTCTAAGAAGAAACCGAAGAATGAAAAATTATCAAAAGTAAAATCAAGGCGACTTATGGGTGAAAAAGGAATTGGCCGGTTGGCATCTGCAGCTCTTGGCGAGCAACTTTGGCTATTTACCAAATCACAAAATGAAAGATGGCATGTACTATACTTGAACTGGAATATTTTTGAGAATCAAGATATGTATCTCGAAGATGTTGTGATTCCCTTACATTTTAATAAATCTAAAGAAGAGATTACATCAGAGGCGTTTTTTTCATTGCTAATTGAAGAACAAATGTCTAATTTGAAAAATGTATCGTGGTTTGATAGCAATGGATTACCAAATAAAA
This sequence comes from Paenibacillus sp. FSL R5-0517, assembly GCF_037974355.1. NCBI lineage: Bacteria > Bacillati > Bacillota > Bacilli > Caryophanales > Paenibacillaceae > Paenibacillus > Paenibacillus sp. FSL R5-0517. The sequence goes on from NZ_CP150235.1 coordinate 1,130,879, forward strand.
AGTATTTTGATTTGTATGAGCGAATAAAGAGTCAAATTTCAAGAAATAGCACTCCAATTGATCATTTAGCTGAAATCGTTCATTCCTTAGACTTGAAGAAACAAGGGACAATTTTGCTTATTCAGGATTTGAGGCATTCTTGGACGGAAGTTTTTGATACAACAAAGAACAGAGAAGCTAATTACATGGCTAGTCAAAGATATAATAGACTAGGGTCTTTTATTGATAGTTTCAATAACACCATGGAAGATTTTAATGTGGAAATGATTGTTGATAATACCCCCGTGAAATTTAATCACTTTGTCGATGACGAGTTACATGAGCTTTATGATTTGAAAATTAAGGGGAAAATTGAGAACGGTAAGTTCTTTGGACAGCTATTTGCGATAAATGCAGATGTGGAGTTGTTAAATGCTTGTAATAATGAACTTCTTGCAGGGATAGAAGTTACTGGAGGGATTATGAATCCTTCTAACAAAGATTGCGGACCTTTTAGTTTAGAATTATGCCATTATGAAAAGGATTTGGATAAAACAGGATTAACAAAACAGCAGATAGATACATTAAACTCTCGAATAGGGTACGTTGGTGGTTTGAAAGTATATAGGGATGGCGTAAGAATTTTACCTTACGGTGATCCTGAAAATGATTTCTTAAATCTAGAACAAAATAGATCCAAGAATGCAGGTAAATACTTATTCAGTCATAGAAATTTGTTTGGGAAAATTGAATTAACATCGGAAGATAATCCTGAATTAGAGGATAAATCAAGCAGAGAAGGACTAATTGAAAATGAACAGTTTCATTATTTTGTAAAGACATTACAGAATCTACTTGTAACTATTGCAGTTGATTTTTTATCAAATAAAAGAAAGGATTCAAGAGCATTAAGAGAAAGTTATGTAAGTTTTAATCAACTTAAATACGAGAAACAAAAAAAGGAAAACGAAGCTCTTGATAAAGAAGAAAAAGAGAACAAACGAGCGATTAATAGTATTTTGAAGGAGATTAAAGAAAAAAAGAAATTATTTAATAATTATAAAATTAATATTAGAGAAAAATTTGATTTAATGCCAAAAATACCGGAAAAATTTAGTTATGCTTTGTTAAATAAATGTTATTCAGAGCTGCTAAATTCCAAAGATTCATTATATAAGATCATTGATAATGATTATGAGCAAATGAGGATGAGAACCAATCCTAGGTTTGCACTAAATGAAGAGATACAAGATGAGATCAATATTTTCAACTTAAATATTGATGAAGATTTTCGTGAAAATCTAAATCAATTAGAGATTCTATTTGAAGAGAGAGAAAAGGCAATTCGTCAAAGAATGGAAGAGTGGCGTGAGAGTGTCTCGAAGCTATTTAATAAAGATTTTGATAGATACGTAACTGCTAATTTAAACAGATTAAATGTATTAAGAGAAGATATAAAAGACATTTTTAATCATATAGAAAAAGAAGTTAACAACGCAGAGAAAAATGTGCTAATTGAAACTAGTCAACTAATAAAACTTGAAAATGCCTTGTCAGAAATTAAATTGAATATTTTTTCGAATAACATACGAATACAAAAAGAATTAAATCAAGATGTAGAAAAAGGTCAATTAATGTTGGAACAGTTTCGTCTCCTAGAGCCTCACGAGATAAATAATTTTGACGCATCATTCAGTTATTTGATTAACACTATTGAACAAAGAATTGATGAGATTCGACATGCTAAATTGAAAGAAGTAATGAATTTTTTTAATACGTCTTACAGGGAAATATTGAATAGAACTATTACTGAGATATCGAAATTGGGTAAAGTCAATTCAATAAATGATTTAAACGAGTTAGTAGGTCTTCTTAAGACTCAAAACCAAGATTTAAAAAGAGAAAATGAAATTTATGCTGATCTCGCAAATATGGGAATGGCAGCAGAGATTGTAAATCATGAATTTAATCAGTTATTAGTAAATGTAGAAGATGGGATTAAAAATATAAAAAATACGAGTCTTAACCCCACGCAAAGTTATTGGATTCGCCAGATTGAAGCTGGCTTCAAAGCTATAGGAGCAAGACATAGCCAACTTTCTCCCATGTATAGAAGTTATAATTTAACAAGACGAAATGTTAAAGTTTACGACCTTGTTGAAGAGCTAGTTACATTCTTTGCTGCTCGATTAAACCAAGCAGGTATAAAAGTCGAGAACCAAGTAGACAAAGATTTTGTATTAATGCTATCGCCTTCAAAGATTTATCCTGTTATTTCAAATTTAATTGATAACTCAATTTATTGGTTGCTTAACGGGAATGATAAGATAATTTTATTTAGAAGTAACATAATGAATAATTCACTATATATTGAAGATAGTGGTCCTGGAATAACTGTTAGGATTCAAGAACGAGTGTTTGAACCTTTTTTCTCAAAAAGATCTGGAGGAAGAGGATTGGGACTAAGTATAGTAAAGAAGGTACTCGAATCACAGGGGCATACAATTTCATTAATTCAAAGGCCAGAAGAAAAGATACTTAGTGGTGCAAGTTTTGAGATAAAATTCAACGAAAATGATAGGGTGGGGTAATTTTGTTAGATACAATAAATTCTGAAGTTATTAATATCGCAAAAGAGTATTTTAAAGATATACTTTATGTTGATGATGCAATTAAAAAGCCATCAGATTTAAGAAGCGTTATGGAGTTAACTAATAGGGAAGTTTCTGTAGCATCGGATTCACTTGAATCGATAGAAGAAAAACCAATGACGAGAAGGCCAGTAGTTCTTACACAAAGTTTAGAGGTGACTCAAACCATAAATGATGTGAAAACAGAAAATGAACAACCTATATTTGAGAATATGAATATTCTTGATGATTATTTTGATGCTTTCGAAATAATATATAATCTAAATAGTAATGGTAATAAGGTAAGCCCGTTTTTCTTTGAGGGTGAACATCAAGTTGATACGGTAGCATCTTTAATAGAACAGTCACACTTAACAATTCTGGACTGGGAGCTAGATGCAACTGGAGGAGAAACGACACTAAAGATTCTAGAAACTGTTTTCAGTAATACTGGCAGATTAAAGATGATAGTTGTTTACACAAAGAACCCGCTTCAAGCTTCACATATGATTCGACAGGGCTTTCCTTCAAAAATCATCGAAAGTAGTAAAAAGAGAATTGAAGAGAGCGATGTGGATATTTTCGATTTACAAGATGCATTCATTTTAGTCTGCAAAAAAAGGGAGTTACCCAGTAACAAATTAAAGGACACGTTTATTGAAATTCTAGTTAATAAATTTGGATTTTTTCAATTTGCATTTTTTGATTCGATAAATAAAATTATTGGAGAAACAGCAACAGTACTTAAACAGTTCTCTCATCCTTTTGAAACGACATTATTGCTTCAACTTCAGTCATCAGGTGTCAGTGCAACTGATTATGCTAAAGTCATTTCTAAGATGATAACTAACCATATAAATAAAGTTATTGATGTCAATCCTATAATTTTTGAAGAGATAACGGGGCAATGGAAGAAAAAAATTAGTTTGTTGCTGGCAATGAGTGACGAACAATTAGTTGGACAAGTAAATGAAAAAATAAACTATTTAGAACAGATTCAAAACGCGAGGACAAATGGGAAGAAAAACAAAAAATATATATCAAAATTAAAACAGATTTCTGTAGAAAAATGGAAAGAAATTTTCAATTTACTGAGTAGTACTAATCTAATTGATGGTACTTCCTTAGATCCAGCAATTGGAATCATTATTGAGAAAGTTATTGATATTTCTTGTGAAGAGGAGTTGAAAAAAAATACTGAATTAGCTAAATTATGCAGAGAAAATCAAAAATTGAAAGATCAGTGCATTAAATTGTATAGAAATAATGTGAAGAAAGAGATAACTGATTGGCTAAGACCACTATTACCTAGTGTGATATTGGCACTAGTTACTGATGATAGTGGGAATACACATTTCTCTAAAACAGTATCCGATCTAGTTCATCTAATGAAAGTTATAGAATATAAAGAAAAACGTCTTGACAATATAAGTACTATTATTTCGAGTGGAAATATTGTGAATTATTTCAATACTGGAGATGTTTTAATTAAAGACAACAAGCTTCTTCTCTGTATATCGCCAAGTTGTGATGTTTTCCGCCCTAAAAAAGTCGGTAATATGCTGAAATTTGTAACTGGTGAGAAAATAGATAGCGACTCAGCGTTTGTACAACTAAAGTCATATGAACACTTAACTATTCTGCCTAATATTGAAAATTCCGAGAAGTTGATTTGTGGACTCTGGAACTTTGGTGCAACTGAGGTACATAATATCGAGAATTTAGGTGAATACACAAGGCCTTATAGGCTAGAACCTGGGTATATTCAGCAAATTATGAATGAGTATATTGCTTATCAATCTAGAACTGGAGTTGATGAACTCTTTGTAAAAAATTCAGCTAGTCTAAGAAATTTTTATCTTTTCAATTAGGCTAGGGCGTGTCTTCAAACTCAAGCAAGCCACACCATAATGGATGCCAAGGCCAAAAAAGACTTAAATGTACACGCTAATTTATCATAACGAGTCGCTAAACGACGATAATTCTTTACTTTATTAAAGAAGCATTCCACCAAATGGCGCTCTTTGTAGACATCCCGATCATATTTTAGGGTCATTCGGCGATTTTTCTTTCCGGGAATCACCGGTATGGCCTGTTGTTTCTTTAAAAAGGCCCGAATGGCATTTGTATCATACGCTCGGTCGGCCAGGACTTGCTTCCGGGTCAGTTTCATGCTTTTAAGGATTTCGAAACCTTGGACGGAGTCATGCGCTTCGCCTCCGGTCAAGTCGAAGCGAAGTGGATTTCCTAACGCGTCAACTACCGCATGAATTTTCGTACTTAATCCACCTCGGGAACGTCCGATCGCTTGCTTGCTTTGCCCCCTTTTGCGCCTGATCCATGCTGGTGAACTCGCACAATCGTGGCGTCAATCATCACACTTTCCTCATCAGAATCTAGGGATACATGCTTTAATACTTCATCCCAAATGCCCGCTTTCTGCCAGCGTCGAAAGCGGGTGTAAACGGATTTCCAATTGGGAAAGTGGTCCGGTAAATCACGCCAAGGGGCACCTGAACGAGCTACCCATAGCATCGCATTTAACATAATTCGATTGTCCACTGCGGGACGTCCTCCTTGTGGTTTTCGTTCAGGTGGAAACAAATCTTGAATTAGCCGCCATTGTCTCTCGCGAATTTCGTATCGTGTAATCATTTAATATAATTAACCCATCTATTACCATTTAATCGGTTTGAAGACACGCCCTAGTTTATAGAAGAAAGTTCTTATATAAATATACAAATAAGATAAGACTCAGAGAATAATTTCTTGGGTGTCTTATCTTATTTATCTTATGAAAGTCACCTTTTTTTTATAAAAAAATCCTATATTCTCAAATTTTGAGTGAATTATAATTACAATGTTATTTGTCTGTGTTATTTACCCTTAATATTTCACGTAGTACATTTCTTGATAAAATAATATTTTTTATTTCAGCTTCTCTTAGCATGGTGATTATCTCCTGAATTACAACCTCCGATTCTGCAGACCCCTTATCTTCATTCTTATAAGTAAACAACTGCGATAGATCCACTTCCAATGCCTCAGCGATTTTAGCAAGATTAACTAAAGATATATTCTTTTCCCCACGTTCAACTTGTCCAATGTATGTAAAATGGAATCCACCTTTTTCTCCAAGTGCCTCCTGGGATAGCCCTCTCTCTTTCCTTAAAACCTTAATTCTCGCGCCAACTAAATTTAAAATCTCTCTGTCTTCCATCAGATGCACCCCCTCTATGTAAAAGTGTAGACAAGATTTCGGGGGCTAAACATGACTATTTGAATCGTATAATTTTATTTAAATTATATCTTTAAGTATTTATTTTATTGTATAATACTGGTATTAACTCTTTGGAGGGATGACAATGGCAAGAAATTGGTCCATAACCGAAGCACATTGTAATCACCAAGTAGATTTTACCCCACGTTTGCAAGACCATGATAACTTCATACCATCCAATTCCAAACATACTCCGGCTTACCACATGCTACATACTACAATAATGGACTATCACCAACATGCTAAGTATCATCTCAAACTTGCCGTAATCATGCGTAATCACAATCAGTTTAAAGCCTGCCTGATTTTATGTGATTGGGCTTTAGCCTCTATGATTAAGGCGCTTTATATCCATAAGTATCATTTAGTTCATCCACCCAAGGAACTCACCATGAACGTAATCTTGCCTTTAGTGCATATGGACATTGAACCCGGATTGGATATCGCCTTGTTCATCGGTACGATGCAACATATGTCATCCCTAGCAGATTACCCACATGACCAGCCACTAGAACTGAACAACATCGAAAAGCTTCTTCAACGAACAGAAGAGATATTGGACGAGTTAGCCACTCGATTGGAGGATGATTCATCAGAGTAAGATGTTTTTTAATTGATCATTTGGGTTAAATGTTTGATTTATCTATGTTACGCTTACAAGATGACATCATCCAAATAAAGGATATATAATGCAGAGAATACAAAGGATGCTCTTTGCTTTGCGTCTGGAAAGTAGGTGTACATTTTGAAAAGAGTGATTGCTATCGCGTTTTTTATATTATCTATATTGGAATTGGTTACTTTAATCCTAATCGGCAAAAGCATGATGACTGGGTATATGGAACCGAGTACGTTTAGCGGGATAATTTCATTCCCACTAGGCGCTACGTACCTCTCGATCTGGATGTTCTTTTCACGGCAAGAGTTTACCGGAGGACGAGTCGCGGCACAGATCAGTTTTACAGCGGCATTGTTGACGGCGTGCCCGTTGGTGTGTTTATGGATTGTTTTCTATTAAATCAAGTGATTAAGAAAATTTCCTTTGAATTAGGACATATGAAGTACGTTGTTGGAAATATTGTTATGGTGAGAAAGGGAAAATCAGGATGTTAGAAGGATGTATATACACCAAGCTTCTGCTAACATGGTAAAATCCTAATTTTAACGGCGGAGAATGATATGAGTACAATTAAAGTAACACCAGAGCGGCTGCTGCATGTATCCAGACAGATCGAGCAGGGTAGGCAGCAGTTGGAGGGTATACGTAATGACCTGACCGCACGGATCGGATTCATCCAGTCTCAGTGGGCGGGAGCAACGCAAGAACGATTTTTCTATGATTTTCAGCAGTCACGTTCAGTACTTGATCGAGCAATGGAAAGTATGGTTAAGTCATCCCAAGATCTGTTCGCGATTGCCGAGAGATTCGAACAAGCAGATCAGGAACAGGTGAGCTTGGGAGCCGTTGCTGGACAGATTGCTGCCCATACAATGATGAACCATAATACAGATAACCCAGAAGAGCAACGACGAATGGTATATAATCCTTTGTTTGGAGTTAACATGCCTGCCAGTGAAGCAGAGGATGGGATGCCAGGGCAAAAAGAGTTTGTTAAGTATTGGGAAAATGGTGGCACCTATGAAGAAATGAGAGCCGGACCGAAGCAACCGGAGTCTAGTGGTGGGGATATATATGATGAACAGATCAGCGCATTTAAGGAAGGTCATCATCCCGTAACTGGAGAATCCATACCAGCATGGCAAGCAGCAGTTTCTATAGGAGGTTTACAGACTGCTAAGCTCGTGTTGGCTTTTACAGGAACGTATAATAGGGGTTATAAGGTTCCGAAAGAAGGATTAGGATTCCCAAAAGGTATGATCGGTGGAAGAATTACAGTAAGTAATGAAAGAATTCACCATGCTTCACTTGGAGATTTTAATTCTAAAAATAGATTGATCAATGGTGGTCACGGTCAAGATAATATTAATTACTTACTTAAAAATAAGATCGCATTTAACATTACTAAAGAATATGAAAACGGTGTACGAGTTGGTAATATACCTAATCACAAAAATAAAGCAAAGCGAAGTGGAGAGGGCCAAGCATGGTTCCCTAAGGAATGGACATCGGAAGATATCAAAAAGTCAGGTGAGCATGTAGCAAATCTGCCTGAGAATAGAGTTAAGGGTGACGGTGAATGGATGTTTGGGAACTATAATAACGTTAGAGTAGGAGTAATCAAGAACGATGGACAGATCGGAACGATTACTCCAGATAATTCAAGACAACCGTGAGGAGAGTAAAACATGGTAGACTACAGTGAAAAAGTTATCTCATTAGTAAAGAAGAGAAAAGATTTACACCCCGACGATCCTGCTATTCAAACGATATGGAATGAGATGGTAGACATTCTAAAAGAGAATGAGCAAAACGCCATATCATTTCTAAATCAATGTGGAGAAGAAGATTTATATTGGCTGAGTGAGATATTTGAAGATCTATCTTCTGAATTCCAAAGCCGAGCATTTATAGATTGTCTTCTTCAATTGCAAAAGAAGTATCCTGATCTGGATATGGAGCAGGATATAGAATATGCGATTCAATCAATGGAGGAATAATAAAAAATAAGCCTATTTCTACTCCTATACGGAGTAGTCATGGGTTATTTTTATTCCCTCATTCCATCCCAACCACTTTACAAAATCAACCCATCGCTCTCCATGGCAAGTGGTATAATGGCAAAAAGGGAGATTCTGGCGCGAGGCTTGAAGGCTCTCACAGCAGAAAGGATGTTATACCACATGCCTACATACAACAAATTGGTGCGGGACAAGATTCCGCATATTATCACATCCAGTGGGAAGGAATGCCGCACACGTATTCTGGACCCGGAGGAATATAAGCAAGAACTAAGAACAAAGCTGCAAGAAGAATCGGATGAGTACATGAGTGCAGGAAGCGATCAGGAAGCGCTGGAAGAACTGGCCGACATGCTCGAAGTAATCCGGGCGCTCGCGGAGGTGCATGGTGCGAATGCGGCGCAGCTGGATAAGCTACGGGCGGATAAGGCTGAGGCACGCGGTGGATTCCAGGAGAGAGTGTATCTGATCGATGTCGACGAAGCTTAACGTTAAACTTATTACAGATAACCTGGCAGACGAACTCATTTCCCGGATGCAGCATGCGTCCGGGATTTATATTATGACGTCCTTTATCATGCAGTCTGGTGTGAAGCTGCTTGCGCCGCATTTAAAGCGGGCGGCGGAGCGTGGGGCAGAAGTACGGATGCTCGCGGGAGACTATCTGTATATCACGCAGCCGGAAGGACTTCGGGCGCTCTGTGAGGTCGATCCACGAATTGAAGCGCGGTTGTGGAGAAGTATGGGGACTTCTTTTCACCCGAAAGCGTATCTGTTCGATCATGACAATGGTGAAGGACTACTAATTGTCGGCTCTTCGAACTTTTCCTTCACGGCGCTGAAGACGGGATATGAATGGAATTTGGCGATGAATGCGGAGGCGGAGCCATATACGTTCCAGATGGCTTTGGATAAGTTCATGCAGAGCTTCTACCACGAGACAACCCTGCCGGTGAACCCGGATTCGATTGAACTGTATGAGGAAGAGTACCGCAAATATCACCAGAAGAACCCGGAGATGATCCAGCGCATCACGGAGATGGAAGAAGCGGAATTTGGCATAGGTCTACCAGAAGACAAAGAGAAAGAAACCGCCGACCTGTCGCTGGTGCCGATTCAACCGCGCTTTGCGCAGTTGGACGCCCTCGAAGCACTTCATGGGACGATGGAGGAGCAGTACGACAAGGCGATGGTCGTTATGGCGACCGGGCTTGGCAAAACGTATCTGGCGGGTTTCTTCGCGCAGCGGTTCCAGCGGGTGTTGTTTGTGGCACATCGGGAAGAGATTCTGTTCCAGGCGAAGAAGTCTTTTCAGCGGATTATGCCGGAGCGCACTCATGGGATATATAACGGACAGTATAAGGATGGGGCGGCAGATTGTGTGTATGCTTCGATCTTTACGCTGAGTATGCAGAAGCATCGGGATGGTTTTGCGATGGATGCATTTGATCTGATCGTGGTCGACGAATTCCATCATGCGGCGGCGAAGACATATATGTCGGTGATTGAGCATTTTCAGCCGAAGTTCCTTCTGGGCATTACGGCGACCCCGGATCGACTGGATGGTAAAGATGTGTATGCGCTCTGTGATGGGAATGTGGCGTATCAGATGCATTTTATTGAAGCGATCCGGCGAGGTTGGCTGGCGCCATTTCAATATTATGGAGTATTCGACGATACGGATTATTCGCAGATTCGCTGGATCGGGACAAAGTATGATGAAGAACAGCTCATGGCCGTTCAATTGCAAGAGGAGCATGTAGAGACGATCTATGCAGCCTGGGCCCGGCACAAACAGACGAGAACGATTGGCTTTTGCTCGTCGATCCGGCAGGCGGATTATTTAGCTGCGTATTTCCGAAGTCAGGGCGTGAAGGTACTTAGTCTGCATTCGCGTACATCGGAGATGTCGCGGGAGGAAGCCATTCGGCAGCTTGATGCGGGTGAGCTGGAGGTTGTGCTGACGGTGGATCTGTTCAACGAAGGTACGGATATTCCACGTGTGGATACGCTATTGTTCGTGCGTCCAACCGAGTCGCTCACGGTGTTTACACAGCAGATGGGGCGTGGTCTGCGGCTGGCGGAAGGCAAATCGCATTGTGTCATCATCGACCTGATCGGAAACTACCGGAATGCGGATGTGAAGCTGAGCCTTCTGGATGTGCGCGGAGACGAGGAAAGAAGCGGAAAAACGATGGATTCGGCTGTGCCTGAAGTTCCGGCTAACTGTGGGATTCATCTGGAGACCCGGGTAGTGGACCTGCTTCAGGAGCTAAGCCGCAAACGGCTACCGCGCCGCGAGAAGCTGCATCAGGATTTTCTGAGTGTGAAGCGAGAACTGGGGCGTATTCCGACGTATCTGGAGTTGCACCTGATGGGGCGTTCGAAGAGTATCGGGTATCGGAGCGAATTCGGTTCCTATGTTGGATTTCTGTATTGGGCGGAGTTGCTGTCCCCGACCGAGGGAGAAATGTACGTCCGGCATGAGGCGTGGCTGCGCGATGTAGAGAAGACGATCATGAACAAAAGCTACAAGATGATCGTGCTACTGTACATGCTGGAGCGAGGCGAAGCGCATTGGATGGACCCGATCACGCCGGGGGAGATGGCTGGATTTTTCCATACGTATCTGACGGAGAAGGAATACCGGAAACGGAAAGACTTTTCAGACAAGGACAAGCTGGCGCTCTGGGAATGGAACGAGAGGACGGCAACACGGATTGAGAAACTGATTATTGATATGCCAATGTCGATGTGGAGCGGGGCAAAGGGCAGCATGACGCGATTCGAGGATGGCCTGTTCTCACTGAATGTGCAGGTGCAGGATGCGGAGGAACGGGCGTTGCTGTATCGCTGGACGAAGGAGATTTGTCTGTATCGGTTGCATGTGTATTTTGAGCGGGGGAACCCTAGTTAAACGAAAAACCAGACTACACACCGTTTTATGGTATGTAGTCTGGTTTCTATTTTCCATTTCTTGTTTTCCATAACGTATAGATACACAGGGCAACAAGTAAAAACGCAGGGATAATAACGGGTTGAACTGAATTACCTATCGGCATGGAGCTAGCAAGTGAAACCACATAACTAATTACTGCAATCCCAATGAATAATGCTGCATTGAAGATGAGAAAATGTTTTAAAGGTTTTTTCTGAAATTGATACATTACAAAAATGAATGCAATCACGAATAGAATGAGGAACGCAGATTCTGAGATGGTTGTCCATCTTCCGGTTTGGCTTATGGAATTAACATCATCTTGGGTTAAGATACCTTCAGATAGCCATTGTTGAGAGTGACTTAATCGGGTATTCTCTAAAAATAGATAGATACTGTAACTTACGAGCATTGGGACAGCGTATATAAGTAAAAAGAGTGTTGGTAGCTTTTCACTTTTTGTTTTCATGTATGATCACCTCTTTACTTAATAAACTGACATTTCTATCTAAGGCTGTAATACGGAAGGATATGCGTTCATAGTATCCGTATGAGTTCCAATCGAGATTGACTCCTAATGGAAGATCTCCTGAACTGGTACGAAAGGACGTTGCGAAATACGGCAGGGGAGACACTTACTGTGGAGTCTACTTTTGAAACCATACTAATACTAGGAAACGGGTCTCAAAGTTCTTCCCCACCCTCCACATAAACCATTATAGCTTCATACAAAAACCTCAAAAAATCCTCATCACCAAACTGATCGAAATAACCCGCATAGCGACGATCCGTCGTATAGGCTTCCGCGATACATCTCAGAATCTCAGTATCACAACTCATCAATTGCTCCAGGCAACTCTTCCATTCACCCACTAACGCTTGTACCTCAACAGAAGCAGGAGGTAGATCCTGATGCTTCGCCAACTCCCGAAATACCTGCTCCATGTTGACCGAGAACTGCTGGTAGGCTTGTTCTTGCTCTTCCGCAGATAGCTGGTTCACATTGGCTTCAAATTCCTGATATTTATCGGTATCTCCGTAGATGAACTTTGCCTCGGATTCGTATTGCTCTTGAATGGACAGAATGGAAGAATCATCAAACAGATGAAGATGAGAGATATCCGTCCCATCCACATACTCGTCCAACTGGTCGATGATGGTTTCGAGCTTTTGTTTGCGCTGAACGAGTGTACTGCGGTGCTCTCTTAGGATCTCTTTCTGTTCACCTTTCGAAAGTTGCATCATGGCGGCAATGTCTTTCAATGAGAAATTCATTTCTTTGAACAAGAGGATCATTTGCAGATCCCCCAGTGCCTTTTGATCGTAATACCGATAGCCATTGTCCTCGACTTTGCTCGGTTTTAGGAGATCCGTTTTATCGTAATAGTGTAATGCGCGTTTGGTGATGCCTGTGATTTGAATAATATCTTTAACGGTGAAATAGGGTGTCTTCATTCCAAAAGTCCTTTGTTTCAGCAAGGATAACACTTGCCGGAGTAATAGTTGCTTCGGTGATCGGTGTACCTGTTTTGTTCAAGTAGTATTGAATTAGGTGATAACCGCAGGCATAGCCAGCCGCATAGGGCATACCTACGGGCGTGAAATTTTGCATTGTGGCAAGTTCATCGCCGTATAGATACGGATTAATCTGGTCAAAACCAGTGACATGCAACTGATCTTTCATCTTCGGTTTGATAACGTTGTTCAAAGTCTCCATATCCGTTTTGGCTACCCAGGGGCCCAGCAACTCTTCTCCATACAGGGATGTCGCAAAGCTCTCAGCCAACCCCTCGCTAACAAGCATCTCGCCAAGCGTAATCTGTGGATTCCACTGGATATATTGGTACCTCACATTATGATTGCATTCATGGGCTAACACGGATTGCATACGAGGTAGAGTATATCTATTTGGAATCAGGTTCGCAATAATGTAACCGGGGATTCCACCGTCTCCGCTGATACCTTCGTTCATGGTCAGTGAAGGGCTATTCTTATCACCCAATAAAATGGTATATAGATATTCGGAGACCGATAGCTCAATCCCGTGCTCTATAAAGGTGGATAGACTCCTATGAACAGCTTCATGACACTGTTGCCAAAATGCTTCGGACGAGATCGCAGCTAACGATTCGTTAATCTCAGGTGTGATATCTGCGGGAGCGATATTCAACAAGTTATTCATCGTGATCACATCGAAGCCGTTAGGCTCCTGAGATCGAAACGGGATCTGTTGTATGTTCCATTTGTTCATAAAGGGACCCATCATACGCTCGCGGTATAACTCCAATTTCTCATCGGGTGCAGCCTGAATGATCTCCTCATAAATTAGATCTGAACGTAACGCGGTAATCTTCATTCTTGATCTCTCCTTCTTATTCGCTTGAGATCATTATCAAGTATGACCTAACGTAACAGTCAAGCGTTGATGTTAGGCTGCTGGCTCTCTGCATGATTCTTCATTTTCATCGTGAATACCAGACCAGACAGGATATAGATCAAGCTTAGCAAGAGATAAGGGAGTTGCAGCGAGAATACGCGATCGAACGTCGTTTCACTAACCCGCACCAATAATCCGCCGAGAAGCGTACCAATGGCACTAATGCCAAAGGAAAGAAAGCGAAACACACTTCCAACCCGGCCAAGCATCTCATTAGGAACGGAACGTTGCAGGATGGAGGAACGGGTAACATTGTAGACAATAATGAAAAATGCAGCACAGAAATATAGGCCACCTACCATATATGCATTCGTGGTTAGTCCCACGACACCGTAGATGATTCCCATGCACAGAATGGAGGAGATAATCAATTGTTTTGTACTCCATTTCTTGCGCATATATGCAACAGCTTGGCTCCCCACAATGCTGCCGATGGTTGCGATGGAGATGAGCATACCGAATGCAAAAGCATCCAACTGAAGCACATCTCGTACAAAGAAGATCTGAGTAGCCAGAATGATGGAATACATCAGCGTAATGGTGACGGACAGAACGGCTAATCCGCGGAGAAAACGATCATGATAGACATATTGAATACCGGACCACATCTCGCGTTTCCAATTCTTCATCGGGCGAACTTGCTTCTTGGTTGTTTCCGTATCTCCTGGGTAGAAGTTTCCCTTCATACTGATCAAAAAGAGCAGAGCAATAACAGCCGTTACCGCGTCTATGGCAAAAGGGAAAACAATATGCAGGGTGATGATGAACCCTCCCAGAGCAACGCCCAGAATATCACTTGTGATTAACTGTCCGGCGGTGAACTGCCCATTGGCTTTTTCCAACTTAGTCTCATCTACCAGTTGAGGGATGACCGTCTGCACCGTACAGTCGAATACGACCCGGCTAAGCCCGATCCCGAACATGAACAGAGCCAGAATCGGAATGCTCACCCATCCTCCCCAGATACATAACGTCAGAGCGAGCAGAAGAATCATTCGTGTAAAGCCAGCCCCAATCAGCATATGTTTGCGTGAGTAACGGTCGATGAGAACACCCACGGGCAGACTGAAGAGAAGCCATGGTAAACGAAGTGCCGTCATGGTGACAGAGGCATACAGCGTATCGCTTGTAAGTGTGGATATGAGCCAAGGAACCGCAGCAAGCGTGAGTCCATCACCCAAAAATGTCAGCGAAAATGCACCGAATAACTTGGTATAGTTCGACTTAATTTTCATCGTTCCCTCCACCAATAAGATGTAAAGCATAGCTACAAGAAGATTGGGAAATAATGTGTTTTCACTTAATAACAATGTAAGTTATTGAAAAATGGTTTTCAATCCTATTTTTACATTAAATAACTTCACAAAACGCTTACAAACTTTCAATTCTACCCTACCTTTTCCGCTGTGAAGCTGAGATAATGGGAGAGGAATAAGGCATGAAACAGATGCGACAACCATGTTCACCAACAGCCCAAAAATAAAAGCTGCACATCCATAGGAGGATTATTAATGACGACACAACCATTGAATCTGATCCAATCCACGGAGGGCCAAGCTTTGCTTGCCCAAATGTATGGACAATCACAAGTAGCGGAACAGACTGCACGTTACACGAAGTTGAACGCAACGTTCGAAGAGTACTTTGGCGCACAAGAAGGAAGCAAGCTGTTCAGCGCGTCAGGACGCAGTGAGATTGGCGGCAATCACACCGATCATAACCATGGTAAGGTGCTGGCGGGCAGCATTACGCTGGATACGATTGCAGTGGCAGCACCAACTGCGGAGTCGGTTATTACCTTTTACTCAGAAGGCTATGACAAGAAATATGTAATCGATCTCACGGACCTCACGCCAAATACGGAAGACGATGGCACAACAGCATTGATTCGCGGTATGGCTGCGGGATTTGGAGAATTCGGATATAAGGTAGGCGGCTTCCAGGCGTACCTCTCCAGTAACGTGTTCTCGGCATCTGGAGTGAGTTCTTCGGCGTCATTCGAGATGTTGATCTGTACGATTTTGAATCACTTCTATAATGATGGAGCAATGGATGTTGTCACTTTGGCCAAAATCGGTCAGTATGCGGAGAACCATTATTGGAATAAACCTTCCGGTCTGCTGGATCAGATGGCTTGTGCGTACGGCGGACTGATTGCCATTGATTTTGAAAATCCTGCACAGCCGGTTATCGAGCCTGTTCAGTGGGATTTCCAACAGAATGGGTACTCATTGGTCATTGTGAATACGGGTGGCAACCACGCCGATTTAACGGAAGATTACGCGGCTGTGCCCAATGAGATGAGAGCGGTTGCTCAGGCGCTGGGCAGTGAGTATGTTCGGGAAATTACGGCAGACGCAATCTACGCCAACCTCAAGAAGGTTCGTGAAGCGGCTGGAGATCGTGCCGTGCTGCGTGCGCTTCATTTCCTGGAGGAAAATAATCGTGTCGATGGTGAGGTTCAGGCGTTGCGTGATGGACGTTTTGCTGATTTCCTGAAACTGATTACCGCATCCGGTAACTCGTCATGGAAGTGGCTGCAGAATGTATATCAGAGTGGTGCTGTGAAGGAGCAAGAGATTGGCATCGCGCTGGCACTGACCGAGAATTATCTGCAAAACCTGGGTGACGGCGCTTGTCGGATTCATGGCGGTGGATTCGCAGGGGTTATCCTTACAATTCTTCCGAACGAAAAAGTGGAAGAGTATATGTCTTGGATGCACGACATGTTGGACACGCCAATTATTGTTGTTAATGTGCGTGCACAGGGTGCGGTGTGCCTGAATGCATTGATTGCCTAATGCTGGCTAAACAGTACTTAGTTAAATAGTTATAATTCAAGGAAGTCCGGGCGATGCCCGGGCTTTTTGGGTTATTCCATTTTTGAAAAAACTTCAAACTTTGAAGGGACGTAATGTGTTATTTAAGTAGTGGTTGTATCTCAATAATGTTCTCATGGGAGGAAGGATCAGATGGCTACACCTACAGTGTCTGGGCCGGAAGAAGCTCAATTATATGACGAGTTGCGGCGTGCGATCGAAGAATTCGAAGAGGGTGAGCAGAGACAAACTGTTCTGAATCGGATGATCAGACAGCTCAGAGTCGCCAAGTGGCGCAAAGATCGAAAGCGTAAGATCGATGCATACTGCCAAAGCATAAAGCCCGCAACACTTTGGATTATCTTAGCCACAGGTGCGCTTGCGCCCGTCTTGTTATTTACGATGTTCATTTGGGTATCTCTATGGGTAGAGTAGCAGACAACTAGAGAGATAAGGAGAGATCAATTCCGTATGTTATTTATTGTGTTTTTTATTGCGCTCGTATTTGGTGTTTTGTTGATTTTTCGAATGGATGAGGACAGAAGGTTAAAAGCCGGAGCGCTGACCGTGGTCGTGTTCAGTATTTTGCTGTGTATGCTACTCATATTCCAAATGGGTAGTTACGGAGGCGATTCTTTTAGCTATCTGGGGTTTTTCAACATGTCGTATGGAGCGGCCAACGTATGGATTCACATCTTTATTGTGACGACGCTGGCGGGGTTACTGACATATCTCGGTGCGAGTGAGTAGCAGAGAAGTGAGGTTAGACCGTGAGGGGAGTTGGTCAGGACTACTCGTCACAGTCTAACCTTTTGCATATAAAGAAGTGTAACTAATCTCATAAAAGAGCCTTACTTTTTTTACAAGGATGAGTCACTCGGGTAAACAGAACCAATACTGTTTAGTGTAAATCATGAGTATTCTTGTTCAAAGATTGTACGTTTCCCTGAATGTACTGGTGGTAATCGCGGAAGCTGCTGATGTGATGCAAGGAATCGGAATTCTCGGATTGAATCTTAATCTTGCCATCCTGAGGCAATTTCTTCATCTCGGCAATGACCGATTTGGAACCTTGAATATCACCTGACATGTCCTGAATTCGCTGTAATAAAGCGGGATGTCCTTCATGCTGGAGCATTTCGGCGAGTGGTCTCATCTCCTCCAGCTTCTGGCTCGACCGATCAAGCACGGTCATTACTTTGTCTCCATCTGTGCTTGCACTAAGCGAAACCATCCGGTGGATATGATCTTTCTCCATACGCTCAAGTGCTTCGAGATGGGAAGCTTCCAGTCGTTTGGGATCGCTCCAACTCTCCGATCGGACGGTGTCATTCTGCTGCTGGGAAGCATTATTCGCAGTGCCATTGCCACATCCCCATAACAAAGTTGAGCAAGTTAACACAGCTCCAACAGCAATCATACTTTTTAATCTCATACTGTCACTCCTTCGATAATTTCCTGAAGGTAGTATGAGCAATTATATCCAAAATGATGCTTACTCGCTTCATTTCTTTCCCATAATTAAGCATATCACTGGTTTATCTGGTCAAAACGGCCTAGATGAATTCAAATTTATTTAGCTATTCAAACGAAATTACAGACTTTCTGCTTATTTTTGCAGGCATCTGTTTTCGGGTGTATAGATATTGATTTATAATGAATGGATATAAATACAGGTAAATTGTTACAAATAAACTACACCTAACAACTGAAAAAAAAGAGACCTGGACGTTTTGTCCAGGCCATTCCTAATGAAATATAAAAATTGGTGTATCACTTTGCAGTTTTTTCTCAGGAAGAAGGTACTTCCTTTTTTGGATTTCGACTGTCGATAAACCAACCTGGTCCTTCTACACTGATAACCTCCTGTGAGTCGTAGTTATAGGAAACGGTGATACGTTCATCCTCATGTCCCGTTATATGACCGTATAGATATAGACGTGAATGGATGGAAGGATCATCAATATCGTGACTCGTTACAATAAAGTCCGCATTATAGTATTTCTTTATGTACTCAACACTTATTGGTGTAGCTGTTTCAACAATACTTTGCTTATCTGAGGTAGACATACTTGAACATCCTCCTAATAAGAATAGAAAAATAAGTAAGGTCAGAGCTGCAGGTTTTATTCGCATAAGCGTTAATTCTCCTTTTATGGAAATAAACTCTAAGCACACTTTAATACAAATTAATGTAATAGACAAGGTGGGGTATCATGACATACATAAATGATAAGACCTATTGGACCATTGCTGATGAGGTATACAAACGAGATTTACCATCTTCCGGATATAAGAATGAAAATCTTCCAGGTTGGACAATAGTTGAACCGAAGGGGGCCATGCTTCATGATACAAATGGTTCTGGATTTGATGCTACTGTGTTTTACAATGAGGATAATAATCAAGTTATTATTGGTTATCGGGGAACTGAACCCCCTGATCGTCCCAAATGGAGTGTACTAACAGATTGGGAGACTGATTTAAATGATGTTGTAGGTAATCGAACCAAGAATTTGGAGGAAACTCACAATTATATGGAGCAGTATAAGGAAGAGATTGCGGCGCTGCCTCTGCATCAACAAATGCCTTTTATTGAAGCTGAATCTAGGTATCAGAATAATCAATTTATTCAGGCACTGAACCTCTTTGATAAAGTAAAGGAGGAGTACCCGGAAGCTGATATCTCAACCACTGGACACTCGTTGGGAGGTGCTCAAGCCGAATATGTTGCGATTCGTAATGGAGTATCATCAGCGAGTTATAATCCGCCAAGTATCGTACATTTACTTCCTGATGATTTGCAAGAGAAGGTTCGGAACGGAGATTATCTGAAAACGAATGTGGCCTATGTCCATCCAGGGGATTCTGTGGGTTCTGGTGTGAAGAATGCCGAGCAGCATGTTGGTGCTACTTATTATATCAATTCTACTTTTGAAGATGCTAATCGTTACGAGACAATCCCCATGTTCTTACCGATACCTCGCGAGACGTGGTGGGAACAAAGATTGTTCGGTAACAAGTGGTCGTTTGAATTTATTCGTGTCCCGTCTATATCCGGAGAACAGAGTGTATTATCCAAGTTTTTGGATTCCATGCTAGTCGGTCAGAGAACACATAGTATGGATCATTTTACATTCGATGAGAAAGGGAACATAAGTAATACATTGTATACGATAGATGGGCAACGTGTGGATGGTCAGCCTAGAGTAGAAAATTATTCAGAGATGATGAAGGCAAGAGAAGAGTTTAAGGAAGCGATGAATATGCTGGTTGAGAAGCATGGTTCAGCTATGGGAGGGTTCGGCCAACTTGCGGCAACAGTACTAGGAATCAGTCCAGTCGCTATGAATAGACAGAACTCAGCATACTATGTTGGCGACCGACATGGGAGCACTATTCAACTAACACCTGAGGAGCTTGGACATGCTTCCAGACAGATGCGGGAAAGTCTGCATGGCTTTGCCAATGATGCCCGCTCTTCAATCCAGATGTTCCAAGCACATATATCAACAAGTGAGAGTCAGTCCTTTACACCCATTGCCTATGATGCTACGGCAACGTTGGAGCGGATTAATCGGTGGTACCAAGAATCCATTACAGAGATCGCAGATTATATCGAACGGAAAAGACAGGATTTTGTTCTGGCAGATCGATAATAGTTTAGCTGCAATGAACTACAGGAGGTGTACATATGGGGAGAATATCTGTCTCTCTGTCAGATTTGAGAAGAGCGATCCAGCAGTGTGAACAGTTACAGCAACGCTTGATTCAACAGGAGCAGCAGATGCGAAACATATATGGAAGACTGCAAGATTGGAAGGGGGAATCTGCTGTACAGTTGACTGCAAAAATGTCAGCGTTTCTTGAAGGAACTACATCCAAACTAGCAGAGC
Organism: Paenibacillus sp. FSL R5-0517; assembly: GCF_037974355.1. NCBI lineage: Bacteria > Bacillati > Bacillota > Bacilli > Caryophanales > Paenibacillaceae > Paenibacillus > Paenibacillus sp. FSL R5-0517. The sequence continues at coordinate 1,151,498 of NZ_CP150235.1, forward strand.
TAGAAGCACACAAAGAACAATTAAAACAATATATAAGGAAGATGGAAGAGGCCGACCGCGAAGATCGACGCAAAGCTCGGAACCTTTAGTAATCGTCCTTATTTTCCGAGATGGGAGGAATGATGTATATCTATAACCATTCGATCTGGCGCTGGACCATCAATCTTCTGTATCCTGCCATTATCTTTGTCTTCCAGAGCTGGGGACCGATACTGGATACTTGGACAGGTCCTATTTTGTTCGTCGCGGTGTTCTGCTTTCTATGGAGCGATGTGAAAGATATGTTCCTTTCTACGGGCTTGACATGGTTTATTTCCATCCCGTGTTGGTGGTATTGGATTGAGCGTCCGAAACCATCATTCGGTGCTGAGAATTTTGCCGCACATCTATGGTTAATTGTACTTATGTACATTGTCTTTGTGCTCATCCCTCAGACGTTGGTCCTGACTACGCGGTTGCGGGTCATGGATTATTATAAGAAATGAAAGTTACAAGACCTCGCTATGAACGGTCTGACTCCTGCGGTAATCCAGCAACCGATTAAGGAGATGATATGGGACATAAAAGGTCTGAACGACGAAGGATATATTATCTACTCATCTCTTGATAATGAAGAGTAGGAGGTGAATTATAACCTAAAAAATAAGCCATCCTCCTGTGTTGTTCCTCATGATAAGCGGGATGGCTTGGTTCTATACTTTTCTCTTATATTTTCCTGTATATGGGATCGTAAGGTGTATATTGAGTTCCTCAATAGAATCCTCGGATAGAATTAATTTTTCTCCGTCACCGGATAACTTGTGCCACAATTTCGGGTCTTTGCGGTACAGTTTTTCTTGCAGGCCGAATACATCAACTCCTCGTTCCAAGCCATGGCGATACGTTTCCATAATCTGTTCTTTTAGTTTATCTTCACTTACCCGGGTCATTTCATCGTATGGCATGGGAACCAGATATTCATATAATGCTGTTAGATATTTGGCATCAATAGAGAATGTGACGTGATCTCCGTGGATAATCGGTTTAATTTTAATGGTAGGCAGACCAACACTGAGAGCACCGTAGATGACATTGTCCTTCTGGATCAGCAAGGGTGCTCGGCGCATGCCTTTGACCAGCCAGTGGTAACCCGGTAGATCATTGTGTGACATGAACTCAAAATTCTTTCCCGTCCTCTCGAAAAAGGCTCCTTCGATCAGGAACAGATCATGTTCTTTTTTATTTTGGAGCCAGAGTTCCTTATTCAAAGAAATGACTGGTAGATACGTCGTAGTTGCTGGATCATTGTGCGTTGCAATCAATTCGAAGCTGAGAACGGGTGCAAATAAAGAGTTTTCCATGTAACTGGGCAAAGGATTGTGGAGGATGCTATCCAGCGGTGAAAGATTGTAGATGGATGCTGTGCTCAAAATATCCAGTAAAGGTTCACGTGTACCATATACCCAGGTGGTATAACGGGCTTCGGGGAAGCGCCCGAGCATGTCAAACACATCCTTGATGTGTTTGTTATTCAACACTCCGTCTGCAAGTACAATCGCGGTCACATGTCCCCAGGCAATGTGTAATTGTGAGGCACGCCATAATTCGTTCATCGCGAGACTCATTGTCTTCCCTTCAGCATGACCAACCCAGATCGGAGGTGCTTCCGCAGTTTTGCTGGAGCTCTCACTCTTGGCTATACTCGAAAAGTCCAGGGTCTGTACATAAATGTGATACATACCGTCTTTGAAATCGATACCGATCGCCTTTGCATAGTCTACCTGCTGAATTTCGTATGCACTCCAGCATCCGGTCGTCATGAGGACTAGGGAAAGACTCAACAATCCTAGCACACAGCGACGCAACAGTCTGTTCATCGTTCATTACCTTCCTTGCGCGGTTTCTGCGTCTCCAAATAGACAGGTCTGCGTTTGCCAATGCCCGTTGGCATTTTGAATAAAGATGAGAGGGCTTGTTTGAAACTCAGTGGGGTTAAAGGCGTCAGATAGGGGATGCCAAATGACTTGAGATCAGTCAGGTAGATGAGAAACAAAATCATTGACAGAATGAACCCGTAGATGCCCAGTGTTACCCCTAAGACAAAACATAGAAAACGAAGAATCAGGATGGAACTTGTCATGACTTGATTGACAATGGTTGCTCCAGCAACCACCGTTACTGCAATAACGACAATCATCAACGGGGATACCATACCGGCACGGATGGCTGAGTCCCCGATAATCAAGCCACCCACGACCGTTAAGGTCTGACCGATGGCGCTTGGCAAACGAACCCCGGCTTCCCGGAACAATTCCATCAGCAACATGATTAGAAACATTTCTATGCCCGATTCCATAGGCAAACCCATCCGTCCAACAGATATTGTTGCCACGAGTGGAAAAGGAATCTGATCCATATGAAAAGAGGTTAACGCAATATAAAATCCGGGCAAAAATATGGTGACCAACAGACCGATAAACCTCAACATGCGACCTACATTGACAGGTAAAAAAGGAAAGCTGGCATCTTCTGGTGATTTGAGCAACAGAAACAGATTAACGGGTCCGATGATTGCACTGGGATTACCATCTACAATAAGAATGAAGCGACCATTGAGCAAGCATTCTGCTGCAAAGTCTGGCCTGCCGGTATAGTGAGTTAACGGAAATAAGGTGATCTTGGCAGGTGATAACAACTCTTCAAGTTCATTGGCCGTCATGATACGCTCTGTTTGGATTGTGCGTAGACGATGCTTGACTTCATCAATTAATTCCGAATTGGCAATGTTCTTGATATACATCAATGCTACCTTGGTGGCTGACCGTGAGCCAATAAGTTCGATATTGCAGGCTAATTGGTTGGTACGCAGTCTGGTACGAATCAAAGCGACATTCACTGCAAGAGGTTCGATAAAACCGTCCCTCGCTCCACGGATGGATACTTCTGTCGTGGATTCTTCCGGTGTCCGTGTAGGTATGTTGGAAATGTCTAGACTCCACATGGCTTGAAGAGAGGGGAGGCAGATGAGAATATGTCCTTCAAATACACGTAGGGACATGAGTTCAGTCCCATACGCCGGATCATTCAGATCAAGAGTGCTCCACTGGAGGCTGATATTTTTTTCGATGTCAGAAATGCGAACAAAATGAGTTGATTCATAGGTCCTTTTCAAATCTGGCAGAATGATATCATAGATGGCTTGAGTATCGACCATACCGCTGCAATAGCACATAATCAGCTTCATTTGCGAATCGCCAAATATATGTTTATCGATGATGACATCATCAGACCCGGCAAAAAAGGTTGTCAGATTGTGTTCGGTCATATGGAAAGGTGTATTCGGTTCAGGTTTTGTTGGTGTTGTTTTGGGTGGATTCGACATGTTGAGCAACCTCCTTGTCCTTTTTGTGAATGAGAGCGGCCAGCGTTAACAGGACAGTAACGATTGCCACATAAGCGAGCATGACGGGAAACTGGATATGGTCCACATAATAATCCACATAATCAATGCGCCACCACTGGATGGCAAAAGCGCACATAACGAATGAGATACAGAGAATGGTGATATATCGCTTCTTCGGTCTGCGGATATCCAGCAGGTCCACGATAAGATATATCGAGATGGCTACTCGGGCGAATGAACCGCTCAGCCATTGGTATATGGAGAGAAAATCCACGTGCTGAAACAACTTGCCGATATTCACAAGTTTCCATTGTTCATAGGGACTGTTTCGCTGTTTGGCAGCCTCTTCCGGGCCAAATTCCACAATGGCTCCCATGGTAGGTCCAATGGCCATACTGATCATGAAAATTCCAAGTAACAGGACATGCCACCAGCGCAGTTTGCTTTTGATCTCATGCTGGAATAACATTAGAATCCAAATCTCCATTAGTCCGGCAAGAGAATAGATCATACCCCGCATAATCGGAGCGAAGCCGTGTTCCATCATGGGGAATAACTGACCATAATCTTTATACTTCATATTGGCAGACATGACGAAGTAGCCAAGCAGAATAACTAGTGGCAGAAGGATGCTCGAAGTCATGGCAATAGAACGGATTCCTTTAGCTGCTGACCATGCTGCAACGAGTACACCGACTCCGGCTAACACATAGGTGGGTGTGAACGGTAGATAGGTAGATACCGTCCAGTTCGTTGTTTCATATAAAGTATGTGTCCCTAACGCAAGCAGCAAAATTGCAGCGGTTATGCGAAAAATCCACGATGGAATAATGCCAAACTCTCGGGTGATCCAATCGGTCAACCGCTGTCCACGCACGCGCCGAATAACGATAAACATCATGCATAGAAACAACATGAAGAGCGGTGCAGCTACAACAACTGACAACCAGCCGTCCCGACCAGCCTCTTCAAGAATTGCAGGAATGGACAAGACGTGACAGACCAGTCCGGCACTTAATAAAATGATGGAAAAGGATAGCCAGATCGTAATTTGACCTTTTTCCTGGCTCATGGCATTCACCGTCCGCTCAAGGTAGTTTCCGTTAGGTTGCACAGCATATGGGAAATTGATTCCTTTTTCAGATTTTTTCACAAAAAGCTGCAAACGAGATGGACGGACTAACCAGAAAGCTATAACATACAGATATAGCAATGTCGAAGACAAGCACTGAGCGAAGCATAGAGAAATAGGGAAAATAGGGAGGAAACCTGCGATGACAAATACAACGAAGGCACCTGGAGAGACGAAAGTTGGCTTTATTGGTACAGGCGTGATGGGGAAAAGCATGGCTGGGCACATCCAGCAAGCGGGATATCCGCTGCATGTGTACACGCGAACCGCTGCCAAGGCGGAAGCGTTAGTGAAAGAAGGCGCCGTATGGCATGATACACCAGGCAAACTGGCTGCCGCGTGTGATGTCATCATCACGATGGTGGGTTATCCCAAGGATGTGGAGGAGATCTATCTCGGTGAAGATGGTCTCGTAGCCAATGCTAAACCGGGGTCATATCTGATTGATATGACAACATCCAGTCCGCTTCTGGCGGCAAGAATCTCTGAAGCTGCGGAAGCCAAAGGACTGCATGCACTGGACGCGCCTGTATCGGGCGGCGATATCGGAGCGCAGAATGCCAAGCTGTCCATTATGGTTGGAGGAAGCTCGGCGGCCTTTGAAGCAGTGCGTCCGCTATTTGAGCAGATGGGCAGCAACATTGTGCTGCAAGGCAAGGCAGGAGCCGGGCAGCATACCAAAATGTGCAACCAGATTGCCATTGCCTCTGGCATGATGGGCGTATGCGAAGCACTCGCCTATGCCAAGACGTCTGGTCTGGACGCGGAGACCGTGCTGAAGAGCATTGCTACCGGGGCAGCCGGAAGCTGGTCACTCAGCAATCTCGGTCCGCGCATGATCGCAGGCGATTATGAGCCTGGATTCTATGTGAAACATTTTATCAAAGACATGGGTATTGCACTGGAGTCTGCAAAAGAGATGGGCATGAACACGCCTGGGCTGGCTCTGGCCGAATCCCTGTACCAGGAAATAGCGAATAATGGTCTGGAAGAGAAGGGGACACAGGTGCTCTACATCTATTATCTTCAGGCTTAACAACCAAGAGAACAGCAGCGCATTCTTTTTCGATTCAGGAAAGGTTGCGCTGTTTTTTTTATTTTACGGCTTATTTATGCGTCTAAAGTCACGGAATTGGTTAAATGTTCATATGTACTTTGCGTAATAGAGAGATTTTGGTCGTTAACCCTTTATTTTAACCCCTCTTTATCCGACATAAGTAATAGAAGTTTACATAATGAATGTGTCAAAGGATGTTATTCCTCCTGTAATGGTCACCCGTAACCCACACTATAATAGAACGGAGCTTGCCCATGTTCAAGAAAATCCTGTCTCTGTTCAAGACACAGCCAGAGCTTGCGAACCCGATTACAGCCTCCGCTTCAGCTTTACCATCGACGACAGCCATTCCTCCGCGTATGGTCCGCAGTAAACGCAAGAAAAAAGCGGAAGGGGACTGGACACGCCCGCCGGAGGAGCCTAGTACAGCAGATCAGCTGATGGGTCTTCCAAGTGAATATAAAGTGCTGAACGATCTACTTATTACCAATCCGAAGTCACGCTCTGGTTATTCGCAGATCGATCATGTTGTAATTGGACCTCGGGCCATCTTTGTAATCGAAACCCGAAATCTGACGACAGGTGAGATCCGCGGCGGAAGAAGAGAGGCCAATTGGTCGGTCAGCAGCAGCCGGGTCAAAATGTACAATCCACTCATGCAGCATCGTGCACATGTGGAAGCCATTCATGCACACCTCGGAGACTACAAAAGAGTGCGTCTCGTCTCCATGGTGACCTTCACGAACCGTTGCCGCATTAGTGTTGATCCTGCTGTAAGATATGTGAATTCGGATGAACTGATCATCTATGACCATGAATTGGTGGAGACAATTCAGCGCAAGACGGAACGACTTGAGTCTGAAGTTCCCGAGACTGTATTTCAAGAGAAGGATATTCAGGCGATTCACGCCCTTTTATCATCGGTGAACTCGACCGATCCTCAGATTCGGTCAGAACACATGGAGAAGGCCAAAGGAATTAAATAATCACACTTCATGAACACTGTTGTCCATACGGATGGCAGTGTTTTTGTGTCGATCTTGTCAGTTAATACACGAGTAGTAAAAGGCTTTAGACACAGGTATATCGTCGTATACACCCCATTTTTGACTTATGATACAATGTAGAACGTGTTCAGTTGTGAATCGATTATGTTATCCGAAAGGATATTTTTGTAAATAAGTTGTTCAAGGGTTGGAGTAGAGGTTAATGTTTCTCAGGAATATACATACGATAGGGGAAGATCATATGATGAAATGGAATGATACGATAAAGACGTTTACGGTCATGTTCAGTGTGGCAGCGATACTGACAGCTTGTGGTGGTGGAGCGAAAGAGACGTCATCAGAAACAAGCAGCTCGAATGCTGCTGTAACCGAAACGGTAGCAAACGGTTCGACTGCTGGTAAGGAGACAGGTTCAGACGCCAAAGAAACTTCTTCGACTGATGACGGTAAGATTGGAAAGGACTCTACACTGGAAGAGCTGAAGCAGCAGTATTCTGATCAACTTGGCTATATCCGTATACCGCTTAATGATCATCCGGTGCGCCGGGTTAGTGAAAATGATTCCAAAAATATAAATGTGGCCAACTATAGTGATGCTGTTGTGGACATGAACGCAGAGGTGCCGATTCATTCCGATTCACAGCGGTTGATTGATGATGCCTTTCCTTATTTCACAACTGTACAAGCACCTGATGAATCCTATGTTACTTGGGAAGAAGCAACCAATCTGGAGCGTGCCATGGTGAAAACGCTGTTTATCGCCCGTGAAGGTCTGTTGATTACGGATGATGCAATGAAAAATAAGGATTACAGCAGTACATCGTTCCAGGACTCTATGGATTTCTTCCGTGTGACAGCAAAATTCGAATCCATGGCACCTGTTGCTCAGCATCCGCGTGACATCACGCTTAGTACACTATACGACAAAGCCCGTACTTCGTGGGGCAAGCTTGCAGAGATGGACCCGGAGCAGGATGAAGCGGCGTTTGCCGAGATGTATAAGACGGCGAGAAGTGATGCCAATAATGCCATGGGGCTGCTCAATGTTCTGCTGTCTACAAATGAGGAAGAACGTGTAGAGGAGATCTACGGAAAGTGAAAGTAGTAAAGTCATAGTAGTGATGAACAGAATTGGAATGCGTTGAACGAATGAGCTATATGCCTAGGTCTCACATAGAACCCTGACTACCGGGATAATCGGTGGTTAGGGTTCTATGCGTTGTAGCGAAGGGGTGCTTCATTTTTTGCTGCCAAAATGATGATAAGTTTGTTGTTTGGGAAAAGTAGGGTAATAAGAATAGAAGCGGCATTGTAAAATACGCTATAATAACCATATGTGTACATAGAAATGATTACATATTGGACGCAGTGGAGAAATCAACATGTCTAATGGAGGCTCTGAGCTGGAACGTGTTATCGGTTTAGGGTGCTCCGAGCCGGAGGAATGCTTATGATCAAGCTGTTGTACTACTTGAAGAAATACCGAGTTGCCGCGATTGCAGCCCTGGTCATGATGTTAATTGAGCTTGCGGTGGAGCTGGCTCAGCCTTATCTGATCTCCAAGATCATTGATAATGGTATTCAGCAGGGAGACCTGTCTGTTGTCTGGTTATGGGGTGGTGTGCTGGTTGGCAGTGCTGTCGTGGCTTTTGCTGCCGGAATTGCCAGTTCGTTCTTTGCATCCCATGCGAGCCTGGGGTTTGGATACGATCTGCGGGAGAAGTTGTATGACAAAGTGCAAACGTTCTCTTATGCCGTCTTTAACCGGTTCGCGACATCGTCCCTGATTACCCGATTAACGGGAGATGTGACCCAGGTTCAGGACACGGTCTTCATGAGTCTGCGCTTCATGACACGTGTACCGCTGGTGGTCATTGGCAGCATGATTATGGCAGTGATCGTGAATCCGAGGTTGGGTTTGCTGCTGGTTGTCATGGTACCTGTACTGCTCATTGTTGTGGTGTGGATGATTAAAAAGGCAGCGCTGCTGTTCCGCAATGTGCAGCGCAGACTGGATGCCGTCAATGGAGTCATCCAGGAGAATCTGACAGGCATTCGGCTGATCCGTGTCTTCGTACGGATGGGCCATGAGATTGAACGCTTTGCCGGATTCAGCGGCAAGCTGATGAAAGGCACAATCTCCGCGCTGCGCCTGACGGAGACCACGATGCCGTTCATGCTGCTGATGATGAATGTCTGTATCATCGCCGTGTTATGGTTTGGACGAGTTGACATCGCCTCCGGTAATGCAACCGTAGGTGAAGTGGTTGCGGTCATTAACTATCTGCTTCGCACCATTGGTGCCATGTCTGCATTATCATGGATTCTGGTGACGTTCTCCAGAGCAAGCGCTTCGGCACAACGACTGAATGAAGTATTTAATACGGAGGATACGTCAGAGACTGAACAGAATAAGGCGGTATCAACGACTACACCAACTGCTGGATCTGTACAATCTTCGCATTTTCCGCAATCTGTATACTCAGCGAAGAAACAGCGCACTGTGCAGGGAGCGGTTGAATTCCGCAGCGTAGGTTTCAGTTATCCGAATAGTGAAATTACAGTGCTGGACAACATCACATTCACCGCAAAAGCGGGGGAACGTATTGCCATTATGGGAGCAACAGGCTCAGGCAAATCTTCACTGGTGCAGCTTATTCCACGGTTATACACGGAGGATCAAGGTAAGGTCCGGATTGATGGTACGGATGCAACAGAACTGGATCTGTCCATGCTGCGTGGTTCGATTGGTTATGTGCCTCAGGAGGTTGTGCTGTTTACCGGTTCCATACGGGAGAATATAGCCTGGGGCCGAGAAGATGCCACATTGGAAGAGATCGTGGAAGCCGCCAAGCGCGCCCAGATTCACGAAACAATTGAGAATTTACCCAACGGTTATGATACCTTGCTGGGTCAACGGGGCGTCAATCTCTCCGGTGGTCAGAAGCAGCGTCTTTCCATTGCGCGAGCACTGGTTCGCCGACCAAGTATTCTGATTCTGGACGATAGCACGAGCGCACTGGACGTGGCGACAGAAGGCAGACTGCTGGATGCACTGGAAGAATTGTCGTGTACGACGTTTATCATCACCCAGAAGATCAGTTCAACGACATCTGCGGATCTGATTCTGCTGCTGGATGATGGACAACTCATTGGACAGGGAAAACATGAAGACCTGATGGAATCATCAGGGCTGTATCGTCGAATTCATGAATCACAATACGGGGAGGGTGCACAGCATGTTCAAAGCATTCATTGAGCCTTTCCGTCAGCCGCCACCGCCGATTGACCCGGAGACGCTACGATCAGGCGGTGGTCGCAAACCCAAGGCAAGAGCGAAGAACTGGTCCGGTACACTTGGTCGGATCTGGACCTATCTGGCACGGCGCAAGGTCAAGCTGTCCATGGTATTGCTGATGGTTCTTGCCAGCTCCGCACTCGCTTTGCTTGGCCCCTACATGGTAGGAGTGGCCGTGGATGATTTCATCGCGGGTGAAGCCGGTTCAAGCTGGACACGGTTTCTGATTGGATTAACCGCAGTGTACGTCTTGTTCTCTCTAACATCCTGGTTACAAAACATATGGATGATCGAAATTGCACAGGAAACCGTGTTCCGCATGCGGTATGATCTGTTCTCCCATCTGCACAAGCTGCCGATTCCATTCTTCGGTAAACGCCAGCAGGGGGAGATTATGAGTCGGGTGACCAATGATATCGAGAATGTCAGCGGTACGCTGAACAGCTCAGCCATCCAGATTTTTTCGAGTGTATTAACACTACTAGGGACATTTGGCGTTATGCTGTGGCTCAGCCCGCTATTGACCCTGCTTACCTTTATCGTTGTGCCTTTGATGGCCATTGGTATGCGTTGGATTACACGCAGAACGGGACCACTCTTCAAGGAGCGTCAGCGCAATCTGGGTGAACTTAACGGTTATATTGAAGAGACGTTATCCGGACAAAAGATCATTAAGGCATTCTCCCAAGAGGAGCGGGTGATTCGCGGTTTTGAGGAACGGAATACCCGCATCCGGATTTCCGGATTCTGGGCACAGACCATCTCCGGTTTTATTCCGAAACTGATGAATGGATTGAATAATCTGAGCTTTGCAATTGTTGCGGGTATCGGTGGTATTCTGGCGATTCAGGGTTCCGTTACGGTCGGGGTGATCATTATCTTTGTGGAATATGCCCGTCAGTTTACCCGTCCGCTCAACGATCTGGCGAACCAGTGGAATACGTTATTGTCCGCAATTGCGGGGGCTGAGCGTGTATTCGAGGTGCTGGACGAAGATGAGGAAGCGAAGGATGAAGGGGCAGCGGTATCTCTGGATAAGGTGGAGGGAGCCGTTCGTTTCGACAAAGTATCCTTTGGATACGATGAAGGACGTAACATTTTGCATGACATCAGCTTTGAAGCCAAACCGGGTGAGATGATTGCCCTGGTAGGTCCGACCGGAGCGGGGAAAACAACATTGATTCAGCTGTTATCCCGTTTCTATGATCCGACAGGTGGAACATTAACGGTAGATGGTCGTGATATGACCACCATTCGACGTGAGAATCTGCGGTCTCATATGGCGTTTGTGCTTCAGGATTCCTTCCTGTTTCAGGGTACGATCCGGGAAAATATTCGGTTTGGCCGTCTGGACGCGACGGATGAAGAGGTGGAAGCCGCTTCACGGTTGGCGAATGCCCATTCGTTCATTGTGCGAATGAAGGATGGGTACGACAAAGTGCTCCAGGCCGACGGAAGTGGTATCAGTCAGGGACAGAAGCAGCTGCTCGCCATTGCCCGGGCAATTCTGGCGGACCCTTCCATCCTCGTTCTGGACGAAGCGACGAGTAGCATCGATACTGTTACGGAGATTAAAATCCAGGAAGGACTGCAACGTCTGATGCAGGGACGGACCAGTTTTGTCATTGCCCACAGACTGAACACGATCCGTCAGGCCAACCGAATTCTGGTGCTGAAGGATGGGCATCTACTGGAGCAAGGCTCGCATGATGCACTGCTGGAACAAGGCGGTTTCTACAGCGAGCTGTATTACAGCCAGTTGCGTAAAAAGGCGCAATAGAGCAATAAGTAAGGTGCAGCAGTAAGGGAAGGCAAGGTGACGAAGGAATACAGGAATCGGTCCTGCTGACGATCCCTTTGCGCTCAAGTTTGGGAAATGACTTGAGCTGTACCTTTTATTCTGGTGAGGACGTTAACGTGTACAAGGCTCAATATTGACAAAAGGATTGGAGACCCTAGAAGGGGGCCCTAATCCTTTTTTTATATGTGTGATATGAAATGGAGAGCGTTCGAAGTTGTCATATCGTCAACATACTCGATGTTACTACAATGCAGGCTCAGCAAAGGCTGTACCAATTTTAACGAACACGACAGACAGCTATTTGCCGAAATACAAAGGTTGTGAGATTCTAACGAACCACAGAGATGTTATTGACCTGAATGAGCGTATTTTAAGTTGATTCTGACCTGGGAATTTGAATATAAGGTTTCTGGTGTTCGTTACATTTTGAGATCATGCAAAAAACCTCGAATAAGGTGCCTGATGTTCATTAGCGTTCGGACCTACCCACGAGTTGCCCTTGTCGGAAGCTGAAGCTGAGGAAATCAAAGTATACGTTAAAAAGGGTTGACCTGAGGGAAAGCGAATTGCCGAGCTATTGTGGAGTTAGTCACTCGTGCAATCAGAGGAAGAGCCGGAAGGAGGGCATGAGGGTTATGCCTTCTTTCCGGCTCTTGTAATTTACACGTACAATGGCAAATGCACTGACGAATGCACCGACGAGTGCACTGACAAATGTACTGACAAATGCATCGCATTATACAACGCGGCATCTGAACCTGACATTTACTTTGTTACACTGCTCAGCTTAAATGCTCCGTCTGTCAGCTTATTCGTATTGGCGAAGTCCACGCCAGGCTGAGTTGTTGATGGATCGATGATCGCAATCGCAATATCATAGGTGCCAGCAGCAATACCGGAGACCGAAATGGAGTCGGTCAAGGTGTAGGTACCCGTTTTCCATGTGGTCAGATTAACGTTTGTAGTTTTCTTCGCAACAACGGTATTGCCGCTGCGGAGTTGAATCTCAACCGGCCAAGCAAACGGGAAATGCTGTACGCCTTTATTTTCCACCTTAATCGTTGTGGTAAACGTGCTTCCGCTAATGGTGGATGGATGCGATATTTCCTTCACGACAAAGTGGTAACCCATTCGTTTCTTGAGTGCATCGATATTGGCCTGTAATGCATGATTCAGCGGGAGTGAGGCCGGAGAATTCGGTCCAAGCCAGCTTGGTTTACTTAGCTCCGTTTGACGCAATGTTTCCGTAAATCCGCTACCGGAGGTTAAGGATGCCAACATTCCTGAGGCACCGCCATAAAATTCTCCACCAGAGATACGGGTTTCCCAGAAGTTCGGGTGTCCTGGTTGCTGCTGGCCAATGTCATCCCAATAGCCATTCTGGGTGCCCGTGTACCAACCCCAATCCGCATCGAAGCTGTCTTTATGTCCAAACACATCGTTGAACATGCCCATAACCATGCCTTTATTGTTGGTTTTCGCCAAGGCGATACTGCGGCGGATCAGAACCTGCATTTTGTCCTCTTTGCCAGCAAAGGCATCAATGTAATGCTGAACATACTTGTTCGAGATGTCATTGGTAGGGAAAGCGCCTGTGTAATTGGTTTCACCATTGGGTCCGACATAAGGCCACGTATGGAATTCTCCCCAGTGTCCGAGGGAACCAATCTGGACAAAAGCGACTGGACGATCATTGGTGTTGTACCTTGCCGCAATGGCTTCGATGGCTAATTGGTGCCGTTCTTGCAGATAGGTGGAGTTGTAGTTGGGGGAGAAGCCCATGTTGTTGCCTGTACCCATGCCTCCGGTTGTATCGTTGTATACGGTTCCGGGTGATTCTCCACGGGCCACCATGTCATTGTAGAGCCAGTCTGGAATATCCCGATGAGCCTGTCCTGTCGGGCTGTCCAGAATGAAGCGAAACACCACTTTGACGCCTTTACTTTTCCAGTAGGCAAAATTATTGGTGGCTTCAATCGCACTAAAATCATATGTGCCTTTGGTGGACTCCAGCTCCTTCCAGGTTACGCCGGCATATACGAGCCTGTGTGGCTGTGCATATGTCGTGCTCTTGGCCGAAGGCGCCCAGCCTTTGAATGGATTGTTGAGTGGGCTGTCCAGCTCTACAGGATTCACCACGGTATTGTTCCCCGTACCCCCACCAGACGAGGTCAGGAGATAAGCGGGCAGGTTTTTTCCAGCTGCGGGCAGTCTGGATGTATCCGAGCTGTTATCGATATACCCGACTCGCACTGTACTGCCTGCACTGATTTGCAGTGTCGAGAGAGGAATAGCAACCTCGATGATGGAGGAGCTACGGTAGAATTGGGAGCTGGTTAATGTGCTGTTGAAATTCCAGCTCCAGTCGGTCCCGCTGCCGCCATAGCGGTATAACCCCGTATTTTCAAGGAGCCACTCCACACCTGTAGTCCCCCAGCCCGCAGCCTGGTAACCGGTTGAAGTATTGTTATCGGTGTTAATCCAGAAGTTGCCCATCGCCGTACTCAGACCTGAGCCTTGAACGAGCAGATAGAGGTTGGTCCCATCATTCGTTACTTTGAGCGTCTGGGCTGTGCCACTATTGGTCGTGAGAGCACTAACGCTGCTCCAGTCGCTCACATTGCCATCAATGGTGATGGTAGCAGCAGAGGCTTTGGGTAAGGCTCCCGCAGGCAAAAGCAGGGTAATCATGAGCACAAAAGCCAAAAACAGTCCAAAGCTCCTCTTACTTCGATTAAATAATCTTGTCATGGTATACCTCCTGAATAATGGATTATGGATGATAACTCGTTCTGTCACACCTGCATGTCATGAGGGACAGTTAAGGAAGCTCAACTCCTTTCGAATCCGCATGGAGCGGTATGATAATGACGTTGTATGTAAGAATCATGGTAGTAAGTGAGGGTAAATGACTGAAAAGATGAGGGAATTAGTTTGCGGCAAATATAAAATGTGATATTAGTTCTTGAATTCCGCGTCTAAATTGCATTATAGGGGATGAATAGAGGAGATTCAACAGATTTTTTTCCAGAATTTATTGAGTTTTCTATTGAAAATAAAAGTGTCCCATTGAAAAATGAACAGTAATTTTTATAATTTTAATGTTATATTTGCCGCAATAAAAATAGAATTACAATAAATTATATGACATAGAAATAAAAATGTAAACGCTTAATTTAAGATGAATTCAGAGTTAAATAGTTTATTTGTATGCAAAAACTCTTAAAAATATGTTGCGGCAAAATAATTAAAAATCTAGCCAAAACCAATTGACAAGCAAATAAAACTATTTTACTATCGTTACATAGTCATCGTCTTGTTAGATTTCTTTACATCGAATTGGTGTCAAGGCATTTGCCGCAAATTTACGAGCAACGGAGAGTGTAAGCATGGGGAAGATAAAAATGGCTTTTATCGGTGTAGGAGACATGGGGTCACATCATTGCATTGGTTTTGATTTGCTCGAAGAGAGTGAGGTTCGTTATATCTGTGATATGAATGAGGCCAATGTGGCACGTACGCTGGCTGAACTTAAGAACAGTAACCCCACTATCGTTAGTGACTATCATGAACTGCTTGCCAAGGAAGATTTGGATGCGGTGGTCATCAGTGTGCCGAACTATCTGCATCGTGAAGTAGCGGTCGCTTTTTTGGAAGCTGGCAAGCATGTATTTCTGGAGAAACCGGTCGCCCATACCATTGAGGACTGTGATGCCATTATAGAAGCGGCGGAAGCCTCGGGACAGGTATTGCAGATCGGATTGGTTTATCGGTATTCGAATCTGTATCGCCGAATGGAGAAGGAATTGGAGAACGGCCGTCTTGGCGAAGTGAAATTGATGTGGTGCAAAGAATTCCGAGACCCGTTCCCACCTGCGGATTGGTTCTATGACAAAACCAAGTCCGGGGGAGCGATTGTAGAGAAGGATTGTCATCACTTCGATATTTTCAACTGGATGATCCAGGCGAAGCCTGTCCGCGTGTTTGCCTCTGGAGGCCAGCATGTGATGAAGCAAGGAGAGCGCAATCAGATTCAGAATTCATACAGTCACTATCCGACAAAAGAAATCTCGGATACCTCCATCGTCGACCATGCCTTTATCACCATTGATTATGATAACGGCAGCAAGGCCAATCTGGGCCTATGCATGTATCTGAAACCGCGCAATCTGATGGGAGAAGGGCTTGAGATTGGCTTGATCGGAGAGAATGGCGGTCAGATGGTGGCCCGTAATGACAAGACGATTGATATCGTTGGCGGGCAGGACTGGACGAAGGATCATCTGGAGATTGATGTGACGTCGGATTCCATTATGGGCGGTCATACGGGGGGACAGACTCAGCGTATTGATTTTCTTAAATGTGTACAGGAAGGCAAGCAGCCTTTTGCAAGTGCACAGGTTGGTCGTAACGCGTTGCTTATTGCCCTGGCGGCAGAGAAATCCATTTTGGAAGAACGGTATGTCTATTTAGAAGAAATTTCAGGCTGAGGGGTGTCATCATGAAAAGGTTGAGAAAATATGACACGCTGCTGTTCTTTCTCTTCATTTTGCCTTGGATCATTGGATTTATCACTTTTTTTATGATTCCTTTTGGAACCTCGGTATTCTATGCCTTTACGGATGCCAGACTTCCTGGAGCAACCAACTTCAACTTTGTCGGGATCGATAATTTTACACACATGATGGACGATCCCATCTTTTTGAAAAGTCTGCTGAACACGATGTATTTTGTAGTATTTGGTGTTCCGATTGTAACAGCAGGCATGCTTGGTCTGGCAATGCTGCTTAATTTTAATGTCAAAGGAATTGCCTTGTTCCGTACCTTCTTCTATTTGCCGACCTTGGTGCCGATTGTGGCAACGGTCATAATCTGGCGGCTGGTATTCAACTCCGAATTTGGCATCTTGAACGCTGGACTTGGCGCACTTGGTATAGGCAAAGTGGACTGGATTGGCGGGGAACATACGATTAAGCCGGTCATCATCATGCTTCAGGTCTGGATCTCCGGCAGCGGGGTACTGATCTTCCTGGCTGCACTGAAAAATGTACCCAGACATCTGTATGAAGCGGCAGCCATCGATGGTGCCAGCGGGATACGTCGATTTTTCCAGATTACGCTGCCCATGATCAGTCCTTCCATTCTGTTTGTCATCATTATTCAGACCATGTATAACTTTCAGATGTTTACGGAAGCACTCCTGTTATCCAAGGGTGGTCCGAACTACTCTGCCTATACATTTGTCTACAATATCTACAAGTCGGCCTTTACCGATCTGAAATTCAGCATGGCGATGACACAGTCCATTTTCCTGTTCGCCGTGATCTCACTTGTCACCCTGATCCTGATGAAATTATCAAACCGCTTTGTGTACTACGAGGGAGAACGATAGGAGGAGAGTTACATGAATAGCCGAAAAATAGCGGTAAAAACGTCCCAATATACGTTGCTGATCGCAGCGTTAATGCTATTCGCAGGGCCTCTTGTATGGATGCTCTCGACCATGCTGAAAACCAAAGCGGAAACGTATAAGGTACCTCCAACCATCCTGCCAGACACATTCAGTCTGGAAGCCTTTGAACGATTGTTCGCTGTACAGCCGATGATGTGGCAGTGGATTCAAAACTCATTGTTCATTTCCTTTTTTGTTGCAGCGGGAGCGGTGGTGTCCAGTTCACTTGTCGCTTACGGTTTCTCCCGCTTTGTGAACAGATACCGTAATATGTTGTTCCCGGTTGTACTTGTTACGTTGATGATTCCCCCGTCCATTATGATGATTCCCTCGTACGTCCTTTTTTCCAAGTTAAACTGGATTGACACCTGGTTGCCGCTCATTGTGCCAGCCTGGCTCGGAGGCGCCTATTATATCTTCCTGTTTCGCCAATTCTTCATGACCATTCCCCAGGAGCTGGATGAAGCTACATATCTCGATGGCGGCAATCGCTGGACGGTATATGCACGAGTGATTATGCCGCTGTCCAAACCCATTATTATGACAACCATCATTTTTGCCTTTGTGAATTCCTGGCTCGATTTTCTGGGGCCGTTCCTGTATATCAAAAATGCAGAAATGTTCACCCTGAGCGTAGGCTTGCAGCTCCTGATTGGTCAGACGAGCCAGGATCTGCCAGCACTTGCTGCGGGAGCATTCATCAGTATTGTTCCGATCGGTCTGCTATATCTGTTTGCACAACGTTATATCGTTGAGGGGGTGGTGCTCACGGGCACCAAAGGGTAGAGAGGCTGCCTGCTTTCCGGTTTTCAGGTGAACAGGACTTATTGATATGACTTAAAGGGGAGCTGTGTATATGAAAGCGAAGAGCAAACGGCTATTCAATGTGTGGGCACTTGTACTTGCTACAATGGTGGTCATCAGTGGATGTGCGAATGGAGGATCGTCGGAAAATGCCAACTCTGGAGGTTCCGGAAGCAGTGAAGGCTCAGGCGAGCCGGTAACCATCACGTACTCACAATGGGGGACGGCAGAAGAGCTTCATCGTACACAGGAACTGCTGGATCAGTTCATGAAGGCAAATACCGATATTAAGGTCAAACTGGAAGGCAAGGATTGGGGCAGCTATTGGGACGGACTGACAGCGAATGCGGCGGGGGGTACACTTCCGGACGTGTTCAAAACGAGTTATGCATACGTGGAGAAATACGCCGAACTGGGTATTTTCAAGGAATTGGATGGCTTGCTGGCGGAAAATCAGTTTGATCTGAACAATGTGGACAAAAGTCTGCTAGGTCTTCACCAGTATCAGGGTAAACAAGTATCCTTACCTATCGATGCCAACGTCATCGTATGGTATTACAACAAGGCGATCTTTGAGAATGAAACCACGAATCCTCATGATGCTCCCGTCCCTTCGCTCGAGCCCACATGGGATGAAATTACCGATATTGCAACCAAGCTGACGCTGGATAAGAACGGGAAAAGCGCAGACGAAGCGGGTTTTGATGCCGGAAACATCAAGCAGTGGGGCTTGTCCATTTCACCAGGATCAACGATGGATTGGTTTCTGGAGCCGGAACTGTGGTCCAATGGTGCGAAGCTGGTGAATGATGATGGTTCCCTTGCGCTTGAGACACCTGAAGCGATGGAAGTGCTGAACTATTTTATTGACTTGACCAAAAATAAAAAGATCAACACCACACCTGCACAGATTGAAGGTTTAGGTGGACAGGTGAATCTTGCGATTACGACATCCAAAGTAGCGATGAATCCGGGTGGTAGCTGGAATACAACCAACTACCAGGAGGCTGGCGTAGATTACGGCATCTCGTATTTACCAAAATTCAAAACAAACCAAACTGTTGTTCAGCCGGCAGGTCTTGCGATCAGTTCCAACACCAAGCATGAAGAGGCAGCATACAAGCTGCTTGCCTGGCTTGCGGGTCCGGATGGACAGACTGAACTTGCAAAGCAAGGCTATTCCATTCCGGCTAACAAGGCCGCAGCGGATGCTTATATCGCTACTGTAGGTGAAGATAATAAAATCTTCCTGGATGCTCAGCAGTATGGCATTGTATCCCCATTTACAACCAAGAAAACCGATCTGGTCTGGACGTACGGCGAGCAATCACTCAAACTTCCTCTCGCTGGGGACGGTGACCTAACCGCAGCATTGAAGGATTTGGCCTCCAAGATGCAATAAGCAGATAAAGAGGTGGAGAAATAGAAGGCTATAACCAATTGGCGGCAGTCGTGGGGAGATCGAGTTCCCTGGCTGCCGTTATTATGTTACGGAGACTGTGTTCTTTGTTGTAAGGGGCGGTTGGAAAGGAAAGGGAAGGGGGTGTCTTGTTGTTCGATGCCTCGTATCGCATTGACTTATGATGAGTTGAAATATAGAATTATATTTGCCGCAAATTTGGTTGTGCAGGAATGAAATTGCCCCAATACGAATGGAGTTTTAATACATAGATTAGAGGAAAGGTGGGGACTTCACATGGCAAAATTGAAGGATATTGCAGACCGCGTTGGTGTATCGATCTCTACCGTTTCACGTGTGATGAAGAACGATGTCAATCGATCGGTCAGCGATGAAACCCGCAAAAAGATCTGGGACACCGCTGAGGAGCTGGGTTATCGCTCACAGCGTCCGGCCAAGAAAAAGAAGACTGAACCTAAAACGGCCTATGCAATTGGTTGTGTGGTCGCCATTCCGCAGAACAAATACAACAGCCCTTATTTTTCAGTCATTATGGAAGGCATAGAGAAGCAGCTTGCTGAAGCGGGAATGCGACTGGAATTTGTGTATAGCATCGAGAACGATGGAGATACCGTACAATTGCAATCTCTGGTGAAGGAACATCGGATTGATGGCATGATTGTAGTGGAACGAATTGACCCGGAAGCTTATCGCTGGCTCAAAGCCAATGTACGGACTGTTGTTGGAGTGGACATTACGGACCCGGACATTCCAGTCGTTGGTTATGACCGTGAAGAGGCGGCGAGAGAGGCCACGAATCATCTGATTGAGCAAGGACATCGGATCATTGCCTACATTGGCGGTGCGGAGTACAAGAATGATTTTCGTGAGGAAAAACGTTTCCTTGGATACCAACGTGCGATGAATGGTGCGGGATTAACGATTGATGATCACTGGGTTATTGATGTGAAATGGGATGTTTCTCTGAGTTATGAATTGACCAAGCAGGCATTTACCAATAATGCGAATAGACCTACAGCCATTTTTGCCGCCAGTGATATGATGGCCATTGCAGCCATGCGCGCTGCAACAGAACAGGGACTCCGCATCCCGGAGGATATCGCCTTTTTTGGGGTGGATAATATTGAAATATCCGAATTCACCTCTCCGCCATTATCGACCATTCATGTACCGAAGCTGGAGATGGGCATGTTCGCGGTTAAACAGCTGCTCGATTATCTGGATCATCAATATGAAGTGGCTGTCAAAATGATCGTTCCGTACCGCTGCATATTCCGCCAATCTTCCAATGGCAAAATAGAATAGCTATCAACCCAAGAGTTCCCTTGTCCAAGTTGGACGAAGGGAACTTTTGATTTAAGAAATTAATCGTAGATCACATTTTTCCCTTCTTCACTTAGTTTCTTTAAAGAGGTGAGCATATGATTGATCTCTTCATCGGAGTGTCTTTCCCAGGAAGCTAATTCCGCTACTATTTTTAGAGGTGATTTAGATCGATATGAGCGTGTTGGATTGCCGGGGAATCTTTGATCCGTTAAGTTAGGATCATTTTCAAAATCTCCTAATGGTTCTACAATGTAGATTCTTTCTTTGGCATTCGTTTTTGCTAATTCAGCACCCCACTTAGCAGCATTTAATGTTCCGGTGAAGTAAATGTGGTTAGATTTTTTATCTTGGTAGTTGGATAAGTATTGCGGTTCTAATAAATCTCCAATGTTCAGTTCTGCTTTAGTACCATGAAAAAAAGGTCCATGATCTAATACATTTTTTGGGTCATTCATACGGATGCACCTCTTTTTTTAGATTTGTATTTTAGCAGTATAGTGTAGGAATCGCCAAAAAAACAGTCTATAAAAAACATAAAAATAACGTTACAATAGAAATAGAGAGAATGATATTGAGCGGAAATTACCTATATAGGCTGAATTAAAGGGTATGGTTTGGCACGGAAAAATGAACTATTTATGTTGTTCGTGATATTTCAAAAAGCAAGGAGCAGACTGCACTCGGCAGTCTGCTCCTTTTTTATAGCATTCTGGACAACTTCCGGTATTCCCGGGGGGAAATGCCTTCATATTTGCGGAACATGCGGCTGAAATAATGAATGTCCGGGTAACCACTTTGTACACCGACCGCCTCAATGGAATGATCGGTTTCCCGCAGCAACTTACGTGCCTCGCTTAGACGGATGGATTGAATGTATTCATTGGGCGGCATGCCCGCAATCTGTTTGAACAATTTGGCCATGTGATCCACACTCAGGTTTAATTGTTTGGCGATGCCTGAATTGGTCCACGGATTGGAAGGGGCGCCCTCTATACGTTTCATGAGCTCAAGCAGCTTCTCTCCGTGTACCGAATCATGGCGTGACGAACTTCGCCAGGATGAACGCAGCAGATGGGTCAATATTTGCAGCATCAAAGCTTTGCATACCAGCTCATATCCCGGTGGGCGCATCGTAAATTCATGTACCAATTGTTCCATAAGCTGCACGGTAGCTGGAGAAGGGGTATAGGTCGGGTTGAAGGATAGCGGCGTCATGCCTTCTGCGCAAGCTTCCACTGCGAATTTATGATGCAGAACAGTCTCTTCGTTCACAACCATATCGGCCTCGGTCTGAATGGTCAATTCGTTGAAGAAATCAAAATGAATGCCAATGAAACGTGCTTCCGGGCTGGAAACCACCTCATTCTGATGATAGACACCGGCAGGCAGCAAGATTAGCTGACCAGCCTTCAGATTAAAATTAATATCGTTCATATAAGTTGCAGCTTCGCCTTGAGAGACGTACAGAAGTTCAAAATCATACAAACGCCGCTTTGCCAGTTTGCCGGGAGGAAGGCTCTGGAATTGAGCATAATGCACGTTGGGGGACCATTCCTTGTAAGTGACGGTTCGTTGCAGAGGATATATCGCTTGTTGCAGAGACATAAGTTCCATCTCCTTTTTCAATGAGATTGGGCCAAATAGATCTAATTGAAACTAAACGGAATTGTGCAAATAATCTCTTTATCTCCTAAATAAATAATCACGTAATTTATTTATAATATATGTATTATCACATGTTCTTACGAGAGAGACAACATCACGGATTAAGCTAAAAAAGGAGAGGATGGACATGAACTCTCTCCCGGTGGAACGGAGCACGAGTTATTGCTGCGAACGACTCAGGTCCGTTGCACAGAATGGATTTCCCACGTCTACGGATTGGGAGCGATGTGTTCCAGTGGAACTGGTGGACACGGTAACAGGCAGACCACCTCATCAATCTACAGAAGTTCGATTTGGCTGGAGTCCCGAATACTTGCATATTCGCTTTGTATGCCAGGATGATCACGTCGTATCTGATTTCACGGAAAGGAACCAGCCATTATACGAGCAGGATGTGGTTGAACTGTTCATTGATGAACAGGGGGATGGCAGGAACTACATGGAACTTGAGATCAGTCCGCACAACGTGATATTTGATGCATTCATTCACAATAACGACGAAGGTTCAGCATTCCAGGCAGATGTAACCTGGCAGCTGAAGGGGTTGCATACGTCTGTGGAAGTGGATCGTCAGGGCCATCGGGTGTATCTGATCCATATTCCAGCGAGTAACTTCCAGTCGCCCCTGACTAAAGGGGTGTGCTGGAGGGTCAACGTGTACCGTATTGATGAGAATGTGCAGGGAGATCGGGAGTATCAGGCATGGCAGCCCACAGGGGCTGTAAACTTTCATCTACCTGCCCGGTTTGGTTATTTTCAATTGGGATAGCTGTGCATCACTGAAGAACAGGTTTGTATATTTTGGAGGAGGATATTCGGATGAAAAAAGGGATTAATATATGGTCGTTTCCAGGAGATGCCTCTATTACGGATTGTATTCAGACGGCGAAGCAAGCTGGCTTTGAGGGGATTGAACTATCCCTTAATGCAGAAGGTGAACTGAGTCTGTCTGCCACAGATCAGGAGGTTCGTGACATTCAGGGACGTCTGGAGGAAGCTGAACTCGAAATCGCGGGACTTGCAACCGGGTTGTACTGGGATTACCCGATGACGAGCGCTCGTCCGGAGATTCGCACGAAAGCACTGGATGTGTGTAAAAAACAGTTGGAACTTGCCGCGGCATTTGGTGTGGATACCATTCTGGTCATTCCGGGCGCGGTTGGTGTGGATTTCATTCCAGACAGCGAAGTGACGGATTATGAAGTTGCTTATGAACGGGCGCAAGAAGCCCTTGCGCACCTGCTGCCGTATGCGAAAAGTGCAGGCGTATCCATTGGCATTGAGAACGTATGGAACAAGTTTTTGGTATCACCGTTAGAACTGCGTGCCTTTATTGATTCTTTTGGCTCAGAGTATATAGGTTCATATTTCGATGTGGGCAATGTCGTGCAGAACGGTTACCCGGAGCAGTGGGTTCGCATTCTGGGTCATCGGATCAAAAAGGTGCACTTCAAGGATTACCGTCGTCAAGCGGGAGGGCTTCATGGATTTGTGGATCTGCTGGCTGGAGATGTGAATTATCCGGCGGTGATGCAGGCATTACAGGCTATTGGTTACGACAACTACGTGACTGCGGAGATGATTCCGCCTTACGCTCATCATTCGAAGCAGATCATATTCAATACATCCAAAGCGATGGATGCCATTCTTGGGCGTTCTCAGTAATAAATTCGGATAACAACGTTTATTGGCGTATTCATTCTATTTTGATATGGGAGGTTGAAATATGTTAAAAGTGGGATTGATCGGTTTTGGGTTTATGGGACGTATGCATTTTGACAACTATGTACGCCTTGCCTCCGAAGGGGAACCCGTGGAATTGGTAGCCATCTGCGATCTGAGAATAGAGGAATTGAAGCACGGTAAAGCAGCCGGTAATATGGCAACAGAGCAAGAGGTATATGATCTCACACCTTATCGTTTGTACGACAATATCGACGCGATGCTGGAGCAAGAGGAACTGGATATCATTGATATTACGCTGCCCACACCATTGCATGCTGAATTAACATGTTCCTTGCTGGAGAAAGGTTATCATGTACTGTGTGAGAAACCGGTTGCGCGCCATTCGGCGGAAGGCTGGAAGATGGCAGAAGCCGCCAAAGCGACAGGAAAAACACTGATGATTGGGCAATGTTTACGCTTCTGGCCAGCCTATGCCTATCTAAAATCCGTAGTAGAAGATGGTCGTTATGGAGCGGTCAACGCAGGTTATTTCTTCCGCGGTTCGGGTTTGCCTCAAGAGTGGTTCCTGGATGGGGAGAAAAGCGGGGGCTGCATATTAGATATGCACATTCATGATTCGGATATTATTCACTGGGTGTTTGGCAAACCGGATCAAGTATCCACGCTCGCTCGTAATGTTATTCCGGGAAGCGGCTATGATACCGTGTCTACCAATTATGTGTATCCTGATGGAAAAGTGCTGAATGCCCAAGCCGACTGGACGCTGGGGGGAGACTACGGGTTCTCGATGACGTATCGGGTGAATTTGGAGCAGGGGAATCTGGTCTTTGAGAATGGAGAGCTAAAAGTAAATCCCAACCATGGTCCTGGTTTCGTCGCGGAGCTGTCACCCGACTCGGGATATTATCACCAACTCAAATATTTTATCCAGTCTGTTCACACGGGCACGCCTGTATCTGTATGTACACCAGAGAGTGCAACAGGCACGCTTGAGTTAATTGAAGCCGAGATACGTTCAGCAGATGAGCACGGCACATTGGTTACGGTAAATTAGGGGCAGATTGAGAAGTCGTAGAGCTTGATATTGTAAAAATAAAGAAGGGGCTGTCCTTGTCATGAATATGACGGGACGCCCCTTTTAATCATCGAGGGGGTGGCTCGTTCCACTCGCTTACAATTACGGTGTGAGCAGAGAGAGGCGCAAAGGGATGAGCGCTAACGAATCGGAGACACGTTATTCAGGAGTATGAAGCAACTACGGAAATCTAAGGAACATGAGACGCCCTATTTAGAGATTTTGAGCCGTATATCGCGTTAATCGTCAGATTTTTAGGAAATAGCGTGTCTGGTGTTCCTTACAATTAAAAATGAGGGGCAGGAGGGACAAATAAGACTTCCTAGGTTCCTTAGAATAAGAAACAAGCATTCAAGCAGCCTTAAAACAAGAAACGGCCGACAAGCCCACAAGCAGCTCACACGCTAACTTGTATGCCAAATCTTTTTAAAGCCGCCTAAACCCTCCTAAATCATTCTAGATCATTCTAAATCCTTCGAAATTACCTACCCGAGTCCATCGACAGTAGCAGTCATTCCCCCTTGCGACCAACAACCCGCCAGTTATCCGCCTGCTCCACTGTTAACGGTTGGTGTCTGCGGATGTAATCCTCTACCAGTGCGGCCATATCTGTCGCGCCTTCGTGCAACACTTTTTTACCTGGATACATCGCATAATCTCCACCGCCAGCAGCACGGTAGCTGTTCATCACCACAGAGTACATGCCATCCATGTCCATTGGCTTGCCTTCACGTTCCAGCTTCACAACTCGACTACCTACAGGCCGGGAGATATCCAACTCGTATTCCATACCAGCCCACATATCGTAATTATAATGCTGAGGTTTGGGTTCCATATAAGCCGGATTGACTGCCACCTCGCCAGAAGC
The DNA here is from genome assembly GCF_037974355.1 of Paenibacillus sp. FSL R5-0517. NCBI lineage: Bacteria > Bacillati > Bacillota > Bacilli > Caryophanales > Paenibacillaceae > Paenibacillus > Paenibacillus sp. FSL R5-0517. The sequence goes on from NZ_CP150235.1 coordinate 1,177,471, forward strand.
ATTTACTTCAAAGTAACGAGCTGTTTGTTCCAACGCCTCCCGGACATCCTGACCACTCAGCTCCAGCACGGTCAGAGTATTAGGATAGATAAAGTTGGATAACACGTCCCGTACGGTGATGTGACTCCCGAAACCACGGGCTTCTTCACTTAGCATGGCGGTATTGGAGAGCTGCGCTCCAGTCGCTTCCATCTGCACTTGATGTACAAAAGCAATAAAAGGATGCGCCTTAAGCCGCAGAGCCGTTGCATTGGAGATGGACAAATCCCCAGCAACCTCGCCAATCGGTTGATCCAGCCATGCTTGTGCTTCAGCTTCCAGCTCGTCCGTAAGCTTCATAACTGTAGCATCAGGTTCGACCTCATTATGTTCATCCAGAAGTAAAAACCGGGCCTTCTTATCTGTAATCTTCCATTTCCCGCCCGATGATTGCTCCAACTGAACGGATACATGCCCCGCACCATTTCCGCTGAATCCCGGCTGAATGACGGTTACACCATGGATAGTAGCGGTAAGCTGACGATGCTGATGTCCGGTAAGCAGCACATCGATGCCTTCGATGTCCCGACAGATGGCATAGCCTTGATTTTCTCCAGTTAACCGTTCGGCAGGCTCTCCTGTTTCCAGATCACTCTCAAACCCGCCATGATAACTGACAACCATTACATCTGGTTGTTCATGCTCGCGTATATAGTTAACCCATGTACGAATGGTCTCCAAGGCATCAAGGAACTGCAAACCTTCAATATTCTTCGGATGCTCCCAGTTCGGGATATAATGTGTCGTTGCACCCAAGAGTGCAATTCGAACACCGGAGGAGAGTGTCTTCATTAGATAGGGAGGGCCGAAGGCTGGCAGAGCTGCACCTGTTGGAAGATCTCTCGAAGATTCTGATTCATTGGCTCTGTCGTGCTCAGCATGAACAATGTTGGCTGACAGCCAAGGGAAGTTGGAAGCTTCAACTGCTCGGCGCAGCAGATCCTGACCATAGTTGAACTCGTGGTTACCCATCACCGCAGCATCATAACCGAGTTCATTCAGAACTGTGATGAAGGGATGCCCTTCGTTGTTGGAAATCTGTGAAGCTGCATAAGAGGCCAAGGGTGATCCTTGCAGCAGATCCCCGTTATCCACCAGCATCAGTTCAGGTGAACGCTCGCGTTCCTTACGAATCAGGGAAGCCAGCAAGGCAAGCCCAGCCGGGCGGTACGCATTGGTATTGTAATGAATGGGGCGAATTGCCCCGTGCAGATCACTGGTATACAGAATATCGAAGCTTGCCGTAGGGTGTATGGATGTCATTTTACAATCTCCTCTAATATATAAGTTCTTCCCATATCTTCAACCATAATGAGCCTATTTTAACAGACTACAAGTCGCGCTGACAGCCTGACAGGAAACTTTACAAAACTCCAAATTTCGTTTCACATCGCGCAAATATTTGGCAATTATAGTAGACAAGTACTGAAAAATAGAAACTCTTTGGAGGGTGTTCGTTTGAAGAAGTCTGCTTTATTCTTACCATTGTTGATTTTGGTTCTGTTTCTGAGTGCTTGTGGGTCTAGCAGTAGTACAACAGGTTCGGCTAACGGGGGTAATGCGAGTCCGAATGCATCCGGTACGTCTACGGCAGAGACAGAGAAAGCTGTCGAAGGTTATGTGCCAACGGAATTGACGGTTCAATTTGTTCCTTCCCAGAATGCAGATACGCTTGAAGCCAAAGCGAAACCGCTGGAGAAGCTGCTTGGTGACAAACTGGGCATTCCGGTAAAAGTCAGCGTATCCACCGACTACAACACAATTATTGAAGCAATGGCTTCCAACAAAGTAGACGTAGGTTTCTTGCCTCCAACAGCTTATGTACTGGCAAAAGAAAAAGGCGCTGCACAAGTTATTCTGCAAGCACAACGTTTTGGTGTAAATGATGAGACAGGTGCTCCAACCGAACAGTTGGCGGATTCCTATAAATCCATGTTTATCGTGAAAAAAGATTCGCCGATTCAATCCATCGAAGACCTAAAAGGTAAAAAAGTTGCTTACCAAAACGTAACGTCTTCCGCAGGTTATGTATGGCCAGCAGGTCTGTTGCTCGACAGAGGCATTGATCCATTGAAAGATGTAACACCTGTAACGTTGAAAGGTCATGACCAAGGTGTGATCGCTGTATTGAACGGCGATGTTGATGCGGCAGCTATCTTCCAAGATGCCCGCAACACGGTAGCCAAAGACTATCCGACTGTATTTGAAGATACACGTGTACTGGCGTTCACTGAGCCTATTCCTAACGATACCATTGCCGTTCGTACAGACATGAATGCTGATTGGACTGCGAAGATCAAACAAGCCTTCATCGATATCGGTAAAGATACGGAAGGTCACCAGATCATCAAAGAAATCTATACGCATGAAGGTTATGTAGAATCCGATGATAGCAAGTTTGAGATCGTTCGTCAGTATGGCGAAAAAGTGAAAGGTGAATAATTTGGATCCAAAAGTAGTTCGGGATCTGTTCACTTTGTAGTCGCTCTCTTGGATGGGAACAGCTTAATCGTAGCAATGGACAGGCCAGTTCAGCGTGATCTACGCTGCGCTGGCTTGTGCCATTATAGCAAGGACTTAGGTATGGTTGATCATTATGAATGAAAGAAGGATTATTGCCATGATTGAGCTTCATAACGTTACCAAAACTTACGCTAACGGCACCAAGGGCCTGGATAATATTAATCTAAAATTTGAGCAGGGGGAATTCATTGCTGTAGTGGGTCTGTCGGGTGCGGGTAAATCAACTCTCCTGCGATCCATTAATCGGCTGCACGACATTAGTGAGGGCGAGATTCTGATTAACGGAAGTTCCATCACGAAGGCACAGGGCAAACGGCTACGCATGATCAGACGTGACATCGGCATGATTTTCCAAAGCTTCAATCTGGTGAAGCGGTCTAGTGTACTCCGTAATGTACTTGCTGGACGCGTTGGATACCATTCCACCATGCGTACCATTCTGGGTCGTTTTCCCAAAGAGGATATTGAACTTGCATTTACGGCGCTGGATCGGGTTAACATCTCGGAGAAAGCCTATTCCCGTGCAGATCAGCTATCCGGTGGACAACAGCAGCGTGTGGCTATTGCCCGTGTACTGGCACAGGAAGCAAAAATCATTCTGGCTGACGAACCAGTTGCTTCACTCGACCCGCTTACAACGAAACAGGTCATGGATGACCTGAAACGCATTAATCAAGACCTTGGGATTACCACGATTGTCAATCTTCACTTTATTGATCTTGCGAGAGAGTATGCGACCCGTATTGTCGGATTGCGAGCAGGCGAGGTCGTATTCGATGGCCCGGTGGAAGAGGCAACGGATGAGCGTTTTGCAGAAATATACGGCAGACCGATTCTCGCTGACGAATTGCTGGACAAGCAGGCTGTGCATGAGCAGGGAGAAGTTGTGGTATGAAGGGGCAGTCCAACGTTCCACTTCAGAATGTAGGCGGAGTGGGGAAGGAACCTGGTTCCAGCCCGGCTCAGGTTGTGAATCGCCCGAAACCGCCTGGGCGTACGAAACATCTGCTCACCCTAGTGATCATTCTGCTCCTTCTGTGGGCCAGTGCCAAGCAGACGGATGCCAGCTTTACGGAGTTGTATGAAGGTTTCCCCAACATGCTGGATTTACTGAAGGAGATGTTCCCACCTCGGTGGAGTTACTTTGATAATATCGTGCAAGGCATGCTGGAAACGATCCGAATGGCCCTGATCGGAACAACCATTGGTGCCATTATTGCAATCCCGATCTCGATCATCTGTGCCGGTAACCTGATGCCGAGTCGCTGGATCTATTATCCGGCGCGCTTTCTGCTGAACCTGATTCGGACTGTACCGGATCTGCTGCTTGCTGCTCTATTTGTAGCTGTGTTTGGTCTGGGTCCAATCCCCGGAATCTTGGCACTGGCTGTGTTCTCGGTTGGTCTGATTGCGAAGCTCACGTATGAGACGCTGGAAACCATTGATCAGGGGCCGCTGGAAGCGATGACGGCTGTGGGTATGAACCGGATTCAGCTCATTGTATATGGCGTGGTGCCGCAATTGGCTGCTCAGTTCACATCCTATGTGCTGTATGCCTTCGAAATTAATATACGTGCTGCTGCCATTCTCGGACTGGTGGGAGCCGGAGGAATTGGACTCTATTATGAGGCCACACTTGGATTCCTGGAGTATGACAAGACCAGCGTAATCATTCTGTTTACCCTCGTCATTGTTCTGGTCATTGATTATGTAAGTACTAAGCTGCGGGAGAAATTGCTATGATGAAAAATGAAACAAGCCGCATCCGGCCAAAACCACGGAAGAACCCGCTACGCTGGGTCATTGTGTTACTGCTAATCCTTGTATATGTCTGGGCTCTCGCTGGTGTACCATTCACTGGCTTTAAGGAAACCGCTGCTCAGATTATGAAGGCTATTGTAGCCGGAATATTCTCACCGGATTGGGATTTTGTATACTTGCCAGAGGGAGAAGACCTACTTCGGGGACTGCTCGATACACTGGCGATTTCCGTGTTGGGTACCGTAATCTCGGCAGTACTCTGTATCCCGTTTGCATTCTGGTCTGCCCGCAATATGAGTGGGCATCGTTCCATCTCGGGTGCAGGGAAAATGGTACTCAGCTTCATCCGCACGTTCCCTGAGATTATTATGGCCTTGTTGTTCATTAAGGCCGTAGGCCCAGGTTCGTTCGCAGGGGTACTCGCCCTTGGATTACACTCCATCGGCATGTTGGGTAAATTGTACGCAGATGAAGTCGAGAATATCGACTACGGCCCATCTGAGGCGCTGCTTGCCTCCGGAGCCAATCGCATGCAGCAGTTGTGGTTCGCCATTTTGCCGCAGGTTATGCCAGGATTCCTGAACTATACGTTGTATCGGTTCGAGATTAATGTACGTTCTGCGACTATACTCGGCGTAATTGGAGCAGGGGGGATTGGAACCCCGCTGATTTTTGCACTTAGCACACGGAACTGGCCGCGAGTAGGTATAATCCTGCTGGGAATTATCGTGATGATCACGATTATCGACTTGATCTCAGGGTATATTCGTAAGAAGCTGGTGTAGGCTAATGTGAGGCTACGAGGCATAAAGATAGTGGTGCCATAAAGTATATTAGATAATTAAGTAAGGTTAGACGATAGAGTAAGAGGAGAGGGCTATTCGCTGCCAGAAATATGGCCAGGGATAGTCTTTTTTTGTGTCTGCAAATCAACAACAGAATGTTTTATTGCCGTGCTGATCATTATTCATAAGGATGTTCAAAGAATATGCAGACCGAGGATTGAATTAATTTCCAATGACATGTAGTATTAATAGATTCCTATATAAAGGGAATTAAGGATATTAATCAATATTCCTCATAGATAACCATTACAAGTAATCAGTTTTTCAAAAGGAAGGTGACTTATGGAAATATTTTATTATATATGGATTGGGTTTATCGTGCTCCTGTTACTCTACAGAATGTTCTTTCAGAAGTTTAAAAAGCATAACATAGAGAATATTGGACTCAGTGCAATCCTAATCGTTTTCACGGGAAGAAGTTATCCGTATCCCCACATAAACTGGATTTTTGTTATCAGTGTTATCGCCGTGGCTGTTTATGCTGCTGTATGGAACAGTATTCTAGGTTGGAAGAAATGGAATGGGCCTGAACGTTTGAAATGAACCTACGTTCTGCATTGCTTTTACAATATGTAACCAAAGTAGCGTCGCAGGAGCTGGTCTAACGAACTTGAGAGTCCTTATTTGGTAACATGAGGCGTCACTGGCATTCTAACGAATCGTAGTGACGCTATTTGTTGAGTCTAACCTGAATTAACCCTCTTGGAGCGGAAATATAGTTAAATAGCGACACTGAGGTTCGTTAGATTTTAGAATTCCGTCAAAATGGCTGAATAAGATCTGTCAGATTCGTTAGCCGCGTTAAGGGGGAAGGGTATCACGTGAAATTCCCAATACATAAGCGCACGAGGCAATGAGCCGAGAAGCCCACGATCCCAAGAGCGTCAGCCCCTGAGATTCATAAGTAACAAGTCACTTTAGCGTCATGAGTGAATTGGTACCGTATAAGTCAAAGTATTCCGATGTTCCTCTGCTCAACTAAAAAAAACCGAAACCAGGTTGCCCTGAATCAGGCAATGTTGGTTTCGGTTTTTTAGTAGCTTGGTTAAAAGTCAGGCTTCTTTATTAAGACCTAGCTAGCCAAAGGCAACGCTTTGGTTACTTGAACTGTAATTGTCTCTGTGCTGGTTACGCCTGCGGCGTTGATCAGCTCAGCGCGGTACGTGTATGTTCCGTTAGCACGACCGGACAATTCCGTAACCGCACTTTGAGAAGCGGGTGTAGCGGCTTTCAATGCTTGTGTATCAATCAATACATCATTCTCATAGAGACGGTATTCGGTAGCGTTCGTACCCCACCAGAGGTTCATAGATACGCTGTAGTTGCCATCACCATCCCAGTTGTTTTGGGACAATGTTGCTTTGTCTGGAGTGGCATTGGTTACTTGTACTGTCAGTACCTCACTGCGTGTTGTGCCTTTGTCATTGGTCAGCTCGGCAACGTAAGTATACGTGCCATTCGTTTTGCCAGTAATGGCGGTTTTAGCAAACTGTGAAGAAGGTGTAGCCGCAGTCAACTTCTGCGTATCAATGAGAACGCCGTTCTCATACAGTTTGTATTCAGAACCATTTTCGCCCCACCAGAGGTTCATGCTTACGTTATACGCACCTTCGAACAGGCCAGTCGTATATCCATTATCAGAAGAAAGCACCGGTTTACCCGGCGCTTCTGCAGCTGGAGTGGAAGGCTGTTCGCCTCCACCTTGATCCTCAGCAGGTACAAAATCATTCAAGCTTCTAGGTTTCAATTGATATACGTCTTTGAAAATAGCAGAAACGCCTGTGATATCAATTTTGTCCCCAGCAGTATAAGGGAAGGAAGTATCTGTCACACCTGTACGGGTGTCTACACGGATGTGTGTAGTTGCTCCGTCCGCAGCCACTGCGTCAAATTCGAAAGATCCAGCCGGTGTAGCACTGATGATATTCTCAATCGTTACATCTTTCAATTGAACCAGTTGACCCTGGTTCGCATCTGTAATGGCTGTAACTTCAATTGGAGCAGGTACGGAAGCCGTACCTGTTTTCTCAATCGCAACGATGTCGGTAAGCTCGAACTCGCTGTTATAGATGGTTGTTGCTGCCGTTACTTTCACCGTGTCACCTGCATGAAAGCCACTTGTGTGTTGGAAGACATAAATTCCGGCAGTTTCATCTTGAAGATAAAAGGCTTGTCCACCGAATGCACCTGGTTCTGTCGTTACAACACCTTCGATGGTTACGGTCGTACCGACAGCTTTGGTGCGTGCTTCAGCAACGGTAATCGCTGCTGGAATCGGTCCTTCTTCTTCCGGAAGCTGTTCAGCTGGCACATTGCCAACAGTCACGGCATTGGTAATCAGGTTACTGCCGTTCAGACGGAGACGCAGGCTTGCAGCGCCAGTTGTACCCGGTTTGATACGTACATTCAGATCTTTGATCCCGCGACCTTGGCTATCCGAGGTTACACTGAATGTGGAGCTGTAACCGTACGATGTCGGCCAACTACCACTTTCATTCTGAATCATGGCTACCTGTGTTCCGCCAGTCAGATAGATACCAGCACTATAACCGGATACGGTTGTGTTTGGAGCCATGTTCTCCACAACGACACGAATCTGGAAGTCTTCTGCATTCGGAAGCGTATCCTGTTTCACGAAGCTGTAAGAAGCATTTGCGCTGGATGCAGGGCCGCCGTAAGAACCAGCCTTGAACGTGGAACGATCGTACCACTTGTATCCGGCAGCAGGTGCGGCCCAAGGTTCAGCCTGTGGTTCTGTAGAAGCAGCCGGCTCTTCGAATGGCAACAGCGCTGTAGCTGTATCCAGTTCAAGTCCGTTTACTTGAGTGAAGTCCGTGTAGTTCTCTTGTGTAGCAAGCCAGTTCACCGTGTTCACGAGCAATACGGCATCATCGACTTCTTTGAATCCGTCATAGGTTGTTTTGCGTGTGCCCGTCTCTTCACGCAAGTATTTAGGCGATGCATCTTCTACTGGAGAGGAGTCACCGATGAAGGCAGCCTTACCTGCTCCAAGCTTGGATACGGCTACGTAAGGACCTTCTTCGATCCCGCCGCCGTTGTATACGCCTTGGTCCACCGCGTTGTTCCATTTTGCGTTGGTTTTTGGCAGGTACACAATGCCTTTTGCCTTTTCCGGATCAGTGATTGCGAGGGTTGAGCCGGCATGCATGGCTACAGCCGACACACCTTCTGTGATGCCGAAGGCTTGATCTGCCGGTACAATGATATTGGCATTGATATCGCCAAGTGCGTTATAGCGGAATCGTACGCCAAAATTATCGGACAACCAGTCCGAGCTGGTGATGTTTTGCATGGCTTCAGAATTACGCTCATCTGTGCTCATGCCTTTGGCTGGATCTTCGAATGCTCCACGACGATAGCCGTTGATAACTTCAGAGCCATCCCAGCGGTTTTTATTACGGTCTGCATTATAGTGATCTCCAACGAAGAAGATGCTGCCGCCTGTTTCAACATATTGTTTGAGTGCTGCCTGTTCGGATGTTTTGAAAGGAATTTGAGGCTCTGCAATAACGAATACGTTATACTCTTTCAGATCATCATAGGTAAATGGAGTCGTCTTGCGAAGTTCTTTGACATAATAACCATCATTCGCGAGTGCATTCCCGAAGTCAGAGAAACCTCCATCGATGACCCAGTCTGCTGCTCCAGCCGTCTGGCCGTGTGAGTTGTCGAACAATACTTTCTTGCCTGCATTTTGGTTCACAACCTTCGCTTGGATGAATGGTGCCGGGTCTGTCGGTCCTTCCGCATGAACCGATGCATCTCCGTTCCATAATCCGATCTGAAGCGGCAAAGCCATGGACAATGCGAGGAGTGATTTTAGAAATACTCCGCGCATACCTGTTAATTTACCCAACCAAATCCCTCCCAGATATTAGTTAATTCATGAGTTCGTCCATATTCTACCACATGAAAATCTCACATAGTCATAACAATTTGTAAAAATTAACTCGATATTTGTAAAATTGGGTCTTTTGACATATCCATAGGTATTTCGGTCCTGTCTTAACACTCCCATCCGGCGTCACTGTTGATTTTGCATAAAAAAAGCCATCTCTATGAGATGACTTTGGCCCGAATTCGATTGACGGCATGGAAGACAGAAGACTTAATCATGCCTTCACTGCGATTCACCAGCTCTGCTGTTTCCTTGATGGAGTATCCGTGGATGAGGCGAAGTTCTAATATTTTTCGGTGTTCCGTGTTGTTGATATGGGAGACAAGATCATGAACGCCTTCATTAATTTCAAGTTGGGGTGTATCGAGGTGATGGGTAGGTACCTCCAGACGGCTGTCACGTTTAAGTGTACGGGTTCGCCTGCGGAAACTGTCCATGGCAAGGTTTCGGGCAATCCGTTTGAGATAATAGAGGAGTCGATCTTCAGGGATATCTACGGTCACATTCATCAGTCGAATGAAGCAATCCTGAGCCAGATCTTCTGCGTCTTGTGGCTGTTTGACGATATGGGATAGATACCGTGTGATTTCTGATTTATAGTTGACATAAGCATCGTTGATTTGTGCATTGTTCATATGATGTGAATCCCCCTTGGATACAGATCAGGCTTGGGTCCGGTCTGGTATGAGTCTCTTATGATCCAAGTATATCGGGAGGTTGTTTCCAAACGGTTCAGAGTTGTATCGAAGTTGTAACATTTCGTGCTTCCCTCTATTCAAGCACAAGGCTTGGGATACAAAATATAGGCAGATGAAATTCATAGAGCAGGGAGATTACGAGGGTATCATGAGACCAAAAGAGATTTTAATTATTGAGGACGAGGAGTCCATTCGAGATATTTTGTCCTATTCGTTACGCAAGGAAGGATTTGAGATCAAGGAAGCAGCTACGGGTAAAGAGGGGTTGAATCTGCTTCGGGATTCGAAGCCGGATCTGATCCTGCTGGATCTGATGCTGCCGGATATGAGCGGTTTTGATGTGTGTCGGCAACTGTCTGTGAACTCCAAGATACCCGTCATCATGATCACTGCGAAGTCTGACATGCTGGACAAGGTACTTGGCATGGAGCTTGGGGCGGATGATTATATCACGAAACCTTTTGATATCCGTGAGGTGGTTGCGCGCATTCGGGCGATCTTTCGCCGGATTGATCTCATCAGCGAGACACTGGAGAATCAGTCCTATGAGGTGGTCAGGCTTGGCAAGCATATTGAGATTCGCAAGGATGAACGGGAAGTGTGGAAAGACGGGGAACGCGCAGGACTCACCAATAAGGAATATGACCTGTTGTTATTTCTCGTGACCCATCATCGTAAGGTACATACACGTTCTGAACTGCTGGACAAGGTATGGGGATTTGATTTTGCAGGAGATACCCGAACGGTGGATATTCATATACAACGGATTCGCAAGAAATTGGATAGTGGTGTGCAGGGCATTTCGATGATAGAGACTGTATTTGGTGTAGGGTATAAGCTGAATATTCAGGTGCAGACATGAAGTGGACCATCCAGTTCAAAATGGTGGTGCTCTTCTCGGTCATCGTCTTTATCGGATTCTCCGTTCTGCTGATTCTGTCCAATAAGGTGGCACAGGAGAATATGTACCGGGAAGTGCATGAGGACATGGTGCAATCGAAGAAAAATCTGGATATCGCGCTGAATCAGTACTTCCTGATTCATAACAAACGCATGAGCAGAGACTCGCTCGAAGCAGGAAGCCGCGAGCTTGCGGAGCAGATTGGTTCAGCCGTTGGGGGAAAAATTACCGTATATCGCCCTGATGCTTCACCATACGGATCTACTGGCAGTGAAGCTAATGTCGCTATGCGGTCTGACCATCCTGATGTGAAGGCGGCCATACAATCCAAGATCGCGTATACCACAGTTGTGGATAAAGGTCGGGTCACCTCCAGTCTGTCCTTTCCGCTTCAGATGGATCAACAATTGATCGGAATTGTGCAGATGGAGAAGGATTACACGGATTTGTTCAAACGCAACCTGCGTTTTCAAAATACGATCAAACTGTTCGCGGCGGTGATTTTCGTATTTGTATTTATCGCCTCCATCTTTATTTCCCGGAAAATCACCCAACCTATCCGTGTACTCACGAAACGTTCTGCGGAAGTGGCTCAGGGGAGTTTGAATGCAGACATTCAGATAACCACTAAGGATGAGATTGGTGAACTGGCTTCAAGCTTCACCATCATGATTGATCGTGTGCGGGAGCAGATTGATGTGATTGAGCGAGAACGGGACGAAGTGAATCAAGTACAGGCGCGAAGCAAAGTCTTTTTTGACAATGTGACACATGAACTGAAGACACCACTAACGACCATTCTGGGATACGCCCAGATTTTGCGGGATAACGGATTTACCGATCAGGATTTTTTTGACAAAGGCATGAATTATATTATCAAGGAAAGCCAGCGTCTCAACACGATGGTTGCGGATATCCTGGAGGTCTCGGTCTCCTCTGCGGTCATTCAGGCGTACCGATTCGAACGTATCGATGTATCGGATGTTATTCGTGAAGCTTGTGAAGACATGTCGATTAAGGCGGGCAAGTACAATATAGGCATTCACTATGAGCTGGAGGAACATCAGTATCTACAGGGAGATCGGGACAAGCTGAAGGAGGTATTCCTCAACGTTCTGGATAATTCGGTTAAATATAGTGATGTCAATTCAATCATTGAAGTACAATCCTTCCGGTTAGGTGAGACCATCGCTATTGTGATTCGTGATCAGGGGGAAGGAATCGGAGCTGAAGCACTCCAGCATGTATTTGAACCCTTTTACCAGGATAAAGGAATCAACAGGGTGGAGAAGGGCAGCGCAGGACTGGGCTTGTCTATTGTGAAGAACATCGTGGAGCGTCATGGAGGAACAGTGGAGATGAAGAGCATCATGCGGCAAGGGACACAAGTAAATATCAGTCTTCCGGGGGAAATGAACGCATGAGACATCCAGGATTCTGGCGAAAGCACCGTGACAAATTGATGTTGTCAGGGCTGTTAATCGCATTTGTCAGTGGAATTTTCGGAATCGGCAGTCTGTTCAGTATGGGGAATCTCAAACCAAGAACGGTGATTATGCCAAGCGAGCAATTCAACAGCCGTCTGGCGCCGCCGCCCAGCAGTACGATTCAAGTCGAGTCGGCAACAAAGATTCCGAATGACTTCGCAATCTATGATTTTGAAGTGGTAGACCGAAATACAATTATATTAAATCAACCGGAACCTTCCTATTCAGGGCTGCGGCTGTCTCTCCTGCATCTGGATGATAATGAAGTGAAAAATATTGCAACGAATACGGATTACGGTGTAGTCATCAGCCCGGATCACAAGAAGTTGATATACTCCCAATATCGGGCGGGTCAAGCGCAGAAGACGACGTATGAGTATATGATTCAGAGCGGGGAACGTCGCAAACTTTCGAACGATAACTCGTATTACAGAGTGTTTACAGGGAATGAATCCTACATCGGTCAGGATGATCTCTTATTCAAACAAGTCGATCTAAAGCAGGAAACGAGTCAGACCATCTACACGCATGATGAGCTGATGGGCATGTTTGCTGGAACAGGACAAGGACGAGAAAAAGGATCGAGTGATACATTTATCGTTATGGATGTCTTTGAGGTCAGTGAAGATCTGAAGCAGTTCTATATGCTGGTGATGTTGAAAGAAAACTATGCCATATATCGTGTGTCGCTTGAGGATGCGCATGAAGTGAAGGCATATGCGGCAATGGAAGAGATTCAACAGTACAAGTTACTGAAGAACGGGGACATGCTCATCCAGGGAACGATCAATAAGGTGCAGGGATTATATCGGTATCGTGCAGAACAGAAGCAATATGAACTGGTCCTGAAAGGGTCCATCTGGAGCTTCGAACTGGATGCAGATCAATCGCGAATTGCTTATTTTTTGCCAATGGATAATCAGAATCAGAAGAATGAATTGCATATTGCCTATCTGAATGACAGCAAGCTTTCGTCAGATACGGTGATCTACCGTAATATTGATAGCTTCATCAAACTCAGATGGAATGATGACGAACTATTTGCAGTAGGAAGCACCATGGATAAAAGTGAAATGTACCGCTTTAGTTTCAGAGCCTGGTAAGCTATGGAAGGCATATGAAGATAAGACCTTGGTCTGGATGAGGCTGGCGACAGCTCCCATGCGGACAAGGTCTTTTTGTTATGACAATTTACAAATTGGATACAACTCCGGTCAGCCTGGATACATCTCCACTCTATACTAAAAGGGAATATGCTACGCGAATCTATACATACTTGGCAAGTAGAAAGGAAGACATGCAGTAATGCTTCAAGTTGATCAATTATCCCACTCGTTCCGTAATAGCCAGGGAATCGTACCGGTGCTTCAAGACATCAACCTGACGATTGCAGAAGGCAAGATGGTGGCGCTGCTGGGAAGTTCAGGTTCAGGCAAGTCCACGCTGCTGAATCTGATGGCGGGGCTGATGAAGCCGGATCAAGGCAGGATTCTGATTGCGGGACAAGATATTGTTCGTTTCAGTGAGAATCGCCTGGCTGAGTTCAGGCGCAGTCATATCGGATTTATTTTCCAGTCGTATGAGCTGCTGTCCAATCTCACGATTCGGGAAAATGTAGAGTTACCGTTGGTGTTCATGGGGATCAGCCCTTCGAAGCGCAAAGCAAAAGCATTGAAACTATTGGATCAGGTTGGACTAAGTGAAAAAGCAAACTTGTTCCCGTCCCAGTTGTCGGGCGGTCAACAACAACGTGTCAGTATTGCACGCTCACTCATTACCGAACCCTCGGTGATCTTCGCAGATGAGCCTACCGGGAATCTGGATACCGAGACAGAGGAAGAGATTATTGCAATTTTGCAGCAGCTTAACCGGGAGCTGAATACCACCTTTGTTATTGTGACACATGAAGCAGAAGTCGCGGAACAGATGCAGGTTGTACTTACATTGCAACATGGAATATTGGTTGAAGAGGCTGTAAGGGAAGTTTGAGGCAAAAGGAGAGGAAATGTGAGAATACGGGATGTAGCACGTATGGCCTGGGGACAGATCATTCGCAGGAAAATGGTCACGCTGCTGTGCATGATGGGGTTGTCCATCGGTTCTGCCGCCATGATCATTGCACTTAGCGTGGGGCAGTCCGTACAGGCCTATAGCGAGAAAACATTGAACGACAATTACAAGATGGATGAGATCACAATTACGCCCAATGAAGGCATACGTACGGGGAACGGCAAGGGGGGCGGTCAGAGCTCGACATTTGAACGCGGTGCGCTGACGCTGGAGAAGATTCAGATTATTCAGAGAATTCCCCATGTGGTTGCTGTGGCACCCATGTTAAAGCTGGATTCGTTGGAGATGGTGCTTCCGGATGGTCGCAGTACATACGTTGAAGTTATTGGCACGGAACTGCAGACCCTGGGCGGGTTCGGATATAAATATGCCGAGGGACGTGCGGCGGAGGATGGTCGTATGGCGGTGACCAGCTATGGGGCCGCATTCGGACTTGTAGACCCGAAAGTAACTCAGAAGTTATTCGAGCAGTTGAATGCTGATCCATATAACAATGAGCTCCTGCAGCAGTATACGGAAATGTCATCCAAGCAGGATCAGTTGGTTCAGCAGCGTGTCCAGTTCCGATATGAAGATTATGCGGATGCGAGTAAAACCAAAATGAGTGGCTCTGTACGTGTATCAGGCGAGCTTACGAAACCTTCCAACATGGATGAGATGAGTGCTCAGGGCGACAAAAAAGTATATCTGCCGCTGGACACAGCACGTGCATTGCAGGATGAGCTTGGATTGCAACAGGCGGATAGTAGTGCAGCCAAGCGTCTGAACTCAGCCTTGGTCAAAGTGGAGGATAAACGCTATGTATCCCAGGTTGAAGAACAGATCCAGAAGCTGACGTTAAATACACAGAGCAATCTCTTCCAGGAGGAAGCAATGGCTGGCCAACTGGCGATGTATCAACAAGCGGCATTGGGCATCGGTGGTTTTATCATGTTGCTGGCCTCGTTGTCCATTGTTGTAGCGATGATCATGTCTACGCATCAACGGCGCAAGCAGATTGGTGTAATGAAGGTGCTGGGGGCGAATCTGTGGCAGATCCGCCAGATGTTTATAACGGAAGCAGCGATGCTTGGATTAATGGGCGGCATGGCAGGTGTTGGAATTGCCTTTGCTGCCCTCGACGGGGTGAACAGTCTGCTCGCGAGTCAGATGGCAGATCAGGTCAATGGTCCGATGACCGTGGTTATTCAGCAGTCCGCTCTGCCGCTCGGCATCGTGTTTGCTGTGCTGGTCGGTGTTGTATCGGGAATATATCCGGCAATTAGCGCATCGCGGACCAACGCATTAACTGTGATCAAATCAATGTAATTTTATCAGCGAAAGGGAAATTGGGCACATGAAGAAATGGATTAAAATCATCATCACGGTTGTACTTTTGGCAGGTGTGGGGTACTGGCTGTATGAAAAGTACAAACCAAAACCGGAGGCACCTGTTGAGATCCCGCCGCCAATTACGTTTGATGTTACACAAGAAACGATGACGCAAACGATTCAGGTAAAAGGGAAATCCGTATATACCGATCAGACGGATATCTATGCTCCATATGCTTCGAACATCCAGCAGTGGCATGTGAAAAGTGGTGAGCAGGTGAGCAAGGGGGATATCCTGTTTACACTCGACACGTCCACGTTACAAACGGAAGTCGAGCAATTGCAGAGCGATCTGGAGAAAGCCCAGCTTGAAAATAAGATGAATCAGGTTAGCCTGGATCAGGCGAATATGAGCGAACCGCTTGGCGTGACGGAAGAAGAGCGCAAGAAGGCATTTGCGGACCGGGAAGCCAAACGCCTGACGTATGAATTGAATCAAAAAGCACTGGTCCTGAGGGAGAAGGAGATACAGAAAAAGCAGGCCGTGATGAGCAAGTCCACTGTGTATGCTTCCGCCTCCGGTATATTTCAGATGAATGAAGAGGACAGCAAGACACGTGCAGTGACGGAAGGACAGCTAATCGGGTCCATTACCAATATCAGCAAACTGAAATTCATGACGATTGTTGGTGAAGAAGAGATGTTCAGACTTAAGGTGGGTATGCCGGTTAAGGTACGAATGACAGCGCAGAAAGACCTGCAATTCACCGGGAAGGTAAGCAAGGTGTCCAAGTTCGCCCGGAAGAGTACCGATACCGACCTCAAGCAGGCTTCCCAGTTTGACGTGGTCATTGATCTGAAGCCGGATGCAAGGATGTATGGAGGCGTGAGTCTGGAAGGCGATATCGAGACGATGCGTAAGGATAAAGTGACGGTTGTGTCCAGCTTGGCCATCATGCGGGATCAGACCGAACCTTACGTCCTGTTAGACAAAGGGAACGGACTGACAGAGCCGCTGACCATTAAGGCTGGAATGGAATCGGGGGACAAGACGGAAGTGGTAAGCGGGTTAAAACCGGGAGATGTCGTTGTTCTGCCCTAGACAAACGGGTGAAATTCGACCTTGATCAACACGAGGTTCATTGTGGTATAAGGCCAGAATGAGCCTCTGGTGTGATTAGGGGCAAGGGGTGTCCAGATTCCTGCCTGAATTATGGAAAAAAATATAATTAAATTTATTTAATTCAATTTACAGTAATATTTACATGTCGTATAATCATACATAAGGAGGTGACACCGAACATCAAGTTTGTAGATGGGCAGGCGATGGCCTTTTTTTAAACCGCTTAAAGAAAGCGCTTACCGAAGCGGAAGATTCAAGTATCCTGTAAATCCATCTCCACACTTCTTCATGTCTAACACACAATCACCCACACCCACCACATTATACTCATTCTCATGGTTCGCCCTCACACAATTTGTTTGTTCAAGTTTCCAGTTATACAACCATTTCTTATGGAGGTGATACAACCAACTCATCCGAACGTTCTCTTCGTGCTAAGCATCATCATGACACAGAGGATCAGACATGAGTACAACCCAATCTAACTAAAGGAAAGGTGGAACTATGAAGACTACATTGAAAACCAGATCAAGAGGTAAGAAGATCCTGCGCAAAGGAGTAAAGCAAATGTTGGCGGCAACACTGCTGGCGGCGGGGATTTTCCCGGGAATGTCTCCGGGCCTGACTCAGGCGGCTGAAGCACATGTGGATAATCCATTTGTAGGGGCAACAGCTTATTTGAATGAGGACTATTCGGCTCTTGTGGATACGTCCATTGCGTTGACCAATGATGCATCGCTGAAGGCACAGATGGAGACGGTCAAATCGTATCCAACCGCAGTGTGGATTGACCGGATTGCTGCGATCTATGGCGGTACGGACAATGCGGGTCGCAAAAGCGTTGAGGAACATCTCGATGCTGTTCTTGCCCAAAAGAAACCCGGGACACCAATAACGGCTTCATTCGTTATCTATAACTTGCCAGGTCGGGATTGTCATGCCCTTGCTTCGAATGGTGAACTTCCACTAACACAGGCTGCACTACAGACGTATAAAACGGATTATATTGATGTGATTGCAGATATCTTCGCAGATCCGAAGTATCAGGATATTCGCATTATCGCTGTCATTGAACCGGACAGTCTGCCTAACCTTGTGACCAACCTGAGTACACCAGCTTGTGGTCAAGCCAGCTCAACAGGTATCTATGAGGCCGGTGTGAAGTATGCATTGGACAAGCTGCACGCGATTCCGAATGTGTACAACTATCTGGATATCGGTCACTCCGGCTGGCTTGGATGGGATAACAACCGTTCTGCGGCAGTTGCGTTATATACGGACGTAGTTAATGATACTGCGGCAGGTCTGCAGAGTGCAGATGGCTTCATTACGAACACGGCGAATACCACACCGCTGGGAGAGCCGAACCTGTCCAACCCGGATCTCAATATCGGTGGACAACCGATTAAATCAGCCAAGTTTTATGAGTGGAATCCGTATTTTGACGAAACCGATTTCACCGCCGCGCTGTATACCGATTTCGTACAAGCCGGCTGGCCAAGCAGCACAGGTTTCCTGATCGATACTAGCCGGAACGGCTGGGGCGGGGTAGACCGTCCAACATCGGCTACGGGCAGCAACATCAACGATTATGTAAATTCCGGACGTGTAGATCGCCGGGAGCATCGAGGGAACTGGTGTAATGCCAGTGGAGCTGGCATAGGGGAAGTCCCTAAGGCAGCGCCAGGACCAGCGCATCTGGATGCGTATGTCTGGGTGAAACCTCCGGGTGAATCCGATGGCTCCAGTTCCGAAATTCCGAATAACGAAGGCAAAGGTTTCGACCGGATGTGTGACCCGACCTTCACCACTCGGGATGGTGTACTAACAGGTGCATTGCCCAATGCTCCGGTATCGGGTCACTGGTTCCATGATCAATTCGTGGCACTGGTGAAGAACTCATTCCCTGTGCTGCCTGCAAGTAATGGTGGAGGCAATCCTCCGGGAGGTAATACAGCTCCGGCTGCACCCACAACTTTGACGGCTACTGCCGGTAACGCTCAGGTCTCCTTGACGTGGACGGCTTCTGCAGGTGCGACCAGTTATAGCGTGAAGCGGGGACTGAGCGCATCAGGTCCATTCACAACGATCGCAGCCAATGTGAGTGGAACATCCTACACCAATACTGGCTTGATCAATGGTACAACCTATTATTATGTGGTCACGGCAACCAATGCTGTAGGTGAAAGTGTTAATTCTGCCACAGCAATTGCTACACCGGTTGCAGGGGTAACGGCGCCAGCTGCACCGACTGCGCTCACAGCAACCGCAGGTAATGCACAGGTGAGTCTGACGTGGACTGCCTCTACAGGTGCAGCAAGTTATAATGTGAAACGGGCGCTGAGTGCAGCAGGTCCGTTCACAACAATCGCGACGAATGTGAGTGGTACGTCATACACCAACACTTCCCTGACGAACGGAACAACGTATCATTATGTGGTAAGTGCAGTGAACACAGCAGGGCAAAGTGCCAATTCTGCTGTAGCTTCCGCGACACCTCAAAGTGTCGTTGTACCGACAAGTGATCTTGTCCTGCAATATCGTGCTGGAGATACCAATGCGCTGGACAGCCAGATCAAACCGTATTTCAACATTAAAAATCTGGGCAGTACTGCTGTGAATCTGAGTGATCTGAAGATCCGGTATTACTTCTCCAAAGAAGGATCGGCTGCAATGGATTCAGCCATTGATTACGCTCAAGTTGGCGGAGCCAATATTCAGCGCACCTTCACAGACTCGTATGTAGAGCTGAGCTTCACAGCTGGCGCTGGCAGCATTCAGGCTGGTGGACAGACTGGCGATATCCAGCTTCGCATGTACAAAACAGACTGGTCCAACTTTGACGAGACGAATGATTACTCCTTCGATCCAACGAAAACATCCTATCAGGATTGGAACAAGGTAACACTCTATCAAGGTGGAAACCTGGTATGGGGCATTGAGCCTTAAACTTTATTTGTAACTGTCTTAACCGCGATCCTCAGTGTGTTAGAGGATCGCGGTTTTTTGCTATGCATTACAAGAGTCATTCTAGATTGAAGTTCTCACTTGAACAATGTATGTATAATCGCTTGAAGATCCGTAATTAGGGATGTAAGAGCGGGCGTATCAGGCTGGGCTGTCCTCTGTTCATGAAAATGAGCAGGGGACAGCCCTATTTCTTTTCTAACGAACAGAGGACACGCTATTCAGTTGAATTGATGCATTTGATAAATCTAACGAATCGTAGACACGCTATTTAGTTAATTTGGGTAGATTTTGATCCTCTTAGACTCGTTTTGGTCCAAATAAGGTTACTGAGATTCGTTAGGATTCGTTGTTGCAGTTTCACCACCTAATAGGGTGCGTGGGATTCGTTAGAAAAACTTGGCGGTGAGTGGGAATCATGCTTCAGCTTGAATCGTTCATCGGTTTGATTTCCAAAATGACTCCTAAAAACACTGAATATTGATCGTTTTGGACGGATATTTGCCTAGGGTCTGGCAGGCAGGATGTCTATAATAGAACCGGATGGGCGGGATCACCTCGCTCAGATTGGAAAGAGAATGAAAGGAGGACCGCACTCTGGTAGTCGGGCAAGCTGATTTCTCTTTTTTAATTTTGTAAGCGTAATCATTAAAGTTTGGAATCAGTCGTTGAAGAGGTCTACATGGGTGATTGAATGCCTGTACGGGTAATTGAATGCTCAATCATCATCGAAGTGTATCAGCATCATCTATTCTGTCTCAAGGAGCGTGAAGGTGGATGAACTCAGAAACAACAGTGCCGGTACATAAGGGATCGGCTTCAGGTCAGCAATCCGGTCGCAGGAAGGCACGGTTGCCACTTGCAGCCAAGGTGCTCTCTTCGGCACTCAGCGTAGCTTTGCTTATTGGAGGAACAGCGGGAGTCACTGGAGCCGAAGCTTCGAATGGAAATAGTACAACGGAGAGTGGCCTGCAATCACATAAGGGGGGCAGTCACTTGAAAGAGATTCAACTGGAATATCTGGATCGCGGTCTGGTAGCTGCATCAACATCCGAAGGTGTTTTTCTTAGCTGGAGATTGCTTGGTGACGAGGCCACAGGGTATAGCGATAAAGGGCTGACAGGTACGGACTTTAACGTCTATCGTGATGGCAAAAAGATCACTACGGTTACGGATAGCACCAACTATGTAGATGCCAAAGGTAAATCTTCTTCCCGTTATGAAGTGGCAGCGGTGAACAAAAAGGGTAAGGAGAGCAAACGCAGTGCATCCGTCAAACCTTGGGCGAACGGCTACGTGGATATTCCACTGCAAAAACCGGCCGATGGGGTGACGCCTGCCGGCGAAGCCTATACGTATTCCGCCAATGACATGAGCGTGGGTGATGTGGACGGGGATGGCCAATATGAGTTTTTTGTGAAATGGGACCCTTCCAATGCCAAGGATGTATCGCAAAAAGGATACACGGGTAAAACCTACGTAGATGCTTACACCCTGGACGGACAATTGCTGTACCGGATTGATCTTGGAGTCAACATTCGCGCAGGTGCTCATTATACACAGATGCTTGTTTACGATTTTGACGGGGATGGCAAGGCTGAGATGATGTTCAAGACTGCTCCGGGCACGAAAATAATCCAATATAACAAAAAAGGAAAAGTGACATCCGAGAAGTATATCACCTTACCGAAGGAAGACCGCAAGGCAGGCGTGAAGAACGAGGATGATTATCGTTTAAGTGCTGACGGTTACTACGATCACGTGGTGGATATGTTCAGAAACTGGCATAAACACGAAGAGGTAGTGAAGGGCAACTGGCCTGCGACATTGGAAGAGGCATTTGGAATGGAGAAAAAGTATAACTATCCATTATCTCAGCAGGATGCCGAGAGCTTGGCCGATTACTTCATTGATGTCTACGCGGTAGAACGCAGCAACCGAAATGAGTTGCGCAAGTTCGAAGGCTTTATCGTGGACGGACCGGAGTACGTTACGGTATTTGAAGGGAAATCAGGCAAAGAGCTGGAGACGATCCCCTACGAACCTGAACGTCATGATGATGGCTTGATGTGGGGCGATTATGCTATGGCACGGATTGAACCGGGCAATCGGGTGGACCGTTTCCTGGCGGGCGTGGCTTATCTGGATGGCAAGAAACCATCTGCAATCTTTGCACGCGGATACTATACACGTTCGACCATGGTTGCTTATAACTGGGATGGCAAGAAGCTGAAAAAGGAATGGAAAGTGGACAGCGGCTGGACACCGATGAAGAACCCGTTCAATGATGGGCCGCATGGCGTGGATGGCACAGATCCGGAGTATGGCTCCATTACAACCCAAGGCGCGCACTATTTCAGTGTGGCGGATGTGGATGGAGACGGCAAACAGGAGATCATCTATGGCTCAGCCACAATTGATCATGATGGTAGCGTACTGTATAGCTCCACAGACCTGATGCCAGCCGAAAGTGCTGCACCGGGAACGATTGCCCGTCTGGGTCATGGGGATGCCCTTCATGTGGCAGATATCGACCCGGATCGTCCGGGACTCGAGATCTTCATGGTTCACGAGGGTGGTCCGTGGGCTCCATATGGCTACTCCTTGCGGGATGCGAAGACCGGAGAAGTGATCTATGGCGGATACACAGGGAAAGATACGGGACGCGGCATGGTGGGGGATGTTGATCCAACCCGTCGCGGTCTGGAGACATGGGCTGTAGGCTTATGGACAGCACAGGGTCAGAAAATCAGTGATCAAGCCCCGGGAACGAATATGAATATCCGTTGGTCTGGTGATATGACGACACAGATCGTAGACGGTGCGATTGATGTTACTCCAACCATCAAGGATTGGAATCGTGGCACGTTGCTGACGGCAACAGGCACATTGACTAACAATTACACCAAAGGTACACCTTCTCTTGTAGCTGATATCTTCGGGGATTGGCGGGAAGAGATGCTGGTGAGAACCACCGACAGCTCAGCAATCCGCATCTATCTGAGTACCGAGAAGACAGACCGCAAGTTGTACACGCTGATGCATGATGCGATGTATCGCGTGGGCATTGCTGGACAGAACAGTGGATACAACCAGCCTTCCTATCCGTCCTTCTATATGGCATCGGATATCGACTGGTCGAAGGTAACGCTGCCCAAATTCTACACGCCAGGGAAGGGCGGAAAGTAAGCAGGCTGATCAGCAGTAGTAAGATAGCGTAGAACTGATTTGGATCAGACTGTAACCTAAAGCAGCATCAATGGATATGAGCGGTACTGAAGCATTTTGAAGTATTCTAAAGCTCTGGAGTCTCCCGTGTGTCTCGGCACATGGAGACTTCAGAGCTTTTTTACATGAGAATCTGAGGGAGTTGGGAATAGAGCTTGGCATGTTCGGGCGATCCGCGTTACATCATTCTTGTTTATCCGTTAAGTCCAGATGCGCGGTAGAAGCGAACGCTTCAATGGTGTATTTACCTTGATCATGGATCAAGGTGGTGATGGAGCATTCGGGGATCAATTGGTTCTGCATCGCTATAAAATCGGGATGCCAGACATTAAGCTCGCGCTCGGTGAAGGTTTGCACCAGGAAATCCGTAATGAGTCCACCATGTGTAACCACAATAATGTTACTGTTCTCCTGCTCTTCATTCGTCAATTCGGTTAAGCGGGAGGCCAGACGTTCACCAGCCTGTTTGGCCGAGTCTCCCACAGGTGGAATGTAATCTGGGTCAGACGTGCATCGATCCCACATCGCAATGAATTCTTCGAATGACTGATCGGGGCCATCTCCCCAATTGGCACGTTCACGCAGGCGAGGCTCTACTATTATGGGGGATTGAGTATGGCTGGCAATCATACTTGCAGTTTCTTGGGCACGCCGAAGTGGGCTGGTAAGAATTTTAGTAACAGGAAAGGCAGCTCTGGCAAAATGAAGTGCTGTGGCTTCGGCTTGTAAAACCCCTTCGGAAGTGAGGGGGACATCACCGATTTGTCGTTCTTTAAGTCCGTGTCTTACCAGATGAAAGGTGATACTCATGCGTAGGAACCTCCTTTAAGTATAGATAATTCACATAAATGATTAGATCATATACTAATTATATATTTATCTAATTATAAAATACAATCATCATTTGAGTCAGGACGTTTATATCCAACCTACATAATTGTTACAATGGAGAAAAGTGAGGATCGATCGTTGAAGGACTGGAGGTATGGACATGAGCATCTCGAAGCGCTGGACAGGAAGCCTGTATCAGGAGGCATTGCGAACAGAGGATTGTGGGCCGCGTTTTTATGCGTACTATTATAAGCAATGGGACAACTACCGTATGTCCTATCACCATCATGATTCCATGGAGATTATGTATATTATTTCGGGAATGTGTCGTGTGGACGTACTGATGCCGGATGGGAGCTCGGAACAGGCTGTTCTGAAAAAAGGGCAGTTCATTATGCTCGATGCCGGCGTCCCGCACCGTCTGCTGGTGGAAGATGGCGTGCCTTGCCGGATGCTCAATGTAGAGTTTGGATTCTCGGGAACACCAGCCGGTCAGCTGTCCATTCGACAGCTCGTACAGGAAGAGGAAGAAGTCCACACTTTGCTGGCCAATGCCTCGCCATATCTGGTACTGCCTGACCCGGAAGAGGTGTATTACATTATGAAAAGTCTGGTGTTGGAGCTCGATCAGCGTGGTCTATTGGAGCAGGGAAGATCCTCTGGCCCATTAGGCGTTATTCCCAGAGAGGACCGTGCACAACATCGCGAAGCCCGGAATCTGTCGTCCCCGGAACAGGGAATGCTGGTGCGCACGTTGTTCATCCAGTTGATCGTCCGTGTAGCACGTCTGCGCGGAGAAATGAACCGGAGTGCGCCAGATCAGGCGGAGCTGTATGTCAAACGAACAATCGAATTCATGCATCACAATATGGACCGCAATATTCAGATGAAGGACATTGCCGCAGCCGTCAATCTGCATCCGGGTTATTTGCATCGCATTTTCCGTCAGCACACGCAGCGTACACCAACCGATTACCTGACCATGCTTCGGATGGAGAAGGCCAAGATGCTGCTACAGCAGACGAATATTCCGATTTCTGAGATCTCCGACTATGTTGGAGTAGGGAGTCGTCAGTATTTTCATATGTTATTCAAAAAATATACCGGCTGTACGCCTGTTGAATTTCGCTCCTCGATGGAACGACATGTGAGTCAATATCCGAAGGATGAATGAGTCATTTGCAGTAATTTCGAAAACAAGTGTATTAGTGGATCTGGTGTTTAAAAGTTAGGATTTTTGACAACAGGGACTTGAACAGGTCATGATTTTGATAACGCTTCCCCTATTGGCGTTGGTACAATGATTTCATGAAGAGAGTCATTAACCGAAGCGAAATATTCGGATAAGGGGAGGATATAAACATGTCGTTTAAAGTGGCGTTTATCGGGGCAGGAAGTATCGGATTCACTCGGGGATTGCTGCGGGATTTGCTCACGGTACCGGAGTTTAACAACATCGAAATTGCGTTCTGCGATATTAGCCAGCACAATCTGGACATGGTGACGGAGCTGTGTCAGCGGGATATCCGTGAGAATGGATTGAATATTCAGATTCATCCGACAACGGATCGGAAAGAAGCGTTAAAAGATGCGAAGTATGTACTGTGTACGATTCGTGTTGGTGGACTGGAAGCTTTTGCAACGGATGTGGATATTCCACTTAAATATGGGGTAGACCAATGTGTCGGCGATACGCTGTGTGCAGGTGGCATCATGTACGGACAACGCGGAATTGCCGAGATGCTGGACATTTGTAAAGATATTCGTGAACAGAGCGCACCGGATGTACTTCTCTTGAACTATTCCAATCCGATGGCGATGCTCACATGGGCATGCAATAAGTATGGCGGTGTGCGGACGATCGGACTGTGTCATGGCGTACAGCATGGTCATCATCAGATTGCGGAAGCTTTTGGCTTGAAAAAGAGTGAAGTGGATATTATCTGTGCCGGCATCAACCATCAGACCTGGTATATTCAGGCTTCTCATGAAGGCAAAGATCTTACAGGTGACCTGCTCGAAGCCTTCGAAAAACATCCCGAGTACAGCCGCACCGAGAAAGTGCGGATCGATATGCTGCGCCGCTTCGGATATTACAGTACAGAATCGAATGGTCATCTGAGTGAATATGTGCCGTGGTACCGCAAACGTCCGGAAGAGATTAACGAATGGATCGACTTGGGCAACTGGATCAACGGAGAGACAGGTGGGTATCTGCGGGTATGCACCGAGGGGCGCAACTGGTTTGAGACGGATTTCCCTAACTGGATGAAGGATGAACCGATGCAATTTATTCCCGAAAAACGGGGCGAGGAGCATGGTTCGTACATTATCGAAGGGCTGGAGACCGGACGTGTCTATCGCGGACATTTTAATACCGTTAATCAAGGAGTCATCTCGAACCTGCCGGACGATGCGATTATTGAAGCACCAGGATATGTGGATCGCAACGGCATTTCTATGCCACATGTAGGTGATCTGCCACTAGGACCAGCCGCGGTATGTAATGTGAGTATTTCCGTGCAACGTCTGGCAGTTGAAGCTGCGGTGAACGGAGACGACCAATTACTTCGTCAGGCGTTCATGATGGACCCGCTCGTAGGTGCCGTATGTAATCCAAAAGAGATCTGGCAGATGGTCGATGAGATGTTGGTTGCACAGGCTCAGTGGCTGCCACAGTACGGGGATGCGATTGCTGCCGCAGAAGCAAGACTTGCTGCGGGTAATCTTATTCCGACGAAGGAGTATGAAGGTGCAGCACGTCTTAAGGTGAAAACCGTTGAAGAGATGCAACAGGATCGTGATGCTGCCAACAAAAACGCAGGTGAATCCGATAAAGGCAAGGATCGTGAGAAAGTGCAGCAATAGACAAAACGAGTATAGGGCTTCTCCATAATTGGAGGAGCCCTGTTTTATTTTTTTGGACGCCGCGGACAAAGGCTAAAGTAACGTTCACATCGTACTTATGAATTGTATTATAACCACCTCTTTATTCCTTCCATGCGAAAAGCAAGAGAGGAATATTGCAACGTTGCTCACTTTGAGGCATATTTACCATGTGATGCATATTACCTTTACAGACATAGTAATATGTCTTATAGTATACGAAGGATGGAAGAAAGTTGGTGAATTTTGCAGATGGATGTTCAAGTAATTAACAGTGATCTGATTCGGGGCAATATTGACCCCATCATTCTGAGTGTACTTATACCTTCTGATAACTATGGTTACAGCATTATTAAGGAGATCTATCGCAAGAGTGGAGAGCAGTTTGAATTGAAGGAACCTACGCTTTATTCCAGTTTGAAGAGGCTGGAGAAGAGTGGATATGTGGAGTCTTACTGGGGGGAAGAGACGCAGGGAGGACGACGCAAATATTACCGGATTACAGTGCAAGGCCTCGAAGCCTATAGAGAGCAGGTTCAAGCTTGGCAGGCAGCCAAGGCACTGATTGATTGTATGATTGTCACTGGAGAAAAAGGAGATGAAGACCTATGAGATTGGAAGCTCGCATCACCCGTCATGTGAATCGTCTGTTCGCTCACGCACCAGATACATTGGATAATCGGGAATTAAAAGAAGAGATTCACAGTAATCTCGCTGCGCGGATTGACGATTATATCTCGCAGGGGATGAGTGAAGATAAGGCGTTCCAGACCGCCATTCAGCATATCGCTGGTATGGATCAAGTGATGAGTGACCATCGGAGAGTGCAACGTGTTCCGTACTGGACAGCGTTATTACAGTCTGCTCTGATATATTGCCTTATAGCCTGGATCATAACCATTCCAACGAGAGTGGTGATGCAAGGCTCCGCCATAAACAACCTGCTTATGCTCGTGAGCCTCCTTGTTGGGGGATCATATGTATTGTATATGTTGACCAACAGGACGAATGATCCGGCAACTTCAGTGAAAACTACAGTGATTCAAACCGATGCCTTTATGCGGTGGAATCGCAGAATTTGGTGGTTATGGGCGGTGTTCATGATTGTACTATGGGGAACACAGGCGGCGTTGCGATTTGGAAGCAACATCTGGTTTAATCGACCCATTCAGGTGGATGGACCTTATCAGTTTGCTATGATGGCCATTGCCTTTGCTATCCCGCTACTGAGCGTTATTATTCCTTTGGTAGTGCATCGGGCGTATCGGATCATTAGCAAATATGAAGTGAGTGATGTGTCATGAGAGGGAAAAATATATGGATTATTGCACTCGTTGTTCTCGGTGTGGTTGGCCTTGTGTTCGTGGAGGGTTTCGTTAATCCGAGGATCGAGGCACAGCAGGATCAGTATGAAGCAGAGCAGAATGATCCGCTGACGCATGATTTTGCCGCTTTAGTGAAATATCGCAGTCCCTACATGGGTGATAATTCCAACCTTAGTCATTTGAATCAAGCCTTACCTTTACAAGAAAGATTGAATGGTTACCAACTGTACCCGGAGACGTTCACGGCTCAAGTGAATTATAGCTTGGATACGCACGAGATGGATACAGAGGAACTTGAGCGAATACTGGTATATAATGCGATTGCGAACTTTGTGATGATCGATAATCTGGAGCAGGTTGTCTACCAGTTAGAGAATACCAGCTATACCTTACGTCGTGAATCTGCCCAACAATGGACAGGTACGGAATTAGAGAAGCTTCAGAACGTGGAGCTATGGAATTCGATTGTACGCGAGAAGCTCGTGGAAATGGCACAAGTGAAAGCAGCTTTTTCACAAATTGTTGACAATTAAGTTGCATGAAATAGAAGGAAATAGGCAAGAGACTCGACTCTTCTTCCATGCTATGTTATTATAAATCTCTGATAACGTGGTAACGAACTAAAGCGTTTGGTTTTGGTTATAGACATGGAGGGGTTCGAGAGATGAGAAAAAAAGCGATTCTACTATTATTCATTAGTATATGTGTATTGATTGTAGCGGGTTGTTCCAGTTCCGCAAGCAAAGACGATAACACGATTGTTGTAGGCATTGACGATAAGTTTGCTCCAATGGGTTTCCGGGACGAGCAGAATGAAATTGTTGGTTTTGATATTGATTACGCACGAGCTGCAGCGGAGAAAATGGGTAAAGAAATCACATTCCAGCCGATCGACTGGTCTTCCAAAGAATCAGAGCTGAACAGTGGTCGAATCGACATGATCTGGAACGGATACACCATTACGGATGAGCGCAAGGAGAAAGTGCTCTTCACGAAGCCTTACCTGGAAAACAGTCAGGTCGCGATTACCTTGGCAGACTCGCCAATTACAAAGCTGGATGAACTTGATGGTAAAAATGTGGGATTACAGGCATTGTCCTCAGCGGCAGATGCACTGGCAGCTAGTCCCCTGAAGGATAAAGTAAAAGCTTCCGAATTCAAGGATAACGTGCTTGCTCTGACTGACTTGAAAACAAAACGTCTGGATGCGGTCATCATCGATGAAGTGGTCGCGAGATACTACATGTCCAAGGAAGAGGGAACATTCAAACTGCTGGATGAATCTCTTGCACCGGAACAATATGGAATAGGTATCAAAAAAGGCAATGAAGAGCTTCTGAATCAGCTGCAAAAAGCGCTGGATGAGCTCAATGCAGATGGAACAGCAGCTAAAATCTCCACCCAATGGTTGGGTGAAGACAAGGTTCTGAAATAGGCAGGTTACACACCTGATATATAGTTTGAACAAAACGGACCCCGTATTCCACGCTGGAGCGATACATGCCCCAGAGGAATGCGGGGTTAACAGATTAGAGGAGATAAAATAATGAGTTGGGATTATATATTGACCATTTTAAAACCTATGCTAGAGGGTGCACAGACCACCATTTTCATGTTCTTACTGGCGATCGTGTTATCTGTACCGCTTGGATTTGCGGTCACGCTCGCGATGAGAAGCCAGATTAAACCACTGGCGTGGATTGCTCATACCTACGTCTACGTGATGCGAGGAACACCACTGCTGCTCCAAATTCTATTCTTCTGCTTCGGTTTACCGTTGCTTCCGGTGATTGGAGAGTACCTGGTGTTTGATCGCTTTGTAGCAGCGGGGATTGCATTCATCCTGAACTATGCGGCGTACTTTGCTGAAATCTTCAGGGGCGGACTGCTGTCCATTGATAAAGGGCAACATGAGGCGGCAAAGGTCCTTGGATTGACGAAGTGGCAGACGATGACCAAAGTCATTATTCCTCAGATGATTCGTGTAGTGTTGCCTGCAACGGCCAATGAGTCCATTACTCTGATCAAGGATACGGCACTGCTCTATGCCGTGGCTGTACCCGAGCTGTTGTATTACGCCCAAGCGGCAGTGAATCGGGATTTGCAGTTAATCCCGTTCTTCGTAGCGGCGATTATGTATCTGCTCATGACTCTCGTGCTTACTTTGCTGTTCAAGGCGCTGGAGAAGCGGTTTTCATATGAATAAAATAAAACTGATCAATCAAAGGACTGTCTGCATATGACACATATAATAGAAGTAAATCAGTTGAGAAAATCATTCGGCACACTTGATGTGCTGAAGCAGGTATCCTTCAATGTGGAACCAGGCGAAGTAATTGCCGTGATTGGGCCCTCGGGTTCAGGTAAAAGTACGATGCTGCGCAGCCTGATTCATCTGGAGGATATCTCGGGCGGAACGATTCGCATTCAGGATCAGACATTGGTCGATAATGGTCGTTACGCGGGTGCCGCAGATATTCGCAAGATGACGGATCGTATGGGTATGGTATTCCAGCATTTCAACCTGTTCCCACACCTGACCGTACAGGCTAATCTGGAACTCGCACCGAAGACTTTGAAAAAAGAAAGTTCAAGTGTCATCCGGTACCGCAGTCTGGAATTACTCGGCAAAGTAGGACTGTCGGACAAGGCAGACGCGTATCCAGCCAATCTGTCCGGTGGACAGAAACAACGTGTAGCTATTGCCCGCGCACTCATGATGCAGCCTGACATTCTTCTGTTTGATGAGCCGACATCGGCCCTCGATCCGGAGCTGACCGGGGAAGTGTTACGCGTAATCAAACAACTTGCGCAGGAAAATATGACGATGATGATTGTCACGCATGAGATGGGCTTCGCCCGTGATGTTGCGGATCGTGTGTTCTTCATGGATAACGGGGAAATCGCAGAGGCGGGACCGCCAGAACAGATCTTCGGCAATCCAAAGCTTGCACGTACTCGGACATTTTTGCAGCGGGTGGAAGTGGAAGGATAGAAGACATTGCATCTAAGAAATGTGGAAAGAACGCAATCCTATGAGTAGTAAGGGATTGCGTTCTTTTTTAATAATAGCTTATGTCCACAGGTATGTATTCCAGATAATTAATACCATGGTCAACACGATATAAGTCACTACATTCCAATGTGTTCGAATTGCATAAGTGGTGTAACTCATAATTCCAAACAAAAAATACTAAAACACAACGAGTTCTAAACTTTATATTCTAGAAGTACAATGTTTAAGCTTACGCTTCAACTATGTGTTCAGAGGATGGATACAATAAAATTAATAACAACTCGCTATTTACAAAATATGGTACACTCATTCCCTCTAAAACATTATAATGAACATACTTATTAAACAGGGAGGGGTTCTACGTTGGAACATCGCGATCGCGAAAATGATGTGAATCGTTATTATAACGACACACTTCCACCACCACCTTATGTAATACCAAAAACCAATAGTAAATCGATTGCAGCTCTTGTTTTGGGCATATTGTCCATCGTAATTCCATACGTGGGATTACTGATTGGTATTGTTGCCATCATCATTGCCTCTATATCGCTCAAAGAAATGAAGACCCGCATGGAACAGGGCAGAGGATTAGCCATTGCTGGCCTTGTCTGTGGAATTATCAGTGTAGCGTTGTATGTATTACTGATTACGCTCGCGCTGTTATTTTCTTTTGCTGTCTCGAGTTCTGATATGTACTCTACATACTAGGAAAAGGAATAGGAAGAATATAAATGCTATTGATCACTAGAAAATCTATATACCGTTTAGCTGAACCATACAGAGAACCTGATATGCTGGCCTGTTACGCCATTTCACAGACGATTTCATCACCGACGAGTAAAGCGATTTTACTAATCAATAGAGACAGATTAAAAGTTCTCTTTCTCAATGTATTTTCCTCGAAAGTTGTAGAAATAATTGATTTTGCTTTGGATGATCTGAAAAATCAAAAATTAAAATCTGGAATGGGGCTCTCCGCTATATGGTCATTCCAGCTCAATGGTACCCATTGGCGATTTAGCATTATCAAGAAAATGCTTACCCTTGGCTCCATGCAAGGTGATTTTCTGAGTTTTCTGAACCAACACATTGTGAAGGATCTTGGCTAAACTCAATATCAAAACTAACAAAAAGACAAAGGCATATCCCTTTAGCCCAGACTTGCGAACATCCAGCGAGTCAGGACAAGGGGATATGCCTTGTCTATTTTTTCATACTACGCGTGAAGTGCAACTTCATTGCTCACGTTTTCGTTCTCTGTGGTACGGTGCATCAGGAAGTACGTTAGAGTTCCTCCAAGACCAATTACCGCAAAGATGCACAGTATACCGAGCTGATCCCAAGCCACGCCGAACTGTCCGCTTGAGATAACTGCTTTATAACCTGTTACCGAATAGGTCATAGGCAGCCATGGATTAAACACCTTCAACCAGTTTGGAATCAGTTCGAGCGGGAAGGTACCCGCGCTGGTCGTAAGCTGGAAGATCAACATCAGAATTGCGAGGAATCGTCCCGGATTTTCCAACCAAGTCACCAGTGCCTGAATGATGTACATGAAGCTTAGGCTGGTCACAAAGCTGAACAAGAGGAACAACGGAACGCTCTGAACATTCAGACCCAAGCCGTACAATACGAGCCACGAAGCAAGTAGGGATTGCACAGCACTCATAAGTGTGAAAGCCAGCGTTTTACTCACAAAACGATTCCAGCCACTTGCCTCGCTAACCGTGCTGCCGCGTGTTGGCACAACCAACGTGGCGATCAATGCCCCGACAAACAGCCCCAGTGACAGGAAGTATGGCGAGAATCCTGTACCATAATTGGGTACCTCATTATATTTATGCTCATCGACCTGAACAGGCTCCGCATACATCGTTACCAGTTCATCGGTCTTTTTCACACTCCCCGTCTGCTCAGCCGCTTCATTCAGCTTGGTGGCAAGTTCACCAGAGCCATCCGTTAACGTCAACGTACCTTCTTTTAACTGACCGGCACCGTCATCCAGCTTATGTGAGCCATCTGCAAGTGTTGAGATTCCGTCTGTGAGCTGGCTTACACCCGCAACCAACTTGCCTGCACCAGCATCCAATTGACCTGAACCGTCCGCAAGTTTAGCTGCTCCAGACGCTGCTTCGGATAATTTGGAATTGAATTGCTGTAGGCCCATCGCAAGCTTTTCGTGTCCGGCGGATAATTGCGTAGCACCTTGTACCAGTTGTTGTTCACCCTGTACCAACTGGCTGCTGCCTTGATGCAGTTGCTGCTGTGCAGCGTACAGGTTTTGGCTGCCTGCGACCAACTGCTGTCCGCCCTGATACACTTGTTCACTGCCAGCGGCTACGGCCTGACTTGCTGCCAGGAGCTGCTGAACAGCAGGACTTGCGGCCAGTTCCGGACTGGCTTCAGCCAATTGGGCGAGCCCTTGTGCAACCGCTTTGGCACCCTCGCTAACTTTGCCGCTGCCCTCAACAGAGCTTTGCAGTCCAGCATTCAGCTTCGCACTACCTTCCTCGGAAGCCGCAAGTCCTGCATCCAGCTTAGCCGCGCCTTCTTGAGCAGATTGAAGACCAGCCTGTAACTGTTTGCCGCCCATTTCGGCCTGGGTTGCTCCATCACTCAGCTTCGTGCCTGCTGCTGCGAGTTGGGATAGCCCACTGGAAAGGGCACTTGCGCCAGTATGAAGATCACCTGTGCCTTGGGCGAGAGTGGACGTACCTTCTTCTAACGAAACTATGCCCGTTTCGAGCTTGTCGGTGCCAGCGGCCAGTTTAGAGAGGTTCTCTTTTAATGTAGCAGCACCCTCATCCAGTTTGATCGCACCATTATGAATCTGACCTGCGCCATCCCCGGCATCCGCCAAACCACCAGAGATTTTTTCAACCTGATCCAATAACGTTTCGGTATACGATTCTGTGACTTTGGCAGCAACTTTGGAGCGAATTTGTTTAACCGCCGTGCCACCGATCTGACCCGCGAGGAAGTTGTATCCTTCATTGGGTTCGTAGATCAGATCTGCTGGCTCAGGGTGCTCATCCATCAGGGTCGTTGCTTTGGAGGAAAAGTCCTCCGGAATAACAATCGTCATATAATATTTATTGTCTTCCATGCCTTGATCTGCTTGTTCACGAGTGACGAATTGCCAGTTGAAATCATCGCTTTTTTTCAATTCATCGATCAGATTCTGACCGACCTCCAGTGATTTGCCGTTGTAGACTGCACCCTGATCCGTGTTGACCACGGCTACAGGTAATTCATTCATTTTGCCATAAGGGTCCCAGAATGCATTCAGGAACAGGCCGCTATACAATACCGGAATGAACAGTACAACGAGAATCGGAATAAATACTTTTGGTTTCTTGAAGGCGGACTTCAGATCCTGCCCAAATACGTGGAATGATTTCATCATGTTCTCTCCCTATCCTTACGCTCATCCATTTGTTCTGTCTCTATTATGTGTTGGATATAGTAGTTTACCTTTCTCTAGGTGGGGGATAAGCCATTCTTGAGAAAGAGGCCCACAAAATCCTTGATCTGATCCTTATGCAGCGTAGGATGCGCTTTGTTCCAATCCGAGGTTAAGGTGACATACAGCTTCAGCAGGACAAAAGAAACCAGTTTGGGATCGTCTCTGCGAATCTGCTCCAACTCCATGGCACGGCTGACCTGACGCTCCAGATATTCGAGAATGGCTGTCTCCACTTGCTGCAAACCTTCCTTGGCTTGCAGTGTACCGAACTCGTTAACCTCCTGAAAAAGCTTAATCAACAACTCATGTTCCTCCCGGTACTCCAGCAGAGAGTCCATACTCATATGCACGTTATCCAGAAAGGAATTTTCTTCCTTCACGGTCTGCTCTGTAATCTGTCTCATGTCCGTAATGATTGAGCGCAGAATCTCGCTGAACAGTTCTTCTTTATTTTCGAAAAAAGTATAGATCGTTCCCTTGCCCACATTGGCAAGTCTCGCAACCTGCTCCATCGTTGTGGCCTTGTAGCCAAACAGGGCAAAGGATTTCTCGGCAGAGTCCATCACCTGTTGCCTTCGATCTATCGTTTTCATGGTATTTACACCTCCTTGTGGTTGAAAGGATAAATGGGAAGATAAACTTTTATGACCGATTTACTATTATGGTCAGTTGGTCGTTAACAAATGTAGCACTTGAACAGGGAAGGTGGATGTGATCTTTGTCATAAAAGTGCTGGGATAGGTTCGATAGGTGCGAATGTGATACTCATATGAAAAAGCGATGACGGAGCGTTTAACGAGTAGAATAGCTGAGCGAAAAAAAGCTTGTAACTATGTCTTCGTTGAATCCGTCTAATAGGTTGAGGTGATTGAGAATGAAACCATTTAAATATTGGAGTCAGCGTTTGAGTATGCTTTTGATGCTAGTCATTATTGTTGGCTGTGGAATATCGAATAAGGGGGAAATAACATCCAAACCCCATGAAACGAATACGGAAGAAGTGGCAAAGGAATCAACGAAGGGATGCCCGGGAACCATTGAATGGATTGATTTTCTGATGTTCAATGATGTTACATACTTTCAAAACAACGAAGGGACCAAAGAGGTACCTGCAGAGCAAATTGGGGACAGGATAGGGGAAGTGAGCTACATGCTGAACGAGCATGTGTGTGCGGATCACGTGACCGAGAATGGAGATGCGGCATATCTTCCAATTGGAACGGTTATGTATGAACTAAAAGGTTATAAGTCACATTATCGCGTGGTAGCGAATAATAAGGTTTACGAAGCAAAAGAAAATCCCCATGCGAAGACAATGGGAGACCTGATGGACATTGAAGGCAAAGTGGAAAAAGTCAGCCTTGAAAGCGGCAATGATGGCAGCTCAATCGGTGACTTCCCCCAGGAAGCCGCATCTGAATTCATGAACGAGCTTCTGCCGTTGCGATATGTTGGCTTTGATGAAGTGTATAAGAAATCCAAGCATGAGACAGGAATTTTTTTACGTGTGCATCTTCAAGATGGAACATCATTTCGAATGGTTTATTATCCAAAAGCAAATGCTTTCTCAGCAGGAGCATTTGGAACAGAAAAGTTACAATTGTTAATCGTTTCTCAGAGAAAAGAAATTAAAGCAGCTGCTGGATTATAGAGTGGAGTGGAGGTTCAACAATTCAGCTACAATGACGAGAAAAAGATGATTATAAATGCAGAAGAATTACTGTCTGTTAAATGATACCTGGAACCTATCCACCTACCCTGGTAACAACAAAAAACCAAGGCTTCGAGTTAGTCACTCATTAGCCTTGGTTTTTACTGTGTCTTATTATTGTTATCTGTATCTATCCCTGTATCTGTGTCCTACTTAATTCTATTCTGCTCGTACTTTAAAGAATGAGATCAGTTCTTGCAGCTGCTCGGATACAACCGAGAGTTCATCGGAGGCACTCACAATGGCAGCCATGGAGGCTTCCTGCTCTTCAATGGACTGCTCAATTTGTTTACTGCTATTCGCTGCCTTGCTGACATTGGCAGAGAGTTCATCCGCCGTAGCAGACATTTCTTGTGTACTTGCCGAGATTTCTTCGGTAGAACTGGAGATATCCTGAATCTGGTTTGCAACTTTATTCGTAGCAGTCAGAATATTCTCGAAGAATACACCTGTCTCTTGGGTAACTTCCAAGCCTTTCGTTACTTCCTTGGAACCCAACTGCATCGCCGCGGCAGACTGAGTGATATCCCGCTGGATCTCCTCAATTAACTGTCGAATCTGCTTGGCTGATTCCTGGGATTGTTCCGCCAGATTACGCACCTCGCCTGCAACCACGGCAAAACCTCGTCCTTCTTCACCCGCGCGTGCTGCCTCAATGGAAGCATTGAGCGCCAGTAAGTTGGTTTGTCCGGCGATCTCCGTAATGAGATTAACAATGTTGCTAATCTCATTCGAGTTATTTTCCAACGACTGAATCGAGTTCGACGTATTTTGTACTGCACCGGAGATCAAGCGCATCTGCTCAATAACTTGCTGCATCACCACATTACCTGTACTGGAGCGCTGCTCCATGCTGAGTGCTTCGTCTGCCACATCAGCTGAACTGCTGGCGATGGTCTGTACGACCGTTGACATCTCTGTCATGGCACGTGCATTCTCTACCGTTGCTTTGTCCTGAGACACCAGTCCGGTGGATATCTCCCGAATATTGGTGCTGATGGATTGAATGTTCACATTATTTTTCTCGGAAATGCCCAGTAGTTGTTTGGAGGATTCCGAGAGGTGATGTGAAGTATTCTGTACTTTGTAGATGGTTGTATTGAAGCGATGGATCATCGCATTAAACTTCTCGTTGATGATACCCAGATCATCTCGCCCGGTGTCGATGATTACGTCCAGATTACCCGTGCTGACTTCTTCGATACCTTTCATCAGGTTGCGAATTGGAAGCAACGTTCTTTTCAGCAATATGAATTGCAACACCATGAACAGGATCAGGAATCCGACAAGGAACATCAATCCGTACGTAAGCAATTCCTTAAGTCCTTTTGGAACGGCACTTGCATCAACATCGAAGTAAAGAGCAGCGTACATGGAGCCATCTGCATTATTAATAGGGTAGATCAGTGTGGTCCAAGTTCCGTACTCGTCCGTGTAGAAATCACTGAAAGCAGGCTTCCCGTCCTTTTTCATCTGTTCCAGCACCACAACGTTATTTTGAGGTAGAGGATACATGGCACCTGCGGGCAGATTACCTTCCTCAAATGGTTGCAACAGGTTCGTTGGAATGGCGATGATGGACGTTCCGTCTCCTTCTTCAAGTTCTGAACCGAAAATGTACGCCTGTGCGATATTTGGATAGAACTCATGGATGGAATCAAGGTAAGCTTTCATTTCCTGCTGTACAGGACCGGAGTAGCTTTTTTCCTTAGCCGCTTCTGCCACTTTGGCAGTGTCGAGATCATCGTACCATTTCTGGGTGATGACGGTAGCCTGGTCGTGCAGCTGTTCAACCAGAATGTTTTTCTGCAATTGATATGCGGCAGTGATCAGGATTACACCAATCAACGTGATACTGCCGAATGAAATCACCAAATTTTTGATAAAGAAAGGCATGGTACTCCAGCGAAGCTTATTAAACAAGATGGTTCACTCCTTCTACAAATATGAAAATACACTATACCTGGATGGGGTGCTATACGCTATGTAATCTAACGAATATTTAGTTGGAAATGATTATCGTGCAACTTCTATAATTCTTATTTTTACTGTGGTTACGTGACATTCTCTTATGATGCAGTGTGCTTCTTGCATTGTTACAAGTTCTACTTCACTTATAGGACCCCCAGGTAAGTTACTTCGTAGAATATATCGTTATAAAGTCATATTAATATTAGCTTTTCGTGCAAAAATGGTTCTAAGGTACTGGTTCTGTGGGCGTGTTTTTCGTTTTCGATCTTTATTATTACGTTTGTTAATGCAAGGTCAGAAGGACTGAAACATGATATAACAAGACGTTGGATTGATGACTAATTTCAAAATAAACGGGACTCCCCTTTCATAAAGGGGACCTTTTGGGTTTGTTTGCCATGACCTAAAGAAAACACAAGAGAACGAAAAGACAGTCCATTGTTGCCCTTATGCAGGAGCGCTAAGATAAAGTTGTTAAAGCGTTTACATTATGGATTGAAGGGAGCTTAACTCGGATGCCAGAAATTACGATCAGGCTGTATGAAGGCAGGACGGATGAGCAAAAGCAGGAGATAGTGGAGGTGTTCACACGCGAGCTCTCGCGTATTATCGACCGTGAGCCGAATTATATTTCCGTTGAATTTAATGAAATCCCATGGGACGAGAACGTTCCTGATAATTTGAGAGCCATGCAAACACAGAAGCAGGGAGGGGAGAAGACGTGAAGCCGACGGATATCGTGCCACCAAGCCGGGGAACAACCGGACTTCACTCGTCTGGTCTGGGCACCCGGCTCGGAGATACAGGACGTTATCTGTGGCGATACCGGATCCTATATCTGCTCTCCGTACCGGGTATCCTGTATTTTTTCCTCTTCAAATATGTGCCTCTCTTCGGCTCCATCATTGCCTTTCAGAACTACAACATTTTCAAAGGTATCACCGGCAGTGATTGGGTAGGATTGGAACATTTCCAGAAGATGTTCAGCCATTATGACTTTTTGCGAATTCTCAATAATACACTTCTGCTTGGACTATATGATCTGGTAATTGCATTCCCGGTACCGATCTTACTGGCCATTCTGCTAAATGAAGTACGGATGATTGTATTTAAGCGGTTGCTGCAAACGATTGTATACATGCCTCACTTTCTATCCTGGGTCGTTATTAGCGGAATTTTCATGGGCATTTTCTCGATGGATGCCGGGGTGGTGAACAAGGCACTTGGGTTTCTGGGGATGCAACCAATCTACTTTCTTGGAGAAGACTCGTATATTCGTTCCATTCTGATTGGTTCCGGCATCTGGCGTGACTCCGGGTATGGAACGATTATTTTCCTGGCAGCCATTGCCGGCATCAATCCCGATCTGTATGAGGCGGCAGAGGTGGATGGAGCCGGACGTTTGAAGCAAATATGGTCGATTACCCTGCCATCCTTGCTGCCGACGATTATGATCCTGCTCCTGCTGCACATTGGGAAGTTCCTCGATCTGGGCTTTGAGCGTGTGTTTGTATTCCTGAATCCGCTCAATCTGGAATCGGGTGAAATTCTCGATACGTATATTTACAAAGCCGGGCTTCTCTCACAGCAATACAGCTATACAACGGCCATCGGATTGTTCAAGTCGGTCGTGGGTTTGATGCTTGTTCTACTCGGTAATTTCTTCAGCAAAAAAACAACCGGCGAAAGCCTGTATTAGGAGGCGAGCTCTATGCGTACCCCCAGTGTCCGTTACCGTATATTTCGCATTGGTAATCTCGTTTTTCTAACGCTGCTCTCGTTGACGATGATTCTGCCTTTCATTAATGTGCTGGCCCAATCACTCAGCAGCTCGGAAGCGATCATGGGTGGAAAGGTTAGCTTCTGGCCTGTTGATTTTACCTGGATCAATTATGAATATGTATTCGGGGATGCTGCATTCTGGCGGGCATTTGCGGTATCGGTTGGGGTGACGCTGTTCGGGACGCTAGTCAATCTTGCTGCAACGGCATCTCTTGCGTATCCTGTGTCTCGTCCCGAGTACAAGGGACGCTCTCTCGTTGTCATGTTTGTTCTGGTAACCGTCGTATTCTCGGCGCCGCTCATTCCGAACTTTATCCTGATGAAGGAACTGCATCTGGTCAACAATCCACTGGTGCTGATTGTGCCGGGAGCGATTAATGCCTTTAATTTCTTCGTTATGCGCTCGTTCTTCGCACAGCTGCCGGGTGAGCTGATTGACGCTGCTCGTATCGATGGCTGTGGAGAATTCGGTATCATCTGGCGTATCGTCATCCCATTGTCCAAACCGGCCATGGCATCACTCGGTATTTTCTATGCGGTAGGCCACTGGAATGCGTATTCCACGGCGCTCTATTATCTGAATGATCCGGCCTGGTGGCCGATCCAGGTAACACTCAAGAAGCTGTTTGAAAGTGACGATATTTCCGTCGATCCAGGTTCTGCCGTCTATAGCACCCTTGCGCATACATCGCCGGAAGGCATCAAAATGGCAACCATTATTATCGCCACCTTGCCGATCATTATCATTTACCCTTTCCTGCAAAAGCATTTTGTAAAAGGAATCATGGTCGGCTCCGTCAAATCTTAAGTACAAGCAACATACAGATCTGACGGAAACGGGGGAATGGCGATGTTCAGAATCTTGATTACGGACGATGAGCCCATGATTCGAATGGGTCTGGCGAAGATGATCAAACAAGCGGGACTGTTCGACTGTGAGATTCGGCAGGCTGCACATGGGGAAGAAGCTCTCCAGATGATGGGAGACTTTCGGCCGCACATCCTGTTTACGGATATCCGCATGCCAACGATGGACGGTATTGAACTATGCCGTCGTTTATCCGAGCAAGGCAGTACGATACGCATTATTGTGGTTTCCGGTTATTCGGACTTTGAATATGCAAGAGCCTGTATGGATTATGGGGTAAAGCGATATTTGCTGAAACCTGTGGGAAGACAGGAGCTTCATGAACTGCTGCTCAAATTGCTGGCATCCGAAGAGGATAAACCTACGGTTTCTCTTGTACCCGTGAGGGAGCTGAACGATTGGGCGATGCGTCTGGAAGAGGCGATATGGGAGCTAAGGCAATCCGATGTGACGGAGTTGCTCGCAGCATGGTCAGATCGTTATCCGGCATATGCCCTGATGCCTGAGCAGACAGCGGAGCTTTTTCAGGAATTGCTGGAATTGATTGTAGCCAGAATGAATGCACGGGGAAACGGAACGATGAGTACGTCCAGCCAGATTAATGAAAGCGCTTCCTCAAAAGAGTGCTTCAAGGCTCTGGGCAACGAAATCCAGATGTTGATGAAAACGATCAAGGAAAAGCGCAGCGGCAAGCGCAAGCATCCGGTGGAAGAAGCTAAGGCTTATCTGGAACAGCATTTGCGCAGGGAAGTGTCACTGGACGAGATTGCCGCCAAGTTGGGACTGAACCCGTCCTACTTCAGCCAACTGTTTAAACAGACGACAGGTCAGACCTTTATTCAATACCGGATACGCAGCAAAATGGAACTGGCCAAACGCATGCTGGAACAGCCGGGCAACCGGATTACGGATATATCCTACGAAGTGGGGTATGCGGATCATCCCCATTTTACCAAGACATTCAAGAAGATTACCGGACTGACCCCGTCCGAATACCGTAGCAAGTTGGGCATTGAATGATGAAGCGCAGCCTGTCGATCCGCCTGTTCTTTCATTTTGCCATCGTAATTACGTTGTCCCTGTCTGCTATCGGCTTGTTTACCTACACCTATGCCTCAACTGAGATGAACGACCAGTTGGCGGGCAACATCGCCCAAACGATGCGTAATACGGCGTACCAAACCGACCTGTATTTGCAAAATTATGATCGCTCAACGTACTCTATCCTCTCTAATGGAAGTGTGAAGCATTTCCTCGATATGAATTGGGAGGATAGTTATGCCTATTACGAGTACAGCCGTCAGATTAAAAGGAACGTGTTCCCGCCTGTATTTATGTTATATCCACAGATCAAGTTCCTGTATGTTATCGGGGAGAACGGGCGGGTTGTCATCGATGACAACCAGAATTCAGCGGGCATACCCGATATCGATGCTGCCCAGCAGTATAAGGAGCTGCTCGCTGCAACCCCTGCGAATGGCGAATCGACGTTGCTCACCCGCAGTATTCGCAGTGGACAGAGTTCGAATGTCATTACGATTGCACGCCGGATCAGGGGGATGTCCTCCTACACACCAAACGGAGTGCTGGCGATGGAAGTGAATGTGCTGGAGCTTGACAACATCTGGGGAGAACTCGATCTCGGTCAAGGGGGATATCAGTATGTGATGGATCAGAACGGAAATGTCATCTACCTTCCTGCGGTCGAGGAGGCGCAAACCGTGATGTCATCCAGCACCGTGGACAGACTTATGCACATG
The DNA here is from genome assembly GCF_037974355.1 of Paenibacillus sp. FSL R5-0517. Lineage (NCBI taxonomy): Bacteria > Bacillati > Bacillota > Bacilli > Caryophanales > Paenibacillaceae > Paenibacillus > Paenibacillus sp. FSL R5-0517. Next base: position 1,219,962 of record NZ_CP150235.1, read on the forward strand.
GAGGCAGGGTCACTGGAACAGAACACGGATGGCACCAAACGGCTCTTTATATCGGAACTGTCTGCCTATTCGGGCTGGCGCTTTGTCGCTTCCGTGCCGCTGTCGGAGCTTCAAAGGCCGATTGCAACGATTCGCTCAGCTACATTATGGGTTGGTGCAGGAACCTTGCTCGCTGCGCTTGTTGTGGCGTATCGGATCGGAGCATCTCAAGTGGAACCCATTCGGGTGCTGATGAACGGAATGAGACAGACGGAGAAGGGAATCTGGAACAAGGTGGAGATGAAGGAAAGGCGTGATGAGATCGGCGTGCTGATCCGCAGCTATAATCTGATGGTCAGCCGTCTGTCGGACATGATTGAGAGTGTATACGAGTCGGAGCTGCGTCGCCAGAAGTCGGAAATTGAGCTACAGCAGGAGGCGTTGGAACGACACCGTGCGGAATTTCAGGCGCTCCAGTTGCAGATCAATCCGCATTTTCTCTACAACACGCTGGAGACGATCAAATGTTATGCCGTTGTACAGGACTCCGAAGAAATTGCACAGATGGTGGAATCGATGGCCCATATGCTCCGTTATTCCATTCAGACCAATCTGGAGGAAATTACGGTGGCCAATGAGTTGAAGCATGTGCTCGCCTACCTTTCTATCATGAAACATCGCATGGATCGGGAGCTTGAAGTGGAGGTCATCATTGCACCGGATCTGTTGCTAGAAAAAATGGTTCGTCTCACCCTCCAGCCCCTGGTGGAGAATGTGCTGCAACATGCGTTTCCACAGGGCATGGAACCGGGTCATTATATCCGCATCGATGCTCGGCGCCTGGAAGATCGCTTCCTTGTGATCGTGCAGGATAACGGCATGGGCATGAACGATGAACGCCTGAAGAAGCTGCGTGACCGTCTGGAATTAAATCGTCTGGCAGGGGAAGATTCCGATGATGTCTACCATCGTGGAGGCATTGGTCTTATGAATGTCCATCGACGGATTCAACTGGTATTTGGAGAAACGTATGGCTTGATGATTGAGAGTGAGCGAGGCTTGGGAACGACCATTACGATGGCGCTTCCGGCCGATCAGCACAGCAAGCGGATTTAATGTAATTGAAACCAATAACAGGGAGGAAGATCAAACATGAATATTAACTTGCAGAACAAAATTGCGTTGGTAACAGGTTCCAGTGGAGGGATTGGCGCTGCTATTGCCGGGTCATTGGCTCGCTGTGGGGCAAAGGTGGCTGTGAATGGTCTGCATAATATGGAGCGGGCGGAGGAGGTCGTGGCAGCGATTCGGAATGCTGGCGGTGAAGCGGCGGCATTTCAGGCCGATGTGACCGATATGGATGCCATAGAATCGATGGTTGGGGATATCACGCTTCGTTTCGGCGGTCCAATTGACCTGTTGATCAATAATGCGGGGCATCTGGTGGAGCGGAGCCCTATTGAAACGATGAGCGAGGAGCTTTACAGCCGGATTATGGATGTCAATCTGAAGAGCGCCGTATTTGTCTCCAAAGCGGTCATTCCTGGCATGAAGGCGGCTGGAGGCGGACGAATTATCAATCTAACCTCGGTAGCGGCTCATAACGGGGGTGGGCCGGGTGCAGCTATTTACGCAGCCTCCAAGGCGGCTGTCATTGCGTTAACCAAAGGGCTTGCCAAAGAACTGGCTCCTGGGGGGATTACGGTTAATGCCCTTTCACCGGGCTTCATTGGACAGACGGCATTCCATGCTACGTTCACCTCTGCAGAAGGCCGGTCTTCTGCAGTAGGCAGTATCCCGCTTGGACGGGAAGGGACTCCCGATGATGTTGCAGGAGCGGCGCTGTACCTGTGTTCTGACCTGGGGGCTTTTATCACCGGAGAGACGATAGAAATCAATGGCGGAATGTACATGCGTTGAGGCTACAACATTGCGATAAGGAGGAAACGATACGATGGAAGTGAAACGGAAGCTTGCAGAAAGACCGTTGTACCAACCTATTAGCGGGCCGTTCCATGTGGACTATGCACCTGATGAACATACCATTCTGGCAGAGAATCCGCCAAGGTTTACCTGGATGGCGGCACAGCAGGAGGATGAGAATGCCTATCTGCTGCAAGTATCGGCGAGCCCTTCTTTTCAGAAAGAAGAGACGATGACCTTTACGCCGCTCCCGTATAATTTTTTCACACCTGACCGGGTGTTTGAACCTGGAGAGTATTATTGGCGATATGCGCTGCTTGTGGATCATCCAGTGCAGCAAGGAAGCGAAGCCGAAACGGATGCCGTGCAGGAGAAACAGCAGGAAATGTCATCATGGAGTGAGGTACGGCGGTTTACGGTTCCAGCGGGACTACCGGAGACACCTCTACCCTCCCGGGCACAGCGATACGTTTGCACAGACACATCTCACCCACGGCTGTGGCTTGGTGAGCGTGGACTGAATGCGCTTGCCGATGGTGTTGCGTCCGACTCCACGTATTGCGGCTGGGATGTGTTTATGGCAAATTCCGTGGAACCGTGGGCAGACCGTGAGCCAATTCGTGAACCGCTGCCTTACCCGGAGAACAAACGTGTCGCCACGTTGTGGAGACAAATGTACATTGACTGTCAGGAAGTGTTATATGCCATTCGTCATCTGAGTATCGCTGGGCGGGTGCTTCGAGACGAACGGCTGCTTGAAGCGGCGAAAACCTGGCTGTTGCATGTGGCGGCCTGGGATACGGAGGGAACAACCTCCCGCGATTATAACGATGAGGCAGCCTTTCGGGTCGCAGCGGCGCTTGCTTGGGGCTATGACTGGCTGCATGATGAGTTGAACAGTGAAGAGCAAGATGTGGTAAGACGCAGTTTGCTGCGGCGGACAGAACAGGTAGCCCAGCATGTAATGGTCCGCTCAAAGATTCATCATGTGCCCTATGACAGCCATGCAATTCGTTCATTGTCTTCCGTACTTGTACCGTGCTGTATGGCTTTGTTGCATGAGGAGCAGCAAGCTGCAGCGTGGCTGGATTATGCGATCGATTATTATGCCTGTCTGTACTCCCCTTGGGGTGGCAGTGATGGGGGTTGGGCCGAAGGACCGATGTACTGGACAACAGGCATGGCCTATGTAACCGAAGCGATGAATCTGCTGCGAAACTATGCGGGCATCGACTTCTTCCGTCGACCGTTCTTCCAGCGTACCGGGGATTTTCCACTCTACGTGTACCCGCCTGATGCACGGCGCGCCAGCTTTGGGGATCAGTCTACGCTGGGTGACCCGGTCAATTTGAAAACAGGCTATCTTGTGCGCCAACTGGCAGGTGTTACAGGCAACCGCTGGTACCAGTGGTACTTTGAGCGTGTACGCCAATCCGATCCGGGGACAGAGGGAGCCTTTTATAACTACGGCTGGTGGGATTTTAACTTTGACGAATTGGTATATCGCCACGATTATCCGCAGGTGGAGGAAGAGTCACCTGTGAACATCGAGCCGCTCAAATGGTTCCGGGATGTGGGATGGGTAGCTATGCATCACCGGATGGATGATCCGGATGAGCATATGATGCTGCTACTCAAGTCAAGCCGTTACGGCTCTATCAGCCATAGCCATGCGGATCAGAACAGCTTTACCCTGCATGCATTCGGTGAGCCGCTTGCGGCGGATACCGGCTATTATATCGCGCATGGAAGTTCCTTTCACCGGGAATGGCGCAGGCAGACACGCTCCAAAAACAATCTGCTGATTGGCGGAGCAGGTCAGTATGCCGAGAACAACAAAGTGCTGAACATGGCGGCAACCGGGCAGATCGAAGATGCCTATTGGCGAGACGGTGATGGTTATGTGCGCGCGGTAGCGACCGATGCCTACGCCAGCACCGTACCGCATGTGAAGCGTGTTGTACGGGAAATACATTTTCTGCAATCATCCTACTTCGTCATTGTGGACCACATTGACCTGAAGAAGCCGGACAGTGTTCAATGGCTATTCCATGCACTACACCCGTTACAGCTGAAAGGGCAGACCTTCCGTCTGAACGGTACTAAGGCAGGGCTTGAGGGGACATTTGTCTATGCTTCCTCCGGTGAACTGTCGCTCAGCCAGACGGATCAATTCGCAGAGGTGGACCCGGCAGAGTATGAAGGGCTGGACAGACATTATCATCTAAGCGCGGAAACACGGCCTGCTTCAAGCCATAGAATTGTAACGCTGCTTGTGCCATATAAGATTGAGGAGCCGAAGTATGTCCCTTATTTCATCGATGACCAGGATCACGGCATTCATCTCTATTTTACCGACAACGGTATAACAAAGAAGATCGAGGTATCCAAGACGTACTAGTTAAGATGAACTGAATATTTACACAAGAACGAAGAATGCAGAACCCATCTGAAGAAGCGAAGCGTTCGCTAAAGCTTTCTGTAAGAAAGCTACATCGGAAGCATACGCTTATCCCCGGATTTTCCCCTCCGAAAAGGGAATCAAAAAAATCTGGGGATAACTAGCGATCGGAAGAGGGTACTGCAATCGCAGTGGCAGAGTGTTGACCTAAAGAAAACGCAATCTAATCTAAAACATCCCCATTGTTGCAGGCGGTGGGGATGTTTTAACATCTATTTGAAAGCGCTTCACCAACGAGTGGTACCTAAATCTAAATCAGGATGAAAAGAGGGGTAGCATGAAAAAGTGGATGGTCACAGGCATGGCGCTATTGCTGGCGACAACCGTCATGGCGGGATGCAACACTGGAAGCGGGGCGAAATCCGGTGAGAATGGGGGAGACGGCAAGACGAGGTTCTCCATGTCACTGCGAACGCTGGCGTATACGTATGTGGAGAAGTCGCCCGACATCAACCAGGATAAATGGGTGAAAAGGCTGGAGGATCTGACCAATACCGATCTCAAAATTGTCCTGGTGCCTCATAAGGAATATGAGCAGAAAATGGTGCAAATGTTTGCCACCAATGATATTCCTGATGTGGTGCAGGGTGACGGCGGCGTCAACGGCAAGGAGATGGCCGGCTCGGTCGAAGCCGGAGTATTTCAGCCACTGGATGAGTTGTTGCAGCAGTATGGGCAAGATTTACTGAAAGCCGTGCCGAAGGAAGCCTGGGACCAGGTCACCCATGACGGCCAGATCTATGCCATCCCTGAATATTTATCCAATCCATCCCGCCGGGCAACCTGGATTCGTAAGGATCTGCTGGATCAAACCGGATTGCCGGTGCCTACTACGGTGGAGGAGACAATGGAAGTGCTGCGCGCCTTTAAAAAGCTTGGCGTGGAGAATCCATATATGGGGCGTGAGGATTTCAAATATGCGGATACCTTCTTTGGTGCCTATGATGTGCAGCAGTTCTTGTCCATGATGGAGCAGCAGGGCGACCAGATTGTACCGAAGTTCATGGATAACGAGAATATGCAGCAAGCCCTGACGGTGTATAAGACGATGTATGAGGAAGGGCTTATCAACAAAGAGTTCGCAACGATTAATTCCACCGTATTCAAAAATACGATCCTCTCCGGCAAAGCGGGCATGTGGTCCATGAATGCCAACGAACTGATCCAGTGGGAGAAGCAGATTAAAGCGTCGGTTCCCGATGCCAAAATCGAGATTATCCCTTCCCCTGTCGGCCCGGACGGAAAAGGCGGTTATTATCTGTACGGTCCTGTGACACGTGCCTACTTTATTAATAAGGATGCGGCCGATCCGGCTTCCATTATCCGTTTCTTCAACTGGATGGTGTCTGACGAAGCGGAGAAGTTCTTCACGTACGGTACGGAAGGAGAGACCTATACAGAGGATAATGGTGTGATTTCATATACAGCTCCGACAGACTCTGCTGGCGTGGACGAGGAGCGTTACCGTCAATCGTTCTTATGGTTCGTACAGGATACAACATACAACAAAGGCTCCCTATCCCTGACTGAAGAAGGCAAAAAGCTGATGAATATTTACGATACGGTTTTAGCCAAAGAAGGTCGGGATGGCATTAACTTTGATCCGCGTTTGGAAGCTTTTGTACAGAATCCCGATATTGCTCCCAATTCGGATACACCTCCTCAGGTATTGCTCACACACATGATCAAGATGGTATATGGCAAGGAGCCGATCTCCGATTGGCCGAAGGTAGTTGAAGAATGGAAATCCAAAGGCGGGGATCAGGCCATCAAGGAAGCCACAGAGAAGTTCAAGAACGGTGAAGGCGTGTCGGCACCGCGTCGATAGAATTGTACTGGATAAGCAATGATTACCATCAGCAATCGCAAGGGTATAACGTCAGGAGATTGGACTACCGTGCGGAGGGGATACAAGTGAATAATTTGTTCAAAACGTGGAAAAAACGCGTTGTCCTTGTTGCCATGTCTATGATTCTCATTAACGGCACCATCGTTCCCATGCATGAAGTCCGGGCGATGGAAGATGTTGTTCCTAGCTCTATTCGTAACCCTATACAGGAAGAAAGAGAGAACGTCCCGGAGCCGGAGGGCCCGGAGCTGGAGATTTACGCGGAAAACTTTGATGACCCGGACAATTTTGGCTCTACAGGTGGAATTGCATTGAGAGCTCCCTGGTCGCAGGAAGGGGCAGGTGGAAGCAAGGCCAAGACGTCATCTTCCACCACGGCTCCCTCGCTGCCCAATATGATCAAGATGGACGGAACCGATGCGCTTGCACTACCTCTCAACTTGACTGGATACGGAAATATTCGGCTGAGCTACTACACTCGTGCTTCCTCCTATATAACTGGAAGTGTGATTATCGAATGGTCGAAGGATGGTGGCACATCCTGGACGACGCTGGAGACATTTGAACTTCCCCCGGGCACCCCGGACCTGAAGAATAAGGAAGGCAATACGCTAAAAAGCTGGACGCTGGGTTCGGAAGCGAACAATAACAGCACGGTCAAAATTAGATTTCGGACAGGAGATGCCATGCAGGCCAACATGTATATCGACAATGTTGCCATTTACGGTCAGGCTATTCCCGGAATAACGCCTGCCCCATCCCCGGTGCCACCTGGAGAGGGGAATACTGAATTCACGCCACCGCAAGGAGTGACTTTATATGAGGATGTGGAGATCGGTACGGCTGGTGGGCGGGCGATGTATTCATCCATTGCCGTTCCCGAGACAGCGGCAGCAGAACCGATGCCAGTCATGGTCTATATCCATGGAGGTGGATGGAATCACGGGGACCGGAAGCAGGCACTGAACTCCATATGCAACTATGTACTCAAACGTGGTTACATCGGTGTGTCTCTGGACTACCGACTGACGCCTGAGGCACCTTTCCCTGCCCAGATTCAGGATGTAAAGCTTGCTATTCGATACCTGCGAGCTCACGCTGAGCAGTACAATCTGGACCCAAGCCGTATTGGTGTCTGGGGATCATCGGCGGGCGGACATCTCGCTGCATTGCTCGGTACAACAGGGGACATGGTCGCTGGTGACACTGTAGAGCTCGATACAGGGGTGACAGTAGATATACCTGATCTGGAAGGTTCAGGCGGATGGTCTGAGTATTCCGACAAAGTGCAGGCGGTCGCTGACTGGTACGGACCTGCTGATTTTACAACGACATTTGCTAATAACTATAGCTCGGTCACAGCTCTGCTTGGCGGGCATCGCGCGTTCGATGTTCCGGAGCAGGCCAGACTTGCCATGCCGGGCACGTATGCCTCACCAGATGATCCACCATTCTGGATTCGGCACGGTGATGCTGACGCCACTATTCCCTATACCGACAGCGTTACTTTCGCGGGACAGCTTCAATCTGCGGGTGTGCCGATTGTGGATATGAAAGTCGTGCCTGGTCAGGGCCATGGATTTACAGGAACCGCTTCCGAGACTGCGAATGCAGAGGCATGGGCTTTCATGGATGAACATGTGAAGAACCGGATCGTTACGGAGCCTATTATTTTCAAAAGCAATCCTGAAGACACTTCGCCTGAAGATGAAGAAGTGGCTGAAGAAAAACCGTTGATTGAAAAGGTCATCGCCAGTAAGCTGCCAAGCGACGATGCGGCGATTGACAGCAGCAAGTCTGACCTGAATTTCAATCAGGCCACGGGCTCCAGTACCGGATTACTAAGCATCTCTTCCACTTCTTCAACCAAGAAATATGTGTACTTCAAATTTGATATGTCCGGAAATGAGCCGGAAGGAGATCGGTATCGATTGCGGATTGCAGCCAAGAAAGGCACATCAAATATCGATACCACGTTGTCTCTGTACGGTTTGAATGTAACAGACTGGAGCGAATCATCGTTAACCTGGTCGAATGCTCCGGTCCAAAGTCTGAGCGAAGGTTCGCTGCTCGGCACATTCCAGGTTACGGCAGATCGGAATGGAAGTCCGGCCGTCTACGAAGTGGATGTAACCGATGTTGTGAAGAATCGTCCAGATGCGGATCAGGTTGCATTTTTGCTTGCGGATGCGGAATCAACGGGTGTTTCCGTGAACGTATACACCAAGGAAGCGAACGGAACGAGCAATCCGCGTCCACAGTTAGCAGTCATTGCTTTGATCGAAGAAGGCAGTGACACGCAGTCACCCGAATGGGAGCAGGGAGCTGAGCTTGAGATTCGCAACTGGGGGACAGATTTTGCGGAACTGAGATGGCCAGCGGCCAGCGATGATACAGCTGTATCTGCCTACCGAATTTATCGAGATGGAGTCCTGCTGGCAGAACAAAGTAAGCGGTCATTTCATGACAGCGAACTTGCAGCTGGGACATCGTATACGTTTCAAGTGAAAGCAATTGACGAGGCGGGCAATATCAGCAGTGCTTTATCAACCGAAATGACAACCCTAGACGTCCCGTTATCGTCCCTGCCTGTGGCTTCTGTAACGGCAAGTGGCAGCGACGGCAACCTGGCGACCAATACCCTCGACAATAACAGCTATACACGCTGGTCTGTTGCCGGGGAGGGGCAATGGATCACATTTGATCTGGGTCAGATACAGTCAGTGGGTTATGTGGGGATTGGTTTTTACAAAGGGGATGTCCGAAAGACCTTTTTTGAGATGGAATCGTCTGTTGACGGTGAGCAGTGGACCCAGGTATTCAACGGCGAAAGCAGTGGGGATACAATCGAAATGCAGGCATTTGATATCCCAGACACTTCTGCACGTTATGTACGAATCACAGGGCATGGCAATTCAGATGCGAGTATTTACACAAGTCTGACCGATGTGCATCTGTATGCCCCTTTTGCAGGGGGAGGGACACCTGTGGCTCTGATTCCATATATCGTGCCACAACCACCTGAAGGGACGATGCCCTTTATCGCCCCAGGTCTGACGGAAACAGATGGCACACCACATGTTGTCCATGTTCCACATGCCGTGACCGGACGTACAATTGATGTACGGGATTTTGGAGCAAATCCTGCCGACAACACGAGTGATGACCGACCAGCAATACAGGCTGCTATTGATGAGGCTGAGGTGGGTGATGAAGTGTTTTTACCCAATGGAGTGTACAATTTGTTATCCGGGCCGGATGGAACCACCAACCTGATGCTCAAATCCGGCGTGAATCTGAGAGGAGAGAGCCGTGAAGGAACCGTGCTCAAGACATCGCTGGATCAGGTAACGGGCAGTGCCGTTCTGAAGGCATCAGCTCAGCATAGCATTCTCGTATCCAACATGACCCTAACTTCATCCTGGTCCGGCAGCTACACGACGGATCATCAATCCAATAATCCCTCCGCTGGGGGGCCGGATAGTCTGATTCACATCGCCAATTATGGTGAGTTACCATCGTATGACATTACAATTGAAGGCGTAATTGTGGAGAAGTTCAAACGAATGGCGATCCGAATTGAGCACAGCCGCGATGTTGTTGTGAAGCATGCAACCTTTCGCAATGCAACAGATCTGGGCCCCGGAGGTTCAGGATACGGAATTTCGATTCAGGGAACGGCCAAGACCGATCGACTTGGTTTTGATAATGATACGTTATGGAATGTGGTGGAGGACAGTGCATTTGAGGGTCCTTATCTCAGACATGGAGCACTGATTCAGTTTGTGGCTCACAATAACGTGTTACGCGGCAATACATTTAATGGAACCAAGCTGGATGCCATTGATCTTCATGGTGAACTGGAGTATTTGAATGAAATCTCCGGCAATGTCATTACGGATGTGCTGACAGGTGCAGGGATTGGGCTTGGCAATACAGGGGGTTCAGCGCCCAGCAACCACAGCAAGTCTGGCAAAGGAAACTACATTCATGACAACACAATCAAGAACAGCCGGATCGGTATTTCGGTGACGATGGGTACTCCCGATACTCTAATTGAAGATAATCTCATCGAGAATACAACCACGATTGCAGATGCGGCTGGAATCAAAGTATTAAATGGACCAGGTACGGTAATTCGCGGCAATGTGATTCGTAACAATACTGCCAGTGGATACTGGGGCGTACGGCTTGAGCGCGACAAAGGCGATGCTGGAGCTGGCAATATAGGCGAAGGGAATCCCGAGAATGTGTTGATCGAGGATAACCGAATCGAAGGTAACACAAACGGAATCGGCTTGTTTGCCGGAGTCGGCATTCTGCTAAACGCTAACATTCTAAACAACGTGAATGAGGACTACTACCAAGCAGAAGGTGTGACCGTTACCGAACTATAAAGGATCAGAATAAGTAGCCTAGCAGGTATCTATATAAGTTGAAGCTCAATTTTACACCTAAACGGAGAGTGCAGAACCAATTTGAAGAAGCGTAGCGTTAGCCTTTTATCACCGGATTTTCCCCATAAACAAAGGGAATGATGAAAATCTGGGGATAAGAGCGATCGGAAAATGGTACTGCAATCGGAGTGATAAGGTGTAACATTCATAGTTCAACTTATGTAGCCTGATGGGCTACTTTTTGTTGTAGTCGTTTTTTTGTTGTAGTCGTTATTTAAGATTCACTAAAGGTTCGTCCTCTACCATGGTTACATAAGCCTCAGTTGCTTAACAGAAACCAAGAAGGAGGATTCATCATTTGAATATACTATTACGAAAAGTTGCAGTAACGGCATTATCCGTGACTATGGTAACGTCATCTTTTGGCCTGATGGCAGGTCCAAATACGGCATTTGCCGCAGAGAGCACAGCGACAACCGCGAGTGCAGGCGTGACACAAGCTTATGAATCGTTGTTCCAGACGGACAACGTGATTGATGTGAATGTAACGATTGATGATGCAGACTGGAAGAGTATGCTTGAAAGTCCGCTCGATAAGGATTACAAGAATGTGAGTGTGGACGTGGACGGCAACAAGCTGGACAACGTTGGTTTCTCCACCAAGGGGAATCTGACCTTGAAAGCCGTAGCCTCGATGGAGGATTCGGATCGATACAGCTTCAGACTGAAGTTCGATAAATACGACAAAACACAAACCTTGCTCGGACTGGACAAAATGGTGCTCAATAACAACTATGCAGATCCATCCTATATGCGTGAGGTACTTCACTATGAAGCGCTTCGCAGTATTGGCATGGATGTGCCGATGACAAACTATGTTAATCTGTATGTTAATGGCGAACTGGTCGGTTTCTACACCGGGGTTGAAGCCGTAGATGACAGTTACTTGGAACGCAACTACGGTGAGGATTACGAAGAAGGCGTGCTATATGATACAGATGAGAAGAGTTATCTTCAATATGAAGAGGGCAGTGACTACAGTACAATCACCAAAGACTTGGGTACGGATAAGGACAAAGCCAAACTAAAAACCTTCATCCAAACGCTGAACGAGATGCCAGAAGGTGAAAAGGGTGATATCGAGAGCGTGCTGGACGTGGATTCGGCGCTTCAATATATTGCAGGCAACATGGTTTTCGGCAACTATGACAGCTATAGCGGCGACAAAGGACATAACTACATGCTCTATGGCGATGAGGATGGCAAGTTTACCGTTGTACCTTGGGACTTTAACATGTCCTTCAACGGATACTCGGGTGGAGGCGGACGTGGCACAACAACCGGATCAACCACGACCAACACCAACGCAACGAACGTATCTGTGGACGAGCCTGTACTAGGCATTAGCATGGAAAATGTACCGATGATTAACAACCTGCTTGCTGTACCGGAGTATAAGGAAAAATATATGAGCTACGTCAATGAACTGACGGACTATATGGAAGGCATTCAGAATCGTATTACTGATCTTGCCAATGAGATTCGTCCTTATGTAGAAGCAGATCCAACGAAATTTTATACGACCGAACAGTTTGAATCCAACATTGCTTATTCTGCCAATGCAGATGTCGCAGGGGGGATGGGCGGTACACCACCTGAAGGATTTGAGGGAATGACACCACCTGAGGGTATGGAAGGCATGACACCGCCGGAAGGTTTCGAAGGAATGACACCTCCAGATGGAGCAACACCTCCGGATGGCACAACGGGAACAGGAACAACAGATAGCACAGGCAATACGCAGACGCGTCCTGGCGGTAACTTTGGCGGTGGAGGCGGAGGTATGGGTTCCATGGCAGCCGGGTCACTAACTACATTTGCACTGAATCGTCTTGCAAATCTGCAAGAGCAACTTGGGCGTGAAGTAACGCCACTGCCTGAGACCTCGGAAGAGACAGGCTCGAATACTTCATCTGGAACAACCGACAAAACCATTACCGTAACACTCGATGGTAAATCAATCACCTTCCCGGATCAGGACCCACTGCAGCAAAGTGGCCGAGTGATGGTACCTGTGTATGCAATCCTCGAAGCACTTGGTGCAGAAGTGACTTGGGACAAAACGGCGAAGACCGTAACAACCGTTCTGAATGACCAGACTCTTGTGCTCAAGATCGGAAGTAGCACAGCAACGGTAAATGGAGAGACAATTGAAATTGATGCCCCCGCGATCATTCAAAACAGTCGTACACTCGTACCCGTTCGCTTCATTTCAGAAGGACTGGGATTAGCCGTGGATTGGGATCAAGCTGCTGCACAAGTAAGCCTTACATCCAAATAAGCAATATCTTCTGCGGAGCAACGTTGTGGTACGGAGAGAGAGAAGGGATTCGATGGTCAGATCGAATCCCTTTTTGTTCTGCTTTTGTAGATTAGAAAGGAGCGAAGACATATCTAATTTATCGTTCCAGATTGATATTTAATTTCCAACCAGCAGATCATTCTCACATAATTACGGAGAAAGCGGAAAAACTTTGATTTTTAATTTCAAATAAATGTGATAAAAGTCACTGAAATATTATAAAAAATGTGAATACTCCTACCGATATGACTATAGTGATATTCGAAACAGACTCGAAATCGGCTTGAATATCCCCACAATTACATAGGGAAAAGGGTGGCTCACACACATGCGAAGCATGAGCATCGGTACCAAAATCAGTTTGATCGTTATCAGTATATTTATCGTCTTCTCCTCAGCCGTGGCGGTAAGTGTAATCATGGAGATGAGACAGGGGATTACGACATTCGCTACAGAGAAGGCGAAGCGAGATTTGGAGATGGCGAATAGTATCATTACATATAAGTATCCAGGAGAGTGGGCCATTCAAGACGGACAATTATTCAAGGGAGATATCGCGCTGGAAGGTAACTTCGAACTGGTGGATGAGATTGGACAAGCATCTGGGGACACGGTGACCATCTTCCGAGGTGATGAACGTGTCGCTACGAATGTTATGATAAACGGGGAACGTGCTGTTGGCACGAAGGTATCTGAAGAGGTCGCCCAGATCGTTTTGCAGCAAGGGGAAAAATACTTCGGTGAAGCCGTGGTTGTGGGTCAGAAATATCAAACGGCCTATGAACCCATCAAGAATGCATCCGGGGAGATTATCGGCATTTTCTATGTTGGTGCTTCTCAATCATTAATTGATGTGATTATCTCCTCGTTCCTCAAGACATTCCTGATCGTATTCCTGCTCGCAATGTTGGTCGCAATTACCCTGATCCTGTGGTACGTTCGCAGGGTGAGAGTACGAATCGAACGGGTATCCGTGGCAATTAAGCGGGCGGGCACAGGTGATTTTACACAGCCTGTAGTCGATAACGTCCAAGATGAAATTGGCATGCTGGGCACGGGATACAATGAGATGAGAAGCAATCTGCAGATGATCATTCAGGGTGGACTTCAAGCTGCGGAGAAAGCAGAGCATTCGACTGGATTGCTGCTCAAGATTGCGGATCAGACGGGTAATGAATCGGCACAGATCGCCTCTTCTGTTGAACAAGTCGCGCAGGGAGCCGAGCGTCAGACGGTCAGTACGGAAGAAAATCTGCAGGCGATGGAAGAAGTGGCTATAGGCGTACAACGTATGGCAGACAAGGCCTCCAGCATTTCTGACTCTGCTATGTATTCACGCAACCAGGCAGAGACCGGAGGTGAAGCGGTGCAACGTACCGTTCAGCAGATGTCTACGATTGAATCCTCCGTTACCAGAACGGATGAAGTCATTCGCATGCTGGAAGGGAAGTCGGCACAGATTAGCCAGATGGTTTCCACCATTCATGAGATTGCAAATCAAACGAATCTGCTCGCCCTCAATGCATCCATTGAAGCGGCAAGAGCCGGGGAACATGGTAGAGGATTTGCCGTGGTATCTACCGAGGTTCGTAAACTGGCTGAACAAGCGGGAGACTCTTCAGATCGTATTGAAGAACTGGTCAAAGCCATGGAACAAGATATGCAGCAATCGCTATCGGCCATGTCAAAAGTGAAGGATGAAGTGCAAGAAGGGCTGCGCTTGACCCGGGAAACGGAACAAAACTTCAGACTGATCCGGGATACGAACTTGCGTATGGCGACAGAGATTGAGGACATGGCTGCGACGAGTGAAGAGATGTCCGCAGGCGTGGAGCAGATTGTGGCTTCCGTACATGAGATCGCTCGCCATGCGCAGACGGCCAGTACCAATTCACAGCAAGCTGCCGAATCTGTTCATGAACAGCTCAAGTCGGTAGAGCAGATCAAGGCTTCTGCGGCTATTTTGTCTGATGTGTCGACGGAACTCCAGACTTCACTTCGTCCGTTTAAGATATAATATCTGTTACAATAGGGAAAAGGAGGGACTTCAATATGGCCCCTGATAAAACAAAACTTTTCCCCAATGAGAATATCCGCACCGTATGTTACATTCAAAACCTGCCGCCTCGTTCCAACGTGGACATCGGTGATTATACGTATTATAGCGATAACAGCAATCCGCCAGAGCAATTCTATGACCGGATACAACATCATTATGACTTTATTGGTGATCGCCTGGTTATTGGCAAGTTCTGTGCAATTGCGGAAGGTGTGACATTCATTATGAATGGCGCGAATCATCGGATGGAGGGCATGACGACGTATCCTTTTAACATTTTCGGTGGAGGATGGGAGCGCGTGACACCTACACTTGAGCAGCTTCCATATAAGGGTGACACGATACTGGGGAACGATGTATGGCTTGGACACCATGTGACGATCATGCCTGGTATCACGATTGGAGACGGGGCAATCGTTGCCTCCAATTCAACTGTTGTGAAGGATATCGAACCCTATACGATTGTTGGTGGTAATCCAGCCAAAACTGTTAAAAAGCGTTTTGATGAAGAAACAATTGCACTGCTGCTGGAATTGAAGTGGTGGGATCAGGATGAGGAGTGGCTGGATACGCACCTGGAACGTCTTGTCTCTACATATGATCTAGAGATATTACGCGGACTTTTGAACAGCAAGTAGAGCAGGTAGAAAGTGTATTTAACCAAAGCAAATCAGGCCCTGGACCGTTTTGAGCGGATCAGGGCCTCTTGTTGTCCAAGATGAAATGTTAGATTAGCGGATGGGGGGACGTAGAGTACAATCAGACTTTGCTAGTGGGGGTTTTGAATGAGTATGAGTTTCTGCATGATCCGTGTTTGTCTGTTTGCCTGAATAAAAGTTAATGATATCATCAACGGTAGTAAACACGACATTTAAATCCATATTATCATTGTGTGTTTGAATAAAAACCTCTTTTCAATGGGTTGTTGCGTTGTTTAATTTAAAGCTTCTTTCATGCTTAAGCCTGCTGTGAATACAGGAACTTTACCTGCAGGTAGTTGAATTTCTTTGCCTGTTCTCCGACTTCTTCCCGTTCTTGCCTCACGCTTCTGTACTTCAAATTTCCCGAATCCAACCAGTTGAACTTCTTTACCTTCTTTGAGAGCTTCCAGAATTGAGTCCAGTACAACGGTTACCGCCTTTTCAGCATTCTTCTTGGAGAAACCGCCAGCCTTGGCTACTTCTGTGATCAATTGTTCTTTATCCATGGGGAATACCTCGCTTTCATTGTTGGGGTGTGAAATTCTGTGCTGTACAACCTATGAGTAAATAAAAAGCTGCCTTATTAATAAGGCAGCTTTCATATAATTAAAGTTTAGTAACGTTCTCAGCTTGTGGTCCACGGTTACCTTGAGTTACTTCAAATTGAACGCGTTGACCTTCGTCCAAAGATTTGTAACCTTCACCTTGAATTGCACTGAAATGAACGAATACGTCTGTTCCTTCTTCAGTTTCGATAAAGCCGAATCCTTTATCCGCGTTGAACCATTTCACTGTACCTGTTTGCATGTGATTCCTCCAAAAAATAAGTTTTTAGCCGATCATTATGACGAGTATATTTAAAAAATTGACACTCACCTGGTGCATTTAAACCACAGACTTGATGTCCGCTAATGTATCGATTAATATTATAATACCATGTCCGCTAATATAAGTCAAGATTTGGAGGTAATTTCTAATGAATCAGTCATCAGGGATTTCGGTGCAGCGGGAGCCAACGATAGAAGAATTCATTCATATGCTTGCCAATGAGGATGAATTACAGCCCAAAACCGTGAAGGAATATGCAAGTGATCTGAAGCACTTTATCGAATGGTACAAGGAGAACACCCTGCTCGGGGAAAAGGTTACATTGAGAATTGAAGACATAGATACATCCACTTTAGTCCATTATCGTGAAGATTCACACAAGGTTATGCTATTGAAACCAGCCACCATTAACCGCAGGTTGATTACGCTGAAGCGTTTTTTCAAATGGGCAGTCCTGGAATCCAGACTCAATCATGACCCTTCCAAAGCATTAAAATTCATTCCGGAAGACAAAGTCAGTCCACGCCGAATGACATCCGAAGAAGAAGAAGCGTTCCTCGCGGCAGTGGAGTACGTTAACTCTCTTCGTGATCGGACTATCCTGACCCTTATGTTCCATACAGGCTTGCGAACGATGGAGGTATGCAATCTCACGCCTGGTGATATTGAACTTGGTAGACGAAGTGCTTACCTGACAGTGAGAGCCGATAAACGCAACCGGGAGCGTAAGGTCCCTTTGAATATGCAGTGTATTGTAATATTGAATCAGTACTTATCTGATTTTGCTACCGATCATACGTACCTTTTTCCTTCGGAAAAGACAAACGATCGTTTAACGGAGAGAGCACTACGCCATCTGATTAAAAAAGTAATGATTGCAGCAGGGCTGGAAGGACTGAGTTCACATGATCTGCGTCATCGTTTTGGCTACGCCATGGCAGAGCATACGCCACTGCACCGTTTGGCGGAGATGATGGGGCACACCAATCCAGATACGACAATGATTTATATCAAAGCATTAAGTACGAATCAGCGGTGAAAACATGAATAAAGAATCCATATGATACTTAGAATTAAACCCCTCTTATTAGAAGTTCTTCGAAATTTCCGTGTTTGTATTACTTTAACCTAACCTTGGCATTCATATACTCTCCTTCACATTTCACTTAGGCACTGCCCGACAGGGTTGCCTTACCTCTATTTAAGAAAGCGATTACATATCCCTAATAATATTGTATATTATGATGGCAACCTTGGATCTGATCAACATGATTCCTTAGCATTTGGCATAAATTCGGTGAGAAATAAGAAATCCAATGATTCACAATATCACACATATATCAGTTGTTAGGGCATACAGCCCATTATAAAAAGGAGGAATCCGAACGTGTACCGGGTACTGCTGGTGGATGATGAAGAAGATGTGCGGGAAGGACTTGTTGTAGAGGTCGATTGGGAAGCGCTCGATCTGCGGATTGTCGGTTTGGCTGAGAATGGGCGAGAAGCTTTGGAGATGGCGGAGCGGGTGGAGCCGGATATTGTGGTGACCGATATCAGCATGCCCTTCATGAATGGTCTGGAACTCGCGCAAAGATTGAGGAAGCGTAATCCACTTGTGAAGGTGGTCATCTTAACTGGATATGATGAATTTGATTATGCGAGGCAAGCCATCTCGTTAAGTGTGGATGAATATCTGTTGAAGCCGTTCTCGGCAGGACATCTCACCGAACTGCTCACAAGACTGCGCGCCCAGATGGCCGCTGAAGTGGCCGAGCGTGAAGATGTACAGCAGCTGCGTGAGCACTATCATACCAGCTTGCCATTACTGCAAGCAGATCTGATGGCGACCCTGCTCCATCGGCAGAAATCCTCGACATATATTCATAGTAAAGCCAAACAATGTGGTTTGGATCTGGCAGGAAAACGCTACGGGGTGTCTGTATTGACACTGCATATGGAAGGAGATGTGCAGAAGGACAAACCTGAGGAAGTATTCAACGAGCTGCCGCCGCGGCATAACCAATCAACATCTGAGGAAGCGGATCAGTCTGAGCTATTCGTGCCCGGAGGTTCATTGCGTCAATCGGAAGATGCTGAACTGAAACGCTTTGCTGCACTTAACATTGCGGCAGAAGTATGGGCGGAACACGGGGCTGGTCATGCCTTTATGCATCAGGAGACGATTGTCCTGCTCTATGTGGATCGCTTGGGCGGTACAGATGGCGCGAAGCGACAACAGAAGGCATTGGAAAATGTGATGCGCAGCATCAACCACTACTTGCGTATCCCGGCTACGGTGGGATCTGGTCAGATCGTGGATACACTTGCGGAGGTGAATCAGGCCTATGAAGATGCCCTGCTCGCCTTGGATTATCGGCTTGTACCCGGAACGGATTCAATCATATATATCGCGGATGTAGAGCGGCAGACGGCGGGCAAGCTGCGGTTCGACGAGTTGAAGCAGCAGACGCTGACACGTTGTCTTAAGGCGGGTACACAAGTGGAACTGGAGGAAGCACTGGCGATCATTTTCCGGGAAATTACAGTGGAACATGGGCGCAGTGATATTCAGCTCTATCTGATTGAAGTGTTAACAACAGTATGGAAGGCAGCGCAGGCATCCGGAGAAGAGATGGAGGACATCTTTGGAGCAGGGTTCCAATTGTATGCTGATCTGTTCCGACTGCCGGGTCTTACTGACGCACAGAAGAAGGTACGGGAGGTCTGTCTACTTGTACAACATCGCATTGCCAGTGGTCGCCAGCATGTATATAAGGATATTGTTGAGCAGGCGTTAGTCTTCACCAAAGAGCATTATGCCGACCCGGATCTGTCCATTCAGAAAGTGTGCGGACATTTGCATATCAGCTCCGGTTATTTTTGTGGCATTTTCAAAAAAGAAGTGCAGCTTACCTTCCTGCAGTACCTGATGCAGATCCGGATGGAGGCAGCCCGTGAACTGCTTCGCTCGACAGAGCTGAAGTCGTTTGAGATTGCGGAGCAGGTTGGCTTTGCTGAACCGAACTACTTCAGTTTTTGTTTCAAAAAACATATTGGCGTCTCGCCCAAAGAGTATCGTAAACAGGCTTCCCAGGCAGCACATGAAGGTTCAATCCGATGAAGTTCTGGTCCAAGTGGTTGAACTCCATGGGAATTCAATTTCGCTCCAGGCTGCGCTCGTCCAGAGTCAGCAGTATCCGTTTTATTATTACGTGGTCCTTCTCCGTCTTCATCGTTCTGGTGCTGACCATCATGGCGATGCTTCTGCATGACAAGTTCACGCAGGCTGCCGAGCGAAGTGCGGAACTGACGACGAGACAGATTGTGGATCAGGTCAGTTATAACCTGGAGGATTACGTCCGCAGCATGTCTCATCTGTACCGTGCCATTGAGGAACATATGCTGCGTGACGGGACATGGGAAGGGGAGTTGGTGGACAAACAGCTCGACACATTGCTCAGCAGTCGTGAAGATATCATCTCGATTACCCTGCTCGATTCCACGGGTCAATTGCTCAAGAACCGACCTACAGCTGAATTAAAACCGAGTGCCCATGTGACACAGCAAGGGTGGTTTCAGTCTGCGCTTCGTGTGCCGGATCACCTGAGTTTCTCGTTACCTCATATTCAGAATATGTACACAGGCCCATATAAATGGGTCGTTTCCATGAGCAAAGGCATAACGATACGGCAAAATGGTCAGGATCGGCAGGTTATCCTGCTGGTCGATATCAATTTCAAACAGATGGATGAATTGAGCCGCCGGGTCAGTCTGGGGCAACGGGGATACGTCTACATCATTGATGAGAGTGCGGGCAATATTGTGTACCATCCGCAGCAGCAATTGATGTATATGGGACTCAAAAGTGAGAATATCGAACAGGCATTGGTGGCTTCAGGCAGTTACGAAGATGAGGCAGATGGACAGAAAAGGCTGAATACCGTGAAGTCAGTTGCCAATATTGGATGGAAAATTGTCGGTGTGGCCTATTTGGATGAAATTATGACAACACGTCAGGAAGTGAACGGATATCTCATTCGTGTACTGGTCGTTGTGCTCGTGCTGGTCATCCTCGTATCGCTCTTTCTTTCCTCCAGTCTGACTCGTCCGATCCGGCGAATGGAGCGCAAGATGAAGGCTGTGGAGCGCGGGGATTTCAACGTGGAGTTGCCTATCGAAGGACCGCTTGAAGTGGAACGTTTATCCCGTCGCTTCAACCTGATGGTCAATAAAATCCGAACCCTGATGGATGAGATCATTCATGAACAGGAGCAGAAGCGTCGTCTGGAGCTGGAAGCCTTGCAGGCCCAGATCAATCCGCATTTTTTGTATAATACGCTGAATTCCGTGGTGCGCATGGTCGGCATGAGCCGCAATGAGGAAGTGATCACGATGATCACGTCTCTTTCGCGCCTATTCCGCATCAGTCTCAGTCAAGGTAAAACGATTATCACGGTCAGGGAAGAGCTGGAGCATGCGCAGCATTATTTGACGATTCAACAGATGAGATTCAAGCGAAAATTCAACTTTAACATTCAGGCAGATGAGACGCTCCTGGAATGCCTGACCTTAAAGCTGGTGCTTCAACCCCTGATTGAGAACGCCATTGTTCATGGCATCGAGTACCACATGGACGAAGGAAGTATTGAGGTCGATGTTTATTGTGAGGACAACAAGCTGGTGTTTCGCATTACAGATAATGGGGTCGGCATGACGGAAGAACAGATGTCGGGATTGTTAAGTGGCCGTCCGGTTGTCAAAAGCGGTGCAGGATCAGGTGTCGCGGTACGCAATGTACATGACCGAATCCGGCTCTATTACGGGGAGGGTTATGGTCTTGAATTTGCAAGTGAGCTGGAAGAAGGCACCACGGTCTGGATTCGAATTCCCATTCAATCGCAGCAGAAGGAGGTCGAGCCTGATGACGGACAAACAAGCGAATAGGAACGATGCCCGTAGAGTTAAAGGATTGAATATTTGTACGTATTGGAAAAAGGTTGCTGCGAGCATCCCGGGATTTCGGAAACGTCGGTTGTTAACTGTGACAGTTGCAAGCTTCTGTCTGCTTATAAGCAGTGCCTGTGGCCTCTCGAGTCCAGATGCTGCGGCAGTACCATCACGTATTGCACTGATTACACCAGCAGGCACTGGCGAACTTGCGGAAGCCATCCGGCTTGGTGCCGAAGCGGCTGCCAAAGAGAGTGGGGTGGAACTGATTACCGTGGAAGCATACCCTTCCGAGGGTCATGTGTACACACCTGCCCTTCTGGACGCTGATCGAAGTCAGATGAAGGTCAAACAGGCAAATCCGAACAGCCAAACGTTGTCTCGCAGTGTGCGAGAGCAGGCACAGGTTGAAGCAGCCGCATTGGCTCTGAAGCAGGGGGCATCAGCTCTATTGGTTGATCCCCTGAGTGAGAAGGCACTTAGCAATATTATTCAGGAGGCACAGACATCAAATTCCGATGGAACCATCGTTCCTGTCATTGTGCTTAACGATGAATTTCCCGTGAAAGGTGTAACCAGTATCATCTCCATGGATAATGTCGAGGCAGGGAGACAGGCGGGCCAGGCCATGGCGGAGCTGCTGAAAGGGCGAGGGCGTGTAGCATTATTGGGTCCAGACCCCGTTAATTCCGGTCTGATTCAGAGAGAGCAGGGGGTAATGGAAGTCCTGGTACAGTATCCTGATATTCAAGTGGAACCCAAATCGATATGTAATACACGGGATGGATGTTGGCAGACTGCGAAGCAATTGCTGGACCAGCAGGATGTGGATGGCTTTATCACTCTTCAGGAACCGGCTTCATTGGGAGCAGCTGATGAACTGAATCGACGCAACTCTGCAGACAAAGTAAGAATTGTTGGATTCGGCAGTGAACAACAGCAACTGGAGCAATTGCAAGAAGGGGTCTTTGATCATCTTATCGTCCAGAATGGATATAGCGCAGGTTATCTGGGATTGAATCAAGCCGTTGCACGGCTGAACAATCAACAGGTGCAATCGAGAGTTCTACTTGAGACGAAGCTGGTTAGTACAGACAATATGTTCTGGATGGATAACCAGAAGCTGTTGTTTCCTTTTGTACAATGAACGGATGCTGGAACGAATGGTGAATGAGAAAAATTAAGCTGTTTTTTAACTTGAGGAAGATTTCGATAGAACAGGTGAAGATATTGTATTCGAATTTAATGTAAACCCTTTCATAATAAAGACATCGGTTAAGCCGAATGAACTTGGGGGAGGTCATTAGGATATGAAGAAAACATGGATGACACTGTTGATTACAGCATGTATGGTTGTGGCGGCGGGTTGCAGTAGCGGTGGAGACAGCGCAGGTGGAAGTACAGGAACAGATACAGGAGGCCAAACAGCAGCCGGGACGGAAACGCCCAAGATTGGTGTCGCCATCTACAAATTCGATGATACATTCATGACGGGGGTACGTAATGCGATGACCGCAGCAGCGGAAGGTTTTGCGACTCTGGATATTGTGGATAGCCAGAATGCACAGCCAACCCAGAACGAGAAGGTCGATCTGTTTGTGTCCAAGAAATACAATGCCATGGCCGTGAATCCGGTGGACCGGACGGCAGCAGGTGTCATTATTGACAAGGCTAAGGCAGCGAACATTCCAGTGGTTTTCCTTAACCGTGAGCCCGTGGCTGAAGATATGAACAAGTGGGATAAAGTGTACTACGTAGGAGCAAAAGCGGAGGAGTCCGGTACGATCTCTGGACAGCTGATTGTGGACTACTGGAAGGCACATCCGGAAGCAGATAAAAACGGCGATGGCAAACTGCAATACGTCATGCTGAAAGGGGAACCGGGTCATCAGGATGCAGAGCTTCGGACCAAATATTCGGTTCAGGCCATCCAGGATGCCGGTATCGAAGTGGAAGCATTGGCGGAAGACACGGCCATGTGGGACCGTGTGAAGGGTCAGGAGAAAATGCAAGCTTTCCTGGCATCCCACGGCGACAAGATTGAAGCCGTTCTTGCGAACAATGATGACATGGCCTTGGGTGCCATTGAGGCATTGAAAGCAGCCGGATACTTCAAGGATGGCAAATCGATGCCGGTTGTAGGTGTAGATGCAACAGCTCCAGCCATTCAGGCTCTACAGGATGGAACGATGCTGGGCACGGTGCTCAATGATGCCAAGAATCAGGGTGCAGCCACGGTGGCACTGGCTTCCGTACTTGCCAAAGGTGAGACACCAACGAAGGAAAATACCAAATACGATATTACCGATGGTAAATACGTCTGGATTGCATACAAAAAGATTACCAAAGACAACATTGCCGACGCCCAATAACAGCACGAGACAGGGACGTCCGACATTCGGGTAACGTCCCTTTTTTGCTGGTCATATGGAAGGGAGGAACCAAGATGGAGTCACCTTACCTGCTGGAGATGAATGGAGTCTCGAAAGCATTTCCGGGTGTGCAGGCACTAAGTCAGGTTACATTGAAACTGAAGCCCGGTACGGTTCATGCCTTGATGGGAGAGAATGGAGCGGGCAAATCCACACTAATGAAATGTCTGTTCGGGATGTATCATCCGGATGAAGGAACGATACGCATCGAAGGAAATGATGTGGATATTCCGAATTCCAAGGCGGCACTTCAGCAAGGCATATCCATGATTCATCAGGAGCTGAATCCGGTCCCGCATCGCCCGGTGATGGAGAATATCTGGCTGGGGCGT
Source organism: Paenibacillus sp. FSL R5-0517 (assembly GCF_037974355.1). Classification (NCBI taxonomy): domain Bacteria; kingdom Bacillati; phylum Bacillota; class Bacilli; order Caryophanales; family Paenibacillaceae; genus Paenibacillus; species Paenibacillus sp. FSL R5-0517. Next base: position 1,244,232 of record NZ_CP150235.1, read on the forward strand.
TTTCCGATGAAGGGAATACTGGTGGACGAGAAACGGATGTATTCCGATACACTGGCTCTGTTTAAGGACCTGAATCTGGATATTGATCCGAAGGCTCAAGCGGGAACATTGTCTGTCTCCAAGATTCAATCGATGGAAATCGCCAAGGCGGTCTCATTCAATTCCAAAGTTATTGTCATGGATGAACCCACCTCTTCCCTGACAGGCAAGGAAGTGGAGCAACTCTTCGCCATTATTAATGAACTACGCAGTCGGGGGGTGTCCATTATCTACATTTCCCACAAGATGGAGGAGATCCTGACGATCTCGGATGAAGTGACAATCATGCGTGATGGCTTCGTTGTCGGGACTTGGGATGCTGCGGATTTAACGACAGATCTGATTATTACACGCATGGTGGGTCGTGATCTGGATGAACGTTTCCCGGAACGCACCAACGTACCTGGTGAAGTGATATTAAAGGCCGAGGGTCTGACATCCAACCAGTCCAAATCGTTTTGTGATGTATCCTTTGAGCTGCGAAAAGGTGAAGTGCTCGGTATTGGCGGCTTGGTTGGAGCACAGCGGACAGAACTGATGGAATCCTTGTTCGGACTGCGCGGACTCGCTTCAGGTACGATTTCGATTCATGGGCGCAAGGTGAAGATTAATTCCCCCGCAGCAGCGAAACGTCATAATATCGCGTTGCTCACGGAAGAACGAAGGGTTACAGGAATATTCCCCGTGTTGTCGGTGTATGAGAATACGATCATTGCCAGTCTGGGGCGCTACCGCAATCGCGTGGGCTTGCTGGATGAGAAAAAGGGACGGGAAGAAGCACGGGAACAGACGCAGAAGTTCAGAACCAAAACGCCTTCAGTTAACACGCTGATTCGAAACCTGTCGGGCGGTAATCAACAGAAAGTTCTGTTGGCCCGCTGGTTGCTGACTGATCCGGAGATTCTGTTGCTGGATGAACCGACACGTGGAATCGATGTAGGGGCCAAGTTCGAGATTTACACCATTATTACGGAACTGGCTCGTCAGGGCAAAAGCATTATTATGATTAGTTCGGAGATGCCTGAACTGCTGGGTATGTCGGATCGCATTATGGTGATGAGTGAAGGGCGTCTAACCGGAATCGTGGACGGAGCCGAGGCAACAGAGCAGGATATTATGAGGCTGGCCGCTCAGCAGCGGATGGCTTAGTCAGGAGGGAAACAGATGAACACACAGATGATCAATCAAGTGAAAAATTATGTAACACAACGCGCTATCTTTATCGTATTGATTCTGCTCATCATTGGTATAGCTATTGCCGATCCGAATTTTCTTGCCTTCTCTACACTGCGGGACATCTTACAGCAATCCTCCACACGGGCCATTATTGCACTCGGTGCAGCCTTTATCCTCGTCACGGGTGGGGTTGATCTGTCCGCGGGAAGGGTGGTTGGTCTGACGGCTGTTGTATCGGCATCGATGCTGCAAATTGATGAGTATGCGAACCGCTTCTTCCCCGATCTGCCCCATTTGCCGGTGTTGTTGCCGATTCTGGTTGGAATCACCGCAGGTCTATTCGTGGGTTTGGTCAATGGACTGATTGTCGCTAAATTACATGTGCCCCCTTTTATCGCAACGCTGGGTACAATGGTTGCCGTGTATGGACTGAACTCCATCTATTTTGATACGGAACCCAATCAGTCACAGCCGATCGGAGGATTAAGACCTGATTTTACCGTCATTGGCTCTGGATACATTGATCTGGGCGGGGGTTATTCCATCCCGTATATTGTCCTTATCGCTATTGCGGTGGCTTTAATCTGCTGGGTGATCTTTAACAAAACACGTCTCGGCAAAAATATGTACGCGATCGGCGGTAACATTCAGGCAGCACATGTATCCGGGATTCATGTGGCCCGCAACCTGGTTGCCTTGTATGCGATTGCAGGGGCATTATATGGCCTGGGTGGCGTGCTCGAGGCAGCCCGAACGGGTGGAGCAACAAACAATTACGGTAATATGTATGAGCTGGATGCGATTGCCGCATGTGTGGTAGGTGGCGTATCGACAGCGGGTGGTATTGGAACGGTACCTGGAGTTATGGCGGGTGTGCTGATCTTCGGGGTCATTAACTATGGTCTGACGTTTATCGGTGTGAGTCCGTACTGGCAATTGATTATCAAAGGATTGATCATTGTTGCTGCGGTGGCTTTTGACATCCGTAAGTATATGGCGAAGAAATAAGATTAACGTGAAAAGGTTACACCAGTCACTCCGATGACAGAACAACCTTCTGATCGCTGTTATCCCCAGATTTTTTGATTCCCTTCTAAAGAAGTGAAAATCCGGGGATAAAGGCGCACGCTCCGCTTCTTCAGGTTATTTCTGTCCTCTACGTTATCGTGTAAACAATTTGTTCATCTTATATGGTAAAGCAGCAAAAAAGCCAGCTCTCGGGATATAGAGAGCTGGCTTTAAGCGTTATGCATTTACAAACCAATCTACGACAGTAATTATAGGACTAATAATACAAAATACCAGCATAAATGCGGCCACATTACGGGCAACACTTGTGCCATAATGCGCACGATATTTTTTGGCGATCAGGAAGGCTGGAATCCAGAAGAGGGCTGCTACTACAAATGGTATGTGAAGTCCTTGAGTTCCATTGCTATAAATAGGTATGTTTATTAAGTTGAAAAGGTAATGACTGATCATAAAATCGGCTTTGCCCCATGGAAAGTTAAAGGCAAGGCCCATCGTCAGGACGAGCAGAGACAGCGTCCCGAAGCCCAGTGGTTTGCGTTGTGTTGTCATGTGACATCCTCCATAACCAAGAATTTATCCTAAATTAATCCATTAATGTATTGTAACACAATACTAACCATGCTTAGAGGAATTGTTTCACTTTTGTCGATTACAATTACATCATATGTCCTATTGCCTTCATAAATTATACATTCATGTGAATTTGACCAGCCTCCATTAATCGACAACATCAGCTATTCATAATCGATATAATACATGTACATAAGTTGTTTGATGTGAGTTTTATGTCAAAGGGGGCGAGGCTATTTGCTAAGTTACACGATGAAAATGGTAATTTTCCCACTGGGCTGTTTGCTTGTCATTCTGTCCTCTTATGTTCTAAGGCTTACCCCTCATTTGGCAATCATGTTGCTTTCGGGGACTTTATTGGTAGCAAGTATTTTTGGGGAGAGAAGATATCCTGTACTTAGGAAATTTCAATGGATTTTTCTCGGAACATTCCATTATTTCAGTGAGCTGAACTGGTGCAACATGTTGTATTATATGCTCATCCTTTCCATGATTCAGGGCAAACAGCGTGTAGCGCAGACCTTGCCCATTTCACTGCTGTTAATGCTGGAATATACGGTGATTCGCCTTTCCTATGTGCCTATAGATGCATATGCATTGCTGGTATCCATGTTTGATTTGTTAACCTCTATTGTCATTATATTTTTATATCATACCTTGGTTAACAGTGAGACTGAGAAGCGCAGACTTCGGGAAAAAAATCGGTTCCTCACCCTCCATGATCCGCTGACCGGACTGCTGAATTACGAAGGGTACATGGAGATGCTAAATAAGGCAGTAGAAGAACATCGCTTTTTTTTGCTTATCCTTTTGAACGTTAATAACTTTAGCGGTTATAAAAAAGCTTCAGAAGATCCTTGGTGTACGGTAATCACAGGCACAGGCCAGATGATAAGCAATCATTTCACCGAGGCCTATGGCATATCCCGGTATGCAGGAGATCGATTCGCGGTCGTTTTGCCGGAGATCCAGGATGTGGAAGAACGAATGTCGTCATTGTTGTCCGTTCAGCTGCAAGGACTCCAAGTAAGCTATAGTATCTCCCTGTACCCGGAAATGTCGAATTCGTTGCAGCACTTTATGACGGTGGCCGAGGATAGACTGCTTCAACAACAGCGCAGCAAATGGCTGAAAAATGAAGAAGAAGTATTTCGTTCCGAAAGGCTAAGGGCCGTAGGTGAACTGGCCGCGGGGATGGCTCATGAAATTCGGAACCCGCTTACCGCGATTCGAGGATTCCTGCAGCTGTCACGTGGACAAGCATTTAATATCGCACCATGGTATGAAGTGATCATGGGTGAGGTGACGAGAGTGACCGATCTGACGGCCGAATTTTTACAGTTTTCGAAACCTCATGCCAATCATATGAAGCCGGAACAATTGGGCCACTGCCTTGAGCGGGTGATGTCTTTGACTGAGTCAGATGCGGCATCCCGTGGACATCGAATTACACTTGAAATGTCGAATGAGCCAGTCGTAATCAACATGGATCGGGATAAGATTGTGCAGGTATTAATCAATCTGATTCGTAACGCCTTTGAAGCAATGACAGACCCTGGCGAGGTTCATATGGATTTGTTACAGGAAGGAGACGCTGTACTCATTTCCATTACAGATACAGGAAGCGGCATTCCGGAAAATTCGCTATCCACAATCTTTAATCCCTTTTATACAACCAAAGAAGAAGGGACGGGACTGGGACTTGCACTCTGCCAGAAAATCGTTCAGGACCACAATGGCAAAATCACTGTCCATAGCGAAATGGGGGTTGGTTCAACCTTCACGCTTCATCTGCCAATGGAGACGTAATGCGTATATCAAATATAGGGATAGTAGCAGCATGCTTTCATTTAAAAAAAACAAAAAAACGCCGCATTGGGATTGAAGAACCCCATGCGGCGTCTTGTATTTCGAATAAACTATTGTGCACAAAACACATCGGTTCAGATCATTTTAGCTAATTTCTAAGGAACATAGGACGTCTTATTTGGCCCTCAGGTCCTTACTTTAATTTGTAAGAAACTTCAGACACGTTATTTCCCAAAAAAACATGAAAAAAACGCTGAAAACGCCTGTTTACTCGGATATAACGTGGCTCTGGTTCCTTAGATTTCTGAAGGAGCTTCAAAAGCTTGAATAAGACGCCTCAGATTCGTTAGAGCTCGCCCCACACGCTTTAGTTCGACTTATTTAGCTGTCCCTGATGTAACTGATAGTAAAATCCCTGTTGCAGCATCAATTCGTCATGGCTTCCGCGTTCAGCGATCTGTCCATCATCAATGACGAGAATCTGGTCAGCTTCACGAATCGTGCTCAGTCTGTGGGCGATGACAAAGCTGGTACGGTCCTTCATTAACGTCCGCATCGCTTCCTGGATCTTCATCTCAGTACGCGTATCAATGCTGCTTGTTGCTTCATCCAGAATAAGAATGGCCGGATCAGCCAGAATTGCCCGGGCAATGGTCAGCAGCTGTCGTTGTCCTTGGCTTAGATTGCTTCCCCCGGAAATGATGGGGGTATCGTAGCCCTGTGACAGTTTGCTGATGAACGAATGTGCATTCGCCAGCATAGCCGCTTGCCTGATCTGTTCATCCGTTGCATCCGGCTTGCCATAGGCGAGATTGTCACGAATGGTACCCGAGAACAGGTAGGCATCCTGAAGTACAATGCCGAGCTGCCGACGGAGTTGATCCTTCTCCAGTTCCGAGATGTCACATCCATCGATGGTAATCCGTCCGCCTGTAATCTCGTAGAAACGGGGTAACAGGTTGATGATAGTCGTTTTACCTGCGCCGGTGGGTCCAACAAGTGCAATCATCTCGCCAGGGTTTGCAGTAAAACTGACCTTCTTCAGAATGTCTCGTTCCGCACTGTACCCGAAGGACACATCCTCAAATACAACTTTACCTTGAATCTGATCCAGTTGTTTCTTCTGTTCCTCCACATATTCGCCAGGCGTATCCATGATGTGAAACACACGTTCAGCACCCGCAATGGCAGCCTGAATCAGATTGTACTGATTGGCCAGATCGCTCAGCGGTCGCTCAATCTGGCGGGAGTATGCGAGAAAACTGACAATTAGTCCGATGGACGTCAGATCATGATAAGCCATCCATCCACCTACAGAAGCCAGTATGGCAAAACCAATATTGTTCATCACGTTCATCGTAGGCCCAACCAAACCCGAAACAGTCTGGGCCTGGGTGCTGGATGTACGAAGTTTCTCGTTCAGGTTCTGAAAATGTTGATGTGCCTGATCCTGACGGTTATAAGCCGCTACGACTTTCTGTCCAGCAATGGTTTCCTGAGCATACCCATTCAGTTCACCGAGCAATTTTTGCTGGGCGGTGAAATGTTTGCGTGTTCTTGACGCGATCAGACGAGTGGCGATGGTAATTAAGGGTACCGTCACCAGACTGAGCAGGGTAAGCCGAACATCAAGTGCGAACATGATCGACAAAGAGCCAACGAGCAGGATGGCGCTGGACATCAACTGGGTTACGCTTTGATTCAGCGTTGTAGATACGTTGTCAATATCATTGGTGGCCCGGCTCATCAGATCCCCGCTTTGATTTTTATCAAAAAAGCTGACAGGCAGCTCTTGCAGTCGGGAGAACAACGCATGACGCAGATCTTTAACGGTCAGTTGGGACACACCAATCATGACATAGGATTGAGCCCACATCAGGAGTGAGCCAAGGACATAAACACTCAGCAAGAGGAGACATTCTTTCAGCAAACCCGCTGTTAATTTGGGAACGATATGTTCATTAACGGCACGGCCGAGAAGATAAGGTCCCGCCAGATTGAGCAGTGTTCCGAGAGCGGTCAGCACCAATGCAGCAATAACTCCTTTGCGATGACGTCCCATGTATGACCATACCCGGATTAAGGCGTGGCGAGCATTTTTAGCTCTGACTTTGGGAACAGGTCCTCTGCCCGCTGGTCCGGGTCTTCCGATGGGAGGCACGACCGTTTGTTGTATGGAGGAAGAGGCAGGTTTAGCCAAATTGAACATCCTCCTTCCGTTGCTGCGAATAATAGATGGCTTGGTAGTGGGATGAATGAGCCATAAGGTCATCATGTGTGCCGCTGGCAACGATCTGTCCTTCATCAATAACATATATACAGTCTGCATCCTTCACGGAGGAGATCCGCTGTGCAATCAAAAAGGTGGTGCTGTTTTTCATTAGGGACTGCAAAGCCTTCTGAATACTTGCTTCCGTACGCAAATCCACAGCACTGGTGCTATCATCCAGAATCAGCACTTCCGGTCGCATGAGCAGGGCACGTGCAATGGATATACGTTGTTTCTGCCCACCGGACAGATTGACCCCGCGCTGACCCAGTTCCGTGTCATACCCATCTTTCAGTTTCATAATAAAATCATCCGCAGCCGCAGCTTGTGCCGCAGCACGCAATTCAGTATCTGTTGCACCGGGCCGGCCGAAGCAAATGTTATCCCGGATGCTGCCGCTGAACAGAATGGATTCCTGGAGCACAATGGACACACGGCTACGAAGATCCTGAAGATCCCAGTTGCGTACGTTCACTCCATTCACGAGCACTTCACCCTGCGAAGCATCATACAGACGGGGAATCAGCTGCACCAGCGATGTTTTGCCTGAACCTGTGGAACCGATCAGGGCCACTTTCTCACCCGGGCGAGCGATCAGGTTAATGCCAGAGAGTGCATGGTCTCCGTCATAACGGAAAGACACGTCCCTGAACTCCACTTGACCAGCTGTGCGCGACACGACAGGAGATGGACGGGATGATCTCTGGTGGTCACGGGTAGACGGAAGTGACTGTACAATCCTGGAGTTATCGCTTCCTGATTGAATATCCGGCTGTGTATGTAACACCTCGTTGATCCGGGCGGCAGATACCTTGGCTCGGGAGAAACTCATCATCATCATGCCGATCGACGTGAGGGATGAGAGTACAACCGTGACATAGTTGATAAAAGCAATCAGATCTCCGGCAGCAATATCGCCTCCAACTACCTGGAAACCTCCGAACCACAGCACCGCTACAATGGTAGCGTTCAGCATCAAGCTGAGCACGGGTGCATTCAGCGTGACTATACGCCAGGCTTTGAGGGCGGTTGAAGTATAATCTTCGTTGGATTGCTTGAACCGCTTTTTCTCCAGACGTGCACGTGCAAACGCCTTGACGACACGGATGCCGGCAAGATTCTCCTGGAGCACGGCGTTGACCTGATCAAGCTTGCTCTGAACACTGGCGAACAGCGGATAGGAAGCTTTTATCAGAATAAATAAAATAATAAACAGTACCGGCACAGTGGCAATAAGAATCAAAGCCAGCTTCACACTAATCGTAAATGCCATGATGATACTACCGATGATCAGCATCGGCGAACGGATGAACATCCGCAGCAGCATCTGTACAAAAGTTTGCATCTGTGTAATATCACTGGTCAGACGAGTAATCAGAGATCCTTCCTGAAACGTATCCAGATTACGGAAGGAGAAGGTCTGAATATGATCAAACAGTTCCTGACGCAGGTTCGTGCCGTATCCTACGGCAGCTTTGCTTGAATAGAGTGTGCAGCCTGCGCCGCCAACCCAGCCGATTAACGCAACAAGTAACATGATCAGACCTGTAGTTACGATATGGGACAGATTTCCTGCAAGTACACCATCATCCACGATGCTGGACATCAGCTTAGGCTGGAGCAGATCCATGGTTACCTCAAGTACCATGAGTAGCGGGGCGATGATCGCCGCTGACTTATACGGTGTCAAGAATCGTTTTAACGTCCACAATAGGAAATCACCTCGGTTTTAATTGCATAAGTAAATCAATTTCATCAATCTTTAGTTGCTTCAAGCCAGTTGTTATTAGCGATATCGAGAGTTTGCATCACCTCAGGATTCACGCAGGTTTTGGAGCATACGCTGTGCAAGTGCAGACATGATCTCGGATTCTTCCGGCGTAAAATCTTTCTGAGCCTGCTGTTCCAACTCCTGAATCACGATCCTCAATTCTTGCAGCGCGGAGCGTCCCTGATCCGTCAGGTATACCCGCAGACTGCGCAGATCCTTCGGGTCTGCTTCACGTCTCACATAACCGGATGTTTCCATGCGCTTGAGCATGACGGTTACCGTTGCGGGGCTGCGCTGAAGTTGTTCGGCCAGTTTTTTCTGGGATTGGCCATCCTCCCGTTCAAGCTGGAACAACAAAGGGGGCTGCCCCGGGTATAACTCGGGGTGGTTCACAAGTTTCTCATGAACCTTGTAACGTTTGAGTTTCACGAGTTCGGATAGCTGTCCCATTAACCGATCATTGTGGACTGGGTTCATATCATCCGCTCCATTTCTACTTCATTTCAACTTCTCGGTACTGAAAACTAGACATTTTTGAACACATCATTTAGTTAGTCGACTAACTAAATTTTAAGTTTGATTTGACATATCGTCAAGTGACTACAGATCATTTATTTTGGATTGGAAATATTGACCTGAGATAAAACGATGTGATAAATTGATATTATCTAATTGTTAATAACAAAATATTAATAACAAAATGTTAATAACAGAATGGGGTTTATATCGTATGACTAAGGAAGGTTCCTCTGGAGGAAATGCTCCCGATTACCAGGAGCATCAGGATCAGGCACATATTAGTGAAGAACAGTTTTTGGACAGCTATGATGCTGGCGATTATGAACGTCCTTCCGTCACCGTGGACATGTTGGTATTTACGATCCGCAGTGAAGCTCAGGAGAATTATCGCAAACTCGCGGAACCCGAACTCCAGTTGCTGCTGATTCGTCGAGGTGGCCATCCCTATCTGGGACAGTGGGCGTTACCGGGCGGATTTGTCTCCATGCAGGAATCACTGGAAGATGCTGCTCGGCGGGAATTGTTGACGGAGACGGGGCTGGATGATATTTATCTGGAGCAACTGTACACCTGGGGAGATGTGGAGCGAGACCCACGTACACGGGTTATCAGCTGTTCCTATATGGCGCTGGTGGATAGCAGCGAGCTGGAGCTTGAGGCCGGTGATGATGCCAGTGAGGCCAGTTGGTTTCGGGTGGAGCAGCGTCTTCTGGAAGAGAAGCGCCATATCCATGAGCGTGGACGTGTGACAGAACGCAGGCTGCAGTTGATTTTGACCAATGGAACAGAAGAGTTGTCGGCCATTGTTGAGACAAAAGAAACGATAGAAGGAAAAGTACGGAGCCATCATGTGACGTTGGGTGAGGTTCAGGGGATTGCATTTGATCATGCCAAAATCATTCATTATGCACTTGAGCGTCTGCGATCCAAGATCGAGTATACGGATATTGCATTCAATCTGATGCCGGAGACGTTCACACTGACTGCACTTCAGAAAGTACATGAGATCATCAGTGGCAAAAAACTGCTGGCTGCCGCTTTCCGGCGCAAAATCGCCGATTGGGTCATTGAGACGGGAGAATATGCGAGCAGTGCCGGTCATCGACCATCACGTTTATATAGATTGAATCCAGAGAGGCATACACCATAGAAACGGTAGGAACCAATGAACTCGTACGAAGTGATTCAGGCCAGAGGCCCGGATCGTTGTATACATGAGGAGCAAGTAAAGAGGGGATATGGATGGAAAAGTTTACGTTTTTCTGGCGGACAGCATCGCCGTTCTCACAGTGGCACCCGGCGGATTTTACTGTGAACGGGATTCACTACACGAGTGCGGAGCAATACATGATGCACCAGAAAGCACTGCTGTTTGGGGATCAGACCATGGCCGACAAGATTCTGAAGGCAAGCTCTGCTTCGGTACAAAAAAAGCTGGGCAGACAGGTCACAGGTTTCGACCAGACGTTATGGGGAGCTGAGTGCCAGCGCATCGTTTACGAGGGCAATTTGGCCAAATTCACACAAAACGAAGAACTGCTAACCGCACTGCGTGCCACTCGTGGAACGACCCTTGTGGAAGCAAGCCCGGATGATCGCATCTGGGGTGTGGGACTGGCGGAGGAAGACCCGCGCATTCGCAATCGAAGAACATGGCGGGGAACCAACTGGCTGGGTGAGATTCTGACCCGTCTAAGAGAAGATATAGGAAGTGATTCAGATGAGTGATTCTAGTAGATCAACGGGCAATGGTGGCTCCAATTCACGTTCCAAGCGGGCTAATATCGCACAGCAGACGTTGGCTATTTTGGATGAAGGGCATTACGTAAATGGGTATGATCGCAAGGTTGGGATCGGTACCGATGTGCAGCAAGCCATCCGAAATTCGGTGTTATACCATCCAGCAGCATTGTCCGCGCTCAGAGAAAAACGTCGTACAGAAGCTCACGTTGGAATTCAACCCGCTGCCCCATCATCTGAAGTTGAAGCTGCATTGGGTCGCATTGAAGTTACTGGCGAACTACACTTGGAGCCGCTTCACGTTTGGCAATAGCTGAAGGAAGAGAAGATGTGGTCTGTCTAAACTTTGCATCAGCGAAAAATCCGGGCGGCGGTTTCCTTGGCGGAAGTCAGGCACAGGAAGAGAGTCTGGCCCGAGCGACAGGACTATACCCGTGCATCGCCCAGATGGATGAAATGTACGATTACAATCGCAAACAGCGATCGGGTCTCTATTCGGATTATATGATCTATTCACCGGATGTTCCGGTGATCCGTGATGATGAAGACAGGCTGCTGGATAAATATTATGTATGCTCATTCATTACTGCGCCGGCGGTGAATGCGGGTGTGGTGAAAGAGCGTGGAGAAGCGGATGATTTACAGATTGAATCGGTGATGAAGGAACGCATCCGTTATATTCTGGATGTGGCTGTTGCGAATGGTCACCGCACGATTGTTCTGGGTGCGTACGGTTGCGGCGTATTTCGTAATGAACCAGCAGTAGTGACGAAGTATTTTCATGATGTGTTAGTGGGAGAGGCTTATAAGGACGCCTTTGAACGCATTGTATTTGCCGTATATGATCGATCAGCAGGTCAGAGAACATTAAAGGCATTTCAACGTTTTTTGGCAGAGGTCTAATAAATAAAATAAGGATCTGTGTAAATAGGATAAAGGAGAGAGATGACATGCAATTTCATGAGAGACAGCAGGATTTGTTTGATCTGGGAGATGATTACTCGCTTGCGCACTGCATATCAGCCGATGCAAGGATGGGCAAGGGCATTGCGGTACAGTTCCGCGAACGATTCGGTTTGGAGAATCTACAAGAACAGGCCAAACAAGAGCCGCTTGAGATTGGACGATGTTATCCGGTAGGCCGGACGCTCAATCTGGTCACCAAGGCAAAGTTCTCCAATAAGCCGACGTACCAATCATTGACGAATGCGGTAGAATCCATGCGGGACGTATGTGTGATGGAAGGGATTACGAAACTGGCGATGCCCCGGATCGGATGCGGGTTGGACAGACTGAAATGGGAGAAGGTCAGCCCAATTATTCAGGAAGCTTTTGCCGATATGGATGTTGAGATTATTGTCTGTACAGTGTGAGAGCGCTTGGTGGAAAAGGAAAGATTGCAGCTTGCTGACAGATTCAAAACAAAAAACCTCAACTTTGACCGGAATAGAGCGTCAGTATGATTCATACCAACGTTGTTCCGATTTCAAAGTGAGGTTTTTTGTTATTTTTTGGAGAACATTTCTTTGGCTTCATCCATGGCCATTTTATTACCAATCGATGAGTAATCGAGCCAAGGTTGTGCCCCAATCGGGTAGACATGACCGGCTTTGACTGCTTTCAGACCTTGCCAGATCGGATTGTTTTGCAGCTCCTTGAACATGGTTTGGGCTTCATCATCCGAATTCACAACCACAAAGATTGCATCTGCATCATAGTCCGGCAAGATTTCACGGGAGACGACCTGGTACGGTTTAGTTGAATCGATATCTGTGATGCCTTTGGCAGGTGTCAGACCGAGATCCTCATACAAAATGGGACCCATGGGACGGCGTGTACTGAACACACGCAACTCTTTGGCAGTAACACGAATCGCCATTACGGTACCATCACCAATCGTGTCATGAATCAGAGATTTCACTTCTTCCGTTTCGGTCGCGTAGTCCTGAATGTACTGCTCGGCTTCCTTCTCGCGATTCACGAGTTTGCCAATGTCTTTCAGATGATCACGCCATGTACCGTCATCCAGGTTGAAGACATGCACCGGAGCAATTTTCTCGAATTTGGCAATATCATCACCCGAGAATTCTTCGTCCAGATAGATTACATCGGGTTTCAGAGCAAGCAAAGCTTCCATATCCGGGTCTTTAACCGGCCCAAGTGGCGTTGTATTTTGAAGACGATCCGCAACATGGGACAGGAAGCCTTTGGCTTCGCCACCGATAACAGAACCAACTGGCGTAATCCCGAGTGATAGCAGATCATTGGTCAGATGGATCGACATGGAGGCAATACGTGGCTCTCCTGAACCTGCACTGTTATCCTGATTGTTGGTTGAAGTATCCGTGGATGAACCACCAGAAGCAGATGACGAGTTATTGGCCGTTCCACAGGCAGCGAGCACAAGCACCAGACAGATACTCATGACAAGCATAAGGTTTTTCTTTAACATGGGTAGTCACATTCTCCTTGAACATCTCTGGGATGTAATTATTGTTTTTGTAAAAAAAGATCACTTGCTTCGTACTAACAGGTACAAAAAGTAAGGTGCGCCAATCGCGGCAACCACTACACCTGCCGGAATGGCGTTAGGCTGAAAGATCGTTCGCCCGATCGTATCAGCGCTCACCAGAATAACCATCCCAATGAGTCCGGCAGCAGGGATCAGATGCCGATGCATCGGACCGACAAGTCTGCGCGCCAGATGTGGTGCGGCCAGACCGATAAAGCCAATCCCCCCGGCCATCGATACACTGACGGCAGACAAGGCTACGGCACAGAGCAACAAAATAATACGCTGGGATCGAACAGGCGTCCCAATGCTGGTTGCGGCAGCATCTCCAAGGTTGAAGGCATCGAGCGTTTTGGATCGACTCCAAATGTACGAGATACATAGCACCACCCAGGGAAGCAACGCTTGCACATGAATCCAATCCCGGCCCCAGACGCTACCTGCCAACCAGCGGGCGGCAAAGGAATAGGTGTCTTCATCCAAACGCAGGGATAAGTAGAGGGTCAACGCATGGAACCCGGCCGCTACCGCGATTCCCACCAGAATCAGCTTAATGGGAGATACGCCGTTATGGCGATCATAAGATAACAGCATGATGATCAGGGCGGCGGCAACACTGCCTGCAAAAGCGAACAACGGAATCAGCAAGGCTACAGAGCCATCCATTGTAAAGGAGAGACTAACAAACACCATTAGTCCAAACGCTGCCCCTGCATGTAATCCCAGAATGCCCGGGTCCGCCAGCGGATTGCGGGTAATCCCTTGCAAGGCTGCCCCGGCAATACCAAGTCCCGCTCCGGCCAGTACAGTGACCAGGATGCGAGGCAGTCGGTAATCAAACAGTACAATCTGATCATCCGAACTGCCATGACCAAGCAAGGTCTGTAACACAGCTACTGGGGAGAGGCGAATGGTTCCCGTGTTCAGGCTGATCACAATAACGGCAATGGCGATGCAGAGCAGTGTGATGCTGACGACTAACGAACGTTTACCTCGTGATCGTGAAGGTGTATTGAAATTCATCGCTACAAGGCCCTCCTTTCTTTACGGGCCAGATAGAGGAAGAACGGTACACCAACAAAGGCGACCATAATGCCTACTGCGAGTTCTTCCGGCGGGTTCACGATGCGTGAGCCCAGATCGGCGAGCACCAGTAATATCGCACCAAGCAGAGAAGACATCGGAATGATGAGTCGATAATCCACACCCACCAGTTTGCGTGAGATATGGGGGATGACGAGTCCAACAAATCCAATTGAGCCTACTGCCGACACGGACACACCAGCCAGCACAACAACTGCTGCGAGGGCAAGAAACCTCGTCCAGCGCAGGTTGATCCCGAGATTAATCGCGACTTCTTCTCCGAGTGACATAAGGGATACACGCCGGGCGAGTGGCATAATCAGGACGAGTGTTGCGAGCAGCACGGGAAGAATCAGCTTGAGATGCCGCCATTCAATTCCGCCAAAACCTCCTGCATACCAGAAGGCCAGATCCTGACTCAGGTCAAAATAAATGGCAACGCCTGTGCTGAGCGAGGTTAACATGGCTGCAATAACGGCCCCTGCGACCGTCAGTCTGATGGAATTCAGACCACCCGGTGCTGCCATTCCAAGCAGGAAGATAAGCAGTGTGCCCAAGACAGCCCCCACGAATGATAAAACCATGATCCAGCCATAGGGCAGTCCGGGCCAAAAGGCGAAGCTCAGTGCTACCACAAAAGTGGCTCCGGCATTGATGCCCAGAATGCCCGTGTCTGCCAGCGGATTACGTGTAATGCCTTGCATTAAAGCTCCTGCAACAGCAAAGGCAGCGCCGATGATAACCGCTGCAAGCACACGAGGCAGCCGCAGTTCATGAATAATCTGATGTGGTGTCAAAGCCGGGTTGTACTGAAATATGGCAGCCCATACGGTTTCCAGCGTTAGCCCTTTGGCACCTAACGAGATGGCGACAAACATACTTAGCAGCAGTATGGCTATGGCAGACAAAAACGTCAGCCCAACGGTCACCGCAGATTTTTTTGAATTAGATGGACGATGTGGCAGTCCCGGATGTTGAATACGGGTCACTCCTTCGGTACCAACAACGTATTTCATTGTTATTGATTATCATTATCAATTAGTCATCATTATAGAATCTTAATTCAGGCCCGTACATGGCATAAATTAAGATTCTGGAGATGGACATTTTTTAGATTACAAAAGTGAAGGTTTGTTCGTCAACATAGAGAGCGCTTCATCGAGCTGGATGTTGATGGAATATGGAGCATATACGACCCATGAGTTCCAGTCGATGAGATGCACACGTCCGTTTTTTACCGCGGGATGGCTGTTCCATAGTGGATTCGAAGCCATCTCTTTCCATAGTGTTGCCTTTTCATGCATAGAATTAATCGCCAGTACAAGCACATCTGCCTCCAAACCATCCCACTCTCCTGGTGTGAAGGGCAGCCAGTTGAATCCGACGCCGGGAGGTTTGCCAGCCAGTTCGGTCTGAATGCGCTGAGGAACGGCCAATTGCAGACTGCGGTAAAAGACATGTCCGAAGTTGCGATGGCTGTACATCCGTGGGCCTTTAGGCGTTAACGTGCCAACGGCAACGGTAATATCTCCGACGAGTTCCTTCATTTTTTTGCGTGCACGCTCCGCTTTGCGCTCATGTCGATCCAGCCAATCTGTCGCGGCTTGGGTACGATCCACAATGGATGCGATCTGATGCAGATGACCGAAGACGTCTGTCTGGTTCCAGGGAATGGTGATGATAGGGGCGACATCGCCAATATGCTCCATGGCTTTTGCAGTGGCATTGTCCTTGGTCAGAATCAAATCAGGATTCACATTGAGGAATGCCTGACGTCCTTGTTCCCACGGTTCGTAAGCATGGAAGGGCAGTTCCAGCGATTTGGGCAGATGAGGCAGATGCCCCTGGATCTGAGCTGCGCATGGTGTGACGCCAAGTGTCATCAGATGGTCCGTGTATGGATAGGAGAGCGACACGATGTTCCGGTGGACCTGCTTCGCATAGGAAGTGGGTGCATAACCAGCATGGTTCCGGAAACGTCGGCTGAAATAGAATTCGTCACGGTAACCCACTTCACGAGCCACATCACGGATACGCAGATCGGAAGTGAGCAGCAATTCCTTGGCCCGGTTCATACGCAGATGAGTGATGTATTCAATCGGATTCTTCTGCATGCGGCTCTTGAATAGCTGTGAGTAATAGGACGGATGCATGTCGGCCAGTTCAGCCAGCTTTTCCAGCTTGATTTCGTACATATAGTTTTCACGCATATATTGCAGGGTGGACCTGAGCCACTGTTCCGGTTCCTCCTGCCCAGCCGCTGCGTCCGTCTGATCTTCTTGTTGTTGGGGCCAGAGCATATGTAACAGTTCCGTCAGGAAGAGCTGCGCCTTCAAGCCTGTTTCCAAACCTTCGTTGGTTAATTGTGTAAGCTGGGCGGCAATGCGCTGTATACCGTAAAATGGGCCCTGAATCCAGCCTGTAACTGGTGAACTGAGTTCACGTTCGTAGATGCGTCTGGCTTTGGTTTTCTCCGTAGCCCGATACAGATCGAAATGAATGATATACAGTTCAATATCATGGTCTTCATCTCCGATCAGTTCAATTGAAGCGCCGGGTGTGCACAGACAAGCTGATTTGCGGACCACGTGGAATTCGGTCCCATTCATGATCAGTTGGCCTGTGAATTTGTGCATGTATATAAAGGTATGATGAGCAAGTTCAGTAGTGGACCAGCGCCATTTACCACGGGTTATGATATGTTCTGCCTGACGAAGTTCGATCAGGGTATCATTCAGGAATGCATCCAGATCTGCCCGGTTTGAGGGTTCCTTTTCTGAACGGGGATTTGTCTGCTGATGCAACAGGTATGGATTGATGCCGCTGTGGGCCGTACCAGGGATGGTAGTCATGGTGCTTGTGACCTCCTCTCTTTTGAAAAGTTATTAGGTAATCATTGAACAGTTATTTAGGTCATGATTGAAGCGGGGACGTACGATATTTTGGCGGACCTGAACGTCTTTGTTGAACATCCATTGATCGCGTGGCATGAGGCAAGAATTGTATGAATTGAATAGGGGCATATCCCCGGATCATGCCGTGTGGACACATGTGCAGATTCTGGATCGCGCTTAGTGATAACTATACCAAGAGCTTACCGTCAGCTCGGAGACGCTGGATTATAATCGTTGGCTGAGTTGCCTGTCAGGGCCTTCGCAGTATAGTCAGATATTTTTATATACCTGTAAGACAGGGATAGGATGTTGTTAATCAGGTATGATGGTTGATTTAACCGGATTATTGTGAGTTACAACCATGCCACGGGACAAGACCTTTTGGCTCCTAGTCTGCTGATAATCTTAGCAAATCTACTGAAGAATTGAAATGTACACAGATATGTTCGAGGTGCAGATGAGATGGAAGTCTAATGAACGTAAATAAAAGTAAATAATCGAAACCGTTTTCTGACGTAGGCGTTTCTTTTTGGTAAAATAAAGGGGATAACCTGTTGGCCTGATCTAAATCATGAACATTTTCAACCCAAATTGCAGTAGGGAGGCTTCGATATGACAGAAGTAGTGGAACGGAACAAAGTACGTTGGGGCATTATGGGCACGGGATGGATTGCATCCCAGTTTGCAAGGGATCTGGAGCATGCCGGGAACGCAGTGAAAGCAGCGGTAGGTTCGCGGACAGCGGGAAGCGCGGAGAAGTTTGCAGCTGAATATGGTTTTGCACGCGCTTACGGCTCGTATGATGAGATGCTTCAAGATCCTGAGGTAGATATTATCTATGTGGCAACACCACATCCTGTGCATAAGGAGAATGTCATGGCTTGCCTCGAGGCAGGTAAGGCGGTGCTCTGTGAAAAGCCGTTTACGATGAATGCGCGTCAACTGGAGCAACTGGTGGAGACGGCACGGGAGCGCAATCTTTTCCTGATGGAAGGGATGTGGACACGCTTTTTGCCGCCGATTGCTCAAGCCAGAGCATGGATCGCAGAAGGTCGAATTGGTGAAGTACGTTTGCTTCAGGCAGACTTTGGATTCCGTGCCGGTTGGGAGCCGGAAGGAAGGTTGCTTAATCCGGATCTGGGTGGAGGAGCTTTGCTTGATGCAGGGGTGTACCCGATCTCCTTTGCTTCGATGATCTTTGGCGAACAGCCCCAGCATGTATGGAGTACGGCCAATATTGGTGAGACGGGTGTGGATGAGCAGTTTTCCGTGCTGTTGTCCTATTCCGAGGGACGCTCTGCTTCATTGAGTGCGGCCATTCGTCTGAACCTCAGCAATGAAGCGGTCATATACGGTACGGAGGGCAAGATTCGTCTGCCTTTGTTCCTCGCGGGCAAAGAAGCTTATCTGCATGTGAACGGTCAGGACGAGCCGGAGAAATTCACGGATGATCGAACATGTATTGGTTATGCTTTTGAGGCAGAAGAAGCCGGACGCTGTATCCTCGAAGGTCGGACGGAGAGCAATACGATTAAACTGGACGAATCCCTGGAAATTATGAAACTGATGGACACGATTCGGGGTCAGTGGGGATTGCGTTACAAATCAGAGTAAACAGACAGGAGCTGACGTGTAATGGTGAAAATTCTGATATCCGGGTTTGAACCTTTTGGCGGGGACACAGTGAATCCGACTGGAGCGTTAATGGAAGCTCTTGCGAACGAGGTGGTGGAGGGGGCTGAGCTAAAAACAGTACTGTTGCCCGTGCACTTCGATGAATGTGCAGACCTGCTCATCGCAGAGATGGAAGCCTATCGGCCGGATGTTGTTATCGCCTGTGGGCTGGCCAAGGGCAGAACATGCATCACACCGGAGCGTATTGCCGTGAATGTCAAAGACATTCCGCCTGGCTCCTACGCGGATAATCAGGGGCAACGTTCCGTGGACGAGCCCATTGTAGACGGCAGCCCAGACGGTTTGTTCTCCACGTTGCCGATCCGAGCCATGGTGAATGACATGTCAGCAGCAGGTATTCCCGCAGCCGTCTCTAATACAGCAGGCACGTATATCTGCAACAACACGATGTACCGGTTGCTCGATCACATTCGAGTAGGGCAACTTCCGATCCGTGCCGGATTTGTACACTTTCCTGCCTCGACAGAGATGGCTGTGTTGCAGCCTTCCGTCCCTTCGCTACCTATACCCGTGATGCTGGATGCGCTGCGGATGATGATCCGCACCATTGTGGCTGAATCGTAGGGAAGGTTTGCTATCGTTCGGTTGCGGTTGCAGCAGATCGTAGGCGATGGTTGGATTTGTATCGTAGACCGCAATTGTGAATGGGAGAGCAGTGGGCTGGGATAATGGAGTACAGTAGGGTTCAAGATGACGTGGAGAGCTTGGAGTTGCATGGGGTTCTTTCTGCTTTGATCTTGGGTTGAGTAGAGTGTAGAGACATGAGTATAGATATGAAGTTGAACATGAAGTAGAATAAAAAGTTGAATATAGAATTGTATATAAAGTCAAAAAAAAGAGTTGTCCCATCGTCATGAATCTGACGTTAGGGGACAGCTCTTTCTGCTTCTATGTCGAGATCGTGTGTCGCTCAAGTCTAACGAACCCAGCGCACGCTATTCACTTGAAATTTGCACATACCCATTTCTAACGAATCGTAGAAGCGTTATTGAATGAAAATAAGCGAAATTTCAGTGATATGACCCATTTCTAGATGAATAGAGTGTCTGAGATTCGTTAGAATTCTCAACGCATGATATTAGGCTAAATAGGGTGCGTAGGGTTCGTTAGATTTAGAGCGTACAGATTATAGCCAACAAAATAGATAAAGAAATAACTAAAGAAATAGTTAAGAAATAGCTGAAAAAAATCTAATATTAGATCCGCAACAGATCAAGATCGAACTCAGGAACGAGTCCTTCTTTCATGGCGCGTCCAAGTAGTGCAGTAATCGCACCGTAGCCATCATCGCCCAGATTAGCGCTGAATTCGTTAACATACAGTCCGATATGCTGTGCAGCTACGTCAGGATCCATTTCTTGAGCATGTTCCATCACGTATGCTCTCGACTCATCCGGGTGCGCCCATGCATATTCAACGGAGGCGCGTGCCCATCCGGCGAGGGCGTGAGCATCCATGTCGCGACGTGCAATGATTGCTCCGAGCGGAATCGGAAGACCGGTATCGCTTTCCCACCAGTTACCAAGATCCGTCATCAGTTTGAGATCATAGTTCTGGTACGTGAAGCGTGCTTCATGGATGACAAGTCCGGCATCGATCTTGCCGTCCCGCACAGCAGGCATGATCTGGTCAAATGGCATGACCACAATCTCACCTACGCCGCCAGGAACATTTTGTGCTGCCCATAGACGGAACAACATATATGCTGTTGAGCGTTCGCTCGGCACAGCAACTCGTCGTCCAGACAGATAGGCTGGATCGGTCGTACCGTTTGCGGTCAGAACCAGCGGACCACATCCTCTGCCGAGTGCACCTCCAGCAGGAAGCAGAGCGTAGTCAGATAACACGTATGGCAGTGCTGCATAAGATATTTTCATCACTTCAGGTGTGTCGGGTCCATCCGGATTAGCCGCCAGACCATTGGTAATATCAATATCAGCATACCGGACATCCAGCTCAGGTGCGCCCGGGATCAGCCCGTGCACCCACGCGTGAAAGATAAATGTATCATTTGGACAAGGGGAAAATGCAATTTTCATGATGTAATAACCTCCCGTAAAATGGAACTTGCAGCCTGGAGCGCATCGAGGGCATCCTTGATGCGCCAAGCGTCGCGGTCGCGTGGACCGACCGCGTTGGATATGGCCCGCAGTTCGAGTGCTGGCACGCCGAACTGCTGGGCAGCTGTTGCCACGCCGAAGCCTTCCATGCCTTCGGCGGCGGCATCCGGCACGCGGCGCAATAGCTCCGCGGCCGTCTCCGCTGTTCCGGTCGCCGTGGACACGGTGACCGCAGTGCCTCCGCTGACAGCGAGCCCGGCCCGCTGCAGCTCATGGCGCAGGCGAGCGGCAAGCTCCGCGTCCGCCGCCACAATGGACGAGCCGAATCCGAGCTCGTCCACACTAAGGAAGCCGTCTGGCGTCTGCGAGCCCAGATCGGCAGCAACCATGGCGTCGGCTACCACAAGGGAGCCGACGTCCGCCCGGCCGGGGAACCCGCCGCCGATGCCGGCACTGATCACCAGCCTGTAGGCTGGTGAATATCCGGCCCCGGCAAGGGGCCCCGGCTTTGAAGATGTGGCAGATGTCTGTGCCACATCCGATGGGCTTGGCGCGGTGGAACCGTGCGCCAACGCACTTGTGCTCGCAGCCGCTACGGCATATGCCAATGTAGCGGCTGTTCCCGCAGCGGCCGAGGCTGGGCCAACGCCCGCAGCAATGACGTCAAAACGTTCCGCGGCCGTGTCGCCCAAGCCGCGGAGAACTGCATCTTTTTCCGCATCCACCGCGGTGACAATTAACACACGTTGTGATGAATTTGCTGGGACCGAACTTATATCTGAAGTGCCTGAAGTGATTGTTTCCCCAATTAAATCCCCGTGATGTCCACTACTTATGAATGATGCGTTTCGTTCATTATTCTGCTCTTCATCTTGCTTATGTTCATTCATGGCCGATTCTCCTTGTGAGGTATTAGAAGTGTAGCCTATGCCTACATAGTATCTTTCTCACAGCAAGCTTTTAGCTACACTTCTTCGGGTTATGACTTATTTCTATATTTCTGTGTAAATGTATAGCTCAACTTATATAAATTAAATTTGGGTATATATTTGTCCACTACAAGAGGACATATCTTGTAATTTTGTCTTTCAAAGAGTGGACACTTTTTCTAAAAAGGCACTCTATCCAGTCAGAAAGATGAAACACTACATATAGACGTTTTCGGATAGAAAATCAAAAATAATCTACATGTAGAATGCCGATTCCAGGTGGATTACTTAGGTCCGTGTCCACCCTTTGAAAGACATATCTACCATATGTATGCTCAGTGGGGACAGCGCAAGTTGGCACTCTAAACGAACAAATAAATGTTTAAAAAGGCATAATACTGCCCCGACCCAATCAACGCTAATCATACATATATCGCCTTCGGATTTTTGACCACAACAAACCCAATGAATAACAAGCGAAGTCTACACTCAACCACTGCATAGTAGCTCATTCATACCAACCCCGAATTTAAAGCAAGTGCATCGTTTTGCTAACTCTAATGTAGATGCCTGCTGAACAGCCAACCACCGTGCAGACAATAGATCTATGACGCAGCGCAACATATTTATTCATAACAGACCTAACAATCAATCAGGTTAAACGTGCACAAAAAAGTAATCAAGATACAGTGATTATTGAACAATAGATCATCTCCATCATAACGGAAGGGGAAAGACCTGAACAACCTTTGCATGTAATTCTTTCATAAGCGTCAAGCAAAGGTCCGGGTAGGCGTATCACATCAAATAACCATAACGCTTCAAGTAGACGTATCACTTCAGTAAGCCTATCTCACCTGACCTCATATAAATGCCACTCTAATTATATCCCGTCCTAAGTCGAGACGAACTTGCTCCCAAATATTTTGATATGTCAAATAAACCATATGTTATCTCTTTTAACGTACTCCGAATAAAACAGGAAGTCAAAGTTAACGGTTGACAATCCGATTTAACTGTATTAATAATAGTAGTACAGTTAATACACCTAATACACTTCAGATACAGTCATTTAAACCCATAGGTTATTTCAAACATCTACAGAAAGGAGGTGCGGGATGTTCGAATTAGATGTACGCAGCCGTAAGGCGATCTACGAGCAACTGGTGGACAAAGTCAAAGAAATGATCGTATACGGTATTCTAAAGCCCGACGAGCAGCTTCCTTCCGTTCGTGCGTTATCCACGCAGCTGACTGTGAATCCGAATACGATTCAGAAAGCGTATCGCGAGCTTGAACGTGAAGGTTACATCTATTCTTTGCAGGGAAAAGGGAGCTTCGTATCATCGTCAGTGGAACATCCGAATGAAGCCATGAGAGATGAGATCAGAGAGTCTCTGGTGAAGTTGATTGCAGAAGCTTCGTATTCCGGTATGACCAAAGCGGATATGACACTTTTGTTTGAGGAAGCGATGGCCCGTATAGAGAAGGAGGAGCCTCATGATTGAGCTGAATCAAGTCGTCAAAGCGTTTGAACAGGAAAAGGCAGTGGATGGCGTAACGATGAACATACATAAGGGATCGATCTATGGTTTGCTCGGTTCCAACGGGGCAGGCAAGACATCGCTGCTCAAAATGATGGCTGGTATTTACCGTCAGGATAGCGGGACAGTTCGTATCGAAGATAATGAGATTTATGAAAATATGGACCTCAAAGGCCGCACGATCTTTATGGCAGATTCGCCCTACTTTTTCCCGCAATCTTCAATAACACAGATGGCTGCATTCTATCGTTCCGTATATCCACGCTGGAATGAGGATCGGTTCAAGCAACTGGCCACCGTGTTCAAACTGGATGTCAAACGCAAGCTGCATCGCATGTCCAAAGGCATGCGCCGTCAGGCAGCCGTATGGCTGGGACTTAGCTGCATGCCTGAAGTGCTGCTGATGGATGAGCCGATTGACGGCCTCGACCCGGTCATGCGCCAGCAGATCAAGAACTTGCTCTTCCAGGAAGCAGCTGAGCGTCAGGTAACCATTGTTATCTCGTCACACAACTTGCGTGAGATTGAAGATCTGTGTGACCATGTGGCGATTATGCACAAAGGCCGAATTATTGTAGAGAAGGATCTCGATGATCTGAAGGCCGATACGCACAAAATTCAGGTTGCTTTCCGCCACCCGGACCATGCCAAAGCCATGGATGAACAGATTAATATTTTGCATGAAGAAAAACGGGGAAGTGTATCCCTGTACATTGTCAAAGGCAACCGACAACAGGTAACGGATCAATTCCGTATACATGATCCTTATCTGCTGGATGTACTGCCTCTGACGCTCGAAGAAATCTTTATCTACGAAATGGAGGACGCAGGGTATGATATTCAACCGATTGTTCTGTAACCGGGGCATCCTGATCCAAAATTTCAGACAGCATGGATGGATCGGCATTTTATATCTAATCACGTTGCTGTTCTCGTTACCGTTATATATCGCTACGGAGTACAGGGACGTGCCACAGCAGATTACAAGTCTGTTTCAGGCCAATGGTGAAGTGCAGATTCTGTTCGCCATTACACTACCCGTAGCGGCTGGAATCTTTCTTTTTCGATATATTCAATCTGGTTCACCTTCTGATCTGTTCCATAGTTTGCCTTTACGTCGTAAACATCTGTTAACGGTTAATCTGTTGACTGGATATGCCATGATCCTGCTTCCAATCTGGATTACAACTGCGATTACCGGCTGGGTATGGGCAGTGCTGGACCAACCTGCATTTCTGTTTGACGGCAGTGCGATCTGGATGTGGGGCTTGAGCATGAGTATTTACTCGCTGTTTATGTTCATGCTAACTGTGGCAGTCGGCATGTGCATTGGTCAATCTGTATTGCAGGGGCTCACCGTGTACGCGCTACTCTTGTTACCTGTTGTTGTGTGGTTCATTATGTCACTTCATCTCCAGCATTATTTGCTTGGATATCCGTACGATGAATTGGGACGTAATGCGGAAGAAATGTCACTTGTTCTTCGTGTAGCTTCAATCAGTTATTCTCCTGTCACTAATGGAGAGCTTATAATCTATTCGATATTTACAATCCTGTTTATTCCGCTGACTTATGTGCTCTATGCAAAGAGACAGGTTGAGTCCGCTACACAAGCAGTTACATTCACTCTAGTAAAACCTATATTCCGCTTTGGTTTAATGTTTACGCTTGTTCTGATTGGCGGAGCTTACTTCACGATCATTGCTCCAAGAGAATCAGCCGGATGGGGAATCTTCGGATATATTCTTGGTGGAATTGTAGGTTATATCGTTGCCGAGATGATTATTCGTAAAACATGGTTGATCTGGAGCAGCAAGTTACTACCCAAGATGATTCTATATGGTATTATCGCTGGTCTGATACTGTACGTACCTATTGCCGATTGGAATGGATACGCTACCCGAGTGCCTGAACTGAATAAGGTTAAAAGTATCAAGCTTGGCGGGGGTCGTTATATCTATAGTAATGGTGTCAATCAGAAGATGGATGACGGTCACCTCTATTCCAATGATCCGGAATACATGGGGGCAGTTATCGCTCTTCATCAAAAAATTGTCGATTCCGATCTTCCTTTACTGAATGATCCGATCAATCCAGGGATGCGTAACGATGAGTATGTATATATTAACTACAAGCTGGATAACGGCAAGTTGATGAAACGTAAATACTATATTCCAGAAGCTGAATTCCATCAGGAATTGATGGCTCTGAAACAATCCCAGGACTACAAAAGAGTTGCCTTTGAAACGTATAAGCTGGAAGAAGATGCATTAAGTTTTGGCATTCGTTCTTCCACAAGTTCATTCCGAAAGGTGTACATCAGCAATCCGGAGCAAGTCCGTGAGTTCAAGGAACTATTGAGACAGGACATTTTGGATCAGACCTACGAAGAACAGCGCTCTCCGTGGCAGTCGTTTGCTTACGCAGAGATGAATCAGGACTCGTCTTCGAAAGATCCAACTCAACCGAGGGAGATGTGGAATTTTGAGATCAAACCTAGCTATGATCGGGTACTGGCCTGGTTGAAGGAGAACAACTTATACGACCAGTTGCTTGTCCAGGCAGACGAGATTGTCTCCGCACAGTTTGTGAAGCAGGAGATCAACAGTCCGGGTTCGCTTCAGTGGGCGAACCCGGAGCCCGAATATATCGATGGGAGTCTAAGTATCAAGAAGCAGGTCGCAACCCAAAATAAAGAAATCATTAGCGATTTGCTCAAACGTCAACGGTCTGGTTATAAAACAGAGAAAGATACCATCTACCAGATTAAGTTGAATGTGACTCGTGGCGAGAACATCTACATGATGTTGAAAGAAGAAGACCTAACAGAGGCAATGAAAGCTATTCTGGTCAATCAATAAGCTGAGTTATATAGGTTGTTAACCATTAGCGGGAAGGGTTCTCCCGTTGATTAAAGGGTTGATATTAGACCAGGAAAACTATATAAATTGAACTAAACTATTTACACAAAACGGAGAGGACAGAAAGGACCTGAAGAAGCGGAGCGTTCGCCTTTATCCCCGGATTTCCCCTTTATAAAAGGAATCAAAAAAATCTGGGGATAACAGCGATCGGAAGGTTGTTCTGTCATCGGAGTGTGGAGTGTAAATATTCTTTAATTCAATTTATATAGACTCGACTTGACCAGATACAGAGAATGGAATATATTAGAAAAAGGGAAGGTTCGAGCGACTCGTTCAATCGAATCTCATATGGAACGGCTTATGAGGGAAGCACCCGTAAGAGCAGGCAAATGCCTGTCTTGCGGGTGCTTTTTTGTCGTTCGCTGATTTCGTTGGCGATTCTGCTACATATTTTAGAAGAAAGGGTGTAGAGACGCATGCAAACAGAAGTGTGGAAGGAAACGATAAACGATCAGGAGGCCATGATAGCGATGATATGTGGTTGTTCCCTATTGGAACGATCAAGATCACATCACTTCATAGACCATCATGGTTTCTTGGAAGGAACGAAGGGCCGAAAGCCTATCGAAGATTTAGCTTTAGAGGACATGGCTTCAATGGAGACAAGTGTAGGTCCATCTCGTGTTCTGACAGGACATAGCGGTAGTCACGCAGCACGTCAACGTAAAGTCCAACGATCTCATTTGCGATCATTCGCTCCTCTTTTATTTGGATCACGCCTACTTATAGGACTTGTGATTTTGTTCGGCGCAGGCATGAGCTATTTTGCTTCTTCAGTCGAGGCGGCGGGCATAGATCTTGGTGTAACCGCGCAGAAAGCCTGGGACTCCGTTTTGAACAAAGCCGATGCCAAAACCAAGTTAACCTTGAAGCAAACGTATGAGAAAGTAGGGAACTGGAAGGCTCAAGAGCAGGCTTGGGAACAAAAAATAAAAACACTTCATGCCGTCAATACCGCGGAATTGGAGCGATTGCGTGTAGTAATAAGACAAACTGATGACGCGAAGATCGCAGCTCTAACTGAAAAGGTAAAACAAACCCAAGCCCGATATGAACCTCTATTCGCCCTCTATAGTTCAGTCAATCGACAGCTGGATGCAGCCAAAGCCATCAAAAATAAGGAATGGAGTGCTGCGATTCGCACGCAGGCGGAGACATTAAAACCCGTTGTGCAGCTTGCCAGAGAAGACATTCGGATCAAGAAAAAGGAACTTGCTGAAGCGCGTAAACGGAAGAGCACTGAAATAAAACGTTTACGAGCTATGCTAGCAGGGGCCGACTCGGCGAAAAAACAGATTCAAACGGCTAAAAAACAGGCAACTCTGGCAAAAGAACGATATTCGGGCGCGCTACAACAGTTCAAACAGAATACAAAGCAAGGACAAACGTCGCGTGTACTCAGCTCATTGAACACATTGGCTTCTGCAGCAGAGAAGTGGGCAGGCACAAAACAACATATCCACACTTTGGAGCAGAAAGTATCCACTACATATATGAAAGTCAGACAGGAAATCGCCAAGAGATTCAAATAAGAGGAAACCCGGTCCTCTCCGCAACGTACACCACTTTAGATGTAAAGACGCTTCGATGATGATGGAACGAGGTGAAGCTGTTGCAGTCCAAGTTGGAGGCAAAACGTACGGGGGCAAGAGGGTTTAAACGTAAACGGTACTGGATTCCCAGCGTTGTACTCATTTTCATCATAGGTTTTGTTGGAATGGATGCTCAATTCACACCCAAAATAACGGTATTTTTATTAAAATCATTCATTGAGATTGCTAATCAAGATACGAACAGCAAAGATCGTATAATCTCGGAAGGCGTAACTCGTGTTGCGAATGTGCCCTATGCAGACGAAGGCCGTAATGACAGTACGCTGGATATCTATCATCCTTCCGTAACATCGGAACCTTTGCCGGTCGTGTTGTGGGTTCATGGCGGTGGATGGGTCTTGGGAGACAAAGCGGACATCGCAGAGTATGCCGTACAATTAGCCAAGCAGGGTTACGTTGTCGTTAGTATGAATTATGCGCTCGCGCCAGATACGACATATCCCACTCCCGTGATCCAGACGAATCAGGTTTTGACTTACGTGAAGAACCATGTCAGCGAGTATCAGGGTGACCCGGAAAACATATTTCTCGCAGGCAACTCGGCAGGTGCCCAGATTGCAAGTCAGACTGCGGCCGTGGTGACGAATCCATCCCTCGCCAAGCTGATGAATATAACACCATCCGTTCAGCCAGAAGAATTACGTGGGGTTCTTCTATTCTGTGGTCCTTACAATCTGAGCACAGTAGCGGAAACAGGCTTTCCACTCATACGTACATTTCTCTGGTCATATACGGGAGTCAAAACATTTGAAGACTACCCAAGATTAGATGAAATGTCGACCGTTCTACAGACTACCGAAGCGTACCCGCCTGCATTTATTACCTCAGGCAATGATGACCCGTTGACCAGTCAATCGATTGAGCTGGCACAAGTCTTGAAGCGACTTGATGTTGATACGGAAACGTTATTTTTCTCGAACTCCTCAGAGAAGCTGGGACATGATTATCAATTTGATCTGAAGAGTGATGCTGGTCAACAGGCAATACGTTCGGCAGTACGATTTATGCAACAGTATAGTCGATGAGCAGACAAGTCTGTGGTACACTCGAAGCAAATGAGGGCGCAGGAGGAGAAGCATGGCAGACAAAGAAGATTTGACCCGGTTCGGGGTGGCGTTTCCGACACCTCTAATTGAGCAGTTTGACCAGTATATTGAGGAACAGGGATACAAAAACCGATCCGAAGCTTTCCGTGATCTTGTTCGCAAAACATTACTTCAACCTTCCGTACTGCAATCCGATCAGGATGTAGCTGGCACCATTGTGATGGTCTATGATCACCATATCAGTGATCTTCCCATTCGCTTGATGGAGCTCCAACATGAGGCGCATCATGACATCATCTCCAATATGCATGTACACCTGAACCATGACCAATGCCTGGAGGTCATTGCAGTACGGGGAAACCTGGGACGTTTGCGACATCTGCATCAACAGATCCAGGTGCAAAAAGGGGTCTTGTATGCTGAGCTTTCTGTGACTTATGTGGATGAACTCAACAAACTGGCTCATGCTCAGAGTCTAGATCAGGAAGACAATCCGAATCAAAGTCAGGATCACAGTCACAGTGTGAATCAGCATGGTCACAGTCATCATCATAAACATCATCGTTCTGCCGATTAAGATGAAATGAAGTGTGAATTAATTTCTATGAAAATATAGCGAATCTAAAAAACAGACCTTTGGTTAGATGCCAACCGTCTGTTTTTTTGTTGTTTGTTACAATACCTAACTTTATGAAGCGATACAGTTGTCGGTTTATATGAATTTTCAATGATTAGATCGAATATATGAAAATATTTGGATTTTGAAGTTAACTTTATTGACATAAGTTTTGCGTTTTGTGCTACAATTTCCGTAAAAAGTAACACGGAATAAGTGAGTGCAGCACATATTTAGAGGGGGAACGACCAGAATGGACAGATTTACATGGAGATGGGGAAAACGAAGAACAGTTAGAACAGGATTAGGCATCCTGCTTATATGTTCCATTGGATTATCGGGTTGTGCACAGGGATCGGCGCCAACAGCTTCATCAGCAGAGAATGGCCAGTCCGGAACAACCTCAACCAAGGACGGATTGGTGCTGGCTGTTGGTACCGAGCCGGAAGGCGGGTTTGATCCGACAACCGGATGGGGGCAATATGGTTCACCGCTTTTCCAGAGTACTTTGCTGAAGAGAGACGCCAAGCTTCAACTGGTTAACGATCTGGCTACGGCATACTCCGTTAGTGAAGATGGGTTAACCTGGAAGATTGCGCTTCGGGATGATGTGAAGTTCTCTGATGGGGAACCTTTGACGTCTGAGGATGTGAAATTTACGTTTGATACGGCTGCTCAGAGTGGTTCTGTGATTGATTTGACGAATATGGCTGATGTGCAGGCACCTGATGATCAAACGGTCGTATTCACACTGAAGTCGCCGCAGTCCACATTCATCAGCCTGCTGACGACACTCGGCATTGTGCCTGAACACGCCTATGGTGCTGATTATGCAGAGCATCCGGTTGGATCAGGACCGTACAAGCTGGTTCAGTGGGACAAAGGACAACAGGCCATCGTTGAAGCCAATGAAGAGTATTACGGTAACAAGTCTGCATTCCACAAACTCACCTTCCTCTATCTGGATGAAGATGCGGCCTATGCTGCTGCACAGGCAGGTACAGTGGATATCGCTGCGATCCCGGCAGCATTTAGCAAACAACAGGTGAATGGCATGACATTAGAGGCCGTAAAAACGGTAGATAACCGGGGCATTATGTTCCCCATGCAGCCTGCTGGTGCCAAGTCGGGCGATGGTCTCCCCGCAGGGAATGATGTGACATCCGATCTGGCGATTCGCCAAGCGGTGAATGTCGTGATTGATCGTAAGGCTTTGGTTGAGGGTGTACTTGAAGGATATGGTCGTCCTGCTTATTCCGTCAGTGATGATCTGCCTTGGAGCAATGCAGAAGCTGTATTTACGGATGCCAACCTTGATGAAGCGAAGCGCATTCTGGCGTCTGGTGGCTGGGTGGATGCAGATGGTGATGGTATCGTCGAGAAAAACGGGGTTAAGGCCGAGTTCAATCTGCTTTATTTTGCAGGGGATTTAACAAGACAATCTCTGGCCTTAGCTGCTGCGGATATGGTTGCCCAGGCGGGAATTAAAATCAATGTTGAAGGCAAAAGCCGTGAAGAGACGAAAAAGATGGCTTACTCCAACGCTGTATTATTTGGTTGGGGCAGTCATGATCCACTGGAAACCTATAACCTCTATAGCAGTACCCACAAGGGAGAGGGATATTACAATGTAGGACTGTACAGTAATCCTGTCGTGGATTCATGGATGGAGAAGGCCCTTCAGGCCACCAGTGAGGAAGAGGCATTGCCCTACTGGCAAAAAGCGGAATGGGATGGCACAACAGGTTTCAGTTATCAGGGGGATGCACCTTGGGCGTGGCTCGTAAATATAGACCATCTGTATCTGGTTACGAATGGATTAAACATTGGCGAGCAGCAGATTCACCCCCATGGTCACGGCTGGTCAGTGACATCCAATCTGGAGGAATGGTCCTGGGATAACAGCGCGAAATAAGAAGCATAGCGGTAGCTTTAGCCTGAATTGGGGAGAGATTGGATGACGGGCAGGAATGGATGGGCCAGATTTGTTGGTAATAAATTGTTACGACTCGTATCTCTATTGGTTGGAGTCAGTGTGGTGTCTTTTATATTAATGCAATTTTCCCCTGTGGACCCGATCGAAGCTTACATTGGTGGAGACATGATCAGGGTAAGTGCCGAACAGCGCAGTTTAATCGAAGAGCGTTGGGGATTGAACGAATCTCCAATGGAACGATTGCTGACCTGGGGACAAGCACTTATTCAGGGAGATCTGGGAACATCAATGATCTATAGACAACCTGTAGCGGATATTATCCAGGAAAGATTCATGAATTCTGTCGCGCTTATGGCTGTAGCCTGGCTACTGTCTGGTATCTTCGGGTTCACTCTGGGTGTAGTTGCTGCCATGAGAAGGGATTCAAGGCTGGATCGCCTGGTCTGCTGGTATTGCTACACGCTGGCCTCTACGCCGGTATTCTGGATTGCGCTGTTGCTGCTAATGGTATTTGGAGTGTGGCTCGGATGGCTTCCAGTTGGTCTTGGGGTACCCGCAGGGATGTCGGCTGATCAGGTGACCTGGGGAGATCGGGCTATTCATATGATTCTGCCAGCGTTGACTCTCAGTCTGACCGGGGTAGCTTCCATCGCGCTGCATACCCGGCAGAAGCTCATGGATGTGCTGGATTCAGATTATATTCTATTTGCGAGAGCACGGGGTGAGCGTGGATTTCAGCTGTTTCGTCGACATGGGTTCAGACATGTTGTTTTGCCAGCGATCACGCTGCAGTTTGCTTCGTTCAGTGAACTGTTCGGCGGGGCTGTGCTGGCAGAACAGGTATTTTCATACCCTGGCCTTGGTCAGGCAACGGTTCAAGCGGGGTTGCGTGGAGATGTTCCACTGCTGCTTGGACTTGTGATGTGCAGTGCGATTTTTGTTTTTACGGGTAATATGATTGCCGACATTCTGTATCGCTTGATCGATCCACGAATGAAGGAGGAGTTGATATCATGAAGCAGACTGTAGAACGTTCCTCTGAGCAGACGGCAGATACAGCCCAAGTACAGAAAGTGAAAACTGCAAAACAAGAGATAAGGTACAACATTACTTCGGAATTTCTGCAAGTGGGGGCTGAACGAGAAACAAGCCAAACTAGAAGAGGAGGATATGCTCGTGCCAAAGACCAACATTTCCGCAATCCTCGCCAAAGGGCGGTGATCTGGGGAAGCCTTGCAGTGATCTGGATTATCCTTGTGTGGTCGACGGGAAGGCTACTACCCGCTGGTTCTACGCTGACTTCATTAATGGATCGAAATCTGTCTCCAACCTGGGCGCATCCATTTGGCACAGATTGGCTCGGAAGAGATATGTTCATGCGTACGTTAAAAGGACTGGCAACCAGCATTCAAGTGGGACTACTTGCTGCATGTGGTGGTGGATTGATCGCACTACTGCTGGGTTTGGGGGCGGCTTCTAGCCGAGTTGCTGACCGGGTAATCTCATGGATCATCGACCTGTTCCTGAGTGTGCCTCATCTGGTATCGCTGGTTATGTTGGCCTTTGTATTTGGTGGGGGTTTGGCAGGAGTGGCGGCAGCCATCGCGCTGACGCACTGGCCGAATCTGGCCCGGATTGTACGAGCGGAGATGATTCAACTGAAATCCGCGGAGTACATTCAGATTTCACACAAGTTGGGTCAATCGCGATTACGGATTGCGGTGCAGCATATGCTGCCACATTTAGTCCCGCAACTGTTTGTGGGCGTACTGTTAATTTTCCCCCATGCGATTCTGCATGAGGCAGCCATTACGTTTCTGGGGCTGGGGTTATCCCCGCAGCAACCGGCAATTGGCATTATTTTGTCAGAGTCGATGAGATATTTATCTGCTGGCATGTGGTGGCTCGCCTTTTTCCCGGGACTGGCATTGTTGCTGGTTGTTCGTGCGTTTGATGTATTGGGCAACAGTCTGAAGACGTTGACGGGTACAGGTAGTTCAAGGGAGGTGAGGTAGCCTATGGCTCTTCTTGATATTCAGGGAGTATCGGTGTCGTTTCGGCGCGCTCGCGGCTGGTTTGGACACGAACAGACGTATGTCATTCAGAATCTGGATCTTTCCATAAACGAGGGCGAGATTGTCGCTATTGTAGGCGCAAGTGGATCGGGTAAAAGTGTGCTGGCGCAGGCCATCATGGGCATTCTGCCTGCCAATGCCAAGTTGGAAGGCAGCATTAGCTACAATAACGAGCCTTTGACCCCGGAGTGGCAGCTTCAACTGCGTGGAGAC
The DNA here is from genome assembly GCF_037974355.1 of Paenibacillus sp. FSL R5-0517. Lineage (NCBI taxonomy): Bacteria > Bacillati > Bacillota > Bacilli > Caryophanales > Paenibacillaceae > Paenibacillus > Paenibacillus sp. FSL R5-0517. The sequence goes on from NZ_CP150235.1 coordinate 1,278,297, forward strand.
GAACTGATGTTGATTCCACAATCCGTCAGTTATTTGGACCCGCTGATGAAGGTGGGGAGCCAGGTTCAGTCGGTAAGCCGGGGTGCCGGACAGAAGCGCAGATTCATGAATCGATCTCATATGAAAAAGACGGAGCAGGAGCTGATGGAGCGGTATCATCTGCCTCGGGAAACAGTTGGGAAATACCCGTTTGAGTTGTCCGGAGGTATGGCAAGGCGAGTGCTGATGGCTACAGCGACCTCAGGCCAGCCAAAGCTGATCATTGCCGATGAGCCGACACCAGGCATTCATCCCGAAGTGCTGGCCGAGACGATGAAGCAATTTCGCGAACTCGCAGATCAAGGCGTAGGCATCTTATGGATTACGCATGATGTTACGACTGCCCTGACGGCGGCCGATCGCATCGCTGTATTTTATGCGGGTGACAATGTAGAGACAGCCCAGGTGGATGATTTTACGGGCAATGGAGAACGACTGCGCCATCCGTATACGAAAGCCCTTTGGAATGCGCTGCCGCAGAATGGATTTCGGCCACTCCCAGGCTCCCAGCCGTTGGCAGGTCAAGGGATCATTAGAGGATGTTCATTTGCTCCCCGCTGTAGCGCAGCAACCGCTGCATGTATCTCTGAACGTCCTCCGCTTCGTCAGATACGAGGCGGAGAAGTGAGGTGTCTCCATGTCACTTAAAGCACAGGATGTAAGTTATCGTTACGATCAGAAATCGTGGGTGTTTCAGCAGATGAACATGCAGGTGCAACAAGGCGAAGTCGTTGGCTTGTGGGGACCGAGTGGCTGTGGGAAAACAAGTCTTGGGCGCATCCTTGCAGGATATGCCGAACCCGTGGCAGGACAAGTATTACTGGATGGTGAACCGCTCCCTCGTACAGGCGTATGTCCGGTTCAGCTGGTGTATCAGCACCCGGAGAAAGCTGTGAATCCACGTTGGCGGATGCGTCGTGTCCTTCAGGAGGCGGCTGTACAGGATGAGCAGTTGCTCGAAGCTTTGGGGATTCAGCAAGCTTGGCTGGACCGCAGACCGGGTGAATTATCCGGTGGGGAACTGCAACGATTCTGTGTGGCGCGAGCACTCGGTACATCGACACGTTATGTGATCGCAGATGAAATGACCACAATGCTGGATGCGATCACGCAGGCACAGATCTGGCATACCGTGATGGACGTGGCTCGCCAGCGTGATCTGGGATTACTGATCATAAGCCATGATCGGGAACTGCTGAACAGGCTGTGCAATAAAATTATTCCGATGCCGATTGCGATGTCACTGTAAGGTTAATTATGTTTCAATAAATATATGGATTGAATAGAAAAAAAGAGAATAGAAAAGAAAACGAAAAGGGGTGCCCCTAGTACTGTCATTGACCATGAATGTGAGTCATGGACTTGACTACGGGGCACCCCTTGTTCCATTTTACAGATATTCGTCTTATCGATCAGCATACGTTCTGTTCGCAACGTGCATAGAGTTAACTGTCAGCTTATTTGTCCGACAAGTTGTTGAGCAACACAGATAATCTGCGCATCGCTTCTTCCACCGTGGAACGCGGACAGGCTACATTAATACGCATGAATCCTGTACCTTCCGTTCCAAAGGAGCTCCCATCATTAAAAGCAAGCCCTGCTTCGTGAAGCAGCATATTGCATAGTTGTGCATGTGGGATATTCAGCTCCCGAAAATCCATCCATAACAGATAGGTTGCTTCGGGCAGATGCATTTTGATCTCTGGCATATGTTCTGCAACATATTGCTGTACATACTCCATATTTCCGCGGATATATACCAGGCACTCCTCCAGCCATTCCTCTGCATCATTGTAAGCAGCTTCGGTCGCAACAGCCCCCAGTGTGCTGATACCGGCAAGTCCCATCGTTCTTACACCCTGCGCGAAAGATTCCCGTAACTTGGCATTTGGGATGATGATGTTGGACGTGCAGAGGCCGGGAATGTTGAACGTTTTGCTTGGAGCCGTACAGATGATACTTAGATCAGAGACGGCGTCCGAGATCAGGGTGAGCGGTGTATGAGCTCCGCGTTGGTGAACAAGATCGGCGTGAATTTCATCCGAAACGATCAGTACGTTGTATTGCAGACATAACGACGTAAGGCCTTCAAGCTCCTCCCTAGTCCATACACGTCCAACCGGATTATGTGGACTGCACAGAATTAGCATTTTGACCCGACCGGTCTGCAAGCTGGATTCCAATTGTTCCAGATCCATCGTGTAATGACCCTTATTCTCTACCAAAGGATTGGTAATCAGTTCACGGCCTTGACCACGTACGACCTCGTAGAAGGGAGCATACACCGGAGTCTGGATGACCACTGCATCTCCCGGATCAGTGAATCGTTGTACAGCAATGCTGAGTGCAGGCACAATACCTGGCGTGAATACGATCCAGTCATCGTTAATTTTCCAGTTGTGGCGCCGCTGCATCCAATCTGCAACGGCTGCATGATACGCCTCGGTCCGCACTGTATAACCGAAAATTCCGTGCTCCATCCGTGTTTGCAGGGCCTGGATTACGGACGGTGGAGCAGCGAAATCCATATCAGCCACCCACATCGGAAGCGCATCAGCGACGCCGAAGATATCCTCAAGTGCATCCCACTTCTCCGATCCGGTAGAGACCCGGTTAATAGACTGATCAAATGTACTTTTATTGTTCATCGTATAAATCCCCCTTGAGTTCCGTTCCTTCGACCACAATTCGACATATCATTATCTAATACATTGGTTCATTTCGCAACTGTTGTGCGTGTATGATTAGCTTCATAGGTATGGTCTGGAATTCAGGACTTTATTCATATAAGAACAACTTAACGAGTCAGAGAACAGCAGGAATATGACAAAGACTATTTTTGTACGCCCTTGGTCCTGTTTTGTTCATTTATCGTTTACAACCTCTTGTCAGATGCTATTATATTGCTAACATTTGATGGGACAATGGCTGTTATCCGAATAAGCTCGTACCCATACATGATGAGCATAACGACATGAGTCTTTTGCGTAAATCATGCGGTTGTTATGAATTGTATAATGCATAAGGCTAACATTTGAACTCAGGAGGCGTTTTAGAGATGAAAAGCAAAAAGTGGTTGATTACTGCAAGTGTATTCGGCATGGTGTTGACCGGTTCGGCAGGCGTATATGCAGGTACACAACTGGAGACGATCAAAGCTTATCTGAACCATGGGCTCGCCATCGAAGTGAACGGACAGAAATTCACACCGACAGGTGACCAGGGCAAGAAACTTGCGCCAATTACATACCAGGGAAGTACCTATCTCCCCGTTCGTTCGATTGCGGATGCGTTGAAAACCGAAGTAAAGTATGATTCCCAGAACAATAAAGTAAGCATCGGCTCCTCAAGTTCCTCCGGTGGGTCGACATCCACAGGTAACAGCGGATCAACCTCACCCTCAACAGGTACTAACACACAGGCTGTAGGTGTGAAGTCCAAGTATCTGCCAGCAGATTTCCCATTACCGAAGGATGCGAAGGCGACAAGTCTCGTTGAGAACATCATGGATGGCAACAAAAAAGTGGTGCTCACGTACACAACAAAAGAAACGTTGCTAACCGTTGGAACCTCCTACAAAGACTACTATCAGACCAAAAACTTGACTCAGAATACTCAGGATATACAGGAAGATGGCTTCAGCATTGTGGGTCGTGAAGATGGTAAATATGCCGTAACGATCACGGGTTCTGTGTCTGCAACCAACAAGGACCTGAATGAAGTTACCGTGGTATGGGGCGAAGAGTAAGCGACGAATATAACCACATGTCCTCATACTACCCTGCTTGAGTCGTTCAAAGTATAGTGATCCGTATTCTTCTATTATTCAAAAGGTAACGCCAAAAGCCGCCCGTTGAAATCGAAACAGATTTCTGCGGGCGGCTTTTATGTTTAATTCATATCTGGTTCTATGCATGGAACTGACAGTCCGTTACAGGTACTCGTTAAACCAACCGGCAATATGCTCCAGACGGCGTACCCTCAAGTGGGGATGACCTCCGCGAGACAATTCGTGGTTGGCCCCTGGGAAACGAACGAGACGAGTCGTCTGCTTGCGGCGTTTCAACGCAATGAATAATTGCTCGGCCTGTTCAATCGGACACCGCAGATCCTGTTCACCATGCAAAATGAGCAGCGGAGTACTTACGTTGCCGACATAAGCGAGCGGGGAATGTTTCCACAGTTTTTCCGTGTCATCCCACGCGTTGCCGCCAATCTGATCTTCCGTGAAGAAATAGCCAATGTCACTGACGCCGTAGAAAGATAACCAGTTGGAGATGGAACGTTGAGTAACAGCAGCCTTGAAGCGATCGGTGTGCCCAACAATCCAATTGGTCATGAAGCCACCATAACTGCCACCGGTTACGCCCAGTCTGGACTCATCGATAAACTCATACTGGGACAGGGCATAATCTACGCTTTCCATAAGATCGCGATAGTCGCCACCGCCGTAATCGCCACGGCAGGCATCTACAAACTGCTGCCCGTATCCGAGCCCTCCGCGTGGATTGATGTATATAACAGCGTAGCCTTGTGCGGCGAGAATCTGAAATTCGTGCATAAAAGTAAAACCATACATCATGTGCGGGCCGCCATGAATCTCAAGAATGGTCGGGATTTTGACCCCGTCAACCATGCCACGAGGTTTCATGATCCACCCTTGCAGCCGCAGGCCATCCGAGGAATTGAACCAGAAGGTCTCTGGTGCACTAAGATGGATCTCATCCTCAAGCTGTGGATTGCTGCGGGTGAGCTGAATTGGTGCTACACCGGAATCTTCTGGCTGTTCATATATATAGAGGTCACCAGGACTTCGCGTATCGGCAACAGCGGCAACGATCTGTCCGTTTTCCAATTCGGCAAATTGATAAATCTCCCGTTCGTCAGGCAATATATACTCGGCACTGCTGCCGTCTTGTGCGAATTTGGCGATGCGTACACTACCGTGAATGGTTGCCAGACAGAAGATGGATGAACCATCCCGACTGAATACAGGTCCCGTGGTTGTCAGATGTGATCGCATGTCACCAACAATGCTGTGATTCAGCTGTACGTCCCAATCCGTGCTTAGACATACAGGTTCACCACCTGATATAGGAAGGGTATATAGCTTCGTAAGCGTGGCATTTCCATAAGAACGGTCACTGGCGAGCAGGGCCAGGGATTGTCCACCCGGTGCAAATGTCAGTCGGCTGAATGTATATCCTTCCGGGGTCAACTGCTGCACATCCGAACCGTCTGCCTTGGCAAGGTATACATGATTGGTCAGGGTGTAATCGTTGTGTTCCTCACCTGCTTCGGGCATCTGTGCAATCCATGCGATGGATGTTCCGTCCGGGGACCAAACGTAGTCTCCAACGTCATAGTGACCCGTAGTTACAGGAATGGCTTCCGCATCAATGGGTGCAAGAGCAAAGAGATGGGATCGTTTTCCGTCCCACAATCCGCCAGCATCCGATTTCATGCGAATGCGGTCCACAACATGTTCTTGCGGCAGTTTATGGTCATCGTCGTTAGAATCGGTACGTTTTGATTCGTCTTCTCCGCTTATATCCACGGATGATTTCACAAGTAGGGTATGGCCATCTGGTGACCAGAGCAAGGAGCTGACACCATGTTTCAGGTGACTGATCTGCTGTGCTTCTCCGCCATCTGTTGCGATAATCCACACCTGGGGTTTCCCATCAACCTCTCGTAAAAAGGCAAGCTGGGACCCATCCGGTGACCAGGCAGGGGAATGATCCTTCTCTCCAGAGGTAAAGGGCCTGTCCTTCTGACTCCCCAGATGCAGCAGTCTCAGGTGAGAACAATAACCGTCACGTGCTTCATTCGTTTTCCAGCTTACATATACCAGTTGTCCGCCTTGAGGAGACGGAGTTGGATCGTTAACCCATGTAATCTGATAAAGATCTTCCGATGTTATGCCGCGCTGACTCATCATTGTTTGTCCTCCCACCATGAATTAGAATTGGCTATTTTCCTAACCTTTCCATTTATATTAACGGAAAGCAAGGGACAGGACAATATGACCAAGGATGGGAGGGGAGACTTTTATAACAGCGATCGGAAGGTTGTTCTGTCATCGGAGTGACCCATGTAAAAATTCTTTAGTTCAATTCATATAAGTGTGTTAAAGGAATTGCTCGAAAGATGACGAATCCTAATGTTGAATAACCGCAGAAATGACGAAAAATGGTCTTAATTCAATGTTTAACATTGGTGAATTTGGTTTAATGTACAATGCAATTCCTGTTCTACATTTAAGTACTTGGTTCATAGCCATTCGTTTATATAGAACGCGTAAGATTCAGTCGTAATGAAGGAGGAACGTCACGTTGAGCACATCCTATGAACAGCATGTAGAATATCCAAACCGGAAACGATTGGCGTGGCTTACGGCGGGGGCGGCACTTTTTGTGGCAGCCGGATTTTTTTTGATTTTTGATCGTTCTTCAGTTACGAATGATTCCATCCTCTCGGGGGTGATTGGAATACTATCCATTTTGTTTTTTGGGCTATGTTTTTGCTACAGTCTGGTAAAGATGATTAAGAAGGAACCTTCTTTTGTGATCAATGAGGATGGGTTTGTAGATGCATCTTCTTATACCGCAGGAGGGGCAGTGGTCTGGAAAGACGTTGAGAATATTTTTATGTATGAATTGATGGGACAGAAAATGATCGGGGTTAAATTGCGGGACGAGAAAGCCTTTCTGGATCGTCAGAATGGGATGAAACGCAAATTGATGACGGTCAACAGCAATATGGTCGATGCGACCATCAGCGTTGCCCAGAGTAGCCTTACCATGCCACTGGATCAGTTGTATATCATGATGATGAGGCACTGGAGACATGTAAGTGATGGCATGATTTATGATTCGTATAGTCATCGTTAGAGAGGTCACAATGTCCATAAAGTCTTCAGAATGGAGGAATATATATGATGCATGGTGATCAGACACGCACGATTCTGCTTCCAGATGGAACTGTCCTGCCCGCGATCGGACAAGGCACGTGGTACATGGGAGAGAAGCAATCCAGCCAGGAAGAAGAAGTACGGGCATTGCGTTCCGGTATTGAACTGGGAATGACCGTGATTGATACGGCAGAGATGTATGCAGAGGGTGGGGCAGAAGTTGTTACGGGAAAGGCTATCTCAGGCCTTCGTGATGAAGTCTTTCTCGTATCAAAAGTGTATCCCCATCATGCAGATCGCAAGCAGATGATCACGGCCTGTGAGCGCTCTCTCAAGCGATTGGGAACAGATCGTCTGGACCTGTATTTGCTCCACTGGCGTGGAGGTGTACCGCTCGAAGAGACGGTTCAGGCTTTGGAACAATTGAAACAGTCCGGTAAAATCCTGCGATGGGGTGTCTCGAATCTGGACACAAGGGATATGCAGGAATTATGGAGTTTGCCAGAGGGTTCTCAGTGCATGGTGAATCAGGTACTGTACAATGCAACTTCGCGTGGTATTGAACATGATTTGCTCCCCTGGATGCGGGAACGTAGCGTTCCTGTTATGGCATATTGTCCACTGGCTCAGGGGGGCAGACTTCGGAGTGAATTGTTGGAGCATCCGGTCATTCAGGAGATTGCGCAGGATCGAGGAGTTACGACTTCTCAGATCGCATTAGCCTGGGTGATCCGGGACGGAGATGTGCTGGCGATTCCCAAGGCGGTACAGCTGAATCATGTGGCAGACAATGCAGCAGCAGTGAATATCGTTTTGACACAAGAGGAACGGACCCGATTGGATGAGGCTTTCCCTGCACCTAAAGGCAAGGTACCTTTAGACATCGTGTAGATGGTATCTTTGAACGATAAGCATGTGAGTAAGGTGAAAATACGAATATTGAGCGATGCAGGGCAGATCTATACGATCTGCTCTTTTTTGTATGTGCACAGAAATCGGAAGCATTCCATCAACGAAGCGAATATATATTTTGACAAATGGGCTTTACAACACTATATTACTAGTGTACTATGTAACTAACACACCAGTACAGAGAGGAGCGAGTGCTTTGTGACTATGGAATTTGATAACAACTTACCAATATATCTGCAGATTATGCAGTACATCAAGAGACAGATTGTAACCGGGACACTTCAGGCAGGTGACAAAATCCCTTCGGTTCGTGAACTGGCGGCTGAATTACAGATCAATCCCAATACAGTACAACGGACATTTCAGGAACTGGAGCGAGAAGAAGTGGTCGAAACCAAACGGGGCTTGGGCAGATACGTGACAAGTGAGGAGCGGAAGATTATGACGATCAAAAAAGAGATGGCCAGTGAGTTGCTGGAACGCTTTCTGACCGGAATGCAGGAACTGGGGATTGAAGAGCAGGATATTTTATCCATCGTAGCCGATGCCGTTGCGGAAGGAAAGGGAGGAACAACGCATGAGTAACATCCTTGAACTGAACCAGATTAACAAGACTTATGGCAATAAGAGAGCGCTCAGTAATATCACATTGGATATTGCTCCTGGCCGAATTGTTGGCCTGCTGGGTAGCAACGGCAGTGGCAAAAGCACACTCATGAAACTGGTTGCAGGTTTGCTGCATCCTACTAGCGGAACGATTCAAGTGACAGGTAAGCCTGTTGGGCTGGATACGAAGTCATTGGTTTCATTTATGCCGGATCGCCCATTAACCGAGAAGTGGATGAGAGTGCGGGATGCGATTGCGTACTACCGTGATTTCTATGCTGATTTTGACGAGGAGAAGGCACGGGAGATGCTCTATTTCATGAATCTTGTGGAGAGTGATCGGGTGCGGCATCTATCCAAAGGGATGAATGAACGACTGCAACTAACACTGGCGCTATCCCGAAAGGCTCGTCTATATCTGTTGGATGAACCGATTGGCGGAGTAGATCCGGTTGCGCGTGGCAAGATTCTGGATGCGATCGTCAAATTCTATGATGAAGACAGCAGTCTGATCATCTCCACACATCTGGTGAATGATATCGAACGGATTTTTGATGAAGTGGTCTTCATTCGTGAAGGTCAACTGGTGATGCGGGAAGAAGTGGAAACGCTCCGTCTGAAATATGGGAAAAGTGTGGATGAGATGTTCAAGGAGGTCTATGCGGAATGATGACATTATTGAAGTATGACTTTAGAAGGAACTGGAATACACTGCTGGCGGGGCTCGTTATTTTGATTATTGCGCAAGTGGCGCTATCCCTTTTCATGTCTGAGGTCACAGGGGTTGTGCTTGGCATTATGGGTTATGTTGGAGTAGGTGTGGCTATTTATGTGAAAATGATCAAAACATACACGTCCAATATCCGCTCTTATAATCGCCGTCTTTTACCCGTAACAGGCCTATCGCATGTGTTGTCTCCTTTGATCTTTGGAGCTCTTTGCGGGCTGGGATTAGTCATTATATTTACGACCCATGCCTACATTTATATTTCAATGAAGCTCAGAATGAACATGGCTACCCATATTGATCTTTCGGGTCTGCATGTATCGGATTATGTTAGTTTGTTACTGTTTATCGCATGGGTTATCGTATTCATGACCGTGATCATCTTCCTTTCGATCTCGATTGCAGGCAGCTTCCGTTGGAGAACCGGACCGTGGATCGGAATCGTTGCATTCTTGGTCCTCGTTAATCTGATTGGCTGGTTGGAGAATATGATTATGACAGGACGCTTCAGTCCAAATGAGATGTTCCGTTACACCGAAAATAGTACAGGGATTTCAATCACAGCCAATGGCGTATTATGGTCTGATGGCATGTGGGGAAGCACTATATTCGAAGTGATCGTAGCAGTTGTCTTGGTGTGGGCTACCATTTACCTGAACAACAAAAAAGTTGAAGTCTAAGGACCGCGCTATAAGCAGGTTAGAATAAAACGACACGGGCGACGAGAGTTGCTCGTTTTGTCATACCGAGATTTCACTTTTTGAATCGCATCCCAATGAATACACGTAATTCTATATAAATAGAACTAGACATTTACACAAAACGGAGAGGACAGAAAGGACCTGAAGAAGCGGAGCGTTCGCCTTTATCACCGGATTTCCCCTCATAGAAGGAATCAAAAAAATCTGGGGATAACAGCGATCGGAAGGTTGTTCTGTCATCGGAGTGTACAGTGTAAATATTCTTTAGTTCAATATATATATATATAGCGTATTCATAGGTTGCTAAACCCGGTTAAAGAGAACGAAAGGGGCCATGTAAGGGAAAGGAGAACGTAATATGGAGCTATACTTCAGGGATAATTTTTTTAATGCGGGTTACACCGAAATTATGAATTCGAATCAGGAACAGGCCGGACATCTGGATTTGAAAAGTGTTTTTGGCTCTTCGCTCGATGTATCCGATAACTCGGGATTGGTCTGTAGCGGCAAATTCCGCATGTTAACCAATCGTTGGGATATCACTGCAGCCGATGGGAGACATCTGGGCGTATTGCGAGCGAGGTTTAGTTTCTTCAGCAAAAAATATGAGTATGATGCAGGATCGCGCGGTATATACGATGTGTCTGCTCCCGCATTTTCGCAGGAATATGATATCAGTGGAAGTGGTGGACGCATCGTGGCAAGTTTCCGTCGCACCAGCGGCTGGTTTAGTTCAGGGGCATTTGTATTGGATAACCAGTCTGAACAACTGGACACATATGAATTAATTGCAGTCGTCATGGGTGTGCATGCGATCAACAAGAGACGAAATTCAGCTGCCAGCAGTGGCGGAACCTAGTTTAGGCTCATGAACAGTAAAAAGGTCTGGATGAGATCATCCAGACCTTTTTCATATGGGTTTATTTTTGGGCAAAAAATTAGGGTTAATCCACTCTTACGTAATCAATGACCATCGGCTTTTGCAAGCGGTTTTTCCTCATGTTGGCGGTGCTGAGCTTCATTGGAGTGTTCGGCATGGTTATCAGGCTCTTTTTCCGCATAACGGGCCAATGCCTTCGCAGCAGTCTCGGACATTCGCTCCCGCAACATTGGATGGTCAGCGATTCGAACCCGTTTGCCGAGAAAACGCATTTTGGATAAGACATAATCCATCTCATTTCGCGGGATGGTCAGCTCAATCCGATATGTCTGCTTGGCTTCCGTGTACTCGACCTGTTTCTCGAAGCATGAGAAAGCATAGAGGATTCGGGACAGCTCCTGATTGAACTCCGGCAACACTTCGATGGTGATCGTCGTTTTGCGCTTCTCCGTAATTGCAGCAATTCGGGCAGTATAGCGAGAAGCGGTATCCGGGTCAACCGGTTGGGCTTCCACGGCAACGATGCTGTGCAGCTTGGTAGACATGAGTTTGTCGAAGCGAGGTGCGTACCAGAGCACATACCATTCTTTTTTGACCATGGAATACTCCAGTTTATACGGGAAACCAAATTCATCATGGCTTGTGCGTCCATTGCGGCCGCGGCCTGTCATTCGAAATCCCTGATGATGCAGAATGATTAGCCGTAACGGTCTAAGTAGTGGATGAGAGACACTGTTTTCCTCACTTTTGGCTTTTTCGGTCAGATAGTCCTGAAGATTCAGATCCTGCTCATCGTTCAGCATGTTGTGCATTTTATCCAATGTTACAGCGCTCAGGGCTTCTCTTGCGGCAGGGTGATTCAGCATCATGCGAAGCCAGGCCCGTTCCTGTGAGGTCCAGGTGAACAGTCCGGTTTCATTCAGTCGGGTCATCATCTGGTAATTGAACATCTTCTCGAACAGGTTCATAATATTCGGCAATCTCCTTCCATTCCTGGATCATCTCCTGGCGTAGCCTCTGCGGTTCAATAATTTCGCAGCTTGAGCCAAAACTCCGCAACCACGGTTTGATCTCGGTGGTACCGTTAACCTGGATTTCGTAGAGAAAGGAATGGTCCGTTTCGGGTATGATCTTGCCCCATTGACCTTGAAGACGAACCCGATCCAGAATGAAATTGCGCTGACCACGTCCCGGGTGGAAAAAGCGAGCTTGAACCGTCACGGTATTCCCTGTGTCTACGAGCCAACTGTAGCGACTGATGTCAGTCCACTGCTGCTTCAACTCGAGCATGTATTCCTCTTCGACTGAATCCTCTTCCTCCAGTTGGGTTATGCCTTCCATGCGGAATTTCACGAAGCCACGGCGGCCCTGAAATCCAATGACATACCAACGACCATACTGATGGTCATAGACCACTTCAAGGGGCACGATCCGGTTGGATCGCCCACCTGCTTCTCGCTCAAAGCGTGGATTTGTATTCTGTGAACTGTAGCTGGATGGTTTTTTCGGTGAATAGTATAGGAACTGCACACGCTTGCGCTGACGAATCGCACTAAGCAGCGTGTAGAGATGAGCTTCGTCCAGGATACGAGAATAATAGTGATACTTGTAGATATAGGGTTCGGTGGCTTCTTCTTGCGGAAAACTTGCGGTAATGGCTTTCTTCAGACTGTCCCGCAATAAGTACCCCTGTACGGAAGGAACCTGGGTATTTGCCACTATATCCACAAAATCATACAACTCCAGCTGTTCCTCCACGGTTAATTCGGTAAGGACATCTTGCTCCAAAGCATAGCGATACGGTCTGCCACCCGGCTCTTTTCGAATAACGCCAACCTCTTCCAGATATTTCAGATCAGAGCGAATGGTTTTCTCATCAGGTAACGCCAGATCTTCCGGCAGATCAGCACAGCAGGCGTCCAGCAGTTCCATTGCGGTCAGGGCTGTGTTCTGTAGGGTATGCAAAAGGACGGAAAGGCGCTGAACTTCAGTCTCTTTCATCGACTTGGCGCGGAAGAGGAAGAGCAGCATGGGCTCTGCGGATTCTCCGTACTGGAAGCGCACGAGGTCTGCCATTTCCCGGCTTGCTTCGGCACCTAAACGTTGATCAGTGACGGTCTGCATGATTTCTTTTAACCTGCGATTGGTTTTATCAAAGGTATGTACGGATATGCCAAGCCGCTCGGCGTACTGTTTGCGGGTATATGCACCACTGGTCAGGGATAACATGCGTAAGAACTGAATTTCTTTGTCAAAACTCTCTTTAGCCATGAGTATTCACTCCTTGGTGGCCTGGAGTCAGGCGGATATAATGGACGACGATGTTGGCAGAACAATTCTGCGGTATAGGAACATTCTTGAACTTCCCATTGGCGATATCCCTTTATTGTAGCAGGAAGAGTGTCAGGTTTCATTTTAAACTTATAAAGGTTGACTCCATCGCAAAAATTCAGTCGTCGTCATACTTTCGCCATGTTCGCGTGCAGATGTGTGAGGCATAATGAGGTTGTGAAGCGGGGCAGCAACAAGCACTGTGGATCAAGGCTCCGAGGCGCCAGGGAGGGTTACTTCGACTGTTAATCGACCAGGTCGTTGGTTCGAATCCAATCGCCGCCGTCCATGGCGGTGTAGCTCAGCGGTAGAGCGGGTATTATACCTTCCCACCTTTTTCCTCGGACCATTTTATTATGAAAGAACAGCCATTAGACTCACACCAGGAGGTCATGAGTGATGAGCAGAGCGAAACAATTATTCAATCAACCTCAGCCAACGACACGTAATCATGGGGGCTACGGAGCCTATGAGCGATTGGTGGAGGAACAATATATACAGATGTTGATGACCAATACATTGAACAATACGTTCTATGCCGATACCCAGCAACTGATGGACGACGCGATGGTCAGTCATCAGGAGATGGCTGCGGTCGATGCAGGGTATATGGCGCGGGCACTGGTCTATGCTCGTAATGAAGGTTTGATGCGATTACAGCCTATATATGGGCTGGCACTATTGTCCAAAGTGGACGCGGATCAGTTTGCAAAGGTGTTCTCTCAAGTCGTACAGACACCGGCTGACTTGGCTGATTTTCTGACCATTCTGAGAGGAATGGGTCGAGGGCAGGGCGGTCGAGCAGTGAAGCGTCAGGTGAGTCTCTTTTTGAACGGGATCAATGAATACTGGGCGATCAAATACAACGGACGCGGGCGAGGATACAGTCTGGGTGATATGATCGCTACAGCACACCCCAAACCGATAGATATGAAGCAGCAAGCTTTGTTTCGTTATTTGCGCGGGCATGAGGTGGATCTTACGGAACTGCCGCAGTTGCAAGCGCTGGAAGAACTGAAAGCTACGCCCAACCCCGCAAGCCGGATGCATCTGATCGAGAAAGGTAAACTTCCATACTCGGTGGTCACCTCGATCATGCAACCGACACGCACGGTGTGGGAGGCGTTAATGTCACAAATGCCGACCTTTGCGTTGCTGCGTCATCTGAACGCAATGGATCGGGCAGGGGTTTTTGAGAAATCGAAAAATATAGAATTTGTTACACGTCGTCTAACGGATGCGGAGGCCCTACGTAAGTCACGAATACTGCCTTTCCGATTCGCCAGTGCGTATGAAATGATTGCGAGGGAAGAGCTGCGGGATGCTTTGCGACAAGCGGTGGAGCTATCCATTGGCAACCTGCCAACGCTGTTGGGAAGAACGGCTATTTTCCTGGATCGTTCCGGTTCCATGCAAGGGGATTATTTACGCATTGGTTCGGTGCTGGCGCTGGCGCTTTATAAACAAACGAGAGGTAACGCACTGTTCTGGTTATTCGACCATTTGGTTGAGGATGCTCGGCCGCAGATGAATGAAAGCATTCTTTCTCAAGCTCATCGGATTCGCGCACAAGGTGGAACAGATACAGGTCGACCCGTGCGGGAACTTCGGGATATTGGAGAGAAAGTGGATCAGATCATTATGATCACCGATGAACAGCAGAATGAAGGCAGTCCGTTATATGCTGAGCTTGAGCGATATCGTCGGATGATGAATCCGGAGCTAAAGGCATTTATTGTGGATATAGCACCTTATCAGCAGGCACTGGTACCACCACGGGATGGCAAAACCTTTTACATCTATGGTTGGAGTGAAACGATATTGACGTATATTGCCGAGACTGTGGCCGGATATGATACACTCGCGGACCGGGTTAGAGCGATGGATATTTAATTTGGGGAAATTGGAGGCGACTGGGCATGACCTATGTTCATGAAGAAATGAAAGATACGATCAGAGAACAGCTGAGGCAGATTGAACAGGAGGAGAAGGTACGAATCATCTATGCCTGTGAATCAGGCAGCCGGGCGTGGGGGTTTCCTTCACAGGATAGTGATTATGATGTGCGTTTTCTGTATGTGAGACCGCTGGAATGGTACTTGTCGATTGAGGATCGAAGGGATGTTATTGAACGCCCGATCAGTGATCAGCTCGATATCAATGGTTGGGATCTGCGCAAGGCGTTGAAGCTGTTTCGCAAATCAAATCCGCCCCTGTTGGAGTGGTTGCAATCCCCCATCCAGTATGATGAACAATACAACGTGGCACAGCATATCCGTGCACTTTCACCGTTGACCTTCTCGCCCAAGTCCTGCATGTATCATTATCTGAATATGGCGAAGGGCAATTTCCGGGATTATTTACAAGGTGAGCGAGTGAAGATCAAAAAGTATTTCTATGTTCTACGTCCATTGCTCGCTTGTGGATGGATCGAACGTTATGATGCGATGCCACCGATGGCATTCGAAGAGCTGGTGCAAGAACTTATACCTGCGAATACACCGCTGTATACGGAGATTCTTGAATTGCTACGCCGTAAAAAGGCGGGCGAGGAACTGGATCTGGAGCCGCAGTTGCCGGCAATACAGACTTTTTTGGCGGAGAAGATCGAGCATTTTGAACAACTGGCCGGACAGCTGGTTAATGAGCAGGTGATTCAATATGAAGAATTGGATCGAATTTTCCGTTTGGCATTGCAGGAGGTGTGGGGCGAAGGGGAATAAGAGAGCGAAAGTGAAAGAATAAAAATAAGAAATCATACAGAAGCAGGTTGGGATCTAATCCTAACCTGCTTCTTCTATTGTAGTTATACATGCATTTATTTTGAGTCGATTCTCATCGCACGTCGTATCTTGAGCAGGGACGTATGAGGTGAGCCGGATCAGTTGGTATGTGCAACCGCACGAATCTCAACCAGTTGATGAGGGAAGGCCAGCCCCGATGTCCCAACCATTGTGACAGCCGGACGATGCGTACCAATGTACTCTTTGTACACGGCAACACATGGCTCAAGATGCTCTTGAGGATGAACCAAGAAAATCTCCAGTTCAGCAATGTTCGACTTGGTCACGTTGAATCCTGCGAGTACGCGATCCAGGTTATCCAGTATCTGGCGAACCTGTGCTTCAATATCATCCACACCAATGAACGTCCCCTGCATATCATGCGAAAATTGCCCTGCAATGTAGATCATACCGTTAACGCTGTATCCCTGAGCCACGCTGAATGCTTCTTCCCACGGTACACCGTGGCTATAGATTTGAGTTGTAGTCATATGTTTTTCTCCTTTGTAATTCAAGATATGCCCTATTATAAACGGAGAAAAACAACTTGGGCAGTACGCACTTTCATGACAGTGACTATCCAAAAGGATAGTATTAACACGGTGTTTTGTGAGCCTTATGACTCATTTTGGGAAATCTTTATATCAGGATATTTAATTTAGATATAACTAACTTAAGTCCTATATCCTTCCCCTAGAATCTGGGTAATAATTAGAGTAGGCAAGTGATTGATGGAATCTCATAACGTAACGATAGGGGGTAACCTGTATGGCATCCGTAATTCTGCTGGTGAAACAGACGGAGGACGAGGAGAAGGTTATTTATCGATTCGGACCGAATGAGCGTAAGATGGGGCTCATTGAGATGAATAAGATCAAGGAAAGTGTGAGGGAACTAGAACCTGTTCATGTGGATGGTGTAAGTCCAAGCTTTTTCTTTAACCGAGCCGCGCAGCGACTGGTACGATGTTTATTCAGGGAAGGCGGCAAGTTCCCGGAACGAACGACGTTTGAAACATAGTCCTATGGCAGGCTGCATGACAAGTAGGCTGAGCAGGCAGTGAGAGTTCATGGGTTAAATAATGGAAGAAGTCCAAGAGGCCAAAGGTAGTGGCTCTTGGACTTTTTTTGCGTGAGCTGCACATTTAAGTATGGGAGACAGGGACCGCGAAACAATCGATCCATTCTCGCAATTGTTTACGAAAGGAAGAATTGGTATGCTGGTCAATCTCGATGTTAGAATTATTTTCACTGGTGGAATCTCTGCTAGTCATGCTCCAGATACCTTGTTCGGTATGAAGCAGCAGGAGAGCTTGATCGGGCAGAGGAATTACATCTTCGGCATAATTAATGATACTGAGGTTATCCACACTACATCCAGAGGTTTCAAAAGAGTTATGCCATACCTTCAATAACTCGCGTGTTTCTAGAGGTAGCTCCCAATCCTCCATGAATTTATCTAACAGCATATGGTTTTCCTCGTTCGTCAGGATAGCCCATTGTTCCTCTGTTATCGTGAACTGAGTAGGTTGATCAATGAAAGGTGTGTGTTGCCCTATGTAAAATTGGAACAATTCCTCTTCCCATTCCTCAGGTTCTGTCCAGGTGAACAAATGCACACGTTGATCCACTGCCAAATGATAGAGGTATGTATCGTTGTTATCCGTACTTTTGTGAATGGTTAATACCTTTTCTTGTTCAAGGCTGTCTGAGTATGCTCTAATCATGCTGTGGCTTTGGGTAAAATGCATAAGCATCTTCAGGAACTCCGGCTCGATCTCTATCTTGGTATCTTCCATATGCAAGATGAGCCCCTTGGATAAAAGACCGTGAGAGGCAGCTCTTAGAACGAGTTCCCAGTGTTGTTCAGATAACTCGCCATACATCGGTTTTAGGAGACCGGCTGCAATGTCCTCCGCGCCAAGTGTGGCCAGCGCAAATCCGAATTCTTCAATGGATAAGGTGACAAGTGGTTTATTCATGAACTTAACCGCCTACTTTCCATGTAGATTGATAGATATAGGTTGCTTTTTTAGAAGGTCATTTGTGCTCATTCCAGGTTTTCCGAAGTAATTTAAGAATATCGTTTTCCTGATGTTTCAGTAGACTATACGTATATACTTTATAGCTCTTTCCATCAACCATTTTGAATAAGTAATAGGATGGAGTAGGTTGAATCCATTTGTTTAGTCCCGGTGCTACGAAATCAATGGTGCGTATATCCTTCCAAGATATCTGTATTCCTGTATTTGTCTTAATACCAGACAGATCGAAGGAAAATAAGATGTTTGTTCCAAATACTCTCGTGATGTTCCAGATAAACAGACGTCCCACAAACCAAAAGCTTAAGAATGCCGCACTAGTAAAGTACAAGGTTTGAAGAACGCTATTGTCACCATAGATAACATCTCCAATTAAGACAAGTCCAGCCATGATAAAAAGAGCAGATATCAACGTATGACGAATTGCATATTTGCGTTGGTATGTAACGAGCTGCATGGATACCTCCTAAGTATTACTTGAAGAGTTTACTAACCCATCGAATTCCTTTTTCAGCCGCTGATGCTATATGTTTTCCTGCGTAACTACCTATAGCTCCACCTACATAAGCTCCAACTGCTGTTCCTGCAGGCCCGGCAAACGATAATAGGGTCCCGCCAACAATAGCCCCCGCTCCTGCAGAGGCAGACTTGATCACGATATTCGATGTGGACACGGCGAGATCTGTTTTGGTTAATGTTCCTTCCTTATACTTGGAAACCGTTTTAACCCCTTCATCCCAAACATTAAGTCCTACGTTGATAGGGAACAGTTTTTTGCTTATCATTGTAGGTATTTTGGAAATCTTCATACCGTATTGACCTTTATTCACACCAGCAATAACATTCCGGGTCCATTGACCGAAGCTGTTGGCTTTGTTGAAACCAAGCCCGATATCACCTACTTTTAATTTACCTGCAAGTCGATCGAAACCCTTCAATCCTTTCATAACCAGACCCGGGCTGCGGAATTGTTTATCCAGTTTCCGTGCCATGTTACTCAGAAAGGAATTCCCCTTTCCCTTCACCCAAGGAGCATTATGGATTTTGGCACGGCTGGAGTTCCGGGGATCTACTTTGAAATGAACCGTTTTGGAGAGTACCATGGATGTAGCCATAGCAGAATATAGTCCTGTTCCAATCAGGCCTACATTTCCATGAATCCCATTCATTTTATTCCAAGACTTACTTCCTTGATCATATATATCCGATAGCGTCGTTTTTACATCTTTCCCAGAAGTGGATTGGCTTGAACTGGTCTGTACACCATGCTCTTGAGATTGATCCGCTTGTGAGAAACGAGTTGCGATGGTATGTAGTTCCGTGCCGATCGCAGAGACTGAGCTAGAAAATCTCTCCATTTGCCGATGAGCCACCTGAAAGTTCTGAAAGAAACGCTCCTGTGTGATTCCTGACCACTGGTCCTGTAACGTACTTATATGTCTGCTTAAATTGTTAATCATGCTACGACTATGTTCCGAAGCTTGAGCAAATTGGTTGGAAATTGCATGAAGCTGCTCAGGCGTTACAATAATCCTGGTCACGACATTCACCTCGTGGAAGATAAAATTAAGAATTTCTACAGATTATGTATAGATCAAAAATGAAATGCTGTGAAATATTTACCCACTAATTTTAAAGGTCGAAACGTTTATTCGCAACGGATAATAAGCAATTGACGCGCAAAACAGTCCTTTGGTCGGGTTAAATATGTGCTCTTCGTAATACTTTGTTCCTGCAAATGGGACGAACAGTATAAACAAAGAAGCCCACAACCTTTTATAAGGGCGTGGACTTGTAAATTTTATTTTGGTCTTAACGGAGGGATATACGTATGAACAATCCTGTTCTAGAACGTTTTGGCATAAGAGATCAGTGCGGTAATCGTGATGATGTTCAAGAGCGTTGAGATCAGCACCGTCTGGGCTGCAAAATCAGGTTCGTTATCGTATTCTTCCGCCAGGATGGATGCGTTGACACCTGTAGGCATACCCGAAGCGATGATGAGAGCCTGTGCAGCAATGCCTTCCAACCCTAACATGAGCACAATCGAAATCCCGATCGCGGGGCCGATCAGGAGTCGCAAAAATGTGCTAATATACACATCAAGACGGTACAGCCGGATGGGGTATTTTACAATCTGCGCCCCTAGTGTCAGTAACGCTACGGCAACCATACTTTGCTGCGCATAGGTCAGTGGCATGGACAGAAACGTCGGCAAGGGAAGCTTCCACATGTGAAACAGAATCCCCAACAAGAGCGCATAAGGAACGGGCATTTTAAGAAATCCAATAATCACCGCACGGTAATTACCCTTGAGCTTCGCGCCCTGAATGGACAACACGCCATAGGTGAATGTCAGTAATGCCTGTAAAGACATGACCAGCGCCTGAATGGAAGAGGCGAGTGGATCGCCGCGGAATACCAGTGCATTGATAGGCAGTCCATAGTTGCCTGCGTTATCCAGCATAATACTGTTGTTGAAGGCAGCCTTCATGCCTTTATTCATCCGGAGAGAACGGGAAACGACTGAACCTATAATATAGAGAATCAATACATAGATTGCGTAAAATAATGTCACAGTCCCGAGCAATTCGCCCGACATATCCGAGTGATACATGCTCATAAAGACGGCTGCGGGGGTAATACAATAGAAATTGATTTTGGCGAGGGTGTACAAGTCCAGCTTGAACACCTTTTGCATCCAGGATCCGACGGCGATCAGGAGAAAAACGGGTAGGACGACTTCAAGCATGATGTCTGCAATCATTAGTTCAGCTTCCTTTTTCATGAAAATTTCATCCGATTTCGAAAATGCTTTGCTTATTATATCATTTTATACACAACCAAATGTGGGAATAGGCTAAAAAAGATCAGGAGGTGTTGCATCATGATTCCAGATCATCTGGATGTTGGTTTATCGATATTGTTTATTGGCTTCAATCCGAGCATTACGTCTGGAGAGACGGGTCATCATTATGCGTACAAAGGCAACCGGTTCTGGCGCATTCTTGAACAGTCGGGATTAACGCCGCGTTTATATGATGCACAAGAGGATGGAGAGTTGCTGAAGCTGGGGTACGGATTCACCAATATCGTGGCCCGCCCTACCAGAGGCGTGGAAGATATTACGAAGGAAGAGTACGCAGAAGGACGCCAGATTTTGCGGCAAAAGCTGGAGGACTACCGGCCGGACATCGCCTGTTTTGTAGGAAAAGGGGTATACACCCAGTACAGCAAACGTTCCAAAGTGCAGTGGGGATTTCAGGATGATCCGGTCGTCAAGGAAATTCAGGAATTCGTCGCTCCATCGTCCAGTGGACTCGTGCGCATGTCGATGGATGAGATTGTGGCGATCTATTCACAGCTTGCTGATTTTGTTGCGGACAAGAACAGGGAGAATTAAGAGGAAGAAAGACAGGAGAGGTAAGATAGCAGCAGTAATAGGCTACTACGAAACCTATAGAGAATGTGCAGCGACAATCACAGAATGTTGGTACGCAGAGTTCACCCTGTCGGCTTCGCCGATGAGGGCGAATTCTTTTTTTTGGATAAAGTGAGAGGTTTCGGGAAGGGCTTCCGTCTATATAGTACAGAACCATGCATGGAAGCTGTAGAGAAGGGGGATTACATGACTCAACAGATACCGGAGGAGGAGCTTATTGAGCGCATTATTGCAGGGGATAAGCAGTTGTTCTCTGTGCTAGTAGATCGATATAAAAATAAAGTCTACGG
Organism: Paenibacillus sp. FSL R5-0517; assembly: GCF_037974355.1. Classification (NCBI taxonomy): domain Bacteria; kingdom Bacillati; phylum Bacillota; class Bacilli; order Caryophanales; family Paenibacillaceae; genus Paenibacillus; species Paenibacillus sp. FSL R5-0517. The sequence continues at coordinate 1,299,962 of NZ_CP150235.1, forward strand.
CATTATGCGCGGAATGGGTGCGAGTCATCCGGATGCCCAGGATCTCGCTCAGGATACGTTTATTCGTATCTATCGTTATCTCCCGTCGAGGCGGGAGGGAAGCAGTTTCTCGTCGTGGGTGTACACCATTGCAGTGAATCGGATGCGGGATTTTATACGGGAAAAGAAACCTGTGATGTCTCCAGTCGATCAGGGGATTGAACCTGTCAGTAACGAGACACCGGAAAAGCGTGTGCTGCATAAAGAGATGCAGCGTGAAATATATCGACATCTCGAACAGTTGCCTGATTCGTATGGGCTGGTGTTATTACTGAAGTACACAAACGAGTTGAGCTATGAAGAGATTGCGGATGTTACGGGTTTGAGTTCAACCAAAGTGCGTAACGCCCTTTATCGCGGGAAAAAAACGCTAAGGAAGCAAATGGAACGCAAAGGAGGTTTAGCTACGTATGAAGCCTATTTCAAAGGATGAAGATCGGTTGTGGGAAGAGCATCTGTATCGAGAGGAGCCGGACTCCGATTTTACGCTGAAGCTCATGCAGAAGCTGGATAGCGTGTCCATGGAAAGTGGAGAAGACGGAAGTCCATTCGTAAAAAAATCCATAAAAGCGCATTGGAAGCGCCGGACGGGGATCGCCGCCGCGGCAGTTGTAATACTTGCCGGAGGGGCCTGGTTTGCTTTTGACCGAACAGCAGAGCCAGCACAACCCGCGGTAAATGCTGTGGATCGTCTGCCATTGCCTAACATCCCTGTGCCTGAAGCATTGAAATATTCCTATTTTGCGGATGATTATAAACGTCTTAAACCTCTTGGACTTGTGGTTAATCCGGATATCCATATCAATGACCAGGGCTACACGCTTAAAATTGAAGACGTGCTTGTAGACCGATCTCATATGGTAATGACCATGCAACAAACAACACCTGATGGATTAGGGTTATCACGGTCACTGTATGCGATGGGGAGAATTCATGTTACGGATGAAGAGGGGCGACAGGTTGCCACTCTTGCAAGAGATGCAAGAACAAAGGGCCCTCTAACTGAACGGTTGTTATTCCAGTTTTATGATGAAATTCCGGATAAAGTTGTCGTGCGGGGTGAACTGCGTAATTTAAATGTGGGCAGATATTATGATTACGAGAAGAAGTCCTACAAAGATAGAGATGTTAAGGTGGATTGGAGCTTCCAATTCAATATCGATATGACCAAAGCCAAAACATTGGCTGTTGAAAACTCTATGGATAACACATATACGACGCCAGAAGGACTAAAGCTTGATATGACACAGCTTGTACGTACGCCAAATGGAACCCGGCTAGATCTAAATGTGAAGCTGGAGGATAAGCTTCGTGGCAAAGTTGATGAGAATTGGGCGAGTTATATGAGTATCATCTACCATCTTGAGATTCCTGAAACAAATGAATATCGAATTTTCAATGGAATAAGACCAGATGCCCGTCAAGCCAAGTTTCAGCTCCAAGATCTGAGTGACTTAAGAAATGGTGGACCGTTGAAGTTGTCTGAGACATGGGACCCTGCATTTGTTACGGTAGATGCGAAGAACATTCGCTTTGTTCTGGATGGTTACACCCTCCCGGTGAAGGAAGAGAAATCAGTGGAAGTTGATCTGGAGAAGAGGCGTAAAGACACGAATTTTTATACTTTTGCACAATTTGAACAGCTTGGAGATAAAATATTATTCTATGATTTTGAGTACGAGCCACTGATGGAATCGTATGATCCTCCGAAGATTGATGTAAAGGAAGGGTATTCACTAGTTCTGAAGGGGAGTGGGACGTTCCGAAATGCTTTCATGGGTGATCGCTGGGTTGCAGTAGATTCGGATGGAAAAGAGTATCCTGTTGAAGTGAACGGTTATCCGGATCAACCTAATAATAACAGTGAATACGTTGAAGATGATCTGCAATTAAAAATTCGGGGGTTTAACGAAGAAAAGGGTACAAAATTCACTTTGAAAAGAACAGTAGTCAATAGAGAGTATCGCGATGTGAATTGGGAAGTGGATCTTCCATCGTACGATAGCCTGCCTTGGCTGAAATAACCACTAGTATATCTTTGGCCATGAAGTGAAGAAAAGCTTGGGATGAAGTAAGGATGGATCAACAGGATTGAAGAGTGAATGTATAGACATATAAAAGTATAAATGACTAATATACGAAAAGGCCCTGCATCATTGTGCGGGGCTTCTTTTCGTATGCATCAGATATAGCGGGAAAAGCTTGTACCTAACGAATTCATCTTCATAAAAGAGAGGTGGCGCACGCCGAATTACGCCGATTCCCTTGGAATTAACGTAGTCGATAACATCACCGTTTCTTTCGGAGTTCCCGGGCGTTCGATCCGGCGTTGTAAAGCTTCAACCGCACGTTGTCCAAGCTCCTCTTTGCACAGATTAACCGTTGTCAGGGGTGGGGAGGAAGTCACTGCAGAATGTACATTGTCGATACCGATGACAAGGCAATCTTTCGGTGTGGAGATGCCCATCTCCTGTAATTTGTGCATCCACTGCAAGGCAATATCATCATTAACACCAATCCAGGCATCGGGACGTTCGTCACCTGGCATGTTTTGAATGCTAGTGGCTAACTGATTAACCCATTCCCCGTTCTCATACGGAATATTCCATTCTCTGAAGCTGGTCGTATGACTGGTATCCACATGGAAATGATTCAAGGCCAACTCAATCCCGATCTTCCGCTGCGCGAAGCTTGCAGCACGCCCATCATCTGTGATGAGTCCGATCCGTCGGCAATTCATAGACATTAGATATCTCGCAACAGTAATGCCAGCTTCCAGATTATCATGGCTGATCGTATCACAATTCAGCAGCGGCTCCTGATGATCTACGAGTATAATAGGCCGACCCGTCTGAGAGAGGCGTTGCAGAACCGTATGAGGAAAAGCACCCATGACAATAATTCCTGCACAACGTTCCCAGTCCAAATGAGGAGCAATAGCTTTTTCGGGAGAGGTGTTCTCGTCCATCACTCCGAGTGAGGGAGATACAATGGCATGATGCCAACCACGTTCATTACAAGCGGAGATCATGCCTGACAGAACACGTTGCCAGTAGTGGGGTTCACCGCGGTTAAGCTGATTCATGCATATGAGAACAAACGGGGGATCGGACGGATCTGCATGGTTTGCGGCAGTAGAACTGTTAGTAGCCCCCGGCGTACTTTGGCGATATCCCAAAGCCCTGGCGAGTTCCAGTACCCGAGCACGTGTCGCTTCACTGACACCCGTCTTGCCACTGAGTGCGCGGGAGACGGCATATTTGGATAATCCGAGCTGGTCAGCCAGCGTCTGAATGGATACTTTGCGTGACATATCATTACTCCTTCGTATGTGAGCAAACTGCATAAATCCATTGAGATGACCTCTAATAATTGACGATCCTCTTCGGACACAGTACACTTACAAATAATAATGTTATTATAATTTATCATAACAAAAATAACAATAGAATTGGTCATATAGTCAATCTATATAAGTTGAACTAACATTTACACGATAACGGAGAGGACAGAAGAAAATTGACAAAGCGAAGCTAAAAGCTTTCTGCAAGAAAGCTGCATCGGAAGAATAAACCTCGCCTTTATCACCGGATTTCCCCTTGAGAAAGGGGATCGAAAAAATCTGGGGATAACAGCGGTTGGAAAGTTGTTCTGTCATCGTAGTGCCAGTGTAAATAATCTTTTTATCAACTTATACATAAAACCTCAATTCAAAGGAGACGACATCCATGGAACAGTTCAGATTACCGAAAATCCCTATGCCGCATCTGGAGTTGCCACAAGCTGTGCAGGATATTCTGACTGAGGCGGACGAGCGTTTGCAACATCGGCCGAGATTATTGACTCAGTTTCGTAATTGTTTTCCCAATACGTTGGAAACGACCACGAAGCTGCATGATGATGGGACAACCTTTGTGATTACTGGGGATATTCCTGCCATGTGGTTAAGGGATTCGGTAGAGCAGGTCATGCATTATGTTCCACTTGCGAAGCATGACGAGAAGTTACAGCGAATCATCGGAGGCCTGATCAAAAAACATACATTTTATGCTGATAAGGATATCTATGCCAATGCGTTCAATGAAACGGCGAATGGATGGCATTGGGATGCCAATGATGAGACGCAGATGTCACCATGGGTGTGGGAACGGAAGTTTGAGCTGGATTCTCTATGTTTCTCCATGAAGCTGGCTTATACATATTGGCGGGAGACGGAACTGACGGATATATTTGACGAGCGCTTCAAGAGCGTAATGGAAAATATTGTAGAAATGTGGGAGACAGAACAGCATCACGGAGAGCGTTCAACTTACCGGTTCATGCGTCGCAATTGTCCAGCCCATGATACGCTGCGTAATGAGGGGTTGGGTATGCCTGTGAATTATACGGGGATGATCTGGTCCGGATTCCGTCCGAGTGATGATGCCTGTGATTTTCATTATAATATTCCGGCGAACATGTTCGCTGCGGTAACCTTGCGCCAGATGGGGGAAGTCGCGAAGTGGGTGTTCCGGGATGAACAACTGGTGAGCCGGATGGCTCGATTGGAGGAAGACATTCGACATGGCATTTCTCTGTACGGTACTTATCGTCATCCAGAGTATGGACAGATCTATGCCTATGAGACGGACGGTTACGGCAACTTTTGTCTGATGGATGATGCGGGCACGCCTGGGCTGATGTCCATCCCGTATATGGAGTATGCTTCGGTGGAGGATGCTGTGTATCAGAACACACGCCGATTTATTTTGAGTAGGGAGAATCCGTTCTACTATGAAGGGAAGGCAGCCAAAGGGATCGGTAGCCCGCACACCCCGCCGGGATACATCTGGCACATGGCGTTATCCATGCAGGGTCTGACCGCAGACAATGACGAGGAAATGCTGGCCATGATTGAATTGCTGGAGAACACGGATGCGGATACGGGATATATGCATGAAGGCTTCCACGCTGATGATCCCAACACGTTCACCAGACCATGGTTTGCTTGGTCCAACAGCCTGTTCTCGCAACTGGTGTATAAGGCAATGAAGAAAGGGATTTTATAAATGATTTAGTTCAAAAAAGTAACTGCCTGCAAAGTGGCCGTTCCGGTTACGAATCGTTCTTTCGATCGCTGTTATCCCCGGATTTCCTGATCGACTTTTGTAAAGTCGAAATCCGGTGATAAGCGTATGCTTCCGATGCAGCTTTCTTTCAGAAAGCTTTTAGGCGACCGCGTTGCTTCTTCAGAATCGATTTCGTTCCCTGCACTACTTTTACTATTTGGCTTGACTATTTTTTGAAAGACATCATTTTTGGAATAGGAAAGTGGGTAAAAAAAACAATGAAGCCCAAACTGCTAAACTATTGCAGTTTGGGCTTTGTTTAATTGATGTACACAGGCTTTTCTATGTGTTTTTCAGCAGATCGGCGATGAACACTTTCTGGCCTGTGCGTGCGCTTTCGAGGGATGCCAGGACCATAGCCATGCTGAACTGGTTATCACTGCAATCCGTTTCAGGCAATCGACCTGATTCGAGTGCAGCGAACATGTCTTCGAGGCAGCCATGATGACCTGTTTTGTCCATGACAGGCAATTCCGCTTCGATCCGCTCACTTGGCTGGAAAAAGGATGGTTTGCCGTCAGCATCCAGACTTTGCGCGGCGACCACCTCAGCATAGATGTCATCATGACCATCCCAGATGGCGGTCCCTTTTTCACCGATTACGCGCCAGCTTGCTTCCCATGATGTGGGTACACCCTCCGCGCACCAGGAACCGCGATAGTTGAATACGGACCCGTCAGACATCTCAAATATACATAACGCCATCGCATTGCCCTGATACCAGGAACCTGGAGGATTGAACTCGTGGCAGTACACTGATACCGGGTTGGCTCCGAGAATATAGCGTGCCTGATCAAACGTATGTATAGCCATATCGAGCAGCAGTGGGCTATCCATCAGATCCCGGAATCCCCCGAAGTGAGGCCCGATGAAGAAGTCGGCTCCTGCGTAACCAACTTGCCCTATAGCTCCGCCGGAAATGAGATGCTGATAGGCGCGGATACGTGGATCGAACCGACGATTCTGCATCACGGCTTGAATATGTCCTGTACTGCGAGAGGTTTGCACAATATCTGTGCAGTCGGAGAAGGACTCTGCGAGAGGTTTCTCGCCAAATACATGACATCCCTCCTTCAGCGCTGTCATGGCAATGCCGTAATGACTCGCCGGAATCGTGACATCGAATACGATATTCGCGCCAGTCGCTTGAATGGCCTCGCGGATATCGGTGAACGTAGGGCAGGTGAGGCCGTGTCTTGTAGCAAAAGCAATGGCTGTCTGTTCATACAGATCAACCAGCCCGACGATTTCTGTATCCGGCCTTTGCAAGGCATAGTCCGCCCACGTGTTTGCCATGGCACCGCAGCCAGCGATAATTACCCGATAAGGATGACTCATCCGCTCATCTCCTTCGTATGGATTGTGTTGTGTAGTACTTTATACCGGATTGGGCACAAAATCGCCGCCGCGACATTGTTTCAAATACCGCAAAGCATGTACCTGTCCTGTCATTTCGAGTTCGTCTTTGTAGACGGGATCATGCCAGCCTTCAATATCAATCGTGCCCTGGTAACCGTTCTGACGCAGAATGGTGATGATGTCTGCCCAGTTGTTATCCCCGAAGCCGGGTGTGCGGTGCCAGACAAATTCACGTGGGCCGTGTACGCCGTATTCCTTGACAATATCCCAGGCAATCGTGGCATCTTTGCCGTGTACGTGGAACACTTTGTGAGCCCATTTGCGCAGCTGTGGAATCGGATCGATCAGGCTGGACATTTGGTGGCAAGGCTCCCACTCCAGACCAACATTTTCATCTGGGACAGCATCGAACATCATCTCCCAAGCCGTCGGGTTATGGGCAATGTTCCAGTCACCTGTCTGCCAGGTGCCACCCATATCACAGTTTTCAAAAGCAATGCGTACACCCCGGTCTGCTGCCCGGCGTGCCAGTTCGCCAAATACTTCCTTGAACCGGGGGATGGACTCGTTAATGGGTTGATCGGTTAATCGTCCGGTGAATCCGGAGACAATATCTGCACCGAAGAGCTGTGCATGATCAATGACCCGCTCCCAGCTTGCTAGTGTATCGGCGTTGTCCCCGGCTCCCGTGAGCGGGTTACCAAATACACTCACCGCAGAGATGACAATACCTTGTTCGTCCACGATTTCACGGACACGTTTGGCTGTCTCTGCCAGGTCCAGATCACCAGTGGTTTGCCAGAAGGTCAGGTTAAATGATTCGAAGCCATGTTGCATGATCTGCGGGATAACACGGACGGCGTCCTGCCCGCCTACAAGGGTACCGATGCGTAATGATTTATTCATGGTTGTATTTCACTCCAATATTGGCTTATAGTACTTCGTGACACACTCATTATAGCCGTGCATTAACGGGATGGCTCTACACAATCTTGTGTAATATTAGTCGGATCTTGTGAAGAGGGGGAAGAAGTCGTGCTGGATCTGAAAGCGCTTCACGAAAACACCCGAATTGACCATAAATCACATCCATTTCAACTGTTCCAAAATCGATGCTCAGATATGAAAGCGGAAGAATGCATTCTGTATTTGCATTGGCATGAACATTTTGAACTGATTGTCATGCGCAAGGGAAGTGCGCTGTTTCATATTGATAGCAAACCATATGTGGTTAGCGCAGGTGAGGTCATCATCATTCCTGGAGGTACGTTGCATGTGGGGTATGCCATGGACGAGGGGGATGTGCATTATGATTCCGTTGTAGTCAACCGTGCACTGTTTCATGATTTCACCCACGATCCCGTGCATGAGCAATATGTCGCGCCGTATCTGGAGGGAAGGGTGAGATTTCCGGTCAAACCGGCAGAGGAAAACATCGCCTGCACAGGCTATTATTCTTTGCTAAATGAAGCCGTGGAAGAAATGGCATTACAGCCCCCGGCTTATCAGCTCGTGGTGAAGTCCAAGCTGCATGCCTTATTCACGCTGCTTGCGCGAACCTTTATGCCGCAGCAGCTGCCGGATCGATCGGTTGGATCGTATTTTCCCAATCGCGAACGTTTCAAACAGTTGATTGCACAGATTGAAGCCGACCCCACAGGTAAGATGTCTGTTACGGAAGCGGCAAGCCATGTGGGACTGAATGCGTATCATTTCTGCAAAATGTTCAAAAAGCTGACCGGACGCACCTTTGTGGAATACGTGAATGGGTGCAGGATGAGTGAGGCCGAACAACTCCTGCAAGGCAGCAGTCTGACCATTACGGAGATCGCCGCCAGAGTAGGCTGCGACAACGCCAATTATTTTACGAAGTTATACAAACAGTACAAGGGTATGACCCCTTCACAGGGGCGGGGGAGAAAAGAAGGTTAAGCGCAATTAGTATGCAATCATAATGGCAGTCTCAGATAAAAAGGCATCATGGTGTTTGTAATCCTGTACAACTCGCAGTCATGATTATGAGCAGAAGCAGAGCGTACGGCAGTAATTACTGTACTATCAATGTACTAATCACCATACTCCATACTTGGACTTACATCCATGAATAATAACCCGGATCGAGGCCAACTCAAGGCGTTCATCCGGGTTGTTTGGATTGCAGAATCAGAATAACAAGACTGTCCTATAATGTGTACAACGTACTCATTTCATAAATCTGGAGAACAATCTATTCGCCTTTTTGGAGAGATCGTCCATTTTGACATTGGCATGATCGAGCTGATTGTACCCCCATTTGATCGTCTGCAGCATGCGCGGAGATATGGGCGTTCCTTTGATTCGCGGATAGATGTTGTGATAGGCCCAGACGAGATGCTCCCAGCGATTGTCATTGCCGTCCTGAATGTATTCGGATACGTCAATCACTTTCCCGCGCCCGTCCTGAAGAATTACATTTTTCAAATGAATATCACGGGGGTTCAGCCCGCGGCTGCGAACGGCTTCTCGCGCTGCGTCCACATCGAGCATCACCTGCTCGGGGACGGGGATTCCTTTTTCCAGACATTCCAGCAGGGTATCTCCGGGTTCAAAACTAATTACGAGAACATTTCGGCCGCTGCCGTAATAGGTAGGGAAATATGGCAGACCTTTGAGTTGTTCGTATACCTGCTTTTCATTTTCGAGTTTGTCCAAGGCATGATCCGAGTACATCTTGAAGGCATACTGCGGCAAACCGTCATACGTAAATACAGCCGCATCCGTACCTGTGCCAATGCAATTCAATCCTTCTACATCGCCGATGATGTTCACGAGCTCATTCCGGTCGCTTCCGATGACTTGGATCTGTTGTAATGCTTCTTCCGCCTGGAACCAATCCGGTCGATTCATGGGTGGTGCCTCCTTTTTGGATATGCCTGTACAGAATCTACGCATAAGTTATAATTTGAATGGTCCACTGGGCCATCACGCGCGTTGCAATATAAAGATCAGTGTGCATATTCTAACGAAACGTATAAGTCTTATTTTGCTGAAATCGGCAGTTCTGAGAATGTAACGAATCAGAGGCACGTTATTGGCTCGTTTGCACACTGTAAACACGTGATCCAGCCGGAATGAGACTATATAACATGTCTGGAGTTCGTTAGATTTGGATCGTGCTGTACATCCATGTAATAAGGTGTATGTGATTCGTTAGAGCTGGGCCCAAATTAGCTCAGCTTACCTTCGTTAAAGGTTCGGTCGGTCAAGGCTGCCTTCAAACCTACCGGCAATAGGCACACTACCTCCAACTCTACTGGCAATAGCCATACTACCTTCAACCTATTGGTAACCCTACCGGTCGCTCACCCCGGCAGTTCTCTACAGAAATTTTTAATCCCGCTCTTCAGTTTCAATGTCCTCTTTTTACTGCCCTCTATGAAGTATATTATGCGTTCTGCTCCGCAATTTCATCTTTTGGTGATGTTACTATATAAACGATACGGATCGAATCGGAAACGGTTGCGTCAGAAGAAAATAACGGAAGTGCGCTTGCGGCAATGTTGCCCTGGCTTTATACTGTGAGCATTAAGGGATCTCATGCAGATCCGGCATACAGAAAGGCAGAAATCCTTATGGCACAATACCCGCAATGGTCTTATTCGCAGTCGCGGGCGAGTATGTTCGATGAGTGCCTGCGCAAATATTATTATCATTATTACGGTGCCCATAACGGCTGGAAGACAGACTCTGCTGATGAGATGCAGGTTCGTCTGTACCGTCTGAAACAACTTAGTAATCTGTACCTAGTCTTCGGAGACCTTGCGCATCGGATGTGTGAGTCGGCGGTACGCAGCAGGGAAGAGGGCAAGGATAAGCCGCGTGAACACTTTCTGGAACAGACGATACGCAAACTGCTGAATCAGGCATATGTGGAATCAATGGATGCGGATCAGTGGCGACTGAATCCCAAGAATCGCACGATGCTGTCCGAGATCTATTACGGGGATGATACGTTGAATGACCGAATCGCCACGATTAAGGAGCGAGCTTCGGCCTGTGTCAGTAACCTGTACCAGACGCTTACGTGGGAGGACTTGTCCCGGGCAAGCACGGACATTCTGGAGATCGAGAAATGGGATACCATGATGCTGCACGATACACGCGTGTATGTGAAGATGGACTTATTGTATCGGCGCAGTAACGGCAATATTGTCATTGTGGACTGGAAGACGGGCAAGGAGGATGACTTCTCTGATCAGCTCATGCTGTACGCATCCTATGTAAGAGAGCACTACCGGGTTCCTTTGGAGCAGATTGAGCTGCGAGTGGAGTACCTGTTAACGGGAAAACACCGGGAGTTTACAGCCACAGAAGAGGATATTCGAAAAGTGGAAGAGAACGTGGGTCGTTACATCGAGGAGATGCGATCCTGCGTGGAGGATGAGTATTACAACCGTCCAAAGGACGTCAGCTATTTCACAGCGATGCCTTCGCACCGGTCCTGCCGGGATTGCAACTTCCGCGAAGTATGCAGTGAACGGGCAGTCTGAAGCGCCATAACCGGATGAACATAAGACAAGGCCTTATCCGAATTGATCTATTTTATATGTGGCAAAAAATCAAGAAGCGCAAGCCGGGTACAACATCTGCCCGACTCGCGCTTCTATTGCGTTCCACAGGCCTGGCGACATGGCGCCGGGGTGGAACGATCCTATCCAGATTATTGGACAGCGGCGGCATTCTCCAGCGCCTGGCCCACAGGAACATAGGCATGCCCGAGATCCCGGGCAACCGCCTCATACGTGATATGTCCATTCAGCGCATTGACCGCGCTGCGAATGGACGAACTGCCGCGAATCGCGGCTGCTGCACCGTGGTTGGCCAGCTGCAGCGCATAAGGCATGGTGGCGTTGGTCAGCGCCACCGTAGACGTACGCGGCACAGCGCCCGGCATGTTCGCCACCGCGTAATGCACGACGCCATGTTTCACATAGGTTGGTTCATCGTGGGTGGTGATATGATCAATGGTCTCAACGATCCCGCCTTGATCAATCGCCACATCCACAATGACCGATCCCGGTGCCATCGTCTTCACCACCTGCTCGCTGACTAGCGTTGGCGCCTTGGCGCCCGGAATCAGCACCGCACAGATCAGCAGATCTGCCGCCGCAACAGCTGCCGCAATGTTGGACGGGCTGGATACCAGCGTGTGGATCTGATTGCCGAAGATATCATCCAGCTGGCGCAGTCGATTCAGATTCAGATCGAGGATGGTTACATCCGCTCCAAGGCCAATGGCAATCTTGGCTGCATTTGTACCCACCGTACCGCCGCCAATAATGACCACTTTCCCCCGACTGACACCAGGTACACCGGACAACAGAATGCCCTTGCCACCTTCGGTCTTCTCCAATAGCTGTGCTCCGATCTGGGAGGCCATGCGGCCTGCAACTTCACTCATTGGAGTTAGCAAGGGAAGAGTACTATTAACCTCCAGCGTCTCATAGGCAATGGCTGTTACTCGACTTGCAATAAGCGCTTTTGCAAGCTCAGGTTCCGCTGCGAGGTGCAGGTAGGTGAACAGAATCAGCCCCGGACGAAAATATCCATATTCACTGGCAAGCGGTTCTTTCACTTTGATGATCATATCGGCCTCGGTCCACACGGACTTGGCATCAGGACGAATCTCGGCGCCCGCAGCTTGATATTCATGATCCGTGAATCCGCTGCCGATTCCCGCGCCTTGTTCAATCATCACCTGGTGACCAGCTCTGATGAAATCAGCAGCCCCGGCCGGAGTCATTGCTACACGATTCTCATTGTTTTTGATTTCTTTGGGAATTCCGATTCTCATCACCATGCACCTCGTCCATTTATTGGTTGTTAGCTTATACTACAAGTTTATGACTTGCATATTTGTTTTGCACCAGACTTGATGTCTAATTTTTAGAAATAGTACTCAACATATTGTCGAAAAAGACTATTCAGGACATTTGTCCATGGATTATAATGTAAGAAAAAATAACACGAAGAGGGATCACCATTGCAAAATGATCGCGTGTTTACGATTAAAGATATCCTTGCACGTCCGGTATTCGGCCGAGCGCGACTAGCGGCAGGGAAGGATGGAGTGAACCGTCAGGTTGGCTGGGTTCATGTGCTCGAGATTACGAATGTATCTCCATTTGTAAGCCCCCATGATCTGATTTTATCCACTGGACTGTGGCTTCAATCGGAAGAAGGGCGTGAAGAGTATCTGCTCCAGCTCATTGGAAGTGAGGCAGCGGGGTTATGTGTGGAGTTTGGTACCAGCATACACGGAATCCCGGAAGAACTGATTGAACTGGCGGACAGACACGAGTTTCCGCTGATTGTATTCGAGCAACCAGTTCGTTTTGTCGAGATCACACAGGATATTCACTCTCTGCTCATTAATCATCAACACCAGCTGCTGAAAAGTCTGGAAGCTTATTCAAGACAGCTTCAGCAACGAACATTACAGAGTACGGATATGTCTGCTGTGCTGAATCTGCTGCATGAGTATGCTGCCAAACCGGTAGTGTACATTTCGTCCATGGAGCCGGGCAGTTTTGTGCCCGAACTTGTACCGGAGGTGGAACAGACCATCTACACCTGGTATGAGCAAGAGGTAGAACATCTGGATTTGAATGATTCAGATACCGAATTATGGTTCCATATGGATGAAGAGAAAGTTCTGCTGTGCCATCCGGTCGTCTGCTTCGGCCAGGTTTTTTCTGCTGTAGGCATGATTGTGCATCCGGCAGCTCCAGTGGAATATCTCAAGCTGCTGCTTGACTACACCGCGAAGGCAGCGGCAGCACTCACACTTCGTTCCCAGTTTCTTGAAGAGAAGATGGTCCGCAATCAAAATGAACTGATCCAGGATCTGATGAATGGCAACATCCAGCAGGAGGACCAGGCTCAGACTCGAATGGGGCTTCGATTGCTGGTGAAGGGACAGTACTGGTTCGCAGGTGGGGTCATCGAGATTGAACATCGATTGAAAGGCACAGGCCGGGAGCGAATGGAAGCGAATCATCAGGATGTTCTTGTCCTGCTTCGTTCCCTGCTCAAGAAGAACAATCTGCCTAGCCTGATTATGCTGAAGAACAACCAGGTATATCTGTGTTGTGCCAAGGAAGCGGTATCGGCTGCTGCACGTCATCAACTGCTGCGATTGCTTGAAGGGATTGCCCTGGACGTGAAACGGTTTGCCAGTCGTAACTTGAAGCAGGTTATGATTCATGTGGGAATTGGAAAGTTCCGCAGCCGTTTGACCAGTCTGCCGGAGAGCCTTCAGGAAGCCTATCAGGTCATCGAAGTTTCGAGGTCGGTAGATCAGATGGAACATGTTCACTTTTACGATCGTATGGGTATATATCAAATGTTGAAGGCATTGCCCCAGTCGTTCCTTCAACCCTTTGTTCAGGATCACCTGGGTGTCTTGATTGAACATGACCAAACGCATCACCTGCGGTTGGTAGAGACACTGGATGCTTACCTGCAGAACTTTGGTTCCAAACGGGATGCAGCCGCCCAGTTATTTATTCATCGGCAAACGTTGTACAACAGACTGGAGAAGCTGGAAGAACTGATGGGGCCAGATTACATGGATCAAGGGAGAAGAATCTGTCTGGAGATGGCGCTACTGGCACACGCGATGATCGAGAATGGACAGTGGCAATCCTCTTGATGCGGTGAAAGGGATGCAAGACAGACTGTGCATCGATTTTACATTACCTTGTGCACAGTCTAGCAGTTTTTACTAATCCGCCGGGTATGTTGTAATGAAACAGGCAGGCGTTGCAGGGTGGAAGTGGAGCGCCGGCCCCGATAAAGCTTCGTTTGACCAGAAGATGGTGCTAGTGATAATGAAGAGGGAGCAGCCAGGCGATACGGGGGTGATGACCGGTCGGGGCGTCCGTCTGTTTCTGCTTCAATGGCTGCCGCTGAAATGCCGCTTTGGTGCAGCCACTCCTGAAGTCGTATTGGATTGATTCCGAGTTGTCCGCTCAGATTACAGATATCGAGGTTTATTCTCACACAAATCCGCCTTTCCTGGAATATCGGGCTGGTAGTAGGGTTTGAAAGGGAAGCATGAATTCGAGATCAGTAAATGCTCATGTACATGGTAATCGTAACTTGATCGGCGGAATGATCCATTATATTGAGAAGTAGCGCGGAGGGGGTTATGTATACCCTGTTAAATGTTCTCCTATCCGCTTTTTTGATAATTCCCTATAAATTGGCTTTTAACAAGATTCTATCACTTCACATGAAGCTGTGCGTCTCAATATAGTCTCAATTTTGGTGAAAAAATAAATACATTAAAAGTACCAGTATCTAGTACGGAGGACATATATGGGAAACAGTAGTGAGGCTCAATATGACGAGTATGTTGAGGATGGCAAACGTTTTGTTGGTCGAATCAAGGAACTGACAACACTGGAACGGTGGTTCAATCATCCAGAAGCCCCATTGACCATATTTTCAATTACCGGCATGGGAGGTATCGGTAAATCTTCATTGCTTTCAGAGATGTTATCTGTCTCTCGGAATCGAGGTGCGACAGCAATCTGGATGGATGGCCGATCATGTGGGGGGACACCTTCCGTTTTTATGGATTATTTGTCCTCTACATTAGGATTGGAAACATTGGATAGAGAAGGATACCCACGGCCATTGAGTCTGCTGAAAGACACATCAATCGAGAAGCGAATGGTCCTTGCAGTGGATAATTATGAAGAGCTGGCTCTGTTAGAAGGTTGGTTTATGGAAGTATTTGTATCCAAACTTCCGTTAAGAGGCATACTTGTCATTCTTGCATCACGCCCGGAATTGGCATCCACTTGGCGGACACATCCCCGATTGCATCAGCGATTTATACAGATGCGGCTTCAACATTTTACAGTTGATGAGATTACGGAATATATCATGGTGGCAGGCTCTCTGAATCAGGGCATGGCAGGCACCATTACGAGAATGACCGATGGGCATCCACTGGGTCTGGCCTTAGCTGTAGAAGCTGCGGATCAGAGAAGGAATCTTCCGCAATCCGAATGGGCTGAACTGTCGCATATGATCAGTGCTCGATTATTATTGGAACTGACTACACCTCGTCTGCATCCCATGGTGGAGGTGCTGACACTGCTTGAGACAGCCAATCAGGAATTGTTATCATCCGTACTGGATATGATCGTGACTCAAGAAGAGTACCACATGCTGAGACAGATGTCGTTTATCCGTTCTGGCCCGAATGGTCTTGCCCTGCATGATATGGCCAGGGTACATCTACTTCGGGACTTTCGCCAACGTGAGCCTCATCGGCTGCAGACCATGCGCATCAAGATTGTGAAATTGCTAAAACCACTGCATGAACAGGCGGGACTGCATGAGCGTCGCCAGATCGCACGGAAGATGCTGTTACTGTGTCAGGAATCCATGCTTCAATACCGCAAGTACGCGGATGTGTCCCGTGATTCCTTGTTCTCACCTCTGGAAACGATGAGAAGCGAGGATCTGCCAGCTCTGCACAGCCTGTTACAACAATGGTGCGAGTACAGTGTGGAACCATGGCAGGCTGTACCCTATGGCCCCTTCCTGGATGAACTGGCACACCGTTATCCCGAAGGAATCGTATTAATGCGTGACAAGCTTGGGGAGACAATCGCCATGTTCATTACAGTCCTTGTGCATAAGGATAGTAGTGAGCTGTTGTTAAAATATTTTCCGAATGAGATGTATGAATGCTTCACACCACAGGAGCTGGAAAATGACCCGGACCAGAGTGATACGCACTTTGCCTTGCTGGCTGCCGCAAGAGATGATGTGCCTGGTTATACACGGGAAGAACTCGTTGGATACATGACACTGGACCGACTGGCTCTGCTGGGTGATGGTGCGCGAGCGATGCTCGTCGCAACGAATCCTCATCTGAAACTGTTTTTGCAAAGTATTGGATTCCAGATGCGAAGAACAAGCACCCGGGTCTGCGACAGCTTTGAGCATCAGGCGGACGTACTTGAATTGGATTTGCGTAGTGGGCAATTCGGACAGTGGGTCATGTCTCTGCTTGATCCGGAAGCAACAGAGAATCGGATACAGCCGGAAACAACGGATGCAGATGACTCAGTCTGGACTGAACAGGATGTTCGCAAGATGTTGGGATACCTTCGATCTCCTGGAGAATTACATGAATACGCTGGCAGAGTTACAGGAGTAAGGGATGGTATGCAATTACAGCTGTATGTCATGGATTTGTTGGAAGGCAGAGTTCATGGTCTGTCCCCGCAGGATCAGATGCTGTTGTACGCGGCCTACTGGACGCATGCTGGCAATCCAACTGCCGCAGCCCAGACGTGTTCCATGAGTCGGGCGACCTTCTATCGCCATCTTAGAACAGCGCTGACTCGCTTGGCGCGGATTTTGTAGGTAGCTGCCGTTCCATCCAAACCGTAATTACGACAAGAAGAGGCGGGTCATAGACCAAGCCTCTTCATGCGATTATAGAGCGTTGCTCTGGAGATGCCGAGTTGTTTGGCGAGTGTTCGTTTGTTGCCACCTGCTTCTTTCAGACATTGAACCAGAAGTTGCGCCTCATAGGTGTCCAATTTTTGCTGGAAGGTAACAGGGGAGACTGGATCTGAATGCTCTGAATGCTCTAATTCGTCTGCAGCTTCAACAGTTCGAGGTTCTTGTTCGTCTCCCAACTTCTTCGGATGTTGCTGATATTCGCTATTGGCCTGTGGATGGATTCCCGAGGTCAGTTGAACTTCGGACTGCTCATGCACGATGAGGGAGGTGAGGGTGTCAGGCAGATATTCCGGCTTCACCTCGCCATCTGTCGTCAGGATGGTCAAGCGTTCTATCACATTTCGTAATTCACGGACATTGCCTGGCCAATCATACTGGAACAGAAACTTAAACACTTCAGGTGGAACCAGCTCAATATGACGGTTATAGAGCAGAGAGAATTCTTGAAGGAACGTCTGGGTTAACTCATATATATCCTCCTTGCGTACACGCAGTGGAGGGATGACGAGGTTAATGACATTCAGCCGATAGTAGAGATCTTCCCGGAATTGATTGCGTGCAATCATATTCAGCAGATTCTGATTGGTCGCAGCAATAATCCGGCAGTCCGCCTGTTTCATGCGTGTTCCGCCCACGGGGAAATAACTCTTCTCCTGCAACACCCGAAGCAGCTTCACTTGCAATTCCAATGGCATCTCACCGATCTCATCCAGAAAAAGCGTCCCCCCTTCGGCAAGCTCAATCTTGCCCTTTTTGCCTTTGGGATCCGCTCCGGAGAACGCGCCTTTCTCGTAGCCGAAAAGTTCACTTTCAAACAATGAAGCAGGGATTGCTCCGCAGTTAATCGCGATGAATGGTGCAGTCTGCAATTCACGAAGATCATGAATGGCTTTAGCGAATAACTCCTTGCCTGTACCGCTCTCTCCGAGGATCAGTACGGTTGCTGAGGTGGTACTGATCTTGCGAATGGTCTCCAAGCACTGCTGAATGACCGGGCTGCTGCCCTTGATTCTGGCGAATGGATCTGATTCGGGCCGTAGCCGAGCAACGGCTTTCTCCAGATGCTGGACTTTGGAAGTCATATGTAAGAGTTCCTGATGTAATCGGATTTCAGTTGTTATATCCACTTCAGCAGCAACTGCGCCCACAATCTGTCCATCCAGTTGGACAGGACGGGCATTAATTAGAGCGAACAGGTCGGGCCGTGGCTGATGCTGTTTGCGATAGACCGTTTCGCCGGTATACAGCGTCTTGAGAGACTGTAGCCGATCTGGAGGAAAAAAGTCCGCTGCGGGTTGTCCAATGATGTCTTTTTTGCTGATCGAAAAAACATGCTCCGCGCCAGTTGTCCAGTAGGCTACCCTGGCCTCTTCATTAATTAATGTCAGAGCTGAGCCTGCTGTCTCCAGTGTGGTCTCAAAATAAGCTTCTATCAGGCGATGCGCATGCATCATGGCATGCAGGACATCGGATACGGCGATATATCCCACGTATTCGCCCTGATTATTCTTTATTAATAACAGGGGACTCTTAGCAAACAAAGGGATCACTTCCGCAAGTTCGATCGAAGCAGAGACGACAGGCACAGGAAGACGACCATATGATAATGTTCCATTGGGTTGGCTGTACAACCAGGCATATTCTGTATTGCGGCGTACAAAGACAGGTCTGTCCGTACCGATATGGAGTTCTGATGGTATAGACTGAGGTGTGGTTTCGTCATATAGGACTTCATCCAAAATACTCATATCTGTTCGTAACAAAGCATTCAGCTCAGGAAGTAAATGTCTCATCAGGATCACCTCGGTTGCAGCATATACTTATAAAAAATGTAAATGTGAAATTATGTATATTATAACGTTCTGATGAAGCTGTGTATATATTTTTTGACATCAGGTGTGCAGGTTGGGATATTGACTCGATAAATAAAAATTCATTTTTAATTGTATGCGATTACATTGGATCGAAACGAAGATAAGCGTTGATTTTAGCTAGAATACAAAGCCTCTAAGTGAATTTTATGTTATAAAACATAACGTATATATCTTTGAGAAATAGAGCAGATAGAACGGACTAAATAGGAAAGTGGTGTGATTTAACTTTATGAAGAGGTACAGATGTGTCTATTATATTGGACATTTCAATTTGGGGATTCTTATTTTTTAGACATATGAATGAGTTGATATCATGTAAATTTGAGAATTCAGTATTATAGCTCAAATAACCATGCTTTCCCCAAAAAACAGGAGAGCATGGTTATTTATTTATCGAAACATATTCTTAACGACCATCCAGAGATTAGCCGGTTTTTCGGCCAAACGGCGCGTATAGTACGGATACCACATGGTGCCGTAAGGAACGTAACAGCGAATACGATAGCCTTCTTTGGCGAGACGTTCCTGTTCGCTCATGCGCAGTCCATATAACATCTGAAATTCAAAGGCATCTGGCGAAATTCCACGGTCTTTAGCATATTGTTTTGTCCAGTTGATGATGTGATCATCATGCGAGGCCACCGCAGTGTATACACCCTGATCGAGGTGATTACGAATCATCGTTTTGAATTGATGAATGACTTCAGCGGTATTTTGATAGGCGACTGATCCGGGTTCTTTGTATGCACCTTTAACGAGCCGGAGCCGGATGCCTTCCCGAATCATATCACGCGTATCTTCTTCGGTGCGATGCAGGTAGGCTTGCAAGACTGTGCCCGTATTGTGCAGTCCTTCCGAGTGCAGTCTTCGAACAATATCCAGCGTTGCTTGAGTGAATGGACTATCCTCCATATCAATTCGGACAAATAGATCATGCAATTTGGCTTGTGCGGCAACGGCACGGATATTTCGATAGCCCTCTTCCGGGTCCAGTGCGAGGCCCATCTGGGTTGGTTTCAGTGAGACGTTGGAGTCTACACCTTCACGTGCGATGCCTTCTACCAGTCGTATATACTCATCCCTGTATAATGCTGCTTCGCTCAGGCGGGTGATACCTTCGCCCAGATGATCGAGGGTAGCCATAATGCCTTTATTATTGAGTATGCGAATCTCTTCGAGAGCTTCTTCCAAGGTGTTTCCTGCAATAAACTTCCCTGCAAGCTTCTTGCCATATTTGATGGACAGGTTCTCTACCGCTTTGTTGCCTGCCACGGTCAATAAGGTCTTGCGATATATTTCCGTTCCTACACTCATTTTCGTTTCCTCCTTCAGCATTGTGCATCATTCGATTCAGGCTCGGTGGAATCATGCTTTTTTTATCCCTTAATAGAAGCAAGAAGCATGCCAGATTTGGCGAGGCTCTCCTATTTTTTATGAAAATTTAATAAGAAAAATATTTCAGGTCCAACCGGAGTTGGCACGGATTTTGCTACATATATTTAGTGAAGAGTAACATGCAAAATAATTCAGGCGAGCAGCCAGTGAACCCCACATCCTGAAGGAGGAATCATTGATGAATATCCCTTTTGTTAACGAACCATTCACACCCTTTGCGGTCCAGGCGAACCAGGAAGCATTTGAAGACGCACTTCGTCGGGTAGAAGCTGAACTTGGGCAGGAATACCCGATTATTATTGGTGGGCAAAAAATAACAAGCAGCCGCACGTTAACGTCCGTGAACCCCGCGGCCAAGAATCAAGTCGTCGGAACGATCCATCAGGCAGATCAGGAATTGGCCGAAAAGGCCATTCAGACAGCAGCGGAGACATTCCACACCTGGAAACATACCGATCCGAATGAACGGGCTCGATATCTATACAAAGCAGCTGCCATTATGCGCCGTCGCAAGCATGAATTCTCCGCATGGATGGTCTATGAAGCCGGCAAAACCTGGCCTGAAGCCGATGCGGATACAGCGGAAGCCATTGATTTTATGGAATTCTATGCACGGGATATGCAGCGACTAAGTGAACCCCAGCCCCTCGTGCGAATTGCAGGGGAAGATAATGAACTGAGTTATATACCGCTGGGCGTTGGTATTGTTATTCCACCTTGGAACTTCCCGCTGGCGATTATGGCAGGCATGACCTCTGCTGCACTGGTCTCTGGCAACACGGTGGTATTAAAGCCTGCCAGCACAACTCCGGTAATTGCCGCGAAATTTATGGAACTGCTCGCAGAAGTTGGCCTGCCGGATGGCGTCGTGAACTTTTTACCAGGACCAGGCAGTGAAGTGGGCGATTATCTCGTGGATCATGCGCTCACTCGGTTTATCAGTTTCACCGGTTCCAGAGATGTAGGACTGCGAATTAATGAACGTGCAGCACGTACAGCGCCAGGCCAGAAATGGATCAAACGGGTCATTGCAGAGATGGGTGGCAAGGATTCCATTGTTGTAGACAGTGACAGTGATCTGGAGCTTGCGGCAGAGTCCATTACCGCTTCGGCATTTGGTTTCTCCGGGCAGAAATGTTCGGCGTGTTCCCGAGCGATTATTCATAAGGATGTATATGATGAAGTGTTGCAAAAAGTGATTGAACGGACACAGAAACTGACGATGGGCAGTCCACTTGAAGTTGGCAGTCAGGTTGGACCGGTTATCGATGACAAGGCATATGCGAAGATCACGGAGTATATTGAGATTGGCAAGGGAGAGGGGCGTCTTGTGCACGGTGGCGGTACAGGGAATGTTGAAGGTTATTTCATTGAACCAACCATCATTGCCGATGTGGACCCCCACGCCCGGATTGCTCAGGATGAGATTTTTGGACCCGTGCTTGCATTCATCAAAGCCGAATCTTTCCAGGACGCATTGGATATCGCCAATAATACCGACTATGGACTGACCGGCGCGGTGATCTCGCGTAATCGTGAACATCTGGAACAGGCAAGACGCGAGTACTTCGCGGGTAATCTGTATTTCAACCGGAAATGTACCGGAGCACTGGTGGGCACGCATCCATTTGGCGGATTTAACATGTCAGGCACGGATTCCAAGGCAGGTGGAAGAGACTATCTGCTGCTGTTTACACAGGCGAAGCTGGTATCGGAGAAATACTAGACAGGAACTCATAATCGGACGGAATTCCTCTTACAATCGCGTGAATAGTATGCTATTATCCCTGCAAATCCTTTTGTTCGTATAAAAAACAAGCGCTTATTACTCAGCTAGGCATAAGGAGGGAAACGGATGTTAGGTGTTCAGTTGGTGCAGGAACAACGTATTCGGCTGTCCATCACGCCGGAGATGAAACAATCCTTTCATTTGCTAACCATGTCCGGACAGGATCTGAATCGTTACTTGCTGGATGCGGCAGAGGAAAATCCAGTTCTTGAACTGGAAGAACAAGCTGGGCCCCTTGCCCGAATTCCACGGCGATTGAATCAGCGCAGGTATGATTCCTACGATCCGCTGCTTCAGGTCAGAGGTGCCGAGTCTACATTGGAACAATTGCTGATTGCGCAAATTCGAGTGATGACAATTCCAGCCGAATTGGAAAAAACGGCAGTATATTTGGCAGGATGCGTCAATGATGATGGTTATCTGACCGTTGAACTGGCAGAGGTGCAGGCAGCGCTTGAGCAACCGATGAGCAAAATTGCAGCGGGACTAGAGCTGCTCCAATCGCTGGACCCTGCTGGTGTAGGAGCGCGGAATTTGCAGGAATGTCTGTTGCTCCAGATTAGACGTGATTCATCGGCTGCGCTGTATGCGGAGCGGATGGTGGAAGCGGGATTGGAAGCACTGGTTCCTTTTCACCCAGGTAGAACAGGGAGTCGATTAGGTATGACTTCACGGGAAGCTCAGGTTGCCTACGACTATATTACACGTCTCGACCCCAAGCCCTGCCGATCCATCGGATGTACGGAACGACCACATTACATTATTCCAGATGCCATTGTAGGGTTGCGTAACGGTGAGGCCCATTTTAGCCTACATGTGTCAGGTAACCCTCGTGTATCGATGAATGAAGCGTGCATCCGCTGGATCAGGGAAGCGGCGCCAGATGAAATCTGGGCTCACCGCGCCGCAGAAGCGAGGGCGATCATTCGGAGTGTACACCTGCGGCGCAGGACTTTAGTGCGTGTGCTGGCGGCCGTGATGGAAGAGCAAAAGGACTTTTTGGTCAAAGGCCCATCCGCGTTAAAACCGCTTAATCTGGCTATTATTGCAGAGAAGATTGGCATGCATGAATCAACGGTAAGTCGTGCCGTCAGTGGTAAGTACATTCACACGCCATATGGTGTATATGAACTCAGGGCTTTTTTTGCCTCGGGAATCCGTACAGCGTCAGGGAATAAAACATCAGCATCAGTAGTGAAACGAAGATTAAAAGAAATCATTCGTACGGAACAGACACAGCGGCCATACTCGGATAGTCACTTGACTACACTGCTTGCCGAAGAGGGGATTGTCATCTCCCGCAGAACGGTTTCCAAGTACAGGGAGGAACTTCAGATTCTTCCTTCCCTTGAGCGTAAACGATGGGCTTAACCAAATAGCTGGTGTCTGTCTTACCATCTCTGAACAAACAATAACCCCCGCGAACCGGATGAACGGTCTGCGGGGGTTATTGTTGCATGATTGGTGTATCGGTTCCTGCGTTAGATTTCCAGAGTTCCTACAAGCGTTCCATATTGCGCAGGAAATGTTCCCCGGCAATTCCTGGCGTGGTCATCTGCTCCGGATGAAGAATCTCTTCCAGTTCTTCCGGAGTCAGCAGTCCGCGTTCCAGAATGATCTCTTGCAAGGTAAGTCCAGTTTTGAGCGCTTCCTTCACAATGGAAGCCGCCACATTATAACCTAAGTGTGGGTTCAGCGCCGTAACCACACTGAAACTTTGTTTCATGATTAATTCGCAGCGCTCACGGTTAGCATCCATCTCTTCAACCGCATAACGTGTGAACACATCAATCCCGTTATTCATGATTTTCAGTGATTGCAGCAAGTTAAACGCAATGACCGGGCCCATGACATTCAGCTCGAATTGACCAGCTTCACACGCCATGCAGATGGTATGGTCATTCCCCATCACCTGGAAGGATACCTGGTTAATCACTTCTGCCATTACCGGATTGACTTTGCCCGGCATAATGGACGACCCTGGCTGACGCGGTGGCAGGAGTAGTTCATTGAATCCTGCACGCGGACCTGAGGCCATCATGCGAATGTCGTTACAGATCTTGGACAGACTGACTGCACATACCTTCAGTGCCGCCGAAAGTTCCAGATAGGCATCCGTGTTCTGTGTCGCATCCACGAGATCCTCAGCTGTTTGTAGGGGCAGTCCGGTAACATCAGATAGGTGTTCCGTAACCTTAACGATGTATTCAGGTTTCGCATTAAGCCCTGTACCTACGGCAGTTGCACCCATGTTAATCGTAAGCAATCGGCGATTGGCGAATTCCAGACGCTCGATATCCCTGCCGATGACACGGGCATAAGCTCCGAATTCTTGTCCAAGGCGAATAGGCACGGCATCCTGAAGATGGGTACGGCCTACTTTGACCACATCGTTGAACTCTTCTTCTTTTTTATGGAACGCTTCCTGCAGTCTCTTCATGGTAGCGAGTAACGTCTCGGACAGTTGATATGCCGCAATACGCAGTGCTGTAGGTACCACGTCATTGGTGGACTGGGACATGTTAACATGGTTGTTCGGATTGCAGTGGAAGTAGTCTCCCTTGCTTTTGGTTAAAAGTTCCAGTCCGCGGTTGGCCAAAATTTCGTTCATATTCATATTCATGGAGGTGCCTGCACCGCCCTGAATGGAGTCTACAATAAAATGATCCAGATGATGGCCTTTCATCATTTCTTCAGCTGCCATGACAATCACTTCGCCGATTTTGCTTGGTAGCATTTTCAGTTCCATATTCGTAATTGCCGCTGCTTTTTTCACCGCAGCCAGAGCTGTGATCAGCTCCCGGTGTACCGGAACGCCGGTAATCGGGAAGTTCTCCACGGCCCGCACCGTCTGAATGCCGTAATAGGCATAAGCCGGAATTTCTTTTTCACCGATAAAATCTTTCTCCGTCCTTGTGGACATAGTAGACATTTCGTTCGCCTCCAGTGGCATCCAATAAATAGGTCAGCTCCGGCAATGCCGAAGCGCACTCAGTATATCATTTAAGCAAAATGGATGCCAATCTAAATCATTTAGCCTCTTGTGCCGATAATAAATAAAATTAAAGATGTTAAATGGAATATTATTCAATTTTATGAGAAAAGGAGGGCGGCTAAGCTTGTCTTATATATTATGCGCTTCATGATAGAGAAGTCATGCATAAACGGTAAATATGGGGCGGATAGAACGTTTTCAGTGATGTATATCACATGAAATTTGGTACATGATTGGTAAAATAGGAAAAAAGGACTACGGGGTGTAAACATGAAATGGACTTTAGGCGCAAAGACAGTCGCAGGTTTGGTACTAATCTCAATTATTACGTACGGAACTAGCGGCTTTTTTATATTTTTTGTCAAAGACTGGGTTACGTTAGATATTCCGAATTGGGTATACATATCGATTATCCTGATCATGGGGGTATGTTGGAACGGAATTCTCGGGTGGTTTGCCTCTCGCTGGCTGACTCGTCCGATTGTTCATCTGTCTCGTGCGGCGCAACAGGTCTCATCTGGTGACCTGACAACGGAGATTCCGCAGCGGCGTACACAGGATGAACTTACTGTATTATATGATGCTTTTCGTGTAATGGTCTCTAATCTCAGAAGTATTGTGAACGATATTTCGGACAGTACACGAACTACATCACAGAATGCGCAGTCGCTTAGTGAAGCGATTACCCAAGCTGCGGAGCAGATCGAGATGATGTCAGAAGCGGTGGATCATATTGCGGTAGGTGTAGAAGAGCAGAAGGTTACTTCCCATCAATCCCTGATCACGGCGGATGAGATGCTGAACGATTTCCAGCGTATGCATAGCCAGTCCATGGACATGACAGAGATGTCCGGTCAGATGGAGCGATCGGTGGATCATACGAAACAGACATTCTCATCGCTGATGAAGGGCATGGACGAGCTGGCTGAGTCGCACAATCGTTCCCGCGACATTATGCTACTATTGGAGAAGGAAGCCTCTGATATCGAGGTAATTACCCAGTCTGTCAAAAATATTGCTGAGGAAACAGGATTACTTGCCTTGAATGCTTCCATTGAGGCTGCACGAGCTGGCGAAGAAGGATCTGGTTTTGCAGTCGTGGCGCAGCAGATTCGTAAGCTGGCAGACGAGAGTAAGGAATCGGTCCATCGGATTAATGAGCTAATTAGTCGTGTGCAGCAGCGAATCAGGGAGACAGCACAACTGTCTCATGAGCAGCATGGTCTTGTGGTTAATGAATCGGAGCGGACCATCTCTGTGGATCAGACGTTGCATGAACTGACAGGCACGGTGGAAGTATTTATGAAGGGCGCGCATGATATCGGTTCCAAGATCGCAGAACAGACTGGCCGCGTGGAGCAAACGCATGGTCATGTGAAGAAGATCCAGGGGAAAGCCGGATCGTTCTCGGATGAGGCGAGACGAATCATGGATGCCGCACACGAAGAGACAGCCATCATGGAGGAGATTTCTTCCTCGGCTGAAGAACTGAGACAATTAACCGATCGGTTATTGGACAAAACCAAAGCATTCCGGATGCAGCCTTAAGCTGTGTTCGGGATTTTTTTTGCTTTTTGAGAACAGTTTTGGCATAATAATTTGCTTATTCTGGTTAAAGCCGAACGTTCTTTCGTGAAAACAGAAATTTGTAAAGATTATTTTATGAAAGATTAACAAATTCGCAACTTGCGGGCGATAAATGAAGATATAATAGGATTATCACAACAGATAAAGGAGCCCAGTATATTGAAAACTTGGACAGGTATCCTGCTGATGATTATTTTGGCGGTAGCTACGATTAGTACAACTTCGGCTGCCAGAACCATGAATGAATCGCAAAAACAGCTTAATATAGATGATCAATCCAGCCAGACCGCAGCGGTCGAGGCTTCCAATATAGATAAATTGCATGACACAGCGAAGACAACACAGGAATCAACCCCGGTGAAAGAGGAATACGTTTCGGTAGCTCCAGAGAATGAGAATGTCAGATTATACCCTATGAAAGTTGAGGGTTCGGGATATATATATAACGGAATGATTTTGGAAGTGGACGGCAAGACAAGAGAATTTAGTGATTGGCAAGGAGAAGGCGGGTCTTACAAACCCGAAGTGCACGAGCTGGATCTGAATGGAGACGGACAGAATGAGATCGTTGTTCTGTACACGGAAGGGCATGGAACAGGTATTTATTTGGGACAAGCACGTATCATTAATCCGGTAACGCTCGAAGAGATGAAGATGCAATCTCTGGATGAGATTACGAAACAGCATGTGAAGTCAAAAGTTACGGTTAGATCAGAACAAGTGGATGTGGATGTCGCCGTTGATGGTGTTCAAGCAGAACCTTTACGGATCGAGGAAGATACGAGTGGCGGCGTTTATAACAAAGAGTTGGGATTCGGTGGAGTAACCTATTACAGTGTGGAGGATGGCCGACTTGTCGTATCCGCAGCAGGATCTTATGGTGCGGCTTTATATGCGGGTGATCTGACATTCGCTTACGCCTATCAAGATGGTGAGTGGAAGGCGGTAGATTTGAAATACAGCATGGAAGTATATGAAGAAGAATATTATGAATCCTTTGATTGATAACATCGTGTTGATAACGTAGTGCAGCGGGAATTTGGAAGTTCTCGAATGTGAAATGTATTGAGCGTCTGAACAGAATATCCCTTATCTGCGTTTGCAGACGGTGGGAAACAGGGCGAGGCTGAAAAAATTGGGACATACTGCCTCGTTTTTGTGCTGCCTACAGATAGGAACTTTGTACTAAAAATGCAGTAAACAATTGACATTATCACTTTAGTGGTTTAAATGTATAAAGGACAAATCATTTTAACGTTCAGGAGGGATTTTGATGAAGAAGAAGGTTGTACTAGGTTTGATGGTAGGCACATTAACGCTTGGGATCGGGACGGGTGCGCTCGCAGCAACAGGGTTGGAGCAGATTAAAGCCTATCTAAACAGCAAGATTACGCTAAAAATGGATGGTGCCACGGTGACAGCCAAAGATGCCAATGGTAAAACGGTGTTGCCTATCACTTACAACGGAACAACTTATTTGCCTGTGCGTGCTGTGGGATCATTGCTTGGGACAGAGATCACGTATGACAGTGCAACTTCATCCGTCCTGATTGGCGGAACAAATGGATCTGCGCCCGTAACGAGCGGAAAAGTAACGCTGAGTGCACTTGGAACATCCGTACTGGGATCTACCGCTTGGCACACCAAAGATCCTAAGGATACCACATATAAAGGCAAGGATTACAAGGATGTTTATCTGCATAATGATCCTAAGAAACAGGGGGATGATATCCAGATTAATACGGATAAAAAGTACTCTTCTCTACACTTGGAACTTGCCGCGCTAACAGGAAATCAGGAGATTCATATCTATGATCAGGATCTCGCGACACTCAAAAAGTTCAATATCACTCCAGAAAGCGGTATGATGAGTCTGGATGTGGATGTTAAAGGTACAGACGCTGTCTATGTAGAGATTGTATCTGAAGATCCGGGTTCGGCTCTGTTTGTACCCCTCACAACATCGTATCTGACGAAGTAAAACACAATCTGCAAGTTTGCCACCTTACAGAAGGGGCAAGGCAAGCATACACATAAAAAAACGATGATTCACTAGGGCGTGTCTGAAAACTCCGAAGGACGCAGATTTTGGCGATTTTTCGTTCCAAGCAAGGAGATTTTCCGCAGGCGTGCCGGGGCACGTCAAGGGAAAGTGACGCAGCAGGGGGCGAAAAGGCGGTAAAAGATGCACTTCAGTGAGTTTTGAGACACGTCCTAGGCAATCCCTGAACCGTATCCGGTATTCAGAGTTGCCTGGTGAACATCGTTTTTATTTTCGATTCATGCCGGATTGTACAGCTTAAGCGCGATTAACGAATGACTGTATCCAGTGGTTTCAGATTCGCTTCAATCTCAGCGCGGCGTCCTTCGAGGAATGGAGGCAGCGCCAATGATTCTCCCAGATGCTCCATTTCTTCGTCTGTATCAAATCCCGGACCATCGGTTGCAAGCTCGAACAGAATCCCGTTTGCTTCACGGAAATACAGGGAGCGGAAGTAGAAACGATCTACAAAACCGGAGTTAGGGAATTGGAAGTTATGAACCCGTTCCACCCATTGTTTCAGTTCTTCTTCATTGTCCACGCGGAATGCAACATGGTGTACGCTGCCACGTCCTGGACGTTCTTGGGCAAGGTCATTTCGTTCTTCCACATGCACCTCGGAGCCGCTACCACCCTCACCGGATTCAAAAACGAGTACATCAGGCTGACCAGGAGTGAAGGCAGGATAACTTCCTTTCGCTCTGAAACCAAGCAGTTCGGTCAGAACCGGAGCGGTAAGGGAAGCATCTTTTACCGTAAGATGGATGGGACCAAGACCTACAATGCCATATTCAGCAGGCACAGGACTCTGATCCCATGGTTTACCCCCAGCAACACCTGCATTGTTTTCATCCGAGACCAGAATCAGACGTTGTCCTTCAAAGTCTGTGAACGAGAGCGTGGCACGACCACCGCGTTCCACAATCTCTCCATGCGGGACTTCGAATTCGTCAAAACGTTGCTGCCAGTACGTAAGTGCCGCATCATTTGGAACGCGCAGTGATGTTGCCGAGATGCTGTTCACACCTTCACGCGTCTGTCCAGCCATCGGAATCTCGAAGAAGGTAAGTTCTGTACCTGGATTGCCTTTCTCATCGCCATAGAAGAGATGGTAGACGGACACGTCATCCTGGTTGACTGTTTTTTTGATTAGGCGCAGACCCATGACATTGGTGTAGAAACGATAGTTCTGATCGGCATGTGCTGTTAGCGCGGATACGTGGTGAAGTCCTTTGATTTGCATAATAATTCCTCCTAGTTCAATTGAACAAATTTTGAGTTTATTTAAAATGATTTCCGTTTAAGAAAGTTACTAACTTTTAGTTTGTTTTGGTTCTGAATTTATCTTAACATAAAGATATTTAAATTACAATGCTTATTTAGAATTCCAACTGGACAGCTCTTTCATTCAATGGCAAAATGAAAAAGTTAACATTAAAGAGAGATAATGTAGCTGAGATGTTTGCAAAGGAGAGAAGAGATGCATGGCGTATCCACCATGGCTGGACCCTTATGATGCAGAGCCGTTTATCCTGTTCTCCACTTCACATATCGTAACCATTAGCTTAATTGCATTAATTATTATGCTATTGTTTTTGCTACGACACCGTCTTCGATCTTGGTCAGAAGGGGCCCGCCGCAAACTGCGGATTGTTCTGGCCTGTATCATGTTTACCTGTGAAATCGTGCTGCAAATCTGGTATGTGTACGGCGACGTATGGAGCCTGCAGACGTCACTACCACTTGAACTATGCAGTCTGTCTTTGTTATTATCGGCATTGTTACTACTGACACGCAGTCGACTGTTGCATTCTGCACTGCTGTTTGCAGGCATTGCTGGAGCTCTTATGGCGATCCTGACTCCTAATCTGGGTTATGGTTATGCACATTTTCGATTCATTCAATTTTTCGTTGCTCATGCCTGTATCATTCTGGCTTTACTATACATGACCTGGGTGGAGCAGCTGCGACCTAGCTGGAGATCTGTAGCAGGTTCGATGATATTTGTGAATTTGGCAGCACTCATTGTATACGTTGTAGATGTTTTGCTTGACGCAAATTACATGTTTTTGAGATACAAGCCGAGTACACCCTCAGTGCTTGATATGTTAGGTCCGTATCCCATGTACATCCTTGGGGAAGAGATGCTTGCGCTAGTCTTGTTCTCGCTGATGTACGTCTTGTTCTTTGCCATTCCAGACCGAATGAAGGATCGTGTGAAAAAGAATAAAAGCTCCGCGATATAGGGATAATCCTTGTAGTTGCATCTGCACCGAATTATAAACTTCCTATACATGAAATATCCCGCAGTAATCTGACCGGATCAGATCGCTTGCGGGATATTTGGGCGTTGTCCCTGTATTGGGCCAACGTATATGGATATGTTTATCCACGGAGCAGAGATTCCGCACCATCCACGTAGATTCGTGTACCTGTAACATGAGAGGCTTCATCAGAAGCAAGGAACAGAACGAGGTTAGCGACTTGCTTCGACGTTCCAGGTTCGCCCTTAAGCGGATGTTCATGACCCTCAGGGAATTCAACTGGAATCTGTACTTCTTTCAGATCATCGGACGGGTAGGTGTTATCATCAATGTTGGTATCGATGGCACCTGGGCAGACGGCATTAACACGGATCTTATAACGAGCCAGCTCCAATGCAGCCATCTTCGTAAATGCAGTTTGTCCTGCTTTGCTGGAAGCGTATGCAGAGAATCCGATTCCTGAGAAAACCCGGTTACCGTTGATGGAACTGGTGATTATGATGCTGCCACCATGTTCTTTCAGATGAGGGATGGCATATTTGACGGTTGCGAAGGTTCCGCGCATGTTGATCTCCATCGTCTGGTCCCAGTCCTCCATTTCCATCGTTTCAATCGGAGCCATCGTTCCGTTGATGCCGGCATTCGCAAATATGATATCCAGCTTGCCCGCTTCAGCCGCAGCCTGATTGATCGCCTTCTGCACTTGGTCCGGTTTGGAGATATCACATTCGATCACATACGCTTCTCCGCCAGCCTTTTCAATCGTCTGTTTGGTTTCCTCTGCAGTTTCCGGTGTACGATCCAACATGTAGACTTTGGCTCCATGCTCGGCAAAGCGAATGGCGGTAGCTTGCCCAATACCCGAGCCCCCTCCAGTTACTATTGCAACTTTGCCTTCCAAACGTTGTTCAGTCATCTCTGATCCCTCCATGAGTTAGAATATCGTTGTACCTTCTACTTCTACATACCCGGCTCAAGACTGGTGAATCAATATGTGTCCATATCAAAAAAACAGGACCGCAAGGCGGCCCTGTCCTGTGAGCAGATCGGCTTCATGATCTGTCGGCTTGCAATATTATTTTGGCATGTGGGAGGTAGTAGACACCTTCAGATCATGCCCTGGCTTACTTATGTTTCTTCCAGTCCATCGCGCTGTTATTCAGCAGATATTCGAAGTCGTTATCCCGGCGCTTCTGTTCCGCTTGGCGAGCTTCTTCTGCTTGCTGGCGTTCCTTCTCTTTAAGTGCCGCCTCGGCAGCCTTCGCCTCATCTGCCTGAGCTTTCAGCTTCTCCAGCACATCACTGCTAAGCAGATCTTTCAGTGTTGTGGGTTTATCCTGTGCTACTGCCGCTTTGGGAGCAGGAGTGCGTTTCTTGGATTTTGCCATAGGAAAATCTCCTTTCCAAACATGAATCAGGTTCCATTTATCGTACAGTAGTCATAGTATATCAGGTTCCCGTAAAGCATTCCATGAATCTGCGGAACAAAAGCAGGAAAATGAGGGTTGCATGGCGAATGAATTCGGGTATAAAATCATATACTATTACCGATACTGCGACTATTCCCTGGAGAAAGGAGTCGTTGTTCGTGGAAGTAAACCGTGGTTTACTGAAAGGGCTTGCATGGGGTGTTGCCTTTAGCTGCCCGTTATGGATTGCGATTGTCGGCTGGTTACGTTTGATGGGATGGATGTATTGAGGATGATGCCGGAAGAGGTCATTTTATATAAAGTCAGATATGTAACCGCTATCATTAATATTATTAAATAAAGCTCTGCCTTGTGACATTCGCACAGGACAGAGCTTTTGTTTGTTCAGACTTCATTAACAAGTCATAACCATGGATTATCATCCGTTTGGCAAGGATGTTAATTAAGGCATTTTTACCGGTTCTGGATATTCCAGACCGTGGGTATCTACCGTAACTTTTTTCATAACTTGATCCTTAACGGGTTTGTCACCTTCACCTATTTCCTGAGCTGCAATTCCATCAACAACTTCCATGCCTTCAGTAACCTTGCCAAAGGTGGCATATGAATTATCCAGGTAATCCGCATCTGCTAACATGATGAAAAATTGGGAGCCTGCAGAATCCAGATTATCCGATTTACGTGCCATCGAAATGATTCCCCGAGTATGATTCAGGTGATTTTTGTGACCATTGGAAGTGAACTCCCCTTTGATTGTATAACCTGGGCCGCCCGAACCGTTGCCCTCTGGATCTCCACCCTGAATCATGAAGCCCGGAATGACCCGGTGAAAGATCAGGCCGTCATAGAACCCTTTATTGGCAAGGGAGATGAAGTTATACACTGTGTTGGGCGCAATCTCCGGATAGAGCTCAATAACGATCTTTTGACCATCCTGCATCTCAATAGTTGCCACAGGGTTTGGACCTTCAGGTGCGGCTGGCACCGGCGTTTGCTCGGCACTGGACGCAGGGCGCCCGCAACCACTAATGACGATAAGCAGCATCGCAAGAACGAGCGATACTGCGGTTGTTTTTTTCCACCGTAAAGACATGAAAACGTTCCTCCTTGCATCTCTGCATGATATATTTTCTCCAAATCGTATTTGGATATTTACCCAACTATCATACCGTTTTTGTGGACAGAATGGCAATGTAATACGTGTAGTTGTGGTGAACAAGGGATGGCCTTCATGGAATGATGGGTGTAAAATAAGGAAAATGCTTCCGCATCGGGGACGTACGGGTCTGTTCCGTCCGCTCCAATATACGGCAGTCCCGGCGTCAGTAACGGAAAGGACGTGCGGGTATATGAACTTCTCGTGGAAGCGAAATCTCATCATATTATGGATTGGTGTATTTTTTTGCAGCACGGCGTATTCGATCTCAATTCCATTTCTACCCCTGTTTCTAAGTGCTGACTTGGGGGTTCGTGATCACCTGGAGTTATGGTCGGGACTTGCCTTCGGCATTACGTTTCTCGCGAGTGCGCTCGTGTCTCCGTTCTGGGGTTCGCTGGCTGATAAATACGGGCGCAAACCTATGCTCATCCGGTCAGGATACAGCCTTGCCGTCTTGTATCTTATCAATTATTTCGTGCAGGACCCCTATTCGCTAATTGTTGTTCGATTGTTTCAGGGTCTGCTTGCAGGGTTTGTTCCAGCAGCAATTGCCCTGGTAGGCACCAATACACCTGAGGAGAAGACCGGTTATGCACTGGGTATTATGTCTACTGCTGGAGCCACTGGCGGTATTATTGGACCGTTAATTGGTGGCGTGGTGAGTCACTATTACGGCAACCGGAATGCATTTTTGTTTTCGGCAATTGTTGTATTGGTATCAGCTATTATTGCAACCTTTTGGGTAAAAGAAGAGAACTTCAACCGAAATAAAGCTCGTTCCCATGTCATGGATGACATTCGTGAAGCGAGAGCGAATCGTGTGTTTATGACGGTGCTTGGCATGATGGGCATATGTACGTTCTCCGTTATGATTCTGGAGCCACTTTTGACGGTCTATGTGATGGAAATGGGTGTTCAGCCTGATCGTGCCTCACTTAGCTCAGGTATTATTTTCTCGGCGGTGGGGGTAGCAACAGTTATTATGGCACCGCGTTGGGGCAAGATTGGTACAAGGATCGGATACGGTAAAGTGCTGATCATTGGACTGGTTGGCGGGGCTGTAGGCAATCTTCTACAGTTCTTTACAACAGGTTATATCGCATTTGGCATTTTGCGATTCGTGTATGGTCTATTCTTTGCAGCTGTATTTCCGGCCATTAACGCCATGATTGTGCAGGCTACCGCATCAAGTTTCAGGGGAAGGGCTTTTAGTCTGAACCAGTCCGCTGCCCAGATCGGGACGATGGCGGGACCAATTATTGGTGGCGTTCTCGGTGGCTGGTTGCCAATACGCTGGATATTTATCATTAATGGACTTGCGCTGATCATCACTGCGATTGTAGCAAAGTGGTCGGGATTGGATCACAAACTGCCTGGAACAGGCAAGATTTCCGCTAAGCGGTGACCGCTGGAGCAGCCATTAAAAACGGAAATCCTTGAAGTTAAAAGGATATTTAGAAATAAGATAAGCATTCTATAAAGAATCAAAGAGAGATGGCGCTGTAATCATGCAGTCGTCATCTCTCTTTGATTCAGATAGAGGAATATAAGTCACATGTTTATAACACATTAATCCCAATCTGATCTCGGAAGCTTGGAGATTACTTAACGCGCTTGGAAATGGGATGATCCTTATTCATTTCCAGTAGGTCCCACAAATTTCCATACAGATCTTTAAATACAGCTACTGTTCCATAAGATTGTTCTTGGGGAGCTCTAACAAATTCGATCCCTTTAGTGACCATCTCATTATAATCTCTCCAAAAATCATCAGTGTTTAGAAACAAAAATACCCGACCACCAGCTTGGTTACCAACAAATGGCTCTTGCTCAGGTTTAGATGCTCTGGCAAGTAAGATTGTAGTACCAACAGAGCCAGGAGGAGAAACCACGACCCACCGTTTATCTTGTTCCGGTTGATATATATCTTCAACTAATGTGAAGTTCAACTTTTTTGTATAAAATGCGATTGCTTCATCATAATCTTTCACAACCAATGCAATATGTACGATAGACTGAATCATATAATCAATCTCCTTCACTACCCGTAATAACTTTTGTAATATGTATCTTTTATAATAATAATGGAAGGGCAATTTTTTGACTATACTGTCATGTCAGCAATCAGGGATTAAACGTCAAAGAAACCCCTTTTCAAGAGGTTTCTGTAAGTCTGGAATTATCATTGTCCAAGTGATTATTGACCATCCGAAGAGGGCTTGCGAGAAGCCTTCTCTTTAGGAATGGCATGCTCCACCGCATCACGTTGATCCTCATCCTCAAGTGCTTCGGGGAAGGAATCCTCAGTGAACAGTCCGAAGTCCGGGTCAATATCCCTTTCGGTCACAAGATTATCCGGTTCATGCGTATGTTTGTCGCGATCTTCCTTCATCGTGTATGCACCTCCTCATTCAGGATGTCATAACTGCCGTTAACGTCGTGGTGGAACATCGTTCTCGGGTTTGGCATCTGCACCAGCACCATTGAGCAGATCAGTACCATGCAGTGCGTCCGGATCGGGGGCAGCAGGATCAACTGGACTGTTTGGTTGCAGCAGGTCTGCATCCGGTACAGATTCCAGCGGTGTCTCCGCCAAACGTGAATCCAATTCCGGCTCGTCCACAGCCGTTGCGGCTACGGGTGCAAGATCCGCATCTTCCGTTACAATCCGTCTGCCGGAAACTTCATCAAAGGTATCCATATCGCCTTCCGGGACTTCCGTCTCTGGCGGAATATCGCGGAACCTCTGATAACGGTCATAATAGCGGTCGCTCTCTTCGTTACTAATTGGTTTGTCAGACATGAATAACACTTCCTTTCATTGTTGGTTGCCCAAGCTTCTCTACCCCGTAGTTACCCAAAGCGCTATTGTTGTAATCTTGCACATTTTATTATCCCCGGGGTTTGCTACGATATGAATGCCTTAGAATTTAGGGAATACATATTTAACCAGGAAGTATAAGAATCCGAAAAAGATTATCACATAAGCGGCATATTTAATAAATGTGGAAGCGACCATACTTGAATCCGATTTATGCTGAACATCCTTATGTTCCACCTCAACTGTACGATGCGGCTCATTCATTGCAATCATCTCCTTAGCGTGTTTGTTTGCTTTGAGAAACCATTACACCTGAAGCAAAGGATTGAATCTCGGTCACCGTTTTTACAGCTTTTCCTGTTTTGCCTATGTTATGATTAAGCTTGAATATGTAAGGGAGGGGTCTCAAGTGGACTGGTTCACACTGGGCAATATGATTACACGCATCCGTATCGGGCAAAAGGCGTCTACACCCGGTTTCTCCCGTACCGTCATCCGTCGTCCGGACGGTTTATTTTGGGTAGGCGGAATATGGTCCGGACAAGTTGTACAGTTGCGGGATTTCCTTTTTTCCGATATATGGACCATCTATGATGATGAGGAAACAGAGCAGTGGCTTGAATTCCGCAGTCAAGTTGAACAGAAAGAACGGGAAATGATAGAGAACCAGTTCGAAGACTTGCGTGATTAATCATATATGCATAACAATAAAATGGAAATAAAACTATAAATCGACTTAAATGTGAAATTTCATTTTATCTAAGAAGGTGACGTGACAAATGGTGGCGAATGATAAATGAGAGAATCTAAGATAGGGAAAATTGGAACTTTGAGGTGCTGTGAATGAAAAATGTGCCCAAAGCTATCGTCATCTTATGGATGAGTGTATTGATTATTCTAGGTATGCCACATGGAATGGTCTTTGCAACTACAGGAGCGATTCAGCAACCTGCATCCATTACAGGATGGGAAGTAAAATGGGGGAACGTTGACGATCAAGGGTTCATAAGTGAGGTTAAGGGAACAGATGAGATATGGGAAAAGCAGGGCATCGATAAGTTGGAGTATAGCAATACGGATCGATCGAGTTCCTTATGGACTCGCCTGACCATCCCTGAATTGAGTGAAGAAAGCTCAGCCATTCGATTTGAGAACATTAAAGGCAATCATATTGTTATCTATCTGGAGGACCGCAAGGTCTACGAGAACTATCATTACAATTATGATAATAATGCGGTGTTACTACCCTTATCCAGCGAAAATTCGGGTGACACGCTCTATGTATGGTCGCAAAATGAGAAAGGTCGTCTGGGCATACAAGGTACTGTTCAAGTTGGCCCATATGCTGCGTTACAGGAGAGATATATTCATAACGGGCTTATTGATGTCATTTTGGGTGCGACCTTTGTTTTCACAGCGATTACGATGCTGAGTTGTACGTTCTTCCTTGGCAAATTCCATAAGGGATTGTGGATCTCACTATGCATGGTGATGGGTTCCATCGGCACAATGATCATCACGTATTCGCAATTTTTGTATACGTTCTATCAGGTGTATGGTGATCTGTATTCGGTAGTCTTTGATCTGGCTATGCTGCTGGGAATGCCAGCGCTATGTTATTTTTTTGAGCAGATTATCGGGCCGGGACTGCATGGTATCTTCACCAAACTGCGAAAAATAACATTCATATATTCAGTTATCGCTGTGTTCTCTCTATTTATCTACGTTACTTCAGGTGGGCAATGGGAGTTTCTCTACAATCTGCTCGTACAGCGTGTGGTCGGTATGGTGCTGGTCATCCTGCTGACAATTCTGTTGGTTGGAACCATCGCCAAAGCACTGCAACGAAATCGGGAAGCCATCCTGCTTGCGACAGGATTCGGTACATTTGCCTTGATCAGTGTGGCTGAACTGTTGTGGTATTATCAGCGGAGTGGGACGTATCATCTGTTATGGTGGAAATGGTCCATGGTTGCATTTGTGATCTCGCTGATTGCCATTCTCGGAAGTCGGTTTGCCGAAAAACACACCAAAGTGCTGGAGTATTCCAAGGAACTGGAGTTATTCAACAATGAGTTGCAGCGATCCGAGAAGATGGAGATTATTAGCGAATTGGCCGCTTCCGTTGCCCATGAAGTACGTAATCCGCTTCAGGTGACAAGAGGGTTCCTGCAACTTATGACAGAACAGGAAGACAACAAAAATAAGGGATATGTGCGTATTGCACTGGAGGAACTTGACCGTGCTTCGGGCATTATCACGGACTTTCTTACCTTTGCCAAACCTGAATTCGACCATATTATCTCGCTTAATATCTCGGATGAGTTCAATCATATTGAAGGGATCCTTGTACCGATGGCTAATCTGGAAGGTGGCAAAATCACCACTGACATTCCGCCAGATTTATATATTCGGGGCAATTCCTCGAAGTTTAAGCAGGCTTTTATCAACATTATCAAGAACAGTATTGAAGCTCTGCAGGGACAAGGCCAGATTGATATCTGGGCTTACAAGCAGGATGGGGTTATTAAGGTGCATGTCAGGGATAATGGAGAGGGAATGGATGAGGAAGCACTCTCCCGGTTGGGCGAGCCTTATTTCTCCAATAAAATCAAAGGCACTGGTCTCGGCATGATGGTGACATTCCGAATTGTTGAAGCGATGCAAGGACAGATCAGCTTTACAAGTACCAAAGGGGTAGGAACAGAAGCGGTTGTATCTTTTGCTGAGTTCGTCGAATGACGAACTCACAGAAGCATACAGCGGCTTTTTTTGTCCCTACCCCTAATCACTTACGTTACCAATTTAACTCACCCGATTTAACTTCTCCAAGGTCCGCAATTCACATCATAATTTACTTTGGAAGGGTTGGGAGGTATGACAAGAACATAATCATTCTGCTGCTCCTCAACGGTACGTACCTGAATGTGCTCCGGGATTATGATTCCGAAAGCTTCACGAAGCGCTTGCTTCGGATTGGAGTGCAATTGTTGTCTGAAATGCTCGTCAGTCCAAGCCTTTTCAATAATATCCTCATGCAACGTTTTCTCTGATACCATCATCGTCAACATTCCCTTCATATTTGAAATTAAACTGAATCAGCTTAGTCCTTATGCTCATAATTCCAACTGTTGATCGCTGATCCAGTGATGAAACCCACCTTGGAGGAGCCGTTTCTTCCGTTGTGTAATGTCCTGAACAGCTTGTACTAAAGTGCTGCATAAATAAGAATCAAACACCTCGAGATGCGATATCCCTAAGTTAGACGATGTTAATGTACGATTATAGTGAAATGCAATGTCTACATAAGAGTTCATGAGTTGAGTGTTGTATACATTGTCATGTATACGTTCGCTAAGAGGATGAACGGGATAGTTGTGATTCAGTGCTGCGGATATGTGGGAGAGGTAGCTGTTGTAGTTTCCATGCACAGCATCTTGATGCGTATCTGTGAAGTCATCGGTCATCTGGAGTGTCATGAGTGTAATGTTGATGGCAGAACATACTGGGATGATCCGCTCGGATTGATTCAACAGAAGGAGTGCACCTGTAGCTCCGATGAGTAGAGGGGCAGCCTTTTGCGCAATCAACAAGGGATTCTGTTGAAAATAATCAATGAAATGCTCACCCGTAACACTCACGGCCCAATCCACTACATATTGTCTGAAATAGATCCAGAACGTGGAGGAAAGATCGAATAATGCCGAGTAAGATTGAAGTGCATCCATGTAATATAAATTGCCCAGGGATAACTTCAGAGCGGCATTCTCCGGTTGTTCATCCATCACGTCGTCCTGATTCAGAAAATATAACATGTGAATCAGACAGGCTGTACTTAATTGTTGTGCTTTCTCCTGAGGCAGTTGATCCGAGTACTGCATCCAAAGTGGGATGATATACCCGATATAACTGTGCCCCGAATCTCGTAACAGGGGATTAACCGAATGAAGTTGCTCCAATGCATGTCCTGACAAGGGTTCGGGATATTCCCGTACGAGTTGTTCCGCTGAAGCAAAAACGACCTCCAGATCGGAGCTAAACGGATCTAACCAATCTTTCCGCATCGTTACGTCTCGTCCTTCCTGCGATAAGGTGGTCCAGGACTGTTCGACTGAATCATGAAGTTACATTCAGTATAGCTGAAATAAAATGAAAAAAATAGGATTTTTTGTGATCAATTGTGAGAAAAATGATGACTTTTTGTATTTTATGGCATAAAAAAGTGGATTTTAGGCTCAAACTAGGAAGGTACAGAGATTTCGACATCGGAAAGGCGGCAGAAAAATGATTTTGAAATGGAAAACATGGATGGCAGCCGGATTGGCAGCCGTAGTTATAACAGCAGCAACAGGACATGTAGCATTCGCTGATTCAACGGCTCGGGCTGAGGAATATGGTGGTGCATCAAAAGCTTCTTCCTCCGGCAAACCAGCGAAGCCATGCATGCAGGCAGGACACGGTCTGTTCATGATTGGTGAAACGGCAGACTTGCTTGGGATTGGGCTTCGGGATCTGAAAGAACAGATGGAACTTGGCAAGACGTTGTCCCAGATTGCGAAAGAGCGTAAGGGACTTAGTGAGGAGCAGTTATTGCAGAAGTTGAAGCCTACACTTGCACAGCGTCTGGATCAAGCAGTAGAAGAGGGGTGTCTCACCAAGGATCAGGCTGCAGCCACGAAGGCGGACATGGATACCAAATTAAAAAAGGTCATCAATACCCCGCTGCGTGATTTGCGGCGTGAATTTGCCCACCATGGCAAACGTCCTATGGTGGATAAGGGCGAAATTGCCCGGTTTATTGGGGTCACCCCTGCTCAACTTCATGAGCAGCTTCAGGGAGGAAAATCCTTGGCTGAGATTGCTCAGGCAAAAGGTATTAGCGAAACACAGCTGGTTAACAAGCTGAAGGAACAATTAACGGGTGATCTGAAGAGATTTGTGAATCAGAAGGGCAACGTACATCCAGCCCCAGGTCCCCAGGAACCTGTTCCGGGACGATCAACGTCGAGCGAAGCAAAATAAAGAAGCGTGTCTCCATCAGGGGACGCGCTTCTTTATTTTAAAACGGCTCACTTGTTCCCGGACTGCGAGTTGCACCGGGTGAGGGGGTTCGCTCAGG
This sequence comes from Paenibacillus sp. FSL R5-0517, assembly GCF_037974355.1. Classification (NCBI taxonomy): domain Bacteria; kingdom Bacillati; phylum Bacillota; class Bacilli; order Caryophanales; family Paenibacillaceae; genus Paenibacillus; species Paenibacillus sp. FSL R5-0517. The sequence goes on from NZ_CP150235.1 coordinate 1,341,475, forward strand.
TAAATTTCTTTTGTCCACAGCGCCAGCAGAATCTGGGTTTGAACGTCGTTTACGCATTAACCCTACGGTGAAACGTGAGCCAGGAAGTTTGGAGAGTGCCCAGCTGATTGCAAGAGTAATACCAACCGTAACAAGGAACGATAGCAATGTTACAGGCAGATGCCATCCACTGAGTTGGAGCGGTCTGGTTACGTAAGCGATCGCGTAGATCACCAGTGCATGAACCAGATATCCACCAAACGAATAACGGCCAATCCAGGCTAATAGGCGCTGAAACCATGTGTCTTTGCTCCGCATCAGTACAAGGAAACCATACATCATAAGCATCTGGGCCATAATGATCAGAAATGTGGTTGGTTTCAAATAGGTGGAGATATTCAGATTAACAACATCCCCGGACCCGCGGAGCACATCGTAACCAAGCCATATATACATCCCAATAAACAGACAGATGGTCCATGGCAGTAACTTGGTGGTCCAACTTCTCCAGCTATCGACTGACCAGGCGCATACGGCACCCAGTAAAAAGTAGAACCAGTACATCACCCATGAATAGGAGCGATACTGCAGCAACGTTGACCATGGCTCAGACATGGATTCTGTCCAGCCCCCCATATTGTAGTAGGACCATTTCATAAGCAGGGCGTAGAGTGCAGCTGCAAAGAGAATTAATGTCACAATAACTTGCATTGGCGTGAAACGTATGACGTTTTGGATACGCTTCTGAATGGCTTTTGCTCCTGTCCAAAACAGGGGGAACAGAATATAGAACTGAAACACCATAATGACAAACCAGAGATGATATCCGGTCTGTGGTAGAAACAGTTCACGAACCAGACTGCGCATATCCGGTATGCCACTGGCCCAGAACGCAGGGGTGAAAATTCGGACAGCAAGCCAATAGATGAGTGTCCATACCACAAACGGTATATAGATATCGCCAAATCGCTTTCGAATGAAGCGAGGGTATTCCGGTTTGGTGTTATGGTGATGGTAAAACAACATGACTCCCGACAGAAATACAAATGTTGGCGTACCAAAACGGGTCAGATGATAAATCATAGTCAGCATAATGGAATCGGGTTGTTCAATATCGGCGCGATAGATATACTCGGCGATATTATGCTGCATGACGATCGCCAGAAAGGCAATGCCACGCAGTTCGGTCCATTCCGCTATTCGCGGTTTTTTCACATGTAATCCTCCCTCCAGGAACCGGAGTTCATCATATAAGAGTACCTGTTAAACATTAAGGCTGCATTAAATGGGGAAAATAGGTACAAAAGAAGACGGCCGAAGCCGTCTTCTTTTGTGGGTATTAAACTGAAATATACGTTGTTTAATAATCGCTTCATTTTCAACTCTGTTATTCTCAGTTCTGTTCATCTGATGATGAAGACTCCGAGGGCGCAGCATCTTCTTCAAACAGTTTCTGAATATAGGACTGGAGTTTGCTTACATCGACACCCAGCACCTGAGCGGAGCCTACCAGTTCATTGGTGAGCAGCTTGTTCGGTGGAATCTGCTGCTGGTCTATTTCGTTCGCATGGATATCGAAGCCAAGGGACGCCAGTTTCAACATCTGGGTCGGACTAAGATCCGTCTCTATATAAGGTGCGATCGCTTCCAGGATATCCGGGATTTTGAAGAGCGAAGTGGTACTCTGCATCTTTTTGGCCAGTTCGGTCATGAAGATTCGCTGCCGTTCGGTACGGGTGAAATCCGAGGTAGCATCATGGCGGAAACGAACATATTGAAGGGCTGTTTTGCCATCCATATGCTGCAATCCCTTTTTTAAATCGATGTCATACATATGTTTATCTGCTTTGCTGGTGTAATACATATCTTTCTCAACATCAATCTCAATACCACCTACCGCATCAACGAGTGCCATGAAGCCTGTAAAGTCCGTGTACACATAATGCTGAATGGGAATACCGAGCAGATCACTGACGGTTTGTTTGGTCAGCTCTGCACCTCCGTAGGAAAAGGCTGCATTGAGCCTGCTCTTTCCATGACCGGGGATTGCGACATAGGTATCTCGCAGTACGGAGAATAGATGGGCTTTCTTCGTGACGGGATCAATAGAAGCGACCATGACCGAGTCCGAGCGTCCCGCATCGTCACCTCTTGAATCTCCGCCAAGCAGCAGAATGTTCACCCGTTCCTGGCCCTCCCATCTGGGAATCGTTGTCGTTTGGGTATCTGAGTCGCTGTCTGTGCCAGATGAGGAAGCGTTGGATGAAGTCCCGGAAGTGGTTGAGATGCTATTGGCAAAATGAACAATCGAATATCCGTAATATACAACGACCCCTGTGACAGCAAGCATCAGGGTCAGGGCTGTACCCCATAACCATTTTTTAAGCATAATCTTCACCTTTCTATGTTTGAACTGATATGTAACCCAAACTAGTTTAACAAAAAGAAAGTAAAATGTCCTCTTTGATTTCGTAACTTCGGTCAATGTGAGGATTGTTTGACAAATAGTTAGTGACTATTTAATATGTAAAAAATAATCTTGTTGTGTGTAATGGAGGTATTAAAAGCCAGTTATGAATCAATCCGTATTTCATTGGATTAATCAGTTTGCAGACCAAATTCCATTTCTGGACTGGTTTATGATTACATCATCGGAGTATGCGGTCTGGGTTATGATTGCACTACTCGTTATTGTATGGTTTCTTGGCGATCCATCCAAACAGCGTATCGTTTTCTATGCTTGCGTGGCATCCATTGCAGCGTTAGTTCTGGCGAAATGGGGCATATCACCTGCGGTCGGCCATCCAAGACCTTTTGTGGAGGGAAACGTACATCAACTGGTTGCCCATGTACCTGACCCATCTTTTCCAAGTAAGCATGCCTCCTTTGTATTTGCTCTCGCGGCTGCTTCATTCTTTATTGGGCGTCGCTTGGGGTTATGGATGCTATTACTTGCTGTGTTGACAGGGGTGTCTCGTATATACGTTGGTGTGCATTATCCAGGAGATATTCTGGGAGGATTCCTTCTCGGTAGTCTGCTTAGTGTGGTTCTGATTACAACCCGCAATTATACCAAGTCGATACCTGACTTCTTCATTAACATACACCGGCGTGTTTTTGGTTAGCGATTGAAAGAAATGTCTAGTGAATAGATGGTAGTTATTATTATTGAAAGAAGTCTCGTATCTCTGGTTTTTCCAAAGATGGGAGGCTTCTTTTGCTTTATTTTCGAAGTTACATGAAATTTGTAGAAATTGAATTCTGACATCTACAATTCATGACTAGAGGTGACGATATATTATTCATATGCATTAGTTTATGCGCTAAGTTGAGGAGTGGGGAATGTGGAAGACACGCGGGGGAATATGTTGGGGAAATTGAGGTTAACGATTCGAGGCAAGTTATTGACTGGTTTTCTGGCAGTCGTAATTCTGCTGGTTTTTGTAAGTGGCTACGCATTAGTCCAGATTCATAGTATGTCTGGCAAGGCGAATGAAGTGGATCAGACCTGGATGCCGAGTGTGAGCTTACTGGGAAAGATGAATGGTGATATTTCCGATGTAGAGCGTTTGGCTCTGGGAATCATCGTTGAACAGAACGAAGATGAGTCGGCTAAGATGAACGAAGCGCTACAGTTGCTGCTTACCAAGATTGAAGATGAGCGTAAACAGTTACAAACGTTGATTGCAAACAACGATGCAGCGCTTAAGCTCTATAATGATTTTAGTACGAATTATGATGCTTATGTAGCGAAAATGCCGGCATTTATCGAATTTGGTTTGAACAACAATTATGATGAGTCTAGTCGTTTACACACAGAGGCTTATCCGATGTGGTACACAGCAAATGACTCTATCACCAAGTTAATTAATTTGGGCAATGAAGGATCGGATGCTGCAACAAATGAGTCTGTTTTGCTTGCGGAAAATACATTTAATGTAATTTTGGCTGTTACAATTTTTGCCTTCCTGGTTGCGATGTTCATTGCCTTCTTCATTGCAAGCATCATCTCACGTCCAATCAAAAAGATGAATGAAGCTGCCATGGCAATAGCAAGTGGTGATCTGACAGGCGAGAAAATTGTACTGAAGAATAAGGATGAATTAGGCACGTTGGCTAATTCCTTTAATACCATGTCGGGTAATCTGCGCGAGATGATTGAATCGGTATCAATGACTTCCGAACAGGTAGCTGCTTCATCGGAAGAGCTTCTTGCAAGTGCGGAGCAGAATACCCAAGCTTCGGAACAGATCTCCCAAACGGTAGAGGAATTGGCTGTGGGTACGTCCGATCAGGTCGATATTGTGAAGCGTTCTGCACAGGCGATGAATGAGATGGCTCTCGGGTCGGAGCAGATTGCTGAGCTTGCCCAGAGTGTATCTGTATCTGCTGTGGATGCGGCGAATCAATCTTCCGAAGGGAACATGATCATTCAGCAAGCGGTTGAACAGATGGGTTCTGTTCGAAATTCCATTGCTTCACTTACAGAGTTGGTAACAGGGCTGGGGGAACGTTCAGCAGAGATTGGAACCATTACCGAGGTAATCAACAACATTGCCCGGCAGACCAATCTGCTTGCACTGAATGCAGCCATTGAAGCCGCACGAGCAGGAGAGCATGGACGTGGTTTTGCTGTAGTTGCAGGAGAAGTGCGTAAGCTTGCTGAGGAATCTTCCACATCAGCCCAACGGATTACGGATCTCGTTCAGTTGATTCAGAAAGATACCGATCATGCTGTTCAGGCAGTCAAAGTGAACAGCAGTGAGACGGAAGCAGGAATCGAGATGGTTACTGCGGCAGGACAAGCGTTCGAGCAGATCTCGGATGCGGTTAACAAAGTAGCGGGTGAAATTCAAGAAGTATCCGCTGGTTCAGAAGAAATGTCAGCGAGTACGACTGAAGTCGTAGGCTATGTAAGTCAGATCTCCAACATCGCCGGAGAGGCAGCAGGCGGGGTTCATAATGTGTCTGCCGCAACTCAACAGCAGTTGGCTTCCATGGAAGAGATCGCTTCATCCGCAGGTTCATTATCCAAAATGGCTGAAGAACTGCAGGAGCAGATTAACAAGTTCAAAGTATAATCATTAAGATGTTTGGATACCTAAGGGTAGAAGAATATACAGACGGAATGGTCAGAATGCCATTTAATTTGTGGTATTGATTATAGCAAGGGCGAGAAGCTGTTTCTCTAACGCGTATATGGGTTAGAGAAACAGCTTTTTTGTCGTTTGACGCAGACTAGGTCACAACAATGTTATTTCAGAAGTCACCAACGCTTATATAGCTAGTAAAACAAACGGCTATAATGGTAATTAATGGTGGAACTTACACTCAAATACACCATGGAGAGGAGCGATATAAACTTGCAGTCCAGAGTAATGCATAAGGAATATTCATGAAGAGGAGATGAATAGTTGAACATGAAGGGGAGCTGGTGGAGACGAGTCGCCATGATCGCGTTATCGGCAGGATTATTGGCAGGGAGTTTCTCGATGAACACAGGACTTCGTAAGGCGGATGCGGCCGCCGGAGATCAGAACTATGCTGAAGCACTGCAAAAAGCCATTTACTTCTATGAAGCCCAGCGTTCGGGGCCATTACCAGCAAATAATCGGGTCGAATGGCGTGGTAATTCAGGCATGCAGGATGGGTCTGATGTAGGCGTCGATCTGACCGGAGGGTGGTATGATGCCGGGGATCATGTGAAATTCGGCTTTCCGATGGCTGCTTCCGCTACGATGCTCGCCTGGTCTGTCGTGGAATACGGCGACGGATATGAACAGGCAGGACAACTGGAGGAGATCAAGGATAATATCCGATGGGCGACCGACTATTTTATGAAAGCGCATACCAAACCAAATGAATTATGGGGACAAGTCGGAGCAGGTAATACGGATCATGCCTGGTGGGGACCGGCAGAGGTCATGCAGATGAACCGTCCTTCGTTCAAGATTGATGCTACCTGCCCAGGCAGTGATCTGGCGGCAGAAACAGCGGCAGCACTGGCAGCGTCGTCGATTGTATTTGCAGATGATGACCCGGCATACTCGGCCAGATTGCTCCAACATGCCAAAGAGCTGTACAACTTTGCAGATACGTATCGTGGGGAATACACCGATTGTATCACGGATGCCGCAGCGTTCTATAACTCGTGGACAGGATACGAAGACGAGCTGGCATGGGGTGGAGCATGGTTATATTTAGCCACTAATGATAGCGCTTACTTGTCCAAAGCCATTGCAGCTACGGACCGTTGGTCTTCTAGCGGAGGCTCAGCCAATTGGCCGTATACCTGGACACAAGGTTGGGACAGTAAACATTATGGTGCCCAGATCCTGCTTGCCCGGATTACGTCCAACTTGAACATGCCGGAGGCGACGAGATTTATTCAGTCGACAGAACGCAACCTGGATTACTGGACAGTTGGAGTTAATGGGACACGAGTCAAGTATACGCCAGGAGGTCTTGCGTGGCTGGATCAATGGGGCTCGCTCCGTTATGCAGCGAATGCAGCCTTTATTTCTTTCGTATACTCCGACTGGGTCAGTGATCCTGTGAAAAAATCAAGATATCAGGATTTCGCCGTCTCGCAGATGAATTATATTCTGGGTGATAACCCGCGTCAGAGCAGTTATGTGGTCGGATACGGTCAAAATGCACCCCAACATCCGCATCATCGAACCGCTCACGGTTCGTGGCTGAATAACGAGGATATCCCGGCTAACCATCGCCACATTCTGTATGGTGCCATGGTCGGCGGACCGGATGCATCAGATGGATATACCGATGATATCGGAGATTATGTGAGCAATGAGGTGGCAACTGATTACAATGCCGGTTTTACTGGCGCACTGGCAAAGATGAATCTATTGTTTGGTCAGAATCATCAGCCCCTTGCGAACTTCCCTGCACCTGAGGTTAAGGGCGATGAGTTCTTTGTGGAAGCTGCCATCAAATCATCCGGTTCCAACTATACGGAAATCCGGGCACAGCTTAATAATCGTTCCGCTTGGCCTGCCCGAATGGGAGATCAACTGTCTTTTAAATATTTCCTGGATTTGAGTGAAGTATATGCTGCCGGACGTACGGTATCGGACGTTCAAGTGACAACCTCCTATACGGAGGGAGCGACGGTATCCCAACCGGTTGTGGTGAATGCAGCCCAGCATATCTATGCGATTACGGCGAACTTTGGTAATACGAAGATCTATCCCGGTGGGGAAGGGAATTATCGCAAAGAAGTACAGTTCCGCATTACAGGACCACAGGGCGCATGGAATGCAAACAATGATCATTCGTTCCAGTCGCTGACCACAGGCAATCCAGTGAAGAGCATCTACCTTCCAGTCTATGATGCCGGAGTGAAAGTGTATGGACAGGAGCCTGGTGTCACACCAGTTACGGTTCCAAGCGCACCTGCTAGCGTGCAGGCTGTGGCGGGAAGCAGTCAGGTTAACCTGACCTGGACAGCTGGTTCCGGGGCTGAATCGTATACGGTGAAGCGTTCCGAGGTAAGTGGAGGGCCATATACCACTGTCGCGACGGGTGTGAATGGATTGACCTATACGAACACGGGGCTGACGAATGGAACCACTTATTATTATGTAGTGACTGCAGTGAACTCAGCAGGGGAATCATCGGGTTCTATGCAAGTGTCGGCTACACCGCAAGCAGCTTCAACAGTGCCGGGAGCACTGACTTTAAGTGGGACGGCTGGCAATGCACAGTCGGTCCTGACCTGGACAGCAGCTTCGGGCGCTACCAGCTATAAGGTACAACGTTCGGTGGCAGGAGGAACATACGCGGATGTGGCAACCGGATTGTCCATATTGACTTACACGGATACGACTGCGCTGAATGGCACCACGTACAATTACCGGATTGCAGCCATGAATGCGAACGGGCAGACGCTGTCCAATGTCCTGGCACTGACGCCTTCTGCACCTCCGGTGACGACGGATACACTCGAAGTGCAGTACCGCAGTGGAGGGTCCGGGAATTCAAGCAATGCGGTGACCCCGCAGTTCAATGTGAAAAATACCGGCACACAGGCAATCGATCTTAGTACAGTGAAGATCCGATATTATTTTACCAAGGATGGTACCGATGATATGACGTTCTGGTGTGATTATGCCCAGATGGGTACGGCCAATGTTGAAGGAACATTTGTCGCGGTGAATCCGGCGAAGGGTACAGCTGATACGTATCTGGAGATCAGCTTCAAGTCCGGAGCAGGCAGTTTGGCCGCTGGAGCAGAGACCGGCGTGATCCAGACACGCTTTTCCAAAAATAACTGGAGCAATTTCGATCAAAGTAATGACTATTCCTATGATGCCTCCAAGACGGCTTTTGCCACATGGAACAAGGTAACCGCGTATCAGGGAACCAACAAAGTATGGGGCTTGGAGCCGTAACTGGCTGAATGTCATAAGTCGAAGAGCAGCATGGACAGACCAACAGCACTTATAGAGGATGTTCAAAAAGTTCGCTTTTGATTACGAAGGATGCCTGGGGGCATCATCAGCATCGAATATGGAATTCAGCCGAAATAAGTGGGAGGCTTACGAAGAATGTTTCCTTGGGAAAATTGTGGTCGCTCAACGTAGTTTTCCCTACGCTGCGCTACGCCATTTCTAGCTTCATCCCCCTCTTCTCGGTACTGAAAACCGCTCTTTTTGAACACGCATTTATATTCCACTATTCCAGGGAGGTATATATCAATGTTGAAATCAGCTGCGAAAAAAAGTTTAACAGCCATGCTGGCGGGTACTGTCATGTTGACCGGATACACCGGACTGTGGGCAGGGCCGCAAACGGCACACGCCGCAGATCAGGCCATCGAGATTCAGTCCGACAGCATCAATGAAGCCCGGTTTTTGCAATTGTATGAACAGTTGAAAGATCCGGCAAACGGATATTTCTCGCCAGAGGGTCTACCTTATCATTCCATTGAGACCCTGCTGAGTGAAGCCCCGGATTATGGTCATATGACGACGTCCGAGGCATACAGTTACTGGCTATGGCTAGAGACCATGTATGGTCACTATACGGGAGACTGGTCCCAACTGGAAGCAGCATGGGACAGTATGGAAAAATTCATTATCCCGGTCAACGAAGGTGACGGCAAGGAAGAGCAGCCTACGATGAGCTCATACAACCCGAACAGCCCTGCTACGTATGCAGGGGAAAAGCCATTCCCGGATCAATATCCATCGCAACTTAATGGGCAGTATGCAGCGGGTAAAGACCCGATTGATGCTGAACTGAAGGCGACCTATGGTGACAATCAGACTTATCTCATGCACTGGCTGGTGGATGTGGATAACTGGTATGGATACGGTAACCTGTTGAATCCATCCCATACGGCTACCTATGTGAACACATTCCAGCGTGGGGAGCAGGAATCTGTGTGGGAAGCGATTCCGCATCCATCCCAGGATGATAAATCCTTTGGTAAGGCAAACGAAGGCTTCATGAGCTTGTTCACAAAGGAAAATCAGACACCGTCAGCGCAATGGCGTTACACCAACGCAACGGATGCCGATGCACGTGCTGTTCAGGTTCTGTACTGGGCGAAGGAGATGGGATACAACAACCCGGAATATCTGGATAAAGCGAAGAAGATGGGCGACTACCTGCGCTATGGCATGTATGATAAATACTTCCAGAAAATTGGAAGTGCTAAGAACGGTACACCGACGCCGGGTACAGGTAAAGATTCCAACATGTATCTCATGGCTTGGTATACGTCATGGGGCGGTGGTTTGGGTCAAGGTGGGGATTGGGCTTGGCGCATTGGAGCGAGTCATACCCATCAGGCTTATCAAAACCCGGTTGCAGCCTATGCCTTGTCTGACCCGGCTGGCGGCCTGATTCCTGAATCAGCAACAGCGAAGGCAGATTGGAATGCCACGCTCAAACGTCAGCTGGAATTCTACACTTGGCTGCAATCCCATGAAGGAGCCATTGGCGGGGGGGCAACCAACAGTATCGGTGGTTCCTATGCGGCCTATCCGGCAGGAATCAGTACCTTCTATGACATGGCCTATCAAGAAGCACCCGTGTATCGTGACCCGGATTCCAACACATGGTTTGGATTCCAGGCATGGCCGCTGGAGCGTGTAGCCGAGATGTATTATATTCTTGCCGAGAGCGGTGATCTGTCCTCTGAGAACTTCCAGATGGCCAAGAAAGTGATCACGAAGTGGATTGACTGGTCCAAGGATTATGTATTTGTAGGTGAGCGTCCGGTGACGGATGCGCAAGGCTACTATCTGAATGCGGCAGGACAGCGCATTTTGGGTGGAACCAATGTTCAGGTAGCGACAACACCGGCTCCGGGAGAATTCTGGATTCCGGGTGGTCAGGAATGGCAGGGTCAGCCGGACAAATGGAACGGCTTCAGTTCGTTTACGGAAAATCCGAACTTCCGTGTAACGACCAAAGATCCCGTGCAGGACACAGGAGTTCTGGGAAGTTACGTTAAAGCACTGACCTTCTTCGCGGCAGGGACACAGGCGGAGAACGGCACACTTAGTGTGAAAGGTCAAGAAGCCAAGGATCTGGCGGAAGCTCTGTTGGATACTGCTTGGGATTACAATGATGGTGTGGGTATCGTTACCGAAGAAGAGCGTAAAGACTACTTCCGCTTCTTTGCCAAAGAGATCTATATCCCGGCCAACTGGTCCGGAACCTTTGGTCAAGGCAATACGATTCCAGGTACAGCAGGTGTACCTTCCGATCCAGCGAAAGGCGGCAATGGCGTATACATTGGATACTCCGACCTGCGTCCGGCCATCAAGCAAGATCCGGCATGGGCTTACCTGGATAACCTGTACAAAACGTCGTATAACCCGACCACGAAGCAGTGGGAGAACGGAGCACCTACCTTTACGTATCACCGCTTCTGGTCACAGGTGGATATGGCTACAGCTTATGGAGAGTATGATCGACTCCTCGGAGATTCCGATAGTCCGGGAGTGGAAGTGCCCGGTGCTCCTGCTGGCGTAACAGCAACCGGAGGAAGCGAGCAGGTGGTTCTGAATTGGAACGCAGCCGCTGGTGCAGCCTCGTATACTGTGAAACGTGCAGAAGTGAACGGTGGTCCTTATACGTCTGTAGCAACAGGGGTCACAGGATCAACATTCACGGATACGGGCTTGACCAACGGTACAACGTATTATTATGTCATCACTGCGGTGAATGCCGCAGGTGAGTCTGCACCGTCGACACAGGCATCTGCAACACCACTCGCAGGTGTCGTTGTGCCAGGCGCATTCAACCTTACTGGAACGGCTGGGAATGCCCAGGCGGTACTGACATGGACAGCATCGACTGGAGCAACAAGTTATAAGGTACAGCGTTCGGTAGGCAACGGGGCGTATGCTGATCTGGCAACGGGGTTGACTGCACTGACGTATACCGATGCTACAGCGGTGAATGGTACGGCATATAATTACCGAATCGTAGCCGTGAATACGAGTGGTCAGACGAATTCGAATGTCTTGGTATTGACCCCATTAGCCCCTCCGGTCACAACGGGAGCACTTGAAGTACAATATCGCAATGGTGGTTCAGGAACTTCAGGCAATGCGATCACTCCACAGTTCAATGTGAAGAATACAGGTACAACTGCTGTGGACTTGAGCAAAGTGAAGCTCCGGTATTATTTCACGAAGGATAGTGCGGCTGATCTGAGTTTCTGGTGTGATTATGCCCAGATTGGAAGCAGTAACGTGGAAGGACATTTTGTTTCGATCGATCCGGCCAAGGGCACGGCAGATACCTATCTGGAGATTGGATTCAAATCGGGTGCGGGCAGTTTGGCAGCGGGTGCCGAGACCGGAATTATCCAGGTGCGTTTCTCGAAAAACAACTGGACGAATTTTGATCTAACGAATGATTATTCCTTTGATTCCACCCAAACGGCCTTCAGTGCATGGACGAAAGTGACAGCTTATCAGGACGGCGCGAAGGTATGGGGAATTGAACCTTAATCAATAAACAGCTACTTAACCAGTAGTAGGATCATTAAGGACACGAGAAATACAGATTAAGCTGGGGAGAAATCCCTGGCTTTTTCTTTTTTTATAATAAACCTTCAAATGGGTAACGGTAATTAGAAATTGAACCATAGTAATGTTTACCATATTTTCGATTTTAAACATTAAAATATAGTTCATATGACCCATGTACTGGATGAGGATTGACCTAACTCTTTTATCGGTGAAAAATGAAGCATATCAAATAGTTACAATAATTTAACCTTTGTAAAAGAAGGAATCAGCAGTGCTTTTTGCCAATAAAGGATGGACAGACCCTGTTACTTAGTGCTCAAGTGCGCCTACATCAATACAGGACTTTTGGCTGATGAACGTTATGGATAGCCCGTTTACAATGGGGCAAGCCGGGGAGAAGCAACCCAGGTTAAAATTCTGTAACATCAGGGGGAACTCGACATCATGAATTGGAAGAAAACAATTATTACAGCAAGTGTCACAGCATCGATGCTGATGGGAAGTCTGACGACAGGAGCACTAACGGCACAGGTATCGGCAGCTGCTGTTGAGAATTCACAAGTAAAAGTAATTTGGGGCGTAAACCTACGCACAACACCTTCTTCTTCTGCGAAAGTTGTTCGCTTGATCGCTAAAGGGGAGACGGTAACAGTGCTTCAGCAATCCGGTTCGGATTGGTATAAGATTAAGGATTCTGCGAATCGGACAGGCTACATATCTTCTTCATCCAAATACACACAAGCTGTAAGTGGCGGTACAAGCGGGTCAGGTTCAAATAGTGCCACATCGGAAACCGGCAATGCGTCTGTGGAGAAAGTTATTGCGGCGGGAATGAAATATTGGGGTACACCGTATGAATTCGGAGCGAGTCGTAACAGCACAGCTACGTTTGACTGTTCCAGCTTTATACGTCAGGCTTTTATCGATGCACTTGGCATCAAGCTTCCAGCTGATTCTCGTAAACAGGGAGCATATGTGAAAGCTAAGGGTGCTGTTCAGACCAACTGGAAAAACCTGAAGCGCGGGGATCTGATGTATTTCATGTCGTATAAAGGCAGTTCTGCATCATCGTATTCGGGCGTGAATAAATCCAGCGCAACCATTACGCACACAGGGATCTACCTGGGCGACGGCAAGGTATTACATACGTATTCCAACGCCGGCGGTGGTGTAACGATTAGTGATATCTCTGGCAAACATTGGGAGTACCGCTTCCTGTTTGGTGGCAGTGCGCTGTAGGTTAGAACAAGACTTTCTTAGAACCTCTATGATATTCTGCGGATGTTTATAGGTATACAAAACACCTTCCATTTTGCCTTTGACGGGCGAGTGGGAGGTGTTTTTGTGTTATCTATTGAACGGAACAATTCAATCCTGATAGTACAGGCGGAACAGGATGTCCTGATTGTAGTTGCCAAATCCCTCACCATACAATGTGAGTCCGCCTACATGCTGGGCATCTTCCTCTACAGATAGACGAAGGGTCCACTGGTTGCGTTCAACAGGGATATCTGAAAGTGTAATTGCGGATAGGTGTTGTCCATCAATAAATGTACCCTCATTGGTGATTCGCAGTACCTTGAGCATGCCATATTGATTGACACTGTCGCTCCACCATTCCGGGGTGAACATGCCGCGTCCGTTGCCTGAATCTCCAGGGCTTGTCCATTCACCCAATCGGATGCCATTGAGCATAAAAGTAATATCCGAGGGCCAATTGGGATTAACGGATGGGGCTTCTGATCCGATCTCCAGGGACAGTTCAATGGCGTTGATCTGCTGTCCGGATAAAATATAGTTTGGAATTTTGTATTCCACAAATCCACGGCCAAACCACAGAATATGGGCATGCATTCGCTCGGGGTCGAGGAAATAGCGAGGGTCATCGTACTGGCCAATCACCTGAGTGGACGTTGCCAGCCCGCATGTCGGATAGACGTCAAAGTGGGTGTAGTGTCCCACAGGTACAGAAACCTCGTGCAGCTTGCGGGCTGTGCCGCTTTCCTGCGGCATGGAGATGCCAATCCAGTCTACAGCAAGGCTGTTCATTTTATGCGTGCCACCGTCTTTGCGTATCATTTTGGACTGAATAATGCCCACATCCTGAAGTTTGCGGACATGCATGGTCACGATGGCACTACTCAGACCCAATGAAGCAGCGAGGTCTTTCACATTCATGGGTGTCTTGGCAACAAGGCGGATAATCTGTAAACGTACTTCACTGGCAAGTGCTTCATATAGGGGTAGCCATTCGGCATCGGTATTTGCTCGGATCACAGTTGTTCCTCCAATATGTCTTTATAGAATTAAGTTAAACATAAATTCAGTAAAAAGAATAACATTTTGCAAAATTCAGGTTGAAATTGAGGCTATAATCGATTTTAATATAAATATGAACGTTGATCCATAGAATATCAATTAATTTTTATATTAATCTTAGGGAGTTGAAATTCATTATGGAAAAAGCAAAAATGACGGTAGACAAAGATTTTACTATTGGAGTAGTTGATAAGCGTTTATACGGTTCATTCATTGAGCATCTTGGACGTGCCGTGTATGGTGGAATATATGAGCCTGGACATCCATCTGCGAACGAACAGGGTTTTCGCACGGATGTGCTGGAGATGGTCAAAGAGCTGCACGTACCGATTGTACGTTATCCAGGAGGTAATTTTGTATCCGGTTACAATTGGGAAGATTCGGTTGGACCTGTGTCAGAACGCAAACGCAGACTGGAACTGGCTTGGAGAACAATTGAGACCAATGAATTTGGCTTCAACGAATTCGTGGACTGGGCGAAACAGGCCAATTCCGAAGTCATGATGGCCGTTAATCTGGGAACACGTGGCGCCGATGCAGCCCGCAATATTGTAGAGTACAGCAACCATCCGGAAGGTTCGTATTATAGTGATCTTCGCATCAAGCATGGATACAAGCAACCGCATGCGATCAAAACATGGTGTCTGGGCAACGAGATGGATGGTCCTTGGCAGATCGGTCACAAAACGGCAGAAGAGTATGGACGTGCAGCTGTTGAAGCGGCAAAAGTCATGAAGTGGACGGACCCGACCATTGAACTGGTAGCCTGCGGAAGTTCGAATCTGAATATGCCTTCATTCCCGGATTGGGAAGCAACCGTGCTGGATCATACGTATGATCATGTGGAGTATCTGTCCCTGCATCAGTACTATGGTAATCAGGAGCAGGATACGCCAACGTTCCTGGCACGCTCACTTGAAATGGATCGTTTTATCGATACCGTGAAGGCGACCTGTGATTATATTAAAGCGAAGAAACGCAGCAAAAAGACCATGTATCTGTCCTTTGACGAGTGGAATGTATGGTATCACTCCCATGAAAGTGACTCCAAAATGGATCCGTGGCAGATTGCTCCGCCACAGCTGGAGGATATCTACAACCATGAGGACGCACTGCTTGTTGGTTGTATGTTGATCAGTATGCTCAAACATGCGGATCGGGTCAAAATGGCATGTCTGGCACAACTCGTTAACGTTATTGCGCCGATCATGACAGAGACGGGCGGTGGTTCGTGGAGACAGACGATCTTCTATCCATTCATGCATACGTCCTTGTTTGGACGTGGAACGGCATTGGTGCCATTGATCCAATCTCCGAAATACGATACCAAACAAATCACAGATGTTCCTTATCTCGAGGGCATTGCAGTTCATAACGAAGAGCAGGGTGAAGTGACTGTATTCGCAGTCAACCGTCATCTGGAAGAAGCGCTTCCGCTCGAAGTGGATCTGCGCAGTTTCGGGAAATGCAGCTTGATCGAGCATATCGTGCTGGAAAGTGATGACCTCAAAGCATCGAATACGGCCGCACAACCGAACCGCGTTGCTCCTCATAATCGCGGGGGTGCAGTGGTATCCGAGACCCTGATTACAGCGAGCTTGGCGAAAGCGTCATGGAACGTGATCCGTTTGAAAGTGCAATAAGGGATCAGGTAAAAGGTGAGGCACGGGAACCTGATTGCAGGTTGGATGTCCGAGAGGGATGCCTGCGGGTTAGCTTGGTTCATGTATCAAAAAAGCTGGGTGCAAGTTCAATGCATCCAGCTTTTTCGTCGTATTTTATAGGGAACAGAAGGCATGGCGACACGGGCAATAATGTGGCTGACGCGTAGCAAGCAGGGTATCGATGTAACACGTGTGTTGAACATGTAGTAAACAGTACACAGTACGGAGTAAATAGTACGTATTACACACTACATACTACAAACCACAAACCACATACTACGCAGTTACACACTGCATGTACACAGTGATCTGCGTACGTGCTAACGAACCTGGGACACCTTATTATGTCGATTATCTTTATAGTTGAAATTTAACGAATCTGAGACACCTTATCATAGTAAAATGACGGGCAAATCTCGGGAAAAGCACATCCAGATAGCGAATAACGTGTAAAGGATTCGTTAGAATATTAGATTAGCCGAAAACAGACGAATAGCGTGTGCTGAGTTCGTTACAATCACCCGCCCGTTTGAAAGGTTATTTCTCTTCAGCGTAGCGTTCACTTCAACCTCCAACCTTCAACCTCCAACCTTAAAACTTAAAACTCAAAACTTTCGCCATCACGCGGAATGAGTACCTGACCATCCAACTGCTCGGATGTCAGATAAGTGGCAAGATCCGTACGAGACATCATACAATGATTAATCGCATCCATGTGCACGGCGATGACATGAGCAGACGGCGCATGGCGCTTCACGGCTACAACGTCAGGCCCGTCCATTGTAATGGGATCACCCTCCAGGAAGCGTGCGCCTCCGGCATTCACGATAATGACTTCAGGTGTGTATTGACGAATGGCTTCAGCAGGTTCTTCGCACCAGATGGTATCCCCAGCGATATAGGTGACGGGTTCTCCATCTGCTTCAAGTACGAAACCGGACACGTTGCCCATACGTTCTCCGATTTCACCTGTGCCATGATGCCCGGATGTGCGGGCGAATCGGACAGAGTGATGCTCATGTTTTTCTTCGACAACTGTTACATTTGTGAATCCGGCACTCAGAAATACATGCTCATCCCCAGGCTGGCAGATTAGAGGAATGTCTTTACCAAGTTGTTTCGCCGCTGCTTCATCCCAATGATCGGGATGGGTATGTGTCACAATCAACAGATCTGGATGCAGATAATCCGTTTCGGTTTCAGGCAGAGCTACTCTTGGATTACGTAACTCATTGGGTGTATTGGGGAATGCGGGCATGACTTCGGCGTCCATCAGCATGGGATCAACGAGAATGTTCAGCCCTCCGTATTCCAGCCACAGTGTTGCATTGCGAATCAATTGAATTTTCATGATATTTGCACTCCTTCGGGTTGTTGAATAGTATTACCCTATATGGTATACAACCCGTTTAACGGCGTACATAACATGATGAATGGAATTAGGCTAAGCTAATTTCACCGTGAAAGGATTGCTGAAGCAAGATGAATGAAATGATAGATGACACAGATATCCGTATTTTGCAGATCCTGATTCAGGATGCCAAACGTTCTCACAAAGAGATCGGTGAAGAGGTTCATCTCACGGGACAGGCCGTCGGTGCAAGAGTGCGCAAGCTGCAAGACCTGGGGGTAATCGAAGGGTACACGGTAAAATGGAACCCGGAACGCCTTGGCCTCGGCCTACAGGCCTTTGTCACGGTTTTCTTGAACTCCGGTGACAGACATGCTGCCTTTCGTACATTCATTGCTGATCGTAAGGACATCGTTGAAGTCCATCGCGTCAGCGGAGAGGGCTGTTATCTGATGCGGGTGCAGACCAGCACCACAGAGCAACTTGGACAACTGTTGGAAGCATTGCTGCCTTACGGCAATTACAGAGTCAGCCTGTCCATAGGTGTGGAGAAATCACAGTGATGTGTGGTGTGGGAGGCTTGTCTCATCCCTCACGATAGTCCATGATCTTGCTGCTGATCATGCAAAGTCTCCTGAAGCAAAGTCACCGCTTGGTTCAGCTCTTTTTTGCTGAGTAGATGATCGGTCTGAATATGAGACCGGGTGCCGTCCTTCAGGAACAGAACGATCATGGGAGAAGCAGACAGGAGCCACTTGTTGCGGGCAGGTGAGGCAAGTTCGACTTTGCGAATCCGGCTCCATGGAATCTTCCGCTTGCCCGTGTTCAACGCATCATCATCCCAGGATAACAACACGGCAGGGCTTCTGGTTAGTCGTGACACGAACATGAAGAATAGCGGTCCGATCAACCACATGCCCAGCACGGCAGCGATGGAATAGTATATCGTCTCCAGTCTTTCGGCTTGTCCGTCCACGATGATCCATAATAGGCTCACACACAAGAGAAGGAAAAGGAAGCATAGACTTGCTTTCCATAGAGCGGTGCTGCGTCGGTAATATATCTGCTGATGATCATGCTTGGGTATTCCAGATTGCTGCATAGATGTTCCTCCTCATAACAATGCTGATCGATATGCCAAACGTGCCGCCTGCATGAGCAGAGCGGCATGTTCAACGTTATTGGCTATAACACAGGCTCAGATGAATTCATTAGCCCGATCTATAGTTTAACACGAACTTAATTCAGGTCCATTACCCTGATATCGCTGAATTTTTACCTGCATCACGCGCATGTGTGTACAGATCGGCATACACGCCTTGAGCTTCAATCAGCTCCTGATGCGAGCCTTCCTCCACAATCTCGCCATTCTCCATCACCAGAATTCGGTCCGCATGCATCACTGTGGACAGACGATGGGCAATGACAATGGTGGTGCGTCCTTGGGATACCGATTCCAGAGCCTGCTGCACGAGCTGTTCCGTGTGTGAATCCAGATTGGCCGTTGCCTCATCCAGGATGAGCACTCGGGGCTGGAACACAACGATCCGGGCAAACGATATCAACTGCCGCTCCCCGGCGGAAAGCCCGCTTCCGCGTTCGGACAGATGTGTATCATATCCTTGTGACAAACGTGAAATCATGGCATGTGCTCCGACAAAACGGCAGGCTTCAATCGCTTGCTCTCGCGTAATATCCTCACGAAACATTCTCACATTATCAATGATGGAACCGGAGAAGAGGAATGGTTCCTGTTGAATCAGACCCACGATCCGATGAAGTTTGGCCTGCGGCAACTGCCGAATATCGGTACCATCAATTTCGATACTGCCCTTGTCTACATCATAAAAGCGATTGAGCAGGGAGATCAGGGTGCTTTTTCCAGCGCCTGTTGTGCCCACGATCCCTACCATTTCACCTGGATAGAGGTGCAGGTTCATATGCTGGATCAGGGGCCGATCTGCCTGATAACCAAACGACACATCATTAAAATCAATCTGGCCCATCACGTTCCGAGGTTCCAGCGAAGAGGCCTGCTTAGGCTCAGGATCGGCAACTTCAGGCCGCGTATTCAGAATGTTCCAGATGCGATCCATGGATACGGTGGTGGACTGGAATGTATTCCACTGCATCGTAATCTGGTTGATTGGTTGGAAGAACTGCCGAATATAACTGATAAACGCATATAATACCCCGACTTGCAGGGACTCACCCAGAACGGCGCGACCTCCAAGCCAGACCATCATGACCAGTGCCGCATTGCCAAGGATATCAAAGGTCCGGTTGAATATGACATTGGAGCGGGCTTGAGCAATGTTGGCTTTCAGATGGAGCGCATTTTGTTCCGAGAAACGTTTCTTCTGTTCTTCTTCCTGGTGAAAAGCCTGAATCAGGAACATGCCGGACAGGTTCTCCGCTGTAAATGCGATTAAACGGGAAAGACGCGTACGGGCATTCTGATAAGCCTTCCGCAGTCGACTACGGAATAATACCGCAACCACTGCAATGACAGGCAGGACGATCAGGGAGTAACCCGCGAGCACAGGATCAAGTTGGAACATAAAGACGATAATGAGCACCAGCATCATACCATCCCGAATCAGACTGAGCAGTACTTGGGTGAAAAAGCTGCTGATAGTCTCCGTATCACTGGATACGTTCGTGACTAGACTGCCGATATGAAAACGGTCAAAGAAAGACATGGACATCTTGGAGATATGTTTGAACAGGTCCTTTCGAATCCGGGATACAATGTTCTGTCCCACATGCTGCAACAGATTATTCTGCACATAGGTAAAAATAAAACTAATAACTGCCAGCCCGAGAAAGATGGCTGCGAGCTGAACGAGAAAGCCCACACTGGTCTGGCCGATGGCCAGATGATCATCGATGGCGATCTTCACCAGATAGGGTTGCAGTAGATCTGCCGATATGCCCAGCAGTGAGCAGAAGAAGATGCCGGCAAATGCCCATTTATGCGGTTTGGCGTATGCCATCATCGCTTTGAACGAAGTTCGTTTACTCTGATCGTCTTCTGCATCTGGTCGAAGTTCAGCGTTAGACATGATGTAATCCCTCCTCCTGCAAACGGTAGGTGGCCGCATATAACCCCTTGGCAGCCATCAACTGCGCATGTGTTCCCTGCTCAGCGACGCGCCCTTCATCCAGAACGATGATATCGTCTGCGTGACGGACCGCGCTGATGCGATGAGAGATGATCAATGTGGTCTTGCCCTTGCCGATCTCGCGCAAACTGCGCAGAATACCGCTCTCTGTAACGGCATCAACCGCGCTCATGCTGTCATCCAGAATAAGTAACTGTGCTTGCTTGATCAATCCTCTTGCAAGGCTGGTTCGCTGACGTTGTCCACCAGACAGGGTAAGTCCACGTTCGCCAAGACGTGTATCGAAGCGATCCGGAAAACGGACAATATTGTCATAGATCATGGCTTGCCGTGCACTATGTTCCACTGTATCCAGCGATACTTCCCGGTCGCTGAATGCGATGTTATCCCGGATGGTGGTGCTAAACAGGAAACCATCCTGAGGGACATAGGCGATGCGCGATCTCAGACTTTCCAGCGATAGCTGCCGAATATCGGTACCATTGATGCGAATCGTTCCTTCAGGTGGTTCATATGTACGCAGCAACAGCTTAACGAGGGTGCTTTTACCTGAGCCGGTCTTGCCTACAATACCCACCGTTCGCCCGGCACGAATATGGAGTTGAATATGTTTGAGAGCAGGGGATGAACTGCCAGGATAGGAGAAGGTTAGATTCTCCATGGTGATATCTTGTACGGTATGGAGCGCTGTGGCTTCGGGAAGTTCACGCACATCCGCTACTTCGCTGAGCAGGTCATTCACCCGCTCCAAGGATGCGCCTGAGCGCTGAACGGTATTGATGACATTACCGATCTGTTGAAGCGGTCCCATGATAATGCGCAAATATAAGGTTAGGGCGACAAAACTCCCGAGTGTAATGGAATTCTGCATGGTCATCATACCTCCGACAAGCAGAGAAACAACCAGTGAGATGGCCCCCAGCAGCGGGAGCAAAGCTTGAAACAAGGAAGACAGACGAACAAGCCGAAGCTGTTTGCTCTTAATTGCATCGACGGTAGTTCCAAAACGTGCACGAGCACTGTCTTCGATGGCAAACGTCTTGGTTACGCGAATGCCGCCCAGCTGTTCTTCTGCAGATTCCGTCATGGTTGCAAGGGCTTCCTGTACTTCACGAGAGCGCTTGCGAATCCGCGGACCGAAAAATACGACCAAAAATGGAATCGCCAGCAAAGGTACAACGCTGATTAGAATGAGTGTCAACGGAATCCCGCTAAGCAGCATCATCACAATGCAGGACAACAGCAGGAAGGTGGCATTGGTCATGAGTGTCACGCCATTGGATATTGCTTCACGTACGGAAGTAACATCGTTCATGACATAACTGAGCAGTTTTCCGTTCCCTTGTTTGGAGAAATAATGTTCGCTAAGTTCGGAAAACTTACTGAATATACGCTCACGCGTCATGAATTCGAAGCGTCGACCAAGCTTCATAATCATGAACTGTCCGGTACCGAACAGTAGATTATAACCGATGGCAATAGCTAGAAGGGACAGGCTGTACCTTACGATTGTCTGCATCTGGAGTGTGTTCTGCATCAATTGATCCGTGAAACTGCCGAGTATGCGGGGCAGGGATGCTTGCCCGACATTGGAGGCAATAATCAGAAGAACAGCAAACAGATAGATAGGCCAGTTCGATACGACATAACCGCGAAGTAATCCTTTCTTGGACATAAGCATTGTTCTCCTTTTGTTATAGGTGAAGTCAGTTCAGCGGGTGGAGTCAAGAAAAGGGCCGACACCTGTTATTAGCGCGTCGTGCCCTCTTACTGTATGCGATCCGGTTCGCTGTTTATCCGTCATCCGATGGATTTCTCTATTCTTATTTTTGCGCTAATCCGATGGGATGTCAACGAAGTCAGTTAGCAGCAGGCAGGTGGATCGGATTAGTGACTGCGGAGAAAAGTTCTATGCAGTGTTCCCGTGTTGTATTCACCAGATGTCGAAATTACTGAAACATTTTCTAGAGGTACCCCGTCTGTAGGAATGAAGAGGTAAAAAATAGGCTTTACTAATCATATGGAGGTGCCAGGAAATGAAACATAAAAAAGGATTGGCTGCAACGCTTGCACTCTGCGTTTCTTTGACAGCAGGAGGTGCATCCGTATTTGCTTTCTCAGATGTGAAAGATGAGGGTCAGAAGTCGATTGTGGATTCATTGAAAACAAAAGGTGTGATTAACGGAGTAACAGCGGATCTGTTCCGTCCAGATCTTGCATTGTCCGAGCCACAGGGTGTTCAACTGATTGTGAATGCATTTGGTCTGAAAAATGCATACGCGGCGTCTGCCGCTCAGAATAAAATTAGTCCGGACACATGGTATGCCGATGCGGTACAGGCCGCTACCCAAAATGGATTGTCTATTCCGGTAGAAGTAAACCCGCAGGGCAAAATGACACGCGAGCAATTTGTTATTTTGCTTCATGAAGGTATTAACACAACCGGGAATTATCCAGTCATCATGAAGTATAATCTTGTTAAGGACGAAAATAAAATCGGTAAGGACGCCATATCTGCGGTCCAGAACTTGCTGAACATGAACATCATTGAACTGGATAAGGACGGTAATTTCCGTCCAGATCAGTCGCTTACCCGTATGGAGGCTGCAAGCATGATCTTCAATGCACTCGAATTCGTGGATAAACACGGCAATGGCGGCTCAGCAGAGCCGGCTCCAACCAATCCAGGTGAAGGCCAACAAGCGATCGTACCTGAAGTGACTACAACGAAGGTTGATGACAAAACAACCAAAGTTAAACTCAGTGCTGAAATGCCACACCCTGGTTATGGATTGAAGATTGATGATGTGAAACTGGAGAAGGATGGACGCGCGATCGTGCTCTATTCCATTATTCAACCTGACCCGGACATGATGTATCCGATGGTTATCACGAATGTGACTGCAGAAACGGATATCCCAACAGGATATACGGCAGAAGCTCAACCTTCAGGCAAGTAAATTCACTGCAAACCCTATAAACTATCCTGGATAAACGAATTGTATCCTGGAAACCACTCTCCATACGTATATGGAGAGTGGTTTTTTTATTTGACTGAAAACGTAAAAAAGTTCTTATATGTTCACTTATATTACATTTAAAGAAAAATAATATTACATTTAAATCAATTGAATGGATAACTGCTTGGGTTATAAGGCCAATTCATGTTATGAAATCGGTGATTTTTAAATAGTATTTTCCCAAATATCTATGGGTCTAAGCGTGCAAACCTTGTGCAAAATCTACACATATGACTTCGAAAACTCAATGTTTATAAGCGTTTTTATATCCTGCACGCAAAGATAAAAACAACATATATACGAAAGAGACAGGAGAAATATAGAATAAAAGCAAGCAATGACGGGCTTGTAAAATGCGATAGATGTATGATAGGTAATATTACATAATTTCGCATCGGTAACATCTGTAAACCTCCACATTCTGCATGATGCTTGTAAACATGAACACGGTATCTGATCGTATATGTGGGTTTTGACTTTAATGCCTGTTTTCTAACCTCATTTAAGATCTGACATCTTTCCAGGTTCATGTGACGGAATCCTAAATGACACTTAAGGAGGGAAACCGGTCAAATTCTACATGTTTTACTTCCCCAAAATGACAATGACAAGCTGCCAACATAAGTGTAAACCCCTGTTGTAACAGTATATTCGGTGATTTTATATGGAAAGGTTGAAATGGCATATTTACGGATGGGGAAATGAACCATAAACTCGGTATGTAAGCGTTACCAAAAAAGGAGGAAACAACTGATGCAACCAGATGGGAAGTCCACCTTGTCGCAAAACCTATCGGTATACACCAATCCGAGCAGTAAGAAAAATAAATTAGGGAGAAGGATGATTCGAAACTGGGAGTTGTATCTGTTTATCGCGCCAGCCTTTCTATACTTTCTGATATTCCATTATGGTCCGATGTACGGCATACAAATTGCATTCAAAAATTTTATTCCAACGCTTGGTGTCACGGGAAGCCCATGGGTCGGATTCGATCATTTCATCCGTTTCTTCAATTCTTATTATTTCTGGGATTTGCTATGGAATACACTTAGCATCAGCTTATATGAGTTGGCTATAGGTTTTCCACTGCCGATCATTCTGGCGTTAGCGTTCAATGAAGTGAAGGATTCCTTCTTCAAGCGTACTGTGCAGACCGTCACGTATGCACCGCATTTTATTTCGGTCGTTGTGATGTCGGGCATGATCATTACCTTTTTGTCTCCCTCATCAGGCATGATTGTCAATTTGGTGGAAGCCCTTGGATTTCAGGCACCTCAATTCCTGACGGACCCTGCGTGGTTTAAAACAGTGTACGTACTGTCCGGAGTCTGGCAAAGCGCAGGCTGGGGCACGATCATATACCTCGCTGCCCTATCTGGCGTAGACCCGCAACTGCATGAAGCGGCTGTGGTGGATGGTGCGAGCCGGTTTAAACGGATTTTACATATTAACATACCAGCCATCATTCCTACGATCACCATCTTGTTAATTCTAAATATGGGCAGTATTTTGGGCGTCGGATTCGAGAAAATCCTGCTGCTGCAAAATCCGCTGAACATGGGCTCGTCCGATGTCATCTCCACCTTCGTCTATCGGTCGGGTCTGGTGGATGCACAGTACAGTTTCTCCACGGCGGTGGGATTGTTCAACTCCGTAGTTAATGCGATTCTGCTCATTACCGTGAATCAGATCGCACGTCGTACCAGTGAAAACAGCCTGTGGTAAAAGGAGGGAATACACATGTCATCCGCAGTGAAAGAAAGCAGAAGCGATAAGGTGTTCTTAGTGTGCAATTACATCTATCTGACAGTGGCGCTCGTGATTGTGTTGTATCCGCTGCTATACATTATCAGTGCCTCAATTAGTGATCCCAAATACGTAAGCTCCGGGGAGATGTGGTTACTTCCGAAAGGAATTACATTTGAGGGCTATGCCCGAGTGTTTGAGAACACGAACATCTGGATCGGGTACAAAAATACAATCATCTACACTGTCGTAGGTACCATCGTCAACCTGATTGTCACGTTACCAGCAGCCTATGCGCTCAGCCGCTCGGATTTTGTGGGGCGCGGATTCTTCATGGCGATGTTTATGGTAACGATGTTCTTCGGCGGAGGGCTTGTCCCAAGTTACCTGCTGGTCAAGGATCTTGGTATGGTGAACAGCATGTGGGCACTTATTCTGCCTGGAGCTGCATCCATCTGGAATATTATCGTATGTCGTACGTTCTTCCAATCGACGATTCCCAAGGAGCTGCAGGAAGCGGCGCATATTGATGGGTGTACCAACACCCGGTTGTTCATCAAGATTGTGCTTCCGCTCTCCATGCCAATCATTGCAGTGATGGCACTCTTTTATGGAGTCGGACACTGGAACAGCTATTTCAGCGCCATGATCTATCTAAATGATTCTTCCAAGTATCCGTTGCAGCTCTTTCTGCGGCAGATTCTCGTGCTTCAGGAAATGGCAGCTCAAGGGGGAGGAGCCATTGATACCTCTTCAGCAACGGCGATGAATACCAAAGCGGAGATTGCTGCACTGGTTAAATATGCTGTCATTATTGTTGCGACCCTTCCTGTCATTGCAGTGTATCCATTCCTTCAGCGTTACTTTGTCCAGGGTGTTATGATCGGTTCCGTTAAGGGCTGATCTTAATCCATATACCACATTAAACAAGGGGAGTTGTTGTCATGAAAAAGCTTCGCAAGGCTTCATCCATTACACTCTGTCTCACCTTATTCGCAACATTGCTTGCAGCCTGTGGTTCAACCAATGAAGAAGGAAGTGCGACCTCCACAATTGAGGGGGTCAAAAAAGAAGGTTTCCCCATTGTAGACAAAACACTAACGCTGAAGGTCATGTCCCAGGATGCGGGTGTAGCCGACTGGAGCACAATGCCTGTGCTGCAAGAGATGGAGAAATTGTCGGGCATCAAGCTGGAATACCAGCTATCACCGATCGACAGCTTTGAAACGAAAAAAAATCTGGTATTTGCCAGCGGGGACTTGCCGGATATGTTCTATGCTGCGGACCTCAAGCCAGCCGAGCAGGTGACATATGGCAGCCAAGGCATCCTGATCCCGTTGGAGAAATACATTGACGAAGGTTACGCCCCGAATATCAAAAAGATTCTCGATGAGAACCCGGATGTCCGCAAATCATTTACAACACCTGATGGACATATGTATGCACTCCCATTCATTGATAAAGCCGCTGTGTGGTATAGAGGCCCAATGTGGTACAACGGGGAGTTCCTAAAGGCACTTAACGTAGAAGAGCCTAAGACCACGGAAGAATTGTATACGTATCTCAAGCGTGTCAAAGAAGAAGACCCGAATGGCAATGGCCAGCAAGATGAGATTCCGCTAACTTCTGTAAAACTGGATGATCTTCGCATGTTTTTCTTCGGCTTCTGGGGGATGTACAACGAAGGTATCTATTCCGATAAGGACGGAAAAGTTCACTACCCTTATCAAGAAGAAGGCTATAAAGGGTATCTGACATTCATGAATCGCTTGTGGAAAGAAGATTTGCTGGATCATGAGACCTTCTCTCAAACAGGCGATCAGAAAAAAGCAAAAGGTGTAAGCAACAAACTTGCACTGTTCAACGATTACCATCCATACTTCACGCTCGGTGGTGAGCCAAGCACGGATCATCCGCTGATGACACCCGTGAAGAGCGAAGTGGCAGACTCTCCGGTATACGGCAAACACCCAGGTATGTCGGCTCGCGGTACCTTTGCGATTACGAGCAGCAACCCGTCACCCGAGGCGACGATGAGATGGATTGATTACTTGTACAGCTATGAAGGTGCGACTCTGTTCAATCAAGGTCCGGAAGGTGTGTTATGGCAATTCAAAGACAAGGAAAATCACGTAAAAGAGTGGCTCCCCGTTCCTGGGGGTGGAGATCGTGAAGAATATCGGGGTAAGATCACGCCGAACTTTGGTATCTTGACACCGGGCATTAATGATCCCGAAGTAGCGAAGGGTCTTCGCACCGAATTTGATGAGTGGATTGACCAGCAGAATCAAGAGAAGTTGGTACCTATTGGTAAAGCACCATTTCCTAACGTTTATCTGACAAATGAAGAGCAAAGCGAAGCCACCGCTCTATTGTCTGACCTGGATACGTACGTCAAGCAGATGGAAGCAAAGTTTGTGACGGGTCAGGAACCCCTTGAGAACTGGGATAAGTACATTGCACAGATGAAGAAAATGGGCAGTGACCGTATCATCGAACTGTATCAGGGAGCATACGACCGCTGGAATTCCGGGCAATAAAAAAAGTCTGTCGATCCAACATATTTCCCAGGGAGGAAGAAAGATAACCGCAAGCTTCAGTGATTTTCATATTTTTCGTATATCACAATGCTCGGGGGAGGTGTGAACAGATATGCAAAAATGGTTTGAAGAAGCCAAGCTGGGGATATTCATCCACTACGGCATCTATGCGGTAGACGGGGTTGCGGAGTCTTGGTCCTTCTATAACGGCAGGATGTCCTACGATGAATATATGAAGCAACTGAATGGGTTTACGGCTTCGGCATTCAACGCAGAGAAGTGGGCGGACCTGATTGAGAAGTCTGGAGCCCGGTATGCGGTACTGACAACGAAGCATCATGATGGCGTTGCATTATGGGATACGCAATATAGTGACCTGAATGTCGTCAAACAGACACCGGCGAATAGGGACATCGTGAAGGAGTATGCGGAAGCGATCCGTGAGAAAGGGATTCATCTGGGGATGTATTACTCGCTCATTGATTGGTCACACCCGGATTATCCTAGCGTGTATGAAGGGGAAAAGGTGCCGGACGATCTCAGCGATGTCAACCCATATTCAAGTCCGGTGGACGGCGTTCAGGATCAGGAAAAGTGGCAGAAGTTCCTGCAATTCAATAACCATCAACTAGGGGAGATATTAACGAATTACGGAAAGGTGGATCTGCTATGGTTTGATGGGGATTGGGAACGGAGTGCACAGCAGTGGAATCTGCCGGAGTTCAAGCATTACCTGCACTCCTTCAACCCGGATATCATCATCAACTCCCGCCTTCAAGGGTATGGGGATTACAAAACGCCTGAGCAGGGCATTCCGATTACAAGACCGGAGGGACCTTGGGAGTTCTGCACCACGATCAACACATCCTGGGGATATATACCAACTGATTATAAATATAAATCCCTGAATCAGATCATTCGGATGTTCTGTGATTGCATTTCGATGGGCGGTAATATGTTGCTGGATATTGGTCCGCGTGAAGATGGCACCATCGATCAGAGGCAGGAAGATATTCTGCTTGGGCTGGGAGCTTGGATCCGAACCCATGAGGAGGCTGTCTTCGGAACGGGTGAAGGCATTATGTCCCGCTATTATCTGGGAGGCAGCACGGTATCCGAGGATCGAAAGACGTTGTATCTGTTTGTGTATGATGATCCAAAAGAGAATGTGTGCATCAAAGGTCTCTGCAATCCGATCCAAAAGATTACCGTATTGCATTCAGGCAAAGAGCTTCATCATGAGATCCATGGGGGCGTGCCTTGGTTCAATATCCCGGGAACAACGTGGATTAAGATGACCCCGGAGGATACACATGAACAGGTGACCGTTCTTAAGCTTGAATTCGATGAGGAGCTGGAAATGTACGGCGGCGCTGGAGCCGTTGTCACCCATAACTAACCATTACGGGGAGGGCGTGTGCCGATAGATGCATGCCCTCCCTTACGAATTGGAGAGAGTGACATGAACAGAAGTGGAGTGCCAGAGCCCAGGATTGAGTATGCTCCCAAACATTATATATGCAAGCGTGCGCAAGAACCGTTGGTGTTAGACGGCCGTGTGGATAAGGCATTTTGGGAGGCGGCCCCTTGGACGGATGATTTCGTTGATATCGAAGGTGATCTTCGTCCAAAGCCAGAGAAACAGACTCGGGTAAAGATGCTGTGGGATGACGACTATTTCTACTTTGCTGCCGAGCTGATGGAAGATCAGATATGGGCTACCTTGACTGAGCGTGATTCCGTTATTTTCTATGATAATGACTTCGAGATTTTTATCGATCCTGACGGGGATTCCCATCAATATTATGAGTTCGAGATCAATGCGCTCAATACGGTATGGGATCTGTTATTGGTGAAGCCTTATCGGGATGGTGGGCCACCGGTTAACGGTTGGGATATCAGCGGTCTCAAGACGGCCGTATATATCGATGGAGAACTGAACAATCCTGGGGCGGATAACCGGAAATGGAGTGTGGAAGTCGCGATTCCCTGGACCAGTCTAAAGGAATGTGCCGAAGGAAACCGTCCACCTGCACCAGGTGAATTCTGGCGTGTCAACTTCTCACGTGTGGAGTGGCAGACCGAGGTACAGGGCGGTGAGTACCGTAAGGTGCTGAATCCGGAGACCGGAAAACCTTATTCGGAGGACAACTGGGTGTGGTCACCTATGGGCATTATTAACATGCACTACCCGGAGTTATGGGGGTATGTTGTATTCTCGGATGACGGAACGGATGAGTCGTTTGCGTTGCCGGAAGATGAACGAATCAAATGGGAGCTTCGCAAGCTCTATTACCGTGAACGCAATTATTATGAAACCCATGGCGAATTTACCCAAGATATGAAGTTGCTTATGGGTGAGGATTCGTGGAGTTGTGAGCCTGTAATCGAAACGACGCGCAGCCTGTTTCAGATTGCTGCGCCTTCTTCGGACGGCACGGCCTTAATCTGTATTCGGGAAGACGGAAAGCTGTGGAAGGAGTGAGGACATAATGACCAGTCAAACCTTGATATTTTCCCTTGATGCACAGTCTTTGGCGAGGATCGAGCAGAAGTTCCAAGAGAAGGTGCAGTTTGCAGAGGCCCGCAAATCGGAGTTGTTTGATATTTTTCAGCAGGAGCTAACGGAAGAAGAGACATGGGCGTTGAAATATGTCTATGCCTATATGCCGGTAAACGACATGGCTGATTATAACGGGGACTTGTTCTTGAGTCATGTGCGCCGGGCTTTGGACACCCGCATACGTGTGCCTTGGGGAGATCGCGTTCCGGATCATCTGTTCCTTCATTTTGTGCTGCCTTATCGGATAAATACGGAGAATATTGAAGATTTTCGCGGTTTGATCTATGACGAATTAGCTGAGCGGACAGCGAAGTTATCCATGGCAGATGCGATTCTGGAGACCAATTACTGGTGTCATGAGAAAGCGACTTATATTGGCAGTGATTTGCGTACGATATCACCGCTGACGATGATCCAAAATGCTCGGGGTCGATGCGGCGAAGAATCCACGCTGGCGGTGGCTGCTCTTCGTAGCATCGGCATTCCTGCCCGTCAGGTCTACACACCTCGCTGGGCTCACTGTGACAGTAATCATGCTTGGGTAGAAGCTTGGGCAGATGGTCAATGGTATTACATTGGGGCATGCGAGCCGGAAGCCCGTCTGAATCAAGGATGGTTCAGTCCGCCAGCCCGCAGGGCCATGCTCATTAATACGAGAATCTATGCCAACTATCCCGGACCGGAGGATATAACGCTCTCCGAAAAGGGATTTACGGAAATTAATCTGCTTGAGAATTATGCACCTACACGCACCATTCGTGTGAAGGTGAACAATGAGCAGGGAGAGCCCGTACCCGATGCCAGCGTCCGTTTTGAGCTGTATAATGCGGCGGAATTCTATCCGATTGCCGAAGTGAGGACGGACGCACAAGGGGAAGTGGCCTTAAAGACAGGCTATGGCGACCTGTTGATTCGTGCGGTCAGTGAGGGTAAGTGGAGGGAGATCCTATTCAAGGCTCAGGGGAACGACCATGTAGAGCTTGTGCTGGATTCGTCAGAGCAGCCGGCAGGGAGCGTGGACTTTGATATGGTTCCTCCTCCAGAAGGGGATGGAGAGAACACGGTTGCGTTATCGGAAGAGCAGATTCAGATTCATAATCGTCGTCTGGAGGAAGGAGCACAGACCCGAAGCGAGTATGAGGATACTTTCCTGAGGCAAGAGGAGGCCGTCTCACTGGCTCATTCGGTTGGACTACCCCAGGTGCGGGTGTGGAATATTCTCCAGAAGGCACGAGGGAACAGTCATGAAATTGCAGCTTTCATAGAGGAATGCTCCAATGTATACGGTGAGTGGCCGCTTCGTCTGCTGGAGTCGATGAATGAAAAAGATTTAATTGATACTTCTCGCCAGACGCTACACGATCATCTGATTGGTGCGCTCTCGCAGCAAGGATCATGGGCGGAAGATACGTTTGTGAGATACATCCTGTGTCCGCGGATCTCCTATGAGATGCTGGTCCCTTATCGAAGTGTATTCCAGTATGCATTTTCGGCAGATGAGGCAGCAGCCTTCAGGGAGAATCCCTCGACACTTGTCCGAATGCTGGAACAGCAATATGAATACTATGACGATCTTCCTAATCTAAAAGGCAAAGGGAATCCGATTGGAACGTTTAGTCTAATGAAGGGAGATGCTCAGTCGCTGGATATACTGTTTGTGGCGGTATGTCGCAGTTTGGGTATTCCGGCCCGATTACATCCGAGCGCTCAGAAACCACAGTATCTATGCGATAGAGGATGGGAGGACGTGGTGTTTAGTCTCACCTTACCTCCAACTCAGGGAAGTATAACCTGGGGAAAGCTCCAACTTCGTAGAGATCCAAAATCTACGCAGGATACCCCTGCAGCATCTTATTTTGAGAACTTCTCGTTTGCCCGTCTGGAAGATGGTATCTATAAGACACTGATATATCCTTATGGCAGTACGGATGTCTATAGCGAGCCATATGAGGTTGAACCGGGCGCTTATCGCTTAACGACAGGCATTCGTCTAAAAGATGGAACGGTAAACGTACGCTTCGTGTACTTTACCGTGAATGCCGGAGATACAACTGAGGTTGTGTTAACTTATCGCGAGATTGAGGTTGATATTCCTGTACTGGGTAAACTTGCACCAGGAAGTATACTGACCCATCTGAATGGTTCAGAGGTGGAGCTGGAAGAACTTCTGGGATCGGAGGGCGCCATAGCTGCCTGGATTGAACCTGAGCGTGAACCAACGAAACATCTGATTCGTGAACTGTGCGAGCTGGCAGAGCCGCTGGATAAGTTGGGCATCCCCATCGTGCTCATAATTGGAGACACGGAATGGAACGCTTCCTTTGACCCTGTTGGTTATCCTAAGCTGCCAATATGCACGGTTTTTGTACGGGATTCCAATTATGCTTCCTTGTCCGGTTTCATTTCGAAACCTGCAGCTCACGAAGCAGGCTACCCACATCTGTTTGTGCTGGATAACCAGCTTCAGATTCGTTACTCGGCTTCCGGGTACAAGATCGGTACTGGGAAGGAAGCCTTGCAGATAGCTGCTGCGATAACACAATCATCGAATGGATTGGAGTGAAGCGGGTGACGAAATATATTGTTGCAGGTTATGCCGTGGATTCTGCTCTTCCTGACATGACACATGAGGATCTGTTGAAGTTAACACATCTGAACGTAGCCTTCGGACATGTTAAGAATGATACGATCACTACCGAGCATTTAAAAAATGGCCATGTGATCGCGAACATGAAGCGAAATCATCCGAATCTTACGGTGCTGTTGTCTGTAGGGGGATGGAGTGCGGGCGGTTTTTCCGAAGCCGCCTCAACCCAGTCTGGAAGGGAGAGCATGGCTGCATCGGCGGTTAGGGTGCTGGAGGAATATCCTTTTGACGGGATCGATCTGGATTGGGAATATCCTTGTTACGGTGAAGCCGGTATTGCATCCAGCCCTGATGATAAACGGAATTTCACCTTGCTTCTCAAGACGATTCGGGAGGCGATGGATACCAAGGGCGCAGTGGATGGTCGTCATTATCTGCTCACCATTGCGGCAGGTGCTGATCAATACTACGTTGATGGTACAGAGATGGCCGAGGTGCAGCAGTATCTGGACTACGTGCAGTTGATGACCTATGATATGCGCGGCGGTTTTCAGGTTCTGACCGGACACCATACGAATCTGTACACGTCAACAGGAGATCTGTTTCGAATTAGTACGGATGCTTCCGTAAATCTGTTCATCCGCGCCGGCGTTCCGAGAGAGAAGATTGTGATCGGCTCCGCATTTTATTCCCGGATCTGGACGGAGGTTCCTGATCGAAACCACGGGCTTCATCAAATGGCTGGCAGCACAGGCGGCTACGGCCCATCCTTTGCCGAACTGGAAGCGAAGTACATCAACAAGAATGGTTATACCCGTTATTGGGATGAGGAAGCCTGTGCACCGTTTCTGTTCAATGGGTCCAGTCTCATATCGTATGATGATGAAGAATCGATCCAATGCAAAGGTGATTACGTAAAGGATCAAGGTCTGGCCGGCATCATGTTCTGGGAGTACGGCTGTGATCCGACCCACCGTTTGCTTGGTGCACTGCATCAAGGACTTCATTATTTTCCGGCTGGAAAATAGGATAAGTAAGTCGGAGCAGGCGGATCAGATTATGTATATGGACTAAAAACATACGAAGGGGCCGTTCCATAAGTCAAGAGCATGACTTATGGAACGGCCCCTTGTTTGCATTATTTTGGTCTAATGAATCACGCACTGCGTCACAGAGGTGATATCTCCATTTATCCAATACACTCCTCGTCATCATCATCCGGGGAATCGGCAGAGCCGTTGGGACGGTGCATTTTACGGTATTGCCCTGGGGTATAACCTGTTTCTTTCTTGAATTTGCGGATGAAGTTTGGTGTGTCCAGATAACCGACGCGGGTGATGATATCCTTTAACGGATCGGTTGTATGCAGCAGTAGCCGAATGACCTCATCCACTCGTTTTTGCCAGATATATTGGGTGAAATTCATGCCGATCTTTTCTTTGAAAGAACGACTGAAATAGGATGAAGAGATTGTAAATTTTGATGAGATCGTACCCAGACTGAGGTCATAATCCGAGTAATTGGCATCAATATAAGCAACGATTTCATCCATCAGGGAGCTTTCTTCCGTCTCACTCTTCGCCTCGACATGAGCGCAGATTTCAGCGGCAAGGCCTGTCAGCTTCTTCTCCAGATCCTCCAATGAGTCATAGGACGTGATCCTTGGAAGTTGATCAACCACATGATGGATTCCAAGCTCCGAGGCGGTTTTGAGCATGGTATTCAGGATATCAAAGCAGATGCAACGCAGTAGCGGTACAGATGGCATTTCAGTTTTCAAATTGTTCAACGCGGTCGAAACCATCTGAACCGCCACATCATAGCTGCCCTGTTTTAAGCTCTGGACCAGCTTCAATAACACATCCTTAGGGACCCAGAAGGAAGAATCCTGCACAGCGGAACCGGAAAGGTTGTTAAAGTATGTACTGCTTCCCTGTCCGTGCAGCATCGATGCTTCCAGAGCGGTCGACGCCTCGATGTAGGACTGATTCAGTTGTTTCGGATAAGTGTATCGATTGCCTATCCCGATTGCGGGCGCGACCCCGGTGTGTTCTACCACCATCCATTGCAGTTTTTCAACAATAGGCTCCATACGGGCATTGAGACTACCTTCATGCCCAATTTCGGCATCGAATCCCACGATAAGGGCCAATTGGTCTGCCTGTGGCAGCTCCACACCGTAAGCATATGCAGACAACTCCGGCAGCTCCACATCGTTCATCAGCTGCATGACCGTAGGCTGCTCGGGGGCATCCCCAATACGTAAAGCATGCATCTCCCAGCCCATTGTCATGACAAAATAATGGGATCGGTTGAAGTGTATGCCAAGCTTATCCGTAAATTCAGCAGGGAAATCTCCGGTGTGACCGTGCTTCAGCAACATGAGCAAAATATGATTGCGCGCATAGGGCTCTTGAAGATCTACGCGCTGACTATAATCATGCAGTGTTTTCTTGATCCATTCCAGTTCGTTGGTGGTTGCAGAAGTATCAGGATCATTTTTCAACCGAATGAACTCCATTAAGTCTGAAATGGGATGGTATTGTCTTCGGGCCAACATGATGGCAAGGATCGTGCCCATCGTCACCACAAACGAGAATACAAGGATAATAAAGGTGCGAATATGGACAATTCGGCTGAAAAACTGGTTGCTTGGCATAGCGGTGACATAGGTCCAACCCGCATCCGATTTAACGGATACAACCGAATGGGGTTCTTGATTTAAGGAGATGCTGTGCGTACCGGGTTCAAGTGAAAACAGAGCGCTGACTTCTTGTTCGGATATGATTTCTCCTTTGTAATTGGCTGCCAGTACTTGCCCGTAATTATCGAAAATATAAGTCATCCCGTGATAATCACTCAGGATGGAATCAATTAAGCCTGTCAGATTGGACTCGTGAATCAGGTACATGACAGTTCCATGGGCGGGTGTATTGTTAGGTGCAATCGGTACAAGGTAGGCCAGCATGGAATTGGGGATTCGGGTCCCTTGGACGACCTGCTCGGCTGGTCGTATCGTGGGGAACGGGACGTTATTCAAATCCCGGATCATGTCCGTTTGGTTCCAGGTATTAAATTTGTAGCGGGCCGTGAATACATCCAGATTCTCCGAGCCTTGAGAAGAGTAGATGTTATCATCTCCTCGGAAGAACAGGAATAACTCATCAATAATGGAACTGGTGGCTTTGTATTTGACTAATGCGTTAATGGATTCCCGGCTATAGTACGGATGGTGGGTCCAATACCGCGTTAACTGCTCATCATAGGCGATGCGAAACGCGATGTCCTGTAATTCCTTCATGCGATCATCAATGACCGTTTTGGCTTGAGTGAGCTGATTAACATTGGTCTGTTCAATCTCTGAACGGAGCGTGTCCACAGCATTGTGATAAATAATGATGGTTAGGATAACAAGAGGGATAAGGAAGATGGAGATATAGGATAGTGTGTACTTAAGCAGAAGCTTGGACTTGAAGTGATTCCATTTCATATCTGCAACCTCCCGTTTTCTTTCGTGCTGCAGCGATAGCGCTCTCATATGGGCAGTGAAGGTATTGCCAAAATGGGAGCTGCTGGGGTGTTCCTTCTAAAAATACTAGGAGAACTTCTCTAATAAAGCAATGGTTCTTTTATATATTTCAGAGCAATCCTCGAGAAAAATATACAGATAGCAAAATCCCCTCAAAGTTTACTCATTTCCTTATGCTACCACATAAGGCTTTGGTAAGAGTATCTACTTTAAGGGGATAACTTTAGCTGATCATATATTATATTTTCTATTACTGAATATAGGAGTTAAAACGATTATTCATCCAGCGGTTCATAGTCAAACCAATCGAAACTTGCAGGTGTACACTCCTCTGACGGAGCATAAGCGTACATGGCTATCATTACACCTGTGAAACCACTCGCCACTTCGGTAGATAACAGATGTGTTTCTCCTAAACCCACTTCAATGGCATCGGATGAACCCTGCTGATAGAGGAACGTAAAGTGATTACGGTCAGCCTTGATTTGTAATACAACAGGCCCTTTGTCACAATCAAGCACCTGTTCGGTTCGCATAGAGCCGACGGTTCGCCGCAATACGATTTTCTTCTGACCGTCAATCCGAGTTACAGCCAAATCATAATGGTATTTATGATTCATAAATACAGTTAATCCGGCTTCCTCGCCGTTCACACGCGGCTCATAATATAGCTCGGTCGACATATTACATAAGAAATGGCTCAATCGACGCCCAATAAAGGCTGGATTTCTACCCTCATCAAGTGAAACCGAATGACCACGCAAGATGAGCCGTCCTGGATTTTCTGTGAGAGTCCAACTACCTGGAGCCGGGTTACGCAAGAAAATCCAGTTCAAGCCTAATGATGCTTCGTCAAAATCATCCCGGATAGGCTCATCCGACCAAAGGTGCTCAGTTAGCAAAGGCCCCGTCATCTCCTGCTCGATATGTCCGTCAACACCGATCATCGGCCAACCGTTATCCGTCCACGTGACGGGTGCCAGGAACGTTTCGCGTCCCAGATGGTGCCGCATGGGGTAACCCGCTGGACGAATGCCAAGAAATACAGCCCACCAGCTTCCATCCTGGATCTGGACAAGGTCTGCATGACCGGTTGCGTGGATGCTGGATTTCATGCTCCGATTGGAGAGAATCGGATTATGAGGACATGGATCATATGGTCCGTATGGCCCTGTGCTTCGAGCAATGGTCTCCATATGGCCATACTCGGTTCCGCCTTCAGCGATCATCAGATAGTAGAGGCCGTTTATTTTATACATGTGGGGAGCTTCGGGGGCTGCGCCTCCAGTTCCGGTCCAGATTAATCGGCTATCCGTTAGTCTGGCTCCGGTCGTGATGTCTATCTCACACTGATAGATGCCCTCGCCCTCATCGCCATTACAGGCCGTTTGAAAATACACATGTCCATCTTCATCGAAGAGAAAAGAGGGATCAATGCCGCCCTGATCGACAAAAATCGGAGCAGACCATGGTCCCTGGGGCTTAGCACTACGTACATAAAAATTCCCGCCGCCGCTGACATTGGTTGTTGTCATATAGAACCAGCCATCATGGTACCGGAGAGTAGGGGCATAGATGCCGCCAGAGCTGCCTGCATTCGCTAGAGGGAGTTGTTCCGTTGTTGTGAGGACATGACCGATCTGTCGCCAGTTCACAAGGTCTTTGCTGTGGAAGATAGGCACACCAGGGAAATATTCAAAAGTACTGGTTACCAGATAATAGTCTTCATCTACACGGCAGATACTTGGATCTGGATAAAACCCTGGAATCACCGGATTGGTATATTTCATCATGTGATGCTCCTATTCATTGTGAGAGTTTAATATGGTCCTGAACGTATGAGAGATATCCTTGCTACAAGGGGCATTATATCGTCTTCAATCATTTCCAACCTTGATTTTTCGGTCCTCGAATAGCATGATATAGACATTCAACCCAACATGGTTTGCGGAGGGGAATGCTTTTGAGTAATGCATATTTGAGATGGTTTACCTCGGATCATCAACAATTTCCGTTTTTTATTCAGTACGGTGCACATGCTGAGGACATGGAGCTCCATAATCATATGGATTTTACGGAACTTGTGATTGTTCTGAATGGTCATGCAACCCATGTGGTGAACACCGAAGAATTTTTTATTAAAAAAGGGAACGCATTTGTGATTAATGGTGACACCCATCATGCGTACAAAGACCCTCATGATTTTAGGATCTGTAACATTATGTTCAGTCCCGAGATGCTTGCTTCGGCTGGGCCCGATCTGAGAAAATCGAACGGCTTCCAGGCGCTGTTTGTTTTGGAACCGTTTTATCGAAATATTCATTCTTTTCCGAGTAAACTTTCGTTATCCATTTCCAGTCTGGAGTATGTGGAATCACTGATATCGTTCATGATTGAGGAGTATCAAAGTAAACAGCAAGGGTATCAGACCATGTTGATCTCACGTCTTACGGAGATGGTTGTTTATTTGTCGAGACAATATGATACGCAGGAGAAAGGGATCGAAGGTAATAATCTCATGCATCTGGCCAATGCCATTTCATTTATTGAAGATCATTATCTTGAGCCGCTGTCGTTGGAGGATATTGCGGGGAAGTCGAATATCTCCATAAGGCATCTGAATCGGATTTTCCGATCCTATTATCAGATGACCCCGATCTCTTATCTGCAGAAGTTGCGTCTGGAGAAGGCATGCCATTTGTTGAAAAACGGGAATATGTCCATTACGGAAATTTCGTATGAATGTGGATTTAACGACAGTAATTATTTCACCCGCCAGTTCAAGAAGACCTTTGGTAAGTCTCCCAAAACATACAGGCAGAATCATTAACACCCGAATGAATATGATGTGTGAGCGGGGAGAGGTGAACAGAGAGTCTGGGCCGAGATTCGCCAACGTATAAATGCAAAAAAACAAGCAGGACCATCCTAGGAGGAGGTCCTGCTTTCGTATTTTCAAGGCATTTTAATAATCCAGAAGCCGTCCGTGATCATGCCACTGACCGTACATTTTATTTTCCTTCGTATTGGTTAAGAATTTATCCAATCTGCTCTGGAATAAGGCGGGTTGATCTTTAACACTTTGAATCGTGTCGATTCGAACGTTTCGATACAGGGCAGGAAAGGCCAGAAAATTCACATAAACCTGATGGTCCTCCTGCAACCTTTGTTCGATCACACCATCCATAATGAAAGCATTTGGGTCCATAACAGGTAGTACCTGTCTACCCTCGTCATGCATAAGGCCTAACTTTTCAAGACGGCGGACACGTTCCTTATTCAATTCAGTCCAAGAGCTGCGTTTGCTTCGTGGAGATAATCTCTGTGCTAATTGAGTCTCGGATATTTTCTTTTTGACCCCATCGATCCAGCCAAAGCACAACGCTTCCTCAACCACGTCCAAATACAGCAGAGTATCCGGAGTGGGTTTCAAGCTAACCATGACCCAGCAAGATTTCTGGACTTTTCCATGCTCCTGCAACCAACTTCTCAATTCTTCCCTCGATGTCACGGGGATACAATGTACATTTTCCATCGCATCGTTGTCTATACTTGAGCCGGTTCTTGATACCAGAAGAGAGAATAGTCGTTCATGACGGAAGCATGCCCCAATTGACGGAGCATGGTAGACACATTACCTCGGTGGTAGGTCCCGTGATTGACCAGATGAAATACCATTTCCAATAAGCGGGTTTCGCGGACGCCGGCAAATGGATTATCGAGCAGTACGGTGTGTTCCAGATTGGTTTGGCCTTGGAGCCATTCGCTATATTGTGCCGACAGATCGGCAAACATTTGCATGTACTCATCTATTGAACCATGAATTTCACCATTGAGAGGC
This sequence comes from Paenibacillus sp. FSL R5-0517, assembly GCF_037974355.1. NCBI lineage: Bacteria > Bacillati > Bacillota > Bacilli > Caryophanales > Paenibacillaceae > Paenibacillus > Paenibacillus sp. FSL R5-0517. Next base: position 1,381,756 of record NZ_CP150235.1, read on the forward strand.
ATGCATGCCTGGAGTGCCTCGGGCATACCGGTGCCCGTTAACACCAGATACCACATCTTATCCACTGCATAGATATGGCTGAGAGCATGGGCGATGGTTGGAAATGAACTGTTCACTTCCTGACTTAGTACAGAAGAGGGGAGTTCTTTAATTCTGTTCAGGATGGTTTGATTAGCCCATGCGTTGTAGTTATACATTTGTTCCGGATGATTCATGAATGATCGTCTCCTTTAATTTGGCGAGGAATGTGGTTACTTACTAAAATGATTATAAAAAAAGAAGTATGACAACAGCGTGTCATACTTCTTCATAGAGTTTAAGTGCGTCTCGAAGCTGTTCTTTCAGAATACCACGTAATTCAATCGGTTCAAGCACCTCAGCGCCACTTCCCAAACTAAGCAGAAACGACCATAACCACTTGGCTTGTAACGGTTGATGAACCGAGATGCGCATCGTCATACTGCCATCCTCGTGAAATTGCTTATCTGCCTGTTGAAAATGATCCATGGCTTCTGCTAGCGCTTCCGGGTTCACTCGAAATACCACATCACTTACTTGATCTTGCCAGGATGGATCGGACACAACCTCCGCCTGAGGAAGTTCAAGATGTGGTTGAAAGTGTTCCGATGTCAGGGCCACATTCATCATCCGGGACAGTCGGAACTCGCGATAATCCTGCCGTGTCTGGCAAAATCCATATACATACCAATTACGGTATTTGAACTGGAGTCTTACCGGCTCCAGATGGCGAGGGGTATGTTCATTTTTCGTATTGATGTAGTCAAAACGCACAACCTGATGCTTCGTAATCCCTGTACGCAGATGAGGAAGGGCATCAGGCTCCGTTCGGCGAGTCTCCAGATCCACAGATAGACTTGAGGTCTGATGCTCCGGTCCAATCGTTTGCAGACGTTCAATTGTGCCCTGTGCACGTGCATCCTCAAAGACCGTGGAGAGACTGCTAAGAACCGTAATCAGAGAATCGACATCATATGAACCAAGCAAGCTTTTATCCATTTTATATCCGTCCATCATGCCGTAGCCGCCCTTGAGTCCCTGATGGGAAATGACGGGGAAGCCGGCTGCACAGATTACATCAATATCCCGATAGATCGTTCTCGGGGACACCTGAAACTCTTCTGCCAAGGTGGAAGCAGACAACACTTCGTGGTTCAGCAGTTTGTATATGATTGAGATTAATCGCTCCAATTTCAAGAAATATCCCCGCCCGTTATTCCATTTTGTCATTACAGGCCTATATTATATCACGACATGATGAACACAATGGATGAATACAAAGGGTTCGTAAAAGTCATATCATCCAGTGGGTTTATTCCAGTTCGGTTGAATAAGTTCTTAGCCGAGATGAAAAAAAGAGTGCTGGATAGCACCCTTTTCGAAGACAGATTGTTGTTGTTGTATGGAACAGTTATTTTAGAAGTTTGGTTGAGCTATTAATCCAACGTTTAGAGTAGAGTGGGCTCTACTCTTCCTGCACGTTATAGAGAACCCGAGCGAGCAGATTCTGTCCGTAGTTACCAAAGTTTTTACCAAAGATCGTTAAGCCCCGTTTGTTCAAAGGTCCGTCCGTAACCGCAATGCGGAAGTGAATATCGCTCTTGTAATCCAACCCAATCTGGTCCAGCGTTACGTCCGAGATGCGGCATCCGTCGATATAGCTGCCCTCTTGCGTAATCCGGATCAGCTTCAGCATGCC